>NZ_JBEPPH010000006.1:0-295076 GCF_040547235.1 Rhodococcus sp. UYP9
CTGGGTCGTTCCGCAGGCTCTACTCCCGCCCAACTGGGTCGTTCCGCAGGCTCTACTCCCGCCCAACTGGGTCGTTCCGCAGGCTCTACTCCCGCATCAACACGACCGACGCCGCTGCCGTCGCCGCCGCCACCGAACCCACGGCAGGCCAGGCGCCGATCTTCTTCGCCAGCGGGTGCGAGGCCCCGAAACCCACGAGGTAGGTCGCCAGGAGCGCGCCGGCGACCTTCGGGCCCGAGGACGCATTCCATGAGAGCGTGCATGCGACACCTGCCGCCGCGAGGACAGCGCCTCCGAGTTGCCGGTTCTTCGTCTTCCGTGCCACCGCGAAACCGCCGAGGAGTCCGCCGGCCGCGAGCGCCGACGTTGCAATCGTATTCAGAGCCATACCCCCGACAGTAGTGCCGAAGGGCGCCGCACGCCGCATACGAGGTCGGTCAGGACTTCGCCGCTTCACGCACCCGAATGGCCCGGGCGAGGTGGTCCCGCTGTTCGATGACGAGCCTGCGAAGCGCCGCAGGCGCCCACTGGTGAGCAGCGAGCCACGCGTCGGCGTCCTCGGTGCTCTGCTGCTGCGGGAACAATCCGATGACGAGCCTCCGGGCGATCTCGATACTTCGCCCGGCCCAGAGGTCAGCGATCGCCTCGAAGTAGCGAGAGTCGAAGGACGTCGACACATCACGTCGCCCACCGGCACGGAACCCGGAGACCGTTGCGTCGACTGCGTCGTTGGACAGGTCGTCGGAGTCCATCAAGGCCGACCACGCCGCAGACTTCGCTTCGGACGTCGGTCGGGCCGAGATCGCAGCGCGATACGAATTGCGGCTGGAAGCCGAGGCGTCCAAGGTCAATTCGGCATCGATCGCGTCCTTGTGGGCGCGGCCGGATGCGCTGAGAGCGCGCATCAGCAACCACCGTTGCTGTGGATCGAGATCGAGGCCCGCGAGGGGCAGGGTGCCGTCGAGTAGTCCGAAGATGTCCTCGGCCCTGGAATCGGAGTTCTGGGCCGCCGCGCCGACCGCGCGCAGCCACACCACTTGGGCGTCACTTCCAGCATCGGCCGACATCAGTCGAGACCAGCACGTGTCCAACCAGAGTCGAGCCGCATCCTGACCGTCCGGAAGGTAGTGATCGATCGTGTACTGGGCGTTGGCGAGAACGGCCTCCAAGATGCCGACCTTGCTCTCCGACGGCGCGAACCGCGAGACGAGGTCCAAGAACTTCGTCGGTGCGAATTCTGCGTCCCGTGTCGCGTTCCACAATGCCGACCAGATCAATCCCCGAGCCAAGGGATCGACAATTCGGTCCAGAGAGCCGGAGATAGTGGCAAGGGATTTCTCGTCGAGTCGAATCTTGGCGTATGTCAGGTCGTCATCGTTGAGGAGAATCAATGCGGCACTGGGCAATTCGATAGGTGTACTCGCATCGACGATATCGACCTCGCGACGCTCCGTCCGAACGAGATTGCCATCGGCATCCGCGTCGTACAGTCCGATGGCCAGGCGGTGCGGGCGTGGATCGGTCTGCTCGACGCTGCTGCCGGTGTAGGAGAGTGTCGATACGCCGCTGGTCTGTAGCCAGGCGGTGGCCCAGCTGTCCAGATTCCTCCCGGAGGCGGCGGAGGCATGAGTCAGCAGATCGGCCAGTGTCGTGTTGCCGAAAGCGAACTCGGCGAAATACCTCCGCGAGGCCTCGAAGAAAGCCTCGTCGCCGACGTATGCCGCCAGTTGTTTGAGCACGCTGGCGCCCTTGGCGTAGGTGATGCCGTCGAAGTTCAGTTTGGCAGCTTCGAGGTCGGTGATGTCGGCGACGATGGGGTGGGTGGTCGGGAGTTGGTCCTGCAGATACGCCCAGGCCTTACGCCTGTTCGCGAAACTGACCCAGGCGTCGGTGAAGCGCGTTGCGTCTGCGGAGGCGAATGCGCCCATGAAGTCGGCGAAGGATTCTTTCAGCCACAGGTCGTCCCACCACTCCATGGTCACGAGATCGCCGAACCACATGTGCGCCATTTCGTGCAGAATCGTGTTGGCACGAGCTTCGTACTGAGCATCTGTTGCAGCGGAACGGAATACGTAGGATTCGGTGAACGTGACCAAGCCGGGATTCTCCATTGCGCCGAGGTTGTACTCGGGAACGAAGATCTGGTCGTATTTGCCGAACGGGTACGGGTATCGGAATTTGTCGTGGAAGAAGTCGAGCCCCCGACGAGTGATATCGAAGATGTCCTCGGGATCGAAGTATTCGGCGAGCGAAGCTCTGCACAGTGCGCCGAGCTCCACGGTGAGATCGTCTCGAGTCCAGGATGAGTCGGACCGGTGATAGGGGCCTGCGGCGACGGCGGTGATATACGTCGAGATGGGCAAGGTGGGGGCGAAGGTCACCGTGTCTCCCGTGCGGATTCCAGTCCGGTTGGAGAGAACTTCCCAGCCCGACGGCGCGGTGACCACAAAGGTGAACGGCGCCTTGATATCGGGCTGTTCGAAATTCGCGAACACGCGTCGGGCGTCGGCAGGTTCGAACTGGGTGTAGAGATATACCTCGTCGTCGACAGGGTCGACGAAACGGTGAAGACCCTCACCGGACCGGCTGTAGCGAGCCAACGTGTCGACGACGACCGTGTTTCTCGAGGCCAAGCCGAAGAGCTGAATGCGTGCGCCGTCGTAGACCACTGGAATTTCGACGTCGTTGAGCCTGACCGATTTTACTTCCGCGCCGAGGAAATCGATCCAGGTCGCCGGGGTGGACGCGTCGAAGTCGATGGTGGTGCGAGAAGTGAACGTGTCGGTGCCGGCGTCGGTCGCACCGAGTAGATCCAGCTCGATCCGATACGAGACTTCGGTGATGTGTCGCGAGCGACGGCGTGTCTCGGTACGGGTGAGGTTCGCAGTGTTCACCTGTCGAGCGTAAGCCGCTCGGTAGCGCTGCGGGTGGGCACACCCGTCGCCGCTGCGCCGCATAGTCTTGTGCGCATGACATTTCTGGTACGGCTCGTTATCAACGCTCTTGCGATCTGGTTGGCTGCGCAGTGGGTCGGTGGCATCGAACTCGCGAGCTCAGGCCGTGGAACAGGATGGGATTTGATCGTCCTGGCGGGTATTGCAGCGGTCTTCACCATCGTCAATGCGTTCATCAAGCCGATGGTGAAACTGCTGTCGCTTCCCCTGGTCATTTTGACGCTCGGACTGTTCACCCTCGTCATCAACGCGCTGATGCTGCTCCTCACCGCATGGATTTCCTCGGTGACCGATTACGGCTTGGCGATTGCCGGCTTCGGTGCAGCATTCTGGGGCGCACTCATCATTTCGATCGTCAACTTCCTGCTCGGCGCGTTCGTACCCGAGAACCGCTGACGGTCTACGCGAACGCCAATGCGGCTCCGGTCGTCAAGCCCCACACCAGCATCGCCAGACCGGAGTCGCGAAGCGCCGGGATGAGTGCG
Organism: Rhodococcus sp. UYP9; assembly: GCF_040547235.1. Lineage (NCBI taxonomy): Bacteria > Bacillati > Actinomycetota > Actinomycetes > Mycobacteriales > Nocardiaceae > Rhodococcus > Rhodococcus sp. UYP9. The sequence goes on from NZ_JBEPPH010000006.1 coordinate 3,440, forward strand.
AATCCTGTCGCACCCGTACGTACCGGCGTGTTTGCGCGTGCCGCCAGCGGCAACGCGAGCAGCGCGAGCAGCGCCCACGGCGTACGCGCGACGAGCGCGACCGTCACCGCGAACGGAACGATCATCAGTGCAAGGTGGAGCAGGCGGGTGCGGGAGTCACCCAGTCGCACAGCGAGTGTGTGTTTTCCGGAGTCCGGATCGGTGTCGATGTCACGAAGGTTGTTGGCGACGAGCACAGCGCTCGAGAACGATCCGACTGCGACGGCCGCGACCGCTCCGACCCAGTCGACCCGACCCGCCTGCACGAACTGGGTGCCGAGAACCGCGACGAGGCCGAAGAATACGAAGACCGCTACCTCACCCAAGCCGCTGTATCCGTAGGGCTTCTTGCCGCCGGTGTAGAACCAAGCACCCGCGATGCAGACAACACCGACGAGGATGAGCCACCATGCGCTGGTCACCGCCAACGCGATCCCGGCAACTCCGCCCACTACGAAACATCCGACGGCAGCAGCCTTGACGGAACCGGGCGAGGCAACCTTCGACCCGACGAGCCGGAGCGGGCCGACGCGTTCGTCGTCGGTTCCACGGATGCCGTCGGAGTAGTCGTTGGCGTAGTTGACACCGATGATGAGCGCCAGCGATACGACGAGCGCGAGCAGCGCCTTCCACCACACTGCGTCACCGAGTGACGCCGCTGCACCTGTTCCGACGAGAACGGGCGCAATCGCGTTGGGCAACGTGCGCGGGCGTGCGCCTTCGATCCATTGAGCAGTGGTGGCCATGCTGTGATCCTTCCGCATCGCCGTCGTAGATCTACTCGGAGGGCCGAGTAACAAGGCCCGAATCAGGGAAGAGGCAGACGAGGCAACTCGGGTAGCTGAAATTTCGGCAGCTGAAGCGGCGGCAACTGGAACGGCCGCGGAGGTGGCGGAGCGGGTGGGGCTTCGGTGCTCTCATCGTCAGGCACGTACCGAGTTTCGGTTGTCGAAGCAGGAGGCGGCGCAGTGGTCGTAACGGGCGGAGCATCCGCCGTCGGGACCACGACCGTGGTGGTTACCACTGCTTTCGGCAAGGACGTCGTGGTGGGCACGGCCTCAGCAGTGGGTTTCTCGACGGCGGTGTCCTGGGTTCCGGTCAGCGACGGTTCCTCACCGGCGCCGGGCCACAGCATCCAGATGAAGAAGCCCAATGCAGCGACGGTGGGAAGTCCGAAACGTGCGAGCGGGGTCAACAGTGATGTGACGCTCCAGGTTGTGACGCTCCAGCGTGAGGCCCCGGATCCGGCTGTCTGCTGCTGGTCGACCCGCGCCGCGTACAGGGCTGCGCCGCGAGCACTGATCAGCTCCGGATCGCCCGGAACGACAACCGGAATCCGGAGATATCGCCCGAGTACCTCTTTCAACAGGGGAATTCTGGCGCCGCCACCGACTGCGACCACCACCTCGGGCGGAATCTCGGACATGTCGGCGAGATCGCGAAGGGCGATTGCCGAGTGCTCGGCCGCCCGCATGATCTGCAGTTCGAACATGTGCCGATCCAGCAGTCGGAATGCGCCGTCGGAAGTCTGCGTCGCCTCGTGCGTGGACAGTGCTTCCTTGACTTCACAACTGAATTCCAACAGCGCGTGTTCTTCGGCTTCGGTGCGCGGTATCGCAAGGATATCGAGGGTGAGGAGATGATCTCGCACAGCGCGATCGAGGACCTCACCGCTCATCTCGGATGTTCGAGTCGCGGCGTAGACGGTTCCGCTGTCGATGTCCGCGACGGTCATCTCGAGACCGGTAGCCCCGAGGTCGTAGAGCGCGACGGTGCGATACCGGAATTCAGGGTCCGCTCTCAGCTGTTCGAGAGTGCCCGCAACCTCCGAGATCACGCGTACCTCCGACACGTACTCCTCTACCAGCGCCGCCTTCAACGCGGCACTGTAGCCGGGGTCGGGGAAGGCGACGCCGAGAGAATGCGGAGCGTCCGAACGATCGACAACGACCCGGATAGCGTGCGCGACGTCCTCGGCATCGGGGCTCGGACCGGCAGTGGGGAACCATTCGGTGGAGAACGACCGGCCGTCGACGGTGCGCACTGCTCGAATGCCACTGACACCCATCGATATGCCGACTGCTGAATCCATTGCTCTCGTGGCTTCCCTTCCCTTGCCGGCGGCGGAACACCTGTGGAACTTCCGCGTCAGCCTACCGTGTAAGGGTCGGTTTTCCGATCGATAACAGACCAGAAGGTGCTTTTCGGTGAGTGAAGTTTCCGTTCACACATCGGGGTCCATGCCCCGCCGAACACTGAGTTACGTGTCCAATCCCCAGCCTTGCACCACCTCGACGGACTCGCCCAAGGGTCGGGTCATGGACCACAGTGGGACCGCCCGGCAATAAGAAATTTTCCATTCGCCGTCCTCGACGACGTATTTGTCCTCGTACTCCATGGACGACACGGTTTCGGTGCGTGCGGTCATATCGAGTTGGCGAAACGCCAGTGTCCACTTGCCTTCGGCATGGTCATCGTCGATGAGCGTAATTTCCGGGTGAAATGCGTGGTGCATGTCGAGAACGACATAGCTTCCCGATTCCTTCTTCAGCGCAACTTTGCGGAAGATTTCGACGACTGGATCCGCGTCTTCGTATTTTCCCAGTCGGCCGTAGTCCATGATCGCGCCGCGTTCGATGAAGCATGCGCGAAACATGTTGGCGTCTTTGGCATCACACGCCCTCAGATAGCGATGTTTGAGAGACTTGATTGCCTCGATCTTCTCGAGGGCGGACATTCTTTGCTCGATCGATGGAACGCTCACATCAGAATCCTTTCGTCGGGAAAATTTGAATCGGTTCGAGCCTCAATCGATTACCGCGGAACTGTACTGCGGTGGATTGCCCAGCATCGGCCGATGCGAAGGAGGCCGATTTCCGCCGACGTCGACCACACCGAGTTCGGCGGCGAGCTCTGCACCGACCAGAACGTTTCCCGTGCGCTGCATCAGATGCGGATCACGGGCCAACGCTGCGATGATCCTTCCGGTGAATTCCGGTGTTTCCGCGGTAGCAGCCAACGATGCGTACGCGTCCGGATTCGCGGCAAAGCTCGCGAGTGTGCGCTCGGTCTTGAGCAAGCCCATCCAGATCGAGATCACTGCCACACCGAACGGCCGGAAGTCGTGAGCCATGTCGTGAGCCATCTTGTCCACCGCTGCTTTTCCTGCACCGTAAGCAGGTCCGTGCATGTAGCACGTGCCGCCGAAGCTCGAAGTGTTCACCACGAGGCCGCTTCCACCTTCGATCAGCAATGGCGCCGCGAAGTGCGTCGCGACATAGGTCGATCGCATTCCGACATCGAGCAAATCGAGCAACGACAACGGCTTCTCCCAGAACGGACCCTTCATGGTCAGCGCATCAGGAACGGCGAGCGCATTGTTGACAAGAATGTCCAGTCGACCTTGCTCTTTGCGAACTTGCTCGAAGAGATTCTCGACCTCGCCGTCCACCGAGTGGTCGGTGATCACTGGGATACCTGTTCCGCCGCGGCGAGTGATCTCCTCGGCCGTCGCGAAGACAGTGCCCGGAAGGGGTGAATCCCCGACCGATGCAGTACGTCCCGTGACATACACGGTGGCCCCGGTATCGCCGAGGGCCAAGGCGATTCCCTTGCCGGCGCCGCGGCTTGCGCCTGTTACCACGGCGACGATGTCAGATTTCGAACTCAACACGAACTCCTCTGTTCATTCTTCCGTTACGGGATTGCCGAAACGGTACGCATCCGATTTTCAAGTGCAGTAAACAAAGTAGAAAGCCGGCTCACCGAAGGATCCCCTTCGGTGAGCCGTATGAGTCAGTAAAGCGGGTGCAGGGTCGGCCGAGTGAATTCATGGCACGCGGTCCGAACCGTAGCGTCAGATCATCGCTCGCAGTGGACCCTCCGGCACTTCACCCATGGTGGTGAGAGCTGTTGAATGGTAAAGGGTTCCCGGAACGTGAATCGCATGCTGCAAGCCGACGTGCGCGTCACGCCAGTAGCGCTGCACGAGATTGGTACGTCGTACAGCATTGCCGCCCGAACGCGAGAAGATCTCGTCGACCGCATGTACAGCCCGCCAGGCTGAGCGCACCTGATTCCGCCGGACCAGCGAACGGTCCTCGAACGAGATCGTCTGTCCGGCGTCCGCGAGATCGTAGACGCGTGAAATTCCGTCGAGCAGTTGTGTTCGTGACGCGGCGATCTCGGCCGCGGCATCGGAGATCGCGTACATCACATAGGGGTCATCTTTGATTCTGGTCCCGATGGCGGAGACGCGTTCCCGCTGGTAGTCGAGATGCGCGGCCAGTGCACCCTCGGCGATGCCGATGACGGCAGCGGTGATTCCGAGCGGAAACATCGTCCAGAACGGCAACTTGTATACGGTTTCGGTTCGGCCGACGCGCTCTGCAACTCCTTCCCCCGCCTGCACTTCCTCGTAATCCATTGTCCGATAAGACGGCACGAAGGCCCCATCTACGACGACGTCTTTGCTGCCGGTTCCTTGCAGCCCGATGACATCCCAAGTGTCGTCGATGATCGTGTAGTCCTTACGTGGCAATACCACGTGGATGATCGTGGGCGGCATCACGGCGTTTCCCTCGGCATCGCCGACCATCGCGCCCAGAAAGATCCAGTCACAGTGATCTGTGCCCGAGGAGAAGTTCCAGTGTCCGTGCAGGATGTATCCGCCGTCGGTGGGCGTCGCTACGCCTTGCGCGGCGTAGGGAGATGCGATCCAGGTGTCTGGGTCCTCGCCCCACACTTCCTCTTGGAGTTTGCGGTCCATCAGGGCCATCTCCCACGGGTGGACTCCGCCCACGCCACACACCCATCCGGTGGAACCGCAATGCTTGGCGACGGCCATGACGGACTCGGCGAAGTCCCGAGGATGGGCCGCATATCCGCCGAAGTCGGTGGGTTGCAGCATCCTCATCACCCCGGCTTGTCGGACCAGTTTCACGCTCTGGTCCGAGAGCTTGCCGAGATCCTCGGTCTCCTGGGCCGCGCCAGCCAGCTGAGCGGCCATTTCTTCGACTTTGAGAACCACTTCATGCGCCATCGTGTACCTCCGTGTGATGTCGGGCGACTCACCCTGTAGCTGAGTCCTTGATCACAGTAGGTTCCGGCGGTCCTCCGAAAAAACGGGAGCTCCCGCTCATCGGAAGCGCAGTGTTGCTGTGACTGTTTTGTCGAAGACGGCAATCATGCTCGCGGTGACCGCCTGCAGTGGCTCGAATCGTCCGATCTCATGACATCCGGACGTCCTCGGATGACCAATATGCTTTCGTCGAGGTGATGTGTCCTTCCACATCGAACGTCATCACATCGAACGGCTCGATTATGACAACTCCTTCCGCCGTGTAGGTGCGTACCCGAAAGTGGAAAGCTGCTGAATCGCCGCTGTGGCGGAAATTGAGCAGTTCGGTCTCTCGTCGGGTCTGAATCAACGGCGTGAAGAATGCCGCAATCGCTTTCCTGCCACAGATCGGATCTGATCCGACCGGATCCTGCACTGTTGCTCCTTCGGCGTACAGGATTGCGATCTGCTCCGTCGAGGTCGCATCAGCGATCGCGGTCAGGTACTGGTTGACGGTGGAGAGAGCCTTCTCTCTGGTGACTTCGGTAGGGGTCATGTGAAGAAAATACGGCCGTCCACAGTCTTGAACGCCGCTACTCCTACTGAGCGGACCGGTCGGTGGAGCTTCTCGCGCCGCATGATGCCACTCGATTGTTCCGGCCGGCTTCCCGATGAGCGGAAGGGCTCACTTCGATAGTCGAACAGACGCAATACGTTGTTGTCGGTTGTCGGTTGTCGGTCTTCGGGCAGAGCGCGTTTCGACTGCACAGCGAAGAGGCGCTGCAATCACAGCAAGGTCGTTCTCTCCCCAATTCTTGAACGGGAAACGAGGAATCATGAGTGAAGTCAAGGGTCTCGGATACGTGACCATCGAGGCAACGGATATCGATCGGTGGCGCGAGCTGGCGTTCGATGTACTGGGTTTCGACGAGGGGTCCGGCCCGGATCGAGAAGCCCTGTATCTGCGAATGGACGAGCGTGCGTCACGGCTGACCGTGGTCCCGAGTTCGCACGATCGCGTGACAGCAGTCGGATGGGAAGTGCGCGATCAGTTGGCCTTGGCTCACCTTCGAGGTCGGCTGGAAGAAGCAGGTTACGTCGTCGAGCCGATGTCGCAGGAGGCAACCGACACTCGACGGGTCGAGGAAGGGTTCGCCATGACGGACCCGGGCGGCACACCGCTCGAGTTCTTTCACGGACCGGTTCTCGACCACAGTCCGGTGCTCACCAAGCATGCCCAGAAGTTCGTCACAGGCGATCAGGGGTTGGGGCATGTGGTCGTCCCATCGACGAATTTCGATGAAACCTATCGTTTCTACACCGAGACACTGGGATTCCTACCGCGCGGAGCCATGCGGATGCCCGTGCCTGCGGAGTTCGGCGTACAGCGGATCAGATTTCTCGGCGTGAATCAGCGTCACCACAGCCTCGCCCTGATGCCGGTCCCCGAAGGCAAAGATCCTGGACTGGTGCACATCATGGTCGAAGTCGACCAACTGGACGCGGTCGGACGGGCGCTCGACGAGGTGATGAAACGGCGGTTCCCGGTATCGTCGACCCTCGGTCGGCACACCAACGACCAGATGATCTCGTTCTATGTCCAGTCACCGGGTGGATGGGACATCGAGTACGGAACCGAAGGCTCGCTCGTCGACGAGGCTTTCTACACTTCCGAAGAAATTACGCAGGACAGCTACTGGGGCCATGACTGGGCTTGGGCACGGGAACTGGCGGAAGCTCGAGACGCGGCCGACAACGCTTGAATGAAAAGAAGTGCGGTCACGTAACGGTGTAGCGCTGATGTGCTCGTCTATCGAGTGCGCAATCCTGGGTTGCCTACTCGATAGGCGACTCAGGCCCGACCACACGCAAGACCGCAGGTTTGCGAGCGTTCGATCATGCTCCACTGCAGCATGATCGAACGCTACGCTACGCTGCGTAGGTGGTGGCCGCACTACGGTGCCGGCACACGCCTTGCGTCCCTATGTGCTAAATATCCCGAATGTCGCCAGAACCCGTGATGCTCATGCCTTGGACATCGGATTGACTCCCACAGAACGCGAAATCTCGCGCGACGCGGAGCGTACCGCGCTGACCATTCGAGAATCGATGTGATCGAGTGGACCGCAGATGGAAATGGCGGCCACGGTATGACGGCCGTCGCTCGACATGGCCTGGCCTGCGCTGACAGCGCTTGCCACACAGCCGATATCGACGAGTCCTTCCCCGCGGTCGAAGGCTATGTCATCTCTGCGTACGTTCCCGACCTCTCGCGAAAGTTCCTCTCGGGTAACGATCGTTCTGGGTGTGCCGGGTTTCATGCGGTCGAACACTGGAGAGTGTAGGTATTCTTCCGGCTCGGCGGCCAGTAGCGCTTTACCCAGTGCTGTGCGGTGCGCCGGCTGATGGCCCCCGATGCGCGTGGGTATATGTGCACCGAATTCGCCATCGAGCTTTTCCCAATACACAACGTCTCCGCCGTCGAGGTAGGCAAGGTGTACAACTAGCTTTGTGCGTTGCTGCAGTTCGAACAGATGAGGACGGGCCAGCCGATAGAACCAGTGGGTGCGCACCCCTTCTGAGCCGAGTTCGAACATCCGAACGCCGATTTCGTATACATCACCGACACGTAGCAGCCACCGGAGACGGACCATGCGTTCGAGTAGACGGTGCGCCGACGAGCGCGGGATCCCGGTGGCATGAACCATTTGCGTCAGTGTCAGAAAGCCCTCTGTCTGTAATGTCTCGAGCATGAGCTCGGCCCTGCTGAGCTGGTCCGAGGGCGGGTCGACATGTACATGCATCGGTTACCAACCTCCCGCGCTTTCGGTAGGGACGACGGCCCTACTGTGATCTGATCCACAGTATCTCACTCTGCTTCCGACCAGCGATTTCGGAGGATGAAGAGATCGAATGCACCTTGGCCAACCGAGATGAGCAGGCGGCCGCGGGCAGGCGTCGACTGGTCGGTCGCCTTTGCGGGTCGTGTGTTCGAGGGCGCCCCAATAAATGCTGAAACGGACGAACCCGACGTACCCTGTGCACTATGTCTGAGGCAAGTGAACTCGAAAATGCCCGTGGTGCTGCACAAACGAGGCTGGAACGAGCGGTCGGTGAAGGAAGACTGACGCTTGCACAATATTCCGACCACGCGGCCGTGGTGTGGGCGCCGACGGTAAAGCAGAACGAACTCGATGCGATAGCGCCCAACACGATGGAACCCGTCCCGACACGTGCGCAATCTCAGTCGAAAATCCTGTGCCTGTTGAGTGATGTGAAGCGCGCGGGCCGATGGGCCTTGGCGAAGTCGACAGTGGCAATGCTGATCATGGGTGACCTCACCTTGGATCTACGGTCCGCAATCATCGGCTCCAACGAATCGACCATCACCATCGTCTCGCTCTTCGGCGACTCCGAGCTGATCGTGCCCGACGGCGTGAACGTCGAGATCGGAGGATTCGACCTCCTCGGCGATCGCGACATCGATACGGGGTCGGTCGACCCGGGACCGTATGCGCCCACCATCAAGATCCGATCGTTCTCGATGTTCGGTGACCTGAAAGTGCGGTCCGCACGCTGACCGTCACTGGGTCGACCCGTCACAGGGCCAGTGACGTTTCCGTCGGACCAGGCTCGGCACCGACCCGGCGGAACCACTCGCGGCCGAAGGCAGCTGTGAGCATGTCGAGCGGCAGATCCAGGAACGGTCCGAAGTCGCCGACCTGAGTCTGATGCGCGTGCATCGCTGCCCGCTTGGCGTCCATCGCGGCGCTGACGTCGACGATCGTGGTGATCTCTGCTTCCGGGAGCCCGAACGAATCGAGGTCGGGCGGAGAGTTCTCCTCGGACCAATTCGGGTTTGCCATCACGAGAGCCTTCATATGGTCGCGGTTGGTCGTAGCCTCGTAGACGTGTGCGATGCCTGCTAGTTCGGCCGCACGCATACCCACTACATGCACCTTGATGTGATCGGGATGCCCGTAACCACCGTTGGGGTCGTAGATCGTGAGGACATCGGCCTGCTCTTCTGCGAGCACGTCGGCCAGCTTTCGCGCGGCCGCATCCACATCGGCATTGCAGAACGCCTCGGGATTGTCGTTCTCGACGGTCCCGGCCATCCCCGAGTCCGCATAGTGCAGCATCACCACACGGTCGGCGCCGAGGACCGACGCAGAGCTCTCCACCTCGAACTTGCGTCGCTCGACCAGGGTTTCGCCGTCGCGGAGGATGCCGTCGGGGAACTCGCCGAGTGCACCGTCGGTTGCGACGACCAGAACGACGCGGTGACCGGCGTCGGCGGCGAGACGCATGATCCCGCCGGTGGTGAAGACCTCGTCGTCGGGATGGGCGTGAAAGCAGACCAGAGTGCTCATGCCCGAAATGCTTGCACGAACGCTCCGACAGTTCCTACTCGGTCGAGCCGGAGCACACCGAGCGCACACCCTTTTTGCCAACCGCACCCCCGTCCTCGGACGTCGAAATGGCGTTTCGGTTTGCAAAAACGGTGCGCGCTTACCCAAGCAGCGAGACCTACGACGGCGTCAGCCCGGCCAACGCGAGACGCAGCGCCGCTCGATCGAGTTTTCCGGGGCCGCGGGTGGGCAGGGAGTCGAGCAGGTACAGCTCGCGGGGCGCGGCGGTGACGTCCAACGTGCTCCCGACGTGTTCGCGTAACGCCGCCAATGTCACTGGACCGCCGACGACAGCGACCACGACTCGGTGTCCGAGGCGCTCGTCGTCGAGGCCGACCACCGCGCACTCGTGCACCGCCGGGTGCGTCGAGAGTGCAGCTTCCACGACTTGCGGGACGACGGTGAGTCCGCCGGTCGTGATGGCCTCGTCGAGGCGGCCCTGTATCGACAGCACCCCGTCGAGGAGACCTCCGGCATCGTCGGTGCGGAACCACCCCGGCTCGGCGAAGGCAGGGTGATCGGGCATGCCGCGGTAGCCGAGCGCGAGGGTGGCCCCACCGAGTACGACTCTGCCGTTGTCTATCCGGACCAGGGCGCCATCGAGCGGCATGCCGTCGTACACGCAACCGCCGGCGGTCTCGCTCATCCCATAGGTGCCGACGAGGGTGATTCCGGCTGCGGCCGCCCGATCGCGTAGGGGCGCGGGTGCGGCTGCGCCACCGAGCAGTACCGCATCCAACGACGCGAGTGCCTCGACGGCAGCAGGCTGGTCCAGCGCTTTGACGAGCTGGGTGGGAACGAGCGAGGTGTATCGACGCGGGCCTGCGAGCGCGCCGACGGCAGCAGGCAGTGCCGACGGGTCGAACCCGGTGGAGACGTCGAGTATCACCGGTTCGGTGCCGGCGAGAACACTGCGTAGCAACACCTGTAACCCGGCGATGTGATGGGCGGGTAACGCCAACAGCCATGAGCCGGGGCCGCCGATGCGCTCGTGCGTAGCCGTGCCACTTGCCCGCAACGCTGCCGCGGAGAGCATCGCACCCTTCGGGGTTCCTGTGGTGCCGGACGTGGCCACGACGAGGGCGGCGGCGGAATCGATCGGTGTGCCGGGAGCCAAAGCGTCGCGCAACCGGGCGCTCTCGCGCTCGTCGGATGCCGGGACCGGAAGTACCGCAGGGCAATTCCCGTCGAGTATGTCGCTCAGCCGCGGCAACAGATCTGCCGCGGCTGGCCCGGCCGGGATAGGTAGTTCTTCGAGCAGGTCCACATCGGCGAGCCTAATCGGATGCTCCCAGTGTGAACGGATCGGCGAGAGGCCATCCGCCCGTCGTGAGATTGGACCGAACCCGATCGATGTCCTCTTCCCGTGGCATCTCGTTGGTGATCTTGGTGATGGTGACCGCGATACCTGCCTTGTCCGCGGGAAGTTGCCCGTCGGCGATGAGCGCATCCATGACGGAATGAACCTCTTCGTCGGACAGTCGGCGGGCCAGCAGCGCCAGCAGCGGAATGTAGTCCGCGTCGGGTACGCCTTCGGGGTACCCGACGCGGAACCAATCGAGGATCGCGGTGAGGAACGAAGGAACCGCCATCTACTTCAGCGATACCGGATCTGCGAGGGGCCATCCGCCTGCAGCGAGTCGGGCCGAGACGCGAGCAATGTCTTCGGGGGTCGGCTCGGTATCGATCAGTTCCTTGATGAACTCGGAGATCTCGTCGTTGGAGATCGCCCCGGCACTCAGCGCACCACCGATGGGGGCGACCAAGCCGAGTACGACCTCGTGTACTTGGGCGTCGGTCAATTCGGCGCGACGCAGCAGAGCCACGAGGGGGAAGCGATCCTTCGGAGGTATGCCCTCCGGGTAGCCGGCACGCAACCATTGGAGGACGGATGCGGGAAACGGGGTCTTGGGGTCGGTCATGACGGCTGTCCTTCCTGGTCGACTAGTGAAGATGGATCAGAAGACGGAAATTCCGAACGTGTTGTCAAGGAAGTCCTTCATGATGAAGAGAATCCCAGCGACGATGGCGAGTACGACAACGGCGAAGCAGAGCGCCGCGACGGCGGTGGCTGCGACTGGGCGGGTAGTGCGGAGCTGGGTGGTGCCGGTCGCATCGTCCGGTGTCTCACCGACGGCGAGGGCTCTGAGGCCTAGAGCGAAGATTGCCGGCAGGCCTGCTCCGAGAAGCAGCCCGACGAGTACGACTTTCCACAGCGAGTCGAGCGTGTGCGTGAGGGTTTCCATTGCCGTTCTTCCTAAACCGTTGTGGGGGACTTCTCGTCGGCCGGAACGAGGCCGCCGTCCCACTCGTCGTTGACGTTGTTCGGGTCGATCGGCTGGCGACGCGACCGCAGGTACATGAAGGCCGCCAAGGCGATGAGAATGGCGAAGACGACCAGCACGCCGGGCAGTCCGCCGACGAGATCGGCGAGGTGCCAGCACGCCGCGCCGACGACGCCTGCGAGGGGCAGGGTGATGACCCACGCGACGGCCATCCGTCCCGCGACGTTCCAGCGGACCTGTGCGCCCGGCTTTCCCACGCCCGAGCCGAGGATGGATCCGGTCGCAACCTGGGTCGTCGACAACGGAAGTCCCAGGTGGCTGGAGGTCAGGATGATTGCGGCGGAGGAAGATTCCGCTGCCATTCCCTGGGGGGACGCGATTTCGACGAGTCCCTTGCCGAGGGTGCGGATGACACGCCAACCACCGAGGTAGGTGCCCAGTGCGATCGCGAGTGCGCAGGTGAACTTGACCCACAACGGCATGTCGGCTTCGGGGCTGACCGTGCCATACGCGACGAGAGCCAGGAAGATGACGCCCATCGTCTTCTGGGCGTCGTTGGTGCCGTGGGCGAGCGAGACCAGCGATGCGGAGCCGATCTGGCCCCAGCGGAAGCCACGCTCCCTCGACTTCTCCGGCACCGCATTGGTGATGCGGTAGATGAGCCGGGTGCCGACAGTGGCAACGAGACCTGCGACGACGGGTGCAAGCACGGCGGGGAGCACGATTTTGCTCCACACGCCGTCCCAGACGACCCCCGACGTGCCGAGGCCTGCGATCGTCGCGCCGATGAGCCCGCCGAACAGTGCATGTGACGAGCTGGACGGTATGCCGAGGAGCCACGTTGCGAGATTCCACAGTATCCCGCCGACGAGACCGGCGAAGATGATGGTCAGCAGTGCTTGGCCACCGGTATCGCCGAGGTTGACGATGCCTTTGGCGACGGTCGCTGCCACCTCCACGGACAGGAATGCGCCGACGAGATTCAAGACGGCGGACAGGGTGACTGCAACCTTGGGCTTCAGTGCCCCTGTTGCGATCGACGTCGCCATGGCGTTGGCGGTGTCATGGAAACCGTTGGTGAAGTCGAACGCCAAAGCGGTCACGACGACAACCAGAAGTACGACGAATTCTGCGCTCACACTACAAAGTGTGACGCCTGTGCACCTCGATCCGTTAACTTCCCCTGAAGTGTTCTTCTTCGGTCCCTGCCCGACGCCACCTGTTCACCTCCCGTTCACTTGAGCGTCCTATATGTCCGATTCCAAAGAGGTCTGCGTCACGTCGTGCCGACCGTGCCTTCGGAGACGTCTGTGGGACAGTGGAGCCCGTGAAATTCGACGACGGAATCGGTGGTGAGCTCGGGGGCCGGGACGACTCTGTGGCCGCTGCGCTGTCGTATCTCGACTCCGTCGATCCAGCGTCCGGGGCGGACGCCCGCATCGGCTGGGACGGTTTACAGGCTGCGTCTCCGGATTCCGGTCCCACCCAGACTTCGGTGCAAACATTTCTATGGATGCATCTACGCCTTCTCGGTGAGGATCGGGACCGCTCGTGGGAAGTCGCGCGCGCACTCGCCGATCTGCTCGATCGTCTCGGCCACGCCAGGTACGCCGACATCGCGCGAAGTGAACAGACTCGAGTTCTGCTCTCGGCGGTAGACGACGCAACCTGGCAAGAGCTGTACCTCGTCGCCGTCGCCGAATCCGGAATCGGGCCGGCGGACACCGAATTGGTCACCTGGCAGCAGGCACCGGAAGGCACCGAACGAGCGATCGTCGAGCTGATCGGGGAGACCCTCGAAGTCGCCACGGTTGCCGGTGAGTTCACGCCGTCCAGGCTTCACGCACCGCCGCTGAAGGCGAGTGCGCTGGCCGCCCGTCGGCGCGGTATGACCGACGCGGTCCTGCGCACCGATCGGCTCGGTGGTGTGCTCCTGGAACAGCTACTCGACCACCGGATCGCCATCTGGTCCGCCTACAGCACCCCGCGGGCCGAGCTCTATCGCGGACTGACCGAGGAGCTGCACAGCGCGAACGAGCCCGCTTTCGGATGCGTCCGTCGACTCGAGGGCATCCTCGACCTGGTCGGCGACGGCATCACGCTGACCGACACCGGTTTTCTTCCCGACTCGGTCGTGGAGCGGGCAATCGGCACCCTGTGGTCGCCGCGGGAATGGCCGTTTCCTTCAGGCTCCGAACGTGAGACGGCACCGGTCCTGACCGTTCGGCGGCTCTTGCTACGGCTCGGGTTGGTTCGCAAACACCAGGGTCGGCTGGTGCCGACGGCCAGGGCACGTGGAATGAGTGCCGACGGGATGTGGCGGACCCTCGTTGCCCGGCTGGTCGGGACCCAGTACCACCCGGAAACGATTGCAGCCGAAGTGGTGCTCGGCGAGGTCGCCCGAGGACGTAGGCCCGTCGAGACCGCCGGACTCACCTCGGCTCTGCTGGCGGCCGAAGGGTGGACGCACAGCGGTGAATCTCCTCGCGTAGCCGACATCGAGCCACTCGCCGACGTCATGACGGCCGAACTCACCGCGCTGGGGGCATTTTCGTTCCCTGATTCGCGATCCGGGCAGTTCTCGGAAACCCCGTCGCCCGACGGCGTTCGACTCGCAGCAGCGCTGCTCCGGCATCGCCTGTTGCACACGCAGCTTCCGTCTATCTGATCTTGTCGATCTCGCACACCGCTAGGCTGGACGAACACGTAGTTCGGTCGGACCGCGCAGAAGAGCAGGGAGATGCCGGTGGACCACGATCCCACCTCGCCCAATCTTCGGCCGCGGGCCCGAAGGCAGAGCGATTCTGCACGGCGTTACCTCGATGTCGAAGCAACCACTCCGGCCCTGCGGAACACCGTCGAACTGGCAGCGAAGAGCGTCGGATTCACCATTGCGCAATTGAACGTACTCGACGATGAAACTATGTACACCCTGGTCAACGTCGGTGGGCCTCCGATGTCTACGGTGGCGCGCTCCATCACGTTGTGCGACGACGTCGTCCGCAGTGGTAAGTCGGCGCTGATTTCCCGCACTCGCGTCGACGCCACCGCACGGCAACATGACATTCTCGATCAGATCGGGCTGGAGTCGTACGCGTCGGTCCCGCTTCGTGGTCGCGAAGGTCTGGTGATCGGGACACTGTGTCTGCTCGATCCACTGTCGAGGGAGGTCGACGACGGCCAACTGCAGGAACTGGAGCAGTTTGCGTCCGTTCTCGAGGAGCAACTGGACCTGCATCGACGCGTCGGATCGACCACCGCCAAGCTCGACAGCGATGTCGATCTGGCCGGTGCACTGCGTGGCGGTCAGATCGTGCCGTGGTTCCAATCGATCGTCGACCTCCGGACCGAGGAGATCGTCGGCTTCGAGGCGTTGGCGAGATGGCATCATCCGACCGATGGCCTGGTGTCGCCGGCGGACTTCGTCCCCTTGGCCGAGTCGAGCGAACTGATCATCGACGTCGACCTGGAAGTTCTGCGGCAGGCCGTGCGCGCGGCGGAGACATGGCAGAAACTTCGGCCGGGTCTGCGGCTCAGCGTCAACCTGTCCGGGCGTCATCTGGCCCACCCGGACGCCGTGGCCCAGTTGCAGTGCGCGGTGTCGGAGGCCGATGTCGACCCGCGCTCGATCTCGCTCGAGCTCACCGAGACGTCCGCGGTGACCGACGGTCCCATGATTCGACGCCACATCGACGACGTACACGCCCTCGGGTTTCGAGTACTGCTCGACGATTTCGGCTCTGGTTGGTCATCGTTGGAACGGCTCGTCACCCTCGAGCCCGATGGAATCAAAATCGATGGTCAGTTGTCTCGCCTGGTGGACACTCCTCGTGGAAAAGCTCTGCTCGGCGCCATCTCGAAAGTCACGCGGGAGCTCGGAATGTCGATGATCATCGAAGGTATCGAGACCCGCGAACAAGCCGATATCGCCGTCGAACTCGGATGCACGCTCGCACAAGGTTTTCTCTGGTCACACCCGCAATCGGCCGGTGCGGTCCTCCGCCTGCTCAGCGGTGATCAGTCGCCGCGCACATCGCGCCTCAGCGGATGATCGGCCGGGATCTGCACCAACACGATGTCTACGCCGTCCGGGTCGCGTAACCACATCTCGATCAGACCCCAGAACTCCGTTTTCGCTGCTCGTTCGACTCGAACCCCGCGAGCACGCAATTCGGCGGCGGCGGACTCGATATCTCGGACCTGCAGCCACAAGGCGCCGTCGAACGACGTCGGTTCGGTCCCTCCGCCGTGTGCGGCGATCTCGATGAGGCTCTGGCCGGCGAAGAACACGGTGCCGGCGCTGTATTCGCGATGTATGGCCAGACCGAGGCCGTCCCGATAGAACGCGAGGGTGCGCTGGTAGTCGGTAGGGCGCAGAATCGTTCGACTACTCAAGATCTCCACACCACATCGATATCACATACGCGTCGACGTGTCGGTCGCCGTCACGGTGTCGCCTCGTGTCCGGGCGCGTTGTGGGTTCTGCGCGACTCCTTCATCTCGGCCTCGAATACATGCCGCTTTCCTTCCTGCAGTTCGGCACGTACCTGTTGCTCGTGGCTTCGGAAATGAGACCAGTAGAGATCGTCGAATTCCTCGACGATCTGGAACGACCACCGTCCGTCGATCGCATTGCGTCCGACCATCTCGGTTTCGAGCCTGTCCGCCTGCGTGCGATGCCCGGCCTCCCGCAGCGCGGTGACTGCCTCGCCGAGTTGGAGGTCGGCATGACCCATCAGCTGATGGAACGAGTAGAGGTAACCGCGGGCCCGTTCGATGGTTTCGAGGGCCTCGGAGACCTTTCCGACCGCCGCGACGGTGTCGTCGGAGGTGTTTGCCGGCCGTACATGCTCGGTCTCGGGTTTCTGGCGATCGTTGCTCATGACGCAGGCATGCCCCCACCGGCTCGATCCGAACCTGGTTCCTCAGATCAGGGTGGTCACCACTCGGTTGCCACCGGCAGCTTTGGCCTCGTACATCATCGAATCCGCAACGCGAGTTGCGGTGCCGACGGGATCGGCGCTGTCGGTCCATAGATCCGATTCGGCGTAGAGGATGGCGGCCCCGATGCTGACCGTCACCGGTACGGCGTCGTTCGCGCCGTGGAGTGCGCGCCTGACTCCGTGAATCAAAGCGTCGATGTGCAGGCGTGAGGTGACTACGGCAGCCAGATATTCCTCGCCGCCGGTACGGCCCACGACCCCGTATCTGGACACGTGAGCGGCCAGGCGTTCCCCTACCCGGCAGATGACAGCGTCACCCTCGTCATGGCCGTAGATGTCGTTGACCGACTTGAAATTGTCGATGTCGACGACCACCACCGCGGCGCACCACCCGTGGCGTTGTCCCTGCGGCAGCAGGTCCTCGATCGCAGTGGTCAATCCTCTGCGATTGAGTAGTCCGGTCAGCGGATCGAGGACCGAGCTCCGAGCGTCCGCCGACAATGTCGTCAGAAATATGTGAGAGGTGATCGGCACACTCATGATCGCGAGCAGTACCACGTTGGTTCTGACCAACAGATTCAGCGTGTCCGTCCGGCCCTGCAGATACAGGGCCCCCGCGATGCCGAGTACGACGGCGGATGCGAAGCCCAGATGCAGCACGACCCATCGCGGGCTCACGAAGAACGTGACGAAACCACCGATCACCGCGAACAGGACGCAACCGAGCAGTGCGTTTCCCAGCTCCATCAACACCAGTGCAGAGGTGATGCCGAGATCTGCGTACAACGCGAACAGAACGACCCCGAGTCTCCCGGGGAACGGCAACAGGAGCCACAGTGCCGCGATGATCAGGTTGGTGATGCACAGCGTCAACGTCCAGATCGTCGCGGGAGCTCCGCTCGGACCCCCGTTGGCGAACAAGGATACGAAGGACATGACGCTGATGTTGATCATCGACAGCGCGATGAGTAGTCGGATGACTTTGCCCGATGGATGAGAGTTCTGGAACTCGCGCATCCATTCGTAGTCGTGAGCTGCCGTGAACCACTCGACGACAGCCTTCCGTGCGCCGACGGCCGGCGGCCGACGGCTGGGTAGAGCCTGGCGCGAGAGGGACATGAGGGGGGGTGTCGACTCTTTTTTCAGAAGTAGCGGGGGAACGGTGACCAGTCGGGATCGCGCTTCTCGAGGAAAGAGTCACGGCCTTCGACGGCTTCATCGGTCATGTACGCCAACCGTGTCGCCTCGCCCGCGAACAACTGCTGACCGACGAGGCCGTCGTCCTGCAGGTTGAACGCATATTTGAGCATCCGCTGCGCTTGCGGCGACTTGGCGTTGATCTTCGCGGCCCACTCGATGGCCACGTTCTCGAGTTCGTCGTGATCGACGACGCGATTGACGGCACCCATGCGATGCATGTCCTCGGCCGTGTAGGTGTCGCCGAGGAAGAAGATCTCGCGAGCGAACTTCTGTCCCACCATCTTGGCGAGGTATGCGCTGCCGTAACCGCCGTCGAAGCTGCCGACGTCGGCATCGGTTTGCTTGAACCGGGCGTGCTCGCGGCTGGCGAGAGTCAGATCGCATACGACGTGCAGGCTGTGGCCACCGCCCGCTGCCCAGCCGTTGACGAGGCAGATGACGACCTTCGGCATGAAGCGGATCAGCCGCTGCACTTCGAGGATGTGTAACCGGCCTGCGCGTGCTCGGTCCACCGTCTCGGCAGTCTCGCCGTCGGCGTACTGATAACCGCTTCTGCCTCGAATCCGCTGGTCACCACCGGAACAGAACGACCACACGCCGTCCTTCGAGCTCGGTCCGTTGCCGGTCAGCAACACCGTGCCGACGTCGGAGCTCATCCGAGCATGCTCGAGCGCGCGGTACAGCTCGTCGACGGTGTGGGGACGGAATGCGTTCCTGATGTCGGGTCGATCGAATGCCACGCGCACCGTGTCGTCACGTACGTGGCGGTGATACGTGATATCGGTGAGGTCTTCGAAGCCGGGAACGGTTTGCCACAGGGAAGGAGTGAAGGTCACCAGGCCACGATAGAGCGCCACGATCGGTACGTCGCGAATACCCGGTTCCTGACTACGGGTTACGGTGCTGGAATGAGCGAACAGGCAGGCCAGGACCAGTACGAACGACACGGCGGGTTTCCTAAGTACAGACAAGCCGACGTCGGACCTGAATACGGCAGGCTCGTGGAAGGGCTGCGAACGCTTCAGGATCTGGCGGTGAGCACCGCGCCGACGCCGGAGGCAACCGTCGAGGCCGCCGAACGAGTCGAAGCATTGATCGATCTGCTGAAGCCGTTCCAGGTGCCGGAGGGTCTCGCACCTGCCGGCCGTGTGATGACCCTTCCCGGCCGCGGCTCGCTGCTGATGCTGCCGTGGACCATCGAGAAGTTCGATGCCGAAGGAGTCCGTAGCCGTGGCGTGTTCCGTCGTTATCACCTCGGTGGAAACGGAGCTGCGCACGGCGGCACGCTCCCGTTGCTGTTCGACGACATGTTGGGGCTGATTCAGCATGCTTACGGCAGGCCCATCAGCCGGACCGCATTCCTGCACGTCAATTACCGCAAGATCACCCCACTGGACACCGAACTCGTCGTCGAGGGCAGTGTCGACCGCGTCGAAGGCCGCAAGACGTTCATCAACGCCGTACTACGCGATCTGGAAGGCAACGTTCTCGCCGACTGCAATGCGCTGATGCTGCAGCTTCTGGAGGGTCAGCCGTGAACCCACCTTCCATCGAGGAGTTTCTCGATGGATCCCACGTCCTCTCGATTCCCTTGCACACCAAGTTTCGCGGCATCACCACCCGCGAAGTCATGCTGGTCCGAGGACCTGCAGGGTGGGGTGAATTCTCGCCGTTCATCGAGTACGACGACCAGGAATCCTCCGCGTGGCTGCGCTCTGCCATCGAAGCCGCCTGGGAGGGGCCGCCTGCGCCTTACCGCGAGCGGGTCCGCGTCAATGCGACAGTGCCCGCCGTCTCGGCGGCCGAGGTGCCGGCAATTCTCGATCGGTTCCCCGGCGTCGACACCGCCAAAGTGAAGGTGGCCGAAAAGGGGCAGAGCGTCGCCGACGACGTCGAACGCGTGCGTGCGGTGCGCGCACTCGTTCCGCGGGTTCGCGTCGACGCGAACGGAGGCTGGACCGTTGATGAAGCCGTAGAGGTCCTGTCGAGGTTGCTCGACGACGGCGAACTCGAATACGCCGAACAGCCGTGTGCGACGGTGCCCGAGCTCGTCGAGGTTCGTCGACGTCTACCGGCCGTTCGGATCGCCGCGGACGAAAGTATCAGGCGTGCCGGGGACCCACTGCGAGTCGTTCGAGCTGGGGGAGCAGATGTCGCCGTACTCAAGGTGGCTCCGCTCGGTGGGATGCGCGCATTGCTCGAGCTGGCAGGCGAACTGGGCGAATACGGGGTTCCCGTGGTGGTCTCGAGTGCCTTGGACTCTGCTGTCGGTATGGCATCCGGACTTGCTGCCGCGGCGGCCATTCCGAAATTGGAGTTCGCGTGCGGCCTCGGCACCGGAAGTCTGTTCGAATCCGATGTCGTTGCCCTGCAGGACCTTCTCGACGGCACTATGCGCGC
Source organism: Rhodococcus sp. UYP9 (assembly GCF_040547235.1). NCBI lineage: Bacteria > Bacillati > Actinomycetota > Actinomycetes > Mycobacteriales > Nocardiaceae > Rhodococcus > Rhodococcus sp. UYP9. The sequence continues at coordinate 23,778 of NZ_JBEPPH010000006.1, forward strand.
CGAGCCTGTAGAGCCCGACCCGGAGCGGTTGGCGGCGCTGGCGGCACCGGAGGATCGGGCGCTGTGGTGGCGCGAGCGGGTGCGGCGGTGTTGGGCGGAGTGACCTGGGAGTGACCTGGAAGTGAGCAGAGAATCGGGAGCGCAGCCGGTGGAGTGCCCTGGAAACAATCCTGCGGTACTCTTTCCACGTCGTTCGCCGAACGTGAAGATCTGGGAGGAATTTCGAAGTGGTTGCTGCACTGAAGGAATCGTTGCTCGACGAGTCCAAGCGCGATGTTGTGGTGCGTGATGTCTTGGCTTTGATCGACGCGGAGGTGTCGGACAAGAAGGGCGCGAGCGGCTTGGCCGTCAAGGGCGGTTACGGGGCGGTCAAGAAGGTCGGCCCGTCGTACATCGAGCGGGCCGTCGAACAGTTGTGGCCCGAGTTCGTGGACAAGTTGGAGCCGCTGTGGCAGTCGTACAATGCTGCTCCGGTGGGGTCGTTCTCGGACTATCTCGTCGCCAACTCGGATCAGGCATCGGACGCGCTGCTGGCGGTCACGGATGAGCGTATCGATGAGACGGACAAGAGCGTGGTGAAGAAGTTCTACGGGAGCCTTCGTGGCTCGGCGAAGAAGAATGTTGCCGAGGCGTTGCCGCGCGTCGGTGACCTGGTCACCAAGTACGCAGGCTAGGCACTTCGTTTCGGGTGAAGGGGATACGTTCGCAAGGACGTATCCCCTTCACCTGCTTGTGAGGCGACCGTTCTTGATCGCCTGCAGCAGCAGTGCATGATCAGCCTCGGTTTGATCGGCGTACAGCCGCGCGAATCTGGAAAGTGCCACATCGAGAACGTCGGATTTGCCCACGTATCCGGCGATCATCGACGCCCCGCTGGTTCGGGCGTGACCTTTCGCCAGCAATCTGCCGACGACACCTGCGTAGTCGACGAGCGCAGGGGCGTCGATCGAGGACAGGTCGATGGTGCCCTTCATGTTGCGGAACTGTCGCACGTAGTACTGACGCCCGTCGATGGTCGTCCACCCCAGCAGCGGATCGCTCACGGTCTGCAGATCCTGCTGGTACTCCACGACGCGTTGGCCCTGATGTGCGTGCCACGCGGACTCACCGTGGACATAGGGGGCCAGGACCGAGCGTCGTGCCTGCTTGAGTTGGAGGAACACGACGTCGTCGGGACTGCTGCCTTCCAGGAGCGCCACGTAGGCGCGTAGGCCCACACTGCCGACGCCGACGACGCGATGCGCGACGTCGATCAACGTGTATCCGCCGAGCACGCGTCGCCAATGCGGGGACAGGGTGGCCAGGTACTCGTCGAGTCCTTGGGCGAGAAGTTCTTCGTCGCGGGCGGGGATGCGCGTGGTGATCGGTGGCTCCTCGACCAGGCGGCGCTGCCCCTCGTGTTCGAAGGTGAATCGGGGGAGCGCACGGTCGCTGGTACTTCGCCGTGCCTTCTTCGATGCCCGTTTGATTTCCTTGCGCAACGACCCTTCGGTGGCGTCGGCCTGGAGCCTTTCGGCCGTCAAGCGTTGGAAGGACCGCGACATCAGTGGTTCGTCGGCCAGTCTCGACACTTCGAGTCGGTAGGCGCGGACGCAGGCAGCTACCGCCTCCTCGCATTGGGATTCGCTGCGGCCGTTCTGCCGCCCTGCCACCCAGATGCTCGCGGCGAGGCGTCGTAGATCCCATTCCCAGCCGCCCGGGTGTGCCTCGTCGAAATCGTTGAGATCGATCACCAGGTCGCGTTCGGGGGAAGCGTAGAACCCGAAATTGCCCAGGTGCGAGTCCCCGCTGATGATCGGCGTGATTCCCGTGGACGGCAACAGTGCGACGTCTCGTGCCATGACGATCGCAGTCCCGCGGAGGAACCCGTACGGAGACTCGGCCATCCGCTCGACGCGCACCGGTATCAGCCAGTCGATGCGACCGTCGTGGGAGAACTCGATCTGCCGGATCGGATCCGGTCGATCGGGGGGCGCGGTCCAGTCGCCCATCGATTCGCGGGAGACCTTCTCGCGCAGGCTTCGACCGAGCTCGTATCGCTCGGCCCTCGGCGTCGGACGAGCCCTCAACGTCGCGAAAGACCGTTTGTCGTCCTCGCCGATGCCGGCGACGACGGCGTGGCCATGGGGAGCGTTGGGCATAGGTGAACTCTAGGACCTGGCTGTCTCGGAGATCGGTCAGGTCGTGCAGCGGGGCGGCGGCGTCAGGGGCGCGTGGGGCGATCGATCGAGCGCACCTGAGGTGGGAGCCCCCATTCGGTTCGGCCGAGCCTGCTGAGTGGGGCGATGTCGGCGAACGACGGCAGGCCGTCTTCGGCGAGGAATTCGGGGCGCACGGCGACCGCGACGACGTTGCCCATGACGACGAAGGAGTCACCCACTTCGATGATCCGATGCAGGGTCGCCTCGATGGCTATCGGTGATTCGGCGACGCGAGGGGGCGAGACTTTCTCGCTGGGCTCGTGCGAGATGCCGAGTTCGTCCAGTTCACTGACGCCGTGTTCGTAGTCGGCGGACGACGCATTCACCTGTTCCATGAGCGGTTCGGTTGCGAGATTGATCACGAACTCGCCCGTTGCCTCGATGTTCCGCAGGCTGTCCTTTCGGCCCACGGAGGTGAATTGCACCACCGGCGGGTTGGCCGAGGACACCGAAAAGAAGCTGTAGGGAGCGAGGTTCGCCACGCCTTCCGACGACAGTGTCGACACCCAGGCGATGGGTCGCGGCACGACCGAGGCGGTGAGCACGCGATAGAAGCCGCTCGGGGGCATTTCGGACGGATGGAAGACTGTACGCATCGGTTCATCGTGTCAAAGGACTTCGGAGCAGACGGCATCGGTTATTCGAAAGGCCGGCCTGGGATTCGAAGACTGGGCCGAATACGCCGCACCGCGTCGAATCTGACAACCTTGGAGACGTGAATCCGTCCAGTGCTCAGGCCACCGCCGTCGTCGACGAGCTGGTTCGGGGTGGTGTTCGTGAGGTCGTGCTGTGCCCGGGCTCGCGTAATGCTCCGCTCGCGTTCGCGCTACAGGAAGCCGACGCTGCAGGCTTGTTGCGGCTGCACATGCGGATCGACGAGAGAACCGCGGGATTCCTTGCGATCGGGTTGATTCTGGCCGGGGGTCGTCCCGTTCCGGTGGTCATGACTTCCGGAACCGCGGTCGCCAATCTGGGGCCTGCCGTTCTCGAAGCGAACTATGCGCGGATGCCGCTGATCGTGCTGAGTGCGAACCGTCCCTACGAGATGCTCGGCACCGGCGCGAATCAGACCATCGAGCAGCTGGGGCTTTTCGGCAGTCAGGTGCGGGCGACGGTCAGCCTGGGTCTGGCCGAGGATGGGTCCGGACAGAACAGTCAGTGGCGCAGCGCGGTGTGCAGGGTGCTGGCGGCGGCGCGTGGAACTCGATCGGGCAACGCCGGTCCGGTGCATTTCGACATTCCGCTACGTGAACCTTTGGTGCCCGATATCGGCGACCGCGAGCCCGCCGCTCTCGGACGTCCCGACGGCGCAGCCTGGACGACGACTCAGCAAGCGACCCTCGATGTGCCGGTCGACATCGATCTCACCGTGGACACGATCGTCGTCTCCGGTCACGGCGCAGCCCTGCGGCCCGAACTGGCAGGACTGCCGACGGTCGCGGAACCGACGGCTCCCTTGCATGGCGTCCCTCTGCATCCGATGGCCCTGTCGCAGCTGAAGCCGCGTCAGGTGATCATCACCGGGCGTCCGACACTGCATCGAACCGTCTCGAAAGTGCTGGCCGATCCGGCTGTCGACGTCTTCGCCTTGACGACGGGTCCGCGGTGGCCCGACGTGTCCGGCAACGTCCTTGCCACCGGCACCCGCGCGCTCGTGTCGGGGACGCCGAGGGCAGCTTGGTTGGAGCGTTGCGCGACGCTGTCCGAGACAGCGGACCACGCTGTCCGAGATCAGCTCGATGCGCATCCCAAGCCGACGGGACTTCACGTCGCGGCAACGGTGATGTCCTCGCTGCGCGTCGGCGATCGGTTGCTGTTGGGGGCGTCGAACCCGGTTCGCGACGCGGCCCTGGTGAGTTATCCGAGCGAAGGCATTTCCGTGTTGTCCAACCGTGGGGTCGCGGGAATCGACGGCACGGTCTCGACGGCTGTCGGGGCGGCGCTGGCGGGCGGGGGTCGCACGATTGCGCTTCTCGGCGACCTGACTTTTCTCCACGACGCTTCCGGCCTGCTCATCGGTACGGGGGAGCCACGGCCGAGGGATCTGACGATCGTCGTCGCCAACGACGACGGCGGTGGCATCTTCGAACTTCTCGAGCAGGGGGATCCGCAGTACGCCGGTGCGTTCGAGCGAGTGTTCGGAACTCCTCACGGCATGGATCTGGCGGCGTTGTGCGCGGCGTACCGCATCCCGCATCGCAGTGTCGACACGGCGGAGCTTGCCGTTCTGCTGGAGGGCAATGCCGATGGCATTCGCGTCCTCGAGGTCACCACCGAGCGTTCGGGGCTACGGGAGTTGCACGCGGGGATTCGCGCTCGCCTCTAGGGGGTGTCGTTTGGATCTTTCTGTGCCGCAACCCAATCGATGGTTTCCTGGGTTTCGGTGTCGATGATGTCTTTGATCATGTCGTTGACGAGCGACTCGATCTTGCCGCCGATGAGTGGAATCTTGACCGTCGAGCTGCCCTTGACAGTCAGCTTCGCCCCGGTGCCCGCAGGCCGGAGAGCCAACGTGCCTGCGACCTTGGCTGGGAGTGAAGACGATCCGCCCGTCAAGGTGCCGTCCGCGTGGTCGCCCTGCAGCGGGCCCCAATGGTCGGACCGGGTGATCAGCAGGGTGCCCTTGATGACCTTCTTGACCAATGCCGGTAGCTCGGTCACGCCGACTTCTTCCGAGATGTCCACCGTCAGACCGCCGTCCTCGTGACTGGTCAGCTGGTATCCCTCGGTCTTCTCGGCCTTGGCGAACCTGGCCATCCACTGCTCCTCGCTGCTCAGTGCCTGGTAGACCTGGGCGGGAGTGTGCTCGGAGGAAATGGTGAACTCGAAGTCGCGCGACATGTCAGCAGAGGCTACCGTCAGGCGCCCACCTGTGCGTCGAACTCGGGAAGTAACCTCTATCGACGTGGACGCCCCAGACAGTGCCGACGAACCGAACAAGGGGTTGGCGCGTACGCGGATTTCGGTTCTCGTCGTCGCAATCGGAATTTCCGTGTTGGCGTTTCTTCTGGTCGTCGCGGCGTGGCAGAACGATCGAACGATCACCTCCGACGAGGGAACGGCGACGGCCGAGGTCCTCTCGGCAGGCAGACTTCGCTCTGCGGTCAGCTTCATCACCCCCGACGGGGTCACCCACAATCCGCAACTGGGTGTGCTCTATCCGACCAATTTGATTGCCGGACAACGAATCGACGTCGAATACAACAAGGCCGATCCCGATCTCGTGCGCGTATCCGGTCGCGATGCGAGCGTGGCAATCATCCCGGCCGCGTCGGTCATCGTCGTGACCTGGCTGATTGCCGGTCCGGCACAACTGATCCTTCGTAGGCGTGAACAAGCCCATCGGTAACCGTTCGGACGAACTTCGCTCGCCCGTAACGTCGACGCTCCCTGACAGTCGAAGACGCTCCCCACACTGAGGATCGTGCGAGTAGCCATCGTTGCGGAATCGTTCCTACCCAACATGAACGGCGTCACCAACTCGGTGCTCAGAGTGCTCGAGCATCTCGAACGAACCGGCCACGACGCCATGGTCATCGCGCCGGACAACCCGTCGGGCCCCCGGGCAGCGATTCTGTACGGGGGAACCCCGGTTCACCGGGTGCCGGCCGTCATGGTGCCCAGGGTGAGCTCGCTCCCCGTCGGCGTGCCGGGGCCTTCCCTGACGGCGGCTCTGCGCGGGTTCGGCCCCGACGTCGTGCATCTCGCATCGCCGTTCGTCCTCGGCGCGGGCGGGATGGCGGCCGCCAAACGGCTGGGAGTTCCCTCGGTCGCGGTCTACCAGACCGATGTCGCAGGGTTCGCCGAAAGCTACGGGCTCGGCCTGACGTCGAAAGCTGTGTGGCGGTGGACACGTCGGGTTCACCGCGGTGCGGCGCGGACGCTGGCGCCGTCCTCGTCTGCGGTCCAGGCGCTGGAACAGCACGGTGTGCCACGGGTGCATCGATGGGCCCGAGGCGTCGACGCTGTCCGGTTCGCACCGTCCGCTCGCCGAGAAGGACTACGCAGACAGTGGGCACCGGATGGCAAGCTCATCGTCGGGTTCGTCGGAAGGCTTGCACCGGAGAAGCACCTCGAGCGGCTCGCCTCGCTGAGCGAGTCCACCCAACTCGTGATCGTCGGTGACGGTCCGGAGCGGGGTGCGCTCGAGAAGCTGATGCCGTCGGCGATCTTCACCGGGCAGCTCGGCAGCCAAGAGCTCGCCCAGGCGTTCGCGAGCTTCGACATCTTCGTTCACCCAGGCGAACACGAGACGTTCTGTCAGGCGGTCCAAGAAGCCCTCGCCAGTGGAATCCCCGTCATCGGACCCGACGCAGGTGGACCACGAGACCTGATCACGCACTGCCGCAACGGATATCTGCTGCCGGTGGACCGGTTCGCGGAACTCCTTCCGAGGGCGGTGTCGGCACTCGCGTCGCCGAGGATGCGAGCCCGGTTCGGTGAGGCGGCCCGGAGGTCAGTGCTGCACCGCACCTGGCCCGTGATCTGCGAGGAACTTCTCGAGCACTACTACGAGGTCCTCGGTTGGGAAAACCGGGCCGCGCTCCGAACGGCGTGACCCGTAAGCTCGAGACGTGCCTACAAGTTCGCGTGCAACGCTCGACAAGGACCCACACGAGGTCGCATCGATGTTCGACGGCGTCGCCCGTCGCTACGACATCACCAACACCGTGCTGTCCTTCGGTCAGGACCGCAGCTGGCGGAAGTCCACGCGCGCCGCGTTGAACCTGAAAGCGGGCGAGAAAGTCCTCGATCTCGCTGCCGGGACCGGGGTGTCGACGGTCGAACTCGCTCGCAGTGGTGCGTGGTGCGTCGCCACCGACTTCTCGAAGGGGATGCTGCAGGCAGGTTCCGGTCGTCCGGTCCCAATGGTGGCGGGTGACGCGATGCACCTGCCGTACGCCGACGCGAGCTTCGACGCAGCAACCATTTCTTTCGGCCTGCGCAATGTCTCCGATTTCGAGGCCGGACTACGTGAGATCGCCCGCGTCACCAAGCCCGGCGGAAGGCTCGTCGTCTGCGAATTCTCGACGCCGGTCTTTCGGCCGTTCCGCACGGTCTACATGGAATACCTGATGAAAGCGCTTCCCGCAGTCGCTCGGGCGGTCTCGAGCAACCCAGACGCGTACGTGTACCTGGCCGAGTCGATCCGGGCATGGCCCACGCAGGACGAACTCGCGACGCGCATCGCCGACAGCGGTTGGTCGAACGTGCAGTGGCGGAACCTGACCGGTGGGGTCGTGGCTCTGCACCGTGCCGTTCGCTGATCACCTCAGCTGAACGGCGGTCGGGAATCGGCTTTCAGTGACACGCTGCCCGACGCGCGCCACGCACGTGCAACGAGGTCCGAATCGGCTTCGGTGACGAGGTTTCCCATCACCCGTACCGCGATCTTCATCAGAGCTGTCGAACGCATGCCGATAGGTCCCGTTGCCGGTAGGAACCGGGGGACGGTGAGTAGGCCTGCGAGTCGGCGGGCTATGGAAAATGCCTGCCCGTAATGCTCGCGCAGCAGCGCGGGCCACGCCTCGCTCAGGTCGTTCTCGTCGAGCATGTCCGCGATCAAGCGTCCACCTTCGAGCCCGTAGTCGATCCCTTCACCGTTGAGCGGATTCACACAGGCAGCCGCGTCGCCGATGATCGCCCAGTTCTTTCCTGCGACGTTGGACACCGCGCCACCCATCGGCAGCAGGGCCGACGCCACCGCCCGAAGGTCGCCGGTCAGTCCCCAGTCTGCGCGACGCTGCTCGGTGTAGAGATCCAGCAGCGGACGCAGTGCGCCCGGCCCAGGCCGCTTGGCCGTCGCCAGCGTGCCGACACCGATGTTCACCTCGCCGGTGCCGAGCGGGAAGATCCAGCCATAGCCCGGTTGCAGCACTCCCTCGCCGTCGCGCAGCTCGAGATGTGAGGAAATCCATGGGTCTTCGCTTCGGCCGGAGGAAATGTAGGCGCGAGCGGCGACCCCGAACGTGGTGTCCCGATGCCACTCGCGGCCCAGCTTCCTACCGAGTGAGGACCGAACGCCGTCGGCGATGATCAGCGTTTTGCATGTGAGAGTACGTTCGGTACCGCCGTGCTCGAAGGTGACCGACTCGACACCGCGTCCGCTTTGCGCCACCGACACCGCCTTGGCGCCTTCGAACATTCGAGCGCCGGACTCCAGCGCTGTGCGACGGATTCTGTCGTCGAGCTCCGAGCGGGGGACTGCGCTGCCTACCGTCGGAAGTGAGCCGCCCGGCCACTCGAGCTGCAGTTCCTGACCGAATCCGGACAGTCGCAGACCACGGTTCTCGACGCGTCCGCGGACCCACTCGCCCAGGCCGAGTCGATCGAGTTCGGCGATGGCACGTGGGGTCAGGCCGTCGCCGCACGTCTTGTCACGCGGGAACTTCGCAGCGTCGGCGAGAACTACCTGCCGACCGGCGCGCGCCGCCCAGGCCGCCGCCGCAGAACCCGCGGGGCCTGCGCCGATTACCAGGACTTCGGCTTCGGTGGGAAACTCCGCAGTAGTGGACACAGATCCAGTATGCAGTGGACCGCGGCGCTGCCCACCGCGCCCGGACGTGGGGTGAAGCACCTTGTGGCTACGGCGCGCACTAGATTCACTACGGTAGTAGCGGGTATCCGGGGGCGCCGACTAGCAGACGAGATTTTCAGATCCGATCAAGACACCGAGGACAGGACCAACAAACGTGAGCACAGACGACGCGGCCGGATCGACGGTCGTTGCCGGGGTGGATCTGGTCGATCCAGAGCTTGCACGAACCGTGGCCGAAGGTTTGGTCAGCGTCGAGAATCTGATGATCTCGGAACTGTCCGACGGCGAAGACTTCCTCACCGAGGCCGCGTTGCATCTCGCGCGGGCCGGTGGAAAGCGTTTCCGCCCGTTGTTCACCGTGCTGACTGCCCAGCTGGGACCCAATCCGACCGATGATGCAGTGGTGACCGCGGCGACGGTCGTCGAGCTCGTCCATTTGGCCACGCTCTACCACGACGACGTCATGGACGAAGCCTCGATGCGACGTGGCGCCGAGAGCGCCAACGCGCGGTGGGGAAACAGCATCGCGATCCTGGCAGGTGACTACCTCTTCGCGCACGCGTCGCGGCTGGTCTCCACGCTCGGTCCCGAGGCAGTTCGAATCATCGCCGAGACGTTCGCAGAGCTGGTCACCGGACAGATGCGCGAGACGATCGGTGCCAAAGCGGACCAGGATCCCGTCGCGCATTACCTCAAGGTCGTGTGGGAGAAGACCGGGTCCTTGATCGCCGCGTGCGGAAGGTTCGGTGGGACGTTCTCCGGCGGGGACAGCGACCATGTCGCCGGCCTCGAACGACTGGGCGATGCCGTAGGCACGGCGTTCCAGATCTCCGACGACATCATCGACATCTCTTCGGAGTCGGAGCAGTCCGGTAAGACGCCCGGCACCGATCTGCGCGAAGGTGTCCATACTCTGCCTGTGCTCTACGCACTCGCCGAGCAGGGTGTCGACGGCGACCGCCTTCGAGTACTGCTGGACGGACCGGTCACCGACGACGCCGAATTGGCGGAAGCACTCCAATTGTTGGAACGCTCGCCAGGAATGGCAAAGGCCAAAGCGACACTGGAAGAGTTCGCCGACAAGGCCTATGCCGAGCTGGCGAAGCTCCCACAGGGTGCCGCGAACGACGCGCTGGGACGCCTGGTCCACTACACCGTCGAGCGAGTGGGCTGACCGCAGGGAACCTTGTCGAGTGTCGTGGACGTTCTCACAGTGAACAACCACGACACTCGAGGAAGAGGCACCATTGCGCTTCGCAAACGGGGCAAAGACGTTCGGGCTGCTGGTCGCGATGTCCGCGCTGATCGTATTCATCGGTGCACTGTTTCGGAGCCCGGTCATACTCTTCGGCTCGATCGTCTTTGCCGTCGGAATGAACGGCTACGTCTATTTCAACAGTGCAAAGCTCGCGCTGCGATCGATGCATGCCCAGCCGGTGACTCAGCTCGAGGCACCCGCCATGTACAAGATCGTGCTCGAGCTCGCCACCACCGCGCATCAGCCCATGCCGGCGCTGTACATCAGTCCCACCAACAGTCCCAATGCGTTCGCCACGGGCCGCAATCCGAGGAACGCGGCAGTGTGCTGTACCACCGGAATCCTGGCGATCCTCGACGAACGTGAACTCCGAGCCGTTCTGGGACATGAGCTTTCTCACGTCTACAACCGGGACATCCTGATCTCTTCAGTCGCAGGGGCGATGGCCGCAGTGGTCAGCGGTCTTGCGAATTTTGCGCTGTACGCGTCCATGTTCGGCGGCCGCGGAAACGGGGGCACCAATCCGATCGCGATCGTACTCGTCTCGTTGCTGGGACCTATCGCGGCAACCGTCGTCAAGCTCGCGGTGTCGCGGTCGCGGGAGTATCAGGCCGATCAGTCGGGCGCCGAGCTCACCGGTGATCCGCTCGCGTTGGCATCGGCGCTGCGCAAGTTGGAGCGCGGCATTGCGGCCGCCCCATTGCCGCCTGAACCGCGGATAGCCGCGGAGTCGCACCTGATGATCGCGAACCCGTTCAGAGCGGGAGAGAAGGCCGGACGGCTCTTCTCGACTCACCCGCCGATGGCTGACCGGATCGAGCGACTCGAGCGGATGGCGATGGGCGGCTGACGACGTAGGTGGAAAGTGAGCCTCAGCTCATGTCTTACCCACCTACGTCGTATCAACCCACGTCGTATCAAGCCCCGTCGATCACCTACCGGTAGTTGACGAACTGCAATGCGATGCCGAAGTCCTCGCCCTTGAGCATCGACTGAATGGCTTGCAGATCGTCACGCTTCTTGCTGCTGACGCGAAGCTCGTCCCCTTGAATCTGCGCTTTGACGCCCTTGGGCCCGTCGTCGCGAATCTTCTTGGTGATCTTCTTGGCGTTCTCGGTGGTGATTCCCTGTACCAGCTTGCCGGTGACCTTGTAGATCTTGCCGGATGGCGACGGGTCGTTGGCCTCGAACGCCTTGAGTGAGACGTCGCGTCGGATCAACTTTTCCTTGAACACGTCGAGCGCTGCCTTGACCTTTTCTTCACTCTCGGACGTGATGACGATCACTTCGGATTCGCCGCTGCCCGACCACTCGATCGTCGTATCCGAGCCGCGAAAATCGAAGCGCGTCGACAGCTCCTTCGCCGCCTGTCCTACTGCGTTGTCGACCTCCTGACGGTCGACCTTGCTCACCACATCGAAGGACGAATCTGCCACTTGACTACTCCTGTGTCGAATCGAATTGCGCAAGGCACTTACCCCGACGTTAGCCCGTTTGCATGGCCTCTATGCACCCGGTTTGCGTTCGAGGGGCACGTTCGTTGTATTCTTCAAACCGCATCGAGGAGAGCGAATCTCTTTGGTGCAAGCACGGCAGATTGCCCGAGCGGCCAATGGGAGCGGACTGTAAATCCGTCGGCGTATGCCTACGTAGGTTCGAATCCTACATCTGCCACCCAGGAGCCCCAGCGAGTTTCGACTCGCTGGGGTTTCTACTTGAAGAGTTACGTTTCACCGGCGCTGAGCATGCAATTTGGTACTCGACGCTAGGAATGTGTAACCTCTTGAAGGCTTCAGTGCACGGCTTGCCGTGCTTGGCGCCACGCCCCCTTAGCTCAGTCGGTAGAGCGTTTCCATGGTAAGGAAAAGGTCAACGGTTCGATTCCGTTAGGGGGCTCGCTGGGTTGGATGGTTCGCGTCGGCACCCTTACTTTCGGTTACATACTCGGAAGTGAGAAGGTGTAGGGGTGAGCACCTGAGGCGGTGTAGCTCAGTTGGTAGAGCAAACGACTCATAATCGTTGCGTCGCCGGTTCAAGTCCGGTCACCGCTACACAAGAAGACCAGATACACGCAGCACCAGAAGTAAGCACAGTCCTGATTAACCGGATCAGATTTACCCGAAAGTAGGCGTCCAGTGGCCTCCTCCACCGATGTGCGGCCCAAGGTCACCTTGGCCTGCGAGGTTTGCAAGCACCGCAACTACATCACGAAGAAGAACCGTCGTAACGATCCCGATCGCCTCGAGCTGAAGAAATTCTGCCCGAACTGCGGCACGCACCGCTCACACCGCGAATCTCGTTAGGAAGCGGCCGGTTCGCCGGCCGCTCTTCTTCGTTCGGAGTCGATGCCACGCGTTGGGCTTACTCTTCGAACCCTAACGTCTGCGGCGTCCTGGGTAGAAAAGGTTCGTATACCGCGTGACTGAGTCAGTTCAAGATCCCGCCGCGCATGCTGCCGGTATGGTCGGCCACCACTACAGGGTGGACCACCCGTACGAGGTCGGTCGCGAAAAGGTGCGGGAGTATGCCCGCGCCGTTCAGGATCTGCATCCGGCGCACCATGACGAGGATGCTGCCAAGGCACTCGGCTACGACGGCCTGCTGGCCCCGCTGACCTTCATCTCTCTCGTCGGCATCATCGCGCAGTCGAAGATGTTCAGAGAGATCATCACCGGTTACGACCCGAGTCAGATTCTTCAGACCGATCAGCGTCTGCAGTTTCACAAGGCGATCCAGGTCGGGGACGAGCTCACGTGCGATGTGCACCTCGAATCTTTCCGTCAGATGAGTGGTAGCGACATCATCACGACGAAGAACATCGTCACGGACCAACACGGCGAACTCGTACAGACCACCTGGACGACCCTGGTGGCCCGTACGGGAGGCGAAGTCGACGAGAACATCGCCCACGCAGTGAAGGACGTGATCATGCATGGCGCTTCGTAGTTTTGCCGATGTCACGGTCGGTGAGGAACTTCCCGATCGGATCGTCAAACTCACCCGTGGGGACTTGGTCAATTACGCCGGGGTGTCCGGAGATCCGAACCCGATTCACTGGAGCGACGAGGTCGTCAAGCTCGCCGGGTTGGACAATGTGATCGCGCACGGCATGTTGACGATGGGTCTCGGGGCGGGTTTTTTGACAGCATGGCTCGGCGATCCAGGTGCGGTCACCGAGTACAACGTGCGTTTCACCAGTTCGGTGTACGTTCCGGCAGATTCGGCCGCGTCCGTGGAATACACCGGCAAGGTCAAATCGGTCGATGCGGAGTCCAAGTCGGCAGTCATCGCGATCACCGCGAAGTTCGAGGGCAAGAAGATCTTCGGACGGGCGACTGCGACCGTTCGTCTGGCGTAACCGGCCTGTAGATCCGCTGATCCCGCGCAGGGATTTCAGGGTTTACACGCCGTGCAGTACACTGAGATTTCTGGGGTTACTCAGCGCTGCGCGCTGCCATGGCTATCATTTCGAAAGTCCAGGGTCAGCGCGTATGTTGTGTGATGCGGTGTTGTGTAATTCCAGGACGGTTCCACCCGCGTGCGGGTGGTACCGAAGGGGCGTAGCTCAATTGGTAGAGCAACGGTCTCCAAAACCGTAGGTTGCAGGTTCAAGTCCTGTCGCCCCTGCCCATGTTGCTCGTCTCCCGCCGTCGGCGGGAGCTGCAATGGTGTCAGCTACTGAGAGGAACGACGGTGAGCGAGGAGCGCGGAAAGCGCGACGACCAGTCCGAGGACTCGTCGACGCCCGACGACGCCGCGGCCCGCACCGCCGACCGAGCTGCCACCGAGGGTGCAGCCGATTCGACAGCAGGGGTCCGGCCGACCGGCAAGCGAACAACTCGTCGGACGCGCATGGCGTCGGATGCAGAGTCTGCCGATGGAGCATCCTCCGGCAAGGTCTCCGTCACCAAGTCGGCGACAGCCAAGATTTCCACTCGTGCTGACAGAACTCGTCAGCCGAAGCGCATGAATATCTTCAAGCGCTTGCGTAAGTTTCTCCGTGAGGTCATCGCCGAGTTGCGAAAGGTCATCTGGCCGAACCGCAAGCAGATGGTCACCTACACCTCGGTAGTGCTCGCGTTCGTGGTGTTCATGGTTGCGTTCATCAGCGGCTCGGATCTGGCGTTCATCAAGGGTATCGGCTGGCTGTTCGGCTGAAACTTCACGACCAACACTGCGACGACCAGGTCGACGACCGCCGACACGCACGAAACGAAAGAAAGGGTGCTGCTGTGAGCACGCCGCACAACGACGCCACCGAAGTGGCCGCATTCGACGCCGATGTCGAGGCGACCAAGCAGGGCCTCGAAGCGGAGCAGGCCGCTCAGGACCGCGAGACCGACGAAGCCATCAAGGCCGACGTCGCGGCAGCCGCCGGTGAAGAGGTCTCAGAAGAGGTTCCAGCCGAAGGTGACGACGTCGATTCAGCCGTCGATGCCGATATCTCTGCAGAACCCGAGGATCCAGTTGCGGAGATGAAGGCTGCGCTGCGGCGCGCCCCCGGCGACTGGTACGTCATCCACTCGTACGCAGGGTACGAGAACAAGGTCAAGGCCAACCTCGAAACCCGAGTTCAGAACCTTGACGTCGGCGACTACATCTTCCAGGTCGAGGTTCCGATCGAAGAGGTCACCGAGATCAAGAACGGCCAGCGCAAGCAGGTCAACCGTAAGGTTCTGCCGGGTTACATCTTGGTCCGCATGGAACTGAACGACGAGTCCTGGGGCGCGGTGCGAAACACCCCCGGTGTAACCGGGTTCGTCGGCGCGACCTCGCGCCCTTCCCCGTTGACCATCAACGAGGTCGTCAAGTTCCTGATGCCGCAGGAAGGCTCGAAGAAGGACGCCAAGGACTCGAAGACGTCCGGCGATCAGGGCGAGTCCTCTTCGAAGCCGACAATCGAGGTCGACTTCGAGGTCGGCGAGTCGGTCACCGTGATGGACGGCCCGTTCGCGACCCTTCCGGCCAGCATCAGCGAGGTCAATGCCGAGCAGCAGAAGCTCAAGGTTCTGGTGTCGATCTTCGGTCGAGAGACTCCGGTCGAACTCGGCTTCACCCAGGTCGCCAAGATCTAGCCGGCCTCCTCACAACTTGCAGTAGCAACCGCAAGAAACCCGAGCGAATACAAGGAAAAAGAAATGCCCCCGAAGAAGAAGAAGAAGCTAGCCGGGATTATCAAGCTCCAGATCCAGGCAGGAATGGCCAACCCGGCCCCTCCCGTCGGTCCCGCGCTGGGTCAGCACGGCGTCAACATCATGGAGTTCTGCAAGGCGTACAACGCAGCGACGGAGTCGCAGCGCGGAAACGTCGTGCCGGTCGAGATCTCGGTCTACGAAGACCGCACGTTCGACTTCAAGCTCAAGACTCCTCCGGCAGCCAAACTGCTCCTCAAAGCAGCAGGCGTAGCCAAGGGTTCGGGCGAGCCGCACAAGACCAAGGTCGCCAAGGTGACCATGGATCAGGTGCGCGAGATCGCCAAGACCAAGGCAGAAGACTTGAACGCCAACGACATCGATCAGGCCGCGAAGATCATCGCAGGCACTGCTCGCTCGATGGGTATCACCGTAGAGGGATGACCTCCTCGTCAGCTCCTACCCGGAGTTGACCACCGTACGACGTGGTAGGGCCGGCCAGGCCCGTCAACCACTTCTGAACCAACGATTGGACAGTAAACATGGCAAAGCGAAGTAAGGCGTACCTCGAGCAGGCAGCGAAGATCGACGCTGACAACCTGTACTCGCCGCTCGAAGCAGCACAGTTGGCCAAGGACACGGCGTCGACCAAGTTCGATCCGACCGTCGAGGTTGCTGTTCGTCTCGGTGTCGACCCTCGCAAGGCCGATCAGATGGTGCGCGGCACCGTCAACCTTCCCCACGGCACCGGCAAGACCGCTCGGGTTATTGTTTTTGCCGCTGGCGAGAAGGCTATCGAGGCGCAGGCAGCAGGAGCCGACGTTGTCGGCGCCGAGGATCTGATCGAGCGCATTCAGGGCGGATTCCTGGACTTCGACGCAGCGATCGCTACCCCTGACCAGATGGCCAAGGTCGGCCGCATCGCCCGCGTCCTCGGACCGCGTGGCCTGATGCCGAACCCGAAGACGGGCACAGTCACCAATGATGTGACCAAGGCCGTCAACGACATCAAGGGCGGCAAGATCAACTTCCGTGTCGACAAGCAGGCCAACCTGCACTTCGTCATCGGCAAGGCGTCGTTCGATCAGACCAAGTTGGTGGAGAACTACGGCGCTGCACTGGACGAGATCCTGCGTGCAAAGCCGTCTTCCGCCAAGGGCCGCTACATCAAGAAGATCACCGTATCGACCACGACGGGCCCGGGCATTCAGGTCGACCCGACCCGCACGCGTAACCTTCTCGAGAACGATGTGACCGGGTAGTCACACCGCAACGACAAGAAAAAGGCCGGCCCCCTCGATGGGGCCGGCCTTTTTGCGTCAGATAGTTGCGGCCTTCGCGAAGTTGGTTGATAGCTCGCCGAGAATTTCGTCCCACAGCGGCTTTGGAAGGTCGTGCCCCATGCCCTCGATCAGATGCAATTTCGATCCTTCGATCGCACGCGCGACGGCCCTTCCGCCTGCCGGCCGCATCAGCCGGTCGGCGCGTCCATGGATCACGACGGCAGGGGAAGTGATCGATGCGGCAATCCGCCGCAGACTGCCGGTTCCGGTCACTGCAGCCATGTGGCGGAGTGCACCCGCGGGGTAGTAGTTGCGGTCGTACATCTCACCGGCTGTCACGAGTAGCTCGGTGAGCGGTGTGGGGTAGGCAGGGCTGCCGATGACCCGTCGGGTATTGGCCGAGTGCGCGATGATCTGCTCGCGCGTTGCATCCGGTCCTGGGCCCTTCATGAGTGGGAGCAACGCTCGTGGATCAGGTGGCGGCAGGAAGGCCTCGTTGGTACTGGAGAAGATGATTGCGGTGCTCGATACTCGGTCCGGATACAGGCCGGAGAACACCTGCGCGATCATTCCGCCCATCGAAGCACCGATGACGTGCACCCGTGGGATCTCGAGGTAGTCGAGCAGTCCGAGCGCATCGAGTGCCATGTCCTTCAAGGTGTACGGAACTCTGCTGGATGCTCCGAGTTCGGTACGCAACAACCGCAGCAGCATCGAACCTTCGATACGGTGGCCGTCCATCTTGGTGGACAGGCCGATGTCACGATTGTCGAATCGGATGACTCGAAAGCCTTGCTGGACAATCCGTTCGCAGAACTCGCGCGGCCACAACGTCATCTGGGCGCTCAGGCCCATGATCATCAGCACCACTGGGTCGTTCGGATTGCCCATGTCCTCGTAGGCGATCTCGATCGAATTGGAGGGCGCGAAACCCGTCGTGGAGTGCATGGTTCTCCTTACCAGCCAGGCTCGCCGAGTAGTGGAACCACGAGGAAGCTCGGGTGCTCGGGGTCGAGGATCAAGTCTTGTCTTCGCCCCCGCGTGCGGAGCAGATCCGGGAGAATCGGCATGAATCGTGGTGCGTCGGTGGGGAAGACGTCGACCCGAAGACGATGGCCCGCTGCGATCATCGCTTCGGTGGTCAGTAGATCGATATCGAGAGTCAACGGTCGTCCGATGGGAACAGGTAGGAGTGTGGCTGCCGTGAGCGGGTGATGTGGACGGGTGTAGTCACCGTTGGGTGCGTAGAGGGACATTTCGTCGTCCACCGCGCGACGTGTAGTCAACAGTGCGCCGTTGGTCAGGACGGTGGATCGCCCGTGCGGATCGACGTCGCACAGCATGATCGCCCAGAGCGCTTCCGGGGCATGACACACCACTCGGAGGTGCAGATTGATCGGACCCGACAGTACGGTGTCGGAGTGGGCGACGGGCGTGGTGAAGGTCAGTGCTCCACGCTCTGCGGTTCTGTTGTCATAGGTGAATCCACCACCGAGAACGGCGGGGATACCGGCGAGAACCTGAGTGGTGTCGCGCGAGATGATCGACCACAACGACGGCCGCACCGTGAATTCACCGCACGTCCCGTCAGGTGAGCTCCCGAGGCTTCCATCGTCCACCGCATGTGGCGCCGTCCCCGACGTCGCAGCCGAGAGATACAGGCGCGTGGGTTGCGCCTGCGGTGCGGGGAACCTGCCGTGCGCGGTCCATTGTCCGCCTTGTTGGCGAAGGGTGACGGGTCCGTAGTTCTCGATTCCGTTGTCCTCGTCGCGAAGCCACTTGTCGAACCAAGCGCGCTCGAGCACATCGAGTCGTGGTGGAAACCCGGGTTCGCCGAATCCGATACCCGGGTTCCCGTGGTAGCCGTCGCCGACGAGAAGCTGTTTGTCTCCGCGGGGTAGTGCGAGTCGGTTGTAGATATCGGGCGCCGATCCGCCGAAGATGTCGTGCCAGCAGCCGTAAAGAAATGTCGGGGCAGTGATCTCCTCGATCGTCGCGTTGATCGTGTCGTAGTAGTCGACGTCGTAGATTCGCGGATCACCGCCTGTGACGAAACCTCTTGCCAAGTCCAGGAGATCGGTTGCGGGCGAGCGCAATCGGTCCCGTAGCCACTCCGAGAACTCGAGATCGCCGAGGGACGGTGCCCACTTGAGCGCATTGACTGCGGTGAGCCACAACGGAATGAACAGTGACGGCGCACCACCGGTCGCGAAGATTTCCCGAACTATGTCCACCGACCCTTCCACGGCGAAAACTGCCTCTAGTCCGGCGGGGCGTTTGGAAGCAGACTGGAGCGCGTTGATCGCGGAATACGAAATCCCGGCCATTCCGATTCGACCGTTGCACCATCCCTGGGCCCGTGCCCATTCGATGATCTCGAGTGAATCGAGTTGCTCACGGGTACCGAGAACATCCCATGTTCCCGTCGATGACCCGGTTCCGCGAACGTCGACGATGATCTGCACGTATCCACTACGCACCAGATGGCGATTGACCGACATCAAGTCGGCGGCTCCACCCGCAACGACCCTGGTTATCTCGGTGATGCCATCGAACGGGGTGCCCTTCAAATCGAATGATGCAGAGAACTTTCTGATCAGAGGACCGAGCACCGGAGTGTCGAGGACCGAGTCGATCCCCTTGATGAGCAGTTTGTTGTAGGGCGTGATGTTGAGGACGGTAGGAAATTCGGCCTGCACAGCACGTCCCGATGCATCGGCAGGGCGAAAGACGTAGGCACGCAGCACAGCGCCGTCGCTCATCGGTATTCGTACGTTCTTCGAGATGGCGATCTTCGGGTGGAGCGGGTGCTCGTCGATCAGTGCACGCCACCGCTGAGCTGCGGTACCCCCACTGGGGTCGCGCTCGCTTCCCGACCCGGGAGCGCGCCCGGGTCGAAGCAGTGGACGTAGTTGTGCTGCCGTCATGTTCTGATTGAACAGTCATCGACGCCGTTTGTCTTACAACAGGGCAATATTGTCCCAACTGACAGTGTGTTCGGCGAGTAGTTGGTGCGTGGTCACAGGGCGCCGACCATGCTCTGCGTGCAACTCTTTTCGAAACCAGGCCTGCCGGTCACCGCTCGTTTTGGAGTTGACGCCCTGGCTGAGGTAACCTGGGCGACGGTTCTGATCACGGTGACTTTCGAGTGACCGCAGGATGATCCGCCCAAATCAAGTTCTACCCAAGACCGTTGGTCACCGCCTTTCTCGAGGGCTTGTTCTGATTTCGGAACGTCCTGAGAGGTATGCGGTTGAAGGTCCGAGCATGTTCGGACGACCCACGCAGGAGAACGAGGTCAGGGACCTGCTGTACGGCCTCCGAGCCGTGTGTATGTCTACGCCCCGTGTGCTTCTTGCGCCGGGGCGTTCGTCGTTTTCCGGCCCTCTCGCGATCGACAAAACCTCAACGAGAGGAGGCGAAGTATGGCAAAGCCCGAAAAGATCTCAGCAGTATCGGAGATCACCGAACAGTTCAAGGGATCGACGGCTGCTGTCGTCACGGAATACCGCGGTTTGTCGGTTTCCGGTCTGACGCAGCTCCGACGTGCACTTGGCGATGGTGCCACGTACTCCGTCGCCAAGAACACCCTGGTCAAGCGTGCAGCTGCCGAGGCCGGTATCACCGGGCTCGACCAATTGTTCGTCGGACCGACCGCCATTGCATTCATCAAGGGCGAGCCGGTCGACGCTGCGAAGGCCATCAAGGCCTTCGCTAAGGACAACAAGGCCTTGGTCATCAAGGGCGGCTACATGGACGGCGCAACGCTGTCCGTGGACGAGATCAACAAGATCGCCGACCTCGAGTCGCGCGAAATCCTGTTGGCAAAGCTCGCAGGTGCCATGAAGGGCAACTTGTCGAAGGCTGCAGGCCTGTTCAACGCTCCCGCATCGCAGTTCGCCCGCTTGGCGTTCGCATTGCAGGAGAAGAAGGCAGCAGGAGAACCCGCAGCTGCCGAGGCTCCTGTAGAAGCAGAAGCCCCGGCGGAAGCTCCCGCCGAAAGCTGATCCGCGCACCAGCGAACAGCTCAACCCGAAACACTTTCGTCGCGGATCAGCGACTGGAGTACTTATCAGGAAGGACCCGCCACCATGGCGAAGCTCAGCACCGAAGAATTGCTCGGCCAGTTCAAGGAGCTCACCCTCCTCGAGCTCAGTGAGTTCGTAAAGGCATTCGAGGAGACCTTCGAGGTCACCGCAGCCGCTCCCGTCGCAGTTGCCGCTGCAGGCGCAGCCGGCGCTCCGGCCGAGGCTGCAGAAGAGCAGGACGAGTTCGACGTCGTGCTCGAGTCGGCTGGCGACAAGAAGATTCAGGTCATCAAGGTCGTCCGTGAGGTCGTTTCCGGCCTGGGCCTGAAGGAAGCCAAGGATCTCGTCGAGAGCGCTCCGAAGGCCATCCTGGAGAAGGTTGCCAAGGATGCTGCCGAGGCAGCCAAGGAGAAGCTCGAAGCAGCAGGCGCGAAGATCTCCATCAAGTAATTCTTGATGGGCCGTCTTCACGGTCTGTTCTGTTACAACGAAAGGGCCATTCCCATAACGGGAATGGCCCTTTTTGTGCTCTTTGAGTGAATTCTTTTGGAGCGTGCCTTCTGCTTTGCGCGCCGAATGGTGACCGGATGGTCTTTTCGACCCGCAGAAAACAGTGTTCGACGACAGACCGGCGCACGTTCGCAGCGCCTCCACTCGGAGCCGGGCGAAAATTCGGCGAGTTGCCCGCGTGCCGCCCTGTGATGGGTCACACTGACTACAGGATCCGGGTCCGGGTTCGAGGATGTTGTTACTCGGCAGTAGGCTCCATTGTCGGTGCGGACACTTACATGCGATAGAGTGACGCAACCCACATGAGGGTCGATGTCAACGAACTGTGGAGGTCAGCGTGGGAGTCGAGGTTTCGGTCGAGGGATTGACCAAGTCTTTCGGTGTACAGAAGATTTGGCAGGACGTCTCTTTGACGTTGCCGTCGGGTGAAGTCAGTGCGCTGCTGGGGCCGTCGGGGACGGGTAAGTCGGTGTTCTTGAAGTCGTTGATCGGTTTGCTCCGTCCTGAGCACGGCAAGATCTTCATCGACGGGACGGACATCTTGCAGTGCTCCTCACGGGAGCTCTACGAGATCCGCAAGTTGTTCGGGGTGCTGTTCCAGGACGGCGCACTGTTCGGCTCGATGAATCTTTACGACAATGTCGCGTTCCCGCTTCGTGAGCACACGAAGAAGTCCGAGTCGGACGTCCGCAAGATCGTCATGGAGAAGCTGGAGCTGACGGGTCTGATCGGCGCGGAGGAGAAGCTTCCAGGTGAGATTTCCGGCGGTATGCGTAAGCGCGCCGGCCTGGCCCGTGCCCTGGTACTCGACCCGGAAATCATCCTCGTCGACGAGCCGGACTCCGGTTTGGACCCAGTGCGCACGACCTACATCTCGCAGACTTTGATCGATATCAACGCCGAGATCGATGCCACCATTCTGATCGTCTCGCACAACATCAACCTGGCGCGGACGGTCCCGGACAACATCGGGATGCTCTTCCGTCGTCAGCTGGTGATGTTCGGTCCCCGCGAGGTGCTGTTGACCTCCGACGAGCCGGTGGTGAAGCAGTTCTTGAACGGCACGATGATCGGACCGATCGGAATGTCGGAGGAGAAGGACGAAGCGCAGATGGCGCAGGAGCAGGCGATGGTCGATGCCGGCCACCATGCCGGCGGTGTCGAGGACGTCGAAGGCATTGTCCCGCAGATGAAGGCCACCCCAGGCACACCGGTGCGCAAGGCGGTGGGGCGTCGGCAGGAACGAGTACGACAGATCATGCACACGCTCCCGCACAGCGCGCAGGTCGCCATTCAGGAAAGCCTCGACACCACCGACCCGGGTGATCACATTCCGGCCTACAGTGGCGCGGGCTCGTACGAAGAGGGCACATACGCCGAAGCCGGTCAGGGCCAGGTCAACGACAATGCTGCTTACAGCAACCAGGGTTACGACAACGCTGCTTACGACAACGCTGCTTACGACAACGCTGCTTACGGCAACGCTGGTTACGGCAACGCTGGTTACAGCAACCCGGGTCAGGACAATTCCGGGTACGACAATTCCGGTTACGAGGCGGGGCACAACGATCCGGGCCACGGCCCATCGCAGGGGCGGGGACAGTAAGGGTTATGGGCAGTTCCAAAAAATCCGTTTTCGCTCCGGCGAAAGCCGGAATTGCGCAAGCCGGAAATATTGTCGAACTGCTCGTAGAGGTCGCACGGAACACATTCAGAAGGCCTTTTCAATTTCGTGAGTTCATCGAGCAGGCCTGGTTCATCGCCAGCGTCACGATTTTGCCGACTGCTCTGGTTGCCATTCCGTTCGGCGCCGTCGTCTCACTGCAGACCGGATCGTTGATCAAGCAGCTCGGTGCAGAGTCCTTCACCGGTGCCGCAAGTGTTCTCGCCGTCATTCAGCAGGGAAGTCCGATCGTGACTGCACTGCTCATTGCCGGCGCTGCCGGTTCTGCAGTGACCGCTGACCTCGGTTCCCGGACGATCCGCGAAGAGATCGACGCAATGCGCGTGTTGGGTATCGATCCGGTGCATCGACTGGTGGTTCCTCGAGTCCTCGCGATGATCCTTATCGCGTTGCTGCTCAACGGCCTCGTATCGGTCGTCGGCATCACCGGTGGTTACTTCTTCAATGTCGTTCTCCAAGGTGGCACTCCGGGCGCCTATCTCTCGTCGTTCTCGGCGCTCGCCCAGCTTCCGGATCTCTACGTTGCGGAATTGAAGGCGGCCATCTTCGGCCTCATCGCCGGAATCATCGCCTCCTACAAGGGCCTCAACCCGAACCCGGGTCCGAAGGGCGTGGGTGAGGCAGTGAATCAGACGGTGGTCATCACCTTCCTGTTGTTGTTCTTCGCCAACCTCATTCTCACCCTGGTTTACCTCCAGGTTGTTCCGGCGAAGGGAAGCTGACCCGCAATGACCATCTCCAAAGGTCGGGGCGACCGTACCCTCATGCGCGTCAAACGCGTTGCGAGTGCACCGCTGAACGTGCTCGACAAAGCCGGCGAGCAAATGTCCTTCTATGCCCGTGCCATCGGGTGGATACCTCGGACTCTGATTCATTACAAGAAGGAAGTTCTGCGTCTTCTTGCAGAGGTCACCTTCGGTAGCGGTGCACTCGCCGTCATCGGCGGCACCATCGGTGTCATCGTGATGCTGTCCGGCGCAACAGGCGTCGTAGTCGGACTACAGGGTTATGCTGCGCTGGAGCAGCTCGGCAGTTCCGTCCTCACCGGCTTCTTGTCCGCATACGTCAATACCCGCGAAATCGCTCCTATCGTCGCCGGTCTCGCGCTGTCCGCGACGGTCGGAGCCGGCTTCACTGCGCAACTCGGGGCGATGCGCATCTCGGAAGAGATCGACGCGCTGGAGGTCATGGCAGTTCCCAGCGTGCCGTTCTTGGTCACGACCCGCATGATTGCCGGTTTCGTCGCCGTCATTCCCTTGTACATCGTGGGTCTGCTCGCGTCGTATATCGCTTCACGTGGGATCAGCACGATCTTCAACGGCCAGTCCGGCGGATCGTACGACCACTACTTCAACCTCTTCCTACCGCCGGAAGACGTTCTGTATTCGTTCCTGAAGGTGTTGATCTTCGCCTTCGTGTTGATCATGATCCATTGCTACTACGGATTCCATGCTTCGGGCGGTCCGGCAGGCGTGGGTGTCGCCGTGGGACGCGCCGTTCGAACTGCCATCGTGACGATTGCTGTTCTGGACTTCTTCCTCAGTCTCGCTATCTGGGGTACCACCACCACAGTGAGGGTTGCCGGATGATCGACTCGCCATCGCGATTGAGGCGACTACTGCTCGGGCTTGCATTCTTCTTGATTCTCATCCTGTTCGTCGGGTGGTCGATCACCTCGTACAACAAGACCTTCAAGAAGGTCGTGAGCATCGATCTCGTGACCGATTCGGTCGGCAACGCCTTGCCGTCCAACGCAGACGTCAAGGTCCGTGGCCTCATCGTCGGTGAGGTGCGCTCGGCGTCTACCCAAGACGGGGTCGTCACCGCACATCTGGCAATCGATCCGGACAAGGCGGAGTTGATCCCGTCGAACACCACGGCTCGGCTGCTTCCGAAGACGTTGTTCGGTGAGCGGTACGTATCGCTGATAGTCCCACCGGGTGATACGGCGTCGCCGATTACCAATGGCACTGTGTTGAAGCAGGACACCAGCGGCAATGCGATCGAGGTCGGGCAATTGCTCGACAATCTGCTGCCGTTGCTCGAAGCGATTCCGCCGCAGGACCTGGCGAGTACGCTCGGTGCGCTCGCGCAGGGGCTGAGCGGGCGCGGAGAACAGCTCGGCTTCACGATCGACCGGTTGGACAATATCTTCAAGGGCTTGAACACCGAACTCCCGAATATTCAGCAGGGTCTGCGTGGCCTTGCCGACTTCTCCGAGACGTATTCCGATGCGGCTCCGCAGCTGATCGATGCTCTGGACAATCTCAGTGTCACCGGAAACACGTTGGTAGAACAGCGTCCTGCGGTGGATACGTTGATTTCCTCATTGACGGCGACCAGTTCGAGTACAGCCGATTTCCTCCAGGCCAACTCGTCGAATCTGATCGCTATCGCTGCCGATTCGCGGGAGGCGCTGGAGTTGCTGGCACAGTATTCGCCGTCGTTCGGATGCACATTTGCACAGTTCGCCCCCATTGTGGCGCGCGCGCAAGAGGTCGTCGGCGTCGGTGACGAGTATCGAGGTATCAACGTTTCGGCATCCTTCGTCAACCCCAAGGGGCGGTATTTGCCCAATCAGGATGAGCCGCGATTGTTCGACGATCGCGGACCGCGCTGCTACACCCCGGCGGACACTGCTGCAGGCGAGTTCTTTCCCCAGTATCCCGGTGGTTCGGCGAACGACGGCTCCTACCAGGTTCCATCCAGAAACCCAGGCCCGCAAGATGTTCCGGAGCTACCGGTCCCGCAGTACTCGGCAGTTCCCCGGGCGGCGACAACCGGTGACGCTGCTCCGGCAAGCTACGAGGGTTCCGATTACGAGCGCGACACCCTGGCCGTGATCTACGGCCAGGCAGGGGGAGTGACCCCGGACGAGATTCCCTCGTGGACGACGACTTTGGGCGCGCCGGCACTGAGAGGAGCGGAGGTGACCATCAAATGAGGGGACTTCTTGCTCCACTCGTCAAGTTGATCGCGTTCGCCGTGGTGACGATCTTGGCCACCGCGACGCTCGCATTCTCGATTGCCAACATCAGTGGCGGCGGTGGCGAGACCTACAGCGCTGTGTTCAGCGATGTGGCGTCGCTGAACAAGGGCGACGAGGTCCGCATCGCAGGCGTCCGCGTCGGTGACGTCAAAGACATAAAGATCGTCAACGAGCGCGAGGCCGAAGTCGAGTTCTCGGTTACGGGTCGAGACTGGCTGCCGGCCACCGTCACTGCGAATCTGCGGTACCGGAACCTGGTAGGCCAGCGCTACATAGCGCTCGAGCAGGGTGCCGGTGAACAAGGCCGCAAGATCAACCCGGGTGAGACAATTCCACTCGAGCAGACGAAGCCCGCTGTGAATCTGACGACGCTGTTCGACGGTTTTCGTCCGTTGTTCACCACACTCAACGCCGACGACGTGAACAAGCTGTCGTACCAGATCATCCAAGTGTTCCAGGGTGAGTCGGGGACGATCTCGGAGTTGGTACGCAGCACCGCGAGCCTCACGAACACCGTTGCAGACAAGGACCAGGTGATCGGCGCCGTCATCACCAATCTCAATACGGTGCTGCAAACGGTCAATCAGCATGACAAGGAACTCGACTCGTTGATCGTCAATACCCAGCAACTGGTGTCGGGACTCTCCGCCGATCGTGAGGTCGTCGGCTCGGCCGTCACCTCGCTCGCCGGCCTGACCGATGCGACGGCTGGTCTGCTCGAGCCGACACGTCCGGCGATTCAGGGTTCGATCGCTGCACTGAACACGTTGGCGACGACGTTGAACAACCGAGAGGATGACCTGACGAAGGTAATCCAGACGTTGCCGAAGAAGCTCGACAAATTGGTTCGTACCGCACAGCAGGGATCGTGGTTCACCTTCTACCTGTGCGGTCTCGACATCAAGGCCGGGCCGGGTTCGTCACCCAATCTGAATTTGCCGACAGGACTTCCGACCGTGAATCAGCCGCTGTACACGAACTCGGCTTCGCGTTGCAAAGCTGGGGGGATCCAAGGATGACAAAGCGCAGCCCGCTGGTACTAGGTGCGCTCGGCATTTCGATCGTGCTGCTTGCGACAATTTCGGTCTTCTTTCTCGATAAGCTTCCCATTCTCGGGGCCGGCTCGACGTTCAGTGCCGAGTTTTCCGAAGCTGCAGGCCTGAAGCCCGGCAACGAAGTTCGCATCGCCGGGGTCAAGGTAGGCAAGGTCGACTCCGTGGAACTCGCGGGTGACCGTGTCGTCGTCGATTTCCGAGTCCAGGACGCATGGGTCGGCAACAACTCGTCCGCATCCATCCAGATCAAGACCGTGCTGGGTCAGAAGTACCTTGCCATCGATCCCCGCGGCGACGCGGTGCTCAAACCCAAGGACCCGATCCCGTTGGAGCGCACCACGTCCCCGTACGATGTCATCGACGCGTTCTCCGACGCGGCATCGACCATCACCGACATCGACACCCCACAACTGGCATCGAGCTTCGAGGCGCTCTCGCAAGCGTTCTCCGAAACCCCGGCCGACGTTCGGG
Source organism: Rhodococcus sp. UYP9 (assembly GCF_040547235.1). NCBI lineage: Bacteria > Bacillati > Actinomycetota > Actinomycetes > Mycobacteriales > Nocardiaceae > Rhodococcus > Rhodococcus sp. UYP9. The sequence goes on from NZ_JBEPPH010000006.1 coordinate 50,927, forward strand.
CGTCGCTGGATGGGGTGAGCCGGTTGTCGGAGACCATCGCCAGCCGTGACACGGATCTGAAAAAGCTGTTCGAGGCGACGGGCAAGACGTCGAAGGTTCTGGCAGACCGAAACGAAGAATTCAACCGCCTCATCACCGATGCCGGCCCATTGTTGGCCGAGCTCAACAATCGGCAGCAGTCGATCTCGCAGCTTCTGACCGGCGTCCAACGCCTTTCGACGCAGCTCACAGGGCTGGTTCGTGACAACGAAGAGCAGATCAACCCGATGCTCCAGCAGTTGAACGGAGTCATCGACATTCTCAACGAGAACAACGACGCGCTCTCCCGTGGACTGGAGCTCTACGCACCCTTCGTGCGGCTCTACGCCAACGTCGTAGGTAACGGACGCTGGCTCGACATCACGTTGGCCAACCTCACGCCTCCTGGCCTGCCACTTATCCCTGGCTACCGTCAGCCTGCGCAAGACCTGGGGGGCAACTGATGAGTGACACCGGAGAATCCGTGAAGAAGGCCGGCGGGGGCCGTGTGGTCATCATCATCGGCGTCGTCATCGTCGCCCTGGTCGTCGCAGTCGGCGGCTGGTGGCTGCTCACACGCGCTGGTTCGACGAACATCACCGCATACTTCGACAAGTCGGTCGGAATCTATTCCGGTTCCGATGTGCGCGTGCTGGGGGTGGAGGTTGGGAAAGTGACCTCCGTGGTGCCGCAGGGTGACCAGGTCGAGGTGAAGATGCGCGTCCAGCGGGGTGTCGACATTCCCGCAGATGCCAAGGCCGCTCAGATCACGCCATCGTTGGTGTCCGACCGATACGTTCAGCTCGCCCCCGCTTATACCGGCGGCGACACGATGGCCGACGGCGCGGTGATTCCGCGTGAGCGCACCGCCACCCCGGTCGAGGTCGATCAGCTCTACGCCAGTATCGAGGAGCTCTCCAGTGCTCTCGGGCCGGACGGGGCGAACAAGAACGGTGCTCTCACCGATCTGGTCAACACCGGTGCAGCCAACCTCGACGGTAACGGAGAGGCTTTGGGGGACACGATCACTCAGCTGTCCGAGGCGTCGCGAACTCTCAGCGACTCACGCGCCGACTTGTTCGACACGGTGAAGAACCTGCAGACTTTCGTGTCGGCGCTTGCTGCCAACGATCAGCAGGTTCGGGAGTTCAACAATCAGCTCGCAGACCTGACCGGCTTCCTCAATGGAGAGCGCGATGACCTCGGCGCTGCGTTGAATCAACTGTCCATCTCCCTCGGTGACGTCGCTGTGTTCGTCGCAGACAACCGTGAACAGCTCGTCACAGCGGCCAACGGATTGGTGCAGCCGACACAGACGCTTTCGGATCACAAGGAGTCGCTGGTCGAAACGCTGACGATTCTGCCGCTTGCGATCAGTAATCTGGTCAACTCGTACGACGCAGAGTCGGGCACTCTCGCATCCCGTGCGAACTTGCAGGGTGAGACTCAAGATCCGCTGGGAACCGTATGCAGGCTGATCGACCTCGGCAAGCTCGTGCCGGGCGACCCGCGATTCGAACAACTGGGTGCCCAGATTCAGCCGATCATCGACCGTTGTGGTGAGTTCACCAAGCTGATCCAGGGACCAGTCCTCGACAATCCGGATCTCATCCTTCCGTTCGGATTGCTCAGCGGTGAAAAGGAACAAAGAAATGCGGTGCCGGGTACTGTGCCGGGAACGGTCTCACCGCGTCTGAGCAGCGGAACCCCATTGCCCGGAATCGAGCAGTCGCTTGGAGGCGGACAGTGAGCACGTCCAAAATGGGTAGGCGCCCACTCGTTGCGATCGTTGGAGCTGCAATCGTCGTAGTGTCGGCTAGTGCATGCTCGCAAGGGGTCTACTCGATTCCGCTACCAGGTGGCGCGGACACCGGCAGTGACCCGATGCACCTCACGATCCAGTTCGAGGACGTCCTCGATCTGGTTCCGCAATCGACGGTCAAGGTAGACGGCGTCGAGGTCGGTCGCGTCGATTCGATCACGGTCGCGGACGGGGAATGGACGGCCAACGTGGGTGTCGTCGTCAACAACTCGGTAGATCTGCCTGCCAATGCCTTTGCCGCCGTGGACCAGACCTCGATCCTCGGTGAGAAGTTCATTCAGCTCACGGTGCCCGAGGGCGATGCGGATCCGCAGAAGCTGTCCGACGGTGACACGATTCCGCTGGATCGGACTCGCGCCACCACCAATATCGAGCAGGTGTTCGGCGCGTTGTCGTTGCTGCTCAACGGCGGTGGTGTCGGTCAGCTAGCCCCGATAGTCAAGGAGCTCAACGCGGCTTTTTCCGGTCGAGAAGGGACGACCCGGAGTTTGCTCGAGCAGGCGAACACGTTGATCGGCGGGTTGGATGAGCAGCGCAACGACATCACCAGAGCGTTGGACGGACTCGATGTTCTGACGACCGAGGTCAGTGGTCAAACGGAGAAAATCGACAGGGTGTTGCAGGACCTGCCGATCGCTACGGCGACGTTGGAGCAGCAGCGTCCGCAGCTCACCCAGATGTTGTCTCAGCTCGATCGTCTCGGCGCCGTCGGTACCGATGTCATCGAGCAGTCGAAGGACGATCTCATCGCCGATCTACGTGCGCTTCGGCCGACGCTGCAGGCGCTCGCGGGCGCGGCCGACGATATCGTCACCTCGGCGCCTCTGGTCCCGACGCTTCCGTTCCCCGACGGTATCGAAGAGGTGACTCAGGGGAACTCGGCCAATCTGTTCCTCTCACTCGATCTGTCGATCGGAACTACTCTGCGTAATCTTGGTGTCGGGGAGGGCGATCCGGTCTACATCCCGCCGAAGTTCGGTGACACCTTGCCTCTGGTCGACCCGACGAACCCGTACTACAACGGTAACGGGCCACGTCCAGGCTGGCCCACAGTCTCGTTGCTGCCGTTGCCGCCGATCACTCCTGCCCCTACACCGGCGCCCGGTGTGCCGGTGGCACCAGGCACCGAGCCTGTGTCGGCAGTTGTGAACCGTGATGCGGAACCGACCTCGTTCGGTCCGCTCAATGATCTGATCGAGCAATTCGGAGGTGGACAGTGAGGTCGAGGCTGGTCAAATTTCAGCTCATCGCGTTCGTCCTCGTCGCCGTGCTCGGCGTTCTTTACGTCGGCGGAAAGTACGTTCGTCTCGACAACCTGCTCGGTTTCGGGCAGTACAGCGTCAACGCTCAGTTCGCGGACTCCGGGGGCATCTTCAAGAATGCTGAAGTGACCTACCGCGGTGTGCCAGTGGGAACGGTCGGCGCTTTGTCGCTGACCTCGGACGGCATCAACGTGGAGTTGCTGTTGAACGATGGTGGACCGAGCATTCCGTCTTCGGCGAAGGCCGTGGTTGCCAACAGATCTGCGATCGGAGAGCAGTATGTCGATCTGCAGCCGACAAGCGACGAGGGACCGTATCTGGAAGACGGTTCGATCATCACCGAAGCGAACACGTCGACCCCCGTCCCGGTGGAAAAGGTACTCGCCAGCACCGACAGGCTGGTGAGTTCGATTCCGACGAAAAATCTGACGACCGTAGTGAGGGAACTCGGAGCCGCATTCAATGGCAAGGGCGACGACCTTCAGGTACTGATCGATTCGCTTGGAACGCTGACGGAAACCGGTAACGAGGCACTACCCCAGACGCTGGCGCTCGTTCGTGACACCCGAACGGTCCTGGACACGCAATCCGAACAGTCCTCGTCGATTCGGCAATTCAGCAACGATCTGAACAACGTGACAGCCCAGCTGCGAAGCAACGATCCCGACATCAGAAGACTCATCAATACCGGGACAGCGGCAAGCGATCAGGTGGGCGCGTTGATTGCGGAAGCCGGTCCGGCTCTGACGACGGATCTGACGAACATCAATTCGGTGACCTCGCTTGCCGCGCCGCGAACGCTGGCGCTGAAACCGTTGCTGATCTTCCTGCCTGCCTTGGCAGCGGGCGCGAGCACGATCACGCCGGGGGACGGCACCGTTCACCAGGGGCTATTGCTGGAAGCGAACAATCCACCACCCTGCACAATCGGCTACGAGGGTTCGCAGGCGATCCTGGACGAGGAGAAGGCGAAGAACCCCAACTTCGATCTGACCCAGGAAAACTATCCCCTGAACTTGCAAGCGAATTGTGCGACACCACAGGGCAGTATCACCGGTGTGCGTAGCTCGAATCGCATAGTTTTCGCAGACCCGGCGACACCCCAACCGTGGGATCTGAAGCCGAAGGTCGATCCGGACAAGCTCAACCTGAATCCGATCGCCACTCAGCTAGCGCCCCTGGTAGGAGCGTCGCCGAAGTAAGCGTCGGTACCGTGGCCGGTGGCTGCGTTCCTACCGATGGAACGATAGAAGACAGGTAACTAAGTTACTGAGTAGTAGGGTTGTGAGTGTGACGTCAAACACCGACACCCAGGAAGCGACACCGTCGTCTCCTGGGTCGAAGAACAAAGCAAGGCCGGTCCTGATCGGCGTATCCATCGTTGCCGTCGCAGCTCTCGTCGCTGCGGTGTGGTTCGGAATAGGCTGGGGGCAAGCACTCTTCGTCGACAAGCCCATCGCCGACACGCGAGATTCTGCGTTGACCGGCGCGCAGCAGGTGGCGATCAATCTCAACACCGTCGACGCAGCCAATATCGACCAGTCGTTCGAGGACATGAAGTCCTCGATCACCGGTGACTCGATGTTGAACGACCTTACTTCCACTCAGTCGAGCATTTCCGACGAAGTACGCAATTCGGGTGCCAAAGGTTCAGCCGAACTGCTGCACGGGACCCTCACCGAACTCAGTACCGACGAGGGAACCGCAACAGCGCTCGTGGTCATCGCCACGACCACGACCTGGCCGGATCGCCCCGCAGTCAAGAGCAAGCTGACCTTGCGTCTGTTCATGGAAGACGTGGACGGTACGTGGAAGGCGAACAAGGTCGACCCCGTCGGGACCGGAATCGCCCTCGACAACGGTGCTGTCGACCCGAACGCGGTGCCGGTCGATCCGAATGCCGCGCCGGTCGATCCGAATGCCGGGCCGGCGGATCCGAATGCCGCGCCGGTCGATCCAGGTGCCGCACCGTCCACAGTCGAAGGTCCCGCACCAGTACCCGACGCAACCGGTGGACAGTAAGCCCATCCGGATGTTTCGTCGAACCACGTGCGTCGGTCGAAGAACGTATCTCACAAGGAGTTGTCCGCAGTGCCTCCTCAGCGCCGGAAAATAGTTCCCCCCAACACCACCAGCAAGGCCCGCAAGAAGGTCGCCGGATCGAACCGACCTCCGAGCGGAGAACCTGTGCAGGTGCAGGATCCTGCCATTCGCGAAGCGTCTCCAGCGGCGAATACGTCCGGAATCGGTCCCTCCAGCGGTACACAAGCGGCCGACACGACGTCACCTGCGACGCCGAAGGTGTCCACTGCGAAGGCTGAGAAAGCAGACACGGCAAAGCCCGCCGATGCTCCGAATGCCGGCGCTGTCACCGCTTCGAATCGGACGAACCGAAAACCGGTGATCGTGGTCGGCGTAGTCGCCGTCGCCCTGGCCGCCTTTGCAGTGATTGCGGCATTTCGACCTGGTGCGACGATCGACAACCAGGCCTGGGTAGATCAGGGCGCAACGTCCGAGGCCACTCGTGCTGCGACGGATGCCGTCGTAACTTTGTACTCGTACAAAGACACGACCATCGACGAGGATTTCGACAGGGCGCGAACCTACCTCAATCCACAGATGCTGTCCGATTTCGACGAGGCGGCCGAGACGACCAAGTCGGCGGTTCAGCAGACCCAGACGGCGACCGAGGCCAGCTTGACCGATATCGGTGTCACGATCCTCGAGGACGACAAAGCTGAACTGGTTGCGAACCTGAATGTCAGTGCAACTCAGGCAGGTGTCGCGCAAGGCAACGCCGAAGGACCGATCACCATCAACCTCGAGAAGGTCGACGGGAAGTGGCTGTTGTCGGCGCTGACGGACAAGTAGCGCTTTCGTCGGATCGTGGCCGACCCGTGCTTGTGATCGGATACACGCAGAAGGTCGGTGCAATCTGCGGTTAACATCGCGACTGCGTCCTGCAGTGGGGCGAGCTCTGGTTGCTCGAGGTCGCCGCGGGGTGCGCGGGCGGCCAGGGGCGGGTTTCGCGAGATCACGGAGCAGTCATGACCGACACGACAAGTGCACGAGTTTCAACGCAGTCCTCCGGGAGGGTTGGATTTTCGGAGCGGGTGAACCCCGAGCTGATGCGGCTGTTGAGCGCCGTCGACCTGGACACGGAGTATGTCCGGGGCGAGGGCACAGTCTTGTTCGACGCCGAAGGTCGAAGCTATCTCGATTTCGCAGGCGCATATGGGGCCTTGCCTTTCGGGCACAATCCTCGAGCTGTGTGGCAGGCGATGGACGCCGTACGCAACAGTGGTGAGGCCGTCTTCGTGCAACCGGCTGTGCTCTCTGCGGCCGGGGATCTTGCGTCGAGTTTGGTCTCTGTCGCGCCTGCAGGACTGGGGCGTGTCACGTTTGTCAACAGTGGCGCCGAGGCAGTGGAGGTCGCCATCAAAATCGCACGATCAGCGACAGGGCGGCTGGGAGTTCTCAGCACACACAACAGTTTTCACGGAAAAACGCTGGGCGCGCTGTCGGCCACCGGAAATGCCAAGTATCAGGCGGGCTTCGGGGCTCCGGCCCCCGGGTTTGCCTCCATTGCCTTCGGTGACAGCGACGCGCTGGACGCAGCGCTCACCGACAATCCAGATCAGTACGCGGTATTCGTGGTCGAGCCCATTCAGGGGGAGGGCGGGGTGATCACGCCACCGGAGGGATACCTGCGCCGCGTTCGTGAAATATGCTCTGCGCATGGAGTTCTCATGGCACTCGACGAAGTGCAGACCGGACTGGGGCGAACCGGACGGCTGTTCGCCTGTGAACACGAATCGGTAGTCCCGGACATCCTGACGCTTGCCAAGGCTCTGGGCGGTGGTGTTCTTCCCAGTGGCGCAGTGCTGTGCAAGCCGGAGTTGGTCGGCGAAAGCTTCTCTCTCCGACACACTTCGACGTTCGCTGGAAATGCATTGACCGCTCGCGTCGGAGTGGCAGTAGTGGATGAACTGATTGCCGATAGCCAGGCGCTGGTCCGGAGAGTCCGCGGTTGCGGTGAGGTGTTGAAGAGTGAGCTGGAGAGGATCGCACGGAAGTATCCATCAGTCGTCACCGACGTTCGTGGACGTGGACTTCTCCTCGGCGTCGAGCTTACGGAAGACATCAATTTCGTGGGCGTGCAGTCACTCCTCGGTTCTATCGCGCATCAGCAGAATCTTGCGGTGATGATCTCCTCCTATCTGTCCCGGGTCGAAGGAATACGCCTGGCGCCGACACTGTTCGGGGCGCGGGTGCTTCGCGTCGAGCCGCCGCTGACCGTCTCCGACTCCGAATGCCGTCAGTTCGTGGCAGCGTTGGATCGTGCCCTCTCCTTCGTGGCAGAGGGTGATCTGGGCGGCCTGATCGGCCACCTCGTCGGACGGCCGGCCAAAGCGGAGCCGACGGTATATCCGACCGGGGCCCGGCGGATCCCGCACCTACCGGCACAGGAGAGCGACCACCGATTCGGTTTCATCGCGCACCCCCTGAACTTGGAGGTGTTCGGCGCGTTCGACCCGACTCTCGTCGAATTCACACATGCGGAGCGAGCGGAACTGTTGAATCGATTCGCCTCGGCGACATCGGAATTGAATCCGTCCCCGTTCGTCATCGGCAGTGGCCGGATTGTTCCGACGTCAGGGGTTGCAGCACACGGCTATCTGATCGGATTGCCGTACACCTCGGCGGCACTGCTCGAGCTGCCTGCCGAGGTAGCGGTGGCGTCGGTGTCGGCGGCAGTGCAGTTGGCATTCGACGCGGGTGCAGAAGTCGTGGGTCTGGGCGGGTACTCCTCGGTGGTCACCGCCAACGGTCTGGCGCTCGGTGAGATGTCGGGCGTCGTGACGACGGGTAACTCGTTCACTGCCGCAGCCAGTATCCGCGCGGTTCGACGTGTCTGCTCTGAGCGTGGGCTCGACCTTGCCGATCTGCGCGTGACCATCCTCGGTGCCGCGGGTGCAATCGGTCGGACGATTGCGCGTGTACTGGCGCCGGACGTCGGCACCGTCACTTTGGTAGGCCGTCCCGGTGAACGAGGACAGATTGCCCCGAAGCTATGGGATGCGGCAATCGAAATCGCAGCTGCCGCGCGTGGGGGGAGAGGTGCGCTGGCAATTGCGGCAGAGCAAGCAGGCGGCTCGGTCGACGACTTGATCGGATCAGGGCATCTGGAATTCTTCGACGACCCGGCGGCGGGCGTTGCGCGCGCCCATATCGTGATCGCAGCGACATCGGCTCCACACGCGTTGATCGACGCAGCCGACCTGGCTCCGAATGCGATTGTGTGTGACGTCGCTCAGCCGCCGAACATTCCTTACGACGTCGGCCTCGTCCGCCCTGACGTGACCGTGTTCGACGGTGGGATCGTGCGTTTGCCCGAGGGTTCGGACTTCGGACTTACTTTCGGCCTCGCACCTGGCCTGACCTACGCATGCATGGCCGAGACGATGTTGTTGTCGCTGTCTCGGGAATTCGACCTCCGCAGTCTCGGTACCGCTCTGGACAGTGCGAATGTCGAACGGCTCGGAGAGCTGGCCGACCGCTACGGTTTCGAGCTGGCAGAGGCGACCCGCTGGCGCGAGACGAAGTAGGAACTCGCCGGTAGCGGTGGTGACGGGTGGGCGTGGTCGAGTGGCTACTGCCCGCCCGGCACGTCGCGCCCAATCGCATGAATGGCGCACCCAAGTCATCTGATCGTATGAATGGCACATCGAAGCGATGGTGGGGTGGGTGCGCCTCGGTTCGGCCGATCCGGAGTGAAAAGCGCATGGAAAGCGCATGGAATGCGCATGGAACGCGGACTTGCCGCCCAGCCCTCTTGACGCGCGGGCGTGCAGGGTCCAGTCTTGTCGTCGTAAGCACCCCCGCGGTGAACGATCGGAGTGTTCGATCGAACGCACGGTCTGCGACTCGCCGTTCTCAGGGCCTCGCAGTATCGAATCCCGGGTGCTACTTTTGATGCCCCTGTTGCGCTGTGCGCACGTATGGGGTACCTTTGGACGTTGCGCTGGGTGCCTCCTGTCCACCTCTCGATTGCTGTGCTGCGAAGTGATTACTTCGTCGGTGTTGTGATGGGGATTCGTTCGGGTTGTGACCAGCGAATTCGCCCCACATTAGCAAGCAGATACAGCGGCGGTCGCACTGCACGAGCGGCCCGCGTGAGGTGCTGGAAGGACGCATCTTGGCAGTCTCTAGCCAGACCAAGGCAGTTGTCGGAACACCGGGAGCCCCGAGGAGGGTTTCGTTCGCGAATATTCGCGAACCGTTGGAGGTACCCGGTCTCCTAGATGTACAGACGGACTCTTTCGAATGGCTGGTAGGTGCGCAGAGTTGGCGCGACCGTGCCGCCGCGCGCGGAGACAGTGGTGTCTCCGGCGGTCTCGAGGACATCCTGACCGAGCTGTCCCCGATCGAGGACTTCTCGGGCTCTATGTCCCTTTCCTTCTCTGATCCACGGTTCGACGAGGTCAAGGCCTCGATGGACGAGTGCAAAGACAAGGACATGACGTACGCGGCGCCATTGTTCGTGACGGCCGAGTTCATCAACAACAACACCGGTGAGATCAAGAGCCAGACGGTCTTCATGGGTGATTTCCCCATGATGACCGGCAAGGGCACGTTCATCATCAACGGCACCGAGCGTGTCGTCGTCTCCCAGCTCGTCCGCTCTCCAGGCGTCTACTTCGATCATTCGGTCGACAAGACGACGGAGAAGGACCTGCACAGCGTCAAGGTCATTCCTGGTCGCGGTGCCTGGTTGGAGTTCGACGTCGACAAGCGCGACACCGTCGGTGTTCGTATCGACCGTAAGCGTCGCCAGCCCGTCACGGTGCTGCTGAAGGCTCTCGGCTGGTCCACGGAGCAGATCACGGAGCGCTTCGGCTTCTCCGAGATCCTCATGGCCACGCTGGAGAAGGACAACACAGCCGGTACCGACGAGGCGCTTCTCGATATCTACCGCAAGTTGCGTCCAGGCGAGCCGCCCACGAAGGAGAGCGCGCAGACGCTCCTGGAGAACTTGTTCTTCAAGGACAAGCGCTACGACCTCGCCCGCGTGGGTCGTTACAAGATCAACAAGAAGCTCGGCCTCAATGCAGGTCAGCCGATCGTCGCTTCGACGCTCACTGAAGAAGACATCGTCGCCACCATCGAGTACCTCGTGCGTTTGCACGCAGGTGACACCTCGATGACGGCACCGGATGGTGTCGAGGTTCCCGTCGAGGTCGACGATATCGACCACTTCGGCAATCGTCGTCTCCGTACCGTCGGTGAGCTGATTCAGAACCAGATCCGCGTGGGGCTTTCCCGCATGGAGCGCGTCGTTCGCGAACGTATGACGACTCAGGATGTCGAGGCCATCACGCCGCAGACCCTGATCAACATCCGTCCCGTCGTCGCCGCGATCAAGGAGTTCTTCGGAACCTCCCAGCTGTCGCAGTTCATGGACCAGAACAACCCGCTGTCGGGTCTGACGCACAAGCGTCGCCTGTCGGCCCTCGGACCGGGTGGTCTCTCCCGTGAGCGCGCCGGCCTCGAGGTCCGTGACGTTCACCCGTCGCACTACGGCCGTATGTGCCCCATCGAGACCCCTGAAGGCCCGAATATCGGCCTGATCGGCTCGCTGTCGGTTTACGCACGGGTCAACCCGTTCGGCTTCATCGAGACTCCGTACCGCAAGGTCGTCGACGGTCAGGTCACCGACGATGTCGATTACCTGACGGCCGATGAAGAGGATCGCCACACGCTCGCACAGGCCAACGCGCCTCTGGACGACAGCGACCATTTCGTCGAGGACAAGATTCTTGTTCGCCGTAAGGGTGGCGAGGTCGAGTTCGTGTCGTCCGCGGACATCGACTACATGGACGTTTCACCGCGCCAGATGGTCTCGGTCGCAACCGCGATGATTCCGTTCCTCGAGCACGACGATGCCAACCGTGCCCTGATGGGTGCGAACATGCAGCGTCAGGCCGTTCCGCTGGTACGCAGCGAATCGCCGATCGTCGGTACCGGCATGGAACTGCGCGCCGCAGTCGATGCAGGTGACGTCGTGATCAGCGAAATGACCGGTGTGGTCGAAGAGGTCTCCGCCGACTACGTCACGGTCATGGCCGACGACGGTAGCCGCAAGACCTACCGGATGCGCAAGTTTGCGCGTTCCAACCAGGGCACGTGTGCCAACCAGCGTCCGATCGTGGACGAGGGTCAGCGCGTCGAGTCCGGTCAGGTCCTCGCCGACGGCCCATGCACCGAAGACGGTGAAATGGCGCTCGGCAAGAACCTGCTCGTGGCGATCATGCCGTGGGAAGGCCACAACTACGAGGACGCGATCATTCTTTCGCAGCGTCTCGTGGAAGAGGACGTTCTCACCTCGATTCACATCGAGGAGCACGAGATCGATGCTCGCGACACCAAGCTCGGTGCCGAGGAGATCACTCGTGACATTCCGAACGTGTCCGACGAGGTCCTCGCCGACCTCGACGAGCGCGGCATCATCCGTATCGGTGCCGAGGTTCGTGACGGCGACGTGCTGGTCGGAAAGGTCACGCCGAAGGGCGAGACCGAGCTGACCCCGGAAGAGCGTCTCCTGCGTGCCATCTTCGGTGAGAAGGCTCGCGAGGTTCGCGATACTTCCCTCAAGGTTCCGCACGGCGAGAACGGAAAGGTCATCGGCATTCGCGTGTTCTCACGCGACGACGACGACGATCTGCCTCCCGGCGTCAACGAGTTGGTCCGCGTGTACGTCGCCCAGAAGCGCAAGATTCAGGACGGCGACAAGCTCGCAGGCCGGCACGGTAACAAGGGCGTCATCGGCAAGATCCTCCCGCAGGAGGACATGCCGTTCCTGTCCGACGGCACCCCGATCGACATCATTCTCAACACCCACGGTGTTCCGCGTCGTATGAACATCGGTCAGATCTTGGAGACCCACCTCGGGTGGATCGGCAAGACCGGCTGGAATGTTCAAGTGGCCACGGACGGCACCCGGCCCGATTGGGCCGAGCGTCTTCCGGAGGAGATGCTCTCGGCACCTGCGGACAGCAATATCGCCACCCCGGTGTTCGACGGCGCCAAGGAGAATCAGCTGACCGGCCTGCTGGCCAGCACGATTCCCAACCGCGACGGCGAGCAGATGGTCGGTCCGGACGGAAAGGCCACCTTGTTCGACGGCCGTTCCGGCGAGCCGTTCCCGTACCCGGTGTCCGTGGGCTACATGTACATCATCAAGCTGCACCACTTGGTCGACGACAAGATCCACGCTCGTTCGACCGGGCCGTACTCGATGATCACTCAGCAGCCCCTCGGTGGTAAAGCGCAGTTCGGTGGACAGCGCTTCGGTGAGATGGAGTGCTGGGCCATGCAGGCCTACGGCGCTGCGTACACGCTGCAGGAACTTCTCACCATCAAGTCGGACGACGTTGTCGGCCGCGTGAAGGTGTACGAAGCGATCGTCAAGGGCGAGAACATTCCCGAGCCCGGTATCCCCGAGTCCTTCAAGGTGCTCCTCAAAGAGCTCCAGTCACTGTGCCTCAACGTGGAGGTGCTGTCCTCGGACGGCGCTGCCATCACGATGGCCGACGGTGACGACGAGGACCTCGAGCGTGCCGCGGCCAACCTGGGAATCAACCTCTCCCGCAACGAAGCTGCAACGGTCGACGACCTCGCTCAGTAGTTCTACGGTCCTCGGGCCTGCGGTTATCGCAGGCCCGAGGGCGCTCTTTCTCATATGACTGTTCTCAATGGCAGTTTGGTACAACACCCATAACGGGGAAAGGAAGTTACGTGCTCGACGTCAACTTCTTCGATGAACTTCGCATTGGCCTCGCCACTGCGGACGACATCCGTCAGTGGTCCTACGGTGAGGTCAAAAAGCCGGAGACTATCAACTACCGCACGCTCAAGCCCGAGAAGGACGGCCTCTTCTGCGAGAAGATCTTCGGCCCCACTCGGGACTGGGAGTGCTACTGCGGTAAGTACAAGCGTGTCCGGTTCAAGGGCATCATCTGTGAGCGTTGTGGCGTCGAGGTCACTCGCGCCAAGGTGCGTCGTGAGCGCATGGGGCACATCGAACTCGCCGCTCCCGTCACGCACATCTGGTACTTCAAGGGTGTGCCGTCACGTCTCGGTTACCTGCTCGACCTGGCTCCGAAGGATCTCGAAAAGATCATCTACTTCGCTGCCTACGTCATCACGACGGTCGACGACGAGCTCCGTCACAACGAGCTGTCGACTCTCGAGGCCGAGATGGAGGTCGAGAAGAAGTCGGTCGCCGATCAGCGTGACGCCGACCTCGAAGCTCGTGCGCAGAAGCTCGAAGCCGACATCGCCGAGCTCGAAGCCGAGGGTGCCAAGTCGGACGTACGTCGCAAGGTGAAGGACGGCGGCGAGCGCGAAATGCGTCAGCTGCGCGACCGTTCGCAGCGCGAGCTGGATCGTCTGGAAGAGATCTGGACTACGTTCACGAAGCTGACCCCGAAGCAGCTCATCGTCGACGAGCTCATCTACCGCGAGCTCATCGACCGGTACGGCGAGTACTTCACCGGTGCCATGGGTGCCGAGTCGATCCAGAAGCTCATGCAGACCTTCGACATCGACGCCGAGGCAGAGTCGCTGCGCGAGACCATTCGTAGCGGCAAGGGCCAGAAGAAGCTTCGCGCGCTCAAGCGTCTGAAGGTCGTCGCGGCCTTCCAGAACAACCGCAACTCGCCGATGGGCATGGTTCTCGACGCTGTTCCGGTCATCCCACCGGAGCTTCGCCCGATGGTTCAGCTCGACGGTGGACGTTTCGCGACGTCCGACCTCAACGACCTGTACCGCCGTGTCATCAACCGCAACAACCGCCTCAAGCGACTGATCGATCTCGGTGCTCCCGAGATCATCGTCAACAACGAGAAGCGGATGCTGCAGGAGTCGGTCGACGCACTGTTCGACAACGGCCGTCGTGGACGTCCGGTCACCGGACCGGGTAACCGTCCGCTCAAGTCGCTGTCCGACTTGCTCAAGGGCAAGCAGGGTCGCTTCCGCCAGAACCTCCTCGGTAAGCGCGTCGACTACTCGGGTCGTTCCGTGATCGTCGTCGGTCCTCAGCTCAAGCTGCACCAGTGTGGTCTGCCGAAGCTGATGGCACTCGAGCTGTTCAAGCCGTTCGTGATGAAGCGCCTGGTGGATCTGAACCACGCGCAGAACATCAAGTCGGCCAAGCGCATGGTCGAGCGTCAGCGTCCGCAGGTGTGGGATGTCCTCGAAGAGGTCATCGCCGAGCATCCAGTGCTGCTGAACCGTGCACCTACCCTGCACCGGTTGGGCATCCAGGCGTTCGAGCCACAGCTCGTCGAGGGCAAGGCAATCCAGCTGCATCCGCTCGTGTGTGAGGCGTTCAACGCCGACTTCGACGGTGACCAGATGGCTGTCCACCTGCCGCTGTCGGCAGAGGCTCAGGCCGAGGCACGCATCTTGATGCTGTCCTCGAACAACATCCTCTCGCCTGCGTCGGGTCGTCCGCTCGCCATGCCGCGTCTGGACATGGTCACGGGTCTGTTCCACCTGACTCGTCTCGACGACGGTGCCATCGGTGAACGTGCCGACGCCAAGACGGACCATGCCGAGTTCGGTGCGTACTCCAGCCCGGCCGAGGCCCAGATGGCCGTCGACCGCGGTTCGCTCACCGTGCAGTCGCAGATCAAGGTTCGGTTGACGCTGCAGCGTCCGCCGCGCGACATCGAGACCGAGCGTTTCCCCGACGGTTGGCGTCGTGGCGAGTCTTGGATCGCGGAAACGACATTGGGACGCGTTCTCTTCAACGAGCTGCTGCCGGCGGACTACCCGTTCGTCAACGAGCAGATGCCGAAGAAGCGTCAGGCGACGATCATCAACGATCTCGCCGAGCGTTACCCGATGATCGTTGTTGCGCAGACCGTCGACAAGCTGAAGGACGCAGGCTTCTACTGGGCCACGCGTTCGGGTGTCACGATCTCCATCTCCGACGTCCTCGTGCCGCCGGAGAAGCCGGCGATCATGGAGACCTTCGAGGCGCAGGCCGATCAGATCGAAAAGAAGTACCAGCGTGGCGCACTCGACAAGGTCGAGCGCAACTCTGCACTGGTCAAGATCTGGCAGGACGCGACCGAGCAGGTCGGTAAGGCCATGGAGGCGCACTTCCCCGACGACAACCCCATCCCGATGATCGTGAAGTCCGGCGCAGCCGGAAACATGACTCAGGTGCGGTCGCTCGCCGGCATGAAGGGCCTGGTGACCAACCCGAAGGGTGAGTTCATCCCGCGTCCGATCAAGTCTTCCTTCAAGGAAGGCCTGACGGTTCTCGAGTACTTCATCAACACGCACGGTGCTCGTAAGGGTCTGGCGGATACGGCACTTCGTACCGCCGACTCGGGTTACCTGACCCGTCGTCTCGTCGACGTTTCGCAGGATGTCATCGTTCGGGAAACCGACTGTGGCACCGAGCGCGGCATCAACACGACCATCGCCGAGAAGCTCGCCGATGGCACGATGATCCGCGACGCTCACGTCGAGACCAGCACGTACGCCCGTACATTGGCGAGCGATGCTGTCGACGCGAACGGCACGGTCATCGTCGCTCGTGGACATGACCTCGGCGATCCGGCCATCGACGCGTTGCTCGAAGCGGGCGTCACGTCGGTCAAGGTTCGCTCGGTCCTGACCTGCACCACCGGTACCGGCGTCTGCGCCACTTGCTACGGCCGTTCGATGGCCACCGGCAAGTTGGTCGACATCGGTGAGGCCGTCGGTATCGTCGCCGCACAGTCGATCGGTGAGCCCGGTACTCAGCTGACCATGCGTACCTTCCACCAGGGTGGTGTCGCCGGAGATGACATCACCGGTGGTCTGCCTCGCGTGCAGGAGCTGTTCGAGGCACGTGTGCCGAAGGGCAAGGCTCCGATCGCGGACGTGTCGGGTCGCATCCAGCTCGAGGACGGCGATCGTTTCTACAAGATCACCATCGTCCCGGACGACGGCGGTGAGGAGGTTGTCTACGACAAGCTCTCCAAGCGTCAGCGTCTGCGTGCTTTCAAGCACGACGACGGCACCGAGCGACTTCTGTCGGACGGTGACCACGTCGAGGTCGGCCAGCAGCTCATGGAAGGTGCTGCCGATCCGCACGAGGTTCTGCGCGTGATGGGTCCTCGTCAGGTTCAGATCCACCTGGTGAACGAGGTCCAGGAGGTGTACCGGTCGCAGGGTGTGTCGATTCACGACAAGCACATCGAGACGATCGTGCGCCAGATGCTCCGTCGTGTCACGATCATCGACTCCGGCTCCACCGAATTCCTGCCCGGTTCACTTACCGAGCGCAGCGAATTCGAGGCGTCGAACCGTCGCGTCGTGTCCGAAGGTGGCGAGCCCGCAGCCGGACGGCCGGTCCTGATGGGTATCACCAAGGCCTCGCTGGCAACCGATTCGTGGCTGTCTGCAGCGTCCTTCCAGGAGACCACTCGTGTGCTCACCGATGCGGCTATCAACTGCCGTAGCGACAAGCTCATAGGTCTGAAGGAGAACGTCATCATCGGAAAGCTCATCCCGGCTGGTACCGGCATCAACCGGTACCGCAACATCCAGGTGCAGCCGACCGAAGAGGCGCGTGCCGCGGCATACGCGGTGCCGTCGTACGACGATCAGTACTACAGCCCGGATGGCTTCGGAGCCAACACCGGCGCAGCAGTGCCGCTCGACGACTACGGCTTCTCCAACGAGTACCGCTAGGCGTTTCTGCTAGAAGACGAAAGCCCCGCACTCCGACTTCGGTCGGGAGGCGGGGTTTTTTTCGTGCGATAAAACGAATCAAGCCCCGCACTCCGACTTCGGTCGGGAGGCGGGGCTTTCGTCGTGCGATAAAACGAATCAAGCCCCGCACCCATTTTCCTGGGTGCGGGGCTGTTCCGTGAGTTGACGAATTCGGTTCGCGAACTCTGCTGACGGGTGGCGCTGGGACTCTCACCTACCGCCCGTCGGCAATCACTTTCGCGATGTTCCGTTCGGCGAGCGCGGTGATGGTGAGAGAGGGGTTGGCTGCGCCGGTGCTACCGGGGATCAAGGCGCCGTCTACGACGTAGAGTCCGTCGTGCCCTTTGACGCGTCCGTACGAGTCGGTGACGTCGCCGAGGACCGCACCACCGAGCGGGTGGGCGGTGAAGGTGTCGTCGACGTCGCGGGTGAACGGCTCCGCGGAGACTACGGTGCCGCCGGCCTGAGCCATCTTGTTCTGCACTGCGCGTAGTGCTTCGACGGTGTCACGGCTGCCGCCTTTGGGCCAGTTCAGCGTCATCGAGTCGGTGGCGGCGTTGTAATGGAAGTCTGCCCGGAGTGGGTCGATCGTCATGCCGAGCGAGCCGATGAAGCCGAGGTCCGTGGGTACGCCTGGGACATACCAGTTCTCGACGGTGAGGGGGAGTCCGGAATCGTCGACGATTCGGGATGCGCACGGTGCGCCCTGCGGTACGCCTGCAGCAGGTCCGAGCGATCGCGTCATCGAGGCGTCGCCGTTGGTGCCCCAACCACGACCGACGAACTCGTTCAGATTGCCCAAGGTGCCGGTGGCCTGCGCACGCACGAGAAGCTCTGTGGTGCCGATGGATCCGGCTCCGAGAACGAGTTTGTCGCAGGTGAGCATACGAGTTTCGAGAACATTGCCTACCGCGTCGAGGCGTCGTACCTCGACGCGGTAGCGGCCGCCGGATTCAGTGCCGATCGAGGCGACTTCGTGGCTGTGGCAGACGGTTGCCCGTCCGGTGTTCTCGGCCTGCGGGATGTAGTTCTGGGTCAGGTCGTGCTTTGCGCCGTTCGAGTTTCCGAAGGTGCTTGCTCCGACGGTTGCGGACGGGCGGGACCGTCCGGTCATCTCATCGCGCAGAACGTTCCAGTTCCAGTTGCCGTCGACTCGTTCGGGTTGGTAGCCGGCGCGTCGGGCGTGGTCGTCCCAGGTTCGAGAGTGCGCGAAATTTGCGCTGTTGTAGATGTCGTCGGGCATCTGCGACGGCATCAGCATTGATCGGGCCTTGGGGTACCAGGTTCCGGCCATGTCGTCGTAGCTGAGCCTGCCGCCGAAGGAGAGGTCGAAGAATCGGCGTTCCGGTGCGATCGTGACGCCGGTGTAGACGATGGACCCTCCGCCGACAGCTGCGCCGCGCCAGACGGAGAGGTTCTCGAATCGGGTGGTGTCGAGTACGCCGCCGAACCTGTCCACGGGCCCGACGGGTAGGCCGGTGATGTTGGTGAACGAGTCTTGTTGCCACAGGCCACGGCCGTCGGCGGTCATGTCGGCGGTGAAGATCTCGCGCCATGGGTCCCTCGGCCAGCGCAGACCGCGTTCGAGGACGGTGACCTGACTACCGGCCTGCGCGAGGCGTAGCGCGGCCGCGCTGGCTCCGAAGCCGGAACCGATGACGATGACCGACGAGTGCTCCGGCGGTCGTGGCGGATCGACGAAGATTTCTGGGACGAGTGACCGGATCGAGCCGACGCCGATCGGGATCGCGTGTGCTCGGGTTCGGGAAAGAAGTGGAGGTGCGGTAAGTCCAACGAGCCCTGCTGCTGCCAGTTGAAGGAGTTGCCTGCGTTTCACGTGTATTTGTCCCCTGAAGTCGATCGCGGCTCGTCGGCCATTGTTCCTCATTGCGGGGCATAAATGCGACTGGTCTTTCGGATTACGTGAGATTTACCAGACGCAGCCCTGGGTGAGCAGGTGTTGCCAGCTCCTCCACAGGTGTGGCTGAAATACTGGCGCGAATGATCATCGTTCTGGGGGCCGTATTCGTTGCGGTCGCGTTGCTGGGCATTGCCGCGCATATTGTCGATTCGACGGGTCAGTTCATGCTCGTTGCGGCCGCGCTTGCTCGTCTTCTCATGGTGGCGGCCGTTCCGGGTGCTGTGCTTCTCGGTGTGGGTGTCGGGTGGTGGGGCGTCGCGTTCGGGTCGTTGGTTGTCGTGGTTGCTCTCACGGCTCAGTTCCCTCTGGTTCGGTCGCGGTTTCGCAAGCCCAACACTCAGGGCACACGGTTCGGTGTGCTCAGTGCCAACATTCTGCTCGGTGAGGCTGATGCGGGTGCTGTGGTGGCTGCGGTCGATGCTCACTCGCCCGATGTGCTGACCGTTGTCGAGTTGACTCCTTCGGCGCACGAGGGGCTCGTTGCGGCGGGGATTCTCGAGCGCCTTCCGTACACGTTCGTCAGCGCGGCGTCGGGTGGAAACGGGACAGGCATCTATTCGCGATATCCCATCAGTGACGAGACTCGGCACGATGGCTACATCACCGAATTACTTTCGGCACGTGTGCAGGTTCCTGATGGTCCGTGGCCGCTGGTGTTTGCGGTCCACCCGGTGCCGCCGTGGCCACGGCACCCGTCGGAGTGGGTGCGCGAACTTGCCGCGCTCGGGCAGTTGATGGACAAGATCCCGCTCGACGACGGCCCAGTGGTGGTGTCGGGGGATTTCAATGCGACGTTCGACCACAAGCGGTACCGAGACTTGCTGAGCGATCGTTACCGTGACGCGGCGATGGAGGTCGGCGCTGGTCACTTGGCTACGTATTCTGCGGACGCGTGGTATCCGCCGTTGATAGCGATCGACCACATTCTTGTCAGCGACGCCGCGGTGATCGATGTGGGAGTCGTCGAACTTCCCGGCTCCGATCACCGCGGCATCCGCGCGGACTTGCTGCTACGCGCGCTCTGAGGCCGTCAGTCTTTGTGGGCGTAGTCCGGGAGTTCTTGGACTGCCCATTTGTTTCCGTCGGGATCGGCGAAGAACACGAACTTGCCCCATCCCAGGTCGACGACGGGGTCGACGTCGAGGCCTGCCGCGATGAGGTGCTCGCGCGCTTGTTCGGCGCTGGCGACGACGACCTGCATGCCCTCGACGCTCCCCGGTGCGGCAGTGGTGATGCCTTCACCGATGGCGATGGAGCAGACAGATCCGGGTGGGGTCAATTGTACGAAGCGGATTTCGTCCGTTGGCCGCTCGTCGTGGTCTGCGTTGAATCCGATCTTGACGTAGAAGTCCTTGGCTCGGTCGACGTCGCTCACCGGGATCATGACGAGTTCGAGTTTGATGTCCATGTTTCGTTCGCTCCCTTTCGTTGTGGTGACAGCAAGCCTGCCAAGTATTGCGGACAGTTTCGGTCCGCGAGTCGAGTTTTCGTTCGGTGAACACTGCTGGCCAGAGAAATATGCACGACCGATCGGCTGTTGACGCTGGTGTGCTTCTGTCCATACTCGATCGCTCCCGCACGAGGACAGGCTTCGACGACGCTTCCGCTCCGACCGGGTCGATCGAGCGCGCTGTCCACGCCGAACAGCTTGGCTACCACCGGTTCTGGGTGGCAGAGCATCACGGCGTTCCCGGTATTGCCAGTGGTGCCCCGCCGGTGTTGCTTGCGGCAATCGGCGCGCAGACCTCGCGGATCCGGCTCGGTTCCGGTGGCGTCATGTTGCCGAACCATCAGCCGTTCGTCGTCGCCGAGCAGTTCGCACTGCTCGCCGCTCTCTACCCGGGGCGTGTGGACGTGGGTCTCGGGCGCTCGCTCGGCTTCACCGAGCCTGTTCGCCGCGCGCTCCGAACCGGTCGTGAGGAAGCGGATACGTTCGCCGACGATCTGGCCGAACTGTCGAGATTTCTCGACGGGACGGGCCCGGTGACGGTCAGGCCGGCGGTGCCTGCCCCGCCGATGTACGTCCTGGCGACAGGGAAGGGGTTGGCGATAGCAGCGAAAGCTGGGTTGCCCGTGGTGGTCGGCGGTCCGATTCTCTGGGGTGACGGTGCCGAGATCGCAGCCTATCGACGTCAGTTCCGTGCCACCGAGCTCTCCCCGACTCCCCGCGTCATCGTCTCGCTCGACATCATGATCGCGGACTCGGCAGCCCGTGCTCGCGAGTTGATGCTGCCCGAGGCCTGGGCAATGGCTCAATCGAGGAACACCGGAGAGTTTCCACCGCTCGTTCCGATCCGAGAAATCGATCTCGACGCCGTGCCCACTCGAACGAGGGAGCGAGTGGAACGTTCGATCGATTCATCGGTGTACGGCACGGCCCACGAGGTTGCCATTCGGCTCGAGGAGTTGATCGAGCGCACCGACGCCGACGAGATTTTGGCGTCGACTTCGACCTACGACCGAACTGCGCTGGCAGTCGCCGACGCCGAATTATGGAAGCTGTTTGCTCCTTCGCTGTCGACTCGAGCCATCGCCGAGTGAAGGTGTTGCGCAGTACAGTGAAGAACGAGACGAATCAGTCACCGGAGAGGTCGTCATGGCAGGCAAGAAGCTGGACAGAGTTCATGCACAATCCGCGCTCGAGACAGTGCGTGAGAACCCGCTGATCGCGGTGATCGCTGCGGCGCCTGCCTTGGTCGTTTTCGGGCTCGTGTGGTGGCTCGCCGGGTTCGGAACCGCAGTGGTTCTACTTCTCGCGATCGGCGTCGTCGGCCTGGTCGTCGCCAAGTTGCGCAGCTAGTCCGTCGTTTCCCGGGGGATATGGAACTGCGAGAGCGAGCACGTGCCCGGCCCCAGTTCGGCCCACGGCGTTGCGGTGGTCAGCACGGCGATGGCTGACGTCGGGAACTTCATGGTGATGGCATCGATAGCCGAGGACTCGTTTTCCGACGCCAGTTCCAGTGCCGTCCAGGGTATTCCGGGTGCGTGTCCAACGATGAGCAGGGTCGAAACGGCAGCTTCGGTCAGCGCGATTTCCTCGAAAATTTCTTCGGGGGAGCCGCCGTAGATCCGTTGTTCGAATCTCACCGGCGCATCGATGCCCGTCGCGATCAAGGTTTCTCGGGTGCGGGTGGCAGTGGAGCAAATGACGGCGTCGATGTTGCCGACGTTCTCGGCTATCCAGCGGCCTGCGAGTGTTGCCTCGCGCCGGCCACGATCTGCGAGGGGGCGATCGTGATCCGGCGTCCCTTCCGGGTAGCCGGATTTACCATGTCGCATGAGTACGAGGGTGCGCAGTTCGGCCATCGATCCACCGTATCGGGCCGGGGCCACCACATCCATATGCTTGCGCAGCGGAGGTTGCGATGCAGACCACAGGGTGCGCACCTGCTACCTTGAACGCCGTTCAAGTTTGCGCTCACAAGGAGTCGTCATGGCAGGTCTCGAAGGTGCACAGAGCTCGGCAGCGTCCAGTTCCGAAGCAGTGTCCGGTTCCAAGGTAAGGATTTCGGCACGGGACATGGCGCAGATCGCGGTCTTCGCCGCGCTGCTGGCCGCCCTGGGACTCCCCGGCGCAATCACGGTGGGTTTCAGTGGCGTTCCCATCACGCTCCAAACCCTCGGCGTCATCCTCGCCGGTGCGATCCTCGGTGCCCGCAAGGGCACGGCGGCCGTCGTGGTGTTCATCGCGCTGACTCTCATCGGTCTGCCTCTGCTGTCCGGTGGTCGCACCGGTCTTACAGCACTCGCGGGCCCCAGCGCCGGATATCTCATCGGGTGGATCCCGGCGGCGTTCGTCATCGGCCTGCTGACGGCCCGCATCCTCCCGAAATATCCGATAGCACTCGGTCTCGCGATCAACGCCCTCGGCGCGATCGTGATCATCTACATTTTCGGCACGATCGGCCTGTTGCTGCGCACCGACATCGGCGTGTGGGGCGCGATCTCCACCAACTTCGCATTCATCCCTGGTGACCTGGTCAAGGTCGTCATCGGCGCCGTGGTCGCCAAAAGTGTGCACCGAGCGTATCCCGGTTTGATTCGTTCGTGAGTCTGCTTCTGGGCGGGCGCGGGTCCTCGCTCGCGATCGACTGGAACGGGCGAGCCCTCACCTACCAACAGCTCGACGCCGCCGTCGAAAAATGGCCCGAGTCTCGGATGCACGACGCGTCGGAGTTGGACCTTCCCGATGCCCTGATCTGCGTGTTCGCCGCAGCGAGTCAGGGAGCAACGGTGCGAGTGGAGAATCCGGACGCCAGGCCGGTCCACGGGAACGTGGATCCCGACGCGTTCCTGCTCGTTGCGACTTCGGGTTCGACCGGCAGACCGCGCGCGCTGGCTCGTACTGCTGCGTCGTGGACCGACAGCTTCGCCGAGTTCACCTCGATCACCGGCATCACCGCTGCTGATCGAGTGTTGGTCACCGGTCCGTTGCACGCCACGATGCACTTGTTCGCGGCCGTTCATGCTCTGTGGATCGGTGCCTGTGTCACAGACGACAGCGGGAGTGCGACGGTGGCTCATGCCGTCCCAGCGGTCCTTCGCGATCTCCTCGATCGAGCACCGGCGCTTCGCCTCGCTGTCGTGGCCGGTACGGCTCTGGATGCGGGAGCGCAGGAACGCGCGCACGGTATCGACCTCGTCGAGTACTACGGGGCGGCGGAGCTGTCCTTGGTCGCTGCGCGTCGGGTGCCGGAACCGTTGACTTTGCTCGCGGGCCTCGAAGCGGAGGTTCGCGACGGGCTTCTGTTCGTGCGGTCGCCGTATCGGGTCCTCGGAGCTCCGGAGTGGTTCGGTGTCGGAGACCTGGCCGAGCTCGGGCCGAATCGGCAGCTCGTCGTACGCGGGCGCGGTGATGCCGCGGTCAACGTGGGCGGAACTACGGTGATCGCGGAGGACGTCGAGTTTGTGCTGGATTCGATCGATGGTGTTCGAGCTTCGGCTGTCGTCGGAACGCCGCATTCGGTGCTCGGTGCGACGGTGACTGCCGTTGTGGAGCTTCACGGCGGGGCGGACGTGGATTCCGTCAAAGCCGAGGCCCGCGGACGCTTGTTTCGTGAAGCCGTGCCCAGGCGCTGGATCGTCGTCCCCGCTCTGCCTCGCACCGGTAGCGGCAAGATCGCCCGTGCGCGGGTGACAGACTCGATCTCATGACCTCCGCTCCAGTTCTCGTCGCTCCGTGGCGGACCCCGATCGGTACAGCCGGTCACGGGTTTGCCGATCTGACGACGACCGACCTCGCTGCTCCGGTGTTGCGGGCAGTGTTGGCGTCGTTGCGTGAATCGGGGTGCGAGGACGCAGTGGACGACGTGGTTCTCGGCAATTGTCTCGGGCCCGGTGGCGATCCGGCCCGTATTGCAGCGCTGAGCGCCGGCCTCGGCGTCGAGGTGCCGGGGGTGACGGTCGATCGGCAGTGTGGTTCGGGGCTCGAAGCGGTGATGCAGGCCGCGATGCGGGTACGCAGCGGTGACGAGAGCGTGATCCTTGCGGGCGGAGTCGAATCGGCGAGTACCGCACCGTGGCGGTTCTGGCCACCGCAGGCGGGGTCGGAACCAGTTCGCTACACCCGTGCGCCCTTTGCACCCGACGGCTTCGAGGACCCGGACATGGGCGTCGCTGCCGACGATCTTGCTCGCCTTCGAGGTATCGACCGTGTTCGCCTGGACGGGTATGCCGCACGGTCACATCGGCTTGCCGCCGAATCCGATTTCACTTCCGAGATCGTGCCGGTCGCCGGGATCGAGCGAGATCAGCGCATCAGATCGAATATGACCGCCGAACGGCTGGCGCGGCTTCGCCCGAGTTTCTCGCCGTCGGGTACCGGTACGGCCGGTAACTCGTGCGGGATCTCCGATGGCGCAGCGGCGCTCGCAGTCACCACCGAATCGCGTGCGAAAGGCCTTCCAGCGCTGCGTGTTCTGGGCGCGGCCGTCGCCGGCTCGGATCCGGCGTTGCCCGGCCTCGGGCCGGTTCCCGCTATCGAGAAGGTGTTGCGTCGAACGGGCGTCGCCCTGTCCGACGTGGGAGTCGTGGAGATCACCGAGGCTTTCGCGTCGGTGGTACTCGCGGTGTCGGACGAACTGGGGCTGGATGAGAACCTACTGTGCCCGCAGGGTGGCGCCATTGCGATGGGTCATCCGTGGGGGGCATCGGGCGCAATTCTGTTGGTGCGCTTGGCTTCTCAAATGCTGGCTGACGGCGGCCCCGAGTTGGGGCTGGCTGCGTGCGCCATCGGCGGCGGACAAGGGATTGCGATGATCGTGGAGCGTGCGTGGTGAGTGAAGTGGTGTTCGAGAGTGTCAAGCATGCGTTCGGTGATCGTGAGGTGTTGCGCGGCATCGATCTTCGGTTCAGTGAGCGACGTGTGGGCATCATCGGATCCAACGGTTCGGGTAAGTCGACACTGGCTCGGATGATCAACGGTCTGTTGGCACCGACGTCGGGGACGGTGACCGTCGACGGTGTGGACGCATCCAAGAAGGGCGCGCAGGTCCGTAAGAAGGTCGGCTTCGTCTTCACCGATCCCGATACTCAGATCGTCATGCCTACTGTTTCGGAGGATCTCGCGTTCTCGCTGCGCCGTTCGGGACTGAGCAAGACAGAGATCGCTGAACGTGTGCACGAGATCCTGGTGCGATTCCGTCTCGACCGCCACGCAGAGCATCCGTCCCATCTGTTGTCCGGCGGGCAGAAACAGCTCCTGGCGATCGGAGCCGTCCTCATCCGGCGCCCCGAGGTCGTCATTGCCGACGAGCCGACGACGCTCCTCGATCTGCGCAATGCCCGCGTCGTCGCCGAGGCACTCGATTCGATGGATCAGCAAGTGATCGTCGTGACGCATCATTTGGCGCTGCTGGACAGCTTCGAGCGCGTCATCGTCATCGACGACGGGCTCGTCGCGTTCGACGGCGCCCCGAAGGATGCGGTTCCGGCATATCGGGAACTCGTCGAATGATCGGCCTGTATCGGCCGGGGACGTCGTTCCTGCACCGATTGCCTGCGTGGGTGAAGCTGCTCCTGCTCATCATCTCGATCGTCACCGCGACCGTCGTGGTCCGAACACCGATTCAGGTCGGGATCGTCGCTGCACTGGTCGCGGCACTGTTCCTTCTTGCTCGGATACCTGTGAAAGTTGCTCTCGCCCAACTGCGCCCGATCATCTGGATGCTGCTGATCATCGGCGTCTTCCAGGTGATCATCACCTCTCCCGCTCGTGCTGTCGTGGTGTGCGGCGTTCTGCTGATCTCGGTGGCATTGGCCGCGCTGGTCACGCTCACCACACGCGTGACCGACATGCTCGACACCGTCACCCGCGCTCTGGGGCCGCTACGCAGATTCGGCGTCGACCCCGACCGGATCGGCCTCATGCTCGCCCTGGCCATCAGGTGCATTCCCATTCTCGCGACGATCGTGCACGAGGTCGCCGAGGCACGGAAAGCGCGGGGCCTGCAATGGTCCATGACTGCGCTCGTGACGCCCGTCCTCGTCCGTGCGCTGCGAACCGCGGACGCGATGGGCGATGCTCTCGTCGCGCGGGGCGTCGACGATGACTGAGGTCCTCCAGTGAGCGAACTACTGACCGGTCGGATCGCGCGGTATATCCGCGACAAACCTTCCTCGCTTGCCGTCGTCGACAGTGGAGGCGCAGTGACGTACGGCGAGTTCGGTGAGCTGGTCACAGCCGCGGCGGCCGGCATGTCGGGAATGCGAAGAGTGGCTGTGCTCCCGACGTCGGACATCGGATCGCTCGTAGCCGTGACAGCGGCGATGTCGTCGGGAATCGGTGTGGTGCTTCTGCATCGTCACTTGCTGCCCGAGCAGTTCGCGCGCGTGCTGTCTCTGACGCGACCCGATGTCGTTCTGGCAGCACCGAATCAGCATGCGCGGTTGCGGAGGATGGGCGCCGCGGCCCCGACGTCTGTCGACAGCATCCAGGTCCAGGGTGTTCTGGCGCATGGCGCTGCCGACGAAGACAGTGAACTTCTCATCGGAATCACCTCGGGCACGACGGGGGAACCCAAACTGTTCGTCCGCGATCAACGATCCTGGGCCCGTACCCTCGACCGTTCCGACTCGACCTTCGACATCCGCGCGGGTGACCGCGTGGCGACGCCGGGCGTACTCGACCACACGCACTTTCTCTACGGTGCGCTGCACGGACTCACCCGCGGCGCGATCGTCGACGTCCGACCGGTGGACAGTTCGCTTTCCAGCGGCGCGACACACCTGTATTCGGTGCCGACAATTGCCTGGGATGTGGTCCGGTCCGGAATCGGCCCGGTGCCGAGTGTGCGCGAAGTGCTGTCCAGCGCGGCGCGGTGGCCGTCCTCAGGCAGATCGGCGCTGCAGGAAGCACTCCCGAATGCCTCGCTCGTGCACTTCTACGGAGCGTCGGAGTTAAGTTTCGTCTCCTTCGACCGCGGTATCGACCCGGGACCGGGGACATTGTTCGACGGCGTCGACATCGAGATCAGGGATTCGGAGATCAGGGATTCGATCGTCCACGTGCGCAGCGACATGCTGTTCGACGGCTACCTGACCGAGGATGGTGTGACCGGCGGCCCCGTCGACGGGTGGATGACCGTGGGGGACCGAGGGAGACTCGGGAGCGGTGAAAACCTGTCGGGCGGTGAAAACTTGGCGAGCGGTGAAAACTTGGCGGGCGGTGAAAATCCGGCGGGCGGTGGGAATCTGGGGGACATGGGGAGTCTCGAGGGAAGGCAGTTGACGTTACTCGGCAGGGACACCGACATTCTGATTCGTGCGGGTTTGAATGTGGAGTTGGCTCCCATCGAGTCCGCGCTCACCGCGATTCCTGGCATTGTGGAGGCAGCGTGCGTCGGAGTCCCGGACGTTCGTATGGGGGAAGTTCCAGCGGTGGTGATCGTGGAAGGTGCGAACCCGCCGTCCACCGCCGAGATCTGGCGGCACCTGCGTCGAGAGCTACCGAGCCCTAGTATTCCGGTGCAGATTCTGACGCTCGAGCAGTTGCCGCGGACGCCGCGGGGTAAGGTCGATCGTCAGGAGATCGGGGCAATTTTCGCGACCGTCCGTACTGCGCCGTCGACGACGAACCAGACTGTCAGCGAACCACTTTCGTAACGGTGCCGAATGTCGACCTGTTCTTTGCCGAGAACCGGATACAAGTACTCGATGACGGCCCGGTGTCGTCCGGCGACGAGATCGGGGTAGTCGACCAGGAACTCCTCGACGGCATGCCAGTATGCCGCGTTGTTGACGTGATCGAACGAGTCGATATCGGTGGCACGCAACGGAAACTGGATATCGGTGTCCGACTCGTGCGGCACCGGCTCGGTGAGCCATGCCTTCCATTTGAGTCGATGTTGATCGGTGGTGCGTGCAAGCATGTCGAGGGCATCGTCGCTGATCCGTGTCGGCATACCGGTCTTCGCGCTGATGCTGATCCAGAAACCCTCGGTTTCGATGGAGCCGCCTTTGCTGGTCGACATCGAGACCCGCATGTTGGACCAACGCGTCGACATCGATGAACACCAGCGCCGCAGATGGATGTGGTCGGGGAACTGTACTGGTTCATGGACGTCGATGACCGTACGCCGAACGATCCAGAATGGATCGGTGAGGCCGAGGGGTGTCGCTGCAAGATTGTCCGACCCGATGTCCTGCAGATAGCGCGCGATGCCGTCGAAACGCAAGCGGCCGGCTGGGGCGACATCACCGGTACGTACCGGCCAATCGGTTTCGAACCCTTCTCCTTCGGCAGGTAGTGGTGCCAGGGCGTCGTCGAAGCCCGCTGGCTCTACGGTTCCGGCATTGTCCACGTGTGTCGCTCCTTGTTACCGGTGGGTTCGTTTCTCGAATCGAACCTACCCGGTGCGGGTCAGAGAACTCGACGAGCCTTCATCCCGTCGAAGACCGGAGCGACGCGGACGACATCGCCGGTGGTGGGGGCGTGGACCATCTGACCATTGCCGATGTAGATGGCCACGTGCCCCGGCCCACCGGATTGCCAGTTCCCGAACAGTAGATCCCCGGGCTGAGCCATCGACAACGGAATCTCGGTGCCGACACCCCATTGGGTCTCCGAGGTTCGGGGGAGCGTCACCGCGCCACCGGAGGCCTTGTACACCGCGTACGACGTCAAGCCCGAGCAGTCGAACCCCCCACCGGACGGCCCGTTGATGTTGCCGCCGCCCCACACGTACGGCAGGCCGAGGTAGTCCATGGCGAGTTGCACTGCTCGTCCGCCGATACCGGCAATATCGATGCCGGCGAACGGCGTCAGGATCGCGGCGAACTGCATTTCAGTCGCGCGAATCTTGGCAACGTACGGCTTCGTCTGGTTCTCGTAATCGGGTGTTCCCGACGGCATTCCGCCGGACTTGAGGACCGCGCCTGCGCCGGCGTTGTAGCCGGCGATGGTCAGGTCGAGACTGTCGCCCTTGACCAATCCGGCCGACTTCCACTTCTCGACTTGACTGTTGATGTCGCAGAGCAGGTTTCCCGACGCCATGACCGAATCGGCGATGCCGTTGATGTCGGCTACGCCGTCGCCGTCGGCATCTTTGCCGTAGGTGCGCCAGGTGGCGGGCATGAACTGGCCGGGTCCGCGGGCACCGGACACCGATACCGGTGAGGTCGGTCCGTGCCGGAATCCGTTCTCCGCTGCGTACAACGCGGCGATCGTCGGTGCTTTGACTCCGCCACAGATCGATCCTGCGCGGGTCAGCCACGGAACGAACGCGGTGATCGCTCCTATCGGTGACAGCGAGACCCCGGTGAAAGTCGCAGGTAGACCGGGGAACAGCGCCCGCCTGAGTGCTTCGGCGGCAGGCATGAACGCAGTTTGGTTGGTGATCTGCCCGAGTGAGTACGTCAATCCGCCGAATTGGACCGATCCTGCGTTGGTGGGAAACACCGAGGGCGCAAAGGCGCTTGGCGTAGTGGTCGTATCGGTTGTCGTCGAGATCGCGGCGGCAACAGGCGCTGGAACGTCGGCGACGGGAGCGGTTTCCAGCTTGGCGGGTTCTGCTGGCTTCGGGGGCAACATCGGTTCGGCTGCATCTTCGATGGCCGTCGCTGCGTTGTCAAGGGCAGTGCCCGCGACATCGGCTGCCGGCGCGGGCAATGTACCGAGCAGGTCATCGAGTTGCTTCTGCAACGTTGGACCGGTGTCCTCCGCGGCCGCCGCGACGCTGTGGGCGCCGTCTTTGACCTGTGGGGGAAGGTCTGTCGCTGCCACCGCTCCTGCAGCGGACACGATTACGGCAACGATGACTGCGATTGGATCGCCTGCCATGTAACAACTCCTGGTGCTCGAGCTCTCCCCGACGTTCCATGTCAACCCATTCATGTGAGGTGACTCACACATCATGCACGTTGGGACCGATTCGCGGAGCGAAATAGAACACGTTCTAGTGGGTGGCGACAAAAAATCACCCCTGACGCACACTTCACACCGACCCGAGCTGGTGTTCCGCGTAGGTTGGCGGTGAGAAATCACTACCGACAATTCCGAGCAGGGGAGCGAAAGATCATCGACAAATACGTGCTGTCGCCCGAGACCGTGTGGGACCCCGGTGCGCAGCTACTGTCGCAGTGCGTAGTCGTGGAGAACGCCGACCGCACGCTGTATCTGTCCGGCCAGACATCGATCACCGCAGATGGTCGGTTCGCGGGCATCGGAGATGTCTCGGCTCAGATCCGGCTGGCGTTCGAGAACATTCGGCTCATTCTCGACGCGGCCGGCGGTACCTTGGCCAACGTCGTCAAACTGACCGTGTACTTCACCGACCTCGGTGACTTGGACACGTACACCGGCATTTTGGGCGAGCTGTTCGTCGAGAGCAGGCCTGCGCAGACCGTTGTCGAAATCAGCAGGCTCGCGATGGACGAGTTGCTGATCGAGATCGATGCGATCGCGGTGCTCTAGACGAGCGTCGACCAGTAGTCGGAGAACTCGATTCCGATCGCTGCGATGACGATTGCGTACCAGATCGCCAAGATCGTCCAGCGCCATTCGAGGAGAACTCGGGTGATGGTGCCTGCGTGTTCGCGGTCGACCAGTTGGGACAGCGAGACTATGAAGATCGGTATCGTCACCGCCCACACGACCATGCAGTACGGGCACAGCGCATGGATCTCGTAGAGGCTCTGGTAGATCAGCCAATGCACGAACACCACACCGAGTGCCGTGCCGGTGCTGAGACCGAGCCAATACCAGTGCGGCAGTGCGATTCGGCCGAACGTCAGAATTCCCGTCATCAGCACCACGGTGAAGGCTACGATCCCGATGATCGGGTTGGGGAACCCGAACAACGCGGCCTGCTCGGTCGTCATGACCGAACCGCAGGACAGCACCGGATTGAGATTGCAGGACGGCACGTATGCGCTGTCTTCGAGCAATTTGATTCGCTCGATAGTCAGGGTCAGGGCCCCGAGGAGACCGAGAAAGCCGCCGATCGTGAGGACCCAGGCGGTGGCTCTACTCGCTCTCACTTCGCAGCCATCACTGTGCAGCGGTGATCGCGGCGCGCAAACCGTCCGGAGTCGGGTTCGACACGACGGTCCCGTTGACGGAGACGGTCGGTGTGCTCGAGATGCCCTCGTCGAGCGCGGCCTTCGTCTGGCTCGTCACGTAATCGGTGTAGGTGCCGTCGGTGATGCAGCTCGACAGCTCCGGGCTTTCGATGCCTGCCTGCCGGGCGATGGCTACGAGTTCGTCGTCGCTCAGGCCTGCTCCGCCCTCGGTGGGCTGCTGATCGAACATCGCCTTGTGCCAGGCAGGCCACGCGGAGGAGTCGGCTTCGGCGACGCACAGGCTCGCGTTCGCGGCGCGCGTGGAGTAATTGGTCGAGGACATGCGGTCGAGGATCGCGATCGGCCGGTAGTCGACGGCAATGGTGTTGTCCGCGACCAGTTCGGCGAGAGTGTCTCCGCTGATCGACTCGAACTGCTTGCACGCCGGGCACTGGAAGTCCTCGACGACGCTGACGACGACGGCAGCATTCGGATCACCGATTCGGATCGCCCCGTTGTCCTGAGTCGACGAGGGGGCTGCGGCCGGTGCGTCGGAATCGGAGTTCTTCGATGCGATGGAAAATCCGATGACGGCAATCAAGGCGACGAGTACGACGGCGATTCCGATCTGAATCAACGTGCGTCGCTTCTTGTCTTTTCCTTGCATGGCAGCTGTGGCAGCCTGTGCCTTCTTCTTGCTTTCGTTGCTCACTGCAGATCCCTTGCTCGCCCGACCAATGAAGTCCGGGACAATCATAGGCGGGTAAACCTGAGGTCAGGCTGAGCGCTGGACTGTCAGGTCAGCGAGATGATTCGTTCGACGGCGAATCCGTAGCCCGCCACTCCGAGGCCGGCGATGACGCCGCTGGCTATGGGAGATACGAACGAGTGGTGACGGAATTCCTCGCGAGCGTGCACATTGCTGATGTGCACCTCGATGATGGGGACTTCGGGGATGACGAGTGCGTCGCGCAATGCCACGGATGTGTGCGTCAGACCGCCGGGATTGATGACGATTCCCGACGCGGTACCGCGTGCCTGGTGTATCCAGTCGATGAGCTGTCCCTCGTGATTGGACTGCTCGGCGCGGATGGTTCGACCGTGTGCTGCGGCGGTCTTATCACACAGTGCGACGACGTCGGCGAGGGTTTCGTGGCCGTACACCTCGGGTTGGCGAGTGCCGAGCATGTTCAGGTTCGGTCCGTTGAGCACGAGGATGTGTCCTTGGGCTGCGCTCGAGTCGCCGACCATGTGATCGCTCACTTTCATTCAGGGCGCGTACTACCGAAGGCGATCATTTCACAGGTCGTTGACACACTGTCCTAGTGAAAGCTGCGTGGCTGGTCTGGGGTGTAGGCGTCTTCGCATACATCGTCGCCGTCCTGCACCGCACCGCGTTCGGGGTGGCAGGACTGAACGCGGCCGATCGGTTCTCGGTCAGCCCGTCGCTGCTGTCGTCGTTCGTCGTTCTTCAGGTCGTCGTCTACGCCGCGATGCAGATTCCTGCCGGTGTGGTGCTCGATCGCGTCGGTTCACGCAAGATGATCGCGCTCGGTGCTCTGTTGATGACGATTGCGCAGATCACGCTCGCGCTGACGGAGTCGCTTCCGGTGGCGGTCGCCGCACGGGCGCTCGTCGGGGTGGGCGATGCGTTGACCTTCATTTCGGTGCTGCGACTCGTCCCGCGGTGGTTCGCTCCGCGGCAGGTTCCTATCGTCTCGCAGCTGACTGGTTTGTTCGGTCAGACCGGTCAGATTCTGTCGGCGGTGCCGTTCTTGATGTTGCTCGACGGGCCGGGCTGGACGTTTGCGTTCGGCAGTGCCGCGTCGCTCGGTTTACTTGCGTTCGTCCTGGCATTGGCGCTGATACGCGATGTGCCGCCAGGATCGGAGGTCGTCGAGCCGTCGACCTCGATGCGCGAGACTCTCGCCACGATCGGGCAGGTGTGGCGCCGCCCGGGCACTCGTCTCGGTTTCTTCAGCCATATGGGGACGCAGTTCTCCATCACCGTTTTCGCTTTGTTGTGGGGGATTCCCTACTTGACTTCGGGACAGGGTCTGTCTGCATCGACCGCGGGTGTGTTGCTGTCCATCTCGGTGTTCTCGGCCGTCGTGTCCGGTTTACTTCTCGGATTTCTGACGGGCCGGTACCCGATGCGGCGGTCGTGGCTGGTGTTGGCCATCATGATCAGCAATGCCGTGATGTGGGCGATCGTTCTTGCTCTACCGGGGCCGGCGCCACTGTGGTTGCTGGTGATGCTCGTCGTCGTCATTTCGGTCGGGGGACCGGGGTCGGTCATCGGATTCGACTACGCCCGTACGTTCAATCCGAGCGCCAATCTCGGCACTGCCCAGGGAATGGTGAACATTGGTGGATTCCTGGCTTCGCTGCTCGTGATCGCGTCCATCGGAGCGATTCTGCAAGCGAACGGCGGGTACACCTTCGACGCGTTCCGGTTGGCGTTTCTCGCGCAGTATCCGGTGTGGGTGGTTGCGATCACCGGAGTCCTGCTGACGCGTCGTAAAACTCGACGGCAGTTGGCAGTGGAAGGGATCCATCCGCGCACGATGCGGGAGATTTTCCAGTCGCGTCGAAAATCGTAACTAGACGCCGCGGTGGCAGGGTTGCGCGTCTGACAAATCGGATTGCAATCTCGCGTTCCCGAGAGCATGCTGGTGTTCCCAATTTACTTGTGTGTTGCAAGCAAACATATCGTAAAGGTGTAACCAAGCGGTGGTAACCGAACAAGAAGTGACGCAGCCCGCGTCCGGCGAACTCTCGCACCGTCAGATCATGACGATCCTGTCGGGGCTGATGATGGGGATGTTCCTCGCGGCGCTCGATCAGACGATCGTGTCGACGTCGGTCCGCACGATCGCCGACGACCTCAACGGATTCTCGGTACTCGCGTGGGTCACCACGGCGTACCTGATCACCTCGACGATTTCGACGCCGTTGTACGGAAAGCTTTCCGATCTCTACGGCCGTAAACCATTCTTCATGACGGCGATTTCCATCTTCGTCATCGGCTCGATGCTGTGCGGTATTTCGACGTCGATGTACGAGCTCGCGGCATTCCGGGCAGTTCAGGGCCTCGGCGCCGGTGGGCTGATGTCGATGGCGCTCGCCATCATCGGGGACATCGTTCCGCCGCGTGAGCGCGCGAAGTACCAGGGCTACTTTCTTGCCGTGTTCGGTACTTCGAGTGTGCTCGGTCCCGTCATCGGTGGTCTGCTTGCCGGCCAATCCACGATTCTCGGCATCACGGGTTGGCGGTGGGTGTTCTATATCAACGTCCCGCTCGGCATCATCGCGCTTGTCGTCGTGTGGCGCGTGCTGAACCTTCCGGTGTTCCGACGCGAGGCACGCGTCGACTGGTGGGGCGCGCTCCTGTTGGCGGTCGGTCTTGTCCCGTTGCTCATCATCGCCGAGCAGGGCCGGGTGTGGGGTTGGACTTCGCCGCTCGCGTTGATGTGTTTTGCGATCGGTGTCGTGGGCGTCCTCGCATTCGTTTTCGTGGAAGTGAAGATGGGCGACGACGCGCTCATCCCGATGCGCTTTTTCCGCAATCGATTGTTCGCATTGTGTATCGCGGTCAGTGTCATCGCTGGTGCGGCAATGTTCGGTGGCATTTCGCTATTGCCGCAGTATTTGCAGGTCGTCAAGGGATCGTCGCCGACGCTCGCCGGCTATCAGACGCTTCCGATGGTGGGGGCTCTCATGATTTCGTCGATCGTGTCGGGGCGCATGATTTCGAAAACTGGCCGCTACAAGATCTTTCCGGTAGTTGGCACAGCACTGATGGCGATCGGAATGTTCCTCTTCCACTATGTGCACGCGGATACTCCGCTGTGGCAGACCATGCTGATCATGGCGTTGTTCGGTATCGGTCTCGGTTCCATGATGCAACCGCTGACATTGGCAATTCAGAATGCGATGCCGCCCAAGGACATGGGAGTGTCGACAGCGGCTGCGACCTTCTTCCGCCAGATCGGTGCGACGCTCGGCGTCGCGGTCTTCCTGTCGATGCTGTTCACACAGCTCACACCGAAGACCACTGACGCACTGGTCGCGGCCAGTACGACGCCGGAGTTCCAGCAGGCCGTCCAATCGGCGTCGACGAGTGCGGACCCGCTGGAGAAGGGCTTCGCCGACGCCATCATTGCTCAGGACTCGTCGATCGCCGGCAGTGCATTGGTCGACAGTTCGTTCATGCAAAAGCTCGACAGCGCGCTGGCCGAACCTTTCCGTGTCGGATTCTCCGATGCCATGGACTATGTCTTCCTGGCCGTCTCCATCCTGATGGTCATCGGATTCGTGCTGGTCATCTTCGTCAAGGAGGTTCCGCTGCGGACGATGTCCGGCCTCGCAGCTGCCCAGCAGGAACGCGACGAAGCTGCGAAGGACGAAGCTGAGAAGGACGAAGCTGCGAAGGGCGAAGCCGCGAGGGGTGGCACGGCGAAGGGCGAAGCTGCCGGGGGTGAGGCGGCGAAGGTCGAGGCTGCAAGAGCAGGCAGGGATCTTTAACGAAAGCTGCGCCGGGGAAAGTACTGCGCTGGGGAAGTGGCCCGCTAGAAAAGTGCGGCCTGCACGCAAAGTGCTGCGCTGACGATCTCTGCGGTGAGCGATCGCTATCCAAGATGCGGCACTGCCCGGCTCGGTCGAGCAGGGCACTACCCGGCTCGGTCGAGCAAAGTTCGGAGCATGACTCGAGCAGCTACGCAGGCAGATCGATCCCTCGGAACACTCTCAGGTCCCTCGTAACTTTCGATGGTTACGAGGGACCTCCTGTTCCACATTTCAAAACGGCGCGGGGCCATCTGCATCCTCCGCGTTCCCACGAGTCCAGGGATTCCCTGGACGGTTGGGACCGCTGATGCTCGCGGCACTTTCATTGCTGCGCGCTGAGTCGAGGTGGCCTCCGCTGTGCCGGCCCGATTGGGCGGCCTGGCACTCGGTGAACGGTGTGCCCGGTCCGTCAGGTCCGGCGAGCTCGGTTGCCGTCTTGTTCGTGCTCGCAGGCTGGCGGCGGCATTGGGGGTGTCGCTTGCGTGGAATGTGGGGTAGCAGGCGGCAGTCGGACAGATCGGTCATCCCGACTGTGCCCCCAGGCAGAGTGATCGCTGTCGAGCCGGAACTCGAAGTCCAGTAGTCGATGCCCCGCGAGAGCATGACAGGAACCCAGACGCCCATTGTCTTGAGCATGTGGTGATAGCGGCAGAGGCAATGCAGATTGGTCAGTACCGTCCATCCGCCGTGTTTCGGGTCGTAGTGACGATAGGGCACCACATGGTCGATTTCGCAGGCTGCGGCCGGAACGTCACATCCCGGATGCCGGCAGGTGCGATCCCGCTGTCGAACGCATTTCGCCAGTTCGCTACTCGGGCGATAAGTGAGCGCACCGTCGGGTGGTTCGAGGAATCCGCCGTGACCATCGGGGTGCAGAGCCTCAGCCCGTGCTGGCTCAGCTGCAACAGCCTCTTCGATGTGCGCTACCAGCGTGTAGGACCCGGAGTAATCGGTAGCGGACTCAGTTGCGTTCGGCGCTGTGGTGCACTGCTGTGGCTTTGCCGGACGCTTCGGAAGGGTGAGTCCGCGCCTGCGGCGTCCATGACCCAACGGATTGAGCACAGTGTGCTTACCGAGATTGACTCCAGTCCCAGTCCCAGTCCCAGTCCCGGTGCCAGTGCCAGTGCCTGCGGAGTCGCCGGGCCCGTCACTCTCGGCACCTGCACCTGCACCTGCACCCATCCGCGCGTCACCCTCGCCACGCTCTGACCGAACATCGAGGCCCTGATCAGGGATCACGTCTACTAGACCGAGCGATGCGGCGAGATCGGCCGCTTCGGTCAGCAGTAGCTGCCAGTCTCCGTTTGCAGCAAGTTCGCGGGCATAGTCCGCATCGATCAATCCGTGCCCTGCGAGGTACCCGGGTAGGTCGGCGAGTCCAGCAAGGGTCGGTAGATCGATCGTCACTGTGGTCAGTGGGCTACGGCGGTCAGGCAATTCCCGTCGGGCGGTGCACGGATTGTCTTCGTCCTGTTCGCACGTGCACGAAACAAATGTCTCTTGATGCATGAGCGCCACGTACGCGGCCGCGAGTCGCTGGCCACGAGTGCGCGGATCACGGCGGCACAGAGTGTTCGCCATTTCGTTGACCAGTTGCCAGCACGCCGCGGCGTCACCTGCTTCGAGGTCTGCCTCGATGGTGGCGATCATGTCTCTGTCGCGGTATCGAACGCGGGTGAGCTTGACGAGATCCTTGCGAAGCGCAGCCGCCTCCTCCGGTGCAACGCGCTGCACGATTTCACAGATCTCGGTGGCGAGTGGCCCGGGGGGGAGGCGGCGCGCTGCGTGGAGAATTTCGGACTCGATGCGGACGGCAACTTCGAGTGAGAGTGGGTTGGTGTTTCGATAGATCGCCCGAACCCGCGCGAGATCCAACTCGCCGGCGTCGAATGCTGCTCTGACCCTGGGCAATCGGAGTCGGAGATCCATACCGATCTCTGCATAAGTGTCCGCCACAGCCTTGGAACATCCCAGCGCCCTCGCTGTCTCCGATGCCGCATAGCTCCCGGCATCCATGATCACCTCACCGACCTGCACGTTCTGGTGAATGCACGAATCCCAGATCGACGCTGCGAGCCGAACTTTGCGTGCGCAGGCCTGGTTCTCGATCACCGCTGCGTCGGAGAGCTTCTGAAGCGATGATCGATCGATGACTGGCTTCGGCTGCGGACCTATGTACGAAGCGAATGCACTTCTGCGACTCGAACTCATGAATCGAAGCCCCCCGGCAAGTCGATGTTAGAACGTATGTTCGATACTATCGCTTCCTGGGCTGCCCGTCAAGGGTTGGCTTCGCCGATTCGCTTGTAGTGCAGTCGAATACAAAATTCGAGTGCATACACCATGCCGTCAACATCCCGGCCCGAAGCCCTCTGGCCTGCGGTCGGCCAGCTCGCGGCGTGTTGGGCGCCCTGTGGCTCTGGGGTCAGCCCCTGTGCTGCAGTCGCACCCTTTGGCGGTTCGGCTACCCCGACCAGTCCGACGGTGTCGAGTTCGATCGCCGGATCGTTCAGAACCCGCTCGCAGGCGAGCTAGGGATGCTTCGCGGCAAGGGTGGACCGCCAACGCGCGCCCGCGCGAACGGCCGACGACGACAACGCAACCGTGGGCATGGTTGTCCCTGCGGTCTGCCAGTCTGGGCTCTGCGTAAGCGCTCTCTCGTCCTCCGGCCGAGCTCGACGGCTCCTCTCCGGACAACCCCTCGCGTCCTGCGGCCAGCTCGACGCGGTGCCCACTCCCGGGGTCGATGGCATGGAAGTGCTCGCTCGACGATTGACACCCCCTGACCGCCGGAGGGTCGACAACAATTAACAAGCAAGCGTGCTTGCTTTTTTATCGATCAGGTGTGAAACTTCCTCCATGACCGACCTCGACTCGATCGTCGATGACCTCCGCGCCGAGGGTGATGCGCTCGACGCTCTCGTTGCTGGACTGACACAAGACCAGTGGGCGACGCTCACACCAGCACCGGGATGGACCGTTGCGCATCAGATCGCGCATCTGTCCTGGACCGACAATGTTGCCGAACGCACCACCGCGGGGGCGTCGGGGGATGCGATCGCTGCCGCAGAGTTCGATGGCGTGCTGAAGGCTGCATGGTCCGATCCCGCTGGTTTCGTCGACAGCGCCGCAGCGGAGGAGGCCAGCA
Organism: Rhodococcus sp. UYP9; assembly: GCF_040547235.1. Classification (NCBI taxonomy): domain Bacteria; kingdom Bacillati; phylum Actinomycetota; class Actinomycetes; order Mycobacteriales; family Nocardiaceae; genus Rhodococcus; species Rhodococcus sp. UYP9. The sequence goes on from NZ_JBEPPH010000006.1 coordinate 89,941, forward strand.
ATTCTGAACTCCTCGAGCTCTGGCGCACCCGCAGGCATGCGATGACCGACGCACTGAAACGTGTCCCGTCGGGTGTCAAGATTCCGTGGTTCGGACCGCCCATGAGCGCTGCTTCGATGGCAACGGCTCGCCTCATGGAAACCTGGGCTCACGGCCAGGATGTCGCCGACGCACTCGGTATCACCCGCGAGCCGACCGAGCGCATCGAAGCTGTCGCACACATCGGCGTCCGTACCCGCGATTTTGCATATGTGGTCAACCAACAGACTCCGCCGTCCGAGCCGTTCCGAGTCGAGCTGACCTCCCCCTTGGGTGAGCTGTGGACCTGGGGCCCCGGTGACGCTGCTCAACGCGTCACCGGCTCGGCGGTGGATTTTTGTCTGCTGGTGACGCAGCGGGCGCACCCGGAGAATCTCGACATCGAAGCCGTCGGACCGGACGCTCAGCACTGGCTGACCATCGCTCAAGCCTTCGCAGGCCCTCCAGGACCAGGACGAACCAAACAATGACAGTCAGAATCGGCAACTGTTCCGGCTTCTACGGCGACCGACTCTCGGCGATGCGTGAGATGCTCGAGGGCGGCGAACTCGACTATCTCACCGGCGATTACCTCGCGGAGCTGACGATGCTCATCCTGGGCCGTGATCGGGCGAAGGATCAGTCTCGCGGTTACGCAAAGACTTTCCTCCGCCAGGCCGAGGACTGCCTGGGGCTCGCGCTCGACAAGGGCGTCAAAATCGTCTCGAATGCTGGTGGCCTCAACCCGAGTGGCCTGGTCGAGGCACTCGACAAGCTCGGCACCGGCGCCGAAATCGCCTATGTGCACGGCGACGACTTGCTACCGCGGGCCCAAGAACTCGGCCTCGGTAGCCCGCTCACCGCCAATGCGTACCTCGGGGCCTGGGGTATCGTCGAGGCGCTGAACGCGGGTGCCGACGTCGTCGTCACCGGGCGTGTCACCGACGCTTCCGTTATCGTCGGACCAGCCGCCGCCCACTTCGGTTGGAGCAGAACCGATTACGACGCTCTCGCCGGAGCGGTTGTTGCCGGGCACATCATCGAATGCGGTACGCAGGCTACCGGTGGCAACTACTCGTTCTTCACCGAGATCGCGGATATGTCGCGGCCAGGATTCCCGATTGCCGAGATCGAGGCGGACGGATCGTCTGTCATCACCAAACACGAAGGCACCTCGGGTGCGGTGAGCGTCGGTACCGTCACAGCTCAACTGCTGTACGAGATCACCGGTGGCCGCTACGCGAACCCCGATGCCACAGCTCGAATCGACACAGCGTCGGTGTCACAGGTCGGAGCCGATCGAGTGCTGGTCAGCGGCGTGAAAGGCGAAGCGCCCCCGCCCACTGCCAAGGTGTCTCTCAACGCACTCGGCGGATTCCGCAACGAGTTCACCCTGATCCTGACCGGCCTCGACATCGAGGCCAAAGCCGCACTGGCGCAGCAGCAGTTCGAGTCCTGGCTTCCGTCGCGGCCGACCGAACTCGACTGGACGCTCGTGCGCACCGACAAGCCCGACGCCGAGACCGAGGAAACCGCGAGTGCCCTGCTCCGGTGCGTCGTTCGCGACAGCGATCCGAATGTTGTCGGGCGGCAGTTCTCCTCGGTGGCAGTCGAGCTGGCACTGGCCAGCTATCCGGGGCTTTCGGTGACGGCACCTCCCGGGAACGGAGCGCCGTACGGCGTGTTCACCGCCGGCTATGTGCCGATCGGCGAAGTGCCACATGTGGTCGTACTACCGGACGGGACGCAACGGGGGATCGAACCCGCGACCGAGACGCTCGAACTCGAACCGTTGACCGAACCAGACCTACCACCGGTGAGAGAGACGGAACCGACCATCCGCGTTCCACTCGGCACCATTGCCGCCGCACGCAGCGGAGACAAGGGTGGAAATGCGAACGTCGGCGTCTGGGTTCGCACGGACGACGAATTTGCTTGGCTGGCTCACGCTTTGACGGTCGAGCAGGTCGCACTCATGCTGCCGGAGACCGCGGATCTCGTCGTCACCAGACACGTTCTTCCGAAACTGCGGGCCGTCAACTTCGTCATCGAAGGAATCCTCGGAGAAGGCGTTGCGTCGCAGGCTCGTTTCGATCCACAGGCCAAGGGGCTCGGTGAATGGCTGCGTTCGCGCCACATCGACATTCCCGAAACTCTCGTCTTCACAGGGACACTCTCATGACGATATGGAATACTCCCGAGCGCGAGCAACTCCGAAAGACCGTGCGTAGCTTCGTCGAACACGACATAGTGCCGTACCTGAACGATTGGGAAGCAGCGGGGGAGCTACCCCGCGAGCTCCATCGGAAAGCTGCGGCACTCGGTTTACTCGGCGCAGGTTTCCCGGAGAGTGTGGGTGGTGAGGGCGGGGACTTCGCCGACGCCGTCGTCATCTGCGAGGAAATCCACCAGGCCGGTGCCTCTGGTGGATTGTTCGCATCGTTGTTCACCGGTGGAATCGCGCTGCCGCATCTGGTGGCCGCAGGCGACACCGAGCAGATCGACAGGTGGGTTCGACCGACCCTCGCCGGCGAGAAAATCGGTTCGCTGGCCATCACCGAACCCGGTGGCGGCTCCGACGTCGGGCATCTGCGGACCAAGGCCGTGAAAGACGGTGACCACTATGTCGTCAACGGCGCCAAAACGTACATCACCTCGGGCTGCCGCGCGGACTTCGTCGTCACGGCGGTGCGTACCGGCGGCGACGGGGCAGCGGGGGTGTCGCTACTCGTGATCGAGAAGGACACACCAGGTTTCGAGGTGACGAGCAAACTCGAGAAGATGGGCTGGCGTGCCTCCGACACCGCGGAGCTGTCGTTCACCGACGCCCGAGTGCCGGTGGGCAATCTCGTCGGGGCCGAGAACTCCGGTTTCGCGCAGATTGCGCAGGCCTTCCTCACCGAACGTATCGCTCTCGCCGCGCAGGCGTACTCCAGCGCCCAACGCTGCTTGGATCTGACTCTGCAGTGGGTCCGCGATCGTGAAACTTTCGGCAAACCGCTCATCGCCAGGCAGTCCGTGCAGAACACGGTCACCGAGATGGCGCGCAAGATCGACGTTGCGCGGGTGTACACGCATTATCTCGTGGCGCAGTCCCTCGAATCGAGCAACGACTTCATCGCCGAGGTGTGTTTCGCGAAGAACACTGCCGTCGAGGCCGGTGAGTGGGTGGCCAACCAGGCAGTTCAGCTGTTCGGCGGCCTGGGCTACATGTGCGAAAGCGAAGTCGAGCGGCAATACCGCGACATGCGCATCCTCGGCATCGGCGGCGGCACGACCGAAATTCTGACAGGACTTGCAGCAAAACGATTGGGGTATCAGGCATGAGCGTGCTGAAGTCCACTCTCGACACTGCCTCCGCGCAGTACGTCGAGGCAACCGAGGCGATGAACACCAAACTCGCCGAGATCGATGTCGAGCACACCAAGGCTCTGCTCGGCGGAGGCGAGAAGTACATCGAGCGTCATCGGGGGCGCGGCAAACTCCTTGCCCGCGAACGCATCGAGTTACTCGTCGACGAGGACTCGGCGTTCCTCGAACTATGCCCACTTGCTGCCTGGGGCAGCGACTTTCCGGTCGGCGCCAGCACGGTGGTGGGCATCGGCGTCGTCTGCGGCATCGAATGCCTGATCGTGGCAAACGATCCGACGGTCCGCGGCGGTGCCAGCAACCCGTGGACGTTGAAGAAGGGGTTCCGCGCCAACGACATCGCTATGCAGAACCGTCTGCCGGTCATCTCGCTCGTCGAGTCCGGTGGCGCCGATCTGCCGACGCAGAAGGAAGTTTTCATTCCTGGCGGCCGCATGTTCCGTGACCTCACACAACTGTCGGCTGCGGGCATCCCCACCATCGCCCTCGTCTTCGGTAACTCCACGGCAGGTGGAGCGTACATTCCCGGTCTCTCGGACCATGTCGTCATGATCAAGGAACAGTCCAAGGTCTTCCTGGCCGGACCCCCGCTGGTGAAGATGGCCACCGGTGAGGAATCCGACGACGAGTCACTCGGAGGTGCCGAAATGCATGCCCGAAAGTCCGGTCTCGCAGACTATTTCGCCGTCGATGAGCAGGACGCCATTCGCATCGGTCGCAGTATCGTCGAGCGTTTGAACTGGAAGAAACAGGGCCCGGAACCGCGCGCCGACGTCATCGAACCCCTCGCTGATCCCGAAGAACTCCTCGGCATAGTTCCCACCGACCTGAAGATTCCGTTCGATCCGCGCGAGGTCATCGCTCGCATCGTCGACGGTTCCGATTTCGACGAGTTCAAGCCGATGTACGGGTCTTCGCTCGTTACCGGCTGGGCCGAACTACACGGCTACCCGATCGGCATTCTCGCCAACGCGCGAGGCGTCCTGTTCAGTGAGGAATCGCAGAAGGCGACACAGTTCATCCAGCTCGCCAACCGCTCGAACACACCACTTCTCTTCCTGCACAACACCACCGGCTACATGGTCGGCAAGGAGTACGAGGAAGGCGGCATGATCAAGCACGGTTCGATGATGATCAACGCCGTCTCCAACTCCACTGTCCCGCACATCTCCATCCTGCTGGGCGCGTCGTACGGTGCGGGTCACTACGGCATGTGTGGGCGGGCCTTCGACCCACGCTTTCTGTTCGCCTGGCCGTCGAGCAAGTCCGCGGTCATGGGCGGTGCCCAACTCGCCGGTGTCATCTCCATCGTCGGACGTGCTGCTGCCGAAGGTCGCGGCCAGGTGTTCGACGAAGCAGCAGACGCCGGCATGCGCGCGATGATCGAGAAGCAGATCGACGCGGAGTCGCTGCCACTGTTCCTCTCCGGTCGCCTGTACGACGACGGAGTGATCGACCCCCGTGACACCCGTACGGTAGTGGGAATGTGCCTCTCGGCCATCGCCTCTGCCCCGATCGAAGGCACCGCGAACTTCGGTGTCTTCCGGATGTGACGCATATGACTGTCAACTCGATCCTGGTCGCCAACCGCGGCGAAATCGCGCGACGCGTCTTCGCTTCCTGCCGTCGCGAGGGCATCGACACCGTTGCCGTCTTCTCCGACGCCGACGCGGATTCTCCGCACGTGCGGGAAGCCGACACCGCGGTACGTTTGCCCGGAAATTCCTCGGCCGAGACGTACCTGCGCGGCGAACTCGTCATCGCAGCAGCGATCCGAGCCGGCGCCGACGCTGTCCACCCCGGTTACGGGTTCCTTTCCGAGAATGCGGAATTCGCGCAGCAGGTGCAGGACGCGGGTTTGATCTGGATCGGACCGCCGGCCGAGGCCATCGAACTGATGGGCAGCAAGGTCGAGTCCAAGAAGATGATGGCCGACGCCGGGGTGCCGGTGCTGACGCAGCTCGATCCGGCGGCGATCGGCGAGGACGAGCTCCCGGTTCTCGTCAAGGCATCTGCGGGTGGCGGCGGACGAGGCATGCGGATCGTGCGTGAACTTGCCGCGCTGCATGCAGAAATCGAAGCGGCACAGCGGGAAGCATTGTCGGCATTCGGTGACTCGACGGTGTTCTGCGAGCGATACATCGAAACCGGTCGCCACATCGAGGTACAGGTCATGGCCGACCGTCAGGGCAACGTGTGGACGGTCGGCGAGCGAGAGTGCTCGCTGCAGCGTCGACACCAGAAGGTCGTGGAGGAAGCGCCGTCGCCACTCGTCGAGCGGGTCCCTGGTATGCGCCAGCGGCTCTTCGACGCGGCCCGCTTGGCCACCGAGGCCATCCGGTACGAGGGAGCCGGAACCGTCGAATTCCTGGCGGACGAGAGTGGGAACTTCTTCTTTCTCGAGATGAACACTCGCCTTCAGGTGGAGCATCCCGTCACCGAATGTACGACGGGGTTGGATCTGGTTGCGTTGCAGATCCACGTTGCCGGAGGCGGTTCGTTGCCAGCAGATCAGCCTGTCGCCGTGGGCCATTCGATCGAAGTTCGGCTCTATGCGGAGGACCCGTCGCAGGATTGGCAACCACAGAGTGGGCCGGTTCATCGGTTCGAGATTCCGGGTGCGCACTTCGCGGTTCTCGAGAAGGCAGGTATCAGGGTCGATTCGGGTATCGAGAGTGGCACTGTCGTCGGCGTTCATTACGATCCGATGCTGGCCAAGGTCATCTCTTATGCACCTACCCGTGAGCAGGCTTCGAAGCTGCTGGCGAAAGCATTGCAGAATGCGCAGATTCACGGATTGAAGACCAACCGGGACCTCCTGGTCAATGTCCTGCGTCATCCGGCTTTCGTGGCGGGGGACACCGACACGGCGTTCTTCGACACCCATGGGCTCGATACGCTCGCTCGTCCGATAGGAGGCGTCCATGCAGTGCAGCTGTCGGCACTCGCTGCTGCGCTTGCCGATGCAGCCGCCAATCGCAGGACGGCACGTGTCGACAAGGGGCTGCCGAGCGGGTGGCGCAACCTTCCATCCCAGCCGCAGCGCAAGTCTTACCGAACCGATGCCTCGTTGTGTGGGGTCGAGTCCGGTGACATCACCGTCGAATACACCCTCGGCCGGTACGGGCTCACGACAACCCTGGACGGCGTCGGGTTGGTGTCCAGTTCGCCTACGCGAGTAGTGCTCGACGAGAACGGTATTCGTCGCTTCTTCGACGTCGCACGATACGGCGTCGACATCTTCGTCGACTCTTCCCTCGGGCCCGTTCGGTTGGTCAGGACACCGCGCTTCACCGACCCGAGCGAGGAGGTGGCGGCGGGATCGCTGCTTGCTCCGATGCCGGGCAACGTCGTTCGCGTCGGCGCGGCAGCAGGTGACACGGTGACGGCCGGTCAGCCGATTCTGTGGCTCGAAGCGATGAAGATGGAACACACGGTGACCGCTCCAGCGGCGGGTGTACTCACCGAGCTGAATGTCGAAGTGGGACAGCAGGTAGAAGTCGGTGCCTTACTCGCCGTGGTCACCGAGGCAGTAGTCACCGAAGCAGTAGTCACCGAAGCAGTAGTGAGTGAAGAGGAGAACACATGAGCTTCATCGAAACCGAGGAGCAGAAGGCGCTGCGTACTGCAGTATCTTCTCTCGGCAAGCGCTTCAACTACATCGACTACGTGCTCCCCAAAGCGCGGCGTGGTGAACCGCTGACCGAATTGTGGAACGAAGCAGGCAAGCTCGGGTTCCTGGGGGTGAATCTTCCCGAGGAGTACGGCGGTGGTGGAGCAGGCATCTACGAGCTCGCGCTCGTGCAGGAAGAACTCTCTGCCCATGGTGCAGGTTTGCTCCTGGTTGTGGTGAGCCCCGCGATATGCGGCACCATCATCGGTAAGTACGGCACCGAGGACCAGAAGCAGACGTGGTTGACCGCGCTTGCCGACGGGTCGAAGATCATGGCCTTCGGGATCACCGAGCCCGACGCCGGATCGAACTCGCATCAGATCACGACCACGGCCAGAAGAGATGGCGAAGACTGGATCGTCAACGGCAGCAAGATCTATATCTCCGGGGTCGATCAGGCCGATGCCGTGCTCATCGTCGCCAGGACGGAAGACAGCAAGAGCGGCAAGCTGAAGCCGGCGCTGTTCGTCGTGCCGACGGACGCCGAGGGATTCCAGAAGACTCGGATGCAGATGGACATCATCGAGCCGGACCACCAGTTCACGTTGTTCCTCGATGATGTTCGGTTGCCGGCCGACGCCCTCGTCGGTGAAGCCGATGCCGCGCTCATGCAACTGTTCGCCGGGCTCAATCCCGAACGCATCCTCGGTGCCGCGATGGCGGTCGGCATGGGCCGCTACGCACTCGACGCCGCGGTGAAGTACGCCAATCAACGCACGGTGTGGAAGACGCCGATCGGTGCGCATCAGGGTTTGGCGCATCCGCTCGCGCAGGTCAAGATCGAGCTCGAGCTCGCCAAGCTGATGATGCAGAAAGCCGCAGTTCTCTACGACAGCGGTGACGATTTCGGTGCTGCGGAGGCCGCGAACATGGCCAAGTACGCAGCAGCAGAGGCGAGCATCAAAGCGCTCGATCAGGCCATTCAGACCCACGGCGGCGCGGGCCTGACCGAGGAGTACGGACTGGCTTCGATGCTCGGCGCCGTTCGTATCGGCCGTGTTGCGCCGGTCAGCCGCGAGATGATCCTGAACTTCGTCTCGCAGCATTCGCTGGGCTTGCCGAGGTCGTACTGATGGCAGTGCAGGTTCACACCGCGGATGCAGTGACCACGCTGACCCTGGACACACCGCACAATCGAAACGCGTTGTCCACCGTCCTGGTCGACGAGCTCACCGCCGGACTCGTCGATGCAGGCAAGGACCCTGCTATTCGTGCGGTCGTACTCGCGCACACGGGCAACACCTTCTGCGCCGGAGCCGACATGTCCGAGGCCGGTGGTTCGGTCGAGGGCAGAACCGCCCAGATGCTGGGGTTACTACGGTTGATCCTCGAGACACCCAAGCCGGTCATCGGAAAGATCGACGGCCATGTGCGCGCAGGAGGAATGGGGCTCGTCGGTGCCTGTGACATCGTCGTGGCCGGGCCCGGCAGTACGTTTGCGCTGACCGAGGCCCGCCTCGGGCTCGCGCCGTCCGTCATCTCGCTCACTGTCCTTCCTCGACTCGGTTCGCGGGCAGCGAGCCGATACTTTCTGACCGGTGAGAAGTTCGGGGCCCACGAAGCCGAGGCCATCGGGTTGATCAGTGCAGCAGCCTCGGATCCGCAGTCGATGATCGAGGAACTTGTCGCATCGATTTCTCAGGCTTCACCGCAGGGGCTGGCAGAGTCGAAATGGTTGACCACAGCCTCGATACTTGCCGAATTCGATCGCCGCGGCGAGGAGCTCGCCGCACATTCGGCGAGGCTGTTCGAATCGGAAGAGGCGAGAGAAGGGATGATGTCCTTTCTACAAAAGCGTCCACCGAGTTGGGCGATACCGAACACCGGGAAGAAGTAGTAAAGATGGCGTCGCCGCGTGAACCCAAGCAGGACCGAAGTAGGGCCACGCGGTTGCGTCTGCTCGAAGCAACGATCGACTCCCTCGCCGAGCAGGGCTGGGGCAGCACCACGGTAGCCGTCGTGGCAGAACGAGCAGGGGTGTCCCGCGGTGCCACCCAACACCACTTTCCGACGCGCGAAGACCTGATCACCGCTGCCCTCGAGTACATGTTCGATACCCGAATGGAGCACGCCGGACGCGAGTCGGTGGCCCTACCCGTCGGGCCGGCCAGAACCGAGGCCGTGGTGGATCGGCTCGTGAACTACTACACCGGCCCACTGTTCAAGGCAGCGCTGCAGGTGTGGACTGCGGCTGCAGCCGACCCAGAGATGCGCGCAAGAGTCCTGCCACTCGAGGAAAAGTTCGGTCGTGTCGCACATCGCACTGCCGTCGCACATCTCGGTGCCGATGATCGCGATCCGCAGACCCACCGGTTGGTACAGGCGACGCTCGACTTGGCCCGCGGCCTGGGGTTGGCCGATGTACTCAGCGACGACTCGCGAAGACGCGCGGAAATCGTTCGGGCCTGGTCAGGTGTGCTCGACGCGTCCCTTCGCATTCGGCAGGACGACACCGTGACCGCCCTACACAAGGGTTAATTCTTCCGACGGACATTCAGTAGAGTCCTGGGCATGCGGGGGAGAGTGGCCATCGGCCTGGCGGTGTGCGGCATGCTCCTGGGCGGCTGCGGAAACGGTGACGACGCTGCGCCGTCGAGCCAGGATTCGGCCGAAGCCGCCGCCGCTGAGCCTGGACCGTTCTTCGGCCAGTGCGGTTCGGTCGCGGACGAGGAAGTGCGTGGAGCGTTCGCGGTGACGGCGTTCACGATGATCACCCGTAACTCGGTGGGATGCGAATGGGAAGTTGCGGGTTTCTCCGGGCCGTCGGTCAGCTTCTCCTGGTATCGGGGCAGCCCCATCGACAGGGAGCGCTCCGGATCGGAATTGATCGGTAGACCGGCCGAGGACATCGAGATCGACGGTCACCCCGGATTCTCCGCCTCAACGGAGGGCTCCCTGTGTGAAGTCGGCGTGCAATTCGGTAAGGACTTCATACATTGGTCGGTCTCGTACGGGGACCTGCGACCGTCGGCCGATCCGTGCGGTGTCGCCGAACAACTCGCGACCCTGACCGTGGAGAGGTCCCAGTGAAAAAAGTCCTGATCCTGGCAGCGGCTCTCCTTCTCGCGGGCTGCAGCACAACCGTGCAGGGGACTCCGCGGGCGGCTGGTTTCGACGGTTCGGGAGGCGGGGATCTGCCCAACCTGTTGACCGAATGCGATTGGGTTCTCGACGACCAGATCGCGGCAACCGTGGGCGGCGACGCCATCGCGCGTGGATTCTTCGGAGCCATCTGCCGCTGGGACGTCAGTGGCCCCAACGGCATCGTGAAGGTCACGTCCAACTGGTTCGAGAATGGATCGTTGGCCACCGAACGTGAAACCAACGAGAAGATGATGTACAGCGTTACCGATATTTCGGTGAAGGGACGCAACGCAATTCGCAGTCAGCCGCCCAAGGATCCCGACTCGTGCGGTGTCAGCGCAGGCGGGCCCGACGCAGGCATCGTGGGGTGGTGGGTCCAGTACCTGCCAGGGTCGGGCCATCCGGACCCTTGTGCGGCGGCGACCGAGTTGATGGAACTGACTCTCGACCTGAGCCAGTAGATGTCCAAGCCCGGCCAGTAGCACAGCGGGGGTCGTTTTGACCCGAGGCAACGCCGCCGGGTATCGTAATGCGTCGTGTCCGGCATGCCCGGGCCGTCTGTGTGCCTATGCGAGGTACAGCCGTGCTCATGTTCGGATTCGAGCAAGCGATACGGCTGCCGTGTGGGGGTATGCGACACACCCGACCGCGGGGTGCAAGAGACCCGCGGAGGTAGTAAGGGTGAGGAGCAGTGTTCTCTTGCTCCAACTGCTAGATCCCTGAGTCTCGATCAAGATGAGACTCGTAACACGAAGAAAGCCGGTTCATGCCAACTATCAACCAGCTGGTCCGCAAGGGTCGCACCGATAAGGTGCGGAAGCTCAAGACCGCTGCCCTCAAGGGAAGCCCACAGCGTCGTGGCGTGTGCACTCGCGTGTACACCACCACTCCGAAGAAGCCGAACTCCGCTCTCCGTAAGGTCGCGCGCGTGCGCTTGACCAGTGCGGTCGAGGTCACTGCCTACATCCCCGGTGAAGGCCACAACCTGCAGGAGCACTCCATGGTGCTCGTTCGCGGTGGTCGTGTGAAGGACCTTCCGGGTGTGCGCTACAAGATCATCCGCGGCTCGCTCGATACCCAGGGCGTCAAGAACCGCAAGCAGGCTCGTAGCCGCTACGGCGCCAAGAAGGAGAAGAGCTAATGCCACGCAAGGGCCCAGCACCCAAGCGGCCGCTGATCAACGACCCGGTTTACGGTTCCCCGTTGGTCACGCAGCTCGTCAACAAGATCCTCATCGACGGCAAGAAGTCGACCGCTGAGCGCATCGTCTACCAGGCACTCGAGCAGGCGCGCGAGAAGACCGGCACCGACCCCGTCGTCACGCTCAAGCGTGCACTCGACAATGTCAAGCCGGCCCTCGAGGTTCGCAGCCGTCGCGTCGGTGGCGCCACCTACCAGGTGCCCGTCGAGGTTCGCCCCGGCCGTTCCACCACGTTGGCATTGCGCTGGCTGGTCACCTTCTCGCGTGCTCGTCGTGAGAAGACAATGGTCGAGCGTCTCGCCAACGAGTTGCTCGACGCCAGCAACGGCCTCGGTGCCGCTGTGAAGCGTCGCGAGGACACGCACAAGATGGCAGAAGCCAACAAGGCGTTCGCGCATTACCGCTGGTGATACTTGTCGGGAGGGTGCGGAGCTTCATAGCCTCCGCATCTCACCGGCGCTTTACCTAGTACCTGGCCCCGTGCGAGAACTGCAGCGCTGGACCAGCCCCACCTCTTCGACTTATAAGACGGGATGAATTCCGTGGCACAGGAAGTGCTGACCGACCTTAACAAGGTCCGCAACATCGGCATCATGGCCCACATCGATGCCGGTAAAACCACTACCACCGAGCGCATCCTGTTCTACACCGGGGTGAACTACAAGATCGGTGAGACGCACGACGGTGCGTCGACGACAGACTGGATGGAGCAGGAGCAGGAGCGTGGCATCACCATCACGTCCGCTGCTGTCACGTGCTTCTGGAACCAGAACCAGATCAACATCATCGATACGCCCGGCCACGTCGACTTCACGGTCGAGGTCGAGCGTTCACTCCGCGTGTTGGATGGCGCCGTAGCCGTATTCGACGGCAAAGAGGGCGTCGAGCCTCAGTCGGAGCAGGTGTGGCGTCAGGCAGACAAGTACGACGTTCCGCGTATCTGCTTCGTCAACAAGATGGACAAGCTCGGTGCAGATTTCTACTACACCGTGCAGACCATCAAGGATCGGCTCGGTGCCACGCCTTTGGTCATCCAGCTGCCGATCGGTTCAGAGAGTGAATTCGAGGGCGTCGTAGACCTCGTAGAAATGCGCGCACTGGTCTGGAGTGGCGAGACCAAGCTGGGCGAGGAGTACGAGGTTCGCGAGATCCCCGCTGACCTCAAAGAGCGCGCAGACGAGTACCGCACGTTGCTGCTCGAGACCGTAGCCGAGTCCGATGAGGCGCTTCTGGAGAAGCACTTCGGCGGCGAAGAGCTGACGGTCGAAGAGATCAAGGGCGCCATCCGCAAGATGACGGTCAACAGCGAGCTGTACCCGATTCTGTGTGGATCCGCGTTCAAGAACAAGGGCGTCCAGCCCATGCTCGACGCGGTCATCGACTACCTGCCTTCACCGCTGGACGTCGAGTCCATCACCGGCCAGGCAGTCGGCGATGAAGAAAAGTTGCTCACTCGCAAGCCTGCAGCCGACGAGCCGTTCGCGGCTCTCGCATTCAAGATTGCGACGCACCCTTTCTTCGGCAAGCTGACCTACATCCGGGTTTACTCCGGTCACGTCGAATCCGGAGCTCAGGTCGTCAACTCGACCAAGGGCAAGAAGGAGCGTCTGGGCAAGATCTTCCAGATGCACTCCAACAAGGAAAACCCGGTGCCTTCTGCCAGCGTCGGTCACATCTACGCCGTGATCGGTCTGAAAGATACGACGACGGGTGACACCCTCTGCGATCCGCAGAACCAGATCATTCTCGAATCCATGAGCTTTCCGGATCCGGTCATCCAGGTCTCGATCGAGCCCAAGACCAAGTCCGACCAGGAACGTCTGGGAATGGCTATCCAGAAGCTCGCCGAAGAGGATCCGACCTTCTCCGTCAAACTGGACGAGGACACCGGTCAGACCGTCATCGGCGGTATGGGCGAGCTGCATCTCGATATCCTTGTCGACCGCATGAAGCGCGAATTCAAGGTCGAGGCCAATGTGGGTAAGCCGCAGGTCGCGTACCGCGAGACCATCCGCAAGACGGTCGAGAAGCACGATTACACCCACAAGAAGCAGACCGGTGGCTCCGGCCAGTTCGCGAAGGTCGTCATCAAGCTCGAGCCTTTCGAAGGCGAAGACGGCGCGACGTACGAGTTCGAGAACAAGGTCAGTGGTGGTCGTGTGCCGAAGGAATACATCGGTTCGGTCGACGCCGGAGCTCAGGACGCCATGCAGTACGGCGTTCTTGCCGGATACCCCCTGGTCAACGTCAAGCTCACGCTCCTCGACGGTGCGTACCACGACGTCGACTCGTCGGAGATGGCCTTCAAGGTCGCCGGCTCACAAGCGTTCAAGGAAGCCGCTCGCAAGGCCGGCCCTGTCATTCTCGAGCCCGTCATGGCCGTAGAGGTCATCACGCCCGAGGATTACATGGGTGAGGTCATCGGCGACTTGAACTCCCGCCGTGGTCAGATTCAGGCCATGGAGGAACGCAGCGGTGCCCGTATCGTCAAGGCACAGGTTCCGCTGTCGGAGATGTTCGGCTACATCGGAGACCTTCGGTCGAAGACTCAGGGCCGCGCTAACTACTCCATGGTGTTCGATTCCTACGCTGAAGTTCCTGTGAACGTCGCGAAGGAAATCATCGCGAAGGCAATGGGAGAGTAATTTCTTCCCAGCTGGGCACGCTGTATCTGTTCCACCGCACGACCCCTGCAGTTCACAAGAGCTGTACGAGACAACCGCACTGCTGCATTAACGCAAGCACCAATCAGTCCAGGAGGACATAGTGGCGAAGGCGAAGTTCGAGCGGACGAAGCCGCACGTCAACATCGGAACCATCGGTCACGTTGACCACGGCAAAACGACGCTGACGGCAGCAATCACCAAGGTTCTGCACGACAAGTACCCGGACCTCAACGAGGCCTCGGCCTTCGATGAGATCGACAAGGCTCCGGAGGAGAAGGCTCGTGGTATCACGATCAACATCTCCCACGTCGAGTACCAGACCGAAAAGCGCCACTACGCACACGTAGACGCGCCCGGCCACGCCGACTACATCAAGAACATGATCACCGGTGCTGCGCAGATGGACGGCGCAATCCTGGTGGTAGCGGCAACCGACGGCCCGATGCCGCAGACGCGTGAGCATGTGCTCCTCGCCAAGCAGGTCGGCGTTCCGTACATCCTCGTCGCCCTGAACAAGTCCGACATGGTCGACGACGAAGAGATCATCGAGCTCGTCGAGATGGAGGTCCGCGAGCTTCTCGCTGCGCAGGACTTCGACGAGGATGCACCGGTTATCAAGGTGTCCGCACTCAAGGCACTCGAGGGTGACCCCAAGTGGGCCGAGAGCGTTCTCGAGCTCATGCAGGCCGTCGACGATTCTGTCCCGGACCCTGTCCGCGAGACGGATAAGCCGTTCCTCATGCCAGTCGAGGACGTTTTCACCATCACCGGCCGTGGCACGGTTGTGACCGGACGTATCGAGCGCGGCTCGGTGAACGTCAACGAAGAGGTCGAGATCGTCGGCATCCGCCCCGGTTCGACCAAGACCACGGTCACCGGTATCGAGATGTTCCGTAAGCTGCTCGACTCGGGCCAGGCCGGCGACAACGTCGGACTGCTCGTTCGTGGCATCAAGCGCGAAGATGTCGAGCGTGGACAGGTTGTCATCAAGCCGGGCACCACGACTCCCCACACGGAGTTCGAGGGCAACGCTTACATCCTGTCCAAGGACGAGGGCGGCCGTCACACGCCGTTCTTCAACAACTACCGCCCGCAGTTCTACTTCCGTACCACGGACGTTACGGGCGTTGTGACCCTTCCCGAGGGCACCGAGATGGTCATGCCTGGTGACAACACCGAGATGACCGTCGTGCTGATCCAGCCGGTCGCCATGGACGAGGGCCTGCGTTTCGCTATCCGCGAGGGCGGTCGTACCGTCGGCGCCGGTCGCGTCACGAAGATCCTCAAGTGATTTAGCTTCACTCGAGAAGAGGCGCCCATCTCCGCAAGGAGATGGGCGCCTCTTTTTGTGTGTTGGTTGGTACCCGCTACCACCCCGCTTGAATGGTCCATTCATACGATCAGATAGCTACCGGGGATCATTCACGCGCAGTGCGCTACTTGGACGGCACGGCAGCGTTCACATGCATCTGGATCCGAAGAGCGACTGCTCCGCCTTCGACGGACTCGGCAATGAACTCCGCCTTCTTCTCGACGGTCCGTGTGAAGGCGTCGATGTCGATGGCAGGCGATACCGACACTGTGACCGCGAGTGTGGCGGTCCCTCGGTCGTCGATAGCTCGGCCCCTGGAGGATTCGACTTCAGGGAAGGTCGAGAGATCAGCGGCGATCCCGCGTGCCAGTGCGCCGAGGTCGACTCGGACCGCGAGGGCTTCCTCGGCGTAGATCTGCATCGTCCCGGTGCGCCGCGGCGACAGGTTGCCGATAATCAGTGCAAGTGCACCGATGGCGCTGACGATGGCAGTCGCGGCGAGTGCTGCCTCCCACCAATCCTGCGCAGGTAGTCCCGCGATCGTGGCTCGGTCGAATCGAGACAGTGTGCGCACCGCGAGCGGAAGGTCGAAGTACCAGGCGAGTGCGAATGCACCGGCAGCGAGCAGCGCTACGCCGAGTAGAACGACGAGCAGGCGGTCGACGACTGCAGTTGCGCGCTTCATCTGCGTGCCTGGTGGAGTCGGATTCGGGTATCTCTGGCGTCGGCCAGCACCGACAGCGTCGGTGCTACAGCATCACGGACAGCTTCGGTCAGCGCCTCGTCTTCGCCTGCTTCGGTTCGGTGTACCTCGACGGTGATGCGCTTCTTCGTGACCGTCGTGCGAGCGGATTCGACTCCGGGAACTTCGCCTGCGTGATCACTGCACATGCGTGCGACGTCGGTTGGTCGCATCCATACCATCGGCGAAGGCGATGTCGGCGACGTAACCCCGGTGTGTGTCTGCGTGCGGGGCTTGGTTCCGATGACGAGAAGTATCAGTCCGGCAACTATCGCTGCTCCCGATGCGGTGATCATCCATGGCGCCCAATGCAATTCGGAAATCCAGTTGACGGTGTTGCGAATCCAGGGAGCCCCGACGATGGTGTCGTGCACGATCAAGAATTCTCGACCTGCGACGAAGGCCAGTGCCAGCAGGCCGAAGGCGAGCACAACAGCGACGGGGAGTGCGGCCGGACTTGCCGTCGGTGGGCGCGGTCTAGGTACCTCAACAGCCGTGTCGTCCGAGACCTGTTGTTCCACAGGTTCTCCGGCGGATGTGGCTGCGACCATGACGTTGAGCCGATACAAGGGCAGGCCAACGATGTTGTCGAGGGCACGGGCAACCTCGGTGTAGACGGCCTCGGAGACGTCGGCGATTCGGCACGGCCACGTCAGACTCACATAGAGGTTGATCGAGACCGAGTACTCGCCGACCGATGCATCTGCGCGCGGCAGGTCGCGGCCAGTCAAGCGTGATATCCCACCGACGCTACGGACGACAGCCGGCACGGTCAGGGCCGCTGCGACGGCCACGCGTTCGATGGCGCGTTCCTTGATGACGAGGGTTCCTCGCCCGCCAGTGTCGGCCGTTGCGGCGATGTCTGTATCAACCACGGCCGCGACCGCGGCTACGCAGCAACGTAGTGAGGTCGAGTCGACCATCGAGGTGAGCACCGATCGCGACCCCGACGGCCCCGAGGAACAGCGCTAGTACGAATCCGCTGAACCCGCCGATGATTCCAGCAAGCGCCAACAGCAACCCCGTGAGCAACCCCGCGAGTGTGTACGTCATCGATGACTCCCTGTCGGTTGTGTTGCGACGTCTTCGACGGTGACCACGATCGGGACCGACACGTGTGGACCGACGGCATCACGCACTCCGCGTGCGACCGCGTGCACGTCGCTGGGGTACTCGACGCTGATATGGATCTCGCAGACGTCGACGTCGATCCGGATTCCGACGACCCTACGACCGGGCAGGTACGTCGCGATCTCACCGAACTCGCCCGGATGCAGTGCACTGACACCCGCAATACTCAGCGTGATCGATGCGACCGTGTCAGCGAGTTCGATCTCGCGTGGCGCGGTCACTGCACACGCGGTCGGAGGTCCGGATCAGGTCCGGTCTCGGTGTCGTCGAAAAGCATGACGTCGTAGACGGTGACGTTGACCTCGGTGACCTCGAGGCCCGTCATCCGTTCGACGGCAGTGATGATGTTGCGGCGAATACCTGCGGCCAGCTCGTGCAGCGCTACGCCGTACTCGGCGACGATGCCGATGTCGATCGCGGCCTGTTTCTCGCCCACCTCGACGGCCACTCCCTGGCTGTGGTTGACCCGGGCACCCGGTATCCGATCGCGGAGAGCTCCGACCGCTCTGGCTGTGCCGCCACCGACGTCGTAGACGCCGTCGATCTCGCGGGTGGCGATGCCGGCGATCTTTGCGACGACGGCATCGGCGATGATCGTTCGCCCCTGCGTGGTGGTCAGTGCTGCCGAACCCGCTGCAGCGAACCTGGGGTCTGTGGTCATACCTCTGATCGTAGTGATGCCGCCCCGGTGCGGCTACACAAAGACAACATGGCATGCGCGGGTTGTCTGGGAGAGCCGAAGCGGCCGGCCAGCGCCGAAACAGTCGCCGTCTGGTAAAGATCAGTCATGGCAATTGTGATCGTTGGAGCAGGGTTGGCAGGTCTGCGGACCGCCCAGGAACTACGCAAACTCGAGTACGGCGGCGACATCGTGCTCGTCGGTGACGAGAACCATTTGCCGTACGACAGACCTCCACTGTCGAAGGAGGTCATTCGCGGCGAACGCGAGGACACCACCTTCGAACCTGCCGAGTACTTCCTGGAGCACAGCATCGAACTGCGCCTGGGCTCGGCTGCAGTAGCAGTGAATACCGCCGCACAGACTGTGGAACTGGCCGACGGATCGACTCTGGCCTACGACGAACTCGTGATCGCGACGGGCCTGCATCCGCGACTGATTCCCTCGCTACCGGACCTGGCGGGTGTGCACGTGCTGCGTTCGAGAGACGACGCTGCGGCGTTACGCAAAGACGTCGAATCCAGCAGCCGTGCTCTTGTCGTCGGTGCAGGTTTCATCGGATGTGAACTTGCGGCAGGACTCCGGCACGCGGGTGCCGACGTCGTGATCGTCGAACCGCAACAGACACCGCTCGGGTCGGTGCTCGGCGCCGAGGTGGGCGAGCTCGTTGCTCGATTGCACCGGGACGAGGGCGTCGACCTCAGGACCGGCATCGGCATCAAGACCCTGCGCGGATCCGATCGGGTCACCCACGCCGTGCTCACCGATGACACCGAGATCGAGGTCGACACCGTAGTGATCGGTGTGGGATCGATACCTGTCACAGGCTTTCTGGGGAGCTCGGGAATCGAGATCGCCGACGGCATCTCCGCGGACGCTGTCGGACGCACGAGCGATCCACATGTGTGGACGGTCGGCGATGTCGCCGCCTGGACCGTCGGTGACGCGAATAAGCGGGTCGAGCATTGGAGCAACGTCGGCGATCAGGTCCGGGTCATGGTGCCCGCAATCCTCGGCCACGACGCAGCCCCGGCGCGTCCGCAGGTGCCCTACTTCTGGAGTGACCAATACGATCTGAAGATTCAAGCGCTCGGAACACCTTCTGCTGACGATTCTGTCAAGATCATCGATGATGACGGCAGAAAGTTCTTGGCCTACTACTTCCGTGACGGAATTCTTACCGCTGTTGTCGGTGCCGGGAAAGCTGGGGGAGTGATGAAGATGCGCGCGAAGATCGGACAGCCTTTTGAGTGAACTTCTCACAGCCGGTGATATCGCCGACGCAGAGGACGTTCTCGCGCCTGTCGTGCGTCGGACGCCTGTCGTGGCGTCGCGGATACTCTCCGACCTGACCGGTCACGAAGTGCGTCTCAAGTGCGAAAACCTCCAGCGCACCGGCTCCTTCAAACCGCGCGGGGCGTACAACCGGATCTCCCGACTCACCGAATTCGAGCGCGCCAACGGAGTCGTCGCTGCGAGTGCAGGCAATCATGCGCAGGGAGTCGCCTGGGCTGCAACCGAATTGAACATCGCCTCGACGGTGTTCATGCCGACGGGTGCCTCGCTGCCGAAGCTCGTCGCCACCAAGGCCTACGGTGCCACGGTGAACCTCGTCGGCGATACCGTCGACGAGGCACTGATCCACGCGCGTGAGTTCGCGGAGCGGACCGGCGCCGTCCTGATACACCCGTTCGATCATGCCGACATCGTTGCCGGGCAGGCGACACTCGGAACCGAACTGCTCGGGCAGATGCCCGAGGTCGGTACCGTCCTCGTTCCGACCGGGGGCGGCGGTCTGCTGGCCGGCGTCGCCGCTGCCTTTCATTTCCACAAACCAGGTGTGCGGATCATCGGGGTGCAGGCCGAGGGTGCGGCTGCGTGGCCGGCTTCGCTCAGCGCGGGTCATCCGATCGCAGCGGCATCGATGTCCACGATGGCCGACGGCATCGCGGTGGGGTTACCGGGTGCAGTGCCGTTCGCTCACGTGGCCGACTGGGTCGACGCCGTCGTCACCGTCAGCGAGGACGCACTCTCGCGCGCGTTGCTGCTCTGCATCGAACGCGCCAAACTCATCGTCGAGCCTGCAGGTGCAGCCGCGGTGGCCGCACTGATGAGCCGCGAAGACCTCGAGCTTCGGGGTCCGGTCTGCGCGATCCTGTCCGGCGGCAACATCGATCCGCTGCTGCTGACCCATGTCATCACCCACGGACTGCGCGCCGCAGGCCGATACTTGGCTGTCCGCGTCACGATTTCGGATCGACCGGGCGGGCTGCTGTCTTTGCTCGAGGTCGTCAAAAATCTTGGTGCGAGCGTCGTCGACGTCGTGCACTCGAGGACCGGTGGTCAGCTCGGCCTGGAGGAGGTCGAAGTCCTGCTCACCGTCGAAACCCGAGGCCCGATTCACCGTCAGGAGATTCTCGACGCACTCGACGCATCAGCATTCGGGGTCGGCACGCTGTAGGACCGGCCTGCGCAAGAGTTCGCCGACAAATCTGCCAAGCGGTACTTGTTCCCCGGATACTTGTCGGTGACTGCCCGTACGATCCGAGCGTGCTGTCAGGGTGGGCGAACGTGCCCGATTAGTTTTCGACGCGGCAAGAGTCTGCAGTGTTCGAGACCTCAGTGTCTGCAGTAACGAGAAGTACGTGTTCATGACAAAGACAGGGGAGGGTACGTCGTGGCAAATGCCGTCGAAGTAGACAACCTCGTACTCGAGTACGGGAAGAACGTCGCGCTCAACGGGATCAGCTTCTCGGTGCCGGAGGGAACGGTTCTCGGAGTTCTGGGACCGAACGGCGCAGGCAAGACGACGGCGGTTCGCATCTTGGCGACGTTGTTGAAGGCGACGTCGGGAACCGCGAAGGTATTCGGCCTGGATGTCGGCAAGCAGGCCGACGAGGTTCGCTCGACCATCGGTTTGACCGGCCAGTTCGCGGCGGTAGACGAGTACCTCACCGGTTACGAGAATCTCGAGATGGTCGGTCGCCTGTTCGGGCTGAAGAAGGCCGAGGCGCGCTCGCGCGCGGACACTCTGCTGGAACGATTCGATCTGCTCGATGCTCGCGACCGCACAGCCAAGCAGTATTCGGGCGGTATGCGTCGACGCCTCGACATCGCTGCCAGTCTCATCGGTCGGCCGCGGGTGCTGTTTCTCGACGAGCCTACGACCGGTCTCGATCCTCGCAGCCGAATCGGCATGTGGGACTTCATCTCCGATCTGGTCAAGGACGGCACGACCATTCTGCTGACCACGCAGTACCTGGAGGAAGCAGACCGGTTGGCCGACAAGATCATCGTCCTCGACAAGGGGTCGATCATCGCCGAGGGCACCGCTGATCAGCTGAAGGCGCAGGTCGGCGGTGAGCGTCTCGAGTTCGTACTCACCGATCCTGACGATCGGGCACGCGCTCATGAATTGTTGGCTCCGCTCGGGGTCGACGAACCGCAGTGGGACGCGCAGGCACGCCGAATCGTCATGTCGGTCGACGGTGGCGCGGACGACTTGACGACAGCCCTGTTGAAGCTGCGCGAAGCGGCTATCTCTGTGGTCGACGTCGGTTTGCGGCGCCCCAACCTGGACGATGTGTTCCTCAGTCTCACCGGCCATGCGACCGTGTCGGACGCTGCAGTGGAGGTAGACAAATGAGTGTAGTGCGCGATTCGCTGATCATCGGCAAGCGCAATCTGATCAAGATCAAGCGGGTTCCGGATCTGCTGGTCTTCGCGACGCTGTCGCCCATCATGTTCGTGCTGCTGTTCGCATACGTGTTCGGCAGTGCCGTCGACATTCCGGGCGGCGGCGACTACAAGAGCTTCCTGATGGGTGGCATCTTCGTTCAGACGATGATCTTCGGTGCCACGATCACCGGATCTTCGCTGGCAGAGGATCTGCAAAAGGGCGTGATGGACAGGTTCCGTTCGCTGCCGATGGCACGCTCGGCTGTGGTCATCGGGCGAACTGCCGCCGACGTGGGCAACAACTTGGTGACCATCACGATCATGTCAATCACTGGCTTGATCGTCGGCTGGCGTATTACGACGTCGTTTTTCGAGGCTTTGGCGGGGTACGTTCTGCTGCTGCTGTTCGCTTACTCGATCTCGTGGGTGATGGCGTTCGTCGGGCTGTCGGTGCGGTCACCGGAGATCTTCAACAATGCGTCGTTCATCGTGATATTCCCCGTAACCTTCATCGCGAACACCTTCGTGCCCATCGACGGCTTCCCGCCGGTGCTCAAAGCGATCGCCGAATGGAATCCGATTTCCTCGACCGTCCAGGCGGTACGCGAGTTGTTCGGCAACACAAGTCCTTTGGCGCCGCCGCCGGATGTGTGGCCACTGCAGAACCCAGTGCTTTATACGCTCATCTGGGTCGTCGTGCTGCTGGTGGTCTTCGTGCCGTTGTCGGTGCGTAAGTACGAGAGAACGCTTACTGCTTGAGGCTGGTCTCGAGGAAATCCAGTACCTCGGTCCACATCCGGCGCTGCGCCTTCGCGGTGCCCGCGGGCGTTCCACCGGACACAGCGTCGTAGTTCCGGTCGACGGTCGTGGGCGTTGCGGGGGGACGCAGAACGTGACCGGCATTCGGCAGGATCAGCAACCGGTCCGTATTGCGTTTGCGTCTTGCGATCAACGCGCGCGCCATCCGGTCGGACGGGTACGCCGCGTCGTCATCGCCGGCGATCGCCAGCAGCGGAGCGTCGATCCTGTCGACTGGGATGGTCGCGTCGTAGACATCTTTGTCGTTTTTCAGCCCGGCAGCGTACGCGGGTCGTAGCGATAGCGCTTGCGAGGTCGGGCCGGTCGAAAAGACCCGTCGGACCGCCGTCCTGATCAGCTGCCCAATGAGTCGTTCGCTTCGAATGGGCATGTACGGCAACGGTTCACCGCCGACGGTCAGCGAAGACGTACGGGGCGGAGGTCCACCTTTGCACCGGGCTTGCAGGACGACATGGGAGGGTGACATCGCGATGACGCCGCGCACCGGAAGGCTTGGAGTGCGGGCCAAAGCGGACAAGGCCACCGACACCCCGACCGAGCATGAGTAGACCGCAATGCGATGTGCGTCGACACGTTGATGCCCGGCGAAAGCTGCCATTCCAGCGGCGATCGCTTCTACCGGTATTTCCTCGAACTGCTCGGGGAGCCCGGTGTCGTCCATATAGGACAGCACGGCTGCCACGTATCCATGTGAGGCGAGCAGCGCTGCGGTAGGCGCTGCCGGTCGTGCGCCTGTGGTGTCGGGGAGAACTATGACCCCGGCCAGTGCGTCGTCGCCGGTATCGGGCAGATAAATCCGCAGTCGCCACCCGACGCCCGCGAGATCCTCGCGAACCAGATCTCCGCCCCAGGTGCGACGCACTGTGGTGCTGGACGAGCCCTCCACTGCGTGCACCGAGATTCGATAGTCGAGCCCGCCGTCCGACCCGGCGAAGCTGACCGGTACGACGCCTTCGTCGACGAAGAACATATTCCACCAGGGGCGATCGGGGTCGGTGATCAACAGCCGACCTTCGGCATCGATGTTGTAATCCTGATGTGACACCCAGTGGTGGTTGTTCGCATCCACCGTCGCGACATCGAGATGGACTGGAAGGCCGGGTGCAACGCCCAGGACACGAAAGGTGGTGGGGCCGTCGATTGGGCCCTCGACTGGGTCGACCTGCAGGGACACGGCATCCATTGTCCAAGTGTGCGCCGCGACCGCGTTCGGTGTCGGTCTTATAACGCAAGTTTCCCCGGTCGGATGACTACCGACCGGGGAAACTCGACTGAACCGAGACGAATGTCTACGAGTGGTAAGGCTCTGCGCTGACGAGCGTGACCTTCATGATCTTGCCGTTCGGCAGCGTGTACTGGCGGGTGTCGCCGACCTTGGCGTTGATGAGTGAACCACCCAGCGGAGAGCTAGGGGAGTAGACCTCGAGCTTGGAGTCGGTGGAACCCTCTTCGCGGGTGGCGATGAGGAAAGTCTCGGCGTCGGACTCGTCACCGTCGTAGTAGACCTTCACCACGGACCCGGGCAGAGCTACACCGGACTGGGTGGGCGCCTCGCCGACCTTGGCGGAGTTCAACAGTTCCTGCAGCTGGCGAATACGGGCTTCCTGCTGGCCCTGATCCTCGCGTGCAGCGTGGTAGCCGCCGTTCTCTTTCAGATCGCCCTCTTCGCGTCGCTCGTTGATTTCGGCGGCGATGATCGGACGATTGGAAATGAGTTGGTCGAGTTCGCTCTTGAGCCTGTCGTGGGACTCCTGGGTAAGCCAGGTCACCTGGGTCTCGGTCATCTCGATCACTCCCTTGTAGTAGAAGTCGCGGTGGACTCCCCGTTTTATGCGGACGGCGCACGCGGCGAACCTGGGGATTGCAATGTGCAGATTCCCAGGCGTTGTAGGCCCGTTTCTCGAGCCACTGGAGCGCAGCGTCAGCCGCGAGCCACAGTGCCGCCCTGGCCGTCAATGCAGCAATACACGGCTCCAAAGCGGAACCGTGTACCGGCCGATCTTACCACGAGCAGGCGCTAGGTCAGCCTGCACGCAAATAATCGGGGACTTTCAGGCTGCATCCGTAGATGTCGCCGACGGCGGGCGGTTGAGAAGTACGTATCTCCGACTTTACCTCGACCTCGCGTGCGTCCGAGCCGGGTACGAGTACTTCGCGGCGTCCGGTTTCCGATCCGTCACGCGAACGCGCCCGCACGATACAGACCGCGTCGTCCTGCGGATCTGCGCGCGTGACGCTGAAACGAATGGAGACGGTGGAATCGTCGAGCAGGTCGAACGCGAGGGCTGTTCCCTCGATGTCCTTCACCGAAAACTTCACGTACCCGATGTATGCGATCCCCAGGCCGGCGAGGAGCACCACGATAAGCAGCAGGTTCTTGGTGCGACGGGACATCGATCGTGACGTCGACGCGGGATAACGGCCTTCGGGGAGCGTGGAAGTCATGCATGCTTTCGTCGTGAAGGTCGGGGGAACTCGGTGTTCGCTGGTGGATCTACGGCAGCCGGTGCGCGTTGTGTCGGCGCCAAGTGGAACTATATGTGTAGGGAAGAAGCAGGCGAAGCTGAGGTGAGGAAAGAACGTGTCCGGACTACGGCTCATGGCGGTGCACGCCCATCCCGACGACGAATCGAGCAAGGGCGCAGCGACGACGGCTCGGTATGCCGCCGAGAACAACGATGTCCTGGTCGTGACGTTGACCGGTGGTGAACGGGGAGACATCCTCAATCCGGCGATGGACATCCCCGGTGTGAACGATCGCATCGAGGAAGTGCGGCGGGAAGAGATGGCTGAGGCTGCCCGCATTCTCGGGGTACGCCAACACTGGCTCGGTTTCGTCGATTCGGGTTTGCCCGAGGGCGACCCGCTGCCCCCGCTGCCCGAGGGGTGCTTTGCGCTGGTTCCACTCGAGGAGTCCACCGAGGCACTGGTCAAGGTTGTCCGCGAATTCAAGCCGCACGCGATGACCACGTACGACGAGAAGGGCGGATACCCGCACCCGGACCACATTCGGTGTCACGAGGTATCGGTTGCGGCCTTCGAAGCCGCAGGTGATCCCACGAAGTTCCCCGATGCCGGGGAACCATGGACGCCACTCAAGCTCTATTACTCGCACGGTTTCCTTCGTAAACGGATGCAACTGTTCAACGACTGGTTCGTCGACCGCGGCGAAGAGAGCCCATTCGCCGACTGGTTGAAACGGTGGACCACGGACCGCGACGAAATCATGGAGAGAATTACCACTCAGGTCACTGCTGACGCATACTTCGAGCAGCGCGACGACGCTTTGCGGGCGCATGCGACGCAGATCGATCCGAACGGGGTGTTCTTCGCCGTACCTGTCGATGTGCAGCGCAAGCTCTGGCCCACCGAAGAGTTCGAATTGGCGAAGACGCGGGTCAAGACGTCGTTGCCCGAAACCGATTTGTTCGCCGGCATCGAAACGAAGGAGGTCTGAGTGATCATCTCGCTATTGGCCCAGCAGCCGACCGGCCCGGAGTTCGGTAAATCCTCGCCCGTCGGGCTCGTGATCATCGTCGCACTTCTCGTCGGTACAGCCCTGCTGATCTGGTCGATGAACAAACAGATCAAGAAGCTTCCCGAAACTTTCGAGAAGGAAGACCCGCGGCCTGATCAAGAACTCGACGAGGGGACCGATCGCGGCGCGCTGACGGTGGATCCGACGAAGACGTCGACTGGGGACAAGCGGGCCGACAAGGACGAGACTTAGCCGTGCTCGGTGCCAACGCACTCGGAGTATCGACCAGTCCCTACCTGCTTCAGCATGCGGACAATCCGGTGCATTGGCAGCAATGGTCGCCCGAGGCGTTGAACTCTGCAGTAGAACGCGATGTGCCGATTCT
This sequence comes from Rhodococcus sp. UYP9, assembly GCF_040547235.1. NCBI lineage: Bacteria > Bacillati > Actinomycetota > Actinomycetes > Mycobacteriales > Nocardiaceae > Rhodococcus > Rhodococcus sp. UYP9. The sequence goes on from NZ_JBEPPH010000006.1 coordinate 116,176, forward strand.
GCTCTCGATCGGGTATTCGGCCTGTCACTGGTGTCACGTGATGGCGCACGAATCCTTCGAGGACGAGACGGTCGCGGCGCTGATGAACGCCAACTTCGTGTGTATCAAGGTCGATCGTGAGGAGCGGCCCGACCTCGACGCCGTCTACATGAACGCGACCGTGGCGATGACGGGTCAGGGCGGCTGGCCGATGACGTGCTTTCTGACGCCCGACGCCGAACCGTTCTACTGCGGCACTTACTTCCCGCCGAGACCGCGCGGTGGAACGCCCTCGTTCGAGCAATTGCTGACCGCGATATCGGACACCTGGAGTACGCGTCGGGAAGAAGTGTTCGACGCATCCGCTGCGATCGTTGCGGCCCTCCGAAACAATTCGGGGCAGATGCCGACATCGGAGCGTCCGATCGACTCCGACCTGATGGCGGACGCCGTGGCCTCGGTACTCGCGGACGAAGACGTCGATCGTGGTGGTTTCGGCGGGGCACCGAAGTTTCCGCCGGGTGCACTGTTGGAAGGTCTGCTGCGTCATCACGAGCGCACTGGTTCGGCGGCGGCACTCGAGACGGTCCAACGCACCGCGGCCGCGATGGCTCGCGGCGGAATCTACGACCAGATCGGTGGCGGGTTCGCGCGCTACTCGGTCGACGCCGAATGGGTCGTGCCGCACTTCGAGAAGATGCTCTACGACAACGCGCTTCTACTTCGGTTGTACGGGCACCTCGCCCGGGTGACGGGGGATCCGCTGGCTGTTCGCGTAGCCGAGGCGACCGCGGGCTTTCTGCTACGCGAACTGCGAACCGACAATGGGTGTTTCGCCTCCGCGCTCGATGCCGACACCGACGGTGTGGAGGGATCGACCTACGCGTGGACACCGGAACAGCTCGTGGACGTTCTCGGATTCGAAGATGGCGTCTGGGCTGCAGGCATGTTCGTCGTCGACAGCGCAGGGACATTCGAAGCGGGCATGTCGGTTCTGCAGTTGCCCGAGGATCCTGACGATCTCGAGCGGTACCGGCGCGTGGCCGAACTGTTGCTTTCGGTTCGGGATCAGCGCCCACAACCAGGCCGCGACGACAAGGTGGTCACCGCGTGGAACGGCCTGGCAATCACAGCACTCGCCGAAGTGGGCGCGGGGCTGGGACGTTCGGAGTGGGTCGACGCCGCCGTCGCCTGCGGTGAACAACTCTTCGCGACGCACTTCGAGAACGGACGACTGCGACGCGCCTCGCTCGGCACCCACGTCGGCGTCGCAACGGGTGTGCTCGAGGACTACTCCTGCCTCGCCGTCGCCTCGCTGGCACTTTTCCAGGCCACCGGAGAGGAGATCTGGTCGATTCGGGCGCAGGCGATTCTCGACGCTGCGATCGAACACTTCGCCGACCCGGATCATCCCGGCAGTTGGTTCGATACCGCCGATGACGCCGAAGTATTGGTGACGAGGCCGCGAGACCCACTCGACAATGCAACCCCGTCGGGAGCATCGACGGTGACGGAGGCTCTTCTGACGGCAGAGGCGCTTGTGCCGCCCGAAGTGTCGGCTCGATACGGAGAGCTCGCCTCGGCGGGGCTCGCCCGTGCGGCTCTGATTCTGGAACGGGCACCGCGATCGGGAGGCCACTGGCTCACCGTCGCCGAGGCTTCGGTGCGGGGACCCTTGCAGGTGGCCGTGTCGAGTGTCGGGAACAGCAGGCTGCTCGCCGTTGCTCGCGCCCACGCTCCCGGGGGTACGACGATCATGGCCGGAGCGGAGAATTCCAGCGCGCTACTGGCGGGTCGGCCGATGATCGCTGGCAACGAGGCGGCGTACGTGTGTCGCGGATTCGTCTGCGATCGCCCCGTCACCACCGAGGTCGAGCTCATCGCCGCATTGCAGCGCTGACCCTGGCTAGAACAGCACCAACCACACGGCGACGAGGTGGCAGATCGCAGCAAGCACCGTGGCCGCATGGAAGAACTCGTGGTGCCCGAACGTAGTGGGCCAGGGATTGGGCCATTTCGTCGCGTACAGGACGGCTCCGACGCTGTACAGGATACCGCCGACGAGCAACAGGATGAACGGTGCGAAGCCCACTTGCTGGATGAGCGTCGGTGCGACCGGCACGATGGCCCAGCCGAGAATCAGGTACAGCGGCACGCCCACCCAGACGGGTGCGAGAGGCCACAGCATCTTGAGTGCGACCCCGCTGAGGGCGCCGATCCAGACGACGATCAGCAGGGTCTTGCCCGTTGCTGCCGGGAGTCCGAGTACGGCGAACGGCGTGTAGCTGCCGGCGATGAACAGAAAGATCATCGAGTGATCGGCACGCTTCATCCACGTGCGAGAGGCCGGGGTTTTCCAATGGATTCGGTGGTAAGTAGCGCTGACGCCGAAGACACCGCAGACAGTGCTCGCGTAGACCGCGGTAGCGATTCCGGCACTGACGGAGACCAAGCTGAAGGCCAACGTGACCAGGACGATGCCCGCCACGACGGAGACCGCGAAAGCATAGAGATGAATCCACCCGCGCATCCGAGGTTTCGCGGGCAGTTGGTCGATCCCGAACATCGTCATGCGATCACTTCCTCTCGACTCCGAACTTACGCAACCGTAGGTTCGGTCCGTACTCTACCGGCGAGTAGCTTCGTTTCGTCGGCGTAAGGTTGTGCTCCGTGGTGATCCGACTGTGGTGATGTCTCGGTGAAAATTCTCCCGACGAACGTACGTAACGTGCTGTACAACGTGTACGAGCGGCGCTTGCTCATGCAGCTCGACGGCATGCGGCATCCTCGTCACGTTGCAGTGATGTGTGATGGAAATCGCCGCTGGGCACGTGAGAACGGCTTCACCGACGTCGCGCACGGGCATCGCATGGGTGCACTGAAGATCGCCGAGATGCTCGGTTGGTGCGACGCCGCGGGAATCGAGATGGCCACCATCTATCTACTCTCGACCGAGAATCTGTCCCGCGACCCGGACGAGCTCGATTCACTGCTCGAGATCATCACCGACGTCGTCGAGGAGATTTGCGGACCCGAGCAGAATTGGGGAGTCAAGATCGTCGGCACCCTCGAGCTCCTTCCACCGTCGACGGCGCGCAGGCTCGAAGAGGCCGCCGCTCATACCGCGGGGCGAACCGGAACGCATGTCAACGTCGCAGTGGGCTACGGCGGTCGTCAAGAAATCGCCGACGCAGTGCAGTTATTGGTGAGGGAGAAGATTGCCGAGGGACTCACCGGGGACGACTTGGTGAAATCCATCGACGTCGACGGCATCGATACTCACCTCTACACCTCCGGCCAGCCCGATCCTGATCTGGTGATTCGCACCTCGGGTGAACAACGGCTCTCCGGATTTCTGCTGTGGCAGAGCGCGTACTCGGAAATCTGGTTCACCGAGGCGTACTGGCCCGAATTCCGCCGAGTCGATTTCCTTCGAGCACTGCGTGACTATGCAGCCAGGCATCGCAGATTCGGAATCTGACTACCGATCTACAACTTGCGCAATCGGAGCCTGTTGATGGCGTGATCGCTGTCCTTGCGCAGCACCATCGTGGCCCGAGGACGCGTCGGCAGAATGTTCTCGACGAGATTCGGCAGATTGATCGAGTGCCAGAGATCCTCGGCCGCCATGCGTGCGTGCTCGTCGGGCAGATTCGCGTAGTGATGGAAGTGCGCGTCGGGATCGGCGAACGACGTCTTACGCAGCGCGAGAAAGCGCTTCACGTACCAGCGTTCGATGTCCTCGATTCTGGCGTCGACGTAGATCGAGAAGTCGAACAGATCCGACACCATCAAACGTGAACCGGTCTGCAGAACGTTGAGGCCTTCGACGATGAGAATGTCCGGCTGACGAACCATGTGGAACTGGCCCTTCAGAATGTCGTAGGACACGTGCGAATAGACCGGTGCGGCAACCTCTTCGGCTCCCGACTTCACCTCGGTGACGAAGCGGAGCAGCTTGCGCCGATCGTAGCTCTCGGGAAATCCCTTGCGGTGCAGGATGCCGCGACGCATCAACTCTGTCGTCGAATACAGGAAGCCGTCGGTGGTGACCAGATCGACGCGCGGATGGTGGTCCCACCGCGCGAGGAGTGCTTGCAGAACTCGGGCCGTCGTCGACTTTCCGACCGCGACACTGCCGGCGACTCCGATGACGAAGGGCACCTGACGATCCGGGTGCTTCTCGCCGAGAAATGTTGCCGTGGCCGCGAACAGCCGTTGCCGTGCGGCGACCTGAAGGTGAATGAGTCGAGCCAGAGGTAGATACACCTCGGCGACTTCTTCGAGATCGATCTGCTCACCCAAGCCGCGGAGGCCGACGAGTTCTTCCTCGGTGAGCACCAGTGGCGTCGACTGCCGAAGAGTGCGCCACTGGGCGCGATCGAACTCGACGTAGGGGCTGGGTTCGCTCATTCGGAGGTACACACCTCGTGTGCCTGGTGCGTACCTGGGAGTACGCACCAGGCGCACGAGGGACACTGAAGTCGCATGGCTTCAGATTGTGCTTGGTGCCACTGATACTCACACGGGCGGGGTAGTTCACTGTTCGTTCATCTCACTGCGGCCACTATCGTCGAATCTTATGAATGCCGATTCGCTCGTCCGTGAGTATCTACAACTCGGTCTGAAATTCGACCGACTCGAAGAGGGCTTCGTCGACGCGTACACCGGTGACCCCGAGTTGCGTCGACAGACCGAGAATGCACCCGCTCCCGATCCGGCTGCGCTCGCGCGGGAGGCCGTCGCACTGCGGGCCGAGCTGGCAAACACAGATCTGACGGTGCAACGTGCCGAGTTCATCGATGTCCACTTACGCGCGCTGGAATGCTCGGGCCGCAAGTTCGCAGGAGAAGACATCGGTTTCGTCGACGAGGTCTTCGCATATTTCGATGTCCGCATCGAACCCGGGGATCAGGACCACTATGTGCAGGCACACCGAAAGATGGACGAGGTGTTGTCGGGTCCGGGTTCGCTTGCCGAGCGATTGGCCGCTCACCGCGCCAGAGACGTCATACCGGCCGATCGACTGCAGGAATGTGTCGACGCCTTCTCGAGTGCCTTGCGTGATCTCGTGCGAGCAGAGTACTCACTGCCCGAGACCGAGCAGGTGCGTTACGAGGTGGTGGGGGACAAGCCGTGGTCAGGATTCAACTATTACCTCGGTGACTTCAAGTCCACCGTGGCCATCAACTCCGATCTCGAACAGCACATGGCGAACCTCCCACACCTCATCGCGCATGAGGCTTACCCCGGACATCACACCGAGCATTGCCGGAAAGAGATGGGCCTGGTCGGTTCCGGGCAGCAGGAACAGACCTTGTTTCTCGTCAACACTCCGCAATGCCTGATGGCGGAGGGGCTTGCCGATCTGGCGCTCGAGTCGATCGTCGGACCAGGATGGGGATTGTGGGCGCAGGAAATCTACGCCGACCTCGGCCTGCGGTTCGACGGGGACAAGGCCGAGCGACTGTCGACGGCGTCGGGCCAGCTGCTCGGGGTGCGGCAGGACGCGGCATTGTTGCTGCACGATCGACACAAGAGTCAGGATGACGTCGCGGCGTACCTGGAAAAATGGGGCCTCGCATCGCCCAAGCGTGCTCGGCAGAGTCTGAAGTTCTTGTCCTCGCCGTTGTGGCGTGCCTACAGCAGCACATACGTCGAGGGCTACAAACTTCTCGGTGGTTGGTTGGCTCAGGGCAAGACCGTCAGCGAGCGATCGGCGTTGTTCGGACGCCTCCTCGACGAGCCGCTGACACCGGGGCAATTGCGCATCTCGTAAACTGAGGGCGCCCACATTGCTGCGCTCATTTGGAGACCCCTGTTATGACTGACGTCAACAACCTGTCCCTTGCCGAACTCGATCCTGAGGTCGCCGAGGCCATGGCAGGCGAACTGGGGCGTCAGCGTGACACGCTCGAGATGATCGCATCGGAAAACTTCGTTCCCCGCGCCGTTCTGCAGGCACAGGGCAGCGTGCTGACGAACAAGTACGCCGAGGGCTACCCCGGCCGTCGCTACTACGGTGGCTGCGAGCACGTCGACGTCATCGAGGACCTGGCCCGCAATCGTGCCAAGGAACTCTTCGGCGCCGAGTTCGCCAACGTCCAGCCGCACGCCGGTGCACAGGCCAACGCGGCAGTGTTGATGGCTCTGATCAACCCGGGCGACAAGATCATGGGCCTCGATCTGGCACACGGCGGCCACCTCACGCACGGTATGAAGCTGAACTTCTCCGGCAAGTTGTACGAGGTCGAGTCCTACGGCGTCAGCAAAGAAGACCACCGGATCGATATGGATCAGGTGCGCAAGCAGGCCATCGAGGCCAAGCCACAGGTCCTGATCGCCGGCTGGTCCGCTTACCCGCGCTTCCAGGACTTCGAAGCCTTCCGTTCGATCGCAGACGAGGTCGGCGCATTGCTCTGGGTCGATATGGCGCACTTCGCCGGACTCGTCGCAGCAGGTCTGCATCCCTCGCCCGTTCCCTACGCCGACGTCGTGTCCTCGACCGTGCACAAAACTCTCGGCGGACCCCGGTCCGGCTTGATCCTCGCGAAGAAGGAATGGGCGAAGAAGCTCAACTCCGCGGTGTTCCCCGGCCAGCAAGGTGGCCCACTCATGCATGCGATCGCCGCCAAGGCCGTCGCTTTCAAGATCGCTGCGACGCCGGAGTTCAAGGAGCGCCAGGAGCGCACCCTCCTCGGAGCTTCACTCCTCGCGGATCGCCTGAACGGCAAAGACATCGCGGACAAGGGAATCTCGGTTCTCACCGGCGGCACCGACGTGCACCTCGCACTGGTGGACCTGCGTAACAGTCAGCTCGACGGCCAACAGGCCGAGGACCTTCTCCACGAGGTCGGCATCACCGTCAACCGCAACGCCGTGCCGTTCGATCCGCGCCCGCCGATGGTCACCTCCGGCCTTCGCATCGGCACCTCGGCCCTCGCGACGCGTGGCTTCGGTGAAGCAGAGTTCACCGAGGTCGCCGACATCATCGGCACCGCCCTCGCCACCGGCGAAGCCAGTGACTCGTTGAAAGAGCGCGTCGTCAAGGTCGCACAGAGCAAGCCGCTCTACGACGGCCTCGAAGACTGGGGCCTGATCGGCTGATTGCCGGCCGCTTCGCTGGGTCGGCAGGTCGGCCTGTTGATCTCACCCGACCTGTTGATCTCACCCGGCCTGCTTGAATGGTCCATTCATACGAATCGATCGTATGAATGGACCATTGAAGCGGACGGATGGTGGCCTCCCCGCCACGGTGCGATGGGTTAACGCGTTGTTCACCGACACGCACCCTGCTACCCGCACGAATCCTCGGAATCGGCGGTACCGTCGGCAGTAACAGCCAGCGGGGAAGCTGACTGTGCGGGAGGTTCTGATACGTGACTGAGCTAGTGAGTGCGAGAGGGCCGGCACCCGGCCCTCGTGTCAGCTGACACGTCAGGACCGACCGGCCGAGCGACAAGCGTTCGTGTGGCGTCGCGCGAACAATAGGAGCCCCACGTGACCACTTCACGCTCCGTTTCCGCCCCTCTTCGGACATTCGTGCTGGACACCTCGGTTCTACTGTCGGATCCCTGGGCTGTTATTCGCTTCGCCGAGCACAATGTGGTGCTCCCTCTCGTCGTCATCAGCGAGTTGGAGGGTAAACGCCATCACCACGAGCTGGGATGGTTCGCGCGGGAGTCATTGCGCATGCTCGACGATCTTCGCGTAGAACACGGTCGGCTCGATCAACCTGTTCCGATCGGAACGCAGGGCGGCACACTGCAGGTCGAGCTCAATCACACCGACGCAGCCGTTCTGCCTGTCGGTTTCCGTACCGACTCCAACGATTCGCGGATCTTGGCGTGCGCACTCAACCTGGCGGCCGAGGGCAAAGAAGTAGTCCTCGTCAGCAAGGACATCCCGCTGCGAGTGAAAGCCGGGGCGGTGGGATTGCCCGCCGACGAGTATCACGCCCACGACGTCGTGCCTTCGGGTTGGACCGGCATGGCCGAACTGGAAGTGCAGCCGGCCGATATCGATCGGTTGTTCGCGGACGGTGTCATCGACCTGGACGGTGCACGAGACATGCCGTGTCACACAGGAATTCGCTTGCTCGGGGGCCGTTCGAGTGCATTGGGACGCGTCACAGCGGACAAGCAGGTGCAGCTCGTGCGCGGCGAACGTGAAGCATTCGGCTTGCATGGGCGCTCCGCTGAACAGCGGGTTGCGCTCGACTTGCTGCTCGACGAGAGCATCGGCATCGTCTCGCTCGGTGGTAAGGCCGGAACGGGTAAATCTGCGCTGGCACTGACCGCAGGTCTGGAGGCCGTGCTCGAGCGTCGTACGCATCGGAAGGTCGTCGTCTTCCGCCCTCTGTACGCGGTCGGTGGTCAGGAGCTCGGCTATCTACCCGGCAGTGAGAGCGAGAAAATGGGCCCGTGGGGTCAGGCGGTGTTCGACACCTTGGAAGGGCTCGCAAGCCCGGAGGTGATGGAAGAAGTCATTGCACGCGGAATGCTGGAAGTGTTGCCGCTCACGCATATTCGTGGACGGTCGCTGCACGATTCCTTCGTCATCGTCGACGAGGCTCAATCACTCGAACGTAATGTTCTGCTCACGGTTCTGTCCAGGCTCGGTAGCGGCTCCCGGGTCGTTCTCACCCACGACGTGGCGCAGCGTGACAATCTCCGCGTAGGACGGCACGACGGCGTCGCAGCGGTGATCGAAAAGCTCAAGGGCCACCCGCTTTTCGCGCACATCACCCTCACCCGAAGCGAGCGTTCGCCGATCGCCGCCCTGGTGACAGAGATGCTCGAGGAGTTCGGGCCTTCAGGGGCGTAGACGCATGGAGTGGAAATGCGTTCCGAGGGACGCATTTCCACTCATGAGCGCAGTCGCCACAGCCCACGCACCAACGCCTTCGCAAAGTCGAGATTGTCGAAATAGTCACGCCACACGAGGATCTTGCCGTCGCGCAGCTCGAAAGTGCCGCACACCCAGAACTCGACACGCAATCGGCGCCAGATCAGTACGTCGGTTCGTTCGGTGAGCACCACGTCGCCGTCGGGAGCTGCGGCGATGTTGTGGATGGTGACGTCGAATCCGTAGTTCGGCTTCGCCATGACCGCCAGCGCTTTGCGGACTCGGGCTATGCCACGCACTTTCGGAAATCCCACGTTGTGCCAGATGATTCCGTCGTCGAGGAGTGCCGCCGCACGATCGACGTCGCGCTCCGCCAGCGCCCGCAGCATGTCCTCGACGGTCTTGGTCGACCGAAGTAGATCTGTCACTTGGTGAATCTCCCCAATCCGGTCCCGTCGAAGTACTCGAGGGTGACGGTGTTGCCGTTGAACTTTGCCTGGGACACGGTGCCGTCGGGTGCGTTCTCGCTTCGCACATCGAAGGTGAACGTATCACCGTCCCAGTGTGTCAGCTCGTACGAAGTGTCCTTGGGACCGATGGCCAGAGTCAGGGTGCCGTTGTCGTCGGTGACCGTCGCAGGACCCCAGAACGAGTTCTGATACACCCCGGCGTAGACCGTGAGTGGCTGCGCGGGAGCAGGATCGGCGGGTGGTGTCTTGCCGACGAGTTCGCCCATCGGTTCGTCCATTCCCTCGAACGCATTCTTGTAGATCGTTCGCCAATCCTGTCGAACCTCGCCGAATTGCACGAGATCGGCGAACTCGGCCGATACCGTCTCGGCGATGCCGATAGGTGCAGCGTTGGTCAGCACGACGATGGAGACATCGAGCGAGGGGATCGTCACGAAATTTGTGCCCGCGCCGAGCTCGAACGCTCCCGAATGACTCACCTGTGTGCGTCCGGCCCCCGAGTTCGAGACGTTGAATCCGTATCCGTAGTAGCCGGCCCGAGTATCCGGGGTACCGGATGGGGACGAGACGATCTCGGCCGTCACCGCGGGCAGCAGGGCATCGGGTTCGATGACCTGCTTGCCGTCGAAAGTGCCTTCGGCGGCGAGCATCGTCATCCACTTCGCCATGTCGTTCGCCGAGGAACTCACCCCACCCGCAGGCGATTGTGCGTCCGGTTCTCGCTGAAATGCTGCCTCGTACGCGCCGTCGACGAGCACGTGTGGGACCGCGCGGTCGGTGCGGGCCATGTAGTCCGCGAATCGCGAACTGGTCGACGCCATGCCGAGGGGGCCGTAGATCGCGTCCTGGCTGAGGGTCTCCCAATCCTTGCCCGACGCCTGCGCTACCGCCTCGGCCCCAGCGGTGACGCCGAAGTTGGTGTAGTTGTACGTCGAGCGGAACGGATCCAGGGGAATGTCCTTCAGTCGCGCGAGTACTTGGCGGCGGTCGTAGCCGATTTCCTCGAGGTTGTCGCCCGCGTGATCGGGCAGCCCGCTGCGATGGGCGTAGAAATCGCCGACCGTGACGTTCTGGGTCACATACGGATCCGCGAGCGCGAACCACGGGAGCTCCGAGACCACAGGAGTTGTCCAATCGACCACTCCGCTACCGACCTGCGAAGCGACTACCGTCGAGCCGACGGGTTTGGACAACGATGCCAGTTGGAATACCGTATCGCCGTCGACCGCATCGTCCTTACCGACCTCACGCACCCCGAATCCCTTGGAGTACACGACTTCTCCCTTATGTACGACGGCGACAGCCATCCCCGGGATTTTCGAGGACTCCATCAGTTCGGCGGCGATGCCGTCGAGTTTTCCTACCGCGTCGTCGATCTGGCCGTCGGGAACGTCGACGCCGGGCACCTGGCCGGGTGAGAGTCCGGAGTCCTCCTCCGACGACGCTTCTGCCGTGGCGGTGGCCGTCGTGGTCGCCGTTTCGGTGTCACCGGAGGAGCACCCGACGAGGGCCGTCATCGACGTGGCGAGAGCGAGGGCCAGATACATCTTCTTCGAGCGCATCACAGGAGTCCTCTCCAGGAGCGAATGGATTAGGAAGAGCGTAAACCCTGCTCGCGTGGGATTTGGGAGAATTCACAGAGGTCAGGGGCACGAGACTCGACGTTCGGTGGGAGGCGCTACGGTATTCGGATGCCTACGAACTTCACTGACGGTGACCTGTTGCTCCGATTGGAGCCCGCCGTGGAAGAGAATCTGCGCCGACACATCGAAGAAGCAGAGGATTGGCACCCCCACGATTTCGCGCCGTGGGACGACGGCAAGAACTTCGCGTTTCTCGGTGGCGAGGACTGGTCGGCCGAACAATCCCACCTCAGCGAGGTCGAGATCCTCTCCGCCACGGTCAGCGTCCTCGTTGCCGACAATCTGCCCGCCTACCACCGTGAACTGGCCCGTGCACTGACCGGTCAGGGCGCATGGTGGAAGTGGACCGGCCGATGGACGTCGGAAGAGAATCGTCAGGCGATAGCGCTACGCGATTTTTTGGTCTTGACGCGTGCTGTCGATCCCGTCGCTCTCGAACGTGCTCGGATGGAAGAGATGACGAAGGGCTACGACGCGCCCAGCCTGCACGTTCTCGATATCCTCGCGCATTTCGCCGTGGACGAGTCAGCGGCCGTGCTGCGAAATAACAATACGATCGCACTCGGTGGCGACCCTGTCCTGGCCAAGATTTTGTCGAAGATCGCCCAGGACGATGCCCTGCAGTCGAAGTTCTACGCGAACATGGTCACCGAAGCACTCGGTGTCGCCCCTGATCAGACCGTGCGCGCTATCGCCGACCGCATCAACGGGTACTCGATCCCTGTGGTGGATCTGCCGGGTAAGGGAAACAGCACCGAATTGCTCGCCGACGCCGGTATCTACACGGTGGAGCAGCAGAGCGAGAAGGTGTTCAAGCCATTGTTGGTGGAATGGAACATCTTCGGCCGCGACGACCTCGGCGACGAGGGCAACACGGCGCGCGACGAGCTGAGCGCGTTCGCCTGAGCTGGGCTCACGACTCCTGAACGCGTGAGTGGTTCATTCATACGAAGCAATCGTATGAATGAACCACTCGAGCTGAAGCAGGGCGGCCTACTGGCGCCGCTTGTCTACCAGCGGTGAAGTCAGTCCTCGACCTTCGCCATGGCCAGCACGTCGAGCCGCTTGTCGAGCTCTTCCTCGCTGAGCTTGTCGCCGATCAGCCCTCGGTCGATAACCGTCTGACGGATCGTCTTCTTCTCCTTGAGTGCCTGCTTGGCGACGGCCGCAGCCTCCTCGTATCCGATGGCGGAGTTCAGCGGCGTCACGATGGACGGCGAGGACTCGGCAAGGGTCTTGAGGTGCTCGACGTTGGCGGTCAGCCCGCTGATGCACTTGTCGGCGAACAGTACCGAGACATTGGCGAGCAGGGTGAAGGACTCGAGCACGTTGCGTGCCATCACCGGGATGTAGACGTTGAGCTCGAAGGCGCCCGAGGCGCCACCGAACGCGACGGCTGCATCGTTGCCGACGACCTGCACGGCGACCTGTGTAACTGCTTCTGGCAGAACAGGATTGACCTTGCCGGGCATGATCGAGCTACCCGGCTGCAGGTCGGGAAGTGACAGCTCGCCGAGTCCGGTGAGTGGTCCCGAACCCATCCAGCGAATGTCGTTGGCAATCTTGGTCAGCGACACCGCGATGGTGCGCAGTGCGCCGGATGCCTCGACGAGTCCGTCCCGAGCTGCCTGCGCCTCGAAGGCGTTCTTGGCTGCGGTCAGGGCTTCGATTCCGGTCGATTCAACCAGTGCTGCAACAACTTTCGTCCCGAAACCGTCGGGAGCGTTGAGGCCCGTGCCCACCGCGGTGCCGCCGATCGGGAGTTCACCCAAACGGGGCAGGGTCGCCTCGACGCGCTCGATTCCGGCTTCGATCTGGCGGGCGTACCCGCCGAACTCCTGGCCGAGAGTGACCGGAACAGCATCCATGAGGTGCGTGCGTCCGGACTTGACCACTGTCTTCCACTCGACGGCCTTCGCGGCCAGCGCGGAATGCAGGTGCTTCAGTGCAGGCACGAGCGAAGTGACCGCTGCCTCGGTCGCGGCGACGTGGGTAGCCGTCGGGAAAGTATCGTTCGAGGACTGCGACATGTTGACGTGGTCGTTGGGGTGTACCTCCACGCCCTTCGCCTTGGCGATCGACGCGATGACCTCGTTGGCGTTCATGTTGGAGCTGGTTCCCGAACCGGTCTGGAAGACGTCGATGGGGAACTGGTCGTCGTGCAGACCTTCGGCGATTTCGTTCGCAGCCGCGATGATCGCGTCGGCAAGCGTGCCGTCGAGCAGTCCGAGGTCCCTGTTGACCTGCGCGCAGGCTGCCTTGAGCAGGCCCATCGCGCGGATCTGAGTGCGCTCGAGCGGACGGCCGGAGATGGGGAAGTTCTCGACCGCTCGCTGCGTCTGGGCGCGCCAGAGTGCATCGATCGGTACGCGAACCTCTCCCATGGTGTCATGCTCGATCCGGAATTGCTGTTCGTCTGTCTGCGTCATGAGCCTTACTTTGCCAGTTAGGTACGGGTAATTGTCGTGCCGGGTCAGCGCACCGGCCGAACCGTCAGAAAGAAGGAGCCTGACCGCTCGTGTCGCCGTCGAAATCGACCGAGGAGTACTCGCGAAGCTTCTCGAGGCGGTGGTACGCGTCGATCATTCGAACGGTGCCGGACTTGGAGCGCATCACGATGGACTGAGTGTGCGCACCGCCGCCCGCGTAGCGCACGCCGCGCAGCAGGTCGCCGTCGGTGACGCCGGTAGCGGTGAAGAATACGTTTTCACCCGACACCAAGTCGACGGTGTTGAGAACGCGGTCGAGGTCGTGACCGGCGTCGATCGCTTTCTGCTTCTCTTCGTCGTCCATGGGGGCGAGGCGGCCCTGCAGGGCGCCGTCCATGCAACGCATCGCAGCGGCAGCGATGATGCCCTCGGGGGTGCCGCCGATACCGATCAGCAGATCAGTGCCGGAATCGGGACGTGCGGCTGCGATCGCGCCTGCAACGTCACCGTCGGAGATGAGCCGGATGCGTGATCCCGCGTCGCGAACGGCCTGAATAAGTTCTGCGTGACGGGGGCGGTCCAGGATGCACACGGTGACATCGGATGCGGATCCCTTCTTGATCTTGGCGATCCGAGCGATGTTCTCGGCTACCGGTGCTGTGATGTCGATGACATCGGCGTAGTCGGGTCCGACGGCAATCTTCTCCATGTAGAACACGGCAGAGGGGTCGAACATGGCGCCGCGCTCAGCGACGGCCAGGACGGCGATCGCGTTCGGCATGCCCTTGGCCATCAGCGTGGTTCCGTCGACGGGGTCGACGGCGAAGTCGACCTCGGGTCCGTTGCCGTTGCCGACCTGCTCGCCGTTGTAGAGCATAGGCGCTTCGTCCTTCTCGCCTTCGCCGATCACGACGACGCCGCGCATGGAGACCGAGCTGACCAGCTGACGCATAGCGTCCACCGCTGCTCCGTCGCCGCCTTCCTTGTCGCCACGTCCCACCCAGCGGCCCGAGGCGAGTGCGCCGGCCTCGGTGACTCGTACGAGTTCTAGGGCGAGATTGCGATCTGGCGCCATGGCGCGGGTGGACTCGGTGCTGGTCGTCATCGGTTTGTAGCCTCCTGGTAGGTGGGGGTCTTACCCAGCGCGATTATCTCATTCAGTGCCGTTGTCCGCCGAGGAGGGCATGCGCCGACCCGGCAGCGACGTCCAGCGGGGATACTGGAGTAGTGGCGAACAGTAAACCCCGGATCCTGAACAACAACCGTGACATGGTCTGGTCACTCATTCCGCTCGTGATCGCCTGTCTGCTGATTGCCGGAATCGCCAGTCAGTGCACGTTGAGCCCGGGCGGACCGACGCAGGGACCGATCCCGAACTTCGACGTGAACGCGGCAATGCAGTACGACGCGTCCGAGCTCGACTTCCCGATCCGTAACCCCAAGGTCCCCGACGACTGGACGCCGAACTCGGGCAGCCGCGGATCCATCGCCGGCGATCAGGGTGGGGACACCAGCACCGTCGGATACATCTCCGATGCCGGTCGCTACAACCGGCTGACGCAATCGAACGCAAGTGAAGACGTGCTCGTGCCGTTCGCGGTCGGTGAGCCGCGATTCGCCTCGGGAACTCAGTCGATCGACGGCAAGGAGTGGGTCGTCTACACGCAGCAGAGTGAAGAGCCGGTGTGGGTGACCGATCTGGGTGACGTGCGGCTGCTCATCACCGGTAGCGGATCGTCCGAGGAGTTCACCACGCTCGCCGCCGCGACTACCGAAGCGACACCTCTGACGCCCTGAGTCGACGCCTTGTCGAGCGTCAGTCCTGATCCTTCACGTGTGCGAGGGCATTCTCGACGCGCTTACGTGCACCGGCGAGGTGCTCCTCGCAGCGGGTCGCGAGCAATTCGCCTCGTTCCCACAACGCGAGCGAAGCGTCGAGATCGAGGCCGCCCTGTTCGAGAACCTTCACCACGTCGACCAGTTCGTCTCGGGCAGCCTCGTAGCCCATTTCTTTGATCGGTGTTTCAGTCAAGAGTTTTCTCCTATCGAACTTTGCCCATGACCGCGGCAGTCACAGCGCCGTCGGCCACTCGTACTCGGATCTGTGTTCCTGGCGGTGCGTCGTCGACCGAACGCAACACCTCGGGATCGCCGCCGGTGACCATGCGTTGCACGACGGCGTAGCCACGCGCCAGCGTCGCTGCGGGCCCGAGGGATTGCGATCGATTTCGTAAGTGTTCGACCAGGGTTTCCTGTTTTGCCAGTTCGCGCAGAACGTCACGTCGGGTTGCCTCGCGCAGTCGCGTGATCTCCTCGCCGCGTCGCTCGATACCTGCGATCGGGTCGGCAAGGACCGGGCGATGTCGGATCATCTCGAGCCCTCGCGCTTCCCTGGCGACCCAGTTTCGGAGCGCAGCAGCAGTTCTGGACCTCAGGTCGGCGACGAGATTCTGCTCGGCGACGGCGTCGGGCACCACCAGCTTGGCGGCGTCGGTCGGAGTCGCGGCACGTAGGTCGGCGACGTGATCGCTGAGCGGGCTGTCCGGTTCGTGTCCGATGGCGCTGACGATCGGTGTGGTCGCGGCCGAGATCGCGCGGCACAGCGCTTCGTCGGAGAACGGCAACAGATCTTCGACGCTACCGCCCCCGCGGGCGAGGATGATGACGTCGACGTCACTGTTGTCGTTGAGTTCCTTCAACGCGCCGAGGATCGCGGGTACTGCCTGCGGGCCCTGTACCGGAGTGTGTCTGACTTCGAATCGCACTGCCGGCCAACGCCTTTGCGCGACGGTCAGCACGTCCTTTTCGGCGGCACTCGCGCGTGCGGTGATCAGTCCGATCGTGCCGGGTAGAAACGGAAGTGGCCGTTTGAGGCGCGGATCGAACAGGCCTTCAGCAGTCAGGAGGCTGCGTAGACGTTCGACTCGGGCAAGCAGTTCGCCGACGCCGACGGCGCGAATGTCGGTGGCACGCAACGAGACTGTGCCTCGGCCGGTGTAGAAAGACAGCTTGCCGTACAGGATGACCTGCGCGCCTTCGGTCAGTGGGACCGGTGACCGCTCCAGCAGTTGCGGCGAGCAGGTGACCGACAGTGACATGTCGGCCGACGGGTCACGCAGGACGAGAAACGCGGTCCGGGTGCCTGGCCTGGCATTGATCTGGGTCAGTTGGCCCTCGACCCAGACGCTCCCGAGTCGGTCGATCCACCCGGCGACTTTCATCGCTACCGTGCGGACCGGCCACGGCTCTTCGGCGCTGCTCGGACCTGGGCCTGACGTCTGATTGGTTGCGCTCACTTGGCTTTCGCTGTGGTGATTCGGTTCTCGAGCATCGTCAGGAACGGAGCGCGTGCGCGCGAATCGGCCTCGTAGTCGAGGAGCGTCTCCAAGTCGTCGAGCGACAGGGTGCGCAGACGAGCACGTAATTGTGCGAGCGCTAGGGCGTCGTAATCGAGGAGGTCGACAATCTCCGGTCGCTCGGTGGACGTCACGGCCTGCACGTCTTTCTCGACCTCGACCTCGACCTCGACCTCGACCTCGGCCGGGGGAGTGGAGTACAGCGCAAAACGGCCGGTCGCAGCGACAGGCTCGTGGTCCGGGACGTCGAGCTCTTCGTTCTCGTTCAGCGATGGTGGGGCATGGTCGTCGTCGAACACAGCCCAAGACGGCTGCTCCTGAGCAGGGGTTCCGACGAGAGGCAACGACGAGATGACCTCGTCACCCTTGATCGCGAGAGCGGTGACCTGCTGTTGGAGGCGCATCGAGCTGGCCAGTATTTCGCTGACGACCGTCATCGGAAAGGTGACCGCGGTACCGGGGAGCTTGCGCGCCTCTTCGACGACGGTCACCACCACGCCCGCGGCCACACGTGCAGCAAAAGGGACACGAGTCATATTCACAGCCTGCCTGATGTCCAGGCATTTGGGTAGCCGACAGGCGGGTCGCCCACTAGTCGGAATCGGGGCGCCCTGCTCACGTATCCTGTAGTCATGTCTTCGGCTGTTCCACTGAACCTGGGTATCGCACGTCCATCGGGCGCTGATTCCGCCCCTTACACCGGAGGAAAACGAGTACTCCTTGCAGAGCCTCGCGGCTACTGCGCCGGCGTCGATCGCGCCGTCGAGACTGTGGAGAAGGCGCTGGAGCAGCATGGTGCTCCGGTGTACGTCCGTAAGGAGATCGTGCACAATCGGCATGTCGTCGAAACGCTTGCCGATCGCGGCGCCGTCTTCGTCGAGGAGACCGACGAGGTGCCTGAAGGCGCACTGTTGGTGTTCTCCGCGCACGGCGTATCGCCCGCGGTACACGCTTCGGCCGCGGAGCGTCAGCTCCGCACCATCGACGCCACCTGCCCCCTCGTCACCAAGGTTCACCAGGAAGCCAAACGGTTCGCCCGCGACGACTACGACATTCTGCTGATCGGCCACGAAGGGCACGAGGAGGTGGAAGGCACTGCGGGTGAGGCACCTGAACATGTGCAGCTCGTGGATGGTCCCGACTCTGTCGACGCCGTCACCGTGCGTGATCCGAACAAGGTCATCTGGCTGTCGCAGACCACACTCAGCGTCGACGAGACGATGCTCACGGTGGCACGTCTACGTGAGCGCTTCCCGACCTTGCAGGATCCGCCGAGCGACGACATTTGCTACGCGACACAGAACCGTCAGGTCGCGGTCAAGGTGATGGCACCCGAGTGCGATCTGGTGATCGTCGTCGGATCGACGAACTCCTCGAACTCGGTCCGGCTCGTAGAAGTAGCACTCTCCGCTGGTGCGCGCGCCAGCTACCTCGTCGATTACGCGAAGGAGATCGACCTGGCCTGGCTGGACGGAGTGCAGACCGTCGGCATCACGTCGGGTGCGTCGGTGCCGGAAATTCTTGTACAGGGAGTCATCGATCTGCTGTCCGAGCACGGCTATGCCGATGTGCAGCCCGTGACCACGGCCAACGAAACCCTCGTCTTCTCACTCCCGCGCGAGCTTCGGCCGACCAAGGCCTGATCGGCTTCCGCTTTCGGGCGAGCCTAGTCAGGGTTCGGTACGGTCCCGGTAGCGAACCTGCGGGACCGGATGAGGCGGGACATGTGCGCTTGTCGGTGCCGAACGCGGCGCTGAATACGGATCGACGTCAGTTTGGCGGGGCGCCCGTGGTTGCGGCGGTCGGGGTGCAGAGCGCCTCGTCGGGAGCGGCGCCCGATCCGGGTCGTCCTGTTCGGGGCGGTACGGGTCTGCGCGATACGAGTCGGCGCCATACGAATCAGCGGCCGGGCGGTCGTAGGACGGCTCGACTCGTTCGCGCCGCGCTCGACGGCCCTCGGTGCTCGGACGGCCCTCGGTGCTCGGACGGCTCTGGCGGTCTCCAGTGCTCGGGCGGCCTTCAGTGCTCGGGCGGCCTTCGGTACTCGAACGGCTCCCGCGGCCCTCGGCGCTCTGCCGGCGCGCGTCGGCACTTCGGCGCCCGCCGTCGGTCGAGTGGCCGTCGGATGCGGTTCCCCGTCCGGAAACCCGATTCTCTGGACCGCGCACCGAATCCGGTGCGCTCGTCGTCTTCGCCCTGGACGCTCTCGCACGGTCACGTGTTTGCTTGGCCCGGTCACGAACCGAGCGAGTGGGGGCGTGGGTGGACTGCTTCTTGAGGAAGATGCGTGCACCGCCGATCCCGATCGCCAGAACAGTGCCCAGCAACATCAACGGAAACCGATTGACCAGTGGAATGGCGGCATTCAGCATAATGTCCTTCACGCCGGTTCCTGGATTCTCGGTGAAGTACTGATACGCCATGGGGACCGCGACGAACAGGATCAAGGGAGCCTGGACCAGCGCCGTGAAGAGGCCGCGATAGCGGACCAGGACAACTGCGGCAACTACGCCGATGATGTAAAAACAGGCGAAGGCAGCGGTCAGCTCGGTTCCGCGGGCTGCGTCGATGACGAATCCGAGAAAACTGGCACCGCCGGCGATAGCCACCGCCCCCCACGCTGGGACGCCGGGCACTGATGCGAGGGCTGAACGTTGATCCAGCGGAACCCCGGAACGGGCTCGTTGGGATGTAGACACCCACCGAGATTAGCGGCTGATCACCCGACTGCGTCGCTGACGTGACCGAACTGGTGCAACGGATGCGACGAATCGGACACTTTCGGTCGGCTGTCGACCCGGCGGACCTCGACGACTTCGGTATCGAACAGTTCGAGCTCGGAGAGCTTGCGTGCTGTCACCGTGACCCTGGAATCAACCGAAGACACGGTGGAGTTGAACGAGTCGACTGCCTTGCCGAGATGCCCGCCGAGCTTGTCCAGGTGCGCGGCAACGACTCCGAGTCTGGAATACAGCTCTCGTCCGAGCATCTGAATTCGAGCGGCGTCCTCGGCGAGCGACTCCTGCTTCCAGGTGTACGCAACCGTGCGTAGGAGAGCGACCAGAGTAGTGGGAGTGGCAAGTATCACATTTCTCGTGAACGCATATTCCAGCAGCGACGAATCGGACGTGAGCGCTGCGTCGAGAAACGGATCGCCGGGAACGAAGAGAATCACGAACTCGGGCGTCGGCTCGAACGAGCGCCAATACTCCTTGGCCGACAATTGATCGACATGTGTTCGCAGGTGCCGGGCATGCCGAGTCAACTGCTTGCTTCGAGCATCGGCGTCTTCCTCCTGCGCGGCGTCAAGATAGGCCGCGAACGGAACTTTGGCATCCACCACGATCTGCCGACCACCCGCCAACCGGACGATCATGTCCGGGCGAACCCCGTCCCGGGTGACCTGGGTGTCGAAATCGCAGTGCTTGACCATGCCGGCGAGCTCGACGACCCGTTCGAGTTGGATCTCACCCCAACGTCCACGAATCTGCGGGGCGCGCAATGCGGTGACCAGTTGGGACGTCTGCGTGGACAGATGAACCGATGCACGTTGCATCCCGGTCACCTGCTCGGTCAGACCGGCGTATGCGCGGATTCGACTGTGCTCTACCTGTCTTACCTGCTCGGTGAGAGCGTCCACGGCGTCGTGCAGCGGTTCCACCAGATGTGACACTTGCTGGCCGATTGCTCCTGAATGCCTGCGGGCCGAATCCTCGTTGACGGCATCGAGCGACCGTCGCAGCAGGGCCTCGTTGTCACGGAGTGCCGCCAACTGTGCCTCGGCGCGCACTGCACGATCTCCGAACCTGCTCGAGTGCAACAACCATCCGATGGCTGCCCCGAGAGCGAAGGCGAATGCCATTCCGACAGCGGTAAGTGCGTTCATGACGCAGATGATGCCCGACGGTACCGACAGACTTCTCGGATCAGCCCGAGTGCCTGTCCGTCTCGCAGGGCGCAGGGGCCGACTGGCCGTAGCGGTTGAGCGAGTTTGTCGGTGGCCTCCGTTAGCGTCGTATTCATGAAGATCCTGCACACCTCGGACTGGCACATCGGCCGCACGTTCCACGGCGTCGACCTGCTCGCCGACCAGGCTGCTGCGCTGGTGGCCATTGCGGATCTGGTTGCAGCACAAAGAATCGACGTGGTGGTCGTGCCGGGTGACATATACGATCGCGCCGTGCCGAGCGCAGATGCGGTCCTCGTGTGCAACAGAGGACTGGAGGCAATCCGCGCGGCGGGCGCTGTCATCGTGGCGACGTCGGGCAATCATGATTCGCCGGCGCGACTCGGTGCGGGCGCAGCCTTCGCCTCGGCAGGCGGCTTGCATCTGATGACCCGTGTGTGTGAGGTAGGCACTCCGGTGGTGATCGACGACGAGTTCGGCCCGGTCGCCTTCTACGGAATTCCTTATCTGGAGCCGGAAACCACGCGGCTCGAACTCGACGTTCCCGGTGCGCGGTCGCACGCGGATGTCTTGGATGCGGCAATGGAGCGCATCACCGCAGATCTCGACGGCCGACGGAGCGGTCCGGATCACGTGCGATCGGTGGTGCTGGCTCATGCGTTCGTCGTCGGCGGTGAAGCGACGGGTTCCGAGCGTTCCATCTCGGTAGGTGGGGTCGAGACCGTTTCAGCATCTGCATTCGACGGTGTCGACTATGTTGCGCTGGGCCACTTGCACTCTCCGCAGACGCTGACCGATCGTGTTCGCTATTCGGGCTCACCGTTGCCGTATTCGTTCGGTGAACGGTCTCACCGGAAAGCTGTGTGGATACTCCAGCTCGATGCGGACGGTCTGGGCACGGTCGAGAAAGTAGATCTGCCGGTCGTCCGAGGTTTGAGCAGGATCGAAGGCACCGTCGAAGAGCTCACCACTGCAAGCGAATTCGCTGATGCCGAAGAGCACTACGTGTCGGCCGTCCTGACCGATCCGGTTCGTCCGGTCGATGCCATGCGCGCGCTGCGTACCCGCTTCCCGCACGCTGTTCACCTCGAATGGTCGCGTCCTGCAGGCACTTCCGAGCTGCGGTACCGCGATCGTGTGCGCGGTCGCACCGATATCGATATTGCCACCTCGTTCCTCACCGACATGCGAAGTATTCCCGAAGCGCGGGAGGTTTCGTTGCTCGAACGAGCGTTGGCCGCGGTGCAGCGCGAGGACGTGTCCCGTGACGACGAGCGGGTCGAGCAGTACGAGTTGTCCGGACGCAGCGCATGAGCCGACCGGCATGAGACTGCATCGACTCGAGATCACTGCATTCGGTCCCTTCGCGCGAACCGAATCCGTCGACTTCGACGCCCTCGGTGCCGACGGGCTGTTTCTGCTCCACGGTCAGACCGGTGCGGGCAAGACCACTGTTCTCGACGCCGTCGCCTTTGCCCTGTACGGGACGGTTCCGGGTGCGCGCAGGGAAGGTAAGCGTCTTCTGTCCGACCATGCGGCGCCCGGTTCAGTACCCAAAGTGGTGCTCGAGGCGACTCTCGGTGGCAGACGCGTCCGGATCGTTCGCTCTCCCGAGTACATGCGGCCCAAGAAGGGCGGGAGGACGGGCACCACCAAGGAAAATGCGAAGGCCAGTCTGACGTGGCTCGACGGCGACGGGCAGAACCTGACCCGCCTCGACGAGATCGGTGAGGCAGTGGGTGCCGCGCTCGGGATGAGCGCAGACCAGTTTTTTCAGGTCGTCCTCCTGCCTCAGGGTGAGTTCGCTCGGTTCCTGCGTGCAGACAGCGAAGAGCGCGGCAATCTCCTCGAGAGGTTGTTCGACACCAGCAGGTTCGGCGATGTGGAGCAGTGGTTTGCCAACGAAAGGCGTTCCAGTGCAGCGTTGATGGAGTCTTCGCGCATTGCCATCGACAAGTTGCTCGGTCGGATCGCCACGGCCTCGGGTGAGGACGAAGAACTCGACCGGGAACCGATGGAGTGGGCCACCGATGTTCTGGGGCGTGCTCGCGGTGCGCACGCCGACGCGTCGACGGCGCTCGCAACTGCACGCGGCAAGGCCGACACCGCCGCCGCGGCACTCGATCGCCACAAAACTCTCCTCGTGCTGCGGCAACGCCGAGACCTCGCGCGGAAACAGCTGGCAGAGTTCCATCGGGCGGCCCCCGAACGTGACGTGATTCGCCGAGAAGTCGAACGGTCCGCCGCTGCCGGCCCCATCGCGACACTCGCCGCCGAGTATGCGAAGACAACGCGGACCTACGACCTCGCTGCGCGTGAGGCAGAGTCGGCGCGTGGCTCGTTGGCGATGGTCGATGGATCTGGGATGGTCCTTGCCGCGTCGTCCTCGGATGCAGACGAAGCTCGGACGGTCGTCGCCAATGCGGTTCGCGAGTGGACGACTTCGGTGGTCGGCCTCCAAGAGATGCGGCAGTTGGCTATTCGCGCCGATGCGGAGGAAGCCGTTGCTCGCAAGCTGACGTCCGAGTGTCGTGCCGTCGAGAAGGCTGTTGAGGCGGCACTCGTCCTCAGGGAACAGTTGCCTGCGGCGATCGTCGAAGCAGAACTCGCAGCGACCACCGCGGTGAACACTGCCGCGAACGTGCCTGCGCTCGAGTCCGAATCTGCCGCTGTCTCCGATGCGGTCACGGCGGCAATCGAACTTACGAAGACACGAACCGCGCTCGCCGCGGCCGAGTCGGCTCGCGAAGCGGCTCGCACGGCGCACAACGACGCTTGGGAACATTTACTCGATCTGCGAGACCGACGTCTCACCGGGATGGCCGCGGAGTTGGCCACCGAGCTTGTCGACGGCAGCCCGTGCGGAGTCTGCGGATCCCGGTCTCACCCGGAGCCTGCGTCGGCCGCCGATTCGACGGTCACGAAGGCGGACGAAGCAGCGGCGAGCAGTGCCGAGCGTAGAGCGGCCGCTGCCAAGGATCTTCGGACTGAGGAGGCGGCCCATCTGGTCCGAGTGCTCGATGCACTCATTGCTCGTTCAGGTGGCCGCGGTAGCGATGAACTGGTGGTGGCCCTCGATGAGGTGACTACTCGGTTGACGGCGGCAAAGACAGCCGCGGCTTCACTCGACGACCTTCGAGCGGCGTTGGCTCATCTCAGGTCGGAGGATCACCGGCTCGCGTCAGTCATTGCCGAGCATCGATCCACGGCAGCGGGTCTCGCAGCACGGGCCGCGCAGGTTCGGAGTTCCGTCGAGGCGATGCGCGCACGTGTCACCGCCGCTGTCGATGGCGACGAGACGCTCGATCAGCGTGTGGCGCGCCTCGAGAAGCTGATCGCACTCTCCACCGATCTTCAACACAAGAGGGTCGCTGCCGCTCGCGCGGCCGACATCAGCGGGGCGATCGCCGAGCGACTGACAGTGCAGGTGTCGGAATCCGGCTTCGAGTCCGCCGAGGACGCAGCGGCCCTGGTGATCCCCGCCGAGCGAGTCCGGAGCATCGAGAAGCAACTCGCTGCAGCACATGACATTCGCGCTCATGCCGAGCAGGTTCTCGCCGAACCCGCGATCGCCGCCATCGAAGACGCCGACACCGAACCGGTGGAGACGCCACCCTGGCAGGAGGCTGCCGACGCTGCTGCCGTCGAGCTCGATGGTGCCGTTGCACGCCAGGCCGAATGCAAGCGGCGATTCGAGCAAGTGGAAGAACTGACCGCCCAGTTGTGGGCTGCAGTCGACCACGCGGCACCGATGCAGGCCAAGCACGACCAGTTGGCTGCACTGACCGACGTCGTCGCAGGCCGGGGACAGAATGCTCGAAAGATGTCACTCCGGTCGTATGTGTTGGCCTCTCGCCTCGAGGACGTCGCCGAGTCGGCGTCGGCGAGACTCCAGCGTATGTCAGCGGGGCGATACGAGTTCGTCCATTCCGACGAGGCCGAATCTCGCGGGAGGCGTGGCGGATTGGGCCTCGACATCCGCGACGACTACACCGGAGTCGTCCGTTCGGCGAAGACACTGTCGGGAGGAGAGTCGTTCCTGGCGTCGTTGGCGCTTGCTCTCGGGCTGGCGGACGTCGTGGCCGCAGAATCAGGCGGAGTCGTCCTCGACACGATGTTCATCGACGAAGGCTTCGGCACGCTGGACGCCGACACCTTGGAATCGGTCATGGGGGTTCTGGACGAACTCAGGGCCGGCGGGCGTGTGGTGGGAATCGTCTCCCACGTCGATGAGATGCGTCAACGAATACCGAGCAGGCTCCACGTCATCCGTGAACGGGACGGGTCGAGGCTTCAGCTCTTTTCGGCGTCCTGAGCTGACTTTTCGTCCTCGTCCTCGTCTTTCTCGTCGGTCAGTAGTTCGTCCGGATCCGGCGCCGACTCCTCTAGTTCTGCCTGGCTGGCCTCGTTCGAGCGTTCGTCGGCTTGCTCGGAGACGTAGCGAATCAGGACCGCGGCTACGGCGGCGGCAGGTACAGCGAGGAAGGCACCGACTATGCCGAACACCGAACCGCCACCGGTGACGGCCAACAGCACGATCGCGGGATGCAGATTCATACTGCGACTCTGCAGAACCGGTTGCAGAACGTTTCCTTCGAGCTGCTGAACGGCGAAAATGATGGCCAACACGATCAGCGCGGTGGTCGGTCCGTTGGCGACAAGTGCGACCAAGACGGCCAAGGCGCCTGCAACGAATGCACCGACGATGGGGATGAATCCGCCGAGAAAGGTGATGGTGGCGAGGACGAGCGCCAGCGGCACATTGAGAACGATCAATCCGAGGCCGATGAAGAATGCGTCGATGAGGCTCACCACTGCCTGGGTTCGGATGAACCCACCGAGCGTCGCCCACATTCGTGCCAGGATCTCGGCGAGATGTCTTCCTGCACGACCACCGGCGAAGCCGTGCAGCCACGGAGTGAATTTGGGCCCGTCCTTGACGAAAAAGAACGTCAGTACGAGGACAAGTGCCAGGGTGATGAGAATCGAGCTCGCGGCCGTAACACCACTGAAAACACCGGAGGCAATGGCGGTTCCGCTTTCCTGCAACCGGGAGGTGATGGCCGAGACAGCATTGTCGATCTGCTCGTCCTGCAGGTTGATCGGCGGGCCCTTGAGCCAGTCCTGTACCTGGGACACGCCCTGTGTCGCTTTGTCTACGAGCTCGGGCGCCGAGTCCACGACGGACGGGACGATCAGTGTGATCACGCCGCCGATGACGAGGAAGAAGACGACGAGCGAAGTCGTGGCCGCGAGCGCGGCCGGGATACCTACGCGCATGAGCCACTTGGTCGGCGGCCATAGAACCGTTGCCACGATGATCGCGAGCAGCGACGGGAGTATGACTACCCACAGCGCCGAGATGATCCAGCCGAGTACCCAGGCCCCAGCGGCTACCGATACGAGGATCAGCGACCACTTTGCCAGCCACACCCCACCGACACCGATGAGGTCGCCGCGATCGCGCCCAGGCTTACCGTTGGGCACTGTCTGTTCCGTCACGTCGGTTGTCCTTTTCGGTGGCTTCGGACTCGGGTACCCGAGTGACTCTAACGTCTCGATTGCCTGTACTACCCAACTGTCGACGCGCTCAATCCTCAGGCCGCCTCGTGCGCCAGTAGCCAGGTCTTCGCAGGCAATCCCCATCTGAAACCGCCGAGTGCCCCACCGATGCGAAAGACCCGGTGACACGGAACGAACAGTGCCGCTGCGTTGCGCGCGCAGGCCGATGCCGCGCCGCGGATGGCGGCCGGACGGCCGGCCATATCCGCGAACTCCGAGTACGTCACCGGAGATCCGGCGGGAACGGTCCGAAGCACTTTCCACGCATGCATCAGAAACTCGCCGGATTGTTGTGCGACGGGTATGTCGTCGATGACCGTGAGCTCACCGTGGTGGTAGTCCTCGATTGCCGCGGTGATACTGCCGAGGTTCGATACCATCCGGATGTCGTTGGGCCGCAACGACTTGTGAATCAGCGGTTGCAGGTCTTCGGTAGTTGCAGTCCATCCGGACGCCAGCACGCAGCCTTCGGCGTCGACTATGGCGGTGAACGGTCCGATCGGTGTGTCGGTTGTGGCGGCAGTTGCAGTCATAGTCCTCTTCTTTCGAGCGCGATGTTCCACAGGTGCATCGAGACGTACGAGCGCCACGGCGCCCATCGGCTCGTATCGGTGAGGGGGATGCCGAGCGCTTCGGCGCCCTGACGGACGACGAGGTCGGTGTCGAGCAGCACGTCCGGGTCGGCCAGCAATCGCATCACCACGTATCTGGCAGTCCACGGGCCGATGCCTTTGAGTGCGAGTAGGTCTCGTTCGAGGTCTCCTGCCGATCGCGCGACGTGCAACTCGATCTTGCCCGACGCGATCGCGTCGGCCACTCCGATGATCGCGCCGACCCGTGCCTTGGGGCCGGTGAGTACTTCGTGTCCGTGTTCGGCGACGGCGGACGCGTCGGGAAACAGTCGGGTGATGGTGCCGCCGCCCGGATCCTCGATCCGCTCGCCCAGCGCCTCGACCAGGCGTGCGGTATGTGTGGCAGCTGCACCCAGCGAGATCTGTTGGCCGATCATGGTCCGTAACAGCAACTCTGTGCCGTCGACATTTCCGAGGACGCGTATGCCCGGGTGTGCCGCAATATTCGGTGCCAGAGCCGGATCCGCGGACAGGGCGGTATCCACGGCCTCCGGGTCCGCATCCAGATCGAGCAGGCGTCGGACGCGGGCCACGGCGGGAGCCAAATCGCGCATATCGTGCAGGCTCAACGTCGTGTCGACGTAACCGTCCTCGATCCGAAGTCCGACGATCCCATGTCCGTGCGGGAGTCGAAGGGATCGGCGGTACGTTCGATCGTCGAAGGACTCGACGCCGGGCACCGCGTGACCGCGAAGGAACCATTCGAGCCAGGTTCGGTCCAACGGCCTGCGGTAGGGGAGTCGAAGTGTGACGGTCCCGTTGCTGGACAGGGTCTTCGTTCGGGTGGCTTCGGCGCGCAGCGTGGTGGGGTTTACCGCGAACACTTCACGGACCGTGTCGTTGAACTGGCGGACGCTGGAGAACCCGGAAGCGAAGGCGATGTCGGTCATCGTCATCGTCGTGGTCTGGATCAACGTCCGAGCCGTGTGCGCCCGATGCGCACGCGCCAATGCCAACGGTCCGGCTCCGATCTCGGCGTTGAGAACCCGCGTCAGTTGGCGGGTGGAGTACCCGAGCGAATCGGCCAGTGAGTCCACGCCGCCACGCTCTACCGCGCCGTCGGAAATGAGCCGCATAGCGCGGGAGGTCAAGTCCGAGTTGGTATTCCATTGCGGAGAGCCGGGGGTGGCGTCGGGTTGGCAGCGTCGGCAGGCTCGAAACCCGGCCTGTTGCGCTGCCGCTGCCGTCGGAACGAACTGGACGTTCTTCGCCTTGGGTGTGACTGCCGGGCACGACGGGCGGCAGTAGATGCCCGTCGTGCGGACTGCCGTGAAGAACTGCCCGTCGAAGCGGGTGTCTCGTGCAGATACGGCCCGGTAGCACCGCTCGAAGTCCAACTCCATGCGATCCACTGTGTCACCGGTGGACGCGCCGCGCTAGCGGGAATCAGCCATCGGTGTGTGGAGCATCAACAGCAGCGTGCCCCGGGGTGTGCATCGGCCTCGGCGTAGCGGTCCCGCCAGAACTGGCGCTCCGACGGAACCGGCTCGTCCGGATGCACCCGTCGCATATGGGCGAGGTAGTGCTCGTAGTCTTTGTCACCCATCACCGAGGTGATCCACCACCACAGGCCGTGCATGTCAGTGCTGCCCGGCGTGTGCGGCGCCGGGTGCTCGGACGGTGCCGTCGGCGATCAGTGTGTCCCAATCCTGCTGGATCTCTTTCTCCGCGGCCGTCGGGATGAAGCCCGCGGGGGCGAAGATCTTCGAGGGAACTTCGGGATCCTCGTTGTTCGGAAGCCCGCCTGCCCGAATGGCTTTGATGCACACCACGAGGCCGGCTACGGCAACGATGAGAACCAACACCGCGAAGATGATCGACAGTGTGCCCTGGATGAAGGTGTTGCGGATGACGGCATCGATCGCCTCGGACGTCTTCGCGCTCTGGAACTCGGTAAGCCCCTGAGCCTTCGCGTCGACGAAGATGCTGTGCTGCTTCCAGTAACCGATGGCAGGGATGTCGGAGAAGATCTTCTGGTACGACGCGGTCATCGTGACGATGAGATCCCAGATCAACGGAACGCCGGGGATCCACGCCCATTTGTAGTATCCGCGCTTGACCACGATGGTCATCACGACGGTGAGAGCGATCGCGGCAAGGAGTTGGTTGGCGATACCGAACAATGGGAACAAGGTATTGATGCCACCGAGTGGATCGGTGACGCCCATGAGCAGGATTGCACCCCACGCCGCAACAACTACGAACGAGCACAGCCACGCGCCGGGACGCCACGACGGGTCCTTGAACTTCTTCGCCGACGCGCCGGGAAGGTTGCCGATGCTGTCGGAGAGCATGAAACGTGCCACGCGGGTTCCGGCGTCGACGGTGGTGAGGATGAAAAGTGCTTCGAACATGATGGCGAAGTGGTACCAGAACGACTTGAGGCTTGCGCCCCCGAAGACTTGGTGCAGGACCTCGGACATTCCGAACGCGAGGGTGGGAGCGCCGCCGGTGCGCGAGATGATCGATTCTTCACCGACGGCTGCTGCGGCCTGGGTGAATTGATCAGGCGTGATGTCGGTACCGCCGAGCCCGAGACCGTTCACATAGGTGGCCGCACTTTCGGCTGTTCCGCCGGTGAGTGCTTCTGGCGCATTGAGGGCGAAGTACAAATGCTGGTCGAGGATGCATGCGGTGACGAGGGCCATGATCGCGACGAACGATTCGGTGAGCATGCCGCCGTAGCCGATCATCCGCATCTGCTTTTCTTTCTCGAGCAGCTTCGGAGTCGTGCCGGAACAGATCAGCGCGTGGAAGCCGGAGAGAGCGCCGCAGGCAATGGTGATGAACAGGAACGGGAAGAGTGAGCCCGAGAACGCCGGGCCGTTGCCTTCGGTCGCGAACGACGTCATGGCCGGCATCTGAATCTCCGGGCGGGCGATGAGGATACCGATAGCCAACAAGGCGATGGTGCCCACCTTCATGAAGGTCGACAGGTAGTCACGCGGGGCGAGGAGCAGCCACACCGGCAGGATCGATGCGGCGAGACCGTAGCCGATGAGAAGCCAGGCGACAGTGACTTTGGAGAGGGTGAACCAGTCGGTGCCCCAGCCGGTTTCGGCGACCCAGCCGCCTGAGATGATCGCGAACAGTAGGAGTGTTACACCGATGAGCGAGACCTCGGACACCTTTCCTGGTCGAAGGTATCGCAGGTAGACGCCCATGAAGAGTGCGATAGGGATGGTCAGTGCGATGGAGAATACTCCCCATGGGCTCTCTGCCAACGCGTTGACGACAACGAGCGCAAGGACCGCGATGATGATGATCATGATGACGAAAACGCCGATCAGAGCGGCGATTCCACCGACCACACCGAGTTCGTCGCGAGCCATCTGGCCGAGGCTGCGCCCGCGACGGCGCGTCGAGATCCACAGGACGAGGAAGTCCTGGACGCCTCCAGCGAACACAACTCCGATGATGATCCACATCGTGCCGGGGAGATAACCCATCTGGGCAGCGAGAACTGGGCCGACGAGGGGACCCGCGCCTGCAATCGCGGCGAAGTGGTGACCGAACAAAACCCGACGGTCCGTCGGCATGTAGTCCTTGCCGTTTTCGAGAATTTCCGCAGGGGTTGCCCGATCGTCTCGTGGATGGACGATCTTGTTCTCGATCAAGCGTGCGTAGAAGCGAAAAGCGATGACGTAGGTGCACACGGCGGCAATCACGAACCACACGGCGTTGATGTTCTCGCCGCGGATGATGGCGACGACGACCCACGCGACGCCGCCGAGCAAGCCGATCACGACGAACATCAGTCGCTTCGCCGTCGTCATCGGACTGGTGTCCACAACGCCCACCGGGGGGAGATCTGGATCCGTTTTCAACAACTCGACGTGGGGATTACCGTGCGGCTTCAGTGTCATCTCATGGACTCCATGCATCGCGGATGTGACTGTGATCACCCTAAGCATGTAGACGGCTCGCGTCGGGGATTTCTGGCATGGACATGGGCCCGAAGGTCGCTAGTGCGCGCCGAACGGTACTGCCGGCAACTTCGTCGTATTATTCGTCTTTCATCGATCATCGGGGGATTTCGCAATGTCAGGTCCGTTCGAGCAGTCGCAGTACCAGCAGCAGGCCTATCCGTCCGCGCAGCCCTATGCACAGCCCTATGTGCAGGCACCGCCGATGCCGCCGTCCAATGCCGGTTGGGCAGTGGTCGCTGTCATCTTCTTCTGGCCGCTGGCGATCTCGGCGTTCAACCATGCACTGAAGGTTCACCCACTGTGGTTGATCGGCGACATTCAGGGCGCGGAGTACTCCTCGAAGCGCGCCGGATTCTTCGGCAAGCTGTCGCTCGGGATCTTTTTCGGCTTCTTCCTGCTGTACATCCTGTTCATCGCGCTGATCGTCGCCACTAGCTAGCGGTTGTATTGGGTCTGACGGCTCTTCTTGTGCGCGAAGCGTTTTAGTATCGATCGCATGGACACACTCGGACTCGGCAGAATCGGTTTCTCCATCGGCGTCACTCACTCGTATCTGGAAGATGCGTGTGAGTTGGAGTCGCTCGGCTACAGCGCTCTGTGGTTGCCGGGCGGGCAAATCGACCGGCTCGGGCGGCTCGCCGATCTCGTGCACGCGACCGAGTCGGTGAAAGTCGTGCCCGGCATCGTCCCGGTCGACGTCTACAGCGCGTCGGCGACGGCTCAGCTGTACAACGAACTCGAGGACTCGGGGCGATTCGTTCTCGGGCTGGGTGGTCCGCAGGCGGCCCGTCCTCTTGAAAGATTGAGTGCATACCTGGACGAACTCGACGTCCCCTCAGATCGAGTAGTTCTCGCAGCGCTCGGTCCCAAGAAACTGGAGATGGCTCGACGTCGAGCTGCCGGTGCAGTGGCCTTGTTGGTGACCCCGGAGTACACAGAGCGAGCGCGGGCACTCCTCGGCCCGGATCGAACGTTGGTGATCGACCAATTCGTCGTATTGGAAACCGATCCCGGGCGTGCCCGCACGATCGCCCGCGAGCCACTGTCTTTTCTGGCGTCCGTGGACGGCTACCGCCAGAATTTTCTTCGCATGGGCTTCACCAGCGACGACGTCGATCAGCTCAGCGACAAGCTGGTCGATGCCGTGGTCGCATGGGGGAGCGTCGAGGACATCGCCGAACGCGTCGATGCACAACTGCGGGCGGGGGCCGATCATGTCGTCTTGGCCCCGTTGGGCTCGTCGGCCGTCACTGCGGGCCGGGCACTGTCGGGGCTGGTAATCGGGCCAAAGTAGACTCCATAGACCGTGAGCCTCACCCTCGGAATCGTCGGACTGCCCAACGTCGGCAAGTCCACCCTGTTCAATGCGCTGACCAACAACGATGTGCTGGCCGCGAACTACCCGTTCGCGACCATCGAGCCCAATGTCGGCGTCGTTGCGCTGCCTGACCCGCGGCTGGGCAAGCTTGCCGAGGTCTTCGGTTCGGAGAAGCTGGTGCCCGCGCTGGTGTCGTTCGTCGACATCGCAGGGATCGTCAAGGGTGCTTCCGAGGGCGCCGGGCTCGGCAACAAATTCCTCGCGAACATCCGCGAAGCCGACGCCATCTGCCAGGTCGTTCGCGTCTTCGCTGACGATGACGTGGTGCACGTCGACGGCCGCGTCGATCCGTCCGCCGACATCGAGGTCATCGAAACCGAGCTGGCCATCGCCGACCTGCAGACCTTGGAGAAGGCAATCCCGCGCGTGGAGAAGGAGGCGCGGATCAAGAAGGACCGCAAGCCTGCGCTCGACGCCGCCATTGCCGCCCAGGCAGTGCTCAATGAGGGCAAGACACTGTTCTCTCAGAAGGACAAGCTGGACTTCGAGCTGCTCAAGGAATTCCAACTCCTCACCACCAAGCCGTTCCTCTACGTCTTCAACGCCGACGAGAGTGTGCTCACCGACGACGCCAAGGTCGGCGAGCTCGCCCGCCTCGTCGCACCCGCAGACGCCGTGTTCCTGGACGCGAAGATCGAGTCCGAACTGCTCGAACTCGACGCCGAATCTGCCGCGGAACTGCTCGAATCCGTCGGCCAGACCGAACCGGGTCTCGACGCCCTGGCTCGCGCCGGCTTCCACACCCTCGGGTTGCAGACCTACCTCACCGCAGGCCCGAAAGAAGCTCGCGCGTGGACGATCAACAAGGGCGCCACCGCGCCTCAGGCCGCCGGCGTCATCCACACCGACTTCGAGCGTGGATTCATCAAGGCAGAGGTCGTCAGCTTCGACGACCTCATCGAGGCCGGATCCATGGCCGCAGCCAAGGCAGCAGGCAAAGTCCGGATCGAAGGCAAGGAATACGTCATGGTCGACGGGGATGTCGTGGAGTTCCGCTTCAACGTCTGACCGAGGTTCACGTAGCGGTTCGAGTGGACCGTCCCGCGGACCTGTGACTACTGGGTGTCCACCAAGCGCATCGGTTCACCCACGAAGACGCCGGTTTTCGTGGGTGTCACGCACAACCGCGTGCGATTGCTCGCCGCCGATCGGCCAATCGGCATTCGGAATGTGATGGTGTCCAATTGGCGAGAGGAGGCCTACTCGCGCCTGACTACATCGACCGATATCTCCACCGCCGAAACCTGTCCTCTGTTCTCCAGCCAGTGGAGCGTGTTCCGGTCTTCGGGCCAACCCATACCCGGACCGTACTCGGTGGTGATCCCGTCGCGATGGTCCGTGATCGTTCCCTGCAGCACGTAGACCGTTCCTGGCCTGCCTTTGTGGTCATGTACCGGGCCGAAAATACCTCCAGGCTCCATGGTCACCATGCGCGTGCGCAACTGCCACCCGTCCATGCCCTGGATCTCGGAGCCGAGGTCAACCGTCGACAACAACTCGACCACGACCCCCTTCGTCTCTGGCCCCAGCTGCTCTTCACTCATCGTCCTGTCCTCTCGTGCGCAGAACCCACAGAGACAACCTCAATCTGCTGACGTCGATGTGTATTCGCCAATTATCCCGCCCTTGTCTAGTCTGCAGCGGCCAAGAGGCTCGCTGGCGTCGAATGGAGACTTGATTGCTCTCGTAGCCCAATGACACGTTGTGGCGGGCTCCGTCGGCGATTCTTCGGCACTGCTTCCTCGCAGCGGTGACAATTGAAAGTAGAAGCGCGACAACTGTTTCTGCTTGGATGTGTAGGAAATGTCCACGCTGCAGCCTGAATCGACTACTCCCCGGATCCCAACTGACTCAGTACAGTCGAAATATGCTCGGTCGAGAAGTGCAGTTGACGGCGCTGCCGGACGGAAGTGTCCGCGCGGACAACTTCGGCGTAGTCGAAAAGGACGTCGGATCACCGACGAAGACGCAGGTGCTCGTAGGTATCCGACGGCTCGGTCTCAACGCGGGGCTTGCCCACCGCCTCGGAGGTGAAGGCACGGCCTACGGGCCGGGGATCGGCGTCGGTGATGTTCCGTCAAGTGATGCCGTCGTCGAGGTGCTCGAGTCGGGCGTCGACGGTTTTCAGCCCGGAGATCTCGCCGTAGGCAAGGTTCCTTGGTGTACGACTGCTGTCGTGGAAGCGGATGAGCTTCGCAGAATTGCCGACACGGAGTCGAATGAGGGTCTCGACGCTCATCTCACGGTTCTCGGGCACGTCGGCTTCACCGCATACACCGGGTTGATTCGCGTCGGTGATGTACAGCCCGAGGACGTCGTCTACGTTTCCGGCGCGGCGGGCGGAGTGGGCAGCTGCGTCGTACAGTTCGCCAAGGCCCGCGGTGCAACGGTCATCGGCGTCGTCGGCTCGGGGGACAAGGTTGCGCTCCTTACTGATGTGCTCGGTGCTGACCGGGCAATCAATAGACATGATGGTCCTGCCGTCGATCTCTTGCGCGATGCCGCACCCGACGGC
This sequence comes from Rhodococcus sp. UYP9, assembly GCF_040547235.1. Classification (NCBI taxonomy): domain Bacteria; kingdom Bacillati; phylum Actinomycetota; class Actinomycetes; order Mycobacteriales; family Nocardiaceae; genus Rhodococcus; species Rhodococcus sp. UYP9. The sequence goes on from NZ_JBEPPH010000006.1 coordinate 150,823, forward strand.
ATCGACCTCTACTACGACAATGTTGGTGGGGAGCAACTCGAAGCAGCACTCGAGGTACTGAATTTCGGTGGTCGAGCGGTGATCTGCGGCGCAGTCGGGGACGCCGGCGGTCCGGCAAACTACCGCAGGCTCATTTACCAGGAACTCACCATGAAGGGCTTCACGGTCACGGCGCACGAGGATCTCCGCGACCAGTTCGAACACGAGGTCGGTGGATGGTTGCGGGAGGGCAAGATTCGCAGCCTGCACACGGTATTCGATGGGATCGGTCGCATTCCCGAGGCGTTCGTGTCACTTCTGACCGGCGGCAGCTCGGGCCGGGTGATCGTGTCGGTCCCGTCGCAGCTTCGGAAGTGACCGCTACTTCTTACCCCGAAGCCGCTTCTCCAGCGGGGTCGGGAAGCTGGGGACAACCGCGGTCCCGTCGAGCAGGTCGGTGATCCTTCCTGCCTCCGCGGCAATTGCCTCGACTCCCGAACCGACCTCCTCGAACAGTTCGGTCACGACCTCACCGGCGGGCGTGACGGCCCAGCCGCCGACAATGCGGCCATCCGACCAGATCGTCGGACCGATGTTGCCGTACGAGTCGAACAGTGGAGCTTTGTGTTCGCCGAGGTACCAGTTGCGGTGCTTCCACCCCATCGGTGTGGAATCGAGCGCGGGAAGCAGCATCACCCCGGTCCCGCCCTTCTGCAAGACGGTGTCGGCCAGCATGATCCCGTCGCCGGCGTCGAGTTCCACTTCGACGGTGTCGAGGCCGGCAACTGCGGCTCGTGTCTGAGTTTTGTTCCAGCCGGTCCACCATTGAACATCGTCGAGCGTTGCTGGGCCGAACACGTCGAGCCAGCGTCGCGCAAGCTCGCGGCGGCTCTCGGCCTCGTCGAGGTGGGGAATCCCGCCGGGCCACCAGTGATCGATCGGTCCCCACCCGTGCCTGCGTGATGTCCACGCACCGCGGGGTTCGACGCGCACCATGCGTCCTTCGGCGGCCATCATCGACAACACCTGCGAAGTCACGTAACGCTTGACGTCGTACGCCTTGTCGGTGGTGGGAAGTAGAGCGGTTCTCAGTAGCGGCGCCGCAGCCGACAACTCCGCACCCGTCGCCGAGCCTGCGGCCCTCAACGCACCCTCAGCCTGCTTCTCGACGGCATCGAGCCAACCCGGCACATCCTCGATGACGGGCTCGGTCGGAAGCGTCGACACCTCTTTGATCAGTCTCGCGCGCATCGTTCGGGCCACCCCGACGCTTGCTGCCGCATGGATGATCGGGACGTCGTCGTGCGCGACTACGAACAGGGTGCGACGCATCGCCATGAGCCGCACCAGGTTTCGTCGGTCGTACATGGCGGTGCGGACATCTTCGATGGACAGCGATCGGGCGCGTGCGAGCACCGACAAGTAGACGGTGGCCGGGTCGGTGGCGTGCAAGGCCAGCAGTGAGGAGACGACGTCCTCGGCGGTCGGGGAGTCCGCGAAGTGGCGCGCGAGGAGGTGGGCTCGGCGCTGGGCGTCGGTGATCTTCACTCGGACAGTGTGCCTCTCCGATCTCGAGGGCATCGGCAACTCCGTCGTGTCATGATGCATGCATGGTTGTCCCGCCGGCCCACTCCGCAGCTACGCGCCAGATCCTGGCGGGTCTCCCGGCTCATCGACGAGAAACTTTTCAGCTGCGGTACGAAATGTGGTGGCCCGATCTGCACGACGCTGTCACCGCGATCTATCCGGAGCCGGACGCCGTAGTGTCGCGCCTGGTGGAAGCTGCAGCGAGAGGCTTCGCGCAGCGCCCTGCGGAGTTGCATCGGCTGGACGAACGCAGGCTTCTCCGGCCCGACTGGTTCCAGCGGCCGGACATGTTCGGCTACGCCTGTTATGTCGAGCGGTACGGAGAGACGTTGGCGGGTCTCGGGCAGCGACTCGATCATCTCACCGACCTGGGAGTGACGTATCTGCACCTGATGCCGCTACTGGCTACGCGGCCGGGCGACAACGACGGTGGCTATGCGGTCACCGACTACCGATCGGTCCGCCCCGACCTGGGAACCAACGAGGACCTGAGCGCACTCGCGAGAACGCTACGTGAGCGCGACATCAGCCTCGTGGTCGATCTCGTCGTCAATCATGTTGCCCGCGAGCATGAATGGGCTGAGAAGGCGCGTTCCGGCGACCAGAAGTTCCGCGACTACTTCTTGATCTACCCGGATCGGAGTACACCGGATTCGTTCGAACGGACGCTGCCCGAGGTGTTTCCCGACTTCGCGCCGGGCAGCTTCACCTTCGACGACCGCATGGGGGAGTGGGTGTGGACCACTTTCAACGAGTGGCAATGGGACCTGAACTGGGCCAATCCGAATGTGCTGCTCGAGTTTGCAGACATCGTCATGCACCTTGCGAACCTCGGCGTGGAGGTTCTTCGGTTGGACGCGATCGCGTTCCTGTGGAAGCGGCTCGGAACCAATTGTCAGAACCAGCCCGAGGTCCACGCCATCACCCAGGCCCTGCGGGCAACCGCACGGCTCGCTGCGCCGGCTGTGCTGTTCAAGGCAGAAGCGATCGTCGGACCCCGAGATCTGATGCCCTACCTGGGTCTGGGCCCGCACACCGGTCGGGTCTCCGACATCGCGTACCACAACAGTCTGATGGTGCAGGTGTGGTCGATGCTGGCGACCGGCAGTACCGCGCTCGCTCGGCACGCCCTCGCGTCGCTGCCTCCGACTCCGCCGAGCGGCACCTGGGTGACGTACGTCCGATCCCACGACGACATCGGCTGGGCCATCGACGACGGTGATGCCACCGCGCTGGGGTTGACGGGCGCAGGGCACCGGCACTTTCTCGCCGAGTGGTACAGCGGTGAATTCGATGGTTCCTGGGCCGAAGGGCTCGTATTTCAACACAACGAAAAGACCGACGACCGCCGAATCAGCGGAACCTCAGCAGCATTGACCGGACTCGGCCCGTCGAGGCTGGATCCGGACGGAGCCTTCGCCCGCATCTTTCTCTCGTACGCCGTCATCTCGGTGTGGGGTGGCATCCCCGTCGTGTGGAGCGGAGACGAACTGGGATCCGCCGGTGACGCGGAGTGGGCCTCCGAACCCGGGCACGGCGACGACAATCGCTGGATCCACCGTCCCCGCATCACCGACGAAGATCGCGCACGACGCCTGATAGCAGGCACCGACGAACAACGGGTGTTCGACGGGATCGCACGGATCGCCCGGGTGCGCGCAGGCCTCCCGATGTTGCATGCCGAGGCGCCGGTGGACCTGCCGACCGACTTCGACGACGGCCTCTTGGTGGTCCGTCGACGCCACCCCAGTGGCACCGTCCTCGCACTCTTCAACATGACCTCCGAGTATCGACCGTTTCCGTATTCGCATGTGCTCGATCTCGGCGTCGAACACCCTCGGGAAGTCCTCGCACAACACGATCTGATGGCCGATGAGTTCGGTTCGGTATGGATGCCGCCCTACGCCGCATGGTGGATCATTTGACCGCGCGTATCACCGGAACCGCCGCCCTTCGGCCAGTGGAGACATTCTTTTCATTACGCTGTCACCCATGACACGACCTGCGATCGACTTGGACTACATCGTCCTCGACTGCCCCGACACCGCAGCACTGGCCGGGTTCTACGGCAAGATGCTCGGGTGGAACATCGTCCGATCCGAGAAGGATTGGACAATTCTCCAAGGCCCGGGCAATCTTCGATTGGCGTTTCAGCAGGCCGAGGACTTCGTTCCGCTGGAATGGCCGTCGGAGGGGATCAAGACTCACTTGGACCTGGTCGTCGACGACATGGCCGCCTCCGAGGAATTCGTCGTGGGACTCGGCGCCACGAAAGTGACCGGGCCACTCGATCAGCCGAGTTTCACCGTCTTCCGCGATCCCGTCGGTCATCTCTTCTGTCTGTGCCTGCGCTGACCTAGACTTACGCTGCGTATGACACCGGGGCCATCGTTGCCTGTACCTGCAGCCACTGCGCCAAGATTTGGCAACCGGTCAGTCCGCTCGCATCGAGAGGTTCACTCGCGTAGGCGGTGTGGCGATCGCCGGACGGATTGGATATGCGCCACTTCCGCCATACCAATGTCCTGGGTAGATATCCGCTGAGCTCGGTGGCGGCGACGCGCAGGCGTCGTACATCTCTTCGCCACTGCTTGGGCGACAGGCGGGTCTTGGCTGCATTTTGAAAACCATTGCTGCGCAGCAGTATCCACAGCTGCTGTAGCCACACTTTCGGAGTGCGAAACGACATCCACCGGGTGAGGTCCGCGATGTCACGAATGTAGCTGTCGTCGCTTGCATTGCAGATCATGTCCGCGGGTTGCCCGATCCAGATCACCGCGACCGAGTCCGGAAGCGTCGGTCCGTCCCCGGCAACCCCACGTCCCGAGCAGGCGGGCACGGCGCCCGCAGGTTGTTGGGGATCGGAGATCAACCCGGCGGCGGCGACGGTGGGAAGGTGCACCTCCCCGCGTGCGAGAAGCCCCAACACCTCACGAATGACCGAACAGCCCTGGGAATAGCCGATGAGTGCAATCGGTCCCGTGGTTACCTCGATCGCCGAGATCAGACTTCGGACACCGAGCTCGGTGCTGTGCGAGAAGCTGAGGCCACCGACTGCCACCGGACCGTACGACGCGGGGTAGCCGACCCACCTTCCGTCGAATCTTTCATCCAATTCGCCGGTGACGCTGCTCAGCAGCCCGGAGACCTCGGTGCGGTCGTCGTCCGGGTGAGATTCCCCGGTGCCACCGACCGCGAGCACCGTCATCTGAGTCATGTTCACCAGCATGCGCGAGGAGTCTGAGGCCAGCACCCGCACAATGCTGAGAAGAGTCTGTCAAACAGGTCTGCCGAGGCGAGCGGCCATCTCGTCGACCGCGTCGTGCACGAGCCCTGCATAGACATCCGGGTCGTCCACCGCCGAGGCACTCGATGTGGCGCTGATGGTCACCACGTCGCCGATGCCGTGAATACCGTGGGTGAGGCTCATGACCGGTGACAGTGCCGGAAAGCCTGCGGTGAATCGGACGCGTCCGCCGCCCAAGGTCAGATCGGCGGCCCCTCGATTCACACTCGACACGACGGTATTGCCGGTGACCGTATCGGGTATCACGGCGGGGTCGAACTGACGGATTCCCCATCGGAGTAGTACTGCGGGCACCATCTCGGACGCGAGAGCCTGTGCGGCCATGGCCGGATGATCGGCACGCGCGCGACGCTCGCGGAGCGCTGCCGAAATGTGCTTCGCTCGCTCGAGCGGGTCGACGATGCCCGGATAAAGATCGATACCTGCATTACGAAAGTGGTTGCGGGCCCGCCGCGGCCCGCTCTTTCCCAAGGTGACCTCTGCGCCGAGCAGCTCCGGAACAGGGTCGCCGCAGCGTCTCAGATAATTCGTCAGCGCTATGGACACCGCCGTGATGGCGCCGACTGTGACGGTAACCCCGGGACCGCTCAGCTCGGCACGGTCCCGGACGACGGTTCGGATGCTTCTCTCGCCCGCTGGCGCAACGTTGACGCGGATCTTCTCCCTGCCGGGTGACTGTGGGGGTATCAACCCCGCAGCAGTGTCGGCTGCGAGTGTCCTTTCGAGTGCTTGGGCGCGGCGCGATTGTTTGACGAATTCGATGGGACGGAAGCGTCCGCGAGGGTTGTGCAGCGGGGTGGACGAATCACGCTCGCCGAAGAGCTGTCGTGCGAGCGCGGAGGCGACACGGCCGTCGGCGAGGGCGTGTGAAACCTGCAGCACTGCAACGAGTGCGGGCCCGGTACATCGTGGAGCACCTGAGACGGAGCCGAAAAGATGTAGAAGCCAAGGAGTTTCGAGCGGATCGACTGGGCTGGCGAACAGGTCGGCGACGGATCTCAGGCATCCTGTCCATGTTCCCTCGGGCAGAGTATGCGAGATGACCTGGTGCGGTCCGACGGTCATCGGCACGGTCCGTGGATAGCCGAAGGCGTCGGCGAAGCGGATGCCGAGTTCAGGGACGCTGCGGGCATTGGACACGAGTTGATCCACTACGTCGACGGCAGGGGTGATCGTTTCGAAGCAGTAGAGCAGAAATTGGTCGTTCGGAATTTTCGAAGACATCCAATAGGCCTGAGCGTCGGTCGGGTGCAAACGTCCGGACATCTCGACAGAATAGTCGAAATCTCAGCGAGCAACTGGAACGCGTTCTAATGTAACTCGAATGGAACGGTTGAGCGGACTGGACGCGAGCTTTCTGTATCTTGAAACTCCTGAGCAGCCACTGAATGTGTGCGGTCTCATCGAACTCGAAGCGGTGGGTGATGACGTCGACTACGACGCCGATGCCCTCAAGGTCGAGCTGTTGCGGCGACTGGAGGGCATACCGACACTCCGCAAGAAGCTCCACGACAGCGTCTTCAATCTCGACCACCCTGTTTGGGTCGAAGACGAGAACTTCGACATCGACAAGCATTTCTATCGCATGACCCTCCCCGCGCCCGCCGGCAAAGACGAAGTCGCAGCGGCATGTGCGCATTTCTCCGTGCAACCCCTGGACCGTTCGCGGCCGCTGTGGGAGATGTGGGTGCTCGAAGGAGCGAAGAACGGTAAGACTCCCATTTTCCTGAAGATGCATCACTCGACCGTCGACGGCATCTCCGCAGCGAACATTATTTCGCTACTGTGCAGCATCGATCGGGACGCGGAACCACTTCCACCATCACCGGGAGTCGGATCGGTCAACAATTTCGATCTGGCAGTGGGAAGTGCAGTTTCCTTCGCGAGCAGGCCCTTGCAAGCACTCAGTATTCTTCCCGCCACGGTACGAACCCTCACCGGGTGGATCGGGCGAGCTAGAAGCGGGCGTGCCATGCCGCCGCCGTTCGTGGCGCCGCGAACGCAGTTCAACGGCACACTGAGTCGGCACCGCAGCGTTGCCTTCGAGCAACTGAAGCTCTCCGACGTCAAGGAAATCAAGAACGCATTCGACGCCAAGGTGAACGACGTCGTGCTGGCAATGTGTGCGGGTGCGATTCGTATCTACCTCGAAAAATCCGATGGTCTGCCGGAAGAGTCGCTCATCGCCGTCGTCCCGGTGTCGGTACACGAGAAGAGCAGCAGACCGGGGACCAACCAGGTATCGGCAATGTTCGCATCGCTGGCCACCGACATCGACGACCCGGTCGAACGATTGCTCGCTATCTCTGCGAGCCATGAGGTCGGCAAGGAGCACAACAGGGAAATCGGTGCGACTCTGTTGCAGGACTGGGCCCAATTTGCCTCTCCAGCAACATTTGCCGCCGCCATGCGCGCCTACGCGGCTCTCGATCTCGCCCAGCATCACCCCGTTGTGCACAACTTGGTGATGTCGAATGTCCCCGGTCCACCGATGCCGTTGTATTTCCTCGGGGCCAAGGTGACCGGAATGTTTCCTCTAGGACCGATATTGCACGGTGCTGGTCTCAATATCACCGTCATGTCCGGTGACGGGCGCCTCGACATCGGTCTGATCGCGGACCGCGAACAAACACCGGATTTGGATCGGCTCGCCGACGCGATGGGCGAGTCGCTCGCAGAGCTTCTCGATGCAGCACAAACACGAACAAAGGAGAGCTGATGCGGGTGCTCGTCACCGGCGGTACCGGTTTCGTCGGGGCATGGACCGCGAAGGCAGCCGTCGACGCCGGACACGAAGTTCGTTTCCTGGTCAGAAATCCCGACAGATTGCAGACGAGCGCAGCCCAGATAGGTCTGGACGTCAGTGACTTCCGCCTCGGGGACATCACCGACGCCGACTCGATCTCGCGGGCTATGGATGGCTGCGACAGTGTCGTTCATGCCGCAGCCGTCGTCGCCACCGATCCATCTCGCGCCGAAGAGATGATCGCGACGAACATGCTGGGTGCCGAGAACGTGCTCGGAACTGCCGCCGCTCTCGGCTTGGACCCGATCGTGCACGTCTCGAGCTTCACGGCCCTGTTTCGTCCGGGGTTGGAAATGCTTCGCGCCGATCTTCCGGTCGTCGGTGGAACCGATGCATACGGACGCACCAAGTCCCAGGTCGACCTCTATGCACGCGGAATGCAAGACGGCGGTGCGCCGGTCGTCATCACTTACCCCGGCATGGTGCTCGGACCTCCCGCAGGTGACCAGTTCGGTGAAGCCGCAGACGGCGTCGAATCAGCCCTGAAAATGCGAATGCTGCCGGGACGCAGTGCAGCCTGGACTGTCGTCGACGTCCGTGATCTCGCGGCGGTGCATGCGGCTTTGCTCGAACCCGGGCGTGGGCCGCGCCGCTACATGGTGGGTGGGAAGCGGATACCGATCGGGTCGATTGCCGAGATGCTGCGGAAGATCACGGGTACTACAGTCCTCCCGGTCCCCGTTCCCGACGTTGCGTTGCGATTGCTGGGACGAGCATCCGACATCGTCGATTCGGTGTCACCGATCGAGACCCCCGTATCTCGTTCACCGATTTCCGAGGCCGCGATGCAGTACTACACGCAGATGCCGCCCTCCGACGATTCACCGAGCGAGAAAGATCTGGGAGTGCACTACCGCGGGTCTCTCGATACGCTCGATGCCACGGTCGCAGGCCTGCGCAGCGTCGGCCGGTTGTGACTGAGCCTCGCCTGACTTCGACTCCACCCCAGGGGTATTCGTAACAGGACTCGTGGAGAAAAAATGCGGCGCCGCAAGAGCGGCGCCGCATTTTTTCGGTTCACGATCCGATCGGGGGAAAGAGCGTCAGCCGACGTTCACCAAGCCCACGGTCGGGAAGTAGAAGCAGTTGTTGACGCCATCGGCAGTCTTGTGTTCTACATTGCCGAACACGGCTGCGAGAACGGTGCCCGAGCCGGTTTCCACCGGTGCGAGGCGCGCCCCGGCGGCCGGCAACTTGGCGATAGCAGTGGTCAACGCTCCACGTACCAACTCGGTAGTGATGGGGTCGAGCTTGGCATTGTCGAGTATCGAATCGACGAATGTCGTAGTGGCTCCGCCCATGTCGGCGAATCCGCCCTTCAAGGTGTTGACGTTGAACCACGCCACCTGCATGCCCGCCTTGTTCGCCGAGTCATCGACGATGCCTGCCGGGAGGAAGGCGAACATCGTCTCGCCCTTCTCCACAGCGTTGAGTGGGGGAAGTAGTGGTGCCTTCGCATTCGGCCAAGGCCCTCCCGCTGCTCCCGCTACTGCGGGAGAGATGCCGAAGGGTACGCCCGGAACCGAAGCGCAATTGATGGCCGCTGTCGGGTAGAAGAACGGCGTGATACCGAGTTCGGTAAGGATCTTGTTGGCAGCGTCGAGAGCCGCAAGGGGGTTGGCGTCGACGTCGTCGGCCACCGCAGTGCGGGCTCCCGAGATCGCGGTCGCTGCGGCCAGCGCAGGATCGGTAGCCGAGGCGCCCTGCTGCTGGAGCGCCGTTACTGCCTGCGATAGTGGATCCATTGGTGCCTGGTCTGCCGTCGCGGTGGCGGGCAGCGCAAGCAAAGCTGCGCAGGAGAGTGCGACTGTTCCAGCTATTCGACCGAACCGAGACGACATGTGTTGCTCCTGTGACTGATGAAACCAATGTTACGAATGTGGTGATCCGACCACACTCGCACATAAATTCTCAAGCCCAGAGGTCCTCGGTTATTCAATCGATACCCGCCGCAGACCGAAGATTTCCGCGAATCAGCTAACCGACATTGATTCCGTAGTCGCGAACAATGCCGGTCAAACCGGATGCATAACCCTGTCCGATTGCCCGGAATTTCCATTCCTGACCTCTTCGGTACAACTCCCCGAACACCATGGCGGTTTCGGTCGACGCGTCCTCGCTGAGATCGAAGCGAGCCAGCTCACGATTGTCGGCGCGATCGACAACCCTGATGAATGCATTGACGACTTGGCCGAAATTCTGGCCCAGAGAATCGGCGTCGTGGATCGAGACCGGGAACACGATCGATTCGACTTTCGGCGAGAGTGCCACGAGGTCGATGTTGATGCTCTCGTCGTCGCCCTCGCCCTCGCCGGTTCGGTTGTCGCCGGTGTGCTCGATGGCACCGTCCGGTGAACGGAGATTGTTGTAGAACACGAAGAACAGATCGTCGACCGACTTCTTGTTCGAGTCCAGACCGATCGCGCTTGCGTCCAGGTCGAAGTCGCCTCCCGTGGTGTCGCGGACATCCCACCCCAGACCGACCGATACTGCCGTGAGGTTGGGGGCCTCCTTGGTCAGCGACACATTTCCGCCCTTGGAAAGCGTTACGCCCATGAAAATCTCTCCTTCGATGGTCCTGAACCGATGACTCCACAGTAGGTTGTGCCCGCGTGGGCCGGCGAAGGTACGTGCTCGCGCGTCCGTGCAGAGAGAGACAAATGGGACTGTGGAGTCTGAAGTGACTAGCGGTACTGGAGTGAGTGTGGTGCAATACGAAAACAGAAAAATGTAGCAGCGCGCTAATTGATCAGCCGTGCGACACGCCGAATCGACCTATCTACGTGGGGGGCTTGAAGTGCACGTTTCACGACGCGAGCTGTTCAAATACGCGGCGGTGGGGTCGGTTACTGCCGTCGGATTGGCGACGTTGGGCGCCCGTACTGCCGCGCACGCCGACGGGTTGGGCACGCTTGTCGACTACTCGGGCGGGGTCCCCTCGCCGGAGGCGATCAAAGCGGCAGGTCACCAAGGGGCCGTTCGCTATGTTTCCGATCGCAGACCCGGTGCCGAATGGATGCTCGGCAAGCCGATGAAGCGCGACGAGGCCGATGCGCTGACCGACGCAGGGTTGGAAGTGGTGTCCAACTATCAGTTCGGCAAGGGCGCAACGTCCGATTGGAGAGGCGGATACGCGGCCGGGGTCAAGCATGCGAACCGGGGTCTGGAACTGCATCGAGCCGCCGGTGGACCCCAGAACCGGCCTATCTACGCTTCGATCGACGACAATCCCACCGCAGTCGAGTTCGCCACGATGATCGCGCCGTACATCCTTGGTTGGCAATCTGTCGTCGGAGCCGAGAACACCGGGATCTACGCCAATTCACCGACCATCGAATTGGCGTCCATTGCCGGGCTCGGACAGTGGTATTGGCAGCACAATTGGGGCACTCCGAAAGGCTTCCGACATCCTGCCGCGCATCTACATCAAGTGCAGATCGACAAAGGAAAGGTCGACGGCATCGCCGTCGACATCAATGTAATTCTCAAGCCCGATTACGGCCAATGGTCCCTAGCTTGATTCGCAAAAGAAAGACGATATGAATCTCATCGATGTAATTTATACGATCGCCGGATACATCTATCAGTTCCTGTCGGATTCCTTCGCTTCTTGATGCGAGTCTCGTCCATGAGATTCGCGTACCAGTAGCAGGAATGCAATGGCCGCGAGCGCGGCGACTGCGCAGGAGAAGACCACACCAGCGGTGACGAGGCCCCAGGCATTCGCGGCTGCTCCTGCTCCGATCACGGGCACCGAGATGGCGATGTACAGAACGACGAAGAATGTCGACGTCACTTCGGCGCGTCGATCCACCGGTAGCTCTGCGGTCACCGTCGCCATTCCCTTGCTGAACGTCACTCCCTGTCCGACTCCGCTCACCACAGCGCTCAGAATCAGCAGGGGCAGCGACGCCGTCAGCAGTGAGATCGCGAGTACAGCGACGCCGGCGAACAGTACGACGCACCCTGCCCGCAGCGCGAACGACGTATCCAGGGCGCGGAGCCCGATCTGAGCGGCCGCGGACGAGGCGAACAGCAGGAAGACGACAGCGCCGGTCACAGCGTGGTCGTCGATGCCGAGGACGCTGGACATGAAGCCCGGCGAGACGCCGGTGAACAGGCCCAGCACAGCGAATCCGGCGAAGCCGGCAATCGATGCTCGGAGAAACGTGCCGCGGAGAGGCGCCGGAATCGACAGTCTCTGCAGGTGTGGTCTGGCTCCGCGGGCAACTTTCACCGTCTCGGGGGAGAGGTACACCGCGACCGCCGCGAGGATCAGCAAACCGATATCGACGATGAACGTCAGCTGCATCGGGTGCGGCAGATACTGAACCAGTACACCGGCAAGTAGTGGCCCGAGACCGAGTCCGCCGATGTTCGCCGCCGTCGCGATCGCCGGTGCGTGTGCGCGCCACTTGTCCGGCACCAATTCCACCAATGTCACGGTGGCAGTTCCGACGAATATGCCCGCCGATAGTCCAGAGAGCACCCGTCCGATCAACAGAGCGGTGAGCGATCCGGCGAAAATGAACACCAGCGCACTGACGATGCCGAATGCGATTCCGGCAAGCAGCATCGGGCGACGACCCAGTGAGTCCGACCAACGACCGAACGCCAGGAGTGCAGTGAGCACTCCCAGCGCATAGGCAGCAAAAATTATGGTTACGACGAAAACGGAGAATCCGAACTCGGCCTGGTACAGCGAGTAGACCGGCGTCGGCATCGTGGTGCCGATCATCGCTACCGCGAATGCATAGGTAATCGCAACGAATGCGAGAGGTCTGCTCACGAGCAGACCCTACTCACATGATGATCAGGCTACGTAGAAGGTACCGATCGTGGGAAGGAATCCGCAGGTCCGCGCCGGTGCAGCGGGATCTTCGACGGACTTCGTCGTGATGGAACCGGATGCGACTGCGAGGACGCGTCCCGGTCCGGTATCAGCAATACCGGAGATCGTGGCAGGGCCGCCCGGGTTGATGGCCGACGCTCCGGTCAACTCCTGGGTCCCGGTGCGACGGTTGTCGAGATTGAGCCACGTCACGGTGAACGGTGACTCCTGCTGAGCTGCAAGAGGTGCTGTGCCGAGGGCGGTGAAAACGAAGCCGGCGTGACCTGCAGCAGGTCCGGGAGGCGGAAGCGTTGCGGGGCCGGGTACGGCCAGCGCGGTGCCGATGGAATCTGCCTTGTCCGAGATGCAGCCCTTACCGATGGTCGGGTAGAGGAACTGCGCGATGACCGGCCCGTCGGACGGAGGCAGTTCGGGTCCGCCGCCACCGGATCCGTCGAGGAACGTGATGACCCGTGTAAGAGTGGCTTTCACCGTCTCAGGAATGGCGGGATTGTCCAGCAGCTGACGTGCCTGGGCGAGGAGATCGCCTTGCGGGCCCGCTGCGACGTCGGTCGGACCTGCGGCGGCACCCATGATGGCGGGGGCGAAAGACGCAAGTGCTTCGATCTGCGCGTAGTCCGGTAGTGGCTGGTCCGGAGCGGGGAGGAACATAGGAGGCAGCTCGGCTGCAGGCGGTGCTGGCTCTGCAGAAGCAAAGGTCGGCAGCGCGAGCGCAGCGGCGCATGCCACCGCCGCAACAGTGACGACTTTGCGTGTTACCCCGGTACGAAGCACTTGATTTTCCCCATCCTGATCGTAAAACGGGCCATGAAGCGGTTGTTGGCTCGAGGGGTCACTCTATGTATCCGACCCTTGCTTGTACAGCCGGTACTCTCGGGCGTTGTCCGACTTTGTACGGGCGCGACTCGGCATTGACCGTCCACGGACATTAGCGTGTTACAGAAGTGAATAGTGTGATTGGTGATGCAAATGTTATTTGTGAACATCCATGATGATCGTCCACAAATTCTGTGAACCGCGTGCGCGAAGCCTGATCGGGTTCCCTATAAGAAGCCCGATCGGGCTCCCTATAAGCTCGGCTGTCGATCTCGAACCGAGACGACCGAACAGCACCGAGCGGGAGCGAGAGACAACAGGTGAACCGACTGGTTCGATACGCCCCCTTCCTGCTTGCGCTGTCGGTCCTGGCCCGTCTCGCCTGGGCCTTCGCCACGCCCAATGGGATGAACCTCGTCGACCTGCACGTCTACGTGGACGGTTCGGCAGCATTGCTGAAAGACGATCTCTACAACTTCACCTACTCGGTGAAGACTCCCGACTTTCCGCTTCCGTTCACCTATCCGCCGTTCGCAGCGTTGGTCTTCTTTCCACTGCACTATCTGCCGTTCACCGTCGTCGGAATCGCCTGGCAGTTGGCGACGATGGCAGCGATGTTCCTGCTCATCAAGCTCAGCCTCGGACTGATGCTCGGTGACGACGTGGCAGGCACTTCACGCTGGACCCGCATTGCCATGGCATGGACAGCGCTGGCCCTGTGGACCGAACCCGTGCGCACCACTCTCGACTACGGACAGGTCAACGTCTTCCTCGCCCTGGGCGCGGTCGTGGCGATCCGCAGTACGCGTTGGTGGGTGGCAGGTGGACTCATCGGTTTCGTCGCAGGAATCAAGCTCACGCCGGCGATAACCGGGCTCTACTTCCTGGCCACGAAGCGTTGGAAGGCAGCGATCTTCTCGGCCGTCGCCTTCGCTGCCACCGTCGCGCTCAGTTATCTGGTTCTCGGCCATCAAGCAGGGACCTACTTCACCACTCTGCTCGGTGACGCCGATCGAATCGGGCCGGTCGGCTCGGTGTGGAACCAGTCGCTGCGCGGAGCAATGAGCAGGATCGCCGGACACGACATCGAATCCGGGCCGTTGTGGATGGGCGGCGTCCTCGTAGTCTCCGCTCTCGCAGTTGCTGCATGGCGCTCGCTACGGCGCGACGATCGACTCGGCATCCTCCTCGTCGTTCAACTGTTGGGACTGCTCATCTCACCCATCTCGTGGTCACACCACTGGGTATGGGTGATGCCGCTGCTCGTGTGGCTCGTACACGGGCCGGACCGCGATGCATTGTTCACCCGGATCGTGGCCGGATACTGGCTGGTCACCAGCGTCATCGGCATCCCTTGGATCCTCAGCTTCTTCCAGGAATCGATCTGGCTCGTATCCCGCCCAGGGATACTCGCCTGGCTCGGAACCGTCGACGTACTCGGAGCACTCCTCGTGTACATCCTGGCTATCTATCTGAGACGACGACGGGTCAATCTCGAATCAGCAGATTCTCGATCTCGCGAGCCAGATCCACGTCCTTCGAGGTGAGCCCGCCCTCGGAGTGCGTGGACAGCGTGAAGGTCAACTTTCGCCATCGGATATCGATGTCAGGATGGTGCCCCGCAGCCTCGGCAGCAGTCGCCACCCGTGACACGAACTGGATCGCCGCCGGAAACGTCGGCAATTCGACCGTTCGGGTGATCGAGGATCCATCGAGACTCCACTCCGGCAGACTGCTCATTGCGTCGTCGATCTCGGCGTTGGACAGTAGTTCACTCATGGAAACGATCCTGGCATGACCGACGCCGAAAAATCAGCTGGTTCCGCCCCTGACATCACCACTTCTGCCGTCGTGGTGGCTGGTGCCATCGTCGCCGACGGGCTACTCCTACTCGCTCAGCGAGCACGTCCACCGGAGCTCGCGGGCCTGTGGGAGCTGCCGGGAGGAAAGGTCGAATCCGGCGAAAGCGACGTTCAGGCGTTGATGCGTGAACTACACGAGGAACTCGGCGTCGACACCGCTGTCGGTGCGCAGCTGGCCGGCGATGTCCCCATCGGAGCCGGGCGAATTCTGCGCGCCTATCGCGTCGAGCTGGTCGCGGGATCGCCTGCCCCACTTGATCATTCAGATCTGCGGTGGGTCGACGCCGCCGGCCTGCGCGAGATGGATCTGGTCGATGCGGACCGCGAATGGGTAACCGAACTTGCACTGATGCTCAGGTAGAGCGGGCCTTCTTCAGGCCCTTTTTCAGGTCCTTACCGGAGACGCCCTGATCTTCGAGTTTCTTCATCCTCATGATCACCACGGGGCACTTGATGCAGCGCGTCTTCTTGCGGCAACATTTTTTCTTGGGCTTGAGACCCGACACCTTCTTGGCCTTGATCTTGCCCATGTGAACGTCTCCGAAAATCTCGCATTTCAAGGTGAACTTGTGGAAAAGGGTACTGCGTGTCGCAGGTCACCCTGGGGTAGCGGGTAAACTTGTTCAGTCGCGAGATTCTCGCGGTGCAGCGCGCTTCTCTAGCGTCATAAGCCCGCTAGCGAACAAGAGCCCGCATTCAACCCAGGAGAACCTTTCGCGTGAGCGCCCCAAGCAGTGCAGATAACATCGACAGCACCACCACTTTTCGCAACGTAGCCATCGTTGCACACGTCGACCATGGCAAGACCACCCTGGTCGACGCCATGCTCCGGCAGTCGGGAGCGTTCGAGGAACGCGCCGAAGCGATCGATCGCGTGATGGACTCGGGTGACCTCGAGAGGGAAAAGGGCATCACGATTCTGGCCAAGAACACGGCCGTTCACCGACGTAACCCCGACGGCACCATGACCGTCATCAACGTCATCGACACCCCCGGGCACGCCGACTTCGGTGGCGAGGTCGAACGCGGCCTGTCCATGGTCGACGGCGTCGTCCTTCTCGTCGATGCATCCGAGGGTCCGCTACCGCAGACCCGCTTCGTGCTGCGCAAGGCGCTCGCTGCGTCGCTGCCCGTCATCTTGGTCGTGAACAAGACCGATCGACCCGACGCACGAATCGAAGAGGTCGTCTCCGAGAGTCACGACCTGCTTCTCGATCTCGCTTCCGACCTCGACGACGAAGCCTCCGAGGCTGCTGAGCTCGCCCTCGACCTTCCTGTCCTCTACGCCTCCGGCCGTGAGGGCAAGGCATCGAAGGTTCAGCCCGAGAACGGCAACGCTCCTGATGCGGAGAACCTCGACGAACTGTTCGAGGTCCTGCTCAGCTACGTTCCTGCTCCCAAGGGAAGCGTCGACGCACCTCTGCAGGCACACGTCACCAACCTCGATGCTTCCGCTTTCTTGGGTCGCCTCGCTCTGGTTCGCATCCACAACGGCCAGCTCAGCAAGGGCCAGACCGTGAGCTGGATGCGTGAGATCGACGGCGAGCCCGTCGTCCAGAAGACGAAGATCACCGAGCTGCTCAACACCATCGGTGTGGAGCGCGTACCGGGTGAGAAGGGTGTTGCAGGTGACATCGTCGCCGTTGCAGGCTTCCCGGACATCATGATCGGTGACACCCTCGCCGACCTCGAGAACCCTGTCGCCTTGCCGCGGATCACGGTCGACCAGCCGGCGATCTCGGTCACCATCGGCACCAACACGAGCCCGCTCGTCGGCCGCGTAAGCGGTCACAAGCTGACCTCGCGCATGGTCAAGAGCCGTCTCGATCAGGAACTCGTCGGTAACGTCTCGCTGAAGGTTCTCGACATCGGCCGTCCCGATGCCTGGGAGGTCCAGGGCCGTGGTGAGTTGGCCCTCGCCATCCTCGTCGAGCAGATGCGTCGTGAAGGCTTCGAGCTGACCGTCGGCAAGCCCCAGGTGGTCACCCGCCTGGTCGACGGCAAGGTTCACGAGCCGTTCGAAGAACTGACCGTCGACTCCCCGGAGGAATACCTCGGCGGTGTCACTCAGCTGCTCGCCGCACGCAAGGGCAAGATGGTGCAGATGACGAACCACGGCGCAGGCTGGGTTCGTATGGAGTTCATCGTTCCCTCGCGTGGCCTCATCGGTTTCCGCACCGACTTCCTCACCGACACGCGTGGCACCGGTATCGCCAACGCTGTTTTCCACGGTTACGGACCATGGGCAGGGGAGATTCGCGCACGCCACACCGGTTCGCTCGTCTCCGACCGCGCCGGCAGCGTCACTCCGTTCGCCATGATCCAGTTGGCAGACCGAGGCACGTTCTTCGTCGAGCCGGGTGTCGATACCTACGAGGGCATGGTCGTGGGCATCAACCCGCGTCAGGAAGACCTCGATATCAACGTCACGCGTGAGAAGAAGCTGACCAACATGCGTCAGTCTTCGGCCGACGTCATGGAGACTCTGGCCAAGCCGAAGAAGATGGACCTGGAAATGGCCATGGAGTTCTGTGCAGTCGACGAGTGCGTCGAAGTGACCCCCGAGGTCGTTCGCGTCCGTAAGGTGCACCTCGATTCCAACGAGCGCGCTCGTGAGCGTTCGCGCAGCAAGTCGCGTGACAAGGCTGCTCTGTAAAGAGCGGTAGCTTTCGTACATCGCGCTGGACGCCCGTGTATGCGCAGTCGGTTCGACAGGAGACTGCGCATACACGGGCTACGACGAAGGAGATGCATTTGCGGCGAGCGCGCCCCCTGGGCATCGGAACCATCGCATTGGTTCTGCCCACTCTGGTTCTCTCAGCATGCACCGCCAACCCGCCGCCTCCGGTCGAGAGCGAACCGACACCCGTCATCACGACGACGGAGGTTCCCGTCGAGACCGGAGATCCCGTTGTCGTCGCGATCGATGATGTCGGCATCGGATTCAATCCTCATCTTTTGTCGGACCAGTCGCCTGCCAACTCCGCGGTGAGCGCGCTCGTCCTACCGAGTCCGTTTCGGCCGGCCACCGATCCGTCGAACCCCGCGGTGACCGTGTGGCTCCAGGACCCTTCGCTGTTGTTGTCGGCGGAGGTGACGTCGCAGAATCCATTCACGGTCACCTATCAGCTCCGCAACGAAGCCCAATGGTCCGACAGTGCGCCGATCGCCGCCGAGGACTTCCGGTACCTCTGGCAACAGATGATCTCGCAACCCGGAGTCATCGACCCGGCTGGCTACGGCCTCATCGACAACGTTGCCTCCTCCGGTGGCGGCAAGAGCGTCGCCGTGACATTCGCCGAGCCGTATCAGAACTGGCGACGGCTCTTCTCCGATTTGCTCCCGAGTCATCTACTCAAAGATTCCCCCGGTGGCTTCGAAACCGGCCTCGTCGACAATGTGCCGGTCTCCGGCGGTCAGTTCAGTGTCAAGTCGATCGACGAAGGACGCGACGAAATCCTTCTCGAACGCAACGATCGATTCTGGGACGAACCGGCGAAGCCTGACCGAATTCTGCTTCGTCGAGGTGGTACTTCTGCCCAGTTGGCCGACTCGCTTCGGTCGAAAGACGCTCAGGTAGCCCAGGTTCGGGCAAGTACCGCTACTAGGGCGCAGCTGGCGGCGATACCAGGGGTTCGCACCGACGTCAGATTTCAGCCACGCGTTCTCGATCTGACCCTCAACGGCCGAACCGCGATGCTGTCGGATCCAAACGTGCGAGCGGGGATCTTCGGCCTTCTCGATCCGGCACTGCTGTCGACGGTTGCCGCAGGGACGGGTTCGGCCGATCACCCAGCGCGCGCGCAACTGTCGAGCCCATCGGACCCCGGTTATGCCCCAACTGCTCCCGCCCCGATCGATCGCCAGAGTGCGCTCGCACTACTCGCCGGAGCCGGCTTCGTGCCAGGTCTGGATGGGGCGCTCGAAAAGGACGGAGTGCCAGTCGAATTCGTCATCGGAGCAGTAGAGGATGATTCCACCTCGCTCGCCGTCGCGAACACTGTTGCCGACCAACTGTCAGGCGTGGGCATCGATGCGTCGGTGACCCCGCTGCCACCCGAAGAGTTGTACAGCACGGCACTCGTAGGCGGCGGGGTCGACGCCTTGGTCGGATGGACAAGTGTAGGAAACGATCCCGCGACGGTGATGGCGTCGAGATTCGGGTGCGCACCGGCTCCGGCCCCTACTCAGCCGGGTGTCACCGACGAGGCCAAGGCGCGTCCGCCGAGCAACCTCTCCGGTTTATGTGTACCGGAGTTGCAGAATTCGGTGAATCTGGCTCTGCGCGGCGAACTTCCGGCGGACCAGTTGGTCGCGGAAGCGGAGCCGAAATTGTGGGCGTTGTCCGCAGTTCTTCCGATCATGCAGGATTCGTCCGTTGTCGCCGTCGGCACCGGTGTCGAAGGTGTGTCGTTGGCAGGACCGATCGAGGTAGGCATCTTCGGTGACGCTGCGCAGTGGATGAGGACCAAGACCAAGTGAGACTTCTTCTCGTTCATGCGCATCCGGATGACGAAACCATCACCACCGGTGGAACTATCGCCCACTACGCTCGAGCAGGTTTCGAGGTTACGGT
Source organism: Rhodococcus sp. UYP9 (assembly GCF_040547235.1). Lineage (NCBI taxonomy): Bacteria > Bacillati > Actinomycetota > Actinomycetes > Mycobacteriales > Nocardiaceae > Rhodococcus > Rhodococcus sp. UYP9. Next base: position 170,608 of record NZ_JBEPPH010000006.1, read on the forward strand.
CCTCACGTGCTCACTCGGCGAAGAAGGCGAAGTCATCGGTGACCGGTGGGCAGGCCTCGTCGCAGACCGAGCCGATCAGCTCGGTGGATACCGAATTCACGAATTGCACAGGGCGCTGGCAGTTCTCGGTGCCCAGAGTCCGACATTCCTGGGCGGCGCCGGACGGTGGCGAGACTCCGGCATGGCGGGTACCCCGGCGGCTCTGAATCCGCGGGCGTTCGTCAACGCCGATCGTGACGAGGCTCTGTCGGCACTACTCTCGGTCATCCGCACGGTTCGGCCTCATGTCGTCGTCGCCTACGACCCGGAGGGTGGGTACGGACATCCCGACCATCAACAAGTGCATTCGTTGGTGACGGAGGCTGTCGATATCGCAGACAGTGACCGCTACCCGGAAGTGGGTGCACCGTGGGGACCGCAGAAGCTCTACTGGACTGTCACCGGCGAGAAACAGCTGGCGCGTGGATTGGATTCGATCGCGGACATTCCCGACGGCTGGCGAATGCCCGAGCCCGGTGAACTGCCCAGTGTGCCCGAGGCGACCATCACCACCTCGCTCGACGTCAGCGGCGTTCTCGGCAGCAAACGCGCGGCCCTCGAGGCACACGCCACCCAGGTGACCGTCGCGCCTTCGGGCACCGAGTACGCCTTGTCGAACAACATCGCGCAACCGATCCTGGTCGAGGAACAATTCGTTCTCGTTCGAGGCGATCGGGGAGAGCTCGACGCGTCGGGTAGAGAAAGCGACCTGTTCGCAGGCGTAGTGGAATATGATCTGGATCACTAGATCTTCTTCAGTGCGGTCGGCCGAGCAGGGGAATACACAAAATGTACAACTGGGTCGTGCAGGACGCCATCGTTGCGTTCGTCAATTCGTTGATACCTGATTTCCCCCGTCAGGAGATGTTGTATCAGTCCGGTCTCACCGATCTCGCGTCCGCGCTGAGCAACCTGCTGACCGCTTTGGGATACCCGCCGGTCTCCTGACCGCGGGGAGTACGCCAGTATTGGCAACATGATCTCGAAGGCCGCATCCAATGCTGTCGTCCTCGTATCGAGGACAACGCTCGCAGTACTGATTTTCGACGGCTTTCTCTGCGGCGTACTGTCCGTATTCTTCCTCCCGGCCTACCTCGGGCCGGTGCCCTTTCCAGTCAGCGCACTGCTGGCGGGAATCGCCAACGTCATGCTTCTCTACGCCGCGCGCAAAGTGGCAGAACGACCCCTCGCCATCGCGTCGCCGCTGATCGCTTGGGGTGTCGCAGTGCTGATCTGCATGTTCGGCGGCCCCGGCGGCGATGTGCTGTTGCTTTCCGATTGGCGGACGGCATTGTTGCTGGTGGCAGGTATTGCACCGTCCGGAGTTCTGCTGTTCACCTGGAGGCTGACGGCGCTCACATCAGGCCCGCATGGGAGCCGGCCGCCTGCAGCACATCCTCGATCATCTTCGGAGTCAACCGCCCGGTGAACGTGTTCTGCTGACTGACGTGATAGCTGCCGAACAACCGGATCGACCCCAGATCGACCTCGACGCCATGGCCGAATTTCGGGCGTGGACGGGGAATGTCCCAACCGTTCGCTGCCAGCACAGGTAGTAGGGCCTGCCAACCGAATCCGCCGAGCACGATCACCGATTTCAGTGTCGGCTTCAGCAAGCTCAATTCGATGTCGAGCCACGTGCGACAACGATCACGCTCGGTGACGGTCGGCTTGTTGTCCGGTGGAGCGCAATGAACCGGCGCAGTGATTCTGACCCCGCGCAGCGTCAGGCCGTCACCGATGTGAGTGGCCGTCGGCTGATTGGCAAGCCCAACGGCATGCAGTGCCGCGTAGAGAAAGTCACCGCTGCGGTCCCCGGTGAACATGCGCCCGGTGCGATTACCCCCGTGTGCGGCGGGTGCGAGGCCGACGATCAGAACCGACGCATCCGCGGGGCCGAACCCTGGAACCGCTTTGCCCCAGTAGGTTTCGTCCCGAAACGCGGCTCGTTTCTCGGTCGCTACTTTCTCCCGCCAGGCGACCAGCCTGGGGCAAGCTCGGCAGGCGCTGACGGCCAGGTCGAGTTCGGCGATGGTGGCAGGAGTGGAGCCTGCGGAATGACAGGGGGGAGCAGGAGTGTTCAGCGGGCCCATTTGTCACCGGCTCCGGGGGTGACGGCTTCGATGAGGGTCCATGCCTGGTCTGCGGGAATGTCGAGAACTTCGTAGTGTCCGACGCCTGCTGGTGTGGCCGCGACGATTGTCGCGACACCGGCGCGCCGTTGGAAGAATGTTTGTTCGACCGTCCATCCGATGATCCCGGCGGCCTCGAGCGAGTGCCGGGTGCGGTCGAGAGAACCGTGGCGGGTGATCAACCAGCCCGGCAACACTGCGTGGCCGAGGCCTCGATATCGATCCTGTGCGACGAATACCGCTCCGAGCAGCACCAGCACCATGACAATCCACACGGTTGTCGGGATCGGAGCACCGAGGGCTTCGGCGATCGCGAGCCCGGCAGCGACAACGAGTACGGGGACCACTGCTCGGGTGTATCTGCGACGTTTGGCTGCCGGTCCGTGCGGCGTCAGCGGTTTCTGCGCGTTCTCGTGCAGCCCGGCGTCACCGAGCACCACCGTCATCATGCGGAGCGCTTCGCGTGCGGGTGCTTGCGGTAACAGCAGTGACGATTCCTTCTTCTCCGCGCTGACACCCGTCATGATCGCGTCGAGCTTCGCGCCTTTGGCGATCCGCAGCAGCAGAGGTTCGGACAGTGAGGTGCCACGAAGGCGTTTTCGGTCGAGCGTCGTCGAACGAGTCTTGAGGAGTCCGTGGTTGACGTGCAGGCGCGCGCCGTCATCGGTGACGGTCAGATTGCCGTACGCGATCAGGTAGCGCGCGCATGCGAAGAGACTGGCGACGATCAGCAGTATCAGCAGTCCTAGGCCGATCACCAGGGCGATACCGAAACGCTCCGCGGAGTCGATACTGCTGGAGACGAGGGAAGAATTTGCGACCCGCTCACCGAATCCGTATTGGAAGAGCACCCCGACCGCCGCCGCGATGGCCACGACACCGGTGAACGAGAACGGTGCATACCGGACCCACTCGGACTTCCAGTGCGCAATCTCGGTTGCCGCGGGAGGCTCCTTCCTGAGTGCATCGGGCCCCCGCTCGGCTCGGTGCAACAGCTGATCGCGCAACGCGGGGACCACCCTCGAATCGAGGGCGTTCAATTCGAATTTCTCACCCTTACCCGCCTGCTGCCCGGTGCCGATCCGCAAGATCGACAGACCGAGAAGCCGATGCATGACGCCCGCTTCGACGTCGACCGAGCGAATTCGGCTGCGCGGCACGGACAGCAGCTTCTTCTGAAACACCCCGGTGCGCAGTTGCACATGCACCGGGCCGATCCGATAACTGGTGGTGAACCAGCGCAGTAACGCGAACAGCACCACCAGGGTCACAATGATCAAACCCCACAGGTGGTTACCACTCCGACTGCCGATCACGAAAGACACGAACAATACCGGCAGGACCTTGACCGCCTCGTTGACCGGATGAACCAACAGCATCCGCTTGTCCAGACGCAGCCACGGTTGCTGCTCCTCGGCGACCAGAAGTTCGGTGTCGGTGCTCACGTCGCGTCGCCCAACGTTCTACCCGCGATCTCGGTGAGCTGAGCGACGGTACGATCAGCCACCTCCTTGTCCAAAGCCGTGATCTTGACCGCGCCCGCCGAGGACGCAGTGGTGACAGTGACCGTGGACAAACCCAGCATGCGGTCGATCGGCCCACGCTCGGTATCGACCGTCTGCACCCGCGAGATCGGTGCAATGCGTCGTTCCTGATCGAACCAGCCGGTCAGCGTGTACACCGCCGTGTCACTGATCTCCCAACGATGCACGCGATACCGCCACACCGGGACGACGACGATATGAACGGCAGCGAACACGACCGACACGACGAAGACCGCCGCATGAGGCCACGTCGTCCACTTACCTTCGATCACGGCCCACACGAGCTGGGCGATGAACAGCGGAACCCACATCAACGACGCATTGATGGCCCACAATTGCCGCGCACGCGGACTCGGACGCCACGCAGGATCGGTCATTGTGATCATGCCCCAATCTAATCTGGTCGTTCCGCAGGCTCCACTCCTGCCCTAATCTGGTCGTTCCGCAGGCTCCACTCCTGCCTGGTCTGGTCGTTCCGCAGGCTCCACTCCTGCCTGGTCTGGTCGTTCCGCAGGCTCCACTCCTGCCCCGCCCGACCACCGCCGGTGGCACGCCGACCCGTCGGTGGCGCATGATCGACGGGTGACCATGCTGCCTGATCCTGTAACCGCCGCTGCTCCCGAACCAGAAAAGGTCCCCGCCCCCTCCGCAATGCGTCGCGTTCTACGGCGCGCCCGCGACGGGGTATCGCTCAACGTCGACGAAGCCACGGTGCTGCTGCACGCACGCGGTGACGACCTGGTGGACCTCTGCACTTCGGCGTCGCGGGTGCGGGATGCGGGTCTCGAGTCGGCGGGCCGCCCCAAGACGGTCTCGTATTCGCGCAAGGTGTTCATCCCGATCACTCGCCTGTGCCGCGACAAATGCCATTACTGCACGTTCGTGACGGTGCCGGGGAAGTTGCGCGCCGAGGGCCACGGACTGTTCATGGATCCCGACGAGATCATCGAGGTTGCGCGCAAAGGCGCGGAATTGGGATGCAAAGAAGCACTGTTCACCCTCGGAGACCGGCCGGAAGATCGCTGGCCCGAGGCCAAGGAGTGGCTCGATTCCCGTGGTTACGACTCCACGTTGGACTACGTCCGGGCCATGTCGATCCGAGTTCTCGAAGAAACCGGATTGCTTCCTCACCTCAATCCTGGAGTCATGAGCTGGCAGGAACTCTCTCGCCTCAAGCCCGTCGCACCGTCGATGGGAATGATGCTCGAGACGACCTCCCGCCGACTGTTCGAGGAAAAAGGTCAGGCTCACTACGGCAGCCCGGACAAGGATCCCGATGTTCGGCTACGAACGCTGACCGATGCAGGACGCCTCAACATCCCGTTCACCACCGGCATCCTCGTCGGAATCGGAGAAACCATCCGCGATCGCGCCGAGTCGATCATGGCTATTCGCAAGGTGCACAAGGCCTTCGGTCATGTGCAAGAGATCATCGTGCAGAACTTCCTCGCCAAGAACGACACCGTGATGCGAGATACGCCCGACGCAGGCATGGAGGAATTCCTCGCAACCATCGCGGTCACGCGCGTGCTGCTCGGTCCGTCGATGCGTATTCAAGCACCACCGAACCTCGTCGCCGTCGAAGAGACCGCGGCGTTGCTCGGTGCTGGCGTCGACGACTGGGGTGGCGTCTCTCCGCTGACTCCGGATCACGTGAACCCGGAACGGCCATGGCCGAATCTCGACACCTTGGCCGAGCTGTCCGAAGCCGCCGGATACACGCTGACCGAACGCACGGCAGCGCAACCGCAGTACGTTCTCGCGGGCGCGCCATGGATCGATCCGCGTATCTCCGCGCACGTGAATGCACTGGCAGATCCGAAGACCGGCATGGCGCGTGACGGCGTCCTCCCGACGGGGCTTCCGTGGCAGGAGCCGGACGAGGAGTGGGTGTCCTCGGGCCGAGTGGATCTGAACACCGAGATCGACACCGAGGGGCGCAACACCGAAACACGTAGCGACCTGGACAACGCATTCGGGGATTGGGAGTCCATCCGGGAGCAAGTGCGCGATCTGGCAGGCCTCGAACGCGTCGACAGGGATCTGGTGGCCGCGCTCCGAGCGGCCGAGAAGGATCCCGCGGGTCTGTCCGACGAGCAGTACCTGGCGCTCGCGACGGCCGAGGGGACCGGAATGGACGCCGTCGCAGCCCTCGCCGACGACCTACGCAGGCAGGTCAACGGCGAGACCGTCACCTACGTCGTCAACCGGAACATCAACTTCACCAACATCTGCTACACCGGCTGCCGGTTCTGTGCTTTCGCGCAGCGCAAGGGTGACGCCGATGCGTTCACGCTGTCCACGGCCGAAGTGGCGGACCGCGCCTGGGAGGCACACGCGCTCGGTGCAACCGAGGTCTGCATGCAGGGCGGTATCGACCCGGAACTGCCGGTCACCGGTTACGCGGACCTGGTGCGCGCAGTGAAAGCACGGGTGCCGTCGATGCACGTCCATGCGTTCTCGCCGATGGAGATCGTCAACGGGGCTTCGCGAGGTGGACAGTCGATTCGCGATTGGCTCGTCGAGCTTCGTGCCGCGGGACTGGACACCATTCCCGGTACTGCGGCCGAGATCCTCGACGACGAGGTCCGCTGGGTGTTGACGAAGGGCAAGTTGCCTGCCGCAGAGTGGATCGAAGTTGTCACCACCGCCCACGAAGTAGGCCTGCGATCGAGCTCGACGATGATGTACGGCCATGTCGACAATCCGTCGCATTGGGTCGGTCATATGAACGTGCTCAAGGGAATTCAGGACAAGACAGGTGGATTCACCGAGTTCGTGCCACTTCCGTTCGTGCACCAGTCCTCGCCGCTGTATCTCGCCGGAGCGTCGCGCCCCGGCCCGACCAACCGTGACAACCGAGCAGTGCATGCATTGGCGCGAATCATGCTCCACGGACGTATCGACAGCATTCAGACTTCGTGGGTCAAGCTCGGTATCACCGGCACTCAGGCGATGCTCAACGGGGGCGCGAACGACCTCGGCGGCACGTTGATGGAGGAGACCATCTCGCGGATGGCGGGAAGCCAGAACGGATCGGAGAAGACCGTCGCCGAGCTCCACGAGATTGCCAACGGGATCGGTCGTCCTGCTCGTGAACGCACGACGACGTATGGTCTCGTCGACAAGTTCCCCGCGGTCGGACTCGTCTGAGCATGGACGATCGCACAGTCGTCACGGCCCTCGATCGGGCCGTGGCCATCATCGACCCTGTTCTCGACATCCTCGCCGAACGTGATCCGGTAGGCCTGAAGGCGAGAACGTTTCGAACACCGACCGCCGAAGACACCGCCATCGACACCGTGCTCGACACGTTGGCGAAGACCCTGAACGCCACCGACTTCCCCGGGACCGCAGCATGGCTCGAGCTCGATGCGCAGGCCCGCTCGCACTGGTGGGTCGCGCGGATCGGCGCCCTCAACACCGTGGCCGTCGCGTTCCCCAGCGTCTTCGGTGTACTGGTCAACAGGCTGCCGTTGCAGGATTTGCTCGGCTTCGCGAATCAGGCGATGGTTCTCGTTGCCGTCGGCAGAGAGAACGGCGTGACGGACCGGTCGGCACACGTGAGCATGCTCGCGTCCGTGCTGTGCGGCCGTGAGGTCGACCTCGACGGCTCCGAGCCCGACACGTCACCCGCGCCCCGCCGCGAATGCGGGCCCTTTGCGCTACTGCATGCGATGTGGGACGTCGCTGCTGTGCTCAGGGACGTCTCGAGCGAGTTGGCCAAGCGTCCGCACAGCCGTGGAATCTACCGTGTGCTCTCCGCGATTCCGCTGGTCGGTGGCGTGGCAAGCTACGTCGGGGAGCGTGGGGCGCTGTCCCGGGCTGCCAAGCAGGGGCTCGGATGGGTTCATGCGAACGCCGAAAGTCCGAGCCACGTAGGCTCGAAGGGGCTTCTCGGATGATCCGAGTGTCACAGTGAGGACACCCTGCGCTGATTGTCGTAAATCTACGACGCGATACTAGGATTCTCAGGGCACTGCAAGCAGTGAACAACGCTTCGGTGCCGATTACTGGAAAGGGAGGGAGACCAGCAGTGACGTACACGATTGCGGAACCGTGCGTGGATGTACTCGACAAGGCATGCATCGAAGAATGCCCGGTGGACTGCATTTACGAAGGTGGCCGCATGCTGTACATCCACCCCGACGAGTGCGTCGACTGTGGTGCATGCGAACCGGTCTGCCCCGTCGAGGCGATCTTCTACGAGGACGACGTCCCGGAGCAGTGGAGTGGTTACGTGAGCGCGAACGTCGATTTCTTCGACGATCTGGGTTCACCCGGTGGGGCCGCGAAGCTGGGCAAGACCGATTTCGACCCACCGTTCATCAAGGCTTTGCCTCCCATGGGTGAGAGCTGACATTGGCGCGTATCTCCGTCGCGTCCGGCCTGCCCAACTTCCCCTGGGACTCACTGACTGCCGCGAAAGACAAGGCGCAGTCGCACCCGGATGGGATCGTGGATCTGTCGGTAGGCACCCCAGTCGACCCGGTTGCACCGATCATTCGTGCAGCGCTGGCGTCGGTATCCGATATACCTGGTTACCCGATGACCGTCGGCACGCTTGCGTTGCGTGAAGCAGCAGTCGCTGCGCTTGCGCGGCGGTACGGCGTAACGGGGATCAGTGTCGACGCCGTTCTGCCTGCCATCGGCACCAAGGAAATGATCGCCTGGTTACCGAGCCTTCTCGGTCTCGGTAACGGCGACCTCGTGGTCATCCCCGAACTGGCCTACCCGACTTACGAAGTCGGAGCCCTCCTTGCAGGTACGCGCATCATTCGTGCCGACGGCTTGAATCGACTCGGGCCCGAGCGCGCATCGCTCGTATTCGTGAACTCTCCTGCGAACCCGAGCGGCAAGGTGCTCGGCCTCGAGCACCTCCGCAAAGTGGTCTCGTGGGCCCGTGAGCGCGACGCCGTGGTCGTCTCCGACGAGTGCTACCTCGGCCTGACCTGGGAAGGCGAGGCGCTCTCGATCCTCGACCCCCGTGTCAGCGACGGCGACCATACCAATCTCCTTGCCGTGCACTCACTTTCCAAGACATCCAATCTCGCGAGCTATCGCGCCGGCTTCGTCGTCGGCGACCAGAAATTGGTCACCGAACTGCTCGAAGTCCGCAAACACGCAGGAATGATCATGCCGTTGCCGATCCAGGCTGCGATGACCGCGGCACTATCCGACGACGAGCACGAGAACATCCAGCGTGAGCGCTACCGTGCCCGTCGCACCACACTGCTCTCCGCCGTCGAAGCAGCCGGGTTCGAAATAGATCACTCCGAAGCCGGGCTGTATCTCTGGGCCACCCGCGGGGAACCCTGCCGGGACACCATCGATTGGCTCGCCGAGCGAGGCATCCTTGCCGCACCGGGTGAGTTCTACGGACCTCGCGGATCTCAGCACGTCCGTATCGCGCTGACCGCCACCGACGAGCGCATCCGGACTGCCGCGGAGCGTTTGACGGCCTAGGTTCGCGAGTATCCGGTTGCACGTTGTCCGGCCTGGGTGTTTCCATTCAGTTCATGACCGTCAGTATGTTGCTCAGCTTTGCAGGGGTGTGCTTCCTACTGGCGATCCTTCCTGGACCGGATTCGTTTCTCGTGCTTCGATACAGCATCGGAGGGCAGCGACCCGGAATTGCTGCTGCCATGGGCGTCGCGCTCGGTGGCTTGTTCTGGGCAGTGCTGGTTGCCGTCGGACTTGCAGCCATCGTCGAGCAGTCTGCGACCGTGTACCGAATCATCAAGATCCTCGGTGGCCTGTACCTGCTGTATCTCGGGGTACGTGCGTTCATGGCGCGCCGGAAGACGAAGGTCGACGGTGAACCGATGGTGCCGGTCGTGGCCTCGGCTCGGTCCGCGTTCGGTGCCGGTGTCCTCTCGTGCGCACTCAATCCCAAAGTCGGGCTGTTCTATCTCGCTGTCGTTCCCCAGTTCCTGACCGTGGTCACCTTCGCCGGAGCCATGACTCTCGGGGCCGTGGAAGTGGTTGTCGCCGCACTGGTCATGGGCGTCTTCTCGGTCGCGGCCTCGCGCGCCGTCGTGCTGCTGCGGCGACCGAAGGTGACCGACTGGCTCGATCGCATCAGTGCAGGAATCCTCGCGGCCCTCGGCATCGGCACAGTCGCGTCCTCGGTGTAGGCACAGGTGCTTTCACCGAGTTCGAGCGTGGGTCAGGCGATGTCCCAACCACCGCGCCTGATGCGGAGGATGTAGACCAGTTCATTGCTACCGAAAGCCTCGACCGTGGTGAACCGCTTGGGCGCGGCATTGACCGACGGATTGCGTGCATTCGCTTCCTCGTAGATCTGTGCGGCCCGCAGGTCTGCGAGTTCCACGCGTGTCCAGAAGTCGTCGGACTGCACCGAATAGACCAGCCGAGGAGCACCGTCGCTGATGTGCGCGACCTCGATGTCGTCCTCGTTGTCCAGGTCGTCGTCCAGATCTTCCTCGTCAGCGATTTCCTGGTCGGCATCGGTTCCGATCAAATAGACCCCGGGCTGCAGGTCTCCGGCGGGCACCGTCATGTACTCGGCGTAGTCACCGGTGTCGATTCCGTCGGCATCCATGTATGTACGGTAACCATGTGCTGCTCCGATCATTGAATCCACTCGCCGTCGCTCGCGGACACGATATTGCCGACGCTGTGACGATCGGCGGTGTCTCCCTCTCCCGCGGCGACATTCTCGGCGCCGCGACATCGGTCGCCGAGCGGATCTCGCGGGCGGAACGCCTGGCAGTTCTGGCGACTCCCAGCGTCAAGACTGTGCTTGCCGTAGTCGGCGCGCTGATTGCAGGTGTGACCGTGGTGCCGATCCCGCCCGATGCCGGGCATGCCGAACGCGAACACATGCTGCGCGACTCCGGTGCACAGGCATGGCTCGGCGAAGCGCCCGAAGACACGGCGGGCCTCGAGGTCCTGCCGGTTCGGCAGCACGCCAGGTCCTGGCACAGCTACCCCGATCCACACCCGTCGTCCATCGCTTTCATTCTTTACACCTCCGGTACGACCGGCCCGCCGAAAGGCGTCCTGTTGTCGAGGGAAGCGATCGCGGCCGGCATCGACGCGGTAGCGCAGGCATGGGCTTGGACATCTCGGGACACTGTGGTGCACGGACTTCCGCTGTTCCATGTCCACGGACTGCTCCTCGGAATGCTGGGTCCGCTGCGCGTCGGAAGTCCGCTCGTGCACACCGGTAAGCCGACTCCCGAGTTGTATGCCGCCGCGAAAGGGACGCTGTATTTCGGTGTCCCGACGGTGTGGTCCCGCATCGCCGCCGACGAGACGTCCGCGAGAGCCCTCGCGCACGCCCGTCTGCTCGTCTCCGGTAGTGCTCCGCTCCCCGTACCGGTGTTCGAGAAACTGAAGGAACTGACCGGCCAGGCGCCTATCGAGCGTTACGGCATGAGCGAAACACTGATCACCATCAGTACCCGCGCCGACGGGGAACGTAGGCCCGGCTCCGTGGGACTGCCGGTCGATGGCGTCGAAACGCGAATCGTGAGCGAGGCGGGGGAGGCGCTCCCACACGACGGCGAGTCGATCGGAGCGCTGCAGGTACACGGTCCGATGCTGTTCGCCGGCTACCTGAACAACCCGGAGGCGACGGCGAAGGTCTTCACCGAGGACGGGTGGTTCGACACCGGCGACGTAGCCGTCATCGGTCCGGACGGATTCCATCGCATCGTCGGACGCGCATCCACCGATCTGATCAAGACCGGCGGCTATCGCGTCGGTGCCGGTGAGATCGAGACCGTTCTGCTGGGTGACCCGAGCGTCGACGAGGTCGCCGTCGTGGGGCTTCCGGATGACGACCTCGGTCAGCGCATCGTCGCATTCGTCGTCGGTACCGGCGTCGAACCGTCGGCTCTCATCGATCTCGTCGCAAACGAACTCTCGATTCACAAGCGGCCGAGGGAGATTCGCGTCGTAGATTCATTGCCACGCAACGCGATGGGCAAGGTTCAGAAAAAGCAGCTCGGCTGAGCGGGCTATTCGACGAGACGACCGAAGCCGACGACGGCCGAATCCTCGGATACGTCGACGGTATGTACGCGGATCTTTCCGAGTTCGTTGCCACCCACCGTGGTGGCGGTGTTTCCGTCGATCGCCACGACGATGTTGGTGTGCTGACCTACCCAACTGCTGTTGTCGTAGAGCACGACGTCCCCGACCGCCGGAACGTATCCCTTCGGTTCGAATCTGCCCTCGTCTTGGTAATACTCGGTCAGCGTGTATACACCGGGGATCCGCCAGCCACCGGAATTCGGATTGCTCAGTGGCTGTCCTGCCTCACGCATGATCCAGCTGACGAAGTTTGCGCACCACGCTTCTTCGACACCGTCGGAATAGAAGGATCCCGGGTTCTGTCGGCTGTGTTCGGTGCGGAGAAGTTCGACGACCGCGGCCTGCTCCGAAGACAGAGCCGAAGCGTCGACGTCGGGAAAAGCAGTGGTGTCCCACGGCAAGTATCTACTCGGCGCCAACCACAACACGCCCGCTGCCAACAACACGGTGGCGGCAAGGACGCCGGCGACCCACCCCCACTTTCGACGGCTCGTGCGCGGGGACGGTGAAGTAATCCCCGATTGTGCTCGCACGGGCGCAGTGTCGACCCCGTCATTTCCCATTTGCGGAGTGTATCGGCCTTCGCGTTGGATGAGTGCGTAGGCAGCGCTGCTACTGTCGGCCCCGCGACGAAGCTGTTTCGGCCAAATTCTTCGGAAGGCTCTTGATGGAATACGACCTACAGCGATTCGTAGACGCGCAGGATCCGGTGTGGGACACCGTCCGCGCCGAACTGAAAGCCGGCCGCAAAAGTACCCATTGGATGTGGTTCGTTTTCCCACAACTCGCTGGGCTCGGACGGAGCGCGACGGCTCAGCATTTCGGTATCGCAGACCGCGTGGAAGCGCAGATGTACCTCTCGCACGAAGTGCTGGGACCTCGACTGCGCAAGGCCGCGGCGATGGTGGCGAAGATCGCCGACGGGACCGCCGCCGACATTTTCGGATATCCGGACGATCTGAAGCTGCAGTCGTCGATGACCTTGTTCGCCGAAGTCGACCCTGGTAGTTCGATTTTCGGCGAGGTATTACAGAAGTACTACGACGGTAAACCGGACGAGCGAACTATCGATCTGCTCGACGACTAACATCATCTTTCATGACGAACGAGCAACTGGGATCCATCGCCTTCATCCAAGCGACGTGGCACAGCGAGATAGTCGACCGTGCGCGCCAGGGATTCGTTTCCGAGTTGGTGGCGCAGGGCTATCCGGAAGCTTCGGTCGTCCAGTTCGCGGTTCCAGGCGCTTTCGAGATTCCATTGCACGCCCAGCGTCTGGCACGCACGGGGAAGTACTCGGCAATCGTGGCCGCCGCACTCGTCGTGGACGGCGGAATCTATCGGCACGAATTCGTCGAATCGGCGGTCATCGACGGCCTGATGCGAGTCCAGCTGGACACCGACGTACCCGTGTTCTCCGTAGTGCTGACGCCCCACCACTTTCACGAGCACGCCGATCACGCCGCGTTCTTCACCGCGCATCTGGAGCGTAAGGGAATCGAGGCGGCACACGCAGTGGTGACGACCCTCGACTCCCTTGGAACCATCTAGTCGTTGGCGTGTAGCGCGGCGTTCAGTTCGACGCCGGTGCCCTTCCACGGCACGACCTCGACGGCACCGGATACCGAGTTTCGACGGAACAGCAGATTGCTGTTTCCGTTGAGCGTCGCAGCCTTCACGACGGTGCCGTCAGGGCCGGTCACCTTCGTTCCCGCGGTGATGTAGAGGCCCGCCTCGACAACACAGTCGTCGCCGAGGGAAATGCCGAGTCCGGAGTTGGCACCGAGTAGGCAACGCTCGCCGACCGAGATGACGTTCTTGCCGCCGCCGGACAGTGTGCCCATGATCGACGCGCCACCGCCGACGTCGGAGCCATCACCGACGACGACTCCGGCCGAGATTCGGCCCTCGACCATCGAATTGCCGAGCGTGCCGGCGTTGAAGTTGACGAATCCCTCGTGCATGACCGTCGTTCCGCTTGCCAGATGCGCGCCCAGACGGACCCGATCGGCGTCGGCGATCCGGACACCGGACGGCGCGACGTAGTCGACGAGACGGGGGAACTTGTCGATGCTGAGAACCGTGACGTGGCCGCGCGCGCGTAGGCGAGTGCGGACTGTCTCGAAACCGTCGACCGCTGCCGGTCCGAAGTTGGTCCATACGACGTTGGCAAGAAAGCCGAACTGGCCGTCCAGGCTGAGCCCGTGCGGCTGAACGAGACGATGCGAGAGCAGATGCAGGCGCAAGTAGACGTCGTGCGCGTCGATCGGTGCGTCATCGAGCGAGGCGATGGTCGTTCGGACGGCGACGACGTCGACTCCGCGGGCCTCGTCCGGGCCGACGAGGGCGGCGAACTCGGCGGGGATGTCAGACCCCTCGAGCCGCGTGGTGCCGACGGGCCCGTTACCGCCCAGCTCGGGGCTGGGGTACCAGGTGTCGAGGACGACTCCGCTGGTGGTGATGTTGGCAATGCCTATTGCTGATGCTCCCTGTGCGCTCACAGGTACCGAGGATACGGCGTGCGTCGTCGAAGACAGAAGTGCGACGGCGACGGGCGTGCGTGCTAAACATGATTCATGACTTTGGGGGCGCAATTCCGACGGTGGGGCACGGGTGCTGTAGCGGCCGTATTGATCGCAGGAGGAACAACGGTCTTGCAGGCGCCGACGGCGTCCGCGGCGCCTGAGTGTGCTGCGGTGAGCGCACCGCCGGTGAAGGTCGCCCAGATCGACGGGTCGGCTCTCGAAGGGCTGGCGGTCGACGGGCAGGGCAGGCTCTACACGACCGACATCGTCACTGGCCGGGTCTACCGGATCGATGCGCCGGGTCAGGCTGCGTATCCCATCGCGACGGTGCCCAGCGGCGGCGGTGGCGCCCTTGGCTGGATGCCGGACGGCACCTTGCTCGTCGGGTACGGCGCCGATCCCCGCGTCTTCGTCGGCGATCTCATCAAGGCTGCGGGCATCGTTCGGTTGAACATCGATACGCTCGAGCTCAGCCCGTTCGCGACTGGTTTGAGTGCCGCCAACGGCCTCGCGGTCGCCGGCGATGGGACTGTATATGCGACCAACGATTTCGGTGGACTCATCGGGCAGGTTCGCCCCGACGGATCGGTGAATTCCGAGTGGGCAAGGTTCCCCAGTGCAAACGGCGCCGTGCTCGATCCTGCGGGTGAGTACCTGTATGTGTCTCGGACGTTCGTGAACTCCGGCGTGAGCCGAATCCCTGTCGCCGATCCATCGAGGCCGGAGAGCATCCTAGACTTCTCCGGTCTCGATGCACTGAGCGCACCGGACGGTCTGACACTCGATTCCGCAGGCCGCCCCGTCGTCCCGCTCAACGCCCGCGGGCAAGTAGTTCGCATCGATGCACCCGGGCAGTACTGCGTCCTCGGCAGTGGCATTCCGTTGTCGAGTGTTCTGATCTATGGCCGTGGTGAACAGGGTTTCTCCGCTGGAAAGCTGTTCCGGGCAGGATTCGATGGCGCGGTGTACGAAATTCCGGGTGGCGCAGATTAGTGGCGCGAGTTATGGCTGCGGAATGAGCTGGAAGTAGTCTCGTACGGTGAGTTCGCACCCGGCTTTGAATCTGCATTCCGACCCCATCGATCTGACAGCGGCGCTGGTGGACATACCCAGTGTTTCGCGGGAAGAGTCGGTGATCGCCGATGCGGTGGAGGCCGCGCTGCGTGAACAGACTGTCGGATTCGAGATCATCCGGAGCGGTAATGCGGTTCTTGCGCGCACCGATCGTGGGCTTCCCAGTCGAGTGATGCTCGCCGGTCACCTCGATACCGTCCCTATTGCCGACAATGTGCCGAGCAGACGTGAACGCGACAGTGTCGAGGGCGATGTCCTGCATGGTTGTGGCACGGTCGACATGAAGTCGGGCGACGCTGTCTTTCTTCATCTCGCCGCCACCATCGACGACCCTGCGCACGACATCACGCTGGTGTTCTACGACTGTGAAGAGATCGATGCGGCGCTCAACGGCCTGGGCCGGATCGAACGTGAGCTGCCGGAGTGGCTGGCGGCCGACGTGGCGATTCTTGGTGAGCCGTCCGGTGGATTCATCGAGGCGGGCTGCCAGGGCACGCTGCGAGTGCGGCTTTCAGCGGGTGGGACGAGAGCGCACAGTGCGCGATCATGGCTGGGGGACAATGCAATTCACAAGTTCGGTGCTGTACTCAACAGGTTGGCTGCATACAGCGCACGAGAGGTGGACATCGATGGCTGCTTGTACCGCGAAGGTCTGCAGGCTGTCCGTATCTCCGGTGGCGTGGCCGGCAATGTCGTCCCCGACGCAGCCGAGCTGGATGTGAACTTTCGCTTCGCCCCCGATCGGAGTGTCGAGCAAGCGATCGAGCATGTCCGTGACGTCGTCGACGGTCTCGATCTCGGATTCGAGGTCACCGATTCTTCACCCGGTGCGTTGCCTGGACTCGCCGCGCCTGCTGCTGCGGCGCTGATCGAAGCGGCCGGTGGCCGATTTCGCGCCAAGTACGGCTGGACCGACGTGTCGCGGTTCTCGGCGCTCGGTATCCCGGCGGTCAACTACGGTCCCGGAGACCCGAACTTGGCGCACAAGCGCGACGAGCGAGTGCCCACCGAGCAGATCACGAACGTCACGGCTGTCCTGCGGGGATACCTCACCGCTGGATGACCTGTGGTTCCGATCGCCTGTGGGCCGGATAGCCTGTAAAACATGGAGACGCCAGCGAGACACAAGGGACCGGTGACGTTGCGTCGCGGACGCAACACCGAGTCGTCGACCTCTGATCAGCGGTTGCTCGATCAGCGCGGGACGGGAAACTGGAATCACACCGACACGTGGCGGGTGCTGCGGATTCAGAGTGAGTTCGTGGAGGGTTTCGGCGCTCTCGCCGAGGTGCCGAGGGCGGTCTCGGTGTTCGGTTCGGCTCGAACCCCGCGTGATCACGATGAGTACAAGTCTGCCCGCGAGCTCGGAAGTGCTTTGGCGGTAGCGGGATTCGCGGTCATCACCGGCGGCGGCCCTGGAATCATGGAAGCTGCGAACCGCGGTGCGAGTAGCGTCGACGGCTACTCGATCGGGCTCGGCATCGAGCTGCCCTTCGAGCAGGGCCTCAACGATTGGGTAGATCTGGGTATCGACTTTCGGTACTTTTTCGTCCGGAAGACGATGTTCGTGAAGTACTCCCAGGCATTCATTTGTCTCCCAGGCGGTTTCGGCACTCTCGACGAGTTGTTCGAGGCTCTCACCTTGGTGCAGACGGGCAAGGTGACGCGCTTTCCGATCGTCCTGATCGGCACCGAATTCTGGTCCGGTCTCATCAGCTGGATCAAGGACACCCTGGTCGCGCAAGGCAAGGTTTCCCCGGCGGACCTGGACTTGATTCGTTGTACCGACAGCGTCGAGGAAGCAGTGCTGATCGTGAGCAGTGTTTGCGGAGAGTCGGAGTGAGCGAAGCTGTCGTAATCAACAGGGTGTGCGTCTACTGCGCATCGGGGCCGGTGGATTCGTCGTTTCTCGAGCTGGCCCGCGAACTCGGCACCGCGATCGGCCAACGGGGATGGCAGTTGGTCTCCGGTGGCGGAAACGTCTCGATGATGGGGGCGGTAGCCGAATCGGCCCGTGCTGCAGGCGCTTTCACAGTCGGTGTCATCCCGAAAGCTCTCGTTCATCGAGAGGTCGCCGACGTCGACGCCGATGAATTGATCGTCACCGACACCATGCGTGAGCGCAAGAAGATCATGGAAGACCGGGCCGACGCGTTCATCGCGCTACCCGGCGGCATCGGAACGCTGGAGGAACTGTTCGAGACCTGGACGGCCGGGTATCTGGGCATGCACGACAAGCCCGTGGTGCTACTGGATCCAACGGACCATTACGCGGGCCTGTTGCAGTGGCTCGACGGGCTGTCCTCGACGGGCTTCGTCCAACAGCGGGCACTGGACAAGCTGATCAGGACAGCCACCGTCGCCGATGCGCTCGCCGCCTGTTCTCCTCGATGAAACCAAAGGTTACTCTGGAGTAAGGTAATGGGGATCACATCGCTCGAAGGGGAGTACATGGCTGTCGATGCCCGTCAGAAGATTGGACTGACCGACCTCGCGGTCGCGTTGCCGAAAATGGTGACGGAGGTGCCGAGCATGCTGCGCGGTGTCTTGGGCTTTACTCGCAAACCTCATCACAAGGCCTCGATCGGCCTGGTGTTCCAGGATGCCGCTGCCAAGCGCGGAGACCGACCGTTCGTGCGATTCGAAGGTGAATCGGTGTCGTACGCCGAGGCCAACGCGATGGTCAATCGGTATGCCCACGTGTTCACCGACCTGGGCGTAAAGCGCGGCGACGTGGTCGGTGTGCTCAGCAAGAACAGGCCGGAGGCGCTTTTCGCGGCGCTCGCTGCCGTCAAGCTCGGCGCTACCGCCGGAATGCTGAATTACAACCAGCGGGGCAACGTCCTCGAACACAGCCTCGGCATCCTGTCGGCGACCGTACTGGTCCTCGACGAGAACGCTCAGGAAGCGCTCGATTCCTTGGACGACGCTCCCGAGGCGGGCGTAGTTCTGCCGATGCGCGAGCTTGCCGAACTCGCGGCGGATGCCAGCGCGGACAACCCTTCGGTGACTGCGCAGATCCAGGCCAAAGAGAATGCCTTCTACATTTTCACCTCCGGCACCACCGGCCTGCCGAAGGCAAGTTTGATGAGCCATTTCCGCTGGCTCAAGTCGATGTCCGGGCTGGGCAACATGGGTGTGCGGCTGCGCGAAGACGACGTCATCTACTGCTGCCTGCCGCTCTATCACAACAATGCGCTGACGGTGACGCTGTCGTCGGTGCTCGCCGGCGGTGCGGCGATGGCCATCGGTAAACAGTTCTCGGTCAGCAACTTCTGGGAAGACGTCAAGGTCAACAAGGCGACCGCGTTCACCTACATCGGCGAATTGTGCCGCTACCTGCTGACCCAGGAGAAGCGGCCGGACGACCGAGACAACACGATCGAGCTCGTCGTAGGCAACGGCTTACGCCCCGAGATCTGGGAAGAGTTCACCGAGCGTTTCGGAATCTCGCGAGTTGCGGAGTTCTACGGCGCCAGCGAATGCAACATCGCGTTCATCAACGCATTGAACATGAAGAAGACTGCAGGCATCTGCCCGCTGCCGTATGCCGTCGTCGAATACGACGAGGAGTCGGGCGAGGCGAAGCGCGGAAGCAACGGCCGGCTTCGCAAGGTCGGAAGCGGCGAGGTAGGTCTTTTGCTGTCCAAGGTCACCGACCGCGCGCCGTTCGACGGCTACTCGGACGAGAAGGCGACGGAGAAGAAGCTCGTTCGAGACGGTTTCAAAAATGGAGACTGCTGGTTCGACACCGGCGACCTGGTCCGGCATCAGGGTTGGATGCACGTCGCGTTCGTCGACCGACTCGGTGACACTTTCCGGTGGAAGGGAGAGAACGTCGCCACGACGCAGGTCGAGGGCGCGCTCGGCGGACACCCATCGGTGGACGGTGTGGTCGTGTACGGCGTCGACATCGAAGGAACCGACGGCAAGGCAGGTATGGCTGCGGTGACGTTGCGTGACGGTGAGAGCTTCGATGGAAAATCGGTCGCCGAGCATCTCTACGACAAACTGCCCTCGTACGCGGTTCCGCTGTTCGTCCGTGTCGTGGACAGTCTCGAGCAGACCTCGACGTTCAAGAGCCAGAAGGTTGCCCTGCGCAAACTCGGCTACGGCGACGACCCCGAGGCCGAGTTGTACGTACTCCGCGGCAAGTCGGGTGGGTACGACAAGGCGTACGACGGATACGTCGACGAGGTAGCTGCAGGCAAGGCCCCCAGGGGTTAGGGAAGAAGCGAAGCGGTCAGTGTGACTTCCAGCCACTGGCCGAATCGATCTTCTCGACCAGCCCGAGCGGCCGCGCAGCATTCGGTGCGTGCAGGGATGCCACTATTGATTCATGAACACCCTTTGCGGCAAATCGGTCGCCACCGACCGCGCACTCGTCATGGCGATTGTGAACCGCACCCCGGATTCGTTCTACGACAAAGGTGCGAATTTCACCGACGACGCGGCCATGGCGTCGGTGCACCGCGCTGTTGCCGAGGGTGCGGACATGGTCGACATCGGCGGTGTGAAAGCCGGCCCCGGTGATGTGGTCGACGCGGCCGAGGAAATCCGTCGCGTCATTCCGTTCGTCGAAGCCATTCGAGGCGAATATCCCGATCTGTTGATCAGTGTCGATACCTGGCGTAGCGAGGTGGCAAGGCTCGCGTGCGGAGTCGGTGCAGATTTGATCAACGACACCTGGGCGGGGGCCGATCCCGGTCTCGTTACAGTCGCGGCGCAAGAGGGCGTCGGGATCGTGTGTTCACACACCGGAGGCGCGACGCCACGGACGCGTCCGCACCGCGTCCGATATACCGATGTCGTTGCCGATGTCGTCGCCGAGGTGACGAACGCAGCAGAAGCGGCGCTTGCCGCCGGAGTTCGTCGCGACTCGATTCTGATCGATCCGACCCACGATTTCGGAAAAAACACCTATCACGGGCTCGAGTTGTTGCGGCGAGTGGACGTTCTTGTAAACACCGGATGGCCAGTGCTGATGGCGCTCAGCAACAAGGATTTCATAGGCGAGACTCTAGGTGTAGAACTCGCCGACCGGTTGGAGGGAACATTGGCAGCGACAGCATTGGCCGCAGCAGGCGGAGCTCGCATGTTCCGAGTGCACGAGGTCGCATCGACCAGAAGAGTCGTAGACATGGTTGCCGCAATTCTGGGGACGAGGATTCCCGAACGAACCATCAGGGGGCTCGCATGACGTTGGCCGACCGAACGGCTGTGAGGGAATCGTGGGCAGCCTCGCACAGTTGGGATGAACCTTCATGGTCTCTGGCGGAGCTGGAAGCCGCGAAGAAGGGCCGAACCGTCTCGGTGGTTTTACCAGCCCTCAACGAACAACAGACCGTGGCCGCGGTCATCGACACGATCCACCCCTTGCTGGGAGGCCTGGTCGACGAACTGATCGTCTTGGACTCCGGGTCCACCGACGCCACTGCCGAACGTGCAAGGGCCGCCGGAGCACGAGTGATCAGTCGAGAGGAAGCGATTCCAGGACTCGAACCAGTGCCCGGCAAAGGCGAAGTGCTGTGGCGCGCTGTTGCAGCGTCTACCGGTGACCTCATCGCCTTCGTGGACTCCGACCTCATCAATCCCGACCCGGCCTTCGTTCCGAAGCTGCTGGGGCCGTTGTTGACGGTCGAGGGAATTCATTTGGTGAAGGGGTATTACCGGCGCCCGTTACGGGTGAGCGGCGGCGAGGACGCCAACGGTGGAGGACGAGTCACCGAGCTCGTCGCCCGCCCCCTGCTGGCGGCTATGCGTCCGGAATTGACCAGCGTGATCCAACCGCTCGGTGGTGAGTACGCGGGCACCCGCGAGTTGTTGTCTGCCGTCCCGTTCGCCCCCGGCTACGGCGTCGAGATCGGACTGCTGCTCGATACCTACGATCGGCTCGGTCTCGACGCAATCGGCCAGGTCAATCTCGGTGTACGCAAGCATCGGAACCGTCCGCTCGTCGAACTCGGTGCCATGAGTCGTCAGATCGTCGGCACCATGCTCGGGCGATGCGGAATCCCGGACTCGGGGGCCGGGCTGACACAGTTCCGCGTCGACGGTGACTCGTTCGTCCCGTTCTCGACGGAGGTCTCGTTGGAGGATCGACCGGCAATCAACACCTTGCACGTGTGACGGGCAGGGCTGCGTGAGACGATCGATCCATGCTGACGCTCCTTCTCTACGTCGTCATCATCGCCGTGATCGCAGCCCTGCTCTTCTTCGTGGCAAGCGTCGTGTTCGGACGCGGTGAAGAACTCGGTCCGCTGCCCGAAGGCACCACCGCTACGGTGCTGCCCGCAGAAGGTGTGACCGGCGACGATGTACGAACGCTGAAATTTCAGCAAACGGTGCGTGGCTACAAGCAGAGCGAAGTCGATTGGGCTCTCGACCGGTTGGGCGCCGAGATCGATCTGCTGCGGTCTGCTCTGGCAGCAGCGAAGTCCGAGGAATGACGGCGGTACCCGGACCGGACGGTCTACTGCGCTGTCCATGGGGTGCTACCGCAGACGACCTCTATCGGGAGTATCACGACACCGAATGGGGCCGGGAAGTGCACGGCCGGGATGCGCTGTACGAGCGACTGTGCCTCGAATCGTTCCAAGCCGGCCTGTCGTGGATCACCATCTTGCGTAAACGCGACAGCTTTCGGCGCGCGTTCGCGGGTTTCGACCCGGAGAAGGTCGCTCGCTTCGGCGAGGACGACATCGCCCGACTGATGGCCGATGCCTCCATCGTCCGCAACAAGGCCAAGATCGCCGCAACGATAGCCAACGCGCGGGTCGTCCTCGACCTGGTTGGAACCGATCTCGATACTCTGCTGTGGTCGTTCGCGACCCCGCCGCGACCGAGCCGGCTCGTCGACGCCTCCGAGGTGCCGGCGGTGACCGCGGAGTCGACGGCGATGGCTGCCGACCTCAAGCGTCGTGGCCTGCGGTTCTTCGGACCGACAACGGCCTACGCGCTGATGCAGGCCACCGGAATGGTGGACGATCACCTGTCTGGCTGTCTGATGCCGGCCCTCAATACCGACTCCAGTTCCCGATATCGGCCTCGATAGGGAAGAATAGTGTTCAAGAACCTTTCTCGCCCTGCGGCGAGAAATCTTTTTTGGCCGAGGCGCAGTGCAGTGTGGCGCAGATCTGGAGGGAGCAGAGGATGGCGGCGATGAAGCCCCGGACCGGAGACGGTCCCCTCGAAGCAACCAAAGAGGGACGAGGAATCGTGATGAGGGTGCCGCTGGAAGGCGGTGGGCGCCTGGTCGTCGAACTCACCCCAGACGAGGCAGCAGCACTCGGTGAGGAATTGAGGGGCGTCACCGGATAGCTGCTGTTCTTTTCTACCCATAGCCCCGTGCGCGAAGTCGGCGAACGGGGCTTTGTGGTGATCCCAGTCCATACGGAGAGAACAAAAATGCTGAGCGAAGTGATGGATCTACTGGTCTGCCCGCACTGCACCTCGGATTTCGAGGCCATCGAGGACGGTCGCGTCGTGCGGTGCGACCGTGGGCATACCTTCGACGTTGCACGTCAGGGCTATGTCAGTTTGCTGGCGGGAAACGCAGGCAAGATCGTCGGTGATTCCGCCGAGATGATCGAGGCGCGGTCGGAGTTTCTCGACAGCGGACACTTCGATCGGATCATCGCTGCCGTAGCAGCGGCCATGTCGGCACACAATCCCGCCACCGTGCTGGAGGTGGGCGCGGGTACCGGACACTATCTGGCGGCGGTACTCGAGACGTTCGAGCGCATGAGAGGCATCGGACTCGACGTGTCCAAGCCGGCGGCCAGAAAAGTGGCTCGTGCGCATCCGCGACTGGGATCCGTCGTGGCCGACGTGTGGCAACCTCTGCCGGTACGAACCGGATCGGTGGATGCGGTCAGTTGTGTGTTTTCGCCGCGGAACGCCGCCGAGCTACGACGCATTCTGGCACCGAACGGAGTCTTGGTCGTCGTCACTCCGACCGAACATCATCAGCAGGAACTGATCGAGGCCCTCGGCCTCCTCAGCGTCGACGAGGACAAGGCGCGGCGCCTCGGAGAATCTCTCGCAGGCCGCTTCGAGCAGACGGACGCCACACGCGTCGAGTTCACGATGGCGCTCGATCACGCCGGCGTCGCAAGCCTTGTGGGGATGGGCCCGTCGGCGCGGCATTCCACGGATGCCTCGCGCCGCACTGCAATCGCCGCCTTACCGGACACAGTCGAGGTGACGGCCTCGGTGACCGTCGGTACTTACCGGGCCCTGGCCGCCAGCGCTGCGTTGTAGACGTCGAGCGTCTGCTGCGCGATGGCAGCCCATGAGAATTCGGCGACGGCCCGTGCTCGACCAGCTTTGCCCATCGCCGTCGCAGTCTTCGGGTCGAGTGCGACAGCGTTGACAGTGTCGGCCAAGGAACGCTCGAACACCTGTGGCTCGTAGGAGTTGTAGTGCACGAGGCGTCCGGTGACACCGTCGACGACCACCTCGGGAATGCCGCCGACGTCGGATGCGACGACGGCAGTTTCGGTGGCCATGGCTTCGAGGTTGACGATCCCGAGAGGCTCGTATACCGACGGGCATACGAATACGTCTGCCGCCGAAAGTATTTCGCGCACCTTTTCGGTGGGAAGCATCTCGCGAACCCAGAACACATTCGATCGGGTCTCGGCGAGTTCGGCTACTGCTCGCTCGGTGTCGGCGGCAATCTCAGGGGTGTCCGGTGCGCCCGCGCACAGGACCAGTTGAATGGCCGGGTCGAAATGATGCGCTGCCGCAATGAGGTGGCCGACACCCTTTTGACGGGTGATGCGTCCGACGAACGCCGCCATCGGCCTGTTCGGGTCGACGCCGATGTCTGCCAGTGCGGAATCCTCGGGGTCCGCCGCTGGACCTGGATGCCAATTCTCGGTGTCGATACCGTTGCGTACCACGTGGACTCGGCTGGGATCCAGGCGCGGATAGGCGTCGAGAACATCCTTGGCCATGCCCTCGCTGACCGCGATGACGGCATCCGCGTACTCGACAGCGTTGCGTTCGGACCAGGAAGAGATGCGATAACCGCCACCCAGTTGCTCGGCCTTCCACGGCCTGCGGGGCTCGAGAGAATGGGCAGTGAGAATGTGCGGCACGCCGTACAGTTCGGCTGCGAGATGCCCGGCAAGCCCGGTGTACCAGGTGTGCGAGTGCACGACATCGGCGCCGGCCGCAGCGTCTGCCATCCGTAATTCGGCGGACAGTGTCGTCAGGGCGGCGTTGGCCCCTGCCAATGCGGGATCGGGATCGTGAACCTGCGCGGTATCGCGCGGCGCCCCCATACAGTGAATGTCGACCTCGCACAGGGATCTCAACTGTGCCGATAGCTCGGTCACATGTACACCTGCGCCGCCGTAGACCTCCGGCGGATATTCCCTTGTCATCATCGCCACGCGCACATCTGTCAACCTACATTCCTTCTGTGAAACGCGTGTACTGCTGGCAAGGTTCATCCGGTGCGGATAGGTTGGGCACGTGAGGACACAACCGCACGTACTAGGCATTGTGCTGGCAGGCGGTGAGGGTAAGCGTCTCTACCCGATGACCGCCGACCGAGCCAAACCCGCCGTCCCCTTCGGTGGCGCATATCGACTGATCGACTTCGTGCTCAGTAATCTCGTCAATGCCGGTTACCTCCGGCTGTGCGTGCTGACTCAGTACAAGTCCCATTCGCTGGACCGTCATATCTCGCAAACCTGGCGTCTGTCGGGCTTCGCCGGGGAATACATCACTCCGGTACCGGCACAGCAACGTCTGGGCCCACGCTGGTACACCGGCAGCGCCGACGCGATCTTCCAGTCGCTCAACCTGGTCTACGACGAAGACCCCGAGTACATCGTCGTTTTCGGCGCCGATCACGTGTATCGCATGGACCCGGAACAGATGGTCCAGCAGCACATCGATTCGGGTGCAGGCGTCACCGTGGCGGGCATCAGGGTTCCGCGTAGCGAAGCGTATGCATTCGGCTGCATCGACTCCGATGAGAACGGCAACATCACCCAGTTTCTCGAGAAGCCGGCGCACCCACCGGGGACTCCCGACGACCCGAACGTCACCTATGCCTCGATGGGCAACTACGTGTTCACCACCAAGGTGCTCATCGACGCCATCAAAGCCGACGCCGAGAACTCCGACTCCGACCACGACATGGGCGGCGACATCATTCCGGCTCTCGTCGAAGCGGGTGTCGCGTCGGTATACGACTTCAACGACAACGTCGTTCCCGGTGCTACCGAACGCGACCGAGGCTACTGGCGTGACGTCGGCACCATCGACGCGTTCTACGACGCGCACATGGATCTGGTGTCCGTGCATCCGATCTTCAATCTCTACAACCGTCGCTGGCCCATTCGCGGTGCCGCCGAGAACCTTCCGCCCGCAAAATTCGTGCAAGGCGGTCTCGCACAGGAATCCGTTGTGGGTGCAGGCTGCATCCTGTCGGCGGCAACGGTTCGCAATTCGGTTCTGAGCTCGAACGTCATGATCGACAGTGGCGCGACCGTGGAGGGTAGCGTCCTGATGCCCGGGGTGAAAATCGGCAAGGGTGCGGTCGTTCGTCGGGCGATCCTGGACAAGAACGTCGTCGTCGGTGACGGCGAAATTGTCGGCGTCGACATCGAGCGCGACAAGGAACGCTTCAATGTCTCCGCCGGTGGCATCGTCACCGTCGGCAAGGGCATCTGGATCTAGCGCCCGCAGATCGCCGCCCGTGTCTAACTCCGTGAGGCGCAGATCAACCCGTCGCCGAGGGGGAGCAGGACTGTCGTGAGGCGGTCGTCCTCGGCGATGGCGCGGGCGGCAGCACGGACGGCGACGGTAGTGGCGTCACGCTGGGTGGAATCGGGAACCCGTCCGCCCAGCAGGGCGTTGTGCAGCACCAGAACTCCGCCGGGTCGGAGTAGTCGCACGCTCTCCTGCACGAAATGCAAATGGTCCACCGGACTGGTGTCGATGAACACCAAGTCGTAGGTGTCGTCGGCGAGGCGGGGGAGGACATCGAGCGCCCATCCGTTGATGAGGCGCGTCCGCGATGGCGCGATACCCCCGGCACGGAACGCCTCCTTGGCGGCGCGCTGATGCTCGGGTTCGGTGTCGATGGTGGTGAGTACACCGTCCTCGCGCATGCCGTCGAGCAGCCACAGGCCGGACACTCCCGCACCAGTTCCGACCTCGACGACGGTCTTGGCGCCGAGCATCTGAGCGAAGATGCTCAGTACCGCGCCGACGGACGGTGGCACGGGTGCGGCACCGAGATCGTCAGCGCGTTCACGAGCATTGACGAGGATCTCGTCTTCCTGCACGGACTCCTCGGCGTAGGTGAGCAACTTCTCGGCATTTGTCAGCACATGCCGAGGCTATCGCGGCAGGAGCAAAGCCTGCGGAGCGACTCGGCCGATCTGGGTGCCACTTTCTCAGCGGCACCTCAGCTTTTTCATACGGTGGGCACACCCGGATGCGACAAGCTACTGGAGATCGCTTGATCGAGAAGACACACGCGGGAACATCTCGGCGGAGCCGCAGGTTGTACACGGCACGGGAGCTACACCAACGTGGTCCTGAGCAGGAGGATCCAACTATCTACAAGATCAACGGAGATCGAGACACAGCTCGATTGCCCGAGACCGCCGATTCTGCTGCTGCAGCGGATCTGAGCGGCACCGCCGTATTCGACGCTACCGGCGAAAAGAACACGATGCCGTCCTGGGACGAGCTCGTTCGCGAACATGGCGACCGCGTCTACCGCTTGGCATACCGGCTGTCCGGCAACGCGCAGGATGCCGAAGATCTCACACAGGACACGTTCATTCGTGTGTTCCGTTCGCTGTCGAACTACCAGCCCGGCACGTTCGAAGGCTGGCTGCACCGCATCACCACCAACCTGTTTCTCGACATGGTCCGTCGACGCAATCGGATTCGAATGGAAGCACTACCCGAGGACTACGACCGGGTCCCTTCCGAGCTCCCGAACCCGGAACAGATCTACCACGACGCACGCCTCGACCCCGATCTGCAGTCCGCGCTGGACTCGTTGGCGCCGGAGTTTCGCGCCGCGATCGTGCTCTGTGACATCGAAGGGCTGTCGTACGAAGAGATCGGTGCAACACTCGGTGTGAAGCTCGGAACCGTCCGAAGTCGAATCCACCGTGGACGCGCAGCGCTTCGCGAGTATCTTCGAGTGAACGGAAAGGTCGAGACGGATCACGCAAGTGTCCAGTAGCTACCAGGAGGGTTGGATGACGCAGGCCCGCAAGCCACGACAGTTCAGCTCGACCGAGCATCTGGCCAGTGAAGCAGTTGCCGCCTTCGTCGACGGCGAACTTCGAATGACCGCCTACTTACGGGCCGCCCACCACATCGCCGAGTGCCACGAGTGCGCCGCCGAGGTGGATGCGCAGCAGCAGGCGCGTAGCGCGTTACAAGGCGCGGGCGAGTTGTCCATGCCCCACTCGCTTCGTGGTCTGCTCAGCCAGATTCCGATGTGCGAACCAACCGAAGCCAAGGACGCGATCAGCCGCAGTAAACGCGCGATCGTCACCTCCGTTGTGGGTATCCGCAGGCGTCGTCGGTAGCCTGTGCGCGTGAGCACCCATACAGATCCCGAGGCACCCAGACTGCCTCCAAGGCCGCTCTATCGGCCCGAGGTGGATCCGGCGTCGGCTGCGGCGTTCGGACGTCCGAAGGGCCTCGACGGGTCGTTCACACCTCCAGCCCGACGGGCAGAGCCTTCTCCCCGAATCGCGGTGCGCACACCCGACCCAGTTCTCGCAGAGGCGTTCGGCCGCCCCACGGACGCGGACGAGTCCTTGCAACGCGATCCTGACCGAACATCCACCGACGCGGTATCCGAGCCCGAACCCGAGGATCCGTGGCGTGACCCGCATTCCTCGGTGCGGCTGGGCAACGCCGCCGAACCGGTTCCGGAACCTCCGGTTGCGCCCGACGGTCCCAAGCTCGGTGTCCGGGAGGTGCTGTTCGGCGAACGCGTCGCGCCCAAGACTCTCGTGGTGCTCGGGGCCATCGCCCTGGCGATCGGCCTCGTCGGCGGGCTGGTGGGCCGTGAGACTGCCGAGGTGACCGGCGCCTTGACCAGTCAGAAGGTCAACCTGACTCAATCGAGTGGGGAAGACCTCCCGCAGGGGCAGGTCGCCAAAGTGGCCGACGCAGTCCTGCCTGCCGTCGTCTCGATTCAGGTGACTCTCGGCGAGAACGCAGGTACCGGATCCGGCGTCGTCATCGACGGAGCCGGGTACATCGTGACCAACAACCACGTGATCTCGATGGCGGCCACCAACCCGGATCGTGCAACGCTGCAAGTGACCTTCTCCGACGGCACCAAGGTGCCCGCGAAGATCGTCGGCCGCGACACCAAGACGGATCTGGCCGTGCTCAAGACCGACGTCGGAAATCTGACGGTTGCACAGTTGGGTAATTCTGCAGACGTCCAGGTCGGCGAGGACGTCGTAGCGGTCGGCTCGCCTCTCGGCTTGAGCAAGACAGTCACCCGCGGAATTGTGAGCGCGCTCGATCGTCCGGTTCGCCTGTCCGGTGAAGGCACCGACACCGACGCGGTCATCGATGCTGTGCAGACCGATGCCGCGATCAACCCTGGTAACTCCGGGGGACCCCTGATCGACGCCGAAGGGCGTGTCATCGGGATCAACTCGGCCATCCGAAGCGAAAGCGGCGGCTCGGTTGGTCTTGGATTCGCCATTCCGATCGATGACGTCACCAAAGTCGCCCAGTCGCTCATCGCCAACGGGAAGATGCAACACCCGGACATCGGCATCAATGCGCGTTCGGTCATCAACGACGCTACGTCCGGTGCCGAAGTCGCCAACGTGCGTGCCGGTGGGCCCGCTCAGCAAGCAGGCATCGTCGAGGGTGACGTGATCACCAAGGTCGGCGATCGCGCTGTGACGAGCGCCGACGAACTGGTCGTCGCCGTGCAGTCGAGCCAGATCGGTGAGTCGACGCCTGTGCAGCTGATCCGGTCGGGTCGGCTGGTCGATGTCACCGTCACCCCAATTTCGGACTGAGGAAGTAGGCTGACGACGTGTTCGGCAACATTGGCTGGGGAGAGCTCGTCGTGCTCCTGGTAGCAGCGCTCGTCATCCTTGGTCCTGACCGGCTCCCCGGCGCCATCAGTTGGGTCACCAAGTCGATCCGTCAGGTCAAGGACTACGCGAACGGCGCGAGTCAGCAGCTCAAAGACGAATTGGGTACGGACTTCGAGGATCTTCGCAAGCCCCTCGCCGACCTCAATCAGCTTCGCGGCATGACCCCGCGCGCGGTCATCACCAAGCACTTGCTCGACGGCGACGATTCGATCTTCACGGGCAACTTCGATTCCAAGAAGCCGACCACCGGCTCTTCGGTCAGCGGCTCGTCGAGCAGCGGCTCTTCGACCAACGGCTCTCTGCCCAAGCCGGACAGTAAGCCGTCACTGGAGAAGAAGCTTCCCACCGGTAAGACTCCGCCCATCGATTCGGACGCCACCTAAATTCCCGCCCGGACGTCCGGTCAGAGCACCTTGTTCAGAAAGTCTTGCGTCCGCGGGTTCTGCGGGTTCCCGAAGAGTTGATCGGGCGTACCTTCTTCGACGATGACTCCTTCTGCCATGAAGATGATCCGGTCGGACACTTCGCGCGCAAATCCCATCTCATGGGTCACGACGACCATCGTCATGCCGCCCTTCGCAAGATCGCGCAGCACCTGGAGAACCTCACCGACCATTTCGGGATCGAGGGCTGAGGTCGCCTCGTCGAACAACATGATCGACGGGCTCATCGCCAGGGCTCGGGCAATCGCGACGCGCTGCTTCTGTCCACCGGACAGGCTGGCAGGTTTGTAGTGGGCACGATCGGAGAGGCCGACCTGCTCGAGCAGTTCGAGCGCGGAGTTCTTGGCCTCTGCCTTGGATTCCTTCTTGGTCTCCACGGGGGCAAGCATGACGTTCTCGAGGGCCGTCATGTGCGGGAAGAGATTGAAATGTTGGAACACCATGCCGATGTTCTGCCGGACCTTGTCGAGGTTCACGTTCTTGTCCGTGAGGTCGACGCCGTCGACGACGACGTGGCCGCCGGTGATGTCCTCGAGCTTGTTGAGGCACCGTAGCAGCGTGCTCTTGCCGGATCCGGACGGCCCGATGATGCACACCACTTCACCGTTTGCGATATCGGCGTCGATGCCTTTGAGCACTTCGTTGTCACCGAATGCTTTGTGTAGGTCCTTGATGGCTATCTTGACGCCGGGCCTGCCTTCGACCGGCACAGCTTTGCTCAGGTCCGCGGTCATTTGTTGATCCTCTTCTCGATCCGGTTCGACAGCTTGGTGAGGGCCATGATGATGATGAAGTACATGACGCCGATGATCAGCCACATGTTGAAGGACTGGAAGTTGCGCGCAATGATGATGCGGCCGGTCTGGGTCAATTCGGCGAGGCCGATGACCGACAGGATCGACGTGTCCTTGAGTGTGATCACGAACTGATTGATGTACGACGGGATCATCGTTCGAACTGCCTGCGGCATCACCACTTTTCGCATCGACTTCAGGTAGCTGATACCGAGGCTTCGCGACGCTTCCATCTGGCCCTTGTCGACAGCGAGTATGCCGCCGCGCACGATCTCGGCCATGTAGGCACCGGCGTTGAGTGAGAGTGTGATGACGCCTGCGGTGAACGCCGACATCTGGAAGTCCAGCGCGGCAGGGATACCGAAGTAGATGAAGAATGCCTGCACGAGAAGCGGTGTGCCACGGAAGACATCGACATAGGTTGTGCCGATGCCGCGCAGGACGATGTTCGTCGATACGCGGAAGAGGCCGAAGATCGCGCCGAGCACCAGGGCGATCGCGATCGAGATCGCAGTCAGCAGGATCGTCAGCCAGAGGCCTTCGAGCAGCAGCTTCCAGGTGCTCTTGATCAGGCCGAGAATCGAGTTGTCGTCGGTGCTGGCAGCGGAATTGAGATAGGTGTCGAGGATCTGGTCGTATTCGCCGCTGGCACGCAGGTTCGCCAGGCCGGCGTTGAATTCCTCCAGCAGCTGTGCGTTCTGACCCTTCGCGACGGCGAAGCCATAGCTGGCGCCAGGCTCCTTCTCGGTGACTGTCTTGAAGCCGTTGCCCTGCTTGATGCCGTATGCCAGCACCGGATAGTCCTCGAACACCGCGGCGGAGTTGCCGGTTCGGACCTCGTCGAACATCGATGAGGAATCGGCGAAGTACCGGGTGCTGAATCCGTACTGTTCCTTGATGGATTCGGCGAAGGTGGCGCCTTCGGTGCCGTTCTTGACCGCGACGGTCTTACCGCGAAGGTCCTCGTACGACGTCACCGAATCGTTCGAGTCGAGGACGCCCATCTGTACGCCGGAATCGAAGTACGGATCGGAGAAGTCGAAAGTAGCCTTGCGGGCATCCGTGATCGACATTCCGGCGATCATGCCGTTGAACTGACCGCCGGTGACGCCCTGCAGTGCGGCGTCGAATCCGACTGGGCTGACGTCGTACTCGAATCCCTGGTCCTCTGCGATCGCCGCGAGCAGATCCATGTCGATTCCGACGAGTTTGCCGCTTTCGTCCTGGAATTCGAACGGAGCGAACGTGATATCGGTTGCGATGGAGTAGTTCTGACCCGGCGGCGGAGCCGGCTGAGCGGCTGCGACGGCGGGTGCGAGAACTGATCCCAGGAGAACGGAGAACAGCACGAACGCCAGCGCGACTGCGCCACGGCCGTTCGATTGCGGCGTTTTCATGCTTGCCACTCTCTACCGGATTGTGTCCGAGTGGCAAGTGTTTCGAGGTTACCGGCGGGTTGTATCGATGCTGAGCGACATGCCGACCAGTCCCCGCTCACGCACAGCGAGCTTCGCTGCGACGGCTTCGAGTGCCTTCGCTGCCGGAGTCTCGGGGTGACCCAGCACGATGGGAATCCCGTTGTCACCGCCTTCTCGAACCGCGGTGTCGAGCGGAATCTGGCCCAGCAGAGGAACAGTGGCGCCGACAGCCTTGGTCAAGCGGTCGGACACGTCCTGGCCGCCGCCCGACCCGAAGATGTCCATGCGAGTGCCGTCGGGCAGCTCGAGCCAGGACATGTTCTCCACGACTCCGGCAATACGTTGGCGGGTCTGTAGTGCGATGGCTCCTGCGCGTTCGGCAACCTCCGCTGCTGCCTGCTGCGGTGTGGTGACAACGAGTATCTCTGCGCCGGGAACCAATTGCGCCACCGAGATCGCGATGTCTCCGGTGCCGGGTGGGAGGTCGAGAAGAAGGACGTCGAGATCTCCCCAGAACACGTCCGCGAGGAACTGTTGCAAGGCGCGGTGCAACATGGGACCGCGCCATACGACGGGGGTGTTGCCCTGGGTGAACTGGGCAATGGAAATGAACTTCACGCCGTAAGCCTGTGGTGGCATGATCATCTTCTCGACCTGGGTCGGCTTGGCATCGTTGCCGAACATCCGAGGAACCGAATGACCGTAGATGTCGGCGTCGAGCACACCCACCGACAGGCCGCGGGCGGCCAACGATGCGGCGAGGTTGACCGTGACGGAAGACTTTCCGACGCCACCCTTGCCCGACGCGACGGCGTACACGCGAGTCAGCGACCCGGGCTGGGCGAACGGAATGAGGGGTTCGGCGGAATCGCCTCGGAGGGATCTGCGGAGTTCGGTGCGCTGCTCGTCGTTCATCACATCGAGTTCGACGGTGATGACGCCGACTCCCGGGACGTCGGCGACGGCTTTCTTGACGCTCTCGCTGATCTCGCCCTTCATCGGGCATCCGGCGGTGGTGAGGTAGATGCCCACGTCGACTGCGCCGCCGTCGCCGATCGTGACGCTCTTGACCATGCCGAGATCGGTGATCGGTTTGTGAATTTCCGGATCGATGACCTTCGAAAGTGCTGTTCGAACGTCGGATTCCGTAAGGACTGCCATGACCCCATGCTATCGGGGCCCCGACGCTAGTGGATGCGGGGGAGCTCGTCCGAGGTCGGGACGATTCCGGTTGCGTAACCGGTGGACCAGGCGAGCACATTGGCGACGTATGCCATCGAATTGTTGTACCGCAGAATTGCCTTGGTCGTCTGGCCGAGATCGCGCAGGTCCAGTCCGCCGTCGCAGAGGTACTTACCGGTGGCGAGAGCCGCGTCGTAGAGGTTCTGGGGGTCGGAGATGCCGTCGCCGTTACCGTCGGCGTGGTAGTGATTCCAGGTCTCCGGTAGGAACTGCATCGGTCCGACGGCGCGATCGAAATGTGGGTCGCCGTCGAGGGCGCCCCCGTCGGTGTCGGCGATGACGTTGTTTCCGGCGAGCGAGCCGTCCAATCGGGGGCCGAGGATCGGTTCGAACAATTCGCCCGCGTCATCTGCTTTGCCGTTGTTCGCATGCGTGGACTCGACGCGGCCGATACCGGCGATGACGGTCCAGCTGATACCGCAGCCCGGCAGCTCGGCGGTCAGGATCTGCTCGGCGTTCTTGTATGCCGACACGTTGACCGTGGGGATGGCGATCGGGCTGGCCATCAGGGACGTGGGTAGCTCGGGCGTCGGCGCAACCGCGGGTTGCGGGGCGACGGCCACGGCCAGCGCGACCGGTGCCTCGGCTGCGGCCACGGGCTGAGCGTCGGTCTCCGATGCGAGGGGACGTGGAGTCTCGACCACGGGCTCCGACTGCTCGGTCGTCGACTCCGATGCCATGAACGGGAGGTACTCCGCTGCTCCTGCGCTGGAAGCCGCAGTGATGAGACCTGCGGGGACAAGACCGGTCAGAGCGATCACCGAATTCCGCCGCATAGTGGAGTTCGATGCTCTTCTGTGACGTCCCACGCCTGGTACCTCCTCGTCGCCCCGTTGTTTCGAGGCTTTCCGTTTGAATTCCGGAGTCGAGGGTACCCGATTCGAGATGATTTCGTTACCGCGCCGTTATAGAGCGTGTCATGCGAGGTCAAGCCGCCGCCGAAACGTTATTCGATGTGATCCGTGCCGGACCCCCATGTCTCCCCGTCACTTTTGGACGCGGGACGTGAGGCTTTCTTTCTGGACTTCTTCGCCGGCGCCGGTGAAACGCCGTTCAACTGTTCGAGAAGTTCCCTGATCTCGTCGAGTTCGCGGCGCAGATAGTCGCGGGTGGCGACCTCGCCGACGGCGATGCGCAGTGACGCGAGTTCGCGGGCGAGGAACTCGGTGTCCGCTTTGGTCTGCTGCGCTCGTGCTCGATCTTCCTCCAGCGACACGCGGTCGCGGTCGTCCTGACGGTTCTGCGCAAGCAGGATCAGCGGTGCCGCATATGCAGCCTGGGTGGAGAACGCGAGGTTGAGCAGGATGAACGGGTATGGATCCCAGCGCAGATTGACCGCAACGACGTTGAGGAAGATCCAGACGATGACGATGGCGGTCTGAATGATGAGGTAGCGCCCGGTGCCGAGGAATCGTGCAGCCTTTTCACCGGATCTGCCCACGTCGACGTCGAGGTGGAAGTTGAACAGCTTGGTCCCGCGTGGGGTGTCCATCCGTTGGCGGGCTGTTTCCTTCATCGGCCGGCCACCTCTTGCTCTCGCCAATCCTCCGGTAACAGGTGATCGAGAAGGTCGTCCACTGTTACCGCACCCACCAAATGGTCCTCGTCGTCGACTACCGGGCCGCAGACCAGGTTGTATGTCGCGAAATACCGCGTGACGGTCGTCAAACTGTCGTCGGTGGAGAGACGGGGGAGTGCACTGTCGAGTACACCACCGATCAAGCTGGCGGGCGGTTCACGGAGCAACTGCTGCAGATGAACGCATCCGAGATAGGACCCTGTAGGCGTCGCGGTCGGCGGTCGAACGACGAAGACCAACGAGGCCAATGCCGGAGTCAGATCCGGATTACGCGCCCGCGCGAGTGCTTCGGCGACGGTGGTCGACGCCGTCAGGATGACCGGCTGGGGCGTCATCATGCCACCGGCCGTATCGGGAGAGTGCGCGAGCAAACGGCGAACAGGTGCCGAGTCCTCCGGGTCCATCAGGCGCAGTAGTGATTCCGCCTCGGTTTTCGGCAGCTCACCGAGCAGGTCGGCGGCGTCGTCGGGGTCCATCGCTTCGAGCACGTCCACCCCACGGTCGACGCCCAGGTAATGCATCAACTCCACCTGATCGTCATCGGGTAGTTCCTGCACGATGTCGGCCAAGCGTTCGTCGTCCAGCGCCATCGCTACTTCCATCCGCCTTTTGACGGGGAGTTCGCGCATCGCGTGCGCCACGTCGGCGGCACGGAGGTCCTCGAACTGCATCAGAAGTTGCGCGACGCCCTGTCCGGGCAACGACAGTTCGTTCTGCGTCAAACCCTGCACGTGCTGCCAATCGACCACGTGGATCGCGCCGCGTCGGGCAAGTCGTTGACGCTGGCGCCGCACTGCGACACGAGCGACGAGCCAATCCCGGGTACGTGTCAGTTCGATCCCGAGATCCACCACGATCGAGTCGACATCGTGCATCTCTTCGAGCTCTGGGTCGTCGACGCGGACCTTGGAATCGAGGATCTGCGCGAAGACCAGAATCTCGTTCGCGCGCTGGGTGAATCGACGCAGACTCACGTTGCCGGTGTTGAGTTGCACCGAGTTCGGCTCGATACTCGTGACTCGAAGCATCGGCACGAAAATTCTTCGGCGCGTGGAAAGTTCGACGACCACGCCCAGCACGCGCGGTTGGGCGCGTCCGATGCGCATGGTGATGACCAGATCGCGCACACGGCCGATCGACTCACCATCGGGACCGAGAACCACCAGGCCCGCCAGCCTGGCCGCAAATACCTTGCTCAGAGCTGCCATGATGTCAAGGTTAGAGCGTCAACGGATATTTCAGAGAATCAGACAGGGGTGGCGTGAACGTGACTTCGGTGGAGCGAGACCGTCCGCGTCGATCGGTTCTTGCCGTTCCCGGCAGTTCCGCGAAGATGATCGAGAAAGCCAAGACACTTCCCGCCGACGCGATCTTTCTCGACCTCGAGGATGCGGTCGCCGCGATCGCGAAGGTAGAAGCGCGTGGACGGATAGTGGAGGCGCTCAACTCCGACGGCTGGGGTGAACAGATCAAGGTCGTCCGCGTCAACGATTGGACGACGCCGTGGACGCACGGTGATGTGATCGAGGTCGTCTCCGGTGCAGGCGGCAACCTGGACGCGATCCTGCTCCCCAAGGTCGAGACCGCCTCGCACGTCCAGGCGCTCGATCTGTTGCTCACGCAGGTGGAAAAGCTTGCGGGTCTGCCGGTGGGCGCAATCGACATCGAGCCACAGATCGAGAGTGCGAGAAGCCTGCGCAACATCGACGCGATCGCTACTGCGAGTCCTCGTGTCCGAACCCTGGTCTTCGGTCCTGCAGACCTGATGGCCAGCGTCAACATGCGCACACTTGTCGTCGGCGAACAACCTGAGGGCTACGACACCGGCGACGCTTATCACCACATTCTGATGACCATCCTGTTGGCCGCGCGCACCCACGGGCTGCAGGCGATCGACGGACCGTACCTCCAGATTCGCGACCTCGACGCGTTCCGGCGCGCCGCGGGACGCACCGCGGGCCTCGGTTTCGACGGGAAATGGGTACTGCACCCGACGCAGATCGATGCTGCCAACGAGATATTCAGCCCGCGTCAGTCCGACTTCGACAAGGCCGAGATGATCCTCGAGGCCTACGAGTTCCATACCTCCGCCGCAGGCGGCGGCCGTGGTGCTGTCATGTTGGGGGACGAGATGATCGACGAGGCCAGCCGAAAGCTTGCGCTTGTCGTATCGGCGAAGGGGAGAGCCGCAGGCATGACGCGGACGACCTCGTTCACGCCGCCGGCAACGTAATTCGCCCGGAGACACACAGGGCATGGTGAAACACCACAACGGGTATCTGTTGTGTCCGTTCCCAGGCACAATGGATACATGACGAATCCACTCTCGCAGCCCGGCCGCGGTGGCCAAGGACTTCCGACTCCTCCGTCAGGATGGCCGATCGGCTCCTACCCCACCTATGCCGAGGCTCAGAAGGCTGTCGACTACCTCTCCGATCAGGAGTTCTCCGTTCAAGACGTCACGATCGTCGGCGTCGACCTCATGCAGGTCGAGCGAGTCCTGGGCAGACTCACGTGGGCCAAAGTTATTGGCGGAGGAATTGTTTCGGGCGCGTGGCTGGGCGTATTCCTCGGTCTCGTCCTCGGAATCTTCACCAACGGCAACCTTTTCGGTGCTTTGGCCATCGGAATCGTCGGCGGCATCATCTTCGGCCTCATCTCCACTGCCATTCCGTACGCAGCAACGCGCGGGCAACGTGACTTCGCGTCGAGCATGCAGCTCGTCGCCGGTCGCTACGACGTCTTGTGCGAGCCCAAGAGTGCCGAGAAGGCCCGGGACATGCTCGCGAAGCTGTCGATCTGACCCGATAGCGGAGTCAGGGACATTACGGAATAGTCCCAATTTCGCCTCGAGGACTGTGAGTTCAGTTACGTTTCTCTACGCGCAGGGTAGACCAGAGCAACTGCTGCGCGAGTAATCGAAAATACGGAGGCGGAAAGTGCCGAGACAACGTGGTCCGAGGCCGAGAAACGCAACCAGGATAGGGGTGTTGGCCGCAGCTGCTCTGGTCGTCACTCCGTTGTTGGCGGCATGTGGATCTTCAGACAGCAGCACCCCGGTGCTGAGTTTCTATACAGCCGCGGACGGTGCCGAGCAGTACGCGGCCGCCGCGCAGGCCTGTTCGGCGGCGTCGGGTGGCCGCTACACCGTGGAGCAACGAACACTCCCCAAGAGCGCCAACGATCAGCGGCTTCAGCTGGCTCGACGGTTGGCGGGCAACGACAGTTCACTCGATCTGATGACACTCGACGTCGTCTGGACGGCGGAGTTCGCCGAAGCAGGTTGGGCGCTGCCGGTTCCCGAGGAGTTGTCCGCCACACTGCGCGACGGGTCGACCCTCGAAGGTCCCCTGGCAACGGCGCAATGGCAGGACCAGCTGTACGCGGTTCCGCTCAACTCGAACACGCAGCTGCTCTGGTATCGCCCGGACCAGGTTCCCGGCGGCGTACCCCCGCAAACGTGGGATCAGTTGATCGACGTCGCCGAAGCGAATGCGGCAGAGGGCAAACCGTCGTACATCGGGGTTCAGGCCAAGCAGTACGAGGGCCTGATGGTGTGGTTCAACAGCCTCCTCGTCAGCGCAGGCGGGCAGGTAGTCGGTGATGACGGTACGACTGTCACCCTCAACGACACTCCGGAGCATCGCGCGGCCACCGAAAAAGCACTCTCGATCATGAAACGAGTTGCAACCGCCGACGGTGCGGATCCGTCGATTTCTCAGACCGACGAAGCGACGGCCCGACTCGGACTCGAAGCAGGTAGCTCCGCATTCGAGGTCAACTACCCGTTCGTCCTGCCCGGCCTGAAAGAGAACGCGATCGCCGGTGCGGTTCCATTTCTCGATCTGTCGAATGTTCCTGCCGATCAACAGGATGCGGCAATCGCCGAGGTCTTCCGAAGCGCTCCGTATCCAGCTGTCAAGGAAAACACGCCCGCCAAGGTCACGATCGGTGGATTCAACATCGGCGTGGCGAACACGACCCAGCACGAGGACCTCGCCTGGGAAGCCGTCGCATGCTTGACGAACGAGGAGAACCAGCGAAACAACGCAGTCAACGGCGGCGTGCCACCGGTCCTGCGGCAGCTTTACCAGGATCCTGAGTTCCAGGCGGTCTACCCAGCGTGGGAAGGCGTGCTCAACTCGATCGAGAACTCTGCGGTCCGACCCGTTTCCCCGGCATATCAGTCCATTTCGATCCTGCTCACCGACGCGCTGAATCCACCGCAGAACATCGACCCTGTCGCCGACGTGGACAAGCTCGCCGATCTCGTTACCAAGGCCGTCAACTCGGAAGGGCTGATCCCATGAGCGCACCGACAACCGAGCCCGAATCCGGGTCCGTCGCGCCGGCCAGACAGGATGCGCTGAAACAGATATCAGAAGGTAAAAAGGCCGAGCGTCGACTCGGGCTCATGCTGGTTGCGCCCGCCGCGATCATCATGGTGGCAGTCACCGGGTATCCGATCGTCTATGCACTCTGGCTCAGTCTGCAGAAGTACAACTTGGCCTTCCCCGACGACCGTGAGTTCGTAGGCTTCTCGAACTACGTGACGGTGCTCTCGGACAGTTACTGGTGGCAAGCGTTCGGTGTCACAGTGGGAATCACGATCGTGTCGGTGATCATCGAGTTCGTCCTCGGGTTGGCTGTGGCACTTGTCATGCACCGCACCATCTTCGGTCGCGGTCTCGTTCGTACCGTGGTCCTGATTCCGTACGGCATCGTGACGGTCGCGGCGGCATACAGCTGGTACTACGCGTGGACGCCGGGCACCGGGTATCTCGCCAACCTCCTGCCCGACGGCAGTGCGCCTCTCACCGAACAGTTCCCGTCGTTGGCGATCATCGTCCTCGCCGAGGTGTGGAAGACCACGCCGTTCATGGCTCTTCTGCTGCTGGCCGGACTCGCACTCGTCCCGGACGATCTGCTCAAGGCTGCCGAGGTCGATGGGGCCGGTGCCTGGACGAGGTTGCTGCGCATCACGATTCCGCTGATGAAGCCGGCGATTCTCGTCGCGGTCCTCTTCCGCACCTTGGATGCGTTCCGCATCTTCGACAACATCTACGTGTTGACCAAGGGCAGCAACGGCACGGGCTCGGTGTCGATTCTCGGTTACGACAACCTGTTCGGCGCATTCAATCTCGGACTCGGTTCGGCGATCAGCGTTCTCATCTTCTTCTGCGTCGCCATCATCGCGTTCGTGTTCATCAAGCTGTTCGGGGCTTCGGCGCCGGGCTCGGACGACGGAGGCCGTAAATAATGACGACAGTGACGCCTCGTAAGAAGGTCGGCTGGACGGTCATCAATGTCCTCGTCCTGCTGTACGCGCTCGTTCCGTTGGCCTGGATCATCAGTTTGTCGTTCAAGTCGACGGCCACGATCACCGACGGCGCGTTCATTCCCCGGTCCTTCACGTTCGACAACTACAAGGGAATCTTCTCCACCAGTCAGTTCACGTCGGCTCTGATCAACTCGATCGGAATCGGTCTCATCACCACGGTCATCGCCGTCGTGATCGGCACGATGGCGGCATATGCCGTCGCGCGATTGGACTTCCCCGGCAAGAAGTTGCTCGTCGGTGTCGCGTTGCTCATCGCGATGTTCCCGCAGATCTCGCTCGTCACTCCGCTGTTCGACATCGAGCGTGCTCTCGGCCTTTTCGACACCTGGCTGGGTCTGATCATCCCGTACACCACGTTCGCTTTGCCGCTGGCGATCTACACGCTCTCCGCGTTCTTCCGGGAGATTCCTTGGGAGCTCGAGAAAGCGGCGAAGATGGATGGCGCCACTCCAGCTCAAGCTTTCCGTAAAGTCATCGCTCCGCTGGCGGCTCCCGGCATCGTGACGGCCGCCATCTTGGTGTTCATCTTCGCCTGGAACGACCTGCTGTTGGCCATCTCGTTGACTGCGACCGAGAGGTCCATCACCGCGCCCGCCGCGATCGCGCAGTTCACCGGCAGCTCGCAGTTCGAGGAGCCGACAGGATCGATCGCAGCAGCAGCAGTGGTCATCACCATTCCAATCATCGTTTTCGTGCTCTTTTTCCAACGACGCATCGTGGCGGGCTTGACGTCCGGCGCAGTGAAGGGATAACCGTCATGTCCGAAATTGTTCTCGAAAACATCACCAAGCTCTTCCCGGACGGTGCCGCTGCCGTCAGCGACGTGTCCATGACCATCGCGGACGGCGAGTTCATCATTCTCGTCGGGCCGTCGGGGTGTGGAAAGTCCACGACGCTCAACATGATCGCGGGTCTCGAGGACATCTCGTCCGGTGAGCTGCGTATCGCAGGGGAGCGTGTCAACGAGAAGGCTCCGAAGGATCGCGATATCGCGATGGTGTTCCAGTCCTACGCGTTGTACCCGCATATGACGGTGCGACAGAACATCGCGTTCCCGTTGACTCTCGCCAAGCTCAGCAAGAACGAGATCAACGAGAAGGTGGAGGAGGCTGCGAAGATCCTCGATCTGACCCAGCACCTCGATCGTCGGCCGGCAAATCTCTCCGGCGGCCAGCGTCAGCGAGTTGCGATGGGGCGCGCCATCGTTCGCACCCCCAAGGCGTTCCTCATGGATGAGCCGTTGTCGAACCTCGACGCCAAGCTGCGTGTGCAGACGCGTGCGGAGATCTCCAGGCTGCAGAAGCGTCTGGGCACCACCACGGTGTACGTGACGCACGATCAGACCGAGGCCATGACTCTCGGCGATCGGGTCGTGGTGTTGCGTGGTGGACGCGTGCAGCAGATCGGCTCACCGCAGGAGCTCTACGACAAGCCCAAGAACCTGTTCGTGGGCGGTTTCATCGGATCTCCTTCGATGAACTTCGTGCCGGGACAGCTCACCGCGAACGGTGTGTCCACCGACCTCGGCGACATCGAGCTTCCACTGGACCGAATGGACTCGATCAAGTCGAAGAATCCGGGGCGTGAAGTTGTCGTCGGCATTCGGCCCGAACATTTCGAGGATGCTGCACTCATCGACGGTTACCAGAAGATCAGCGGCGCGGTCTTCACCGCGAAAGTCGACGTTCTCGAGTCGATGGGCAGTGACAAGTACGTGTACTTCACGCTCGCGGGTGCTCAGGTCGAGTCCGCCGAACTACAGGAATTGGCTGCCGATGCGGGCATCGGCAATCTCGGTGGCGCGCAGGTCGTTGCACGGTTGGCGGCAGAGTCCAAGGCAGCCGAGGGCAGCCAGATCGAGTTGTGGTTCGATCCCGCGAAGGTGTCCGTGTTCGACCATGCATCGGGTGCAAACCTGACCCTGTAGGCGGTCCGGCGCGCAGGTAGGCGGAAATCGATGGCCCACTATCGGTTTCCGTGTACCTGCGCGACCCCGCTGTCGCGCGCAACCTCGGTGACGTTGACGGTTACAGGTGGTTCCACTCGTATTGCCGTTGCAGCCAAGGCCACGATGGTGCACGCGATCGCTCCGGCGACGAATGCAAACGTGTACACCATTTCGCGTGGAATCGAGGTTCCTGCAATGGTGTAGGTGGCCAGCATAGTGGTGAGAAGTGCACTCGCAATGGACGTTCCGACGGTTCGGACGATCGAGTTGACGCTGTTCGCGACGCCGGTGTCGGAGGCGGAGACCTCGGCCATCAGCAGGTTCGGTATCGCCGCGAAGGCGAGGCTGACGAAGACGCTGACGATCGACGTCGCGAGAATGACCTGCCAGGTGGCGGTGTGGAAGAAGACGAAGAACACGAAGCCGAAGACTCCGATTCCACCGCTCGTGATCAGTATCGGTCGTGCACCGAAGCGTCGGATGAATATCCCGCTGCAGGTTGCGGCAATGACGCCGACGACAGCTCCGGGCAGCAGATACACGACGCTGGCCCCGAGCACGGTTGCGCTGAAGCCGTAACCGGCGAGTTCACGAGGTGTCTGCACGAAGTACGAGCACGCGAGGAAGTTGACGAACATTCCGATACCGACGAAGAGTGTTGCGATATTGGTCGCCAGCAGCGGTCCGTGCGTGAGTAGGCGCGGTGCCACGAGGGGAGCTGCGGTCTTGTTCTCGAATATCCACCACAGTGCGAGCGTGATGGCTCCGATGATCGCGCAGGCAAGGTTCGCGACCGAGCCCCACCCCCAATCCCTGCCCTGCGTCAACGCAAGGAAAAGCAGGACCAGCGCTATGGCGAGGAGGACTGCGCCCCACCAGTCCACCGAGCCACGGCCAGTGCGGGCTCGCGCTGGAACGGCGAACCACGCGATCACGAGAGCCCCGAGGACGAACACCGCGGTCAGCCAGAAGACGCGGTGGTAGTCGGCGCCGTCCGCGGTCAGCAAACCCGTCAGGACGAGCCCGAACCCGCCACCGACGCCGAGAGTGCCGGAAAGAATGGCCATCGAGCCGACAAGTTTTCTGTGCGGCATCTCGTCGCGAAGGATTGCCAACGCAATCGGAAACAGCGCGTACGACACACCTTGAAGCACCCGTCCGAAGATCAGAAGTGCGAGGGAGTGGGTGCTCGCGGCGATGAGGGAACCTGCGAGCACGAGCAGCAGAACGCCGATGAGTACCGGGCGTTTGCCGTGCAGGTCTGCCAACCTGCCGATGACCGGGGTCGCGACGACGGCGGCGAGGAGATTGGCGGTGAGCACCCATCCGGCGGCGGTAGGGCTGACGTCGAGCTGCATCCCTATCGTTCCGACGATCGGGATGACCATCGTCTGGAGGACGGCAACCGTCATCACCACGAAGCACAGACCCGGCAGCAGTAGAACTCCTGGTCGTAGATCTTCCGTGCGAACCGCGGATGACATGCGGAAGAACCCCGTTACATTTCGATGGAGCAAGAGACATCAAAAAACTTGATGTGTGCACCTAAATGCTTATCAGAGTTTCTGTAGAGGGGGAAGGCGCGCATGTCTCTCGCGACTACGACGCGAGGTTCACGAACGTTGGGTGTCTCGCGCCCGCTCGCGGAGTTCGGAGACGATCTCGTCGTTCCAGATATGTTCGCGCACCAGGCGATACCGTTCGCGGATCATCCACAGGTACGCCTCGGCGTCCGTCTTGCCTTCCAGGATGTCGGCGGCGCGCACCATCCTGACGACGGGGAGGAACTCTTCGCCGAACCAGCGTCGGGCAACGGTTGGGCGATCGACGAATTCGGATAACTCCTGGATCAGCCGGAAACCCCAGGCCTCGACGCATTCGCTCAATTCCGCGTACTCGAACGGATCGGTGACCTGCACCGCGTCGCGGGCTTTGCCGACCAAGGGCACGCGGGTGAGGAAGATGCGTCGGTGATCTTTGATGAGCAGATCGCCGCGTCTGGTGATGCCCTCGGGGGAGATGCGCGTGATGATCTCGGTGACCAGAGCGTCGATCGTGGTTCGGTGCATGGCGAAAGCGATGGACACCCGATGGTGGCCGTCGAGTACGAAATGCATCGACCCGATGCGATACACCTGAATCGGCGGCATGGACTCGCCGCGTCGTTGGGCCGCCGCGAGGCGCTGCCACCGCTCCCGAACCCGTGCCGAGGTCGGCCGGAAGAATCGATCGAAGTCGCGTGTGCGGTCCACGCTTCCGACGATGGAGTCGACTCGGATGACCTGCAAGCCGAGTTGGCGCTCACCCACCTTGCCGAGGGCGGCGACGACCTCGTCGAACGGCAGGATGGTGTTGACATCGTC
Source organism: Rhodococcus sp. UYP9 (assembly GCF_040547235.1). Classification (NCBI taxonomy): domain Bacteria; kingdom Bacillati; phylum Actinomycetota; class Actinomycetes; order Mycobacteriales; family Nocardiaceae; genus Rhodococcus; species Rhodococcus sp. UYP9. Next base: position 215,240 of record NZ_JBEPPH010000006.1, read on the forward strand.
AGGCTGTCGACGCAGCCACCCGACCAATCGTGCGATGTCGGCGCGACGGCGCTGCCGCGTGAAATCGTTCTCCGCATCGGCGGTGGGAAAGCCGGTGTCACGTGCCATGTCGTCGCCTCACGATCGTGGGTACGTTCTCAGCTGCGCGGCCACCCGGTTCGATCTCGAGCAAGGTGTATCCGACCGTGTTGAGGACGGTGGCCCCGTGCAACTCGAGGTCTTCCGGTGTCTGCCCGTGGGGATGGATGTGACCGTGCACAAGCAACTGGGGTTGCAGCGAACGGACGACGTCGTCCAGACACTCGAATCCGACGTGCGCGGGATCGGTGTCGTCGCCGACTCCGAAGGGCGGGCTGTGTGTCAGGAGCACGTCCACACCGCGCAGGTCGCCGCGCACCGTTCGTTTCCACGACTCGGTGCGGGTGAGGGACCTGGCTCGGCGACGCTGTTGACGTTGAGTCCACTGATTCGGGCCATCGTTGTAGCGAATCGATCCACCCAGGCCCGCGATGCGTAACCCCGCCGCCGACACGATGGTGCGGTCGGCGTTCACCGCACCTACCGGCCCTGGCCAGGTGCTGGGCAGACCCGCGCGCATCCATCCGACCCGCCCGGCCGAGTATCCCGTCAAGTCTGCGTCGTGATTTCCGGGGACGAACACGCACGGCGCATTCAACGCATCGGTCAGGTATTCCAAGTATTCGAAGGGCAGGTCGCCGGCCCCGAGAACGAGGTCGACATCGAGCGAGCGCACCTGTGTGCTCCACAGGGTCTCGATAGTTTCGTCGGAGACGGCTAGGACGGAGACCACGTGCCCGACGCTACCGACAACCACCTTTCCTGATGCACCGAACGCGTCGTTCGGACTGCGGTGGTGTTGGATGGCACTGTGAGCGACAGCGTCATTTCCTCGGTCCGCGCACAGCTCGTCGCGCAGATCGGGGACGAGAATCCCCGCCCCTACTCGGTCACCTTCCTCGGTCTCGAATCGTTGGAAGTGCTGACATTTCTGCCCCGGCAGGATGCGTTCGCCAGATTCGCGACTCTGGGATGTTCTCGATACCCCATGTCCGATCCCAGTGAGATGATCGCCGACGCGACCCGCGGTCCCCGAGCCGAACTCATTCTCATCACAAGAGTCTTCGACGGTATCGACACCTCGTTCCTGCAGAACATCGCCAAGTTGGCGGCGTCGCCGTCGGTGGAAGGGGTGGTTCTGCGCCCTGATCTTCTGCTCGATATCGGCGAACCGTTGTGGAAGGGCGCGCCCTTCACTGCGGTGTTGCTCGGAGACAGTGAGATCGACGATCTGGTGCTGCCGGAGCCTGCAGATCCGGTGAAGTTCCTGCAGTTGGTTCCGATCACCAGTACCGAGGCGGCATGGGTACGACTGCGCGGCGCCGAAGCGCTTCGGGACGCATGGAAAGAAGCAGGTATCGACGTTCGCGACCCTGCTCGGTCGGCTGTGACCCTCTAGTCACGCCGAGTTCTACGCGGCTTGCCGGCGGTCAGAGCCAGTTGTTGCGCCGGAACGTCGCGAACAAGCTGATGCAAACGACCGCAACAACTCCGATGACGCCGTAGTAGCCGTATTTCCAATGCAGTTCCGGGATATTGTCGAAGTTCATGCCGTAGATGCCTGCCACCATTGTCGGCACCGCGGCGATCGCCACCCACGCCGAGATCTTGCGCATGTCCATGTTCTGCTGCATCGTCACCCGCGCCAACGCCGCATCGACCAGCGAACTCAGCACCTCGTCGAACTCGGCCACCCGCTCCGCAACCAGCGTGTGGTGGTCCGCGACATCGCGCAGGTACCGGCGTATCGCCTTCGGAACAGGAGTGTCCACACCCTGCACCAACTGGCTTAACGGTGTCGACAGTGGCGTGACCGAGCGTCGCAACTCGACGACCTCGCGTTTGAGTAGATAGATGTTCTCGATCGGAACGTGATCATCGGGGGAGAACACTTCCTCCTCCATCACGTCGACGTCACGTTCGATCGAAGACGTCACCGCCAGATACTCGTCGACGACGTGATCGGCGACGGCATGCAGAACTGCGGTCGGCCCCAGCGCGAGGTGCTCCGGATTCTGCTCCAGTCGATGACGCACGCCGGAGAGCCCGGAATGTTCGCCGTGCCGGACGGTCACCACGAAGTCCCGACCGAGGAAGACCATGATCTCCCCGCTCTCGACCAACTCGTTGGCCGTCGTCGCCGATTCGTGCTCGACGTAGCTCACCGTTCGGAGAACGAGAAACGAAACGTCGTCGTATCGTTCGAGCTTGGGGCGCTGGTGGGCGTGAACCGCGTCCTCTGCCATCAACTCGTGCAGGCCGTAGCACTCGGCCACACTGTTCATCTGGCCTTCGTCCGGGGCATGCAGGCCGACCCAGACGAATCCGTCGCCGCGTCTGCGGACCTCCGCGATGGCAGCGGAATGGGTGAATTTGCCTTCCAACCGGACGCCGTCGACGTACACGGCGCAGTCGACGATCGCGCGGGCGGTCGGCACCGGGACTTTCGGCACGCGAGCCGCCGACCGGGTAGAGGGCCGCAGCGAGTGCAGGGACGGCAGCGAAGGCCGTGGTGGTAGAGATGGCATGGCTGCACTCCTTCGTCGAGGGCGGGTTCTTCGAGGGCGGATTGTTCTGGGCGGCGGGCGACGCGCAATCGTACGCCTGAGAGACTTTCTCTCGTGCGCATCGATCTTCACACCCATTCTTCCGCCTCCGACGGCACCGATACGCCGGCGGAGTTGGTACGTGCGGCGCGCGCGGCAGGTCTCGATGTCGTTGCGCTGACCGATCACGACACTACGGCCGGTTGGGACGAGGCGATGGAGGCGGCGCCTGCCGGTCTGACCGTGGTGCGCGGAATGGAGATGTCCTGCACCGGTCGAGGCGAGGACGGTGATCCGGTTCCGGTGCACCTGCTGGCGTACTTGTTCGATCCCGAGAACGAAGCCTTCGCGCTCGAACGTGCGCGATTGCGCGAGGAACGCAGTACGAGGATCAGGCGCATGGCCGAGCTACTGGCCGTCGACTATCCCAGCATCGACCCGGAGGACATTCTTGCCAGGACCGGTCCGTCGGCCGGACGACCCCACCTGGCACGTGCACTCGTCGACGCCGGCGCCGTCCCGAGCGTGCAGGCAGCGTTCGACGGCCCCTTGAGTACCGGGAGCCTGTACTACGTCCCCAAAGTCGATACCCCGCTCGATCGGGCCGTGAAGATGATCGCGGCAGCGGGAGGAGTCAGCGTGCTCGCGCACGCACGCGCCAGGACCCGGGGAAGACTGCTCGATCTCGCACAGATCCGTGAACTCGTCTCGCTCGAGCCCGGAGGAACCGGAGGACTCGGGGGTATCGAGGTCGACCATGCCGATCACAACGCCGAGGACGCTCGGGTACTCAGAGAGCTCGCCGGCGAGCTCGACCTGATCGTCACAGGCTCGTCCGACTATCACGGTCGAAACAAGGAACTCAAGCTCGGTCGACACTTGACGTCCGTGAACGACTACGAGCGGTTGGTATCGCAGGCATCTGGACTGTCTGTATGAGCTTCGATACCACTCTCTACCTCACAGTCCTGATCACTCTGTTCGTCATCATGGACCCACCCGGTGCCATTCCTGTCTTCCTGTCCCTGGTCGGACGCAAGAGTAAAGAAGAGCGACATCGCGCCGCCTGGCAAGCTCCCGCGGTCTCGCTGACGGTCATCACCGTCTTCGCCATCGGTGGCCAGGCTATTCTCGGCTACCTGCACATCGGAATACCGGCGCTTCAGGGTGCGGGAGGTCTGCTGCTTCTACTCATCGCACTGTCACTGCTCACCGGCAAAAGTGCAGGTGGTGGCACCGAGGCCGAGGAAGTCAACGTCGCCCTCGTCCCCCTCGGCACCCCGCTGATGGCGGGGCCGGGTGCGATCGCAGCCGTCATCGTCTATGTCAGCCAAGCCGACGGGCGGGTCGGGTCCCTCGCAGCCGTCGCGCTTGCCATCGTCACCATTCACATACTGTTCTTCGCAGTGCTCAGATTCTCGACGGTATTGATACGAATCCTGGGTGTCGGTGGCATCACCTTGCTTGCTCGCATCGCGGGCCTACTGCTGGCTGCAATTGCCGTCCAGCTCATCGCGGACTCGGTCCGCGGCTTCATCACAGGAGGTTGACGGGTGTGCTTAGAGCGTTGAGTGGGGCCGTCGCAGCAGGGCTCGTCGTCATGGCCATCCTTGTCGTGGGCGCCCAGTACCTTGGAAATCAACGTGCGTTTCCCGGGCCGGGCACAGTCTCGGTAGTGGCCCACATCGCGGCCGCAGTCGCCGCCATCCTCGCGCAGCACTTCGCCGATCACCGTCGTCGAGGGTCTTCGGCTCTCGCATCGACCGTCGTTCTTGTCATCGCAGGTGTGTTGCTCTGGACTCAGTGGTGGAGTTGACCTCACATGTCGGTGGCGATGCCCGACATGTTGCCAACCCGCAGACCGCAGTGGCACACTGACTTCTGCAGTTTTCGGCGCCACCGCGTCATACCGACTGTGTAGATCGGTACACCCGTAGACGCAGCCGTACGATGGCGCGCTCGGTGACACCTCCCTCGAATTGCTGAACGGTATCGAAACCGGATTCCATAGGAGCTAACGTGTCCACCGTGACCGAACCGACCAGCAACACAGCAAACCTGTCCGCTATCACCGACGAGGAAATATTCCTCGGCCACGTCGGTGGAAAGCTGTCCGTGGAACTGACCTCCCCACTCGAGACTCAGCGTGACCTTTCCATCGCGTACACCCCAGGGGTAGCCCAGGTGAGTCGCGCTATCGCGCACGACGCCGCGCTTGCCAAGAAGTACACCTGGACCGACCGCCTCGTCGCTGTCATCTCCGACGGTTCGGCTGTACTGGGGCTCGGCGACATCGGCCCCCGCGCATCGCTTCCGGTCATGGAAGGTAAAGCGGCACTGTTCAAGAAATTTTCCGGCCTGAACTCCATCCCGATCGTCATCGACACCCAGGACGTCGACGAGATCGTCGACACCATCGTTCGTCTGCGTCACAGCTTCGGTGCCGTCAATCTCGAAGACATCTCGGCGCCGCGCTGCTTCGAAATCGAGAGGCGCGTCATCGAAGCCCTCGACTGCCCGGTGATGCACGACGACCAGCACGGCACCGCCATCGTCGTTCTCGCTGCCCTCAACGGCGCAGCGAAGTTCCAGGGGCGTAGCACTGCAGGGTTGAAGGTCGTCATCTCCGGGGCCGGTGCTGCAGGCGTCGCGTGCGCCAACATTCTTTTGGCGGCAGGCACTCCGGATGTCGTCGTGCTCGATTCCAAGGGAATCGTCTCGGCCGATCGCACCGACTTGAACTCGGTGAAAACAGACCTGGCATCGCGGACCAATCCTCGCGGGCTGTCGGGGAGTGCTGCCGATGCGCTCGCCGGAGCCGACGTGTTTCTCGGAGTCTCCGCTGGACAGATCGACGAGTCCTGCATCGCGTCGATGGCACCGGAGTCGATCGTGTTCGCCCTCTCGAACCCGGATCCCGAGATTCACCCTGAGCGAGCGAGCCTCTACGCCGCGATCGTCGCGACAGGTCGCAGTGACTTCCCGAATCAGATCAACAATGTGCTCGCCTTCCCCGGCGTGTTCAAAGGCGCACTCGACGCCGGAGCACGCCGCATAACCGAAGGCATGAAACTCGCCGCTGCCGAGGCAATCCTCTCGGTTCTCGGCGATGAGTTGGCTGCGGACAAAATCGTGCCGAGCCCGCTCGACCCTCGCGTAGCCCCGGCCGTTGCGGACGCAGTTGCGGCAGCAGCGCGAGCCGAGGGTGTCGCGTAGGACCGAATAGAAGAAGCACCCCGGACCTAGCCTCAACCAGGCATGGTGCGGGGTGCTTTTTCGTTCTCTCGAGCTAAACCTCGGCCACGCGCGAAGGCATGCGTTTGAGCCGACCTGTACCCGGAACCGAAGCCCAGACCGCAAGGGCCAGCAGACCGTCCACGATCAGGGTCAGCACCGCGACCAGGATTGCGCCGACAAGCACGCGCCCGTAGTCGTAGAGTGCGAGGCCGTCGAAAATGTAGCGACCGAGCCCACCGAGGTTGACGTAGGCCGCAACGGTCGCGGTGGCGATGATCTGAAGCGTGGTGTTTCTGAGGCCACCGATCATCAGCGGCAGCGCGTTGGGGATTTCCACGCGGAAGAGCACTTGCAGTTCGGTCATGCCCATAGCTCTGGCAGCGTCCACCACATCGGCGTCGACGTTCGCAATTCCGGAGTAGGTCCCGGCAAGGAGAGGTGGAATACCGAGGAGAACCAGCGCGATGATCGGGGGCACCAGTCCTAACCCGATGACCAGAACCAGGAACACCAGAATGCCGAGTGTCGGTAGCGATCGGAGTGCATTGACGAGTCCGACGACGAGGGCTTCACCTCTCCTGAGGTGTCCGATCAGCAGGCCGATGGGTATCGCGATGGCCGCCGAGATCACCACCGCGAGCAGGCTGTACCAGATGTGCTCGACAATGCGGGCGCCGATTCCGGTGGGCCCGGCCCAGTTTCCGGCGTCGAAGATGTAGGAAAAGGCCTCCGAGAACAAGTTCATGCCGGCCTCTCCGTCGAGCCTGTGGCCTTCTGGGAAGCGGTGGTCTTCTTCTTCGAGGCCGAGCTGAGGCGAGTCCACGGTGTGAGCCAACGGCCGAGTAGATACAGCACCGCATCGAATACGAGCGCCAGAAAGACGATGGAAATGATGCCGGCCACGATCTGGTCCGGGTAGTCACGCTGATAGCCCTGGGTGAACAGTTGACCGAGGCCACCGATGCCGATTACCGAGCCGACCGACACGAGCGAAATATTAGTGACCGCCACGACCCTGACGTTCGCGATCAGCACCGGAAGTGACAGCGGCAACTCGACGGATACCGCGCGCCGAATCGTCGAGTAACCCATGGCCTCGGCAGAATCGACCACTGCGAACGGCACCGAGTCCAACGCTTCGGGAACGGCCCGAATCAGAAGAGCAGTCGAGTACACCGACAGCGCGATGACGACGTTGAGCGGATCGAGAATGGGGAGACCGACGATCGCTGGAACAGTGACGAACAGTGCCAGTGAGGGGATGGTGAAAGCAATGCTGGCCAGCGTCAGCGTGGTGCGTCGCACCCATCGTGTGTTCCGGATGAGTGTGCCGACTGGTATCGCAATGACCAGTCCGATGAGCAACGGAACAAGCGAAAGGTAGAGGTGCGTCTTGGCGAGGCCCAGGACGACATCGAAGTTGTCGACCAGCCACTTCACTGCTTGTCGTCCTCGCTGTGTTGGATGGAACTGCTGTGTTGCCCCGAACTGAAGTGGTGCCGGTTTCGTTCTTCGTCCTCGGACTTACGTTGCATAGCAAGGTTTTCGAGGATCTCTGCGGCGTCGACGCTGCCGACAGCTGCTCCGGTGTCGTCGACCGCGACCCCGATTCCCGACGGCGACGAGATGGCCGAGTCGAGCGCTTGGCGCAGATCCCCACCTTGGGTGAACAGTGACCCGCCCGCTGCGGTGCTGTCCTCCAGCGCCCGACCGTCGCGAACCTTCTCGACCCCGGTGACATCGATCCAACCGAGTGGACGACGTGCCGAGTCCACAACGAGAACCCACTGCCCCTGGTTCAGCCGAAGGGACTTCACTTCGCTCTCGGTTGCGGTGTCGATCGAGTGCAGGGTGACCGACTGAGCCGACCTGAAGGAGAGTCCACGGTAGCCACGATCGCGACCGACGAACGAGGCCACGAAGGAGGTGGCCGGTGCAGACAAGATGGTCTCTGGCTTGTCGTACTGCTGCAGTCTCCCATGGGGTCCGAAGACGGCAATGTGATCGCCGAGTCGGACGGCTTCGTCGATGTCGTGAGTGACGAACACTATGGTCTTCTTCAAGTCCGCTTGTAGGCGGAGCATTTCGGTTTGCAGGTCCTCGCGGACCACCGGATCGACAGCACTGAAAGGCTCGTCCATCAACAGGATCGGCGGATCCGCGGCCAGTGCGCGGGCGACACCGACTCTTTGCTGCTGGCCACCGGACAACTGCGCCGGGTAGCGAGAAGCGAAAGCTGGGTCGAGGCCTACTCGTTCGAGAACATCCAATGCGGCCTTGCGCGCGGCGCGCCTCGTGGCGCCACGCAACACCGGCACGGTGGCGACGTTGTCGACGACCGTGCGGTGCGGCAACAGGCCTGCGCTCTGAATGACGTACCCGATGCCGCGCCGCAGCTTCACGGCGTCGGCGTCGGCGATGTTCTTTCCATCGACCGTGATCACTCCCGAAGTGGGAGTGATCATGCGGTTGATCATCCGCATCGAGGTTGTCTTACCGCAACCCGACGGCCCGACGAACACCGTGAACGACTGGGGTTCGATCACCAGATCAAGCGAGTCGACGGCCGTCGTGCCGTCCGGATATGTCTTGTTCACACTCTCGAAAGTGATCACTACTGGGGTGCCTCTCGTCGGTGCACTGGCAAACCGCCGGTGAAGAGCATGCGTCGATGGACGTGCAATCAGCTGATCGGCTTGTCCAGTCCCTTCTGCGCTACCCAGGCCTTCGCCGCTGCCGCCGGTTCGACTTTGGCGTCACCGGAAACCGAAGTGTTGAGGGCGATCAGTTCTTCGGTGGTGATCTGCGCGGACACTGCGTCGAGGACTTTCGTGAGCTTGTCCGACTGCTTCGCGGTATTGAGGACCGGGATGATGTTCTGTGCAGCGAAGTTGTTCTCCGGGTCCTCGAGTACTACGAGGTCGTTCTGCGCGATTGCGGGCGAAGTGGTGAAGATGTCGGCGGCAGTGACCTTGCCGGAGACCAGAGCTTCGACGGTCGCTGGGCCGCCCCCGTCGGAGATCGGAACGTAGTTTCCTGCCGCGATGTCGAGGCCGTACTTCGAACTCAACCCCGGTAGCCCACCGACGCGTTCCTGGAACTCGGGCGTGCCCGCGAAGGTGACGTCCGCAGAGAAGGGCGCTAGATCGCCGATTGTGGTCAGCTTGCGTTCGGTGGCCGTCGAACGGCTGACGACGACGGCATCCTTGTCCTCACCGGGTGCCTGTGCCGTCACGGACAAGTCCGGCCCGAGTGCGTCGGGGAGGGCAGCCAGAACATCCTCGGACGAAGTCGCCGTTGCCGACTCGTCCAAGTACTGTAGGAGGTTGCCTGTGTAATCGGGGACCAGATCGATCGACCCGTCCTTCACTGCCGGGATGTAGGCTTCACGGCTGCCGATGTTGAATTTGGTCCCCACCTCGAAACCATTGGCGCGCAGTGCTTCTGCATAAATATTCGCCACGGTCTCGGACTCCGGGAAGTTGGCCGAGCCCACCACGATGGAGTTGGTGTCCCCGTTGCTCCCGCCGCCACTGGACAAGGGATCGTCATTGTTGCCGCATGCTGTCAGCGCGAGCGCCGAAATCGACAGTGCAGCCAGGACGCGTGTGGTTCGGGTGATGTTCATGTGGTCCTTCCATCGGTACCGGCGCGTCGACTGACCGGTTCTCTAGGCAGCTCGGGATGGTGATCCGAGCAAGTCTAGACATAGGGTTGCCCCGAAGAGCATCTCGTTGGCCTCAGTTCCCGTTGTGGTGGAACGATAAACCTTGCCACCGACATCGGCTGTGAACGGAGCTTGTGGAAAAGTGCGTGTGTCAGGCCTACGGGTCGTAGTTCTAGCCCTCCTCTCGTGCGCCGCGATGTCGTGCGGGGCAGCTGAGCAGCCTTCCTCGACCATCGTGGTGGGTTCATCGGACACCGTGCACAGTGAGCTTTTGGCGCAGATTTACGCCGGGGCGCTTCGCTCGACCGGAGCAGAGGTGCGCACCGAGTTGGACGCGGGTGACAGCGGTGACTCCCTGGCGGCACTCGACCGAGGCGACGTCGACGTCGTGCCGGAGCTGATGGGCGAACTCCTCGACACGTTCGATTCGACGTCCGAGGCTACCGAAGCGGACGATGTGTTCGCCGACCTCAACAAGTCGCTTCCGCAGGGGTTGTCCGTCTCGGACTATGCCACCGCCGAAGACGGTGTGGCACTGGTCATCGCCGACGGCGCGCCTTTTTCGGGAGCCGAAACGATCACCGATATCGCGTCGAACTGTTCGCAGGCCACGGTATCGGTCACTTCGGCGAACGCCGAGGCATTGAACAGAGTGCGGGATCGCTACGGGTGCAGTTTTGCCTCGGTCCGGATCGAGGCCGACGAAGATGCAGTCGTCGAGGCGGTCGAGGTAGCGGAGGGTGTGTCCGCCGGCGTGATTCGTACCGCGTCGTCAGGGCCGAAGGCCAAGGATCTGACCGCACTCGAAGACGACGAAGGAGCGTTCCGGGCCCAGAACGTCGTACCACTCTTTCGAGACGGCGTGTTGAACGAGAACGAAATCAAAGCGTTCGGCGTGGTCGCCGGTGAATTGACGACCGCAGACCTCGCCGACATGATCGGCGAGGTCCGCGGGGGTGCGAAATCAGACGAGGTCGCTGCTCGTTGGCTCGGCGAACACAACCTCTGAAGTGCGCACTCTCGTGCCGAGAAATGCGCCCATGTGGTGCACTGCATCAGCTGCCTCGCGCAGTATCGAGGCCTGCAGGTGCGCGACGTGCCACAGCTTTTCGTATTCGACATAGTCGACTTCGACGCCGGACAACAGGAGCTTGTCGTGAAAGGCGACGATCTGTGGATACAGCACCTCGGATGTTCCGACATGCATGACGACCGGCGGTAGCCCCGACAAATCCCCGTGCAGGGGAGCGAATCTCTGATCGAGTGGATCACCTTCGTGCAGATACGCATCGGCGGAGGAGAACGACCAAGCCGTATTGACGACCAGATCTCGATCGAATTGCGCGTCGCGAGCACCAGGGTCGACCCATGGAGAGATCAATCCGAGTGCGGCAGGCAGAATTCCGTCGTCCACGAGTCGACGAGCCGTAGCAACTGCCAGACCACCGCCGGCGGAGTCGCCTGCAATCGCAACCCGATCAGCACTGAACCCGTGCGAAGTCACCAACTCGCGGAAGGCGGCAACGGCGTCGTTCAATCCAGCGGGCAACGGATTTTCCGGTGCCAGTGAGTAGTCGAGAACGTATACCGCGCTGGCAGACTCGCGAGCAAGGTGTGCCGCCAGCGAGCGGTGAGTGGCAATCGAACCGATGGTGTACGCGCCGCCGTGCAGGTAGAGCACTGCCGTCGTACGTTCCGTCGCGCCGACTGTGATGCGTTCCGCCTGTCGTCCGGCGAGCGTGAGCTTTTCGCTGACGGTTCCGTGCGGCAAGGTCTGCAGTGGAGATGCCGCTTCGAGAATTTTGCGTTGAACCGTGAACGGTAAGCGCGCATTCAACGCCAACCGATAGAACGGCTTCAACGATGCAGCGACAAGGGGGAGTGGCAGATAAAAGGACCTCATGCTCTATATCTTTCGCGGCATGACGCGGGCGGACACCGTGGCGATGACCCGCTGATACTTCGAACCGGTCACCCGCTGCAACAGGTCGAGCGCGATGGCATCGGCTCCGATGAGCACTCGGCCCTTCCCCTTCTCCACCCCCGCGAGGATGGTCTTGGCTGCCTTGTCAGGTGTGGTCTTTGCCAGCTTCGAATCGAAGAACTTCGCAACGGACGCTTGGTCGTAGTTCTCGGCGACGGTGGCATTACGCGCGATAGCGGTCTTGATGCCACCCGGATGCACCACTGTCATCTTCACCGGCGCCTTCGAGATCAGTAGCTCTATCCGAAGTGCCTCGCTGAACCCGCGGACCGCGAATTTCGCGGCGTTGTATGCAGCTTGCGACGGCATCGCCAATAACCCGAAGAGGCTCGAGATGTTCACGATGTGTCCGTCACCGGAAGCTTGAATATGGGGAAGAAATGCCTTGGTGCCGTTGACAACTCCCCAGAAATCGACATCGACGATGCGCTCGATGTCCTTGAACGAGGAGCTCTCCACGTCACCGTGATAGGCGATACCCGCATTGTTGTAGATCTGATTGATCTTCCCGAATCGGGCGGCGACGGCATCTGCATAGTCGAGCACGGTCTCGCGCTGCGTGACGTCGAGGAAGTCGGACTTCACCTCGGCGCCGAGTGCCTCCGCCTGCCGAACGGTCTCTTCGAGCCCGTTGACGTCGACGTCCGAGAGTGCGAGCTTTGCGCCTCGCCGGGCAAGCTCGAGCGCGAGTGCACGGCCGATCCCCGAACCTGCGCCGGTGACGACTGCTACTTTGCCGGTAAATTCGTGCGCTGACTTCGAACTCACTGTGTCACTACCTTGGTGTCGGTGCCGGCCAGGGTGCTGCCGAGAGGGCTGGGAAGGTCGGAAGCTGCAGTACTGCGGTACGCAGCGAGGTCGAACTTTCTGGTGATCTTTCGGAAACGGAACGTGAAGTCCGGCCACAGAGTGGTGTTGTTGCCATGTTTGTCCAGGTACCAGCTAGCACAACCCCCGTTCATCCAGACGCTGTCGGCCATTCGGTCCTGAAGATCGGCGTTGTAGTCGTCCTGGATATCCTTTCGAACCTCGATGACGCCGATGTCGTGCTTGTCGATCGTGTCGATGGCGTCGATGACGTAGTTGAGCTGTGATTCGATCATGAAGACCATCGACGTGTGTCCCAAACCGGTATTCGGGCCTACGAGAAAGAACATGTTGGGGAAGTTCGAGATGGCCGCGCCCTTGTATCCCTGCTGACCTTCCTTTTCGAAGGTCTGCGCGAGCGACTCACCGTTCTTGCCGTAGATACCCTGGTACGCAGGCGAATCCGTGACATGGAAACCGGTGGCCACGATCAGCGCATCGATCGGGCGTTCGGTTCCGTCCGTGCTGACGATCGAGTGGGCGCGAACCTCGCGGATACCCTCGGTGACGAGGTCGACGTTCGTGCGGTCCAAGGCGGGGTAGTACGTATTGGAGATGAGCATGCGCTTGCATCCGATACGGAAGTTCGGCGTGACCTTCTTACGCAACGACTTGTCCTTGATGCCGTTGACGATCTGTCGGCGCGCTACCAACTCCAAAATTTTCATCAGCTTCGGCTGCTTGGCGAGGCCGAGGACCTGAGTCTCGCGCGCTGCGTAGATTCCGGTCCGCGAGAGGCGCTGGAATCCGGGAATGTGCTTGAACGCGAAGCGCTCGAACTTTGTGTAGGCGCGGTCGGCGCGAGGAAGAATCCAGGGCGCGGTTCGCTGATAGACGTCGAGGTGCGAGACCGTCTCCGCGATGGCAGGGACGATCTGGATGGCGGAGGCGCCGGTTCCGATGACCGCGACGCGTTTGCCGTCGAGCTTCGCGTCGTGATTCCACTGCGCCGAATGGAAAATTTCACCCTCGAAGCCTTCGATTCCCTTGATAGGTGGAAGGTTCGGCTCGCACAGTGCGCCGACGGCGGGAACGACGATCTTTGCCGAGTATTCACCGGTGCTGGCGCTGATGTCCCACCGTGAAGTGTCTGCATTCCAGCGAACCGAGGTGACGTCCGAACCGAACACGTGTCGGTCCATGACGCCGTACTTGCGAGCGACGGATTCGATGTACTTCTGGATTTCGGGCTGCGTGGAGAACGAGCGAGTCCACTCCGGGTTGAGGGCGAACGAGTACGAGTACAGGTGCGAGGGAACATCGCACGCAGCTCCCGGGTAAGTGTTGTCGCGCCACGTCCCCCCGACGTCGCTTCCACGTTCGAGGACGAGGAAGTTCCTCTTGCCCTCCTGCGTCAGCTTGATCGCAGCACCGAGGCCTGCGAACCCGCTACCGATGATGACAGTGTCGACCTGGCGCGGCGTAGTCACGCGCTCCGAAGTGTCCGTTACCGAGAGACTCATGTAAGTGAGCGTAGAAGCTTGTTGAGTGTGAGTCAACAGTTATTGACTGTTGATCAGTAGACTGATGTGATGGCCAGTGTGAAGCACGGAGCGCAGACTGCGAAACCGGCAGCAGTAAAGCGGACCCGCCTGAGTCCGGAAGATCGTCGAGCGCAGTTGATCGCACTCGGAACCGACATGCTCTCCGAACGTCCCCTCGAGCAGATTTCGGTCGAAGACATCGCCGATCAAGCAGGCGTTTCCCGCGGTCTGCTGTTCCACTACTTCGCCTCGAAACGGGACTTTCACCTCGCCATCGTCCGCGAGACCAGCAACACGATGCTCGAACGCACGGCGCCGGACACCAGTCTCGAACCATTGGAACTCCTCCGCGAATCAGTGGCCAATTACGTCGACTACGTCACCGAGAACCGAGACACCTACATTTCGCTACTCCGAGGAACAGTAGGGGGAGACGCCGATATGCGAGAGGTGTTCGAGCAAACCCGGACCACCATGGCCGACCGAACCGTCACCCAGCTCTACAAACTCGATATCGAGCCCACACCGACCATCCGCCTTGCCGTACGCGGCTGGATCGCGTTCGTCGAAGAAGCGACCATCTCCTGGCTCCGCGACCCTGAAGTAAGCCGCGAAGAAGTCATCGCGCTCAACGTCGCGGCTCTGCCGGCGGTTGCACTCACACCCGACATGGTCAACGCGCTGTTCGGAGCGGACCTCGGCTAGCTCTTCAGTCTTCGCCCGTTTGCTTGAATGGCGCACTGAAGTTATCTGATCGTATGAGTGGACCATTGAAGCGATGGGGCGGGCGCCTACAGTCCCGAAACGCCGAATGGCGCACCCGGTCGCTCGAAAGTGACCGAATGCGCCATCAGGCGTTGAGTGAACTACTCGCCGACGCCCGAGAAGGCCTCGTCGATGATTTCGAGCTGCTCGACGGCATGCACCTTGCTCGAACCCGAGGAAGGTGCCGACATCGCACGACGCGAAACCCGCTTGATGTTGCTGAGAACGTCCGGCATCAATTCTGGGAACGCGAGACCGAAGAACGGCCATGCACCCTGGTTCGCAGGCTCCTCTTGGACCCAGCGGAACTCGGTTGCGTTGGGGTAACTGTTGATCGCTTCGGTGATCCGGTGGACCGGGACCGGGTAGAGCTGTTCGATCCGGACGATCGCCACATCTTCGCGGTTGTCCTTCTGCTTGCGAGCGAGAAGCTCGTAGTAGAGCTTTCCGCTCACCATCAGGACGCGCTTGACCTTGCTGCGATCACCGGTACCGGAGTCGTAGGTCGGCTCGTCGAACACGGAGTGGAACTTGCCGTCGGTGAAGTCCTCGATGTTGGACACCGCGGCCTTGTTCCTCAGCATCGACTTCGGTGTGAAGACGATCAGCGGGCGACGGATTCCGTCCCGCGCGTGGCGACGCAGGAGATGGAAGTAGTTCGCCGGCGTCGACGGAACCGAGACGGTCATCGAACCCTCGGCGCAGAGCGTGAGGAATCGTTCGATGCGGCCCGAGGTGTGGTCCGGACCCTGTCCTTCGTGACCGTGCGGCAACAGCAGCACGACGTCGGCCAGCTGTCCCCACTTCGCCTCACCGGAGGAGATGAACTCGTCGATGATGGACTGCGCACCGTTGACGAAGTCGCCGAACTGCGCTTCCCACATGACGAGTGCATCGGGGTCACCGACGGAGTAGCCGTACTCGAAGCCGACGGCTGCGAATTCGCTCAGTGCGGAGTCGTAGACCATGAACTTGCCGGGATTCTCGCTGCCGATGTTGTGCAGCGGGGTGTACTCGGCGCCGGTCTTGCGGTCGATGATGACCGAGTGCCGCTGGGAGAACGTTCCGCGACGGGTGTCCTGGCCGGAGAAACGAACGTTGCGTCCCTCGTCCACGAGGCTGCCGAGAGCCAGAAGCTCACCGAATGCCCAGTCGACCTTGCCTTCGTACGACATTTCGCGACGCTTTTCGAGTACCGGCTTCACGCGCGGGTGCACGCTGAAACCGTCCGGAACCTCGAGATGCGCGTCACCGATGCGGTGCAGAACCGACTTGTCGACCGCCGTCGTGAGCTTGGCGGGCAACTGCTGGTCGAGTTCGACCGACTCGCTGGGCTCCGGTGTGTACTTCTCGAGTTCGCGAACCTCGTTGAAGACGCGTTCGAGCTGGCCCTGGTAGTCGCGAAGCGCGTCCTCGGCCTCCTTGAGGGAGATGTCGCCACGGCCGATCAGCGATTCGGTGTAGCTCTTGCGAACGCTGCGCTTGGTGTCGATGAGGTCGTACATCGCCGGCTGCGTCATCGATGGGTCGTCGCCTTCGTTGTGTCCACGCCTGCGGTAGCAGATCATGTCGATGACGACGTCCTTGTGGAACTTCTGCCGGAAGTCGACGGCGAGATGCGCAACGCGTACGCAGGCCTCGGGGTCGTCTCCGTTGACGTGGAAGATCGGTGCGCCGATCATCTTCGCGACGTCGGTGCAGTACTCGGACGAGCGGGAGTGCTCGGGTGCGGTGGTGAAGCCGACCTGGTTGTTGACCACGATGTGCACGGTTCCGCCGGTGCGGTAGCCGCGCAGAAGCGCAAGGTTCAGCGTTTCTGCGACGACGCCCTGGCCTGCGAACGCTGCGTCGCCGTGGAGCATCAGCGGTAGCACGGAGAATCCGCCTTCGCCTGCACCCTTGTCGAGCAGATCCTGCTTGGCGCGGACGAGCCCTTCGAGGACGGGGTCGACTGCTTCGAGATGAGACGGGTTCGCGGTGAGCGAGACCTTGATGTCGTTCTCGCCGAACATCTGGATGTACGTGCCCTCGGCGCCGAGGTGGTACTTCACATCGCCCGAGCCATGTGCGGCTGCGGGGTTCATGTTGCCCTCGAACTCGGTGAAGATCTTCGAGTAGGGCTTGCCCACGATATTGGCGAGGACGTTGAGACGACCGCGGTGCGGCATGCCGATGACGACTTCGTCGAGTGCGTACTCAGCACTCTGGTCGATGACCGCATCCATCATGGGGATGACGGATTCGGCGCCTTCGAGCGAGAAGCGCTTCTGGCCGACGTACTTCGTCTGCAGGAACGTCTCGAATGCCTCGGCTGCATTGAGCTTGCTCAATGTGTACTTCTGCTGTGCCACGGTCGGTTTGACGAGTGTCGTCTCGACGCGGTCCTGCAGCCAGGCGACCTGATCGGTCTCGAGGATGTGGGTGTATTCCACACCTACGTGGCGGCAGTAGGAGTCACGTAGGACGCTGAGTACGTCGCGAAGACGCATCTTGTCCTTGCCGTGGAATCCGCCGACCTTGAACTCGCGATCGAGGTCCCACAGCGTGAGGTCGTGGCTGATTACATCGAGATCCGGGTGCATCCGGAACTTGTCCTTGGTGAACTGCAGCGGATCGGTGTCGGCCATCAGGTGACCGCGGTTGCGGTACGCGGCGATCAGTTCGAGAACGCGAGTGTTCTTGTCGACCGTTCCCTCGGGCAGATCCTTGCGCCAGCGAATCGGCTCGTACGGGATCTTGAGTGAGTGGAACAGTTCGTCGTAGAACTCGTCGCTGATCAGCAAGTTGTGGATCGTGCGAAGGAAGTCGCCCGATTCCGCACCCTGGATGATTCGGTGGTCGTACGTCGAGGTGAGGGTCATCAGCTTGCCGACGCCCAGCTCGGCGAGACGTTCGTCGCTCGCGCCCTGGAACTCCGCAGGATATTCCATTGCGCCGGCGCCGATGATCGTCCCCTGGCCGCTCATCAGACGTGGAACCGAATGCACGGTTCCGATACCACCGGGGTTGGTCAGCGAGATCGTGACGCCCTGGAAGTCCTCGCCTGTCAGCTTGCCGTCACGCGCACGACGGACTACGTCCTCGTATGCGTTGTAGAACTGAGCGAAAGTGTGATCCTGTGTGCCCTTGATCGCGGCGACGACGAGGGTGCGGTTGCCGTCCTTGCCGGGTAGGTCGATGGCAAGACCGAGGTTGGTGGCACTGGGTGTGACCGCGTTCGGCTTGCCGTCGATCTCGGCGAAGTGGGTGTTCATGGTCGGGAACGACTTGATCGCCTGAACGATCGCAAATCCAAGGATGTGCGTGAACGAAATCTTTCCGCCGCGTGTACGCGCGAGATGGTTGTTGATCACCAACCGGTTGTCGACCATGAGCTTCGCCGGGATCGCGCGCACGCTGGTCGCTGTCGGGATCTGCAGAGAAGCAGTCATGTTCCGCGCGACGGCTGCTGCAGCTCCGCGAAGAATTTTGTTGGTCGGTTCGCCGGCGTCGCTCGTGGACGCAGTAGCGGGCTTTGCGGCAGCAGCGGTCAAGGTTCCACCTGCGGCTTTCGACGTCGCGGGCTTGGAGGTCGGCGCAGGCTTGACTGCGGCGGCCTTGGGCGATTCGGTCTTCACCGGTGCACTTCGGGGAGCTGGAGCGGTGCCGTTCGATCCGGAAGCGCTCGTCGCCGATGCGTTGCTCTCGGAAGTAGCGGCGCTGCTGGAGGCGGGCTTCGCTGTACTGCCATTCGGGACAGACGCAGTGTCACCTGCCGGAGCGTCCGGGTCGTAATCGGTGAGGAATTCGTGCCAGCTCGCATCCACAGACGCTGGGTCTTCCTTGAATCGCTGGTACATCTCGTCGACCAGCCATTGGTTTTGTCCGAATTGGGTAGTAGAGCTGCTGCTCACGGCAGTAGTTCGCCTCGTCTCTTCTCTTTGTTCCCGATCAACGCGCGTACATAGCCAGGCTAACCCGCTCCCGGTATGTGCAAGCGCCCGGGACGGAGCCGTGATAAGTACTCACGAGTAACTATCGGCTTCATTGCTGATGACTCCTCGGTCTATCGGTTTATTCCCTCCTCGTGTTTCGGCCGCATTCCACAGCTGTGTGTAGAAGCCTCCGCGAGCGCGTAAACGATCGTGTGTGCCTACCTCGACGATACGTCCGGAGTCCACGACGACGATCATGTCGGCGCGCGCCGCAGTCGCCAGCCGGTGCGCCACGACGACAGAGGTCCGCTTGCGGAGCACGGCGTCACTCGCCGTGAGAACTATTCGCTCGGTAGCGGGGTCGAGCGTGGCTGTCGCCTCGTCGAGGAGCAATAGGTCGGGGTCGACCAATTCGGCTCTGGCCAGCGCGATCAGCTGTCTTTGGCCGGCGGACAAGCCTTGCCCGCGCTCACCGACCGGCTGGTACATACCGCTGCGAAGTCCGGCGATGATGTCCAAAGCCCCGACCGCGCGGGCGGCGGATTCGATGTCGGCACGGCTCGCATCGGGGCGTCCGAAGGCGATGTTGCTTGCTACATCGCCGGTGAACAGGTGCGCTTCCTGCGGTACGACTCCGAGTCGGCGACGGTATTCGGAGAGCCGATATCGACGCAGATCGGTGCCTCCCACACGAACCGAACCTGACGTCGGATCGTAGAAACGGGCCAGCAATTTGATGACCGTCGACTTGCCGGCGCCGGTGTGGCCTACGAGTGCAACGGTGGTTCCCAGGGGGATTGTGAGATTGACCTCAGTGAGTGCATCGGTCTGGGCGCCTGCGTAGCGAAAGCTCACATTGTCGAGATGAACATCGCTGCGCAGCTGACCGCCCTCGATCGGCACGGTGTCGGTGTCCGAGCCGGCCTCGATGGAACTCGGCGTCCGCAACAGATCGCCGATCCGGCTCACACCCACACTGGCCTGTTGGTAACCGTCGAAAATCTGGGACAGCTGCTGGATCGGTCCGAAGAGTAGACCGAGGTAGAGCACGAACGCGACGAATGTGCCTGCCGAAGTCGAACCGGTCGCCACCTGATGGGCCCCGACGAAGACGACGAAGGCCAATGCCACGTCCGAGAGCAGTGTGATGAACGGGAAGAACACCGAGATCGCTCGCTGAGAGCGCATCCGGCTCCGACGGTATCGATCGGCACGTTCGGCGAACTGGGTAGCGGCGAACTCTTCGCGACGATATGCCTGTGCGGACCGGAGTCCGGCGACGTTTTCCTGGAAGTCGGCGTTGACGGTCGAGATTCGTTCGCGGGATTGGGAGTACGCGACGGCGGAGACCTTGCGGAAGATGATCGTCGCGAGTATCAGCGGTGGGACCACCGCGAGTGCGACGAGTCCGAGTGTGAGATCGGTGACCAGCAGTGCGGCGGCGATGCCGATCACGGTGAGCAGTGAGACGACGGCGGTGGATGCACCGGTCTGGATGAACGACGACAGCGCGTCCACGTCGGTCGTCATCCGAGTCATGATGCGGCCGGAGAGTTCGCGTTCGTAGTAGTCCAAGCCGAGTCTCTGGATGTGCGCGTAGCTTTTGACCCGTAAGCCGAACAGGACTCGTTCTCCGGCCCGTGCGGTGATCATGGTGGTCGCGGCGATGACGAACCATCCCACTGCTGCGAGTACGACGCCGAGTGTTGTCGCGGCCCACAGTGCACTCGGATTCCCTTTGCTGACTCCGTCGTCGACGGCAAAACGCACGATCGAGGGAAAAGCAATCGCCGACAGTGAGTCGAGCGCCAGCAACACCACGACGGTCGCAAGGAGGAGTCGGACGGGTTTCAGTAGACGTGAGAGTCGAAAATGTGGGTCCGCGGCTCGTATCTCCGCATCGGAGGCATGCGGATCCTCGGTTGCCGGTGGTAACGCGTCGACTGCAGCTTGCAGTTGCGGCGTCGATGCGACATTGCCGAGTGAGCCCGATGTCGGTCTGCCCCTGCCCGTCGGTGGGGCGGAGGTGAGCGTGCGGTGGGAAGCGGAATCGACCGGCTTGTCGAGTTCGGGCCACAGCATCGCCTCGGTCGGCTCGGCACTTCTTTCGCTGGTGCCCGCGGGGATGTCTTCGTGTCCTTCTCCGTTTGCGAGCAGCAGGCGGAACAGTGGGCAGCGCTCGTCGAGTTCGGCGACCGTCCCGGAATCGATGATGCGGCCGTCATCGAGTACTGCCACGCGGTCTGCCAGGGTCAGCGTCGAGCGTCGGTGCGCGAGTATCAGGGTTGTTCTCTTACGCCCAGCGCGAAGCGCATCGAATATTGCTGCCTCGGTGGTTGCATCGACAGCCGAAGTCGCATCGTCCAGGACGAGGATTCGCGGATCGGTCAGGAGTGCTCTGGCCAGTGCGATCCGTTGCCGCTGCCCACCGGACAGGGTGAGGCCGCGTTCGCCGACGACCGAGTCGTAACCGTCTGGCAAGGCGTCGATGAACGAGGATGCTTCGGCCAGAGTTGCCGCGCGGGCGATGTCCTCGGCGGTGGCGTCGGGTCGGCCGAGGGCGATGTTCGCGGCAATGGTGTCCGAGAACAGAAACGGTTCGTCGAAGACGAGACCGACGGCGCCGCGGAGTTGCTCGGCGCTGATGTCGGCGACGTCGAATGTCCTCCCGTGCGACGTCAGCGCAACCGAGCCGATTCGGGGGCTGTAGAAGCGGGGGAGCAGTAGCGACAGTGCGGTCTTTCCTGAGCCCGCGTGCCCGACTATCGCGACGCTTTCCCCTGGCGCGACGGTGAGATCGAAGGATCGAAGCACGTCGCGTTCTTCCTCGAAGCCGAAGGTCACGGCGGAGAGGTCCACTCCCAGTGGTCCGTCGGGGAGGTGGGTGGGATGCTCGGGCTCGGGGACCGAAGGCTCGGTGTCGATGACCTCGTAGACACGCTCGACGGCTGCTCGGGAGAGTTGCGCCATGATGATGACCGAGGACAGCGTGCGGGTTACCGCCGACAGCGTTGCCACGTACGTCGCGAAGGCGAGGAAGGTACCGATAGTGATGTGGTCGGTCATGGCGAGGTATCCCCCGAGTGCGATGACACCGACGAGTCCCAGTTGGGGGATTGCCGCCATCGACGGAGTGAATCGGGAGTTGATTCTGGCCGAGCGCATGCGTTCGGCGAAGAGTGTGCGGCTCAGGTTCTCGAGCCGGTCGACCGCTCTGGCTTCCTGCCCGAAACCTTTGACGACGCGCACTCCGGTGACGGTTTCCTCGACGTGCTGGGCAAGGTCGCCCGCGCGTTGTTGCGCCGACCATGTTGCTGCATACAGGGTCGGCCGAATGCGATAGACGACGATCGACACTGCTGGAACGATCAACAGTGCTACTGCGGTCAACAGTGGCGACAGATACGCCATCACGACCAGGGCGAGGACGAACTGCAGCAGTGCCCCGGCCGACAACGGCACCATCGCCAGCAACCCCTGAACGAGTTGCAGATCGGTGATGGTCCGCGAGACGACCTGCCCGGTTCTGATGTCGTCCTGGCGTCGACCGTCCAGGCGTTGCAGTGACGCGAGTAGACCGAGCCTCAGATCGTGTTGGACGTCGATCGACAGTCGGCCGGCCAGGAATCGTCGACCGAACTGGCAGCCGAACCGAACGACGCCGAGTCCACCGATCGCGATGGCGATGGCACCGATGGTGCTGCCTTCGTCTGCGCTTGCGTCGTCGATTGCGATGCGTGTGAGCAACGGGAAAGAGATATCGATGACGGCGGCGATCATGGTTACCGCCAACGCACCCGCGGCGGTGCGGCGGTGAATCCAGCATTGAGCTCCGAGACGGCGGATCCAGCCAGGGGATCTTCTCACCGATCGTTGGGCGCTAGGGGTAGTCGACATCACGGTCAAAGGTAGACCGCGCTACCGACATGGTTCTCAGCTGATATCGCGTTCCCTGGTCCGCAGCCAGCCGACACCGGCAATGGCGAGACCCCACACGAGCAGGCCGAACGGCGCCACCGGCCATGGCATGAAGAATTCGCTCTCGACCTCGCCCACACTGACCGTCGCGAGAGTGACCGCCGACGGCGTCACCACCGAGATGTTGCCGAGGCCGATACCCGACACTATCGAGGTCGCAACGAGTTCGCCGATCGGATACCACGCGACGATGATGATCGCGGGCCAGGTCGGGGAGCCCATCAGGAGTCCGAGCCCCGCCCCGATCAAGGACCAGACGACGACGGCGAACAACCCCATGGCGAGCATGCCGATCACCGCGCCGGACAGCACGAAAGGTTCGCTCGAGAACAGCAGCAGGCACACCAGGCTGACGATCTCGACCAGGAGGCCGTATCCGAGTGCGAACAGAGCGGTGACACCCAGCTTGGCGGCGATGACGCGGTCACGACTCGTCGAGGTCAGAAATGATGTGGTGATCGTGTCGTACCGGAATTCGGTGCCACCGTTCACCGCTCCGAACACCGCGACGAACATCATCGTGAACCCGAGGGCGACGTAGAGCCCCACGATTCCGAAGCCGCCCGACAGTTCGAACTCGTAGTCGGAGGTGGAGTTGGCTATCGACGCGGCGATCGCGCTGGCGCAGATCCCGACGAAGACCGGTGGTATGGCCAGCGCCCACCAGAATTTGAGGGTGGTCACCTTGCGTATCTCTGAGGTGATCAACGTAGTCATCGTCGACCTCCGTCCCAGGGAGACTGGCCGTAACCGAGGGGAGGAGCGTAAGCAGGGGGCTGGGGATAACCCGGTGGTGGTCCGTACCCAGGCGTTCCGATAGTGCCCGCGGGTGTCGCGGTGTACTGCCCGGCAGTCATCGAAAGAAATACTTGCTCGAGGTCTGCGTGCTCGTAGGAAGCACCGAAGACGGTCAACCCGGACTCCGACGCTATGCGCGTGACGGTGTCCGTGTCGCTCCCGGCGACGCCGAGTCGGCCGTCGGGAAGCAGTTGTGCGTTCGTGATTCCGTTGGATGCAAGTGCCAGGGCGAGTGCGGCCGGATCCGATACGGCAACGAGTGTTCGGCTCGGCCGCGAGGCACGAAGCTGATCGATCCCACCCTGATACATCAGTGAACCGCCACTGATGATCACCAGATTGTCGACCGTCGCCTCGACTTCGCGGAGTAGGTGGCTGGAGATGAGTACGGTCCTTCCGCCTGCCGCGTAGGACTTCAGAAAGTCGCGGAGCCAGGCGATTCCCTCGGGGTCGAGTCCGTTGGCAGGCTCGTCGAGTACCAGAATCTCGGGATCGCCCAGGAGTGCCGTCGCCAAGGCGAGTCGCTGACGCATTCCGAGGGAAAATCCGCCGACCTGACGGTTTGTCGCGTCCCCGAGGCCGACGAGTCGGAGAACGTCGTCGGCGCGGCTGTCGGGCACACCGATCGACGCGGTGAAGATGCGGAGGTGGCCGGCCGCGGTGCGCTTGGGGTGCAGACTGCGTGAATCGAGTACGGCACCGACGGCGCGAGCCGGGTGGCGCAGAGCCGAGAAGGGTGCACCGGCCACGAGACCGACTCCGGCGCTCGGTTTCGCCAGGCCGAGCAGCATCCGCAGAGTTGTGGTCTTACCGGATCCGTTGGGGCCGAGAAATCCTGTGATGGATCCGCGTGGGACCACGAAGCTGAGGTCGGACACTGCGCGAATCGAGCCGAAGACCTTGGTGAGGCCTTGCGCTTGCAGTGCGTGGACCGCGAAGCCGTTCGTCCCTGCGTAGCCGCCTGTCATGGATTCGATTCCCCCGGATCGTCGAACGTGAGCTACCCGGGATCGAGTGAACTTCCCGACCCCGGGTTCAGGTTACGACGTTCGCGAGTGCTCAGAGAAACGCGGCAGCAATCTCGCGATACACCTCGGACGGATCCGCCTGGTCCGGCAACGCATGCACGATGACGTGGGAGGCGCCGGCGTCGATGTGCTGGCCGAGTCGCTGGGCGATCGCGGCTGCATCTCCATGGGCGACAAGGGCATCGATCAACCGGTCGCTGCCGCCGTCGCCGATCTCCTCTTTGGAGTATCCGAGGCGCTCTAGGTTGTTGGTGTAGTTCCGCAGGTGCAGGTACGGATTGTTCACCGGTGGCCGCCCGATGTCTCGGGCCCTTTTCGGATCGGTGTCGAGGACCACTTTGTGCTCGGGGGCGAGGACTTTGTCCGGTCCCAGAATCGCCCGAGCCTCGGCTGTATGTTCGGGAGTCGTCAGATAGGGGTGGGCTCCCGCGGTGCGGTCTGCGGACAGCTTCAACACTTTCGGTCCCAAGGCCGCGAGTACCCGACGCCCGATGGGGACCCCGCCCTCGTCGAGGGCATCGAGGTAGTCGACCAGTGCCTCGTACGGCTTCTTGTATTCCTGCGTTGCCTCCGGGTGCCCCGCACCGACACCGAGCAGGAATCGCCCCGGGTGTTTCTTTTCGATGCGGTGGAACGATTCTGCGACCTCCGGTGCGTCCGCGGACCAGATGTTGACGATCCCGGTCGCCACGACGATCGACTCGGTTGCATCGAGAACCTCCTCGGCCGAGGCCAGATTCGCAGGCGGGGAGCCGCCGAGCCAGATGGCGCCGTAACCGGCTCCTTCGATCGTGTGGGCCAACTCGGGTGGGATCCCCGAATAGTGACGCCAGATTCCGATCGTGCCGAGTTCAGGTGTGACGGTGATGGTCATGTCCATGACCAACACCGCTGCGCACGGCTCTAATTCCTGCGGACTACTCGTCCGGCTCGATGATCCGGGTCTCCGGCCACGCGCGCGGTGCCGGTCCGAATGCTTCGCGTGAATTCTTGATGACGCCTTTGCCGATCATGCGGTTGCCTGTTCCACCGATCACCGCGCCGATTCCGGCAGGCAGAAGTTTGCCGAACAGCAGAGCGCTACGTTTGGCGAAATACTTCGAGACGAACTTCTTGGCGAGGGACTTGTTCATGTTGGTCATCGCTCCACCCGGAATTCGAGTGGTGACGAGCGATCCCCAGTTACGTGCGCTGGTCCCGACGGTCTTCTGCACGATCTGCATTCCCGATTCGCCGAGCGCGACCGACAGGACGAGCGCACGTCGCTGCTGGTGGTCGTGGACCGCGATACCGTGCACCGAGGCCACCGACAGCGTCAACAGTGCGGAAGACTCGATGAAGAATGCCGTCTCTGCACCGACTGCAGCAAGGGAAGCTACGGTCCCGATCGCCGGTACCGCTGCGGCGCCACCCACCGCGCTTCCGCTTCCGGTCACTGCGAGCAGAAAGCGATTCTCCAGGCGCTCGATCAGCTGCGCGGGAGTGTCGTTCGGATGGGCTCGACGCATGTACCCGACGTACTTCTCGACGGCCGGTCCCTGGATCCTGCTGCCGTGGTCGAGGATTTTCACGAGCGCCTGTTCGAGGCGACCGCCCTCCTTGATCATCTCGACCTGATCCTTGTTCTTGTCCTTGCTCGCCATCCGCACTCCGATCGATGTGAATTCTTTGGTTTTCGGTCGTTGAGCGCTGGTACCCGTTCACATTCGGTTCTACCCTGCAATGGTGGCCGGTGTATCCGAGGGCGCGCGCGGAACCCCGAGCGCTCGGCTGCGTCCGTATGTCGCGTCGTACAGCGGATATCGACTGTCGGGTTACGAGCCCGGTGAGCATATCGGGATGCCGAGTCCGCATCTGACTGTGATCATCGCCATCGGCCCCGAGCTCGAGATCGCAGATTCGCCGCGACAGGGGTCCTGCGCTTTCGAGACACTTGCCAGTGGCATCTCCGCCGAACCTGTCATCATCACGCACGACGGCAACCAACACGGGATTCAGCTGTCGTTCACCCCCGCCGGTGCCCGTGCGCTGTTCGGGATCCCCACTGCCGCGCTCGGTGACTGGATGGTCGACCTCGGCGACGTCATGTCCGGCGCTGGCGAACTCCTCGATCGAGTCGCCGCGACCGAAGACTGGGACAGACGGTTCGACGTTGTCGACGAGATCCTGGCTCGCAATCTGGAAGAACGGCCCATCGATCCGACGCTCGCAGAAGCATGGCGGCAGTTGGTCGGGTCGGGTGGCTCGGCACGGGTGGGTGAGGTAGCCCAGAACGTTGGATGGAGCCGGCGACATCTGATCAACAAGTTCACCGCCGAGTTCGGTGTCGCGCCGAAGGACTCGGCCCGCATTTCGCGGTTCCACCGCTCACACCAAGCTCTGCGCAGGCCGTCAGTACCTCTGTTGTCCGAGGTCGCTGCAGGCTGCGGCTACTACGACCAGGCGCACATGGCCCGGGAATGGCGTGAGTTCGCGGGCATGTCTCCGTCGCAGTGGCGTCGAGTGGAGGAGTTCGCATTTGTCCAAGACCACGACGGCAGTCGGAGCGCACGATGATGTCCATGACCGAAACAACGATGACTTCCAAGATGACCACCAACACTCGAACAACGATCTGGCCCACCCTCAACTACAACGACGCGCATGCCGCCATCGGATACCTCGTCGACGTTCTCGGCTTCGTGGAGAAGGCCGTCTACGGCGAAGGCGACCGTGTCGACCATGCAGAACTGCTGTGGCCGACAGGAGGAGGCGTGATGCTCGGGAGCGTCCGCGAGGGCAGCGCTCTCGGCGGCCTCCCCCCGGGAGTCGGGTCCGTCTACATCGTCACCGACGAACCCGACGCGATTCACGACCGCGTCGTGTCCGCCGGTGGCAACGTCACTCAGGGGTTACAAGACGAGGACTACGGCAGAGGGTTCACTTGCCGCGACCCCGAGGGCGTTCACTGGAGTTTCGGGACCTATGCCGGAACCCAATGATCGGCGGGCACCACTTCGTCGGCCTTGGGCGGTGAGGGGGCGGTGCCCTCGCCGAATGGTCGACCGCCGAGTGATTCGCGTCCGTGCGGCTCCAGCCAGCCGTGCAGATACGGGCCCTCGGGCACGATGCCTGTCGGGTTGATATCGGTGTGCACGAGGTAGTAATGCCGCTTGATGTGGTCGAAGTCGACTGTGTCGCCGAAGCCCGGTGTCTGGAACAGATCGCGCGCGTAATTCCACAGCACTGGGATTTCGCTGAGTTTGCTGCGGTTGCATTTGAAGTGGCCGTGGTAGACCGGATCGAACCGCACGAGCGTGGTGAACAGGCGGACGTCGGCTTCGGTGATGGTGTCGCCGACGAGATAGCGCTGGCCGCTCAGACGTCCGGCGAGCCAGTCGAGGGCGGTGAACAGTCGGTCGTACGCCTTGTCGTAGGCCTCTTGCGATCCGGCGAAACCGCAGCGGTAGACACCGTTGTTGACCTCGGTGAACACTCGCTGGGCTACCTCATCGATTTCGGCGCGCAGCGGCTCGGGATACAGATCCGGTGCGCCCGGGCGGTGGTACTGCTTCCACTCGGTGGACAAGTCGAGTGTGATCTGCGGGTAGTTGTTGGTGACGACCTCGCCGGTAGCGATCTCGACCATCGCGGGCACGGTGATGCCCCGCGGATAGTCGGGGAAACGCGCGAAGTACGCCTCCTGCAGGCGCTCGATCTTCAGCACTGGATCTACCCCGCCCGGCTCCTCGTCGAAATTCCAACTGCGCGGGTCGTGCGTAGGGCCGGGAATCGACAGCGACAGCACATCCTCGAGTCCGAGCAGACGACGAACGATGATCGATCGGTGCGCCCACGGGCACGCCCGAGCGGCGACGAGTCGGTAGCGACCGGGCTCTACGGGATAGCCGTCGCGCCCGTCGGCGGTTATCCGCGTTTCGATGTAGTTGGTGTCTCTGTTGAATTCCTTGCCTGGTTCGACGTAGGTCATGGAGCCAACGTTACGTAGTTCCCAGCTCGACGGAGATGAACACGCCCCACTCCTCATAACCGAGACGTGAACCGAGCCTTCGGGCGGTCCCGTTCTCCGTGCTTGTCTGCCACTGCGGGATCAGTCCCTCGTCTATCGCGTCGTTCGTTGCGAGCCGTGCGACGACCTGAGCGTTGCCGCGTCGGCGCGCGAGCGGTGCGGTCAGAACGCCGACGTCGGCGAGAATGCCTTCCCACTCGAGGTACGCCGCGCAGGACAGGGGCGCGGCGGACTCTGCCGGGCGATCGTCGGAGAGGAGAGTGAACCACGACCGCTTGCGCGTCAGATCCGCACTGAGTAGGTCATCCGGCGCGCACAGGGCGTCCAGTGCGAGAACGTGCCCTAGGTCGTGGGAAATGAGTGGGTCGTGAAGATCGATGGTCGTGCCGATGTCGGCGGCATAGGACAAGACGATGGGTCCGCGGCTGCGTCCGGACACCGAGGAATCCAGTAGCGAGAGAGTTCCACGCTCGGCCAGCTCGTCGTCGGATCGGTGTTCTGCGGCCTCCAGCGCCTGCTCCGGCCCCACCAGGACGCTTGCGTCCCCTAGCCGCAGGAACGTGACCTCGGTCGCATCGGGATCTACCTGCAGATATCGGATACCGGGCTTCAGCGCCGCGTCGGGCAGTCCGAGGCGGCGGGACCAGGCGAGTCGGACAATGTCGTGATGATGTGAATCCACCGGTCCAAGGGTATCCGGGCCCGCCGAAAAATAAGTTTTAAGACTTTTTTCACCCCGGCGTATCGCAAATGCCAAATGAATGGCATGATCGGGAGTGAGATTGGAGCTTCGACGTGAAGGTCCAGCTCGCTACAGAAGGTTTACGGTATGACGCAGGGCAGTGTTAAGTGGTTCAACGGCGAAAAGGGCTTCGGCTTCATCGAGCAGGATGGTGGCGGACCTGACGTGTTCGTTCATTACTCCGAGATCCAGGGAACTGGCTTCAAGTCTCTCGACGAGGGTCAGCGCGTGGAGTTCGAGGTTGGACAGGGCCAGAAGGGCCCCCAGGCCACCGGCGTTCGCGCTATCTGATCCCCCTAAAGGATCGCCACCCGGAAATGCTGACGGCTTAAGCTGTCCGACTCCGAGTTTTCAAAGGCCGGATATCCGAAGAGAAATCTTCGAGTATCCGGCCTTTGTGCTGTGCGCCTCCGCCGCAGGTGAGTGGGAGTGCGGCCCATCAGGTCGTACTCCCACTCGCGTGCGCGCTACAACCCGAGATCGCGCCCGATCAGTTCCTTCATGATCTCGTTCGATCCGGCCCAGATCTTGGTGACGCGTGCGTCCTTCCATGCGCGAGCCGCTCGGTATTCGTTCATGAACCCGTAGCCGCCGTGCAACTGCACGCAGTGATCGAGGATCTCGTTCTGCACCTGCGAACTCCACCACTTTGCTTTCGCGGCATCGATGGCAGTGAGTTCACCGGCACCGTGAGCGACGATGCAGTTGTCGATATATGCCTGCGCCACATCGAGTTTCGTGGTCAGCTCGGCGAGCAGAAACTTGTTCCACTGAAGCGAACCGATTTGCTGGCCGAAGGCCTTACGGTCCTTGGCGTACTGCAGTGTCTCTTCGAGGATCGGTCGTGTGTGCCCAAGATTGGCAACCGAGCAGCTGATGCGCTCCTGAGGGAGCAGTTGCATCATGTGGATGAACCCTCCGTCGAATTCACCGATCATGTTGCTCGCGGGCACGCGAACATCTTCGAAGAAGAGTTCGGCGGTGTCGGACTCGGGCTGGCCCACCTTGTCGAGCTTGCGTCCACGGGAGAACCCCACCGCGTCCTTCTCGACGGCGAACAAGGTGATGCCCTTCGCCTTCTTCTCAGGCGTGGTGCGCGCGGCGACGATGACGAGGTCGGCGCTGTTCCCGTTGGTGATGAACGTCTTGGATCCGTTGATGATGAAGTCGTCACCATCCCTGACTGCGGTGGTCTTCAACGCGGCGAGGTCGGAGCCCCCGGAAGGCTCGGTCATCGCGATCGCGGTGAGCAACTCGCCGGTGCAGAACTTCGGCAGCCAACGCTGTTTCTGCTCCTCGGTCGTCAGTTTTACCAAGTACGGCGCGACGATGTCGACGTGAATGCCGAAGCACGACGCTACTGCCGCGCTCGAGCGGGAGAGTTCCTCACCGAGGACGGCGTTGAAGCGGTAGTCCTCGGCGCCGCTACCACCGTATTCTTCTGGAACCTCGAGCCCCAGGAACCCGTTTCGGCCGGCTTCGAGCCAGATGTCGCGGTCGATGAAGCGCTGTTCGATCAGCTTCTCTTCGCGCGGGGTGATGGTGCGGGTGACGAACTCGCGGACGGATTCGCGGAACGCGTCGTGGTCCGCGTCGAACAAACTGCGCTTCATGTATTCCTCCAAGTAAGGGCACTCTTGGAAAATGTACCCGTTGGTAACTTCTGCTTCTGTGGCGATGTGGCACGCTGAACCACATGGCTGACCACCCCACTTCGCTAGTTCGATACTTCACCGATGCCGGCGCCGAGGTTGCCGTCCTGACTTTCGATCACGGACCGCTCAATTTGTTCGATCAGGCGATGTTCGACGCCGTCGCCGCGGATGTAGCTGATCTGACTGCACGCCCGCCGCGCGCGGTGCTGCTGCGCGCGGAGGGCAAGGTCAATTCCGCAGGGGTGGATGTGCAGGTCTTCGAGGGACTCACTGCGCAGCAGGGGGCCGATATGTGGCGTCAGCTTTTTGCTGACATCGCCCACCCGCTCGAGGCGCTGCCGTGCCCGGTCGTCTACGCCGCTCATGGGCTGACTCTGACCGCGGCATTCGAGATTTCCCTCGCCTGCGACATCATTGTCGCTGGGCCCAAGGCAAGATTCGGCCTCGTCGAAACCGTCGTCGGGCTGACTCCGTCGATGGGCTGACTCCGTCGATGGGCGGCCCGCAGCGCTTGGCCGAACGGGCAGGTTCGGGTCGCGCTCGCGAGCTCGTCATGACCGGTGATCTGTACGACGCCGAAACGATGCGTGAGTGGGGCGTCGTCAACGCCATCCACCCCGATGTCGACGCGGCAGGAAGTTCCCTGGTCGAGCGGTTGGCCGCCGGTCCGACGGTGGCTCACGCTGCCACGAAAAAGATTGTGGCAGCGTGGCGCTCGGGAGGTGTCGCGCATGCTGACGAGATCACGTCGGAGGTGTCGGGTGCGTTGTTCGAGACGGATGATCTACGCGGTGCGGTGAAGAGTTTTCTGGAAAACGGCCCCGGTAAGGCGGTTTATTCGGGCAAGTAGTGTGGGGTGGATGAGTTTGCCTCTCGCTGAATTGCACATGCACATCGAGGGTTCGTTGGAGCCCGATCAGATTTTCCAGTTCGCGGAGCGTAACGGTATTCGGTTGCCGTATGCGGATATCGACGAGTTGCGTGGGTTGTACGAGTTCACGGATCTGCAGTCGTTTCTCGATCTTTATTATGCGAATACTTCGGTGCTGCGTACTGCTGAGGATTTCGCCGATCTGGGGCGGGCGTATTTCGCGCGTGCCAAGGTTGCCGGTATCACGCATGCGGAGGTTTTTTTCGATCCTCAGGCCCACACCAGCAGGGGTGTTGCGTTGGAGGCGGTGGTGGAGGGGTTGGCCGATGCTGCGGCGTCGAGCGAGCGGGAGTTCGGTGTCACGAGCGGTTTGATCGCTTCGATTCTGCGGGACAAGCCGGTCCTGCATGCCAACAAGTTGCTCGAGGATTTGTTGGCGATGAAGGCGCCGATCATCGGCCTCGGTCTCGATTCGGCGGAGGTGGGTTTCCCGCCTTCGTTGTTCGTGGATGTGTTCGCGCGCGCGCGGGCGGAAGGCTTGCATGTCGTTGCTCATGCGGGGGAGGAAGGCCCGGCCGAATACATCTGGCAGGCGCTGGACTTACTGGGCGCCGAACGTATCGATCATGGGGTTCGCTGTCTGGAAGACGAGGCGTTGGTGAATCGTCTTGTCGAAGAGGAAATTCCATTGACCGTCTGTCCGTTTTCGAATGTTCGGCTCAAGGTCGTCGATACGCTTGCCGATCATCCGATTCGTCAGATGATCGAGCGGGGGCTCGTGGTGACGGTGAATTCGGATGATCCGGCTTACTTCGGCGGCTACGTCGACGACAACTTCGCTGCCCTGACCGATCAGCTCGGTCTGACCGAACGTGAGCGAGAGATTTTGTACGACAACTCGATTCGCGCGTCGTTCAGCTGACGGATACCGAAATTTGCGGGTATCCGGTTGCGCCGTCGGGTACGGTGTCGGCGGTCATGGATGTCTGGATGTCGCCGTTCGCGTCGCTGGCTCGTGCACGAATGGTGTGATTGCCCGGTGGCGCGTCCCATTCGAGGACCCATTGCCGCCAGGTATCTTTCGAGTATTCCTCGGACAGCGTCGCGGGCATCCAGTTGCCTTCGTCGATCTGGACGTCGACCCCCGAAATTCCGAGGTGCTGGTGCCAGGCGACGCCGGCGATCATGGTCTTTCCTGCCTGGACGGTTCTGCCGGAGCGGGGCGTGTCGATGCGTGAGGCGGTCTTGATCGGTCCGAGTTCGCCCCATCCCCGGTCGGTCCAGTATGCGGTGACCTTGTCGAATCGGGTCACTTCGAGGTCGGTGACCCATTTGGTGGCGGAGACGTAGCCGTAGAGTCCGGGCACCACCAGTCTGGCTGGATAGCCATGGCGGACGGGCAGTGGTTGGCCGTTCATACCGACTGCGAGCAGTGCATCGCGGCCGTCGAGCAGCACCTCCAGTGGGGTTCCTGCGGTGAACGCGTCGTAACTCGAGGAGAGTACCATGTCGGCGCCGTCTTGGATACCGGCTTCTTCTAGAAGATCTTTCAGCGGGTAACCGATCCAGGTGGCATTGCCGACCAGGTCGCCGCCGACGATGTTGGAGACGCAGGTCAGGGTCACGGTCTTTTCGACGGCTTCGCGTTGCATCAGATCCTCGAAGGTGATCTCGAGTTCCCGCTCCACCATGCCGTGGATGCGGAGTTTCCAGGTGTCCGATGGCACTTGCGGTAGCACCAGTGCGGTGTCTATTCGGTAGAAGTCCTCGTTCGGGGTGATGTATGACGGAAGGCCGTCGATGTTCATCGTGGTGTTCAGATCGGCGCCGGGCGGGATCGGAACTTGTGGTTTCGGTGTCGGAAGCAGAAATGCGAGGCGGTTGGCCGTGACGTTGCGGGCTTGTCCGATCATCCGGCCGGCGGTTCCGGCAACTACCGCGAGCGCTCCCGCAGCAACGGCAAGGCCGAGGAAACTCCGTCTGCTCATACCTTGTGTCGGCTCGGGTGATTCGGCGGCGCGGATCAGCGCGTTCAACACCACGATCCCGACGGCGACGCCCGTGACGGTCGGGATGGCGTCGAGCAGGTTGTTTCCGGTGCGAGTCAGCGCTGCAATCACCCCGACGGCGCCGAGTCCGACGAACAGCACGGCGCCGTGTGGAGCGCGCATTATGCCCGCGAGGGCTGCGAGCGCGGCGATGATCAGTGACATCCCGACGAAGAGGGCCGTTTTGTCGGAGGTGCCGAAGGTGTCGATCGCCCATTCGCGGACTGCTTCGGGGGTGTTGTCGACCACCGCCGAGCCCACGGCATAGAACGGAGAGGAGTTCGGGCCGAAGGGAACCGAGACGAGTTCGCCGACGCCGAGAATCACTCCTGCCGCAAGGAGACCGGATAGTGCACGCTTCAACATCACTCCACGATAAGCGGTGCTCTCGCCGGACCCGGGTCTTCGGCTCGCGTCTACTTGCGTAACCGCTGCTGAAGGTACTCGTTGTCGAACAACCTGTCCGGATCGAACTTGTCACGGATGTCGCAGAAGTCGTCGAAGTGCTCGTACGTTCCGGCGAACTCCTCGGCCCGAAGCGAGTTCAGCTTTCCCCAGTGCGGCCTGCCACCGACACTGCGCGCAATCGCTTCGACCGCGTCGAAATACTCGCGATGGTCCACGCGGTGATATTGATGGACGGCGATGTAAGCGGTATCTCGGCCGTAGGCGGTCGAGAGCCAGATGTCGTCCCCCGCAGCGAACCGCACTTCTACGGGAAACGCGACCGTGACGGCAGAAGACTCCAGCCATCGATCGATTTCGCGCAACACATACGTGGTCGATTCTGCCGGTACCGCGTACTCCATTTCGCGGAACCTGACGGTGCGGGAGGACGCGAATACCCGATAGCTACGGTCGGTGAACTCGCGAGCAGACAATGCCCGTGCAGAGAACATGTTGATGCGCGGAGTTGCACGGGGAAACCTCGTCACTGCTCGATTGACGACCTCGAAGACCGTGTTGGACAACAACTCGTCGTCGATGTAGGCCCGAACCGACCCGAGCGGGGACAGTGGCGTGTCCGCCGGTAGCCGCGTGTTTCGCTTGGTCAGCACCCGATCGGTGTGCGGAAACCAGTAGAACTCGAAGTGGTCGACGCCGGAGACGGACTCGTCCAGGTGCGCAAGCGTTCCGTCGAGCGTCGCCGGTGCCTCGACGGCGTGCAGCGCAAAGGCAGGCTCGCAGGCCAAAGTCACCTTGGTGATGATGCCGAGCGCACCGAGCCCGACACGGGCAGCGTCGAAGAGGTCGGTATCGAACATCGCCGAACAGTTGATCAGCTGTCCGTCGGCGGTGAGTATCTCGAGGGCCCGAACCTGTGTGGCGAGGCCACCGAACCGTGCACCGGTCCCGTGGGTACCCGTCGAGATTGCCCCCGCCACGGATTGAGAGTCGATGTCGCCGAGATTGGTCATCGCCAGCCCGAGGTCCCACAGACGAGCCGTCAGCTCCCGCAATCGAGTCCCGGCGAGCACGGTCACCAAAGTGGAGCCGTCGGCCCCGGGGACAACCGATTCGATTCCGTAAAGCATGTCGAGGCTGACTTGCACTCCGTCGGTCACGGCAATCGAGGTGAACGAATGGCCGGCGCCGACGCATTTGACGCGAAGGCCACTCTCGGCTGCCCGTAGGACCACCGACCTCAGCTCGTCGATCGTTCGAGGCGCGAGGTACTCCGCCGGACGTGCGATCTGATTTCCGGCCCAATTTTTCCACGTATGCCCCGTCATGGCATAACTATGGATCGCACGCCCGACACGGTCAATTTTTCCGGCGTATTGCTCTGCCTGGGCCTACTATCGTGGGCATGCAGACCCAGTTGTCGGCAGATGCGCGCCGCGCGCAGTTGGTGGCTTATGCGGTGCAGCGAGCCGAGCACGTCGGCCTCGAGGCGTTGACCGTTCGCGGCGTCGCCGAAGAAGCGGGCGTCACCCAGGCTGCTGTCTACTACTGGTTCGAATCGAAGGAAGCTCTCGTTATTGCCATGGGTGAGCGGCTGATCGCCGAGGTGATCGGCGCGTTGCACGGCGCATTCGAACGAGCGGTGGATGCACGCGAACTTACCGGCGTCCGCGGACTTCGAGAACTTCTGCACAGCGGCCTGAGCGGTATCTGGCCGGTCATCGAGCAGTCCGCAGACCGCCAACTGCTGTCCTACGAGATCAAGACGTACCTCTTGCGCCACCGCGCACTCGGTTCGGAACAGGCAGCCCAGATCGCCACCGGTCAGTACGCCATCCGCGACACCGAAGCCCTGGAGTTCTTCGAGCGCTGCGCCGCTCATGCCGGTATCCGATGGCTGGAGCCACCTGACGCGGTGGCACGGTTCGGCATGGCCGTCATCGACGGTATGGTCCTGCGTTGGCTGGTGGATCGAGACGAGATGGCAGTGATCGCGCAGCTCGACGAACTGTCTGCTCTGATAGCGGCCAAGGCCGTCGATCTGTGACGGTCGCTGGGACAAAACCGTGCTCCCGATGCTTGACTGACCGCCCCCCGCAGTATCGATCGGACAGTATTGATCGGACACTAGCGATTAGACGAAAAGGAAGACAGCTCAGTGACGTCACTTCTCGGTCGGATCAAGCATGACGCAGCCACTCACGACACTGCCACGCAAGACGCGGCCCTCGAACGTATCGCTTCGGCCACCAAGGATCTGGAACCACCTTTCGCTGCCGTGGACTCGGTTGCGTTGGACTTCAACGCGTCCCAGTTGATTACTCGCAGCAATGCGCTACCGGTTCGGGTCGCCAGCAAGTCGGTGCGATCGCGAGCGATACTCGGCCGTGTCCTCGGAAGGGATCGGGTCACCGAAACCACGGCTGGATCGAATACGGCTGCCGGGCAAGGGTTCCAGGGAATCATGGCGTACTCGACGGCGGAAGCCCTGTGGCTCGCAGGTGCCGGTGATCAGCACGGAGTCGATGGCGCCGTCGACATCCTCATGGGGTACCCGAGCGTCGACACCACATCCCTTGCCGCGATCACCCGTGATCCGGTGCTGTCTTCACGCATCACTCTCATGGTCGACGACGTTGCACATCTCGATATCATTCGGGCCGCAGCAGGTTCCGATCGACTCGCCCCGCGCATCTGTATCGATGTCGATGCTTCGCTGCGGATCGGACCCGCTCATATCGGGGTGAGGCGCTCTCCGCTACGTGAGCCGGCGCAGGTCGCCGAACTCGCACGCATCGCGCATGCGCGAGGCTTCCACGTCGTCGGAGTGATGTTCTACGAAGCCC
The DNA here is from genome assembly GCF_040547235.1 of Rhodococcus sp. UYP9. Classification (NCBI taxonomy): domain Bacteria; kingdom Bacillati; phylum Actinomycetota; class Actinomycetes; order Mycobacteriales; family Nocardiaceae; genus Rhodococcus; species Rhodococcus sp. UYP9. Next base: position 252,162 of record NZ_JBEPPH010000006.1, read on the forward strand.
AGATCGCGGGGTTGCCGGACTCGAATCGCGCTGTCGAGCTGATGAAGCGTCTGTCGGCATCGGAGCTTCTGGTGCGGCGCCAGGCAGTGGTCAGCGCAGTGACCGACGTGGTCGGACCCTTGGAAATCGTCAATGGTGGTGGTACCGGTTCACTCGAGGTGACCTCGGCGGATCCCGTCGTCACCGAGGTCACTGCCGGTTCGGGACTTTTTCTGCCCGCGCTGTTCGACCGCTACAAGGCTTTTCCGCCGAATCCGGCCCTGTATTTCGCGTTGCCGGTTCTCCGCAAGCCCACCGCGTCGATCGCGACGGCATTCGGCGGCGGGTACATCGCTTCGGGTCCGGTGTCGGCGACGCGAGTGCCGTTGCCTGTCGGGTTCTCGAATGTGGTGCGCGGGGTGACGCGTGGCGGGTTGAAGCTGATCCGAAACGAAGGCGCAGGCGAGGTTCAGACGCCGCTGCGTAATGCCGAATCGGTTGCGATCGGTGACCGAATCTGGTTCCGTCACGCCAAGGCAGGTGAAGTGTGCGAGCGCTTCGACACGCTGTACGTCATCGACGCGGACGGTGGACGGTCGGCGGTCCCGACCTACCGAGGAGAGTCGAAGAACTTCGGCTAGTCATGCCCGCTGTTACCCCTGCCCGCTGTTACCCCTGCCCGCGATTACTCAGTGCCATGAAGGTTCCCAATGTGACGAGCCCGTCGGGGGTTGTGGGGAGGTGCTGAGTGAGGCTGCGGGACCGGATGAGAAATGCGGCCCACTGGCCACGCGAGATTGCTACGTTCAGTCTGTTGCGTGAGAGCAGAAATCCCATTCCTCGGGGGACGTCGTCGACGGACGAGGCGGCCATCGAGACGAGGACCACCGGAGCCTGACGGCCTTGAATCTTGTCGACGGTTCCCACCGGAACCTCGTCGAGGCCGACCTCTGCGAGGTGGGCGAGGATGACAGCGACCTGTGCGTTGTATGCGGCGACGACGAGAAAGTCCGATGCGGCGAGTGCTCGGGTCCCCTCGAACGACGCAGGGTCCGTCCACTCGTTGCCGATCAGTCCCTGAATGCGAGTGGCGATCTCCGCGGCTTCTTCCGGCGAGCCCGTCGAGTTCCCGTGATGATCGACAAGGACGGTGTGCAGGCCGGGGGCGAGTCCGTCGAGGTTTCGTGCCTCGGTCACCTCGCAGTTCGACTCGAGGCGCCCCTCGTACGCCAGCGCCGATACTGGCGCGCACAGTGCCGGATGCATACGCCACGTGGTAGCCAGGAAGTAACCGCGATCGGCAGGAAGGGCGCCGTGTCCGGCAGCGAGCCAACCGAGCGCCGATCGGTCGACGGGTTCGGGGTGGGTTCCCTGGCTTACCTGGGGTAGTTGTTGTGGATCGCCCAGCAGCAACAGATTTCGAGCTGCACCGGCGACGGCGATGGTGTTGGCCAGTGAGAATTGGCCGGCTTCGTCGATCACGAGAAGATCGAGCGACCCAGGAACTACCCGGGTGGAATGCGAGAAGTCCCATGCCGTCCCGCCGACGACGCAGCCGCGATCTGCGTCGGCAACGAAGCCTGGGTACTCGGTTTCTTTCAATACGGTCTGTTCGGTCGGTGCTTTCTTACCGACCGATCGGGCGTCGACTCCTGCCTTGACGACGGTGGCGAGAAGATTGTCGACCACCATGTGTGATTGTCCGACAACTCCGATGCGCCAATGATGCTCGTGCACAAGGTGGGCTATCACCTTGGATGCGGTGTAGGTCTTTCCTGTTCCGGGCGGGCCTTGAACCGCAAGGTACGAGTGGTCGAGGTCGAGAAGCGCTGCAGTGATGGCCGAGGCATAGTCGTTTCCGTTTACGGGTGGAAGCCGATTGCCCGATGTGGTTCGAGGTGGCGACAGCGCCATCAGGTCGGCCACGGCGGTCAGTGGCAGATCGGGCAGCGTGTCATCGACCTCGGTGGCGGCGGTCTCGATTGCGGACTCGAGGCTTGCGGTGGGTACGGGTCGATCCGGAGCTGTCGCGATCGGAGCATCGAAATACGGCTCGGTGCCCGCTCTCAGAGATTCCTCGACGATGACGGCATCTCGGGTGCCGGCGAACCCGACGTCGACGATCTTCGCCATGGACGAACCACGATGGGTCTGGTGCAGCTTGTCCAACCCCTCGGGTGACGGATTGTCGTACAACAGTCTGACCGTATGACCGACTCCACCGATGACACCATTGGACAGTTCACCGACAACTCTCAGTTTCCTACGTAGAACTCGTTGGCGTGGCGCGGTTTTCATCCAATCGTGGAGAACTTCCACGTGATCGATCTTCATGACGTCGGCGGCGTCGGCCCACTCGTCGACAGGGTCGGTCAGTCTGTCGAAGTGCGCCCACCAGAAAGGCTTACGTTCGCGTCGGTGAAAGCCGACGGCGCCCGCGTACATGGCAACCGCCTGCTGAGCCGGTGTTCGATTCCAGGGCAGGCCGGCGTACTCGCCGAGTGAGATTTCCAGTGGGGTTGCAGTGTCTTCCCTTTCCACGACCGGTTCGCTCGGCTTGCGGGGCGTGACCCCGGCGTCTGAAGCCCTGGCGAGAAGCCAATCGCGGAGCTCGATCGTGGAGACGCAGTCCGTCCGGTTGTACTCGGCGATCTCGTTCAGCAGTTCCGCCGCCGCGACATCCTTGCCTGCATCGCGGAACTCGCACCAGTGTGCGTACTCGACGATCGAGGCCGCGGCATTCGTGACGTCTCCCGATCTGTCCGCGGGCATGTAGAGCGGTTCGAGCTTCTTGATGCTGTACGACCTGGCACCGATGCGGACCGACGCGCGCACGATCGGATACAGATCCACCAGGACCTCGTGCCGCAACAAATCGTCCACGGTGTCCTCGCCGACGCCGTACCGGCCTGCCAGCCGAAGTAACGCTGTTTTCTCGTACGGGGCGTAGTGGTAGACGTGCATGTTCGGGTATTCAGCGCGCCGGGCCGTGACGTAGGCGAGGAAATCGATCAGCGCCTGACGTTCCTGGTTGCGATCGTGTGCCCAGAACGGCTCGAACGACAAGTCCGTGTTCAGAACACCGAAGAGGTACTCCAGACCCCAGTCGTTCGGATGTGCCGGATCGGCCCAGAGCGGGTCGCCTTCGAAGTCGAAGAAGATGTCACCAGGGTCCGGTTCTGGGATCGAGCCGAGACCCTGAGCGTCGAAGATGTCGAATTCGGCGGCGCCGGTGCGCTCCTGACGCACCTGCAGTGCGGCCTGTGCCCGCAGACTCGTCGATGTTCTGTCCGACATGCCGTCCACCGGACCGGCCGAGGCGGCGAGCTCTTCGATAGTCGAGATGCCTGCGTCGATCAGTCGCTCGCGCGCCGAACTGCGCATACCCGCAACAAGGATCAGGTCTCGGTGTTCCTCGACCTGCACCGCGCAGGTATCGCACCGGCCGCACGCGGAATATCTCGTATCTGCCCACCCGACAGCGGTCCCCTCCGCCTGATGTTCGTCGAGTATGCGTTGAAGGTTCTCGCGGGACTGCCGATAGACGGCAAGTATTTCGGTGAGGGTGTGGCTGGAAGTGCTGCCGTCGCCGAGCATCAGATGCACGTGATCGGATGGCGTGATTCCACCGCGCTGCAGTGAGTCGGCGTACGCCGCCAACTGAAGTAGCGCAGGAACCTTTGCATGACGAGACAATTTGGTGTCGTAGACGCTGTAGCGGTCCCCGTCGGCTACCAGGAAGTCGCAGAATCCGAGGAATCGGCCGTCGAAGAAGGTCGCCTGATAGAGCACCGGGGTGCGGGAGGTCAACGCTGTGAACGTCGACCAGTCAGCGTCGGCGAGTTCTTGACGGGTGCGGCCCGGTCTCTCCATCGTCAGCACTCCGCCCGGAAACTGCTCTTCGAACCGTGCCAGCTGCGTGCGTTCGTGTGCGAGGCCGAGTGCTGATGTTCGCTCCAGCATCGGATCGGGTTCGGCGGCAACACGCCGCACGAGCCCGTTCAAGCTGTCGAGTCGTCGGAGCAGACCGAACTCGCAGGACGAGGCCGCCGCGAGATCGCTGGCGCTGTAAATTACCTGATCGTCCAAGAGGAACACGCGCATAACTGTAGGGGAATGCACCGACACGGAACCTAAACAGGCAAGATGGTCCAATGCCGTTTTTCGAGGGAGTCACCGGTGCCGTTCATTACCGATCATGGACGACGGCACACCCCCGTCTCATCGTGGTGTTCCTCCACGGATTGGGACAGAACAGCGGCCATTACCATCGGTTCGCGCGGGTGATGAACGGGTGCGACATCGATGTATGGGCCATCGACCACGTCGGCCACGGTCTCACCGAGGGCGAGCTGTCCGATGCCTCGCAGATCGAAGGTCTTGCTGACAACGCCCTTCAGCTCGCAGCGATAGCGCAGTCCGAGCGTGACGGCATCCCGGTGGCCCTGATGGGGCATTCGTTGGGCGCGGCAACCGCGATTGCTGCTCTCGACAAGGATTCGAGCCGATTCACCTCGGCGGTGTTGTGTGCGACCCCGAAGTCGGTCGTCGGTGCAGCCGGCGCTGATCTGTGCAGCTCGACCGTGCCTATCCTGGCGCTGCACGGCATGGACGACCGGATGGCGTCGATAGATGCTGTTCGCACGTGGATTCCGTCGGTGCCGGGTGCTCAGTTGAAGGAATACGACAATGCCGGTCATGATCTGTTGCACGAGAAGATCCACCGGACCGTCTCGCTCGACGCGGCCGAGTTCATGCTCGGCTGTATAGATACAGCTGTATAGACATAGGTGTGTAGGCATAAAGGTGTGACGTGCATGCCCGAACAGCAGACATGCACGTCACACGGGTAGGTCAGCTGTAGATCGACTCGATGACCGAGCTGCGCTCCTGGTGGATGATGTTCCGCTTGAGCTTGAGCGTCGGGGTCAACTCTCCGGTCTCCACCGTGAAGTCCTGCTCGAGGATCTTGTACTTCTTGATCTGCTCGGGCTTGGAGACCTTCTTGTTCGCTTCGGCGACGGCCTTGTCGATCTCGGCAACGAGATCGACGTGGATCGACAGTTCCGCGAAGGCAACGGTTTCGGACAGCCCGTGGCGTTGCTTCCAGCCGGGCAGTGCCTCGGGATCGAGGGTGATCAGCGCGCCGATGAAGGGCTTGGCGTCGCCGACGACGAGGGTCTGGCTGATGAGCGCGTGCGCGCGCAGTGCGTCCTCGAGTACAGCGGGTGCAACGTTCTTGCCACCGGCGGTGACGATGATTTCCTTCTTGCGGCCGGTGATGGAGACGTAACCGTCCTGATCGATGGAGGCGAGGTCCCCGGTGTGGAACCATCCGTCGACAATGGACTCGGCGGTGGCTTTGTCGTTGTGCCAGTAGCCGCTGAAGACCACTGGCCCCTTGAGGAGTAGTTCGCCGTCCTCGGCGACCTTAACAGCGTGACCGTTGAGCGGTTTGCCGACCGTGCCCACGCGCTGCTCTGCCGTGGTGTTGACGGTGACTGCTGCGCTGGTTTCGGTGAGGCCGTAGCCCTCGTACACCGGGACGCCGATTCCGCGGAAGAAGTGCCCGAGGCGTGCTCCGAGGGGGCCGCCGCCCGAGACGGCCCGCACACAATTGCCGCCGAGAGCGGCACGCAGCTTGGAGTAGACGAGCTTGTCGAACAGTGCGTGCTTGAGATTGAGAACGAGGCCGGCTCCGCCCTTTTCCTTGGCCTCGCTCCACTCGATTGCGGTTGCGGCGGCCTTGTCGAAGATTCCGCCCTTGCCGCCATCGTGCGCCTTCTGCTTGGCAGAGTTGTAGACCTTCTCGAACACGCGCGGTACCGACAGGATGAAGTCCGGCTTGAAGACGGCGAACTGGTCGACGAGGGTCGTGACGTCGGCCGTGTGCCCCACGGTGACTTTGGATTCGAACGCGCCGAAGGAGATTGCCCGCGCGAACACGTGTGCCATCGGCAGGAACATGAGCGTACGGTTGCCCTCCTTCATCGAATCGTGCAGCGCCAACTGAACTGCCTGGACCTCGGCGTAGAAGTTGGAGTGCGTCAGCTGCACGCCCTTGGGGCGGCCGGTGGTGCCGGAGGTGTAGATCAGCGTTGCAGGCGAGGACGCGCCGACCTGCTTGCGACGGGTGTGCAGTTCTTCATCGGTGATCGCTGCGCCGCGCTTGCTCAGTTCTTCGACTGCGCCTGCGTCGATCTGCAGTACCTCACGCAGGTCGGCGGCGCCTTCGGTGACCTCTTTCAACGCCTCGGCATGTGCCACGGATTCGATGAACAGGATCTTGGTAGCGGAATCTTCGAGGATCCACTGAGCCTGATCAGCCGAGGATGTCTCGTAGATCGCGACCGTGCATCCGCCGGCGGTCCAGATCGCGTAGTCGAGGAGAACCCACTCGTAACGAGTTGCGGACAGGATTGCGACGCGATCGCCCAGTTCGACTCCGGAGGCAATGAGTCCCTTTGCAACTGCAGATACTTCCTTGGCGAACTGAGCTGCGGTGACGTCGGTCCACGAACCGTTCTGCATCCGCACGAACGGTACGAGGTTCGGGGACTCCTTTTCGTACCGGAACACCGAATCTGCCATGGATGCGTCTTCGGGAATGGTGAATGACGCAGGTACAGAATATTCTCGCACTGTGGGACCCCTCCGGGAAAATGACGTAATAGATGTGCATTTCATCACACTCTTGGCCGGCGTGCACTACCGATGGGGTGTCCGGATTGCGAACTTTCGGCTAGATCTACCGAGTTTTGGTGTAACTCTGGGTGGACCTTAACCGTTGTCGCACGGAGGTTCGAGGCTTCTCTCCTTATCTGCCCCCGATATCGCCGTCGGTCGGATCGGGGGATGAGAACCACTGCGGCCGGTGGGTGCGTGACCATGAATTCTCGGCACTCGGTCCACTGGGTCGGTCGCAGGGACTAAACTGGGTTGCATATGAGCACAACAGAGCCGAATCAGGATGCCGCCGTGACGAGTGACGAAGCAATTTCGAATAGGTCGGCACCGGCGCCCACCGACTCGACCCCCGCCCCGGACGCTGCGTCCGAAGAAGCTCCGCAGCTTACTTTCGCCGACCTCGGAATCGAGGAACGTGTTCTGCAGGCCCTGCGGGACGTGGGATACGAGACACCGTCGCCTATTCAGGCTGCCACCATTCCGCCGCTGATGGCAGGCAACGACGTTGTCGGATTGGCTCAGACCGGTACCGGCAAAACTGCGGCGTTCGCGGTGCCGATCCTCTCGCGGCTCGACGTGTCGCGGCGTGTTCCGCAGGCGTTGGTGTTGGCACCGACGCGTGAGCTTGCGCTGCAGGTGGCCGAGGCGTTCGGCAAGTACGCCTCGCACATCCCTGGCCTGCACATCCTGCCTATCTACGGCGGTCAGGCATACGGTATTCAGCTCTCGGGTCTGCGCAAGGGTGCGCAGATCATCGTGGGTACCCCCGGTCGCGTCATCGATCACCTGGAGAAGGGCACGCTCGACCTGTCCGCCCTCGAGTATCTGGTTCTCGACGAGGCCGACGAGATGCTCAAGATGGGCTTCCAGGAGGATGTCGAGCGAATTCTCTCGGATACTCCCGAGTACAAACAGGTCGCTCTCTTCTCGGCCACGATGCCTGCTGCGATCCGCAAGATCTCCAAGCAGTATTTGCACGATCCTGTCGAGATCACCGTCAAGACCAAGACCTCGACGGCACCGAACATCACGCAGCGCTACGTGCAGGTCGCACATCAGCGCAAGCTCGAGGCACTGACACGAATCTTCGAAGTCGAAGAATTCGAAGCGATGATCATGTTCGTCCGAACGAAGCAGGCCACCGAGGAGCTCGCCGAGAAGCTGCGCGCACGGGGATTCTCCGCGGCCGCGATCAACGGTGACATCGTGCAGGCTCAGCGCGAGCGGACCATCGGTCAGCTCAAGAACGGCCAGATCGACATTCTCGTTGCCACCGACGTCGCGGCTCGTGGTCTCGATGTCGATCGCATTTCACACGTCATCAACTACGACATTCCGCATGACACCGAGTCGTACGTGCACCGCATCGGTCGTACCGGGCGAGCGGGCCGAGCCGGTCAGGCGTTGCTGTTCGTAGCGCCACGGGAGCGTCACCTGCTCAAGGCGATCGAGCGTGCGACGCGTCAGCCGATCACCGAGATGCAGTTGCCGAGTGTCGACGACGTCAACGCGCAACGCGTCACCAAGTTCGGGGACTCGATCACCGAGAGCCTCGAGAGCGAGAATCTCGCTTTGTTCCGCCGGCTCGTCGAGGATTACGTGCAGGCACACGACGTCCCGCTCGCGGATATCGCAGCAGCGCTCGCCGTGCAGTCCCGCGACGGTGAAGCGTTCTTGCTCAAGCCCGAGCCGCCCGCCCCGCCGCGCGCACCACGGGAGCCACGCGAGCCGAGGCCTCCGCGCACGTTCGACGCAGACGCGGCCGATTCTCATCACCGTAAGACCGGTCAGGAGATGGCGACGTATCGGATCAGCGTCGGCAAGCGTCATCACGTCGCGCCGGGTGCCATCGTCGGAGCTATCGCGAACGAGGGCGGACTACGCCGCAGCGACTTCGGGCACATCAGCATCAGACCGGATCACTCGCTCGTGGAACTGCCTGCGGATCTAGCCGACGAGACGGTCGAAGCGTTGCGTCGTACTCGGATCAGTGGGGTGCTGATTCAGCTGACCCCCGACTCCGGGCCTCCGGGACGCAGTGGCGGCGGCGGCAAGTTCAAGGGCAAGCCCAGGCGCTGAGAAAGCCGATAAGTAGACAGACACCGTCTGCCTACGCGTCGCGCCCTGTTTCAGACGGTGCGACGCGTAAGTGGACGGTGTTTCTCTTGGGCGGACCCGCCTTCGTCAGCCCATGATCCGCTGCAGAAACTGCCTCGTCCGCGGCTCGGTCGGATTGACCAGTACTTCCTCTGGCGTTCCGCGCTCGAGAACGATGCCGTCCTCGATGAAGAGAACTTGATCGGCGACCTGCTGGGCGAAGCGGATTTCGTGGGTGACGATCACCATCGTCCACCCCTGTGCTGCAAGATTTTTGATGACGGCGAGTACTTCGCCGACCAGTTCGGGATCGAGGGCGGAGGTCGGTTCGTCGAACAGCATGAGCTTCGGTCGAAGCGCCAAGGCTCGGGCTATCCCGACGCGTTGTTGCTGGCCGCCGGACAGTTGGAACGGGTATTGATCGGCTTTGGTTTCGAGGCCGACCTGCTCGAGCAGGGTGAGAGCGTCGGCGATCGCTTCGTCTTTCGGACGCTTCTGGACGATCACCGGACCTTCGATGATGTTCTGCAGGACGGTTTTGTGTGGGAACAGATTGTGGCTTTGGAAGACCATTCCGCTTTGCGCCCGCAGGAGTCGAAGGTCTGCCGCGGACACTGTGGTTGCGAAGTCCACAGCGACGTCACCGATCCGGATCGACCCGGAATCGGCGGGGTCGAGTGCATTCAACGATCTGAGCACCGTCGTCTTGCCGGATCCGGACGACCCGATGATCACGGTGACGCTCCCCGCCGGGACGGAGAAGGAGACGTCGCACAGCACGTCGATCTCGCCGAACGACTTTTTGAGTGCCTTGACGTCGAGAAGGTCGGTCATTTCGCCACATACCTGTCGAGTCGGACTTCGAGTTTTCCTTGGAAGAAGGAAAGAATCATGCAGATCACCCAGTAGTACAGAGCGGCAACGCTGTAGAGAGCGAAGAAGTCGAACGTCGGTGCGGCTGCCAATTGCGCGACGCGAAGCAATTCGGTCACCAGAATGGTCGACGCCAGCGAGGTGTCTTTGACGAGTGAGATCAACGTGTTCGACAGCGGAGGCACAGCGGTACGCAGAGCCTGGGGAAGAATGATGCGCTGCAGCGTCGTTCGGTAACCCATGCCGATGGTCTGCGAGGCTTCCCATTGCCCCTTCGGCACGCTGAGGATGGCCGCTCTGATGACCTCGGCCGCATAGCCGCCGACGTTCAAGCTGAATGCGACCACCGCAGCTGGGAACGGGTCGATCACCACTCCGAACTGCGGCAGCGCGTAGAAGACGATGAACAACTGCAGCAGTAGCGGCGTGCCTCGAACGATGGACACGTAGAAGCGCGCTACCGAAGACAATGCTGTGTTCGACGAGATGCGCGCCAGTGCAACTGCGAGCGCGATGACGAGACCGATGGCGAAGCTGATGGCCGTCAGCGGGATGGTCATCGTCAGCGTTGCCTTCAACATCGGCCACAGATTGTCGAGGATCAGATCGAACTTGGATTGTGGTTCGACCCCTGATGCGTCCGACGTCGGTGCCTGGGTGTCTGCCGTCGGCGCGGCGACGGCGGAACCGAAGTACTCGGTGGAGATCCGGTCGAGCGTTCCGTCCGCCTGCAAAGTGTCTATCGCATTGTCGATTTCGTCCATCAGGCCGCTGTCTTTGCGGGCCGCGAATGCCTGGTAGCTGGTGTCTCCGGTCTGCGCCGCTACTTTGACGCCGGTGTCGCCGGTCTGTTTCAGATACTCGGCGATAGCGAGACTGTCGTTGACGGTGGCGTCGACGCGCCCGTCTTTGACGAGAGTGACGGCTTGCACGAACCCTTCGACGGCTTCGACTTTTGCGCCTGCGTCAGCGGCGACCTGAGCCCAGTTGCTGGTCGAGGATTGTGCGGTCGTCTTGCCGGCGAGGTCTGCGACGGAGGTGATCGACGTGCTGTTCGCCGAGTCGAGGATTTCGCCTTCGGAGACCGTGTACGGCTTGGACAGGTCGTATGCGTTCTGTCGATCGGGGTTGATCGTGACCTGATTGGCGATCAGGTCGAAACGCCCGGATTGAAGTCCGGCGAAGATCGAGTCGAACGGCGTTTGTACGTACTCGACGCGGACGCCGAGTTCGCCCGCGACGGCATCGACCACGTCGATGTCGTACCCGGTGAGTTGTCCGTTCGAGCCCTGAAAGCTGAACGGGCTGTAGGTGCCTTCGGTACCGACGACGAGGACACCGTTGTCCTTGACCGTATCGATCAGTGGTCCTGTGGAGGACCCACACCCGGCCACGGACATCAGTGCGACCAGCACGGCCAGCAGGGCGAGCACTTTGCGATGCACTTCGAAGTAGGCCTTCCGTCATCTCGTTCGGTAGAGGAAACCTACCCGTCGATCTCTATTTCTGCCGATACGACCACGGCGTTGTTCATCGGTAGTGCTGCCGTTCCGATGGCGCTGCGCGCATGAGCTCCGACTTCGGGGCCGAACACTTGCAGGATCAGATCGGAGAAGCCGTTGATGACGGTCGTCGTCTGGGTGAACCCGTGATCGGCGTTGACCATTCCCGAGACCGTGAGCCAGGCGCTGATTCGATCGAGGTCGCCGATAGCGCGTTGCACGCTGGCGAGTACCGCCAGGGCCGTGTCTCGTGCAGCGTCCGTGGCCTCGTCGAGGGAGATGTGCGACGGCACTGCGCCGAAGGGGCCTGCCATCGATCCGTCCGCCCGCTGCGGTGAGTGACCCGTGACGTACACCCGGCTGCCTCGAACGCGAACCCATTCGAAGGAGAATTGGAATCCCGGCGGCGCGTGAGCCTCGGCGGGAAGGACGAATCCCAGTTCTTCCAACTTGCGTTCGATGTGCATCTCAGTGGTACCTCCGTGCCGGAATTCCGTTGATCGTGCGCACCGTCCATCCAGTCTCGTCGCGGACGAGAGTGGACACCCCTGCGTTGAGGATGCGCGGCGACGGTACACCGCGGATGGCGCCGAGAATCGCTCGGATGATGCCGCCGTGGGCGACCGCGATCACGGAGGAGTCCGAAAACGTTTGCGCAATCTCATCGACAGCGCGCACTCCCCGCTCGATCAGGGTGCCGCGCGGCTCCAGCCCTGGATACAGTCCGTCCGGCCAGTGTGAGTACGCGTCGTAGTCGGTGAATCCCTCGGCCTCGCCGAAGTGTCGTTCGGCGAGATCGGGATAGGTTGCGCTGCGCTCGATCCCGAGATGCGATCCGATGATGTCCGCCGTCTCGGAAGCCCTCGACAATGGCGAACTCACCAACAGGTCCCAGGTGTGGCCCTCGAGTTCGTACACGGCTTCGCGGGCTTGCGCGCGGCCGGTCGAGTTCAGTGGGATATCCGAGGAGCCTTGGAGGCGACCGTGCAGATTCCAGTCGGTTTCGCCATGTCGAACCAGTGCCAGCAAAGTCATAGTGTCCGGAGAGTATCCCAGCTACTGGAGAGTACGGTCGAAAGAGACAACGTGGTCGAGTCCGGAGGGACCAAAATGAATCTTGCCCTGACAGAGAAGGAAGCCGCATTTCGTGATGAAATGCGGACTTTTTTCACCACTGAGATTCCCGCGGAAATACGCGAGAAGAGCAAGGTGGGCATCGAGCTGAGCCGTCAAGACATGGTGACGACGATGCAAATTCTCAATGCGAACGGTCTGGCTGTTCCGCATTGGCCTGCAGAGTTCGGCGGGCGGGATTGGACGCCGGTTCAGCGTCATATCTGGCTCGACGAGATGCAGCTGGCCTCGGTACCCGAGCCACTGGCATTCAACGCCTCGATGGTCGGACCGGTGATCGCTACTTTCGGCTCGCAAGAGATGAAGGAGAAGTTCCTCCCGAAGACGGCGAATCTGGACATCTGGTGGTGTCAGGGATTCTCCGAGCCCGAGGCAGGATCGGACCTCGCATCGCTGCGAACCACCGCCTTGCGCGACGGCGACGACTACATCGTCAACGGCCAGAAGACGTGGACGACGCTAGGGCAGTACGCCGACTGGATCTTCGCTCTCGTCCGGACCAACCCGGATGCCCCGAAGAAGCAGGCGGGGATCTCGTTCCTGCTGATCGATTTGAACACGCCCGGCATCACGGTGCGCCCGATCAAGTTGATCGACGGCAGCGTCGAGGTCAACGAGGTGTTCTTCGAAAACGTCCGTGTTCCAGCGGAGAACCTTGTGGGCGAGGAGAACCAGGGGTGGAGCTACGCGAAGTTCCTACTCGGCAACGAACGCACCGGTGTCACCCGGGTCGGACACACGAAGGTTCGTCTGGAACAGGCAAAGAAGCATGCGGCCGCCACCGCCGTTGCCGACGGCACGCTGCTCGAAGATCCGATCTTCGCGGCGCGGTTCGCCGAGCTCGAAAACGAAGTTCTCGCACTCGAACTCACACAGCTGAGAATGGTGTCGGGATCTTCTGACGGCAAGCCGAATCCTGCGTCGTCGATTCTGAAGCTTCGCGGATCGGAGTTGCAGCAGGCGGCTACCGAGATGTTGATGGACATCGCAGGACCCGATTCGCTTCCCTACGAGGCCGGCGACGACATCGACAGTCCCGGTTGGGCACAACGTTCGGTACCGACGTACCTCAACTACCGCAAGGTATCGATCTACGGCGGCTCCAACGAAGTGCAGCGGCAGATCATCGCATCGACGATTCTCGGATTGTGAGGGGCAGGACATGGATTTCGAACTGAACGAAGAACAGAAACTCCTGCGTGACACCACTCGTGAGGTGCTGTCGAGGGCGTATGACACCGAGAAGCGGAACAAGATCGTTGCCGCGGAACCTGGTTGGTCGGCCGATGTGTGGAAGCAGCTCGCCGAAGTCGGGCTACTCGGACTGAGCTTTTCCGAGGACGACGGCGGCATGGATGCCGGTCCGGTGGAGATCATGGCCGTCATGACCGAGGTCGGACGTCGCCTCGCCCCGGAGCCGATACTCGATGCGGTGCTCGTGCCGGGCGGGTTGATCTCCGAGGTCGGAAGTGTCGATCAGCGTCGACGCGTCTTGCCCGGCGTAGCCGAAGGCAGTACGTTGCTTGCCTTCGCGCACAACGAAACCGGCAGCCGTTGGCCGAACGTCACGGTGAGTACTTCAGCGACCGAGGACGGCGGTTCGTGGTCCATCACCGGTACGAAGAATCCGGTCCCATCAGGCGGCAGCGCCGATGTACTGGTGGTCAGTGCCACGCTTCCCGGCGGCGGGGTAGGCCTGTTTCTCGTCGACGGCGATGCGACGGGGCTCGATCGTAAGTCCTACCAGACTCACGATGGCGGCCGGGCGGCCCAGATCACGCTGACCGATGTCGCGGCCGAGCCGTTGGGTGATGGCGTAGATGCGAGCGCGGCCATCGTCGCTTCGGAGGTGAAGGCTCAGGCTGCACTGTGCGCCGAAGCTGTCGGTGCCATGGAAGAGGCATTGAGGCTGACGACGGACTATCTGAAGCAGCGCAAGCAATTCGGTGTTCCGCTCGCCAAATTCCAGGCGTTGACGTTCCGGGCAGCGGATATGTACGTCTTGCTCGAACTGGCGCGCAGTATGGCGCTGTACGCGACAATGAATCTCGCGGACGACGTCGTCGATCCGCTCGTGGCCTCGCGGTCGAAGCTGCAGATATCTCGGTCCTCGCGCAAGCTGGGGCAGGAGGCGATTCAGCTGCACGGTGGTATCGGCGTCACGGCCGAATATCCGGTCGGACATTACGTCAGCAGGCTCGTCGCGATCGAGCACACGCTCGGTGGTGCCGACGAGCACCTGCGCGTGCTGTCGAAGTAGCAAGGTCCGACAGGTGAGTGGGAATCGGAGAGATTCCCACTCACCTGTGTGGGGAGCTGTCTCGGTGTTCGTTCTCCGTAAATTCTCCGTACCCCGAGTGTTTCCTTTGGAGGGTTTGGCTACTGTGAACTACAGGGCATGCGAAAAGTGTGCCCACGAGAAGGCCGATCGGAAGCGAGACACCGATGAAGGCTCGGACGGCTGAGTACCCACGCCCGAATCACTGCCTCCTGCACCTGAGCGATACCCACCTTGTCGAGGGTGGTGATTTGTACGGTGGAGTGGACAGTACGGCCACGCTGCGTCGCATCCTCGCAGACGTCGAGACGTCCGGCGTGCGCCCCGATGCGCTGGTATTCACCGGCGATCTCACCGACCGAGGTGAGCCGGGTGCTTACGACACGCTGCGGGCGCTGGTCGAGCCGGTTGCCGATGCGCTAGGTGCCCGGATCATCTGGGCGATGGGAAATCACGACGACCGTGCGACCTTCCGGTCCAGGTTACTCGACCAGGCGCCGACGACCGTGACGGTCGACCGTGTGCACGAGGTGGCAGGACTTCGCATCATCACGTTGGATTCGACGGTTCCCGGTCACCACTACGGCGAAGTGACGCAAGCCCAATTGGATTGGCTTGCAGGCATTCTCAAGACGAAAGCCGAATTCGGCACCATTCTGGCGATGCATCACCCGCCGGTGCCTGCGGTGTTGGATCTTGCGGTGCTGGTGGAGTTGCTCGATCAGCACCGACTCGCGGATGTGCTCCGTGGGAGCGACGTCAGATCCATCCTGGCCGGTCACCTGCACTATTCGACTTCGGCGACCTTCGCAGGCATTCCGGTGTCCGTTGCGTCCGCTACCTGCTATACCCAGGACCTCAACGTCCCACCCGGTGCTACCCGGGGCCGGGATGGTGCTCAGGCCTACAACCTCGTCCACCTCTACGACGACAACGTCGTGCACTCGGTTGTCCCCATCGGAACCTACGAGACAGTCGGTGAATACGTCTCCGCCGAAGAGGTCGTTCGGCGTCTGGACGAGGCTGGGGTGACCATCGCCGAAAGCGCACGGCGGCCGAGGTTCAGCAGTATCTAGCTTTCCCAGGGCGCGACGATGGGGAAGTACCTTTCGAGGAACTCGGTGACCCGACGGGTCCGCACCTCGAGGTCGACCTCGGGAAAGCTGCCGTCGTTGAGGCAGAAGAAGTCGATCGAGCGTTTGGGCAGAAGGTTCTCCATGGAATGGAGTCCCGAATGCGACGTGGTGTCGATGTAGGTCACTTTGGCGTTCGTCTGCACCACTGCCCGGCCGCTCATCAACGCGTAGTAGTGGTAAAGCGAGTTGGTAACCGAGATGTTGGTGCTGGCCCGGAACACGCTTGCGGCAGTGGCAGCGAACTCGTCGGCGAACTCGTTCTCCATCTCCTGCATGACGCTTTTGCGCAGTGGCGTTGCCGCGTGTTCCAGGTGCCTGGTGGTCATCAGACCGAAGCGGTCCTGCAGCAGTCGACGGTTGACCCGGGCAGCGTTCTCGAACCCGCTGCGATCTTCGTCGTTGTAGCCCAACCCAATTCGGGTGCCGGCTTCGATGAACATGCTGATACCGCCGGGTGAGAAAAACATCTGCGGGCCGACGGGGCGTCCGAAGAACATGTCGTCGTTGGAGTAGAGGAAATGTTCGGACAGGCCGGGGATGTGATGCAGCTGGGATTCGACGGCCTGTGAATTGTGCGTCGGCAGAACGGAGGTGTCGACGAAGAACGTTTCGCTGGGCACGAACGTCACGCGCGGATCTTCGGCGAGCCAGCTCGGTCGGTCGGAATCGGTTGCGACGAAGATGCGACGAATCCACGGTGCGTACATATGGATCGAGCGAAGCGCATACTTCAATTCGTCGATCTGCCGGAATCGTGCGGGTGAGGAGTCACCTTCTCCGACAATGTAGTTCTGCATGCGGCGTGCGCGTTGAGCTTGGAACTCCGCGGAGGAGCCGTCGACCCAGGAGAACACGATGTCGATATCGAAATTGATGTCCGACGCGTGGTCGGCGAACATGTTCTCGATTGTCGGCCAAGACTTTCCGAAGCGTTCGACGGTTCCGCGCACCGCTTCGTCGCGTCGGATGGTGCGGCGGGTCAGTGAGTTCTCGACGGGAAGCACGATCTCCTGGGGCGAAAATGCCCACAGTTCGATCTGAACTGCCGTCGAGGCGCCGTAATGCAGGCCACTGTTCGGTTCGATTCGGGGGCGGTAGAGACGAAAGATGCGGGCGTCGGAGGCGGGCGACAATGATCCGTCGGCTACCAGTACCGTCTTGGCTCGCTTGATGTCAACCGTTTTGGAGTAGAACGGCTCTTGCATGCACGCCTCGACCAGTGCTGCACGCAGTGGCTCGCGCTCGGCAGCATCTATGGCAATGACGGGTCGCTTGTCGTTACCGCGAACCAGCAGGTACCGGATGCGTGCACTGTCGAGTGCCGCGCGGATGAACAGCAGATCGAAGACCATCGCCTGGTGGGGCGTCGTGGACGTGATCGACAAGGCGAATCTTCCGTCGTACGCAACCACATCTGTTCGGTCCGTCAGACGCGCGACGGACTCGGGCGATTCACCGATCACCGGGTCGAGCGTGTCTTGCTCGGGGGCGACCAAATAGATCTCATGGGGCGTGGACGTCGAGGTAATGGTGACCCTTCCGGAAGTGGCGTGCGAGCCGAGAACCCCCGGAGCGTGCCGTCAGTCTATAGCGGAGTGAACCGGAACTATGCGCATGGCAACGAGCACCCCCACGGCCGCGCCTGCCACATCGAATGCGGCGTCGAGGAGGGAACCGCTACGGCCCAACGGTAGGACGGCCTGAAGGATCTCGGACGCTATCGCGAAAGTTGTCGTCCAGAGGGCGGTCCGCAACACCGACACCGCTGCGATACGTGAGGTGTACGCGAGGGCGAAGAAGAGCGTGAAGTGAATGATCTTGTCGCTGTGGGTGAATCCGCTGGGCACGCCTGATGCGGGGGTGAACAGAATGATCATCGCGACGATCAGTGCCAGAGCCAGTGGCACGTAGTAGCGCAGCGGCAGAGGCAACCAGTAGCGGTGCGGCAAGGACATCGCCATCACTCTAGTTGCCCCTGCATTCCCTCTCGCGAGGTCAGAGCTTGCGAAGCACTGCGACGGCGTCGACGCGCTCGACCTGCTCGCCTTCGGGGGTGGTTCCGGTTCGCGCACGATTCTCGGCGACGACGACGGACCATGCCTCGGTGGGGAACAGTGCGGTGACCTCATCGGCTGTGAACAGGATCTCGGCGTGTCCGTGCTGCGCGGCCAGGGCGTCGGAGGGGCTGTGTCCGACGATCAGGAGGTGTCCGCCCGAGGTGACTGCGTCGCCGAAGCGAAGGACTGCCGGCTGGAACTGGGCGGGTGGCAGGTGGAAGAAGTGGGCACTGACCAGGTCGAACGACGTGGCGGGTGGAGCCCACTCGGTGAGATCGCGGTGGAGCCACTTAACGGTTCGGTCACCTTGTGCCTGCCGAGCGCGTTCGAGGGCAATGGGGGAGATGTCGGCGCCGGTGGTCTTCCAACCGTTGTCCGCGAGCCAGAATGCGTCGGCTCCTTCGCCGCTGCCGATGTCGAGGGCGCTGCCTGGCGTGAGCTTCGACGCTTCTGTGGTCAGTACCTGGTTGGCGTGGCCGCTCCAGATGTTGGGTCGTTCCGAGTACAGGTTGTCCCAGAACGGCTGGTCGAAGGCTGCCGGAGCGTCGTCGTGTGTGTGCATATCCATGACAATGCCGACGCACTCGCAGATGCGCAAGTTTATTTGCGGATTCGGCAAATGCGGCCGAAAGGTGTGTCAGACATCGATGAGAACTTTTCCGGTCACGCCGTTCTGAACTGCCTCGTGCGCAGCGGCTGTGCCGGACAAGGGGAACCGGTGCAACGGTAGACCGGCGCTCTCGCCGACCTCGAGAACACCGGCACCTGCCGCAGCGCTGACGTCTTCCCGAGCTGCCTTCAGGGCCGCCTCGCCGACGGTGTAGAGCAGAATGAACTGGTAGCGAGTGTTGAGCACCATGTTCGGTCGTACATCGAGGGTGATCGTGTTGCCGCCGTTGTTGGCGTACACGGCAATCGAGGCACGCGTGGAGATGACAGCGGCATTCAGCTCCGCGTTCTGCGCCGGGGCGACCTCGACCACCAGATCGACCCCGTCCGGGGCGATGGCTCGGATCGAGGCAGCGGCATCACCCGTTGTGTAATTCACTACGTGATGTGCCCCCGCGGAAGTGGCGAGGGCTGCTTTTTCCGGGCCGCTGACGGTCGTGACGACCGTTGCTCCCGCCCAGCGCGCGAGCTGGATCGCCGCATGCCCGACCGCTCCCGCACCACCTGCAACCAGGACCGTCTTGCCGACGAGCGCGCCGGGATGTAACCGCGAGGGGCCATCCTCGGAGACGGTCAGTGCGCGGTGGGCTGTCATGGCGGGTACGCCGAGACTGGCCCCGACGTCGAAGCCGACGTGTTCGGGGAGTCGTACGACGCGTTCGGCCGGGACGACGGTGTATTCCTGTGCTGTTCCGGTCGGCCTCCGGTGCTGTGAGAGGTACAGCCACACCCGGTCACCGACTGCCAGACCTTCGACGCCGGTGCCTGCCGCATCCACGGTCCCTGCACCGTCCTGGTTGGGCACGACCTCTTCGAAGTCGAGTGCGTCCCCGGGGCGCGCACCCGCTCGGTTCTTCCAATCGGTGGGGTTGACACCGGATACGGCTACCTTCACTCGAACCTCGCCCGGTCCCGGTTCAGGTATCTCTCGGTCCACGAGATCGAGTACAGAGGTGTCGCCGGTCCTGGTGTATGTGATTGCCTTCATATCAGGGTGCAACGGGTTGGGCAGTACCGGAAATTCCGGTGATGAAAATTGCCCAGTCGGGTATGCACGTCGAACCCGGTGATGAAAATTGCACAGTCGGGTCTGCACGTCGAACACAGTCGGGTATGCCCGTCGAGGTAGGTATCCCACCACGCCATCTGCACCGTATTTCGAAAGGACAATTCACGTGAATCACGCCGGAGTA
The DNA here is from genome assembly GCF_040547235.1 of Rhodococcus sp. UYP9. Lineage (NCBI taxonomy): Bacteria > Bacillati > Actinomycetota > Actinomycetes > Mycobacteriales > Nocardiaceae > Rhodococcus > Rhodococcus sp. UYP9. The sequence continues at coordinate 271,767 of NZ_JBEPPH010000006.1, forward strand.
CTCATCGACGCCTTCGACCGCATCAAAGGGGTCGTCCACGACACCCTCGACGACATTTCTCCCGAGGCGCTCACCTTCAGGCCGGACGAGGAGGCCAACACGATTGCGTGGCTGATCTGGCACTTGACCCGCGTTCAGGATGATCACGTGGCAGGCGTCGAAGGAGGGGAGCAGGTGTGGACCTCGGACGGCTGGGAGGGCAGATTCGGCCTACCGTTCGAGAGCTCTTCGATCGGCTACGGCCACAGCGCCGACGATGTCGCCCGGGTGAGCGCCGACGCCGACCTTCTCCGCAGCTACCACGACTCGGTACACGCCAGGACAGTCGCCTATCTCGGCTCGCTGACGGCCGAGGATCTCGATCGCGTCGTCGATCAGCAGTGGGATCCCCCGGTGACACTCGGCGTGCGGCTGGTGTCGGTGGTGTCCGATGACCTCCAGCACTGTGGACAAGCGGCCTATGTACGGGGCTTGTTCGAGCGGAAGTAGCTGCTCACCGTACGTCCGCTTGGCTCAGCCGTAACGTTTCTGCAGGTTGTCGAGGGTTTTCGCGATGTTCCGACGTTGGAACTGCGGGAACGTCTTTCCGCTCGTGGCGATCTTGTCGAATACGAGCGCTACGGTATCGGGCCACTTCGTGCGGTCGTCGGTCCATGTCTCGGTGACCTTGGTGCCACCGGGCGCCGGTTCGAAGTCGTACCGCCACGTCGCGTTGGCACCTTTGAAGCGAGGAGTCTTCACACCGATCGCGTGGACGCGGAACTCGAACGCGGACCCGGGATCTGCGACAGTGACGGTGCATCGGGTGATCCAACGTGCACGCCCGCGCTTGTTCTTTCCGTCGAACACCATTCCGACGTAAGCGCTTTCGAAGGGGTTGTGCACCACGGCGCCGAGGTTTTCCGGGCTCCAGTTACCCATCTGCGTCGGATCGCTGATGGCTGCGTAGAGAGTGTCGGCGTCAGCCTTGACGATGGCGCTGTCGGACACAGTGAATTCGCGGGTCATGAAGTGGATCCTTTGCGTAGGCCTGGATGGTTGCGAGCGAGGAGTGGTACCAACAACTTTCGTGGCGTCACCTGGGCGAACATCGATGCGATACGGTTGATGGTGCCGGGTATCGCGACCATCTGCCCTTTCGCCATGCCGTCGACGGCGGTCTTTGCGACATCTTCGGGCGATACCCACATCACGGACGGAAGTGCAGCCTCGGCATCTTCCTTCGAAAAGCCCGCTGTCTCACCGAATCCGGTATCCACCGGTCCGGGGCACAAAGCCGTCGCGGTGACTCCGGTTCCGTGTAGCTCGCCACTGAGACTTTGGGTGTACGAAAGGACGAATGCCTTGCACGCGCCGTACCCAGCTTGACCGGGGAGCGGCTGAAACGCCGCGGTCGACGCAACGTTCAGTACGGCACCGCGTCGTCTCGCCGTCATGCCTGGCAGGAATCGGCTGCAGAGGTCGGCGACGGCAGCCACGTCGACCTCGATCATGTTCAACTCGGCTTCCGGGTCCGAGGATGCGACCGGGCCGAGCGTGGACAGTCCTGCGTTGTTCACCAGGATGTTCGGTACCAGTCCCAGAGCTTCGATTCGGCCCAATAGTTCGCTCCGCGCAGATCGCTCGGACAGGTCCGCGGAGAGGACCTCGGCTCGGACTCCGCGCGCATTCAATTCCTCGGCCAGAGCGCTCAATTTTTCGCCGCTTCGCGCCACGAGGGTCACCCCGTGCCCACGGCCGGCTAGTTCGCGGGCAATCGCTGCCCCGATTCCGGAGGAGGCCCCCGTGACGACGGCAGTGCTGTCGGGCGTAGGTCGAGGGAGGCTCATGGGTCCACCGTAGCGAAGCAACAGTTCGAGCACCCCCTACTCATGAGCGCGATCAGAACATCTCTCGCTGGGATTCTTGTTCGAGCACCTGGTCGAGATCGGCGAGTCGATGCATCGCCGACACCTGCCGCGCTGTTCGATGGTTCTTTGCCAGCCGCTCCCGGTGGCGGTGTACGAACGACCAGTACCCGGCCGTGAACGGGCACGCGTCCGGGCCGAGGCGCTTCTTCGGGTTGAATTCGCAACCACCGCAATGATCGGTCATGCGATCGAGGTACGCGCCACCCGATGTGTACGGCTTCGTGGCGATCAACCCGCCGTCGGCATGCTGGCTCATGCCGATCACGTTGACCGGCATGACCCAGGCGAATCCGTCGACGAATGCGGTGGCGAACCATTCGGTCAGTGCTTTCGGGTCGTATCCACGCTGGAGTGCGAAGTTGCCGAGAATCATCAATCTGGGGATGTGATGCACCCACCCGCGCGCATTCAGTTCCGTCAGAGTGTGTGACAGGCACGCCGCGATCGGGTGTTCACCGTCGAGGTCGGTGAACCACTTCGGTAGTGGCTCATGGGCATCGAGCTCGTTGCGGTCGAGGTAGTCCGGGCCGAAATGCCAGTACAGGTGCCATACGTACTCCCGCCAGCCGAGCACCTGGCGGATGAATCCTTCCACCGACGCGAGCGGGGCATCGCCGTCGCGCCAAGCCTGCTCGGCGGCCTGGACTACGTCGAGAGGTTCGAGGAGTCCCATGTTCAGCGGCACCGACAGTAGTGAATGCGCCATCGCCCAGTCCTGACTCATCACGGCGTCCTCGTATTTGCCGAAGTCGGCGAGACGATAGGAGACGAAGTGCTGCAGGGCTTCCCGAGCCTCGTCGGCGGTTACCGCGAACAGTCGTGGGCCGTCCTGTCCGACGGTCGGGAGGTCCACAGCATCGAGGTCTGCCCGGACGGAATCGTCGATGTCGTCCTCGGTCGGCCACCACGGCGGATCGATGCCGAGTGTCGATCGCTTCTTCGGAGGTGGTTCACGATTGTCCGCATCGAGGTTCCACACCCCGTCGACCGGCTCCTCACCTGCCATGAGTACCTCGAAGCGTCTGCGCTGGTCGCGGTAGAACGCCTCTAGGCGGAACTGATTGCGGTTGCCGGCCCACTCGGCGAAATCCGTTCGGCTCAGCGCGAACATCGGTGTCGGCAACACATCCAGGACGACACCCTCGTCGAGAAGTTTCTGGACGAAACGCTCCGCAGCGTGCGAGGTTGGTTCGAACACCAGCACCGGCCGTCCGTACTGTTCGAGGCCGTCTCGGTACGTTTCGGTCTTCAGATAGGTCGAGCGATCGCCTAGTTCCGCGGCGAGATGTCGCATCCCCGAGAGGACCAGATGCAGCTTCTGTCGATGGAACGGACGTGTCCGGCACACTCGTGCGCTCTCGATCAACAGGACTTCGCGATGGATGTGCTCACTCGTCGAGTGAAAGTGCGGGCCGAGTTGATCACCGAACAACCAGAGCGGAGCGGAGGACATAGTTGCAGAGTGCTCGAGTCGAGGGAAGAACAAACTCTTCCTCGGTCAGGTACATGTATTTCGAACACCGAGCGAGCGGAAAGTGAATCTTTACCCTCGGTGGCCAGCCGGACTTGACCGCGGCCTCTCGATCGCATCAACTTGTGGCGTGACCGTGAAAAAAGGTGTGTCCAGACGTGGATTTCTTCGGTCCTCGTCCATCGCAGTGGCAGCGGTCGGAGCGGCTTCGGCGGTCCCGGTCCTCGCTCACGCGCAACAAGGCTCGTTCGTCCCGTTCCAGCACGGCGTCGCCTCGGGTGATCCGACGCCCGAGGCCGTCATTTTATGGACTCGGGTCACTCCTACTCCTGATGCCCTCCCCGGTTCCGGCATCGGGCCTGCCACCGAGGTTCGATGGAGAGTGGCTACCGATCCGGAGCTGACGGCGATCGTCCGCAGCGGCACGGTGTCGACGAGCCCGGACTCCGATCACACGGTCAAAGTCGACGTCGACGGCCTTTCGCCGGCGACGACGTACTACTACAGCTTCGAAGTCCAGGGTGGCGATGCAGCAGGCACGCAATCGGTAGTCGGCACGACCCGCACGGCTCCGGCCAACGACGCCGAAATCGACGGACTCAGGTTCGGTGTCGTCTCGTGCTCCAACTGGGAGTCCGGGTTCTTCGGCGCCTACCGCCATCTGGCCACACGCACCGATCTCGACGCGATCATCCATCTCGGCGATTACATCTACGAGTACGAGACCGGTGGTTTCGCCGGCAAGAACGGCGTCGTTCGGCAGCACGATCCGGTGCACGAGATCGTCAGTTTGCAGGACTACCGGATCCGGCACGGTCAGTACAAATCCGATCCGGATCTCAAAGCCGCTCACCTCGGGGTGCCGTGGATCTGCACGTGGGACGATCACGAATCGGCCAACGATGCGTACGACGGTGGCGCGCAGACTCACCAGCCCGAGACCGAGGGACCGTGGTCGGTTCGTAAGGCGAACTCGGTACAGGCCTATTTCGAATGGATGCCCGTACGCGCAGCCGGTACCCCGCAGAATCGCCACATCTACCGACGATTGCGCTTCGGAACGTTGCTCGAGCTGTCGATGCTGGATTTGCGGACCTATCGGTCCCAGCAGGTGTTGCCGTTCCAGGGCGGCGACGTCGATTCCCCGAATCGCACGATCACCGGGGCGGACCAGATGGAGTGGCTCACCGAGGGACTGGTGAGTTCGCCGACGCAATGGAAGATCGTCGGGAATCCGGTCATGATCACCCCGGTTCTTCTCCCTCCGCTCGAGAGCGAAGCGGCTGCCGCGTTGACCGGCCTGCTCGGGATTCCCGCTGGTGGGTTGCCGTACAACGCCGATCCATGGGACGGGTACACCGCGGACCGTAAGCGGCTGCTCGGTGCGATCGCAGAGAAGAACGTGCGCAACACCGTCTTCATCACCGGCGATATTCACTCTTCGTGGGCATGTGACGTTCCAGTCGACGCAGCGCGCTACTTCCAGACCGGTGCCGTCGCCACCGAGCTCGTCGTCACGTCGGTGTCCTCGGCGAACATCGATGATCTGACGAAGACGGACCCGCACACGCTCAGCAGAGTCGCCGAGGCCGCATTGACCACGCTCAACCGCCACATCAAATACGTCGACCTCGACAGTCACGGGTTCGGCGTCTTCGATGTGACGCCCGCGGGCGTCCAGATGGATCACTGGTACCTCGATGCCAAGGAAGACCCGCTCAGCGGCATCTATTGGGGTGCGGGATTCGCGGTTCCCGACGGGTTGGCGCGGGTGGATCCGGTAGCTCTACCCGTTCGCGCGTAGTCGCTCCTGACACCGACTCGGTACGCACCGGCATACTTACATCTATGGCTGTACCGAGAATCGTGCTGTTCTACGTCTTCACCCCGCTACCGGACCCGGAGGCAATCCGGCTGTGGCAGCACACGCTGGCCGCGTCCAACAATCTCGGTGGCAGGATCATCATCTCCGAGCATGGGATCAATGCGACCGTCGGCGGCGAACTCGCCGACGTCAAGCGCTATGTCCGAGGAACGCGGAGCTACCCAGCCTTCAAAGACGCCGACATCAAGTGGTCGGAGGGTCTGGGTGAGGACTTTCCACGGCTTTCGGTCAAGGTCCGGTCGGAGATCGTGACCTTCGGGGCAGCGGAGGAACTGAAGGTCGACGCCGACGGAGTGGTCGGCGGGGGAGTGCACCTGAGTCCCGCGCAAGTGAACGAACTTGTCGATCGTCGTGGTGACGACGTCGTCTTCTTCGACGGCCGCAATGCGTTCGAGGCGCAGATCGGCAAATTCAAGAACGCTGTGGTGCCCGAAGTGGACACCACCCGCGACTTCGTTACGCAACTCGACTCGGGGCAGTTCGATCATTTGAAGAAGAGTCCCGTCGTCACTTATTGCACCGGTGGAGTGCGATGCGAGGTGCTTTCCTCGCTGATGCGCTCACGAGGTTTCGAAGAGGTCTATCAGCTGGACGGTGGAATAGTGCGCTACGCCGAGGCCTACGGCGACGATGCGCTGTGGGAGGGATCGCTGTACGTCTTCGACAAGCGCATGAATATCGACTTCTCCGACCACACGTCGGTGATCGGCCGGTGCACGGTGTGCGCGAACCCGACTTCCCGATACCAGGATTTCGACGACGACGAGGGCCGCGGGCTCCGCCTGGTCTGTGTCGATTGTGCCTGAGCCACTTCCGTATCGGCACGGTTTGGCGCCGTTGCGCATTCGACTTCCGCACCAGGAGTCCTCGAAGACCGTGCTCGAGTACCTCAGTCGCGACTACCCGGCCGATCCGTGGGGCCAGTCGATGATCTCCGGTGAGGTCGTCGACGAGAAGGGGCGGCCGTGGTGCAGCGAAAGTGCTTATGCTCCTGGTCGATTCGTGTACTTCTACCGAGACCCGGTGCCGGAGACTCCGGTGCCGTTCGAGATGGACGTCCTCTACGACGGGGACGGCATCGTCGTGGTCGACAAGCCGCACTTTCTGGCAACGATCCCGAGGGGAAGACACGTCACCGAAACCGCGACGGTGCGTGCGCGTCGGATGTTCGACTGTCCGGACCTCACGCCGGCCCATCGGCTCGATCGGGCGACGGCGGGAGTCCTCATCTTTACCCGCACCAAGGAACTCCGACGGCCGTACCAGGAGCTCTTCTCGTCGAGATCGGTACTCAAAGAGTACGAGGCGATCGCGCCTTACGATCCGACACTGGAATTGCCGCGGGTGGTTCGCAGTCGAATCATCAAGGAGCACGGGGTCATGGTGGCGCATGAGGAACCGGGCGAGCCGAACAGTGAAACACGGGTCGAAATGATCGAGATCTTGGGTGCACGCGCGCGCTATCGACTCTTCCCGAAGACGGGCAAGACGCACCAGCTACGAATTCACCTCTCTTCGTTGGGCATACCAATCGAAGGTGATCCGTTCTATCCACGGTATCGGTCGGTGCCGGGCGACGACTTCACCGAACCCTTGAGGCTTCTCGCGCGGGCGGTGGAATTCGAAGACCCGATCACCGGCGCTTCGCGTCGCTTCCGAAGCGAGCGGAGTCTGTCCGACTGAACTGTTCTCGGCTACGCGCCGATAAGAGACACTGCGAACGAACGCACCCCCGGCCGCAGAGCGGGCGGGGGTGCATTCGAGGTGAAATCGTTACTGCGCGCGAGCCATCCCGCGCTCTATGGCGGCGATGATCTGCGGACGTAGCTCGGCAGCGGGGACGATATGGTCCACCGACCCGACCTTTTGTGCGCGTTGAATGTTGTGGATCGCCTCGAATTCGGCGGCCACTTCACCGAGCTTCGAGTTGCGGACGTTGCCGCGCTCGGTTGCCAACTCGACGCGGATGCGAGCGCGTTCGGCGTCGGTCTCGGCGGCCGTCAGCTTCGCCTCGATGTCGAGGACTCGCGGATCGGCTGCGGTCCTGGCGTTGACGTCCCGCGTGAACACCACTGCCGCTGCCGGTGCGCCACCGAGAACGGAAGCGAACGATCCCTCGACCGCCAACACCTCCATGTTGTCGTTGAGTGCTCCGGAGAACACCACGAATGCGCCTCCGTGGTAACGGGATACGACGCAGAACACGATTGGACCGTCGAAGTTGACTATCGCGCGGCCGATCTCGGCGCCGTACTCGAGCTGGATGTTGCGTAGAGACTCCGGTGAACCGTCGAACCCGGACAGGTTGGCGAGCACCACGATCGGCCGACTTCCACTGGCGGCGTTGATGGCTCGTGCGGTCTTCTTCGAGGAATTCGGGAACAGTGTGCCCGAAGTCCACTGGTCGGGCCCGTCGGACGGGAACCATCCCTTACGCGGGATCGCTCGCGACTCGATGCCGATGACGCTGACCGGAATACCCGCCAGGTGGGCGTCGAAGACGACCGAAGTGTCCGCGTCGGCCATGTCTGCCCACCGTTCGAGGACAGAGTGATCCTGGTCGACGACGGCACGCATGACCGTGCGAATGTCGAACGGCTTCTTGCGATCCGGGTTGGTGGCGGAGGAGAAGATGTCACCGACGGTGGTGAAGTCGGAAGACGGGTGCACGTGGGGGTAGCTCCGCACGTCGCGTTCGGTCGGGTCGGTGGTGAGAGCGCGTCGCGGGAACTTCTCACCCGGTGCCGTATAGGCATGTTCGTAGTGCGCGAACAGCACCTCACACGCGGCACGCAGGTTCGGCGCCCAGTACTGTGCCTGGCCGTTCGGGCCCATGACGCGGTCGTAACCGCCGATGCCGAAGTTGTCCTCTGCGGAGACTCCGCCGGAGTAGTCGAGTGACTGCTTGCCGGTCAGGACCATGGCACTGTCCGGGGTCATCACGAGAATGCCCTTGGTGTGCGCCAACATCGTGGCCTCGGCATTCCAATACGGCTGTGCGCCGACGTTGATGCCCGCGACGACGATGTTGATTTCGCCGCCCGCCTGGGTGAACGTGATGATGCGACGAAGCCCACGTGATACCCAGTCCATGTTCTCGGTACCGGTACTCATCGAGATGGTGGCACCGGAGGACAGTGCGAACCACTCGACGGGGGCGCCGAGGCGCTCGGCAAGGTCGATTGCTGCGACTATCCGTGAGCACTCGGCCTCGGCTACGGTTCCCAGCGACTTGGTCGGGTCACCGAACAAGGCAACTCGGGTGACGCCTTCGGGATAGCGGTCGGACGGAGTCGACACGAGTCCGACGATGATGCCCGCCGTATTCCGGCCGTACGGTCGATCGACAGGCGCCAGGGTGGCGGTCTCGTCGAAGTCGTACTCGGTGAACGTCCCACCCGAGCCCGTGAGCAACGGGATCAGCTCGTACGGGTACACGGTTCCGCGTGCCTGCGAGCGCTGAACCTTCTGGGTGTATTCGTCCAGCGGACGCAGTGGCTCGGTCGGCCTGTCGGTGACCTTGGCGACGACACCTGCGCCGGAGCGGTACGAGAATCGGATTGCGACCTCGCGAACAGTCGCACTCGGTCCGTTCCTGAGCCTGGCGATCATCGTGATTTCTTCGAGCCCGGCACCGATGGTGGACGGCGCAATGTGCCGTGCGATTGCAGCGAGGCGATCCTCGGGCACATCGAGTACCGGCCACACGTAGAGGGTGACGCGGTTCGCGTCGAGCCGGTTCTTACCCCGCTGGCTCTGGGCGCGCCGGATCCCGTCGAGGCAGGAGGCGACGGTTCTTTCGATCTCGGGAACAGCGACGACGATGCCGTTGTCATCGAGTTGTGTTGTCACTCCACGAATTTCGGCAAGAGCCATCAAACGCTCGTCGGACGGATTCTCTTTCGCCGTCAGATGGAACAAGTAGGTTCCGGGCGTGGCAGGAAGCCTGGTGCCGTCGAAGTTCTTCAGGCGCCAGAGGTCGAGGCGCTGCCCTGTCAACGGATGCATGTCGCGAATGACGAGGTCCTCGGCGAGAGGTTCCGAACCCTCGACGCTCGGGCGTCGGAACGTTACATGGCGAACATCGGTGCCGCATACGGTGATCGTGATCCGACGCCAGTTCTTGGTCCGGGGATGTTCGGTGAGAACGGACTGGACGGTGCTCGCGATGTCGTCGCCGCTGGCCGGGGCATCGGGCCACGCCAGATACAGGTCGACGGCAAGGTGTTCCGGCGCAGGCCCGGCGATGTCGTCGATCGCATCGATCGTCGCGGACAGTGAAGCGAACGTGGTTGCGGCCGAGACCAACTGGAGTCGCTCGCCGGCGAGCTCGAAATTGCCGGTGACGAACCGAACCCCGTCTCGGTCGAATGCCTCGACGTCTTCGAGATCGCGAATCTCGTAATACTGGCGAGTGATGACCTCGAGCAGTGCGCCGGGCTCGTCGATCCGTGAGCCCAACAGATCGATCAACGGCTCGGGGGTTGAGACGAGCGCATCGATGCGAGCCGCGTGGTCCGGCGCGTCGGGGTTTTCGGCAAGGTACTGCAAGCTGCCACGTACCCCGTCGTGGACCTGGTCGCGTGAACGTCGGATCGAAGGGGCGTCGAAAAGGCGAAAGCGCAGGTTGCGAGCGACGTCACCGATGACGGGGTACCGAGCCTGAGTCGCAACGATCAGGCGCTCGAGAACCTCACCGATGGCCGAACCTGCAGCGGGCTGCGCTGCCGAATCCGTCAGCCAACGATCGAGGAGTGCCGAGACGACCGGAACTTGATTCTCGATACGTTGAAGTGCGAGGAATACCCGATATACGGCCTCTTCGAGTTCTGGGCTGCGCTCGAGGTCCTCGGCGCCGTAGTGCCGCAGTGCGCGAGAAAGCCTGCCGCGGAACGACTCCGGAAGTCCCTGAATGTCTGCATCGAGAGAGTGCAGAAATGAGTGGAAGTGTTCGCGCGGGCTGTGTACCCGTTCGTCCGTGTTCTCCTCGTCCATGGTGGGACGGTTGCGGGAGAGTTCGCACATATCGGCGAATGTGTTGAGAAGTGCCAACTCTGCGTCGACGACCTGAGAATCATCGCACGCAACCTCGTTGCGCACTGTCTCGTAGTCGGAGAGCAGAGCCTGTACGCGGGAGGCGTTGACGTCGAAACCGGTGATGAGGGCCGACAGCTCGTCGAGATACGACAGCGCTTTGCATCGCGGTGTCTCACCTTCGGGGCGGTCCACGGTTCGGAACTCCACGCGAGCGGTCTGTGTGGATGCCTTCTGCTCGCCTGCTTGATCGACACGCAGCAGAGCGGCACCGGAATCGACCTGGCCGTTGACCGAGGCCAAGACCTCGCGCACGCGGCCGGCGTACGGCGACCGGACGGCAGTTTCCATCTTCATGCTCTCGAGCACGACCAGGGTCTGGCCTGCCTCGACCTCGTCGCCGACCGCAACCGGCACGGCAACGACGACGGCGGGCGCTGGAGCACGGACCAGTCCGGCTTCGTCCTGGCTTATCTGATGGCTGATGCCATCCACTTCGACGAGGAAGTGCGCGGCGCCTGCGACGGTGACGATCGAGAAGCGGCGGTTGCCGAGGACGAGGCGGCTCTCGTACTGACCGAGGCGCTCGATGTCGACCTGCACGTCGCCGCTGTCTCCGTCGACGCGGTAGAGGTGCGGTCCGATCTGACCGACGCCGAGCTTGTAGGCCTGGCCCTGGTAGTTCAGTTCTACGGTCCGGCCGATGGTGTGGCTTGCACGAGGACGGCCACCGCGGGCCGAGGACAGGAATGCGGCACGCTCGCGTCCTTCCTCGACGTCGTAGGCATCGATTGCCGCTGCGATGAGCGCGATGTCTGCCACGGCCGTTGGGCCGGTGGCCGTGCCTGCTTCGGATCTATCGAGCCAGCCGGTGTCGGCGGAGGCGGAAATGACCTCTTCACGGTCGAGCAGATCGATCAGAAACGACTTGGTGGTCGTTCCGCCGTCGATGACCACAGTCGTCTCGCGTAATGCGTTGCGCAGCCGGGCAAGTGCTTCACCCCGGTCACGCCCCCAGGCGATGACCTTGGCGACCATGGAGTCGTAGTCGGGGGGAATGACGTCGCCCTGTGCGATGCCGGTGTCGACGCGGATGCCGCTGCCGAGGGGAAACTTGAGAAGTTCGACGGTTCCCGGTGCGGGTGCGAAACCGTTGTCGGCATCTTCGGCGTTCAGACGCGCTTCGACGGCGTGACCGAACTCGGGTGGGCAATCACCTTCGAGGTGATCACCGTTGGCGACGAGGATTTGCAGTTTCACCAGGTCGATACCCGTGGTGAATTCGGTGATGGGGTGTTCGACTTGTAGTCGGGTGTTGACTTCGAGGAAGGTGAAGATCTTCTGCTCGGGCTGGTAGAGGTACTCCACCGTCCCAGCGCCGGTATAGGAGGCGGCGCGCACGAGTTCGCTGGAGACGGTGCGCAGGTGATCGGCTTGCTCTTGCGTCAGGACCGGCGAACTGGATTCTTCGATGACCTTCTGATTGCGACGCTGGATGGAGCAGTCGCGTACCCCTGGAGCCCAGACGTTGCCGTGGTTGTCCGCGATGACCTGGACCTCGACGTGGCGGGCGTCGGTGACGAGTCGCTCGATGAATACCACCGGGTCGCCGAACGAGCGTTCGGCTTCACCCTGCGTACGTTCGAGCGCGAGTTCGAGTTCGCTCTCCTCGTAGACCTTGCGGATGCCGCGACCGCCGCCACCGCTGCGAGCCTTGATGATCAGTGGGTAGCCGATGGCCTGTGCGTGCCTGCGAGCATCGGCTCGTGTTTCGACGGGTCCGCCGCTCCACGGTGCGACGGGAACACCGACCCGTTCGGCGAGTAGTTTCGCCTCGACTTTGTCCCCGAGAAGGCGCATCGCGTCGGCGGAAGGTCCGATGAAGGTGATCTTCAGTCGTGCGCAGAGGTCGGCGAAGGCTGGATCTTCGGCGACGAAGCCCCATCCGACCCACACGGCGTCTGCGCCGGATTCGACGAGTGCCCGCTCGAGTTCGGCGTGATCGAGGTACGCGGATCCCACCTCGGGCTTACGTAGTACGACGGTCTCGTCGGCCCGCCTGACGAACATTGCGCGGCGTTCTGCCTCGGTGTGGAGGGCAACCGTCCGAATGCCGTAGTCGAACTCGGCGTTGAGTTCCTTGACGGCCCTGATCAGGCGTACTGCCGCCTCGCCTCGGTTCACTACTGCAATCCGTTTGAACAACGTCTCTCTCTCCGTCAGGTGGGTGAAAATGCTCTTCTCGAACGCCGGGCACGTCGTGACGCCCGCGGGTTCTTGTCACTTATCGGGCTTGCTGGGGACGAAACGACACACTCGATCTCGAGAAATGTCTGTGTGGACCAAAGTGGGAGTCGATGTAACAGCCCCCACTCATCGACCTCGATCTCGTTCGTTACCCCGCTGATCCCTCGTCGAAGACGTGGAACAGGTCTGAATGTCGTCCTATTCTAACGGATCACATGATTCTTACCATGTCAACGGCGATATGGGTCGATGTGATTGATCTCGCTTCGTTCAAACCTCCACTACAGCAATGTATTTCACCGAAGTTTTGGAATGTCACTGAAAAAGGTCAGCGAAAGCTTGACGGAATACTGATGAGTAGCGTTGCGACAACGGACATTTCGGTGTCGACGACGTTCATTGATTACCGGCGGGTACGTTACCGGTCGGTACGTGCCACTCGGCGCCGATCGGAATCGGACATAAGGCGCGAAATCCAGAATGCGGGCCCCATACTGCCGATCGAGCTCGGATCACTGGTGGCGGAGAATCGGCTGTGAACCCGAATGGGCTTTTCTTTCGCTTCTTGTGATCTGCCACGACGAAAAGAACCTAGGGTCCGTAGACCGTGATCAATCCGGACGCAGAGACTAGTCTGGTGCGTGCGCGCAAGCACCGTCCCGGTTAACGGACGGCCGTTCGAGGATTTCAGAGGTTCAACAGTGTCGACTGCATCGGTTCCCGGTCGTGGCCAGCAGCCGGATCCCAGCAGGGTCCCGGCTGAAGGGGGCGTTTTCGTGGAGGGCGAAGTATTGACGGAAGGGCATGAAGAGCTCACGGACAGGGTTCTGCGCATGCTGCAATTCCTGCGCGAGATCGTCACCGCTCGCACCGAGCCCGTTTTGCATTACGAAAAACACCTTCGCGTCGAGTGGCTTCAGGCCGACTCGCCCGCGTCTCATCTGGATGCGTCGGCCGAGCAGGGTGGGGTCGTACTCAGGGCCCGGCGGGTCGAGTTCGAAGAACCGCCGAAGCTCCCGGAGATCCTCGAAGGATTCGTCGATACCGAGATGGTGGTCGACAGCCGTCATCTGGACATCGAATTGATCGAATCGGCTTTGGCATCACCTGCGAGCGAGGACGTCGATGCCGACGCCGACTTCGATGTCCGACATGCGTACCAGGTTCGACGTGCGTTCGAAGCGTATTCGACCGAGTGGCGTCGATGGGCAGAATCGGATCGAGAGCAGCGACCGGAAGCCTCGCTCTACCACGCTCTCCAGCTGATGATGCAAGAACTGACTTCGCAACCGGAGTCCATCGAGCTGGTAGTCGCCTCAGGCCTGTTGAGTCTTTCGGCTCTGGGAACTGCAGGAGAGGTCGAGACGCACCTGCTGACCCAGTCGGCAGCAATCGAGTTGGACGTCCGCACCGGAGACTTGCTGGTCAAGCTTGCTGCCAATTCTCAACCGCGATTCGAGGACACTCAGCTGCTGACCGGCCGGGCCGGCTTCGACCCGTCCGGTTCGGTGAAGATGCAGAGTGACCTGCCGAGGCGCATCACCTCGCCTCTCGACGACGACGTCGTGTCCCTACTCGTGGAGTGGGCCGATACTGCGCTGGACATACCCGTCGACGTTCGAGCCGATCTGGATCGGCCGTCTACCGCCGACGCTCCCGAGTACGGGGCGACGGTGACGTTGTCGCCCGCCCTGGTCATGCGTAAGCGAAATGCCTTCGCGCTGCGTGACTACTACGAACAGATGATCGCGGATCTCGCCAAGCCCGGTTCGAGGCTTCCGCTCGGTTTGGCGCAGTTGGTGGAGCCCATCGAACCCGCCGAACGTTTGGCCTGGTTGGAGCGAATGGGGGCGGCCGAGACTCGCTCGCTCGCTACGGATCCACTCTTTCCGCTTCCGGCGAACGCCGAACAGTCACAGATCCTGCGCAGGCTCGGCCGTGACAGCGGTGTAGTCGTCGAAGGTCCTCCCGGTACCGGGAAGACGCACACCATCGCGAATCTGGTGTCGGCATTGCTCGCCCACGGCCAGCGTGTGCTCGTCACCAGTGAGAAGTCACAGGCGCTTCGCGTGCTTCGAGACAAACTTCCACCCGAACTTCAGGAACTTTGCGTCTCGATCACCGATCTCGGGCGCGGTGGATCCGAGGAGCTCAATCGCAGCGTCGCTCGTATCGCAGATCGCAAAGCGGCGTACAACGACGTGGATGCGGCCGAGAAGATCGCGTCATTGACCGCGCGACGGGCGGATGCTTCGGAGCGGCGTGCCGTGCTACTCGATGCCATCGCCGACCTGCGCGTGTCGGAAACTGTTGTGCATCAGCATGTTTCCGATGGATTCGAGGGGACCGCGGCTGCAATCGTCCGCAAGGTCAAGGCAGCGGAAGAGGCTCACGAGTGGCTTCCGGGACCGTTGTCGACGGATCGCCCCACACTGATCGGAACCGAGGTGGATCGGCTGCGGAAGTTGATCGCGACTGCGCCGGATGGGCGTGCGGCACGAGCCGGGCAATCACTCCCACGGCTGGACACCATTCTGCCGAATTCGGCCGAACTACGTTTGTTGTGTCGGCGAGCGAGCGCCAATGTGCATGTGGAGTCCGAGCATTCGTCCAGGCTTGTCGAGTTCCTCCGCGGAGTCGATCCTGCTGCAGCGCTGGGTATTCGGCAGCTGTGCGAAGAACTCGACGCGCGAGTGCGTGACGTTCTCGAACTGGACCAACTCTTCCAGCAATTGACCGATTCCGTGTTGTCCGGCGAAGCTGCGCACCTATGGTCACGGGTAAGCGGGATTTCATCCATGGCCGAGGTCGCGGCTCGGGCCGATCGCTTCATCGGTGCTCATGATGTGCAGTGTTCCTCGTCGACGACCGCTGCGCTCAACGCGATGGAATCCCTCACTGTCGCTTTGGAATCGGGAATCGAGTGGAAGCCTCGGTTCCGAAAGAGCGAACAGCAGCGTGTTGTCGAAGATCTTGGCATCACGGCGACCGTCGATGGCGTTCCAGTTGCGTCGGCGAGCGACGGCAGGCTCGTGACAGAGCACATTCGTGCTCTCGATATCGTCAGCACCGCGGCGACCCTTCTCGGAGACCTACGGATCTCGGTGTCCACCGACGGGCCTCGGTCACGGCGTGTGAACGATCTTCGGCTCGTCAGTGACAAGCTGACGTTGGTGGCAGGTGTTCTGCATGCGCGCGACGCGTTGGTCGAGAAGCTGTACGCGGTCTCGCCTTCGGCGCCGTGGATTCGAAGCCTCGACGAAGCGGTGCAGTTCGCAGGGTCGGCAAGGGCGATTGCTACTCGTATCGATGCAGACGTGGCCAAGGCTGAACTGAGTAGAATTCTGTATTCCGTTGCAACACAGGTGGATATCGGACCGTCGCCCGAGGGAAAAGCTCTCGTGACGGCGCTGAACTCGGCCGACGAGGACGCCGTTGCCGAGGCGTCGGGGAACTACATCGCGGCATGCCAGGAGCAGGATGATCAGCGGGTACAGGACGAGTTGGCGAAGAAGCTCGCCGATGCTGCGCCCGCGTTGTACCAATTGGTTCTCGATACGGCCGGGGACTCCGACTGGGATGAAATCAGTTGGCAGATGTCCAAGGCATGGGCGTGGCGTCGAGCGCGTGAGTGGGTGAGCGAACAGCATCGCGGCGGTGTCGAACATCAGCTCGATGTCGAACTGAACGCACTCGACGCGGATCTGAAGTACCTGACGGCTCAGCTGGCGGCCGCGATGGCCTGGCGCGACTGTCTCGAGCGCATGACGGCTGTGGAAGTGCGTGCGTTGCAAACGTATCGGGAACATATGTCGTCGATCGGGGCAGGAGCAGGTCGATACGCGGAAACGTTCCGCAGCGCTGCGCGTTCAGCTATGCGAGATGCGCAAAGTGCCGTTCCTGCTTGGGTCATGCCCCTTTCTCAGGTCTTGGCGACAGTGCCGCCCATAGCGGACAGTTTCGACGTCGTGATCGTCGACGAAGCCAGCCAGGCCGACATCAGCAGTCTGTTCCTTCTGTATCTGGCACCACGGGTGATCGTCGTCGGTGACGATCGGCAATGTGCACCCGCAGACGTCCCGCAGGCGGGGACACTCGAGGACGTGTTCACCCGACTGGACGTGTATCTGCCGGATCTACCCGAACATGTTCGAGCGACGTTGACTCCACGGTCGTCACTGTTCTCGATGCTGCGCACGCGTTTCGGACAAGTCGTCCGTCTGCGCGAGCATTTTCGATCGATGCCGGAAATCATCAACTGGTCGTCCCAACAATTCTATGGAGATTCGCCCCTGGTTCCTGTGCGTCAATTCGGCGCGGACAGGCTCCCGCCGCTTCGCCATACTTTCGTACCCGATGCATCGGTGAGAGGGAAGGGCGCTTCGCTCGTCAATCATGCCGAGGGGCAAGCCATCGCCGGTCAGATCCTCGAATGCCTTGCCGATCCCCTATACGACGGTAAGACATTCGGCGTCGTCGTGCTGCAGGGAACGGCTCAGGTCGATGAAATCCGAAACGAATTGATCAAACGCATCGGAATCGACCAATGGGCGGATCGAAGGCTCCGCGTCGGGACACCGCCGGACTTCCAAGGAGACGAACGAAGTGTCGTCTTCCTGTCGATGGTGGTCGCACCGAACCAGGACTTTCCCGCTCTCAGCGCAAGCCAGTACAAGAGGCGGTTCAATGTCGCGGCCTCGCGTGCGCAGGATCAACTCTGGCTGTTTCACTCGGTCACAGTCGATCGGCTCAAGCGATCCGACCTACGGAACTCGCTGCTCGCGTATGTCACGTCGACCTCGCCTGCGCCTGCGAATCCGATGCCGCGCGATGTCACGCCGGATGTTCGGCGCAGCGAGTTCGAGAGTCTGTTCGAGCAGCGGCTGTTCGTCGATCTGAGAGATCGTGGATATCACGTCAACCCCGGAGTCGAGGTGAACAATCGACGTATCGACCTGGTGGTCACCGGGCAGGTATCCAGGCTCGCCGTGGAATGCGATGGGGACTCGATTCAGTCCACGCCCGAACGTCGTCTGGCCGACCTTCAGCGCGAGCAGGAACTCAAACGTTGTGGCTGGACGTTCTGGCGTGTGCGTGAGTCGGAGTACTACCTCGATGTCGAGGCGGCGCTGGAGGATCTGTGGAATACCCTGTCCGCGTTAGGAATCGAACCGAATACGATTTCGATTGCGCCCGCGGAAACGGTAACCGAGGAGTGGATTCCAGTCGACTTGGATCGACCGCACGATGAGGTGCAAGCAGAGGACATGCCAGTGGGCGTAGCGGTGGATGCGCAGGCTGATCATGCAGTGGAACGCCCCGACACAAGCCAGACGAGTGCAACCGCGGAAACGCCGTGGAACGCGTGGCGGTCAGCGCCCGAAGGCGAGAAGTACGACATGTGGACCATTCCGAGCGAAGACCCCGAGCACCGGTTTCCGACTGCTGAGTTGCCCATCAACGGCTATCACGATGGAGGCCATGGCCACCACAACTGACCGAACCAAATGCTATAGCGTGGATGGCGTCCGACTGTGTCTGTCGAAGGAGTGCCAATGTCGCGAATCGCCATTTTCGGAGGACACGGGCAGGTGGCGCTCCGTCTAGCGCCGTTGCTCGTGGAGCGCGGACACGAAGTGGGGTCGATCGTTCGTAACCCGGATCACGTCGTCGATATCGCGAATGTGGGCGCCACACCGTTGGTGGCCGATATCGAGAATCTGGATGTCGAGAAGATCGCGGCACTACTCGACGGCTTCGACACAGTCGTATGGTCTGCAGGCGCGGGCGGCGGCAGTGCCGACCGAACGTATGCCGTCGACCGTGATGCAGCAATTCGCTCGATGGACGCTGCCGGACGAGTGGGCATCACGCGCTACGTCATGGTGTCGTATTTCGGGGCGGACACCCAGCACGGAGTAGATCCGAGCAATTCCTTCTTCGCGTACGCGGAGGCCAAGGCGGCCGCCGACGCGTACCTGAAATCCACGTCGTTGTCCTGGACGATCCTGGGACCGAGTGCATTGACACTCGACCCCGGCACCGGATCGATCTCCACCAAAGACAACGGTGCCACCGGCGCTTCGGTCACCCGGGACGACGTCGCAGCCGTAGTCGCCGAAACCGTCGACACTCCGGGGACCATCGGACGTGTCATCGAATTCGACAACGGCGACACACCCATCGCAGAGGCGCTCAGCTGAGTCGGATCTCCGAGCACTTGTCCTGGAATTTCGCCGTCTCTGCAGTGAGGAACACACATGGCGGATTCACAGCCGACCGGTGACACCGATATCCACCCGCCCGAGTCAGGGCCTTCCCGACGTCGATGGCTGATCGCACCGATAGTTCTGATCGTCGTTGCACTGCTGTTCGGTGTTCCACTGTGGACGCTTTTCTTCTCCGGTTCCGACTGGCCGTTCTCGATGCGAATATTCGGCTTCGTCCTGTTCGTCGCCGCTGCGATCGCCTTGCCGGTATCCATGGCTCGCGGTCATGCGCGCGCTCATGACCGCGCGGCCTTGATCGGTGACACGTTGCTCGGAACCGTGTGGGTGCTGTTCGTGTGGAGTGTGCTCGGTTCGATCGTCGGAGTGCTCCTCGCCCTTGCCGGTCTGGAAGATCCCCTGCGATCGCGACTTGTGGCTGCCGCGGTGCTCGTCGTGGTCCTCGGATTGTTGGTGTGGGGCCATTACGAGGCGATGCGCGTGCCACGCGTCGTCGAGCGCAGCGTTGTGGTTCCGCGTCTCGGTGCCGGACTCGACGGACTCCGTGTCGTGATGATTACCGACACGCATTACGGGCCGTTGGATCGAGCCGCCTGGTCGGCGAAGGTCGTCGACGTCGTCAACGCATTGGAAGCAGATGTGCTCTGTCACCTCGGAGATCTGGCGGACGGTTCGGTCCTGCGGCGGGAGCATCAGGTCCAGCCGTTACGTGGGGCACGTGCAGCGCTGGCCAAGGTCTACGTGACGGGCAACCACGAATATTTCGGCGAAGCGCAGGACTGGCTGGATCACATGGAGACGCTGGGTTGGACGGCCCTGCACAACAAGCACCTCGTGGTCGAACGTGGCGGTGCGAGGTTGGTCGTCGCCGGTGTGGACGATCGAACGGCAGCAGCTTCCACACTCGCGGGGCACGGAGCGGACCTCGATCGTGCGCTCGAGGGAGTCGACGCGGACCTGCCGGTCTTCCTCCTGGCACATCAGCCCAAGCAAATCGACGAGGCGGTTCGACGCGACGTCGAAGTGCAGGTTTCCGGTCATACCCATGGTGGGCAGATCTGGCCGTTCGAGTACCTGGTCCGACTCGATCAACCGACAGTTCATGGCCTGAGCAGGCACGGCAAGCACACTCAGCTGTACACCAGCCGCGGCACCGGTTTCTGGGGACCGCCGTTTCGCATCTTTGCGCCCAGCGAGATCACCGTGCTCGTCCTGCGGACAGAGGCGCCGTGACAGTCAAACTTCTCGCCACCGACCTCGATGGCACCCTGCTTCGCTCGGACCGAACCATTTCGGCGCGTACCGCCGAAGCGATGGCGGCGGCACATGCGGCGGGGATCGAGGTCGTCTGGGCCACGGCGCGCGCACGCCATTCGATCGACGAGTTGGCTGCCTCCTGTGGATTCACCGGTAAGGCCATCGGTGCCAACGGCGCAGTCGTGCTCGACCTCGCCGACGGCACGCCGGTCATCACCGAGACGACCGGAATCGAATCCGACGTCGTGACCACTGCTATGACCAGGGTTCGCGAGCTGGTTCCCGGAGTCGCCTTCGCCACGGTCGGTCCGACTCGGTTCGTCGCCGAGCACAACTATGCAGCGATGTGTGTCTTCGCGGACCATCATCGACATCCCCACGAGATGGACGTCTCGGTCGACGTCTTGCCCGCGGCTTCGGAGCAGACCGTCAAGATCGTCGCCCGACATCCGGAGCTGACAAGCGTCGACCTGTTCCACGCTGTCCTGGCAGCAGGGGTAGGCGGAGTGGAGCTGACCCATTCGGGCGCGCCATATATAGAGATGTCCGCTGCAGGCGTGTCGAAAGCCAGTGCGCTATCGGTGCTGTGTGCGGAACTCGGGATCGAGCGAGCTGCCGTGGCGGCGGTGGGTGACGCGTTCAACGACCTACCGATGCTGCGCTGGGCGGGTACTGCCTTGACCACTGCCAACGCGATGACCGAGATCAAGGCTGTAGCTCATCGCGTGCTGCATTCGAACGATGACGACGGCGTCGCGGGGTACTTGGAAGAGCTCGTCGCCGGCCGTCGATGACGGAACTACCTCGGACAGGCGCCGCTTGCCGAGAGTGTGCCCGGGTGAAGATGCCCGGCACACCGTGAGCAGCGCGCACTTTACGATCGAAATTCTATTGTCTCGAAACGTCAGGAGATGTACGGGTGGAACAGAGCAGTGGATCCAATCGCATGACCGTCGCCCAGTACCTTGCGGCGCATGCCGTAGCGGTGACACCCGTCGATCGCGCTCAGGCTGCGACACTCGGCATCGAGGCCCCCATACCCGCCGGCTGGCAAGCGGCGCCCGAAGGGCAATTCCCCGGCGCCACCCAGGTTCTTGTCGAGCCAGGTCTGGTCGAAGGCGGCTTCGCGCCCAACGCAGTATTGCTTGTGGGCTTGCTGTCCACTCGCATCGACGCCGATGACCTCCTCGACTGCAGTTTCACCGACGCCCGCGCGATGGAGGGCTGGGTCGAAACAGACGCGAGCTCCGACTCGTTCGGTGGGCATCCATCGCGGTTCATCAGGGGAACATTCGTCGCCGAGCAGTGGGAACTGGCCGTCACGACCAGGTACGTCGTCGTGCAGAACGAAACGCAGTACCTGGTTCAACTCACGGTGACCACCTTCGCCGACCACGCAGACAAACTGGCATTCGACATCGATGCGATCAACAGTGGCCTTCTGAACGCAGTCTGAGCCTTGCCGGAGCGCAGCCGCTACTAAGGTCGAGTAATGCGGAATCGCACTGGACGTGTGCGGCACCTGTCCCTGGTGCCAGACCTGTTGGACAGCTCTGACAGACCCGAGCTCGAGATCGCCGACGATACGTTCACCAACGCGTCCGGCGACTATGGCGCTCCGGTCGCGAGGTACACGATTCGCGTCTCCTTGGACGGCGTCGAACCGGCAGTGTGGCGAAAGTTCGAGGTCCGGTCCGACCTCTTACTCCCCGAATTTCACCAGGTGCTGCGCCAGGTGATGGGGTGGAATGCTGCTCATTCGCACCGCTACCGGCTACGGAAGTCCGTAGCCGTCATGCGATACGACTTCGAGACCTCGCTGGTCGAAGCAGGGTCGGTAATCAACGAACAGCACGTCAGGTTGGATAGCGTTCTCGACAAAGAGGGCGACGTCATCGAATACGAATACGATTTCGGCGACGGTTGGAAGCACACCGTCGAACTCGAATCCCTCATCGAGTATCACGAGGATCTCCGTACCCTGTGCCTCGACGGCGCACGTGCGTGTCCGCCCGAGAACAGCGGAGGACCCGTCGGCTATCGCCATCTACTCGACGTACTCGGAGACCCTGGCCACGCGGAATACGAAAGTCTGCGGGAATCGGTTGGACCGTTCGATCCGGAGCAGTTCGAGGTAGCTCGCGTCAACGAAGGTTTTCGGGCCGGCGCTCCCGTGCGATCGGCCGAGGCCGAGGCCGCTGTCGCATCGAAGTTGATCGCACGGCTCTTCGGGACCGCCCAGCCGGACCACATGCCCGCTCTGCTGGCGCTGCTACCGCGGTGTGAGCTCACTATCGAAAGCTCTGTCGATTTACCGGTTGCAACTGTGGCGATGAGAAAACTTTCGTGGTTGCTCGAGCTCGTAGGAGACGCCGGATTGCAGTTGGCGCCCGGAGGCAATCTTCCGCCGGCAGCTGTCGAAGCCATGCGCGTCGAACTCGAATGGGGACTGGGGTGGATCGGATCCAGCCTCCGTGAGGTCGATAATCACCAGGTCGCCGATCTGCGCAATGCCGCCAAGCGTCTAGGTCTGGTGCGAGTCTTCAAGGGCGCTTTGGTACGCACGAAAGCGGGAACCCGATATGCCGACGACC
This sequence comes from Rhodococcus sp. UYP9, assembly GCF_040547235.1. Classification (NCBI taxonomy): domain Bacteria; kingdom Bacillati; phylum Actinomycetota; class Actinomycetes; order Mycobacteriales; family Nocardiaceae; genus Rhodococcus; species Rhodococcus sp. UYP9. The sequence goes on from NZ_JBEPPH010000006.1 coordinate 294,392, forward strand.
CCATCGGTCTGTGGAGGCATTGTGCGTCGAGAGTCCCCTTGGGCAAGGAAACTCATGAGATCGACGGCGGAACACTGTTTCTCGTCGCGCTTGCGTCGTCGGCATCCGCAACGCAACGGAACGCGATGATCGTGGAGACGATGCAAGCGTTGGGGTGGGGGACCAGCCAATTGGTCGACGCCCACACCGCGGCACAACCGACGGTCGACTTCTTGGACCTGATCGGAGCCCATGGGCCGTCGCTGTACTTCCGAAGCGAGGTGTTCGACGCTCCCAGTTGGTCGAGACGATTCGCTCGCGACGCTTTGCGGAGCTGATGTAGGCCGCTGACCAGGCGATTTGGAGATGGCGTCAGAGTCGCGTAACTTTTGTCGAGTCAGAGCGACACGGACACCGACCCGGACCGAGAGGTGCGGGACACGAGGTTGCACGGAGTTTGCACTGAAAATCCTGGTTCGGCAAGATGGTGTTGTCGTGTCCGGGTGATCCGATGTGACGGGGTTATTGACTCGGTCGCTTGGATTAGCTAGGCTGGAACGGTTGCCCCAGGCGCTGCGAGAACATTATTTTCGTGGTTGTGTGGTGTGTGTGTGTTCTTTGAGAACTCAACAGTGTGTCGATGAATGTCAGTGCCGAATTTTATATTTGGTGAAAGCATCCGATGTCGATGATCATCCGCTTGTGG
>NZ_JBEPPH010000007.1:0-238588 GCF_040547235.1 Rhodococcus sp. UYP9
CTTCCGTCCAGCCATGTTCTCCATAGTCCTATCCGCCCAGCTCATGGGCAACAAGACTCTAAAACATGATGGCCCCGTTCGCCGGGGACACGCCAAACGTGCTGACAGTGCCGAACTCATCGCTGACATAACCCGTGTGCGACACAGAGATATAGCCGTAGCCGCCACCCGCTCTCACCATTCCGTCAAGACCAGCAAAGAATACGGGGAGTCCCCGGCTACGTCTGCCGCCTAGGGTTTCTGCTGGACTCATGCCCATGCGCGTCGAAGAAGTACTTTAGAAAGGAAATAAGTGTTCCTTTCAGTTATCGCACTTTTCTTCGTCCTTCGCGTTGTCTTGGGGATTGGATTCGGATGAATGTGGCAGTGCTTCATGCTCGTCGATCACCTGAGCTTGTTCATCACGCAATTCGATCTCATCTATGCGTCGAACCCAATCCTCAAAGAGTTGTTGGCCATCAAGGAAACTTTGCGCCCCCTGGGATAGAGTTTTGAGCGGCTTTCTTACGTCCCTGCTCACTTTTGCAACATCTTTGATTGTTTCTTGAAATCCTTTTATGGAGTCGATGGATACGCGACCAGCAGAAGCCATCTCGCGGACGCTGCTGAGGAAGCCTTTTACTTGTGTGTCTTGACGCTCATCAGCGCCACGTTCCGCAATGTTAGTGAGAATCACCGTCATTAGGTCATTCATGTTGAAAGCTTGATCGGCGTATCTGATGCCGTTTTGTTTGAATTCTTCTGAGACGGGTATCAGATCATTTGCGTATTGTTTTGCTACAAAAAGTCTTGCTGCTGCGTTCTTTTTTGCTGCCGCGGTCATCTTAGGATTGTAAATGTTGGTAACTTCGGTGACCTTGGTCATCAACGTCCCATAGTTTTCAATCGTCTTCTGCCACTCCGGGAATAGCTCCTCTTGTGCGGCGATAGCATCCAAGACGCCCAGAGAATCATCGTCTTCATCATCGTCATCACCCAGTTCATCTAGATTCTTCGGCTCTTTGTCGATCTTGGCAAGCAAGTATTCGGGACGTTTTGCAACTTCTTGAGAGATTTCGACAAGCCGATGCGCAAGCTTCGCTACTGCGGTCAGGTACTCTTCACTCTGCTGATCTTTGATACGGAGCTTTGTGAAGTCTTCGTATTGACTGCCTGCTATTACTCGCCTGACGTCATCGGTTGAGTCTTCCGCTAGATCATCCACAGGTGCATAGAGGATCGGGAGTAGAAGTTCGGGAACTTCGCGGGCCTTCGCATTAGCGGCAAAGATTAGAAGCTCGCGGCGGCATTCGTGGCTAAGCATGAACCTAGGCGTGATGATTGCGATGAAAAACGAGGTCGCGGTGAGTGCATCATCGATGGTTACCCTCCACTTTGCGCCCCATGCCAGATCCTCACGGTCGACAAATAGTTCCAAACTGGATGCTGTAAGGAATTCGAATTCCTCCTTTAACAGCCGAGCCAGGTTGAGGATCCGCCCGTGCTGTGAGTCGTTGTCCTTGTGGACATAGCTCCAAAATCCTGTCGGGTGTACCACGCTGTCGTCATCGAGTGCCATACGAAAACCGTACCGGACAGTGTCCAACAGTTTGATGCTGCCGTCGAATATTTTCTCAGCCTGATGCAGGTAATATTTTTGATGAAATGATATGGTGCTTCGCTTATATCATTCTGCACAAAGGAATCGTCACTGGGCGTTCGTACCATTGTTGTCAGCGACTACTCAGGCGAAAAGCTGCCCGATAAAACCAAGCCGACGAAAATCACGATTCAGTCAGCCGGCACAACCGTCAAGGATGCAACGACATTTGAGCTATACATGTCTGAGTCCGAGCTGCTGAGCTAGTAGACAACATTGAATCAGGCCAGCCGATCATCACTAGATCACAGCCAGCCAAGCCAGCGACACGTAGCAGCTCAGCGAGCACCCCGCCGATCAGTGACAAGCAGCGTGAGGCATGGGCCAAGGTTTAGGAGCTGAAACCAGCAGGTACAACCAACGCTGAGTTCGCCAACACGCTTGAAGACTGGCTGACGACAAACCCAGTTCGAAAGCAGCGCGGCGACGGCAACTACGACAAGATTCAGGCCACCGAACGCGGCATTGCTGCGCCAGTGAATGAGGCCTACGCCGCCGCTCAGTAGCGAACGGTTTTGCTTGCACCTAGTTAAAGTGTGATGCGCGACACGGCGCACCGACGCTGTCTTCTGGTCCATCCCAAGACCGTGACCAGCGAATGTCATTGATGTTGTTCGCAACATCTCGTGTTCTAGCTATAAGTCGGACACTAGCTGTAGTGTTTGGGATACCGAGAGGCCATAACGCAGAAAAACCCCAAACGGGGTAACCGAGTTGGGGCTTGTCTGATTTGCAACTTGGCGGCTGCGAATCCGACAGTACCCCGTCTACGGGATCGGCACACACCAGAGTGTGCGATCTCATCGGCACTGTAATCTCTTGGGGATCGGAGTAAGCCAAATGGCGCACTCGGTTTCAGTAGTTCGTCAAACTGTACGACGGACCGTGTCCGTACCTGTCCGTCGTGTGCGAGTCACGCGCACCATCACAATTAAGCCTGTGCGATGAGCGCGGCTAAGCACCAGCCTCCACAGGTCCCTAAGAGTGGTGGCCTTACGAAGGACCGTTCGCAGAACAATGACGGTAGCTGGCGTGATAAATGTAGCGATGCAGGCAAGAAGCGCAAGTAGGCGCTAGACCGACAGTGCCCCGGTTCATCCGAACCGGGGCACTTCTGTCACGGCAACGGGTGTAAAACGAGACTTATCGAGTTGATGCAGTACCGCTGATCTGTGGGCGTCGGGTAGCCCTCTCCCTCGAAGACATGGCCGAGGTGGCTGTGGCAGTTCTTGCAGATGACTTCCACGCGTCGCATCCCGAGCGTGGTGTCCTCGTTGAGGATGACTGCGTCACTGTCTGCAGGATCGAAGAAGGACGGCCAACCGCAGTGTGACTCGAACTTCTCGGTACTGCGAAACAGTTCGGCTCCGCATGCGCGGCAGCTGTACACACCATCGGTTTTGGTGTCGGTGTACTCCCCGACGAACGGACGCTCGGTGCCCGCCTGACGCAGGACTGCGTACTCCTCGGGGGTGAGCTTCTCGCGCCATTGTGCGTCGGTGAGCTGAACGGCGGGAACAGAATTTTTTTCGGTCGCTGAACTCATGACACCACGCTAATACTTCTCGAGCTGCTTCGTTGTTTGCGCAGGTGAGCTCTCCGGAAGAAGGTACTCGGGTTCGATTCCGTCGTCGAGGCGGCCGTCACTGCGAGCAGCGAAGTACCGTCCGATCAGAACCGAGAAGATCACGATGATCAGCAAGCTCCAGCCGAATGTAGTGCGCATGTAGTCCATTGCTCGACCTCCCGTCGGGAATCGACCGGACAACCAGCGGTCGTAGCTCATGAATCCATAGATTGCGAGCCACGCCGGCCAATTTCGGAGAACCGAGTTCTTGAGAACGACCGTCATCAACAGTGGGAAGAGCAGCATCGAGTAGTACATCTGGCCGAGTGACCCGAGTAGCCAATGTGCAGTCAGTACCAGGCCCGAAGTTGTCGCTATGAAGAACAGGCGGTCCTCGCGACAGTAGCGGTAGAGCAACCACAGCGACACCAGAACCATCATGCCGAGAACCCCGCGGATTCCGTAGATCAGGAGCTCCGGCAATCCGTAGTAGCGGCCGTTGCCGACAATCGCGCTGTTGAAGTAATCGCGCGACTCGAGGAGATAGGGGAGGGTGCGGTCGATGAACTCCATCGGGTCCACCGACAGCGGCCAGGCGATCACGAGCAACACGACCGGAATTGCGATTGCGGTGATGAAAACTTTCCACTGCTTGGTCATCAGCGGAATGATCAACAGCGGTGCGAGGATCGGTTTGATGGCTAGTGTCAGCCCCATCGCCACACCGGCGGACAAGTCTTTTCGCTGGAGCAGCCAGTAGATGAATGCAACCTCACCCAACAGAACGAAACCGTTGAAGTTGGTGAACACCAAAGTGTTGGTCACTGTTTCACTCGCGAAGGCAGCGAGGAGAAGTGCAGGCGCTGCGACAGAGTTCAGTCCGAAGCCGAAGATCTTGAGCAAGATGTACAACGCAAGAACGATGGCAATCGTGCTCGCCAAGATGAACAACCAGCGAGAGCGTTCGGGATCGATGATTGCGAGAGGCGACAACAGCATCGTCGCGCTCGGCTGATAGAGATAATGCGGATCGACCGAGTCGAAGTTCGCCGTGTACACCGGCTCGCGATTGAGAAACGCGAGAGCAGCCCGGTAGACGGGGATGAAATCATTGGTGAAGTCACCGTTGACCGCCCGTACGATCGCCCGGTTGAGAACAGTCATGATGGCGATCGGCCATAGCGCGAACCGGACTACATCCGCGGTCGTCCGGCCGTTGCGGGGCTCGAGGAAGCTAAGTGACACGTGGGAACGGTACCTTGACCGGGCTCGGGCAATGACCGTCGACACCCGTTGGGTGTGTTCGGTACCACTCCGTGGATCGGCACCAGACGTGTCATGCGGGACAGACGCTGCCATCGGGAGGAAGCGACGCGTCGGTCGCATACGCAGCGGCCGCGGCCTGGCCGCACACGGACCCGCCGATCACCGGGTGGCCGGCACCCTGCCACGTCATTGCGGCCGAACGCGCGCCGGTGGCGGCAACAAGCCCGGTCACACCGGCGAACCCCCCGTTGCCGACGACCGGGTCACCGGCGCCACTGAGTTCGAGAACTGGCACCGACAGCGACGTCGGCAGGGGCGGAGCGGGTGCAGTCGGCCACGACGAGCACGTGAGTGCTGTCAGGGCGGCGTCGGTGCCGAAGATGGGGTACTGCTCGCTCCAACTTGCGCCGGCATCCCGCACGGCCTGCGGGGACGGCCACTGCCGGCCGTCGATGCACCGTGCGACGAACTGACCGTCCGTTCCGTAGGCAACTGCACCGCGCGAGGACAACCGGCTCAGTGCGGACGGATCGCCGGACCTGGCTGCGGATAGTGCATCGGCAAGCTCGAGTGTCCGTCTCGACGGGTCGCCGGAGGACGAGGCGAGTGCATAGGCGATCCCGTCGAGCACAGAGTGGGTCGACAGAGGTGCCAAGGCTCCGCTTGCCACCTGTGTCAGTAGTTCGGATACCGCGGCCTTGGGGTCGGATCCGAGCGAGCACTGGAGGGCCTGGCACCGCTGCACGAACGCAGTGAACGCAGCTTCTCGTCCTTCCGTTTTCTGCTGGGCCACGGTCATTTGATCTACGTTCATTCCGGTGGGCGAATCGAGAATCAACCGCGCCACTCGGTCCGGGTACTGGGCCGCATACGCCAACGCAGTGGATGCACCGTTCCCGGTGCCGATGATGCCGAGCGCATCGATTCCCCAGGCGATTCGAAGCTGTTCCAGATCGCCTGCGGCATAACTGGTAGCGAAAGCGATCTCCTGCGGCTGCAGTAGATCGGTGCATTCGATAGTCGCCTGGCGTCCGACGGCGACGGCGCGGTCCACGGCGTCACCGTCGGACACCGCGAATTGCCCCAGGTTCGCCAGCGTCTCGCGAGTGTCGGCTTTGACACAATCGATGGCTGTCGACCTACCGATTCCGCGCCGATCGATGGCGACGAGCGGGTGAGCCTCCAGCATCGTCGTGCTGTTGCCGGCCGCGAGGTCGGCAAGTGTGGCGATCGACGCACGGTCGGACCCAGAGGTGAAGACCAGGGGTGCGGCATCGGGCGGCGTCCTGTCCAGTTTCGCACGCAGTGCGCCGACGGAGAAGGACCCGAACATCTGACCGGATGGGTCGACGGGCGCGTCGAAGTCTGCGCATTCGAGGACAACCCCGGGTGTGCGAGAGGTGAGGCCGTAGAGATCGAGGGTGCTTTGCGTGCAGTCGATCCACGCAAGATCGTCCACCGGAGCCTGTAATTCTGGATTCTCCGGTTCCGGATCGGCAGTCGACTTGTCGGGTAGCCCGGGGGAGTTCTGCTCGACGGCGACGTCCGGGCGTCCGGACGGCCCAGCACTGCATGCTGCCCCCAACATCGAGACCGAGAGAAGAACTACGAGCAACGATCTTTTCTGCGTCACGCTGCGAGGCTATCTACTTTTCCGCACCCGGAACTTCACCGGTACCGGCCGGACGCACTCGGACCCATCTGGTCAGCAGAGTTCCGTCGTCGTCGGCGAGCACGTGAATACGTTTCATCCGGTGCAGTACTGCGGCGTTCGAGTGCGCAATGCGCCCCGACTTTCCCGCAAGCAGGTTCGGCGAAGTCGTCAGGCATAGTTCGTCGACGCCATCGTCTGCAAGCAGCGTTCCGAACAGGCCTGGGCCGCCCTCGCATAGGACTCGCCTCAGACCCAGTTCGTCCAAGGCCGCCAGGACAGCGGAGGTCGGAACGGTCGTTCCCTCGACTTCGATCACGCGCGCACCTGCTTCGCGAAGCGTCGAACGTGGCTCGGCCGATGCGGAGGCCGTCGTGATGATCGTCGGCGGCACTTCGGTGTCGGTGAGAAGCCGCGATGTCGGATCGATCGACGCCGAGGCAGTGACGACCACTACCGGGGGAACTGGTGCCAGGCCTGCGCCGATTCGTTGGTTCTGTTGTGACTCCGTCAGCCGGACACCCCCGTAATTCTCGCTTCGGACCGTCCCGGCCCCCACGAGAACCGCATCCGCCAGGGTCCGAAGCATATCGAACACGGCCTTGTCGGAGGGTGTCCCGAGACCCGAGGAGACACCGTCGGCGCTGACGGCTCCGTCGATGCTGGAGACGAAGTTCGCTCGGATCCACGGCGCGGTCAGGTTGTCCGGATAGGCGTACAACCGGCGTAGTTCGGCCCGGCCGACGACGCCGTCGGCCGGGTACGAGGTGCCGGAGCCTGGTGTGAAGTAGGTCGCAATATCGAGTAGGCGCACATTGTAGATAAGACCACCTCGTTACGCTTACTAGATGCCTGGACGTCTTGTCGATCGTAATCCTGTCGTTCCCTCCGATCAGTTGATCGCGCAGATGGTCCCCCCGGCCATGTTCGACGAAGTCAGTTTCGCCTCGTACATCCCGGATCCGAATGAACCCAGCCAGGCAGAGGCAGTCGCCAAAGCCGAGTCGTTCGCGGAGAAGGTGACCAAGATTCGCGGGAAGGGAAAACGCGGACTTTTCGGCAAGAAGGCGCCCTCTACCGGTGCAGGCTTGTACCTCGACGGCGGTTTCGGTGTCGGTAAGACCCACCTCCTTGCGTCGATCTTTCACAGCGTCCCCGAACCGAAGGCATTCGGTACGTTCGTCGAATTGACTCACGTCGTGGGCGCGCTCGGCTTCAACAAAGCGCTCGAGGAGTTGTCGGGTCACAGCGTCCTGTGTATCGACGAGTTCGAACTCGACGATCCAGGCGACACGATGCTCGTGTCGCGATTGCTGTCCGAGTTGTCCCAGCGCGGCGTGTCCATCGTGGCAACGTCCAACACCTTGCCCGGTCAGCTCGGCGAAGGAAGATTTGCAGCCGAGGACTTCATGCGAGAAATCAAGAAGCTCGGATCCATCTTCGAGTCCATCAGGGTGGACGGGCCCGACTACCGACACCGTGACCTGCCCCCGGCCCCCGATCCGACGTCCGAGGCCGAACTGATCGAACGGGCGGACTCCGTGGCCGATGCGACCCTCGATGACTTCGACGAGTTGTTGGCACATCTGAGCACACTGCATCCGTCGCGATACGGAAAGCTGCTCGACGGTGTGCAGGCGGTGTTCTGGAAGAACGTGCACCCCGCTTCGGATCAGGCCGTCGCGCTTCGACTCGTGGTGCTCGCCGACCGCCTGTACGACGCAGGTATTCCGGTGACCGGATCGGGCAGCAAGCTCGACGAGATTTTCACCGAGGAGATGCTGGCCGGTGGTTACCGCAAGAAGTACCTCCGTGCGACGTCTCGTCTGCTTGCCTTGTCTCGTTTCGCCGCCGTCGGATGACGCTCAGGTCAGTCGGGTGACGGTCGGGTCGGCGCAGATTCACGACCGTAGTGCTCGCTCCATGACGAAATCGTCGTGGATCTCGGAGCCGAGTGTGAAGGTCTTGGTTCCGACGATCTCGAATCCCTGTTTGGCATAGAAGCGTTGAGCGCGCAGGTTCTGTTGGTTGACGCCCAGCCAGATACCTGCGCAGCGGCCGAGGGTCGCTCGGGCCAGCGATTCGGCCATCAGGGCCGCCGCCACGTCGCTCCCGTGATGGTCGGGAAGCACGTACATCTTGGAGATTTCCATCGTCGGTGCGTACGTCAGCACTCGCGCGACGTCCGGATCCGATGGTGGTCCGGACACGAGCATGGCGTAACCGACCATGGAATCATCCTCGGTCGCCGCCAGAATCGTGCGCTGCGGATCCGCCAGGTACTCACCGAACCGCTCATGCGAGAGAACGCCGTCTATGAACGCCGCTATTGCTGCTCTGGACGAACCAGGCGGGCATGCCAGCGGAAAGGTGACGGCCGCGACATCGGCTAGCTGTTCGGCGTCCCACAGGCCTGCGGTGGTTACGGTGACAGTCACAGGCGATCGACCGCTGCCTTCGCCTCACGCAACGAAAGCTCGGATCGAGCGCGCAAAAGCTTGATGGCGGAAATTGTGTTGCCTTCGGCCTTGAGAGTGCGCAGCCTGGGGATGATGTCCGCCCAAGCAGAGCTATCCACTCCTGATGCATCAGTCGTGGCGCCGAGCGTGGGGATAGGGTTTCCTCGCCCGACGGACTCGACTACATCCTTGGCTTCTTGGAGTCCTGCGCCGGTTCTTTCGCGGAACAACTTGATCGCGTGGATCTTCTTCTTTTCCCCCACGAGGCGATATATGTCTTCGCGCGCCGAGTGGTCCAAACCGGCGAGCATCAATTGTGTTGTGGCAGCGGCGTTCTTGGCTGGACTCTTGCGCGCGAGGAGCCACACCGCGAGCACTGCGGCATCGATGAGGACCAATGCGACGATGAACCATCCCCAGGTGGGCATGGTTCTAAGTAGAACACCTCATCTGAAAGTCGACAGTAGGCGGCATGACGATTGCATAACGACGAGCGCGAGCGCGCCCGGGCGGCCATGCGCCCTAACTCCAGGACCCCGCGTCGAAGAATTCGAGTGCGTTCTCGAGAACCAGGCCGGCGACTCCGTACTTTTTGGCCGACAGATCGTGGCCTGCACCGGAAATCTCGATCGTGGCGGTATGAGCAGGCACCAACGCGATTGCATCGGATAGCTCGGCGGGTGAACCGAACGGGTCCTTTGTGCCGTGTACGAACATCGTTCGAGTGCGCAGCTGGGGGAGATGCGCAGTGCGTGCCTTCTCCGGTTTTCCGGGCGGGTGCAACGGATACGACATCAGAATCAGCCCATCGACCAGTTCTGGCTGTTCGGCGACGAGCATCGATGCCTGCCGACCCCCGTACGAATGGCCACCGAGCAGAATGGGGCCGCGGCGCAGCCTGCGGAGGTACGTCACAGCTGTTTCGATCGACGCGCGGTCCGCATCGGCCTTCGACGGATGCGGGGGACCGGACGGCTTTCGCCGTCGGAACGCCAGATCGAAGCGTAGAACAGTGAATCCTCGCGCCGACCACGCATCGGCTGAAGCAGCAAGGAGCGGAGCATCGAAGTTTCCACCTGCGCCGTGAGTGAGTGCGAGAGAACCCACCGAGCGTCCCGACGGCGTGTGCAGGAAGCCGCGCACCTCGGCTTCATCGACGAACTCGGGCACGTCGACATCGTCGGATTCTTCGGTCATTCGTTCCGGTCGTCGGCCGTCGACGTGCTGTCGGCGGTGTCCTCGGAATGGTCTTCTTTCAAGTTTCCCTCGTCATCGACCATGTCAGCGAAGGCCGTACCCGACACCATTCCGTTGGTGCCAGGAAGAACAACCGTCGGTCTCGAACCCGGGTCGTACTTGGCATCGATGCCGGCCACCTCCTCTTCCGCACGCTTGTGCGCGTCGGAACTGACCTGAGGTTCGCTACCCTCGGTGCTCGGTTGGTTGTCGTCGGCCATCGCAGGCGTCCTTTCGATCGCGGGCTGGAAATCCAGAGTGCACGTCTATGACGTGCATCACCACTCGCGATCGGCGGTAAACATCTCGGCAGACCTGAAGACACAAAAAAGACCCCGGCCGCATCGGCCGGGGTCTATTCGTATGGTGCGCGATACTGGGATTGAACCAGCACATGTCAGGACACGTGATATTGCTTCCGACCAGCGCCAGAATGCCTCTGACGTGGCGATATGCAACACAGTACACATGATCTGGATGTATCCCAAATATTCACTAGACTGGTCTCATGTTGCCTGTATGTTGCCTGCGTCGGACTAGCGCCCATGGCGCGTAAACGTAGCTGGGGCCGGATTAAGAAGTTGACTCCATCAGGTCGATATCAGGCCAAATATTCCGGTCCCGACGGTCAGATGTATTCAGCGCCCCAGACCTTCGCTGCCCGCGTCGATGCCGAGGGATGGCTGACCGACCGGAGGCGGGAGATAGACCGAGAACTTTGGTCGCCACCCGTCGAGGAGGACAGTAAACCCGTCACCTTCGGCGAGTATGCAGGCGACTGGATGGCGCATCATTCCTCGCTGAAGCCGAGAACTAGGCACGAATACGAGAAGTACCTTGATAACTTCATCCTGCCTACATTCAAGGACCAGTTGGTCAGCGCAATCAAGCCCGCTTCAGTCCGACGCTGGCATTCGACCACTCTGGTAGATCGTGCAACCTACCGGACGCGTGTCTATCAGCTACTGAAAACGGTTCTGAACCAAGCGGTTAAGGACGAGCTAATCGCCGGCAACCCCTGCACAATCGACGGGGCAGCGAGCGTGCGGCGGGTGCACAAAATCCGTCCTGCCACACCGCTCGAATTGACTCAGATCACCGAGGCTATGCCCACTCCATACCGGTTGATGATCGGACTATCGGCGTGGTGCGCGCTTCGCTACGGCGAGGTCACAGAATTGCGCCGGAAAGACATCGACATAGACGGCGAGACCATCCGCGTTCGGCGTGGTGTGACTTACATACCGAAGACAGGCTTCGTGGTTGGTCAACCCAAGAGCTCAGCGGGCCTACGCGACGTTACGATTCCGCCGCACCTGATGAGTGCCGTGAGGGCGCACATGGCTGAGCATGTGGCCAGCGGTGCAAATGCGCTGCTTTTTCCCCGCAAGACAAACCCTACGGTCCATCTTGCGCAGGGGGCCTTCGCGCGGGACTACGACCGAGCGCGGGAGGCGGCGAATCGCGCCGACCTAACTTTTCACGATCTGAGGCACACCGGAGCGACGATGGCCGCTCAAGTCGGTGCCACGACGGCGGAGCTGATGGAGCGTCTTGGGCATAGCTCAGCGGGTGCAGCTCAGCGGTATCAACATGTGGCCCAGGGGAGAGGGAAGGAGATCGCCCGACGACTGAGTGAACTGCAGGAAAGCGCAATTAGACAAATTTAGTAAGACACTCGACACGCCGAATCGACGTGCTGATGAACCGAAACTGAACAGAAGATCTGGATAAGTTGCGCGGTGTCGGGGATGATTAGAGAACACAAGAGATAGTTCGAATCAATCACACACCGGAGACAATCAAATATGGCCGCACGACCAGACTTTGTAAACCTCGAAGAGGCTGCCCAGATTTGGGGCGTAGAGGTGCAGACCATCCGCCGTCGAATTGCGGATGGAACACTCACGGGTTATCGGCTTCCGAAAACCCGTGCATTGAGGGTAGACCGCGACGAGCTATACAAGTCGGCAGAACCCGTTCTGCGCGCTTCGTAGCTCGACTAACAACTGAATATAGGACTGATATGAATGCGTACGACGATAACTGCTCCCCCGCAAGCATTTTGGCCGACACAACTGGAATGACCCGCACCGATATTGTCCGACTTGTTCTCGGGCGTCGGGTAGACGGATTTCAGTTTGGTTGCGATTACCACGTGAACCAGGAATCCCTCAGCGCCTATATCGAAGCGCACGGACTCACCGCCTAAATCCCACACACTCGCCGTGCAACTATTCGCGGCCCGCACACCCCCAGAGGTCATCCATGGCTACCGACGCCACCAAGCAAACCGCTTTGCGCGCATCCCGTATGCCGCTCATCGTAAAGGTCTTGGCACCCAACTCCAAAGTGCTTGCCACACTGAGCTATTGCCCGATATGCAGTAAGCCTGACATGAAGGTACGGGCCGACTGGAGTGCCTATCCGCACGTGTCGTCGCATACCGATTTGCAGTGTCCTGGTCCGCATCCGGAGTCACTGCTCTTGTGGCTGCTCGCGGACGCCGACATGAATACTCGCGATCCGAAAAACCTTAACTGGCACGGGTACGACGGTGACGCTGACGACGCGTGGAGTCGAAGCAACCGTGCAGCATCCGAGCGGGTAGCGGGCGAAATGACACGACGGCACGAACTCGCGAACCGATAATTCGAGTCGAGCAACACCCATAACTACATACGAGGAATGCCACCCCACTGACGATGGGGTGGCATTCGAAGAGATGAACGGCAAGTTCCTATGAATAGTACCACGACAGTCCCCGAAGTCAGCAGTCCAAACTTCTCCAAATTGACGTTCTTCAAGTCGATTGGAGGATCGGACCTCAACGCCTCACAACGCGCAGTATTGTCGACAATTGCGAACTTCACCAATGAGCGAGGGCGCGGGGCTTACCCGAGTTTCGACACGCTGCTCTGGGAAACGGGCTTGTCGAAAAATACCGTGCATTCAGCTATCCGGGTCTTACTCGCCAAGGGGTGGTTGATCGTCACCCAGCGCAGTACCGGGCCAGGAATGGCGAACAGGTACCAGGTCGCCATACCGGCAGGCTGGGCCGAAGAACGCGCCAGGTTGCTGGAGTTGCGAAAGAATGACCGAACGAGCGCAGATCGAAGCAAACTCGAAGCAAGTGCTTGCGCTGCTGTAGTCACCGAATCCGAGAAACAGCTGGTAGAAGCCGTATTCGATGGAAAAGGCGCTGACAATTTACATCAAAACGCCGACAAAGTAGCGCCGTCGACCAAAAAGGGGTACCAAAATTTGACCGAAGGGGTACCAAAATTTGGGGGGCTATCAGATCCTCTATCAAATCCTAAGAGATTAAGAGATCTCTCCACGTTGCACGTAGAGAGCGCGCCCCACCCGCTACCGGAGAAGTGGCAACCGAACACAACGCACCGAAAGTCCGCAACCGATGCTGGACTCGACATTGATCCAATAGACGAAGAATTTCGCGAGTGGGCATCGGCAGGACATGCTCGAAGCAACTGGGATAAAGCATTCGGTCGATACATCAAGGGAAAGCTCGAAGATGCAGAAGCACTTCCCTACGGTAGCTACTGACGACAGACTGCAAATAATCGACCGACTGTCGTACCCACATCCCCAGCCATCTTTTCAACCACTGGGTTATCGAGGCACAAGCATCTCGCTTCGCTCGACCAAGAACCCCAACCATCCCCAGCCCCTTCCTTCCCCGCTGCGAGGTCGATTGCGACCCCCTCCAGCGGGGGCAGGGGGCGACGTAATCCATTCGGGCGGGGATCGGGTTGCACCGGCCCAGATTCACGCTCACAACTCTCGTAGGAGAAATCCCTTGACCACAATTACGATCCCACCCCGCACGGTTCACGGCTGGCTCGCGGCCCTCGCGAACTCCCGGCTACCAGTAGACGTGAAGGCAGTCGGGTACGCACTTGCAGACCGCGCCGACGAGGACCTGGCAGCCGCGCCCGGGATTGCGGCCCTTCGGGCGGCGACCGACTCAAAGGAGTGGGTTGTCATTCGCGGGCTGCACGATCTCCAGATGACCGGCTGGGTGGAGAAGATCGTGTCTCGCAAGCCGTTCCTGGCCGACACTTACGATGTGTACCGCCTCCTCGGGGGCAAGCTGTGACTGAGCTGACCGCTGCCGACCTCCCGCCGAGGCTCACGAAGCCGGACGGCAGCCACGACATCCGAGGATGGATCACATTCCTACGGCCCCTGCCGAACGAACTGCAGAACGCCGAGGATGCCACCCTGCATGCCGACTTCGCAGCTCGACCACGCAACCGCAGACGCTACGCAACGGACACCGAGAAGGTGTTGCTTCGGCTACTTGGCTTCGAGATACCCGATGACACGCCAGGATATTCCGGACCGCCTCTGTACTGCCATATCCATTTTCTCGGGAATGTCGTTCGCTCCCGGTCCTTCCCGTCACTCAAAGATCAGATCCCGACTACAGGAGTACTCATCGCATGAGCACCACGACGATCGAAACCACGCCCCCAGTCGACGCTACGGCTGACGAAACCGCACCCGTCGACACCGAGGTGACGCTCGTGTCCCCGGAAGCCCCAGAAACCCAGGACGCCGACGCACCGGCAGGCAAGGGTGGCAACGCCGAATCGGCCAAGTGGCGCACGAAACTGCGCGAGGCAGAGGCCGAACGCGATTCACTCTCGGCAACACTGGACAGTCTGCGGCGCGCTGAGGTAACCCGAGTCGCTAGCGCTGTGCTCGCCCAGGGCACAGACCTGTTCGACTTCGGCGGCTACGACATCGCAGATGTGCTCACCGAGGACGGGGCAGTCGACGCCGCGCGAGTAACCGAACTGTCGAAAGAATTGCAGCTCGCCCGCCCAGGTCTATCCCGGCACGGAATAGGGGCTACCCATCACCAGTTCGGACAGGCGGCCACCGGACCGGCGACTGGGCGCGGGGGCAGTCGAGCCACATGGGGTGGCGTATTGCGTGGTCGCTGAACCTCTGGCAATCCGAGCGCACGTTCGGGATAATTAGATAGGTACAGCGGGGGTGTCGGGAAGAACATCCGAAACTAACCTTGTGGGGAACACAACGTACCCGCTGTAACTCCCGAATCGGACCGGGCGTCGTCACTCGATAGGCGTCCGATCCGGCTCGACACCACAACTTCATACGCGCTAGAGGCGCAACCGGGAATCCCTAGATGGGTAACGGAGAAGTTCGAAATCCGTTGTCTCATAACTAATTAGGGAAATTCCATGGTCAATACCACTGTCTCCGGCGCACCGCTGCTCACTGCGGCCCAGGTCCACGAACTGCTCTTGCAGCCTGTTCTGGCCGAGTCCATCGCGGCTCAGGTCTCCCGCGTTGTTCTCACCAATACTGCTGAGTATCGGGTACCCATCATCACCGATGACCCCGCCGCATCGTGGGTCGCTGAAGGTGCGGAAGTGCCGATAGATGACCTCGGCGTGGACGAGCTGATCATCGAGGCGCACAAGCTAATTGGACTGTCGTTCGTCACGAACGAATTGTTGGCCGACTCGGGACCTGACGCCGCCGCCGAGGTTGGGCGCGGTATCGCACGCGACATCGCGAAGAAGATCGACGCGGCCTACTTTGGGGCATCGGTCACCAACGGACCTTCGGGTCTCGCGAGCCTGTCCGGTGTCCAGACAGTCGATGCGGGCGGCGACTTCGACGGACTCGATTGGAGTGACGAGGCTCTAATGCGGGCTGAGACTGTCGGGGCCACGGTCGGCGCGTTCGTTACTTCGCCTGCCGTGGCATTGAAGCTCGCCAAGCTCAAGGCTGGCGCAGGATCGAACGTCAAGCTCCTCGGATCGGACCCAACCGCACCGACCAAGCGACTCATCTCCGGCGTCCCGCTATACGTCTCGGCGGCAGTAGGCGCAGGCACCGTCTGGGCCGTGCCGAGTGAGCGAGCAATCGTCACCCTCAGGGAAGACGCGACTGTCGAGACCGACAAGAGTGTCGCGTTTACCTCCGACCGCACCGCAGTGCGCTGCAAGACCCGCGTGGGTATCGGCTTCCCACATCCTCAGGCGGTCATTAAGGTCTCGGCTACCCCGTGACCCCCAGATCCCAAGCGGTGCCCGCCGCCGACGCTGTCAGGTGCCGAGTCCTACGGCCCTACTTGATCTTCGACCAAGTGACACAGCGGCAGGTCGGCCCCGGCTCGATCGTTCTGGTCCACCCCGGCACAGTTCGCGGGTGGGTACGGAACGGGTGGATCGAACTCGCTGACACCGACGACGACGACGCCCCGGTCGACACCGACCAGGACGCCGAGACCGTCACGAAGAAGCCAACCGCGCCACGGCGGCGAGCAAACAGGAATGCTCAAGCTGCCGAGTAACCCCAGAATTTCCGCGTCCCACCTGTTGCTCATGCGGGCAGGACGCGGGACCGCTGTCCGCGACTTATCCGGGCGCAGGACAGCACAGAAGCCTCGACCCGTAATCCTGTATCGGGTCGAGGCTTCACCTATATCTACTGGTCAGCGGCGCAACTTGTCGGCACGCTCCATTACTTCAACGCTCGCGTTCGCGCCGGCAATGTCGGCAGCGCCGGCCAACATCCACGCAATCTGAGCGTGCTGCCAGTCGCCGGCAAGCTCAGCCAGCCTTGCCTCTTCGCGATGCTCTTCCGAGCGCGTCTTCATCAGCTCGCGGCCCTCGCGGGCGTATCCGAGTCGACGCTCCTGTGTGCGCTGATCGCGCCGGTCAGAGCGACGCCTGCGGTAGAAATCCAACAATCCGTCCATGATGATGTCCTCTTAAAGTTGGGTCGAATGATGTTTGAAGAAGGGTCGTTTCGCGCCCATGACGCCAACTCAGAACAGCACAGCCGGAAGTTGATGCAACTTCACAGCGACGCCGGACAATCAGAATTTTGCCAAAATGCTGCATCTAAAGCCGTATCTAGATCGTTCAAATCTGGCATCTATAGAGGGTGGGGGAGGACCCCTCCCCCCAGGCGATTCCTCACCACGCAGCGCTCTGATGCACGCAACATTCGCAACCTGAAATGTTCCATAAAAACCGACGGATCTGTGAGAGGACCCCACATATGCCCAGGTCAAAGGCTCTACCTGCAGAAGATTGGTCGCCTGAAGCGGCTCAGTTCTGGCGCTCAACCACCCGCGAGTACACCTTTAACGTGGCTGAACTACTCCTTTTGAAGGAGTTGTGCCGAGTGGTAACCCGGCTCGACCGGCTCCAGGCCGCTGCCGCGACCGAACCGCTCGTCGTGCCTGGCAAGACCGGGCCGATGACGAACCCGTTGTTGGTCGAGGCCCGGCAACTGGCAACGCTCGCGGCCCGACTCGTCGCGTCCCTACGAATCCCCGACGACGCTGTCTCGGCTCCGAGCAACGATGCCGCCCCGTCGCGGCCACAGAAACGGGGCGCAGCTCGCGGGTCCTACTCAGGCACATCGTATGCACCGACCGACGCGCCGCACCTGCGCAGTGTTGGTGGTGCATAGTGGCTGGCCGAGTTAGCCGTGGCAGGTCGGCTGGCAGGGTCACAGCACCCCCTGAACTCGCTGCTGGGCCGTCGATTCCGGTTTGGGCCGACGCCGAGGTGCTGGCGCAGCTCGCGATGATTACCGAGGCGCATCCCGAGTGGCACGAGCGGTACGGCGCGGCGATGCTGTCCGCTCGCGGGGCATGGACTCGGGCCGTCGCCCGCTGGGCGTCCGACGCCGACCTGGACCGTCTCACCGCGCATCGAGCCGTCACGCACTGCCGCCCGTTCTGGCCATAATTACGTGGACCCGCTGCACGACTGGGGATAGGGCGCTAGCCTTGGACCGTGACCGGGCATACATTTGTAGCTCCCCGCCGAAGAGGTATGTTTCTGAAGTTGGTAGAAAGATGCTGCGACTCAGTGGGGCTTGTTTCTTGCCCGACGAGCAGGTGACCCGAGTATTCCGAGTCACCTGCTCGCTGTTAGAAGATCAGCAGAGTGCCGGACTTACGCAGTTGCAGCTGCGCGGTCCATTGTCCGATATGCAGCCGTACCCTTCCTCCCGATGCAGGGAGGAAAGGTACGGTGGGCCTCATGGTGGGTCACGACCCCATACTGATCGCGGTAATTACCGGTCGTAGGTACTCGCTGCCCGGTCTTCCAGGTGTCGCCCGAGTACGGGCGGTGGAGAGTAGAACTCATGGTTGTTTCCAACTTTCAGGTCGTTGATCTTGAGAGCCGACGGAAGTCGGCACCCGTGGCAGACACGGAACCTCACCGATGCAAATGCGGTTCGGAGTGGTTCGTCTTGTCCGGGGGGGCCACGGCTCCTGACCACCTCGCACATGGCGCGGTCGCGATAGACCTCGCAGGGCGGGTCTCCGGATACTTCGGAACGCCGGTATGCGCAGAGTGCGGACAGACTGAAAGTTAACAAAGGAAACGACTGGTCGTGTTGCGGATATGCGCCGGTAGGACTTGATAACAGACGGTCGCGTCGATAGAGTGGATGCATCGCACCTGCCTAGTTCTGGTTAGTCGCCGGTCTTGGTTGTGCTGAAGATTAGAAAGCTCGGTCTGCGCCAACAGACCGGGCTTTTCTTTTGCGATATGACACTACACCTAGTGTCTCCCTATTTGATAGGACACAACATGTTGTGTCATCACTTCGTCTCGGTACCTCACGTTTCAGTAGTTCAGGCGTTGGGTCGCATTGTGGCTTCTCAACCTCTAAAGAGTATAGCGGTACACCCTGTCAGCGCGCCCGCAAGACGTCCAGAACCCCCTCTGAATGCCCCGCAGGCGCATTTTTGGGCGTTTCATGGGAAACGTTGACTCCCAATCAGACGTAGGCGGTTTGAGGGCTCTCGGCTGCATGATTAACCTATGCGGTTTCCGCTCAACTCGAAAGCCGAACGGTCCTCGGGGACGACAACGTTGATATTCGCTGGTCACGCGCTGTACGGGTTGCCTCTCGGTAGCCATGTGCCCACCGATGGATGGGACAGTTATTGCGAGAAGTGCGGCAAGCAATGGCCATGCCCAACGTTCGAGAGCTTGCGTGCCCCGCTCAACCATCTTCACTGCTGTGCTGCCGCCGTGATGTAGTCAGCGAGCACTAACGCCCGCTCCGGGGACAGTTCGACCAGATCGACGCACGAGTCCGACCATTCGATAATTACGTCGTGGATCTCTTCCAGCACAGCACTGCTCACTCGGAGTGTTGCCTGCATGGCGGGGACTAGCTGGTCGAACCCCGGTGCGGCGGCTGCAGATCGGAGCGCGTCAGCCAGAATGAGAGCGTCGGGGCATTCCTGCATGGTCTGGGTGGCGTAGTCACCGGTCCAGGCGACGGCTACGAAGTGCATGTCCGCTGCGTGAGCTTCGCGGACCTCGACCAGATCACCCATGCTGTTCAAAACGGCCTTCATGATGCGGTTCCTCCTGTAGTGGATGGTATAGGCGCTAGAGATTAAGTGCCTAGGGATGAAGTGCGCAGACTAAAGGCCAAAGCTTGGGACCTCCCAAGCAACCTCCCAAATTTCCGATCCCCGTTTGTCCGCGCCAACGCCTCTGGCCCTGCGGCGAGTTGGCCGCAAGGCGTCGAGGTATTACCCCTGGGGCGGGGATCAGTCGCCCGAGGGGTCCCGGCAGCTAGTTCTGCCGAGCTTCGTAAGGGATCACAGTGACTAGAGCGGTCGTTTACCGTCTGACCCGCCAGATAGCGACGTGGAGCGTCGCTACGGGCGAGTCAGATTGCTGGGGTGGACGGTCTCGATGCCGCCGTCAGCCCAGCAGACGGCGACGAGGACGCCGCGCAGTTCCAAGACAGTGCAGGGTGTGCGGTGGCGTCCCGAGATGCCGACGTAGACAACTCGAAGGCGCGGGGCGCACTCGGCTGTTGTGAGACGTAGTGATTCCGCGACAACATTCGTGTCAGGCATGGACGTACCAGCCGAGAGTGAAAACGACGCGCAACAAAACGACGACGAGCGCATACGCACCGATGATTCCGAGCAAGGCGAGGAGCCCGGCTATCGACTCGCGGCTCGCGGCGACTGCGCGCCGGCGGCAAAGGGAGTCGTTGTTCCTGGCGGGGGATAGACTTATGGGACGGTGCAACGGAGTCAGCTTCCGTTCGGGCCGCAGGTCTTGGTGGGTGTTGGAGCACCTACTGAGACCGTTTTTTTGCGGCTACCGCGTGGCCAGTCCGGCTAGTCAACTTGCCTGTATCTTGCCTGCAAACAGAAAAGGCACCCTCGAAAGGGTGCCTGACCTGCGCTTACTATGGTGCGCGATACTGGGATTGAACCAGTGACCTCTTCCGTGTCAGGGAAGCGCTCTCCCGCTGAGCTAATCGCGCAAGATCAGAAGTTGAAGGTCGGGAACCTTCGCTTCGTTACGAGGTGGAGACGGGAATCGAACCCGTGTGCACGGCTTTGCAGGCCGTTGCCTCACCACTCGGCCACTCCACCAACGGGCCCTAGTCCCTCGAGCGGATGACGGGATTCGAACCCGCGACCCTCACCTTGGCAAGGTGATGCGCTACCACTGCGCCACATCCGCATGCTCCTCAGAGGCAGTTGCTCTCTCTGCGGTGCGGTCAAAACATTAGACCAACGGCAGACGAACTCACAAATCACGTGGTCAGAGGCCGGTTTGAGTGGGTCGAGCTGCGTGGAACGGTCATGAAGGGCTCAGTGGACGACGTCCTCCGGATGAAGTCAGGGCGATTCGGGATTCATTGGGGGCTTCTGTTAATGTTCTGCCTCGTTCGGCGAGAGTCGAAACACGGTCCCGTGGCTCAGTGGGAGAGCGTCCGCTTCACACGCGGAAGGTCGCTGGTTCGATCCCAGCCGGGACCACAAGATTGCAACAAGCCCCCTGCCCTTACGGGTTGGGGGCTTGTTGCATGTTCGGGGCGTTTCATGTTCCGGAGTCGTATGTTCCGAGCGCGAGTTCCGGATTCGTCTAATCTGGGACGGTGGCAGCCGACGACGTTCGCACCGATCAGGCGGAGATCGATAACGAGGGCAGTGTTCTCGACCGACTTTCCCAACGGAGGCAGCGACTTCGCGACAAGATCGGGTCGAATGCGGCGCTCGACCTGACCTATCGCATCGTGGTCGGTGTCGTCGGGCTTGCAGTCCTGGTTCTCGGCATCATTGCGATCCCGTATCCGGGCCCGGGCTGGCTGATCGTCTTCGCCGGGTTGGGGATCCTCGCATCCGAATTCACCTGGGCGCATCGGCTCCTACAGTTCGCCCGCGGGAAGTACGACGCGTTCATGGATTGGTTCTCGCGACAGCCGATCGCAACCAGGGCAGCTGGGGTGCTGTTCACCGCAGGTGTGGTCCTTGCGACGCTGTGGTTGATCGGTGGTCTGTATCTGGTCGCCGGTTGGGTCGGGCCGGACTGGCAATGGCTGGCGAGCCCACTCTGACCATGCAGGCCGGAGTGAGTTAAGAGTCCGAAGTGAGTTCCCGATAGGCTGTCCTTCGGTCTCACCAGACCGATATGACCTATCGAGGAGTACATCACCGTGACCATGCCCGTAACAGACGTCTCACCCGCCCGCATCATGGTGCCGGCTGGAACGACCGCTGGAACGGCGTTACGGGACACAGGTCTCCCCAACAAGGGGCCCGACGCCATCGTGGTGGTCCGAGATGCCGAAGGTCGCCTTCGTGATCTGTCGTGGGCTCCTGAGGGTGATGCCGAGGTCGAGCCGGTGGCCGCGAACACCGAAGACGGTCGAAGCGTCATTCGTCATTCGGCCGCACACGTCCTCGCGCAGGCCGTCCAAGAGCTCTTTCCGGACGCCAAACTCGGAATCGGTCCGTTCATCAAGGACGGCTTCTACTACGACTTCGACGTGAAGACTCCTTTCACTCCCGAAGATCTGACTGCTCTCGAGAAGAAGATGAAGCAGATCGTCAAGGCCGGCCAGCGATTCTCGCGGCGGTTGTACGAGTCGATCGAGCAGGCACGCGAAGAACTCGCAGACGAGCCGTACAAGCTCGAGCTCGTGAACGACAAGTCCGGCATCGACGATCCCGAGATCATGGAAATCGGCGGCGGTGAACTCACCGCGTACGACAACTTGAATCCCCGAACCGGAGAACGCATCTGGGGGGATTTGTGCCGCGGGCCGCATATCCCGACGACCAAATACGTGCCGGCGTTCAAATTGACTCGTAGCTCCGCCGCATACTGGCGCGGAAACCAGGACAACGCGGACCTGCAGCGGATCTACGGCACTGCCTGGGAGTCGACCGAGGCGCTGGACAAGCACCTCGAGTTGCTGGCGGAAGCCGAGCGCCGAGACCACCGAAAGTTGGGTTCGGAGCTCGACTTGTTCAGCTTCCCGGACGAGCTGGGCTCCGGTCTTCCGGTATTCCACCCGAAGGGTGGCGTGATCAGGAACGAGCTCGAGAACTACTCACGTCAACGTCATATCGAAGAGGGCTACGAGTTCGTCAACACTCCGCACATCACCAAGGGACATCTGTACGAGGTTTCCGGCCATTTGGATTGGTACCGCGACGGCATGTTCCCCGCGATGCATCTCGACGCCGAACTCGATGAGGACGGCGAGGTGCGCAAGCCCGGCCAGGATTACTACCTCAAGCCGATGAATTGCCCGATGCACAACTTGATCTTCCGCTCGCGTGGTCGGTCGTATCGGGAATTGCCACTGCGCATGTTCGAATTCGGGTCGGTGTATCGCTACGAGAAGTCCGGTGTGATTCACGGACTCACTCGAGTGCGCGGAATGACCCAGGATGATGCTCACATCTTCTGCACACGGGATCAGATGCACGAAGAGCTTACTCGGGCACTTGAATTCGTGCTCGGCCTCCTGAAGGACTACGGGCTCGACGAGTTCTATCTCGAACTGTCGACCCGTAACCCGGAGAAGTCCGTGGGAAGCGACGAGGTGTGGGAGGAGGCAACTAACACTCTCGCCGAGGTCGCGGCCGCATCGGGCCTGGACTTGGTGCCGGATCCAGGCGGTGCCGCGTTCTACGGCCCGAAGATCTCGGTGCAGGCCAGGGACGCTCTCGGTCGAACCTGGCAGATGTCGACCATCCAACTCGATTTCAACTTGCCCGAGAGGTTCGAGCTCGAGTACACCGCGTCCGGTGGCGCCAAAGAGCGTCCGGTCATGATTCACCGGGCTCTGTTCGGCTCTATCGAGCGATTCTTCGGCCTTCTGACAGAGCATTACGCTGGCGCGTTCCCAGCGTGGCTGTCACCGGTACAGGTCGTCGGCATCCCCGTCGCCGAAGTCCATCAAGACCATTTGTTCTCCGTGGTTGCCGACTTGAAGAAGCTCGGGATTCGTGCGGAGGTCGACGCGAGCGACGACCGGATGCAGAAGAAGATCTTCAACCAGACCGCGCAGAAGGTTCCTTTCATGCTTCTGGCAGGGGAGCGCGACGTCGAGGCAGGCGCTGTCAGTTTCCGATTCCGTGACGGCACCCAGGTCAACGGTGTCCCGACAGCTGATGCGGTAACGCTGATTGCCGACTGGATCACCGCACGCACCAACACATCTCCTACTGCCGCGCTCTTTCTTCCCGACACTTCAGGAGTGAGCTGACAATGCCCGAACACGATGCGGCGATCGTCGACACCGGTCTCGGTCATCCCGATCGTCTGCAACGGTTGTGGACGCCGCATCGGATGTCGTACATAGCCGAGGCACCCGGGGCGAAAAATCAGTCGAGCGAACCGTTCTCCGACATTCCGCAGATGAGTGACGAGGATGGTCTTGTCGTGGCGCGGGGTGAGCAGGTCTATGCCGTGCTCAATCTCTATCCGTACAACCCCGGGCACACGATGGTCGTGCCGTACCGGCGTGTGGCCGCACTCGAGGATCTCACCTCCGCCGAGAGCGCCGAATTGATGGAGTTCACTCAGCACACCATTCGCGTGATCAAAAGGGTGTCGCGGCCACACGGCTTCAACGTGGGTCTCAACCTGGGTGCTGCTGCCGGCGGTTCGTTGTCCGAGCATCTGCATCAGCACATCGTTCCCCGATGGGGAGGCGATGCGAACTTCATCACCGTGATCGGCGGCACCAAGGTGATGCCTCAGTTGCTACGCGAGACTCGTGCTCTGCTGGCATCGGCATGGAACGAATGAGTCGGCGCGGCGACGGGACGTCGTCATGCTGAGTGTCTTCGGACGGGCGTCGGTATCGAAGCTGACCGCCCCGCTGGGTAAGGCGCTGAACAGCACCGGGCTGACACCCAACTCCGTGACGCTGATCGGAACGGTCGCGACAGTGACGGCCGCGGTGACGCTCTTCCCGGGCGGCTACCTGTGGTGGGGATCAGTCGTCATCACGTTGTTCGTCTTGTTCGACATGCTCGACGGTGCAATGGCTCGGGCCAGAGGCGGTGGCACCAAGTACGGTGCGGTTCTCGACGCCACCTGCGACCGGGTCGCCGATGGTGCCATTTTCGGTGGACTTGCGTGGTGGGCGGTGTTCACCGAGAACGACAAGCCATTGCTGATCGCAACGCTGATCTGCCTCGTGACTTCGCAGGTCATCTCCTACGCCAAGGCGCGCGCCGAAGCATCAGGTCTGTCTGCCGACGGTGGTTGGATAGAACGCCCGGACCGTCTGGTGATCGTGCTCGTCGGCGCCGGATTGACCGGTGTCGGTCGCCATTTCGACATTCCTTGGCTACAGAGCCTTATCTATCCAGCGATGTGGATTCTCGCAGTGGCGAGTGTGGTGACAGTCTTTCAGCGAGTACTCGCCGTACGGCGTTCCGAGGGCGCACGCGAGATCATCTTCCCGCCGACCACGCCGCCCGAAGCCGGATCCGATGGGAAGGCCGAATAGAGATGACGCTCGTCGAGCGCGCCACCGATGCCGGGTATGCCGCAGGGTGGCGAGTAGTTCGAGCGCTTCCGGACCCGTTGGCTCGGAAGCTGTTCGACAAGGGTGCCGATGTCGCTGCACGTCGCGGCGGTGGCCCGGAGCAACTGCGAAAAAACCTGGGCCGAGTGCTCGGTGTGCACCCGAACCTGGTGCCGGACGAGTTGATTCGTGACAGCGTCCGATCGTATGCCCGTTACTGGCGTGAAGCGTTTCGGCTGCCGTCGATGGATTTGAACTCCCAGGCCGCGGTCATCGACAAATGTGTTTACGGGCGCGAGCATCTCGATGCCGCACTGAGTGCGGGTTCCGGGGCGGTGCTCGCTCTGCCGCACAGTGGGAATTGGGACATGGCAGGGATGTGGTTGGTCCGCACGTATGGTCGTTTCGCCACTGTCGCGGAACGACTGAAGCCAGAATCGCTGTATCAGCGGTTCGTCGACTACCGCGAAGGCCTCGGATTCGAGATATTTCCGCTCAGCGGGGGAGAAACCCCACCCTTCGCTGCATTGTCGGAGCGGCTTCGAGCCAACGGGGTCGTCTGCTTGCTCAGTGAACGAGACCTGGCGAAACATGGTGTGCCGGTCTCGTTCTTCGGAGAACAGACCCGGATGGCAGCCGGGCCTGCGAAGCTCGCCGTCGATACCGGGGCACACCTGCTGCCGGTACACGGTTACTTCGACGGTGACGGCTGGGGTTTCACCATCTCACCTCGCATCGACGTCAGCGAGGGTGTCTCCGCTGCCACTCAGGCGCTCGCCGATTCGTTCGCCTCGCAGATCGCCGAGCACCCAGCGGACTGGCACATGTTGCAACCCCTGTGGATGTCCGACCTTTCGGAGAAGCGAAGAGCACGAATCGAGGAGTCGTGAAGATCGGGATGGTCTGCCCGTACTCCTTCGACGTTCCGGGTGGAGTGCAAGCGCACGTACAACAACTTGCCGAAGTGTTCATCGAGCGTGGACACCGGGTCAGCGTGTTGGCACCGGCATCGGAGGAGACTTTGCTCCCGGACTTCGTCGTCTCGGCCGGTGAGGCATTGGCGATTCCGTACAACGGCTCTGTTGCCCGCCTGCGTTTCGGACCCGTGACATATTCGAGAATCCGTCGATGGATCGGCGAGAACGATTTCGATGTTCTGCACATTCATGAGCCCAATGCGCCGAGTCTGTCGATGCTCGCCCTCAAAGCCGCCGAGGGGCCGATCGTCGCCACTTTTCATACCTCGACCACGAAGTCGTTGATACTGAGCACTTTCCAAGGGGTGCTTCGGCCCTACCACGAGAAGATCAGCGGCAGAATTGCGGTATCCGAGCTTGCTCGACGGTGGCAGGTCGAAGCCCTCGGTGGCGATGCCGTCGAGATCCCCAATGGCGTCGACGTCGCCGCGTTCGCGCACGCCCCGCTTCTGCTCGGTTATCCGCGAGCGGGGAAAACCGTGCTGTTTCTCGGGCGTTTCGACGAACCGCGTAAAGGGATGGGGGTGCTCCTCGGTGCCCTCCCGTCGCTCGTAGCGCGGCATCCCGATATCGAGATTCTCGTCGTCGGTCGCGGTGACGAGGACAAGCTGCGGAACGAAGCAGGGGCGCTAGGCCATCATCTGAGATTCCTCGGACAGGTCGACGACGCGGAAAAGGCCTCTGCGATGCGAAGTGCAGACGTCTACTGCGCGCCGAACCTCGGTGGTGAGAGTTTCGGAATCGTGCTCGTCGAAGCGATGGCGTCGGGAACAGCGGTCGTTGCCAGTGAGCTCGATGCGTTTCGTCGAGTGCTTCGCGACGGTGCCGCCGGGCTTCTCGTTCCGATCGGCGACTCCGAGGCGCTGGCGACCGCTGTCGACTCCTTGTTGTCCTCGGAGAGACTACGGGTCGGATTGGTCGAAGCCGCAGGTAGAGCCGTCGTCGACTACGACTGGCCGGTAGTCGCCGAACAGATCATGCGCGTCTACGAGACCATCACCGTCGGAGGCCAGAAGGTGCGGGCCGCGAGCTGATGACGTTGTCTGCATTGACGATTCTCGTAGTGGGCTTGGTCTCGGTGGTGATACTGATCATCGGCCTGTGGGCCTACGCCACGGCCAATCGTTTGGATCGCCTTCATGTCCGGTCGGACCTCGCATGGCAATCACTGGATTCGGCATTGGCCAGACGTGCCGTGGTGGCCCGTGCAGTATCGGCAGCGACTCGCGATCAGCTCGAAGACAGCAAACGGCTCGCAGCGTTGGCCGACACCGCCGAAAGGGCAGAGAGATCGCGACGTGAGGACGCCGAGAATGCTGTGTCCGGGGCACTCGCGGCTCTCGATCCGGCTGATCTTCCGCCGCAACTTGTCGCCGAATTGGCAGATTCCGAAGCGCGCGTATTGATCGCGAGGCGTTTCCACAACGACGCGGTGCGGGACACCTTGGCGCTGCGAACGACCACTCCGGTGCGGATCTTGCATCTGGGCGGTACCGCGCCCTTGCCGACGTACTTCGAAATTGCCGAAAGATCGGCGTCGGAGACCTTCGGTCACAAGGAACGAGCCGTGCAGCGGACCTCGGCGAGAGTGGTTCTCGTCGACGAACGCGGGCGGGTTCTGTTGTTGCGAGGACATGACCCGATCGTTCCCGAAGTCTTCTTCTGGTTCACGATCGGCGGCGCGGTCGAATCCGGTGAGAGTCTGCGTGATGCAGCGGTGCGTGAGGTCTACGAGGAAACCGGACTCGAAGTCGATGCGGCCGATCTCAAGGGCCCGATGTGGCGGCGGGTAGCCACGTTCCCTTTCAATGGAACGCTGATTCGGTCGGAAGAGCTGTTCTTTGCGTACCGCACTCAGGAGTTCGAACCTCAGCACGGTGGCTTCACCGATTTCGAACGACGAACCGTCACCGGTCACCGTTGGTGTGAGGAGGACGACATCCGAGCTTTGGGTGCGACAGGCGAAACCGTCTACCCCCTCGAACTCGCCGAGCTACTCGACGAAGTCAACATCGTGCTCGCCCGCCGAGTCGAACCGGACGTCCGAGCCATTCGCTGACTCCTTCGGGCGAGAAGATCGCCTGCTCGGTGATCGAGGGCTACCAGTCCAGCAATCGCCGAGTGGTTATAGGTGGTGATCGAAGGCCAGCCTAGAATCGACCTCGAACAAATACGTCCTTTCGGATCCGCGGGCACATGCGCCCGCTGCCGTTGAAGGACGATTCGACATCGAGAACGCATTCGATCAAACACAGGAGTTTACCGTGAGTACCCCCACCGAGACCGACACCAGCGGCTCCGAGGAGAAGGTTTCCAAGCCCGGAATCGGAACCTCCCGCGTCAAGCGCGGCATGGCCGAAATGCTCAAGGGCGGCGTGATCATGGACGTCGTCACCGCTGAGCAGGCCAAGATCGCCGAAGACGCAGGCGCGGTCGCAGTGATGGCACTCGAGCGCGTCCCGGCAGACATTCGTGCGCAGGGCGGCGTGTCTCGAATGAGCGATCCCGACATGATCGACAGCATCATGGCCACCGTGAGCATTCCGGTGATGGCCAAGGCACGGATCGGCCACTTCGTAGAGGCTCAGATCCTGCAAAGTCTCGGCGTCGACTACATCGACGAGTCCGAGGTCCTTACTCCCGCCGACTACGCGAACCACATCGACAAGTGGAACTTCACCGCCCCGTTCGTGTGTGGCGCGACCAACCTGGGCGAAGCCCTGCGTCGCATCACCGAGGGCGCTGCAATGATTCGCTCCAAGGGCGAGGCAGGCACCGGAGACGTATCGAACGCAACAACGCACATGCGTAAGATTCGCGACGAAATTCGTCGCCTCACCTCACTTCCCGAGGACGAGTTGTACGTCGCGGCAAAGGAATTGCAGGCACCTTACGATCTCGTCGTGGAAGTTGCACGCGCGGGGAAACTCCCGGTCACGCTCTTCACCGCAGGCGGCATTGCAACGCCCGCCGACGCGGCGATGATGATGCAACTCGGTGCGGAGGGCGTGTTCGTCGGTTCGGGAATCTTCAAGTCGGGCAACCCCCAACAGCGCGCAGAGGCGATCGTGAAGGCGACCACCTTCTTCGACGACCCAGACGTGCTGGCCAAGGTGTCGCGCGGTCTCGGCGAAGCAATGGTCGGAATCAACGTGGACGATCTCCCGGTTGGGCACAGGTTGTCCGAGCGCGGCTGGTGAACTTTCTTCGGTGACGGATCCACCGGGTTCGTCACCGAAGCCGGACCGCAGGCCGATCGGGATGGTCCCAGCGAACACAGAGCGCCGGTCCCGCGGACTCAGTGCCCCGGCGTAGGTCCATCTCACGGTAGTAGGTGAGTAGTGGCTCTATTGTCCACTGTTCCTCGGGCCGTGTCCGACGACGCAATGCTCCTGCCGAGAGGTCGAGTCGGATCGTCGCGTCGACGTCTAGCCCTCGGCCGAGCAGCATCGGTCCGGCAAGGATCACTACGTGCGTCTGTGCTGCCTCGCGCAACGTAGCGCGTGCCGAGCGATCGCTCTTCTCGTCCCACAAGCGGGGTAGGAACTGTCCTCGACCGCCGGGACGCAGTGGGGCGATCACTTCGCGTTCGATCGCGTCGAAGTCGAACCAGCTTGTGCGATAAGTTATTTCGTCTGTTCTGGAGTACTCGAATCGAAGCGAGGCAGGGCGAACGAAGTCGTGAAGGTCCACCACTTCGCACGGGCGACCGGTACTGGAAACGAAAGCGCTTGTCCGATAGGCGAAGTCGACAGGGTCAGCGCCGTCCGGCCCGTCGACAACCGCGACGCAGCGACGGCCCGACGGAAGCAACGCGCTGAACGTCTCGACGAGTCGGGCCGGCGAGATCGGTTCGAGTTGGGGCATACAGAGCATCCTGCCCTGCACGGGCTCAGGTCGCGGTGGCCGCAGATCGCGTTCGTCTCCTTGTTAGCCTTCAGGCAGCTGGTACAGAAAGGTGGATCATGGCGAGTATCGAAGACATTCTCGAGCTCGAGCGCATCGAGGACGACATCTTTCGCGGTCGAACATTTCCCAGTCTGCTGCAGCGGACATTCGGGGGACAGGTTGCCGGACAGGCGCTGGTTTCTGCCGTCCGAACGGTTGGCGAGCAGTATCGCGTCCACTCGTTGCACGGATACTTCATTCGGCCGGGCAACCCGACCGAGCCGACGATCTATCTGGTGGACCGCCTCCGCGACGGGAGGTCGTTCAGTACGCGTCGGGTCACGGGTATTCAGGCTGGTAAGCCGATCTTCACCATGTCCGCGTCCTTTCACGTCGACGACGAGGGAATTTCACATCAGGACACGATGCCCAAGGTCGTCGACCCCGAGTCTCTGCCCGACTCGCGTGATCTCCCGGATGGGGGAAGTCCGTTCTTTCGCGAATGGAAAGAATGGGACGTCAGGCTGGTTCCGGGTGAGCAGACCGAGAAGCATCCGGATTTTGCCGCCCAACAGCGCGTGTGGTTTCGGTACCGAGACAAGCTGCCGGACAATCAGGTGTTCCACGTCTGCACCCTCGCCTACATGAGCGATATGACGCTTCTCGGGTCGGCATTGGTGCCGCATCCCGACGTGTCGACACAGACCGCCTCGCTCGACCACGCCCTGTGGTTCCTGCGGCCGTTCCGGGCCGACGAGTGGTTGCTGTACGACCAGACTTCGCCGTCCGCGGATTTCGGTCGGGCGCTGACGCAGGGACGAATCTTCGACCGGCAGGGGCGGATGGTCGCTGCCGTTGTTCAGGAGGGGCTCATGCGTTTCGATCGCAACCCCGACCGGGTGAACAAAGACTTGGCCAGGCCCCAGTGAGTGGTCCCAGGATCGGTGTCCTTGCGCTGCAGGGGGACGTCCGCGAGCACCTCGCCGCCCTGAATTCTTGTGGTGCCACCGCAACGCCGGTTCGCAGGCCGCGCGAACTGGACGAGGTAGATGGATTGGTGATTCCCGGTGGGGAATCGACGACGATGAGTACTTTGCTGTCCGTCTTCGACCTGCTCGAACCCCTCAAAGCGAAGCTGAAGGACGGGTTACCCGCCTACGGGTCCTGCGCGGGGATGATCTTGCTTGCGTCGGAGATTCTCGATACTCGTCCCGACGCCCAGCATCTCGACGCACTGGACATCACTGTGCGGCGCAATGCGTTCGGCAGGCAGGTCGACTCGTTCGAAACGGACCTGACGTTCGCGGGAATCGAAGGTGAGAAAGTGCGCGCGGTGTTCATTCGTGCGCCGTGGGTGGAACGGGTCGGGAACGACGTCGAGGTGCTGGCCGAAGTTCCCGATGGCCCGGCCGCTGGTCGGATCGTTGCAGTCCGGCAGGGCGCCGTGATGGCGACGAGCTTCCATCCGGAAGTCACCGGTGACCGCCGAGTCCACGAACTGTTCGTAGACTTGGTACGCAAGACCTAGTGGAACGCAGGGCCCAGTAGTACATGCAGGGCAGTTGCCGGATGGTCGAACCGAGATAGTGGATCCCTCTCACCCGAGCACATGCGTAAAGTACACAACACTTAGCTGAAGCAGGAAAGGGGCTCCATCGCATGAGCGGCCACTCCAAATGGGCCACCACCAAGCACAAGAAGGCGGTAATCGACGCGCGTCGAGGTAAGTCCTTCGCCAAACTCGTCAAGAATATCGAGGTGGCGGCCCGCACCGGTGGTGGCGATCCAGTGGGTAACCCCACCCTGTTCGATGCCATTCAAAAGGCGAAGCGCACGTCGGTTCCCAACGACAACATCGAGCGTGCTCGCAAGCGCGGCGCAGGTGAAGAAGCCGGTGGCGCCGACTGGCAGACGATCATGTACGAGGGATACGGCCCCAGCGGGGTGGCGATGCTCATCGAGTGCCTGACCGACAACCGCAATCGGGCTGCCGGAGAAGTTCGCGTCGCCATGACGCGCAACGGCGGCAACATGGCCGATCCGGGCTCGGTGTCCTACCTGTTCACCCGCAAGGGACTTGTCACGTTGGAGAAGAACGGGCAAAGCGAGGACGACGTGCTGATGGCCGTCCTCGATGCAGGTGCAGAGGAGATCACCGACAACGGAGATACCTTCGAAATTGTCAGTGAACCAACCGACCTCGTTGCGGTCCGCACTGCACTGCAGGAAGCAGGCATCGAGTACGACTCGGCGGAGGCCACCTTCCAGGCGTCGGTGTCCGTTCCCGTGGACGTAGACGGCGCCCGCAAGGTGTTCAAGCTCATCGACGCACTGGAAGAGAGCGACGACGTGCAGAACGTGTACTCGAACGTCGAACTGTCCGATGAAGTGATGGCTGCACTCGACGAGGAGTGAAACCGGTCGGGGCGGGAAGACGGACCTCGCTTACGGGTGTCGCGCACCCGATAGGTCGCACCGCTCCGATACGCTATCGAACAACAGTTCGTAAGCGGAAGGTGTCAGTGTGCGAGTGATGGGCGTCGATCCAGGTTTGACCAGGTGCGGTCTGAGCTTGATCGAAGGCGGGGCCGGTCGCAGTGTCGTGGCACTCGATGTAGACGTGGTGCGAACGCCGCCCGATATGGATCTGGCACAGCGTCTACTCCTGATATCCGAGGCCGCGGAGTACTGGTTGGATACGCACAAGCCGACGGTGGTCGCGATCGAGCGCGTTTTTTCGCAGCACAACGTGCGTACGGCCATGGGTACCGCCCAGGCTGGGGGAGTCATCGCGCTTGCGGCAGCTCGTCGCGGTATCGACGTCTGTTTTCACACTCCGAGCGAGGTCAAGGCTGCAGTTACCGGCAACGGTAGCGCCGACAAAGCGCAGGTCACCGCGATGGTCATGAGAATTCTCGGTATGCAGACCGCCCCTACGCCTGCCGATGCCGCGGATGCGCTGGCACTGGGTATTTGCCATTGTTGGCGGGCGCCGATGATGGCCAGAATGGCGCAGGCCGAAGCAATGGCCGCGCAGCAGAAGAGGAAGTACGAGAATCGGCTCGCCGAGGAACGTAAATCGCGGGCACAGGCAGCGCGGAAGGTCGAACGCGCCAGGCTTGCATCCACCGCCGCTCCGGTTCGTGCCGCAGGACAGGTTCGTGCCGCAGGAGAGGTAGGGACACGATGATCTCCTCGATCAGCGGCGAGGTCCTCGACATCGCCCTCGATCACGTGGTCATCGAGGCGTCGGGTGTCGGATACCGAATCAATGCGACGCCCGACACACTCGGCACGTTGAGCCGAGGATCGGCGTCGAGATTGCTGACGACGATGATCGTCCGCGAGGACTCGATGACCCTCTACGGCTTTTCGGACAGTGAATCGCGTGAGCTGTTCTCGCTCTTGTTGTCGGTCTCCGGCGTAGGCCCCCGCATTGCCATGGCGACATTGGCGGTACTCGATCCTCAGTCGTTGCGGACCGCGCTGGCAGACAGCAACGTGGCCGCGCTGACCAGAGTTCCGGGAATCGGCAAACGAGGCGCCGAGCGCATGATCGTGGAATTGCGTGACAAGGTCGATGCGATCGTGGCAGCAGGGAACACCACGATCGTGCAGTCCGGACCCGGAACGGTCAACTCCGTTCGTGACCAGATCGTCGAGGCGCTCACCGGACTCGGCTTCCCGGCCAAGCAGGCCGAGGACGCGACGGATTCGGTTTTGGTCGAGAGTCCGGATGCGTCCACGTCGGCGGCTCTAAGATCCGCGCTGGCCTATCTGGGTAAGAGCAGATGACCGGAGATCCGGAAGAGGAATTCGCAGACTCTCAGCTCGCGGCCGGATTGATCGCGGACGACGCAGATGTCGAGACGAGCCTGAGGCCCAAGACCCTCACCGATTTCATCGGCCAACCACGCGTGCGTGAGCAACTGCAGTTGGTGTTGACAGGCGCCAAGCTGCGCGGCAGTACCCCCGATCACATTTTGATGTCCGGTCCGCCGGGCCTGGGTAAGACCTCGATGGCCATGATCATCGCGCAAGAGTTGAACACCTCGTTGCGTCTCACGTCGGGACCGGCGCTCGAGCGAGCAGGCGATCTAGCGGCGATGCTCAGCAATCTCGTCGAGGGTGATGTCCTCTTCATCGACGAAATACATCGGATTGCGCGACCGGCAGAGGAAATGCTCTACCTGGCCATGGAGGACTTTCGGGTCGACGTCGTGGTGGGAAAGGGTCCGGGAGCAACGTCGATTCCCCTCGAAGTAGCACCGTTCACCCTGGTAGGGGCAACTACTCGATCGGGAGCGCTGACCGGACCGCTACGTGATCGTTTCGGGTTCGTCGCGCACATGGACTTCTACG
Organism: Rhodococcus sp. UYP9; assembly: GCF_040547235.1. Classification (NCBI taxonomy): domain Bacteria; kingdom Bacillati; phylum Actinomycetota; class Actinomycetes; order Mycobacteriales; family Nocardiaceae; genus Rhodococcus; species Rhodococcus sp. UYP9. The sequence continues at coordinate 33,893 of NZ_JBEPPH010000007.1, forward strand.
AACCTGCGGAATTGGAACTGATTCTCCAGCGATCGGCGGGCATACTCGGTGTTCCGATAGACAAGGCTGCGTGCACCGAGATCGCTGGCCGCTCGCGAGGCACACCGCGCATCGCCAACCGGCTTCTGCGCCGAGTTCGTGACTACGCGGAAGTACGCGGTGACGGCACCATCACCAAGGCCACAGCCCGCGCGGCTCTCGTCGTCTACGACGTCGACCAACTCGGTCTCGACCGGTTGGACAGAGCGGTGCTCAGCGCGCTGATTCGTAGTTTCGGCGGCGGACCGGTGGGAGTGTCCACTCTTGCTGTGGCCGTCGGGGAAGAACCGGCAACCGTCGAGGAAGTATGCGAGCCCTTTCTGGTTCGCGCAGGGATGGTCGCCCGCACACCCCGTGGTCGAGTCGCCACTGCTGCGGCATGGCTACACCTTGGACTCGTACCGCCGCCCGATCTGGCCATCGGCGGAATTTCCGTTCGAACCAACGAGGCTCAGCAGGAGTTATCCGAATAATCTGCTGATAATCGGTGGGAGCTGACCGGATCGTGGGTCCGGTAATGGCACACTGGTCCTTTGCGTGGTTCTTCAGTACAGCCGTGGTGACCGAATTGTCGCCTACTTCGGCTGTACGCGAACGTAAGAAACCACCATGAAGACACCGTGGGCATGAAAGCCGAAACCGATAGACAACCGAAACTTCGAGGACTGACGTAAAAGATGGAACTGCTATTCCCCCTTCTCATCGTGGCTCTGCTCGTGCCGATGTTCCTGAACGTCCGGCGCCAGAAGAAGGCTCTTGCCCAGACTCAGACTCTGCAGGATTCGCTGAAGATCGGTGACGAAGTGGTCACCACAGCCGGTCTGTACGCCCGGGTGGTGCTGGTCGAAGACGACACAGTGGACCTCGAGATCGCCGACGGCATCGTGACGACATGGTCGCGCGCCGTCGTGAAAGAGGTCTTGCCCCCTGATGTCGACGATCTCGATTCCGACGTCGCCGGATCCGCGGACGTCATCGAGTCCGACGATGCGACTCCGTCGCTCGAGAAAAGCACGACACTCGAGAAGGACGTATCCCCGTCGTCTTCGGAAGAGACCGTGGAGCAGAGCGCACGTCGTCTCGAAAAAGAGTGATCGACCTGTGAACGAAACCGCTGCCGGAGAAACTCCGGCAGCGGTTTCGCTTGCCGCGCACATGCTGCCCAGCTCGTCTGGAATCACCTGTTCCGACGCGTATCACCCGACATCAGACCGCTTGCGTCCCCTGATCGACCGCATGTTGTCCCACGCCAAGAGGAGAATCACACACCGTGGCACCTTCCAGCGGATCGGTGCATCCAGCCCGCTATCTCGCCGTCTTCGCGGTATTGATGGCCGCTGTGTATGCGCTGGTCTTTTTCACCGGAGACAAGTCGCCAACTCCCAAGTTGGGAATCGACCTGCAGGGTGGCACGCGTGTCACGCTTACCGCCAGGACACCTGACGGCAGTCAGCCGAGTCAGGACTCTCTGAAGCAGGCGCAGCAGATCATCGAGACTCGCGTGAACGGGCTCGGTGTGTCCGGGTCCGAAGTGGTGATCGACGGCGACAATCTCGTTATCACCGTTCCCGGTGACGACAGTTCGCAGGCACGTTCGCTCGGCCAGACCGCACGGCTCTTCATTCGTCCAGTGTTGACCGCAGCGCAACCGGCGGCAGGACAGCCGGCGCCAGGAGAGCAAGCCCCTGCGAACGGAACACCTGCGCCCGCGGCGGGCGAGCAGGCCCCGGTCGGCGAGTCGGTACCTCAGGGCCGTCCGTTCCCGGCACAGGACCCGAGCGCGGTCGATCCGGTCCCGGCGGCCCCTGCCACCGGCGATCAAGGCAGCCCCGACGCTCCGGCGGCAGTGACACCCACGGAGGTCTCCGAAGCCGATCAGGCAGCCAATCAGATCACCGAGGCGAAGGCGCTACGGCAGAGCGAGGACCCTCAGGTTCAGCAGGCCGCCCTCGCAACGATCGATTGCAATGCACCCGATCCACTGCAAGGCAACGACGATCCCGCATTGCCCCTCGTCGCGTGCTCGACCGACGGCACCTCCGTGTATGTACTCGGGCCGAGCATCATCGACGGTCAGCAGATCGACGATGCTACGTCGGGCTTCAACAGCCAACAGTCACGCCACGAGGTCAGTCTGAGTTTCGACTCGGAAGGTAGTAACACCTGGGCGAAGTTCACCGGCGCCAACATCGGCAAGCAGGCGGCGTTCACACTCGACTCGAAGGTCGTCAGTGCACCGCAGATCCAGGGTGCGACACCTGCCGGGAGCGCCACCTCGATTACCGGCCAGTTCACCGCGCAGAGCGCCTCGGAGTTGGCGAACACCCTGAAATACGGTTCACTGCCGCTGTCCTTTGCCTCGTCGGAAGCAGAAACAGTGTCCGCGACGCTTGGGCTTGCGTCGTTGGAGGCAGGTTTGATCGCCGGCGCCATCGGTCTGGTGCTGGTCCTGCTCTACTGCCTCGTCTACTACCGCGCGTTGGGCCTGTTGACGGCACTGTCGCTGGTGCTGGCAGGCCTGATGGTCTACGGAATTCTGGTTTTGCTCGGGCGGTGGATCAACTTCACCCTCGACTTGGCAGGCATTGCCGGGTTGATCATCGGTATCGGCATGACAGCGGACTCGTTCGTCGTGTTCTTCGAACGAATCAAGGACGAGATTCGTGAGGGTCGAAGCTTCAGATCTGCGGTGCCGCGAGGCTGGGCACGTGCGCGAAAGACAGTCCTGTCCGGAAACGCGGTCAGCTTCATCGCCGCTGCGGTGCTCTATGCACTTGCTGTCGGGCAGGTTCGAGGTTTCGCTTTCACTCTCGGCCTGACGACGATCCTCGACGTAGTGGTCGTCTTCCTGGTGACCTGGCCGCTGGTCTACCTGTGCACGAAGTCGAAATTCTGGTCGAAACCAGGTGTCAACGGCCTCGGTGCAGTGGCAGAGGTCGCGCAAGAACGCAAGCGGGCGGCTGCCCGAACGACATCGAGTACGGTCTCGGCCGACGCGTCGACCAAGGGGGCGTGATATGTCCGATTCACCGGAGAAGAACACTTCAGAACCGACCTCGACACTGCTGACGGATTCCGGTGCCGAGCAGATGGATCAGCCGCAGCACAGTTGGATGAATCGTCTGTACACGGGCACTGGAGCCTTCGAGATTGTCGGTCGACGTCGCTTCTATTACATCTTGACCGGAACGATCGTCTTGATCTGCCTGTTGAGCATCGCCGTCCGTGGATTCACCCTTGGAATCGATTTCGAAGGCGGTACCCGGATTCAGATCCCGGCCGCCGACAACGTCAGTACCGAGCAGGTCGAGAAAGTATTCGCCGACACCCTCGGATTCGATCCGGTGTCGGTACAGACCGTCGGTTCCGGTGCCGCTGCCACCGTGCAGGTTCGTTCCGAGGCGCTCGATGCTGCCGAAGTGAATTCGGTCAAGACCGCTCTGTTCGATTCTTTCGAACCGGTCGACGGGAACGGAGTTGCGTCCCCGAATGCGATCAGCATCTCCGATGTGAGCGAAACCTGGGGCGGACAGATCACCCAGAAAGCACTGATCGCGCTGCTGGTGTTCCTCGTCATCGTCAGTATCTATATCTCCATCAGGTACGAGCGGGACATGGCGATTGCTGCCCTCGCGGCACTGGTGTTCGATCTGTTCGTCACGGCCGGTGTCTATTCGCTGGTCGGGTTCGAGGTCACACCCGCGACAGTGATCGGTTTGTTGACCATCCTCGGCTTCTCGCTCTACGACTCCGTGGTGGTGTTCGACAAGGTCGAAGAGAACACGAGGGGGATTCTCAATCTCAGGCGCAAGACCTATGCGGAACAGGCGAACCTGGCTGTCAACCAGACGCTCATGCGCTCGATCAACACGACGGTGATCGGCGTACTGCCGGTGCTGGCTTTGATGGTCGTCGCCGTATGGCTGCTCGGAGTCGGAACGCTGAAGGACCTCGCACTCGTACAGTTGGTGGGCATGATCGTGGGCGCGTACTCGTCTATCTTCTTCGCAACACCGCTGCTCGTGACCATCAAGGAAAAGTGGGGGCCGGTCGCCGGTCATACCAAGAAGGTGATGGCCAAACGAGCTGAGGTTGCACAGCGCGGAGGCGTCGTCGGCATGGTCGAGTCCTCGGCCGCTACCGTGCCCGCGCCGGCCACACCGCAGCCAGGCTCGAGGCCTACAGGAAAGCGCAACAAGAAGAGGCGTTGATCACGTGCGAGTCTGTCGAACAACTGTCGCAAAGGCGGTGGCGGCTGGACTGGCTGCCACCGTCACCGTGGCTACGGCCGCGGGGTGCTCGGCGTCCGAGGATCCAGTTCCGTCCATCGGGTACGCCGTCGACAACGTCGTGTCCACGTACAACGCTCGAACTGTGGACGGCGCCGCGTCCGGGGCGCGCCAGGCGTTCCCGCGCGTCCAGACCGGATTCACCTATCTCGGACCCGAGGGAGAGGCGCTGTCCGACAACGACATCGGAAGCGCGGCGGTGGTGCCCGCCGCTGCGCTGACCGTTCGCTACGTGATCGCTCCACAGGCTGTCTACTCCGACGGCGTCCCGATGACCTGCGACGACCTCGTGTTGGCCTGGGCTGCCCAGAGCGGCCGTTTCACCTCCGGTGAGGGCAATTCTTCGCTGTTCGACGCTGCGTCGACTGCGGGGTACTCCGACATCGACAAAGTCGACTGTGTGACCGGTACGAAGGAAGCCACCGTGACCTTTGCGCCGGGGCGGTCCTACCTGGACTGGCGCAGCTTGTTCGGTGCGACATCGCTGCTCCCGGCACACGTCGTCGCGCGTGCAGCGAACGTCCCCAACATCGTCGACCCGATCGACAGTGGGGATTTGGACGCGGTGGGCCGGATCGCCGATTTCTGGAACACCGGCTGGAACTTCGCTCCCGACGCGATCGATACATCCCTGATGCCGTCCAACGGCCCGTACCGTGTCGATTCCTATACCGCCGACGGTGGGCTGGTTTTGGTAGCCAATGACAAGTGGTGGGGCGTCCCACCCGAGACGGAACGAATCATCATCTGGCCCAAGGGAACCGACATCCCGGCGCGCAGCGAAGCAGGCGATCTCGAGGTCGTCGACTCCGGTGCCGGGGGAGAGGAACCCACCGACGGCTTCGACCGCACCGACTTTCCCTCCAAGGGTGTCGAACAGTTGACGTTGGCTACCGGAGGAACCCTTTCTTCGCCGGCGGTGCGGCGAGCGCTTGCCTCGTGCATTCCTCGTCAGCAGCTGTTCGACGAGGTAGGGCATTCCGGATACGACAAGAGTGTCGGGATCGGATCCGGCGTCGTCGACGCCAGACTTGTGCAGTCCGATACCCTGCTCTACCCGCCGGTGTCGGCTACTGCGGCCGGGCGTTATCGCCAGCCGGACACGACCGCATCGTCGTCCGAACTTCGGGCCGCCGGTGTGACCAACCCGACAATCCGGATCGGTTACCTCGCTCCGGATGCACGTCGCGGGGACATTGTGTCCACTATCGCTGCCTCGTGCGGTCCAGCAGGAATCAACGTTGTCGACGCATCGTCCGCTCAGTTCTCGCCCTCCGCCCTCCAGCGTGGCGAAGTCGACGTGGTACTCGGATCGACCGCGTCGGCGTCGGGAGCGGCTGGCGCCGTGTCCGACGCGGCTGCCCGGTACAGCCTGCGTGGTGGCGTCGGTAGCAACGTGGGCGGCTACGACAACAGTCGGGTGAATGCGATCGTGGATCAGCTTGCCGTCGATACATCCGACGCAACTTCTCTCGCGGTAGCGACGGAGGGCGAGAGCATCCTGTGGAACGATATGCCGTCGTTGCCGCTGTTCAACCAGCCGAGGACGCTCCTCGTATCGGACGGGATGAAGAACGTCGTCGCCAATCCGACCGCGGCGGGTGCGGGCTGGAATATGGATCGGTGGATACTCCTCCGGTGAGCAAACACAGTGAGACAACTTTCAACGTGAACGCGTTGGCCGAGACCGCCTCGGCAAACATCGACCGATTGGTCCGCTGGGCGGACGACTTCCCGGTCCAGGGCGTACGTTTCGCCGATCTGACACCGGTGTTCGCCGATGCGGACGGACTCTCGGCGGTCATCGAAGCGCTGGCAGTGGCTGGAACGGGCGCGGATCTCGTGGCAGGTATCGACGCTCGCGGATTTCTGCTCGGTGCCGGCGTAGCGCTTGCGCTCGGATCCGGTGTACTCGCGGTGCGCAAAGCCGGCAAGCTTCCTCCGCCCGTCGTATCGCAGCGGTACGAGCTCGAATATGGATCCGCCCAACTGGAGATCCCCGAATCCATCGACTTGGTAGGTAGGCGTGTCCTCGTCGTCGACGATGTGCTGGCGACCGGGGGCACGATCGCCGCGACGGCGACATTGTTGCGCGCACGTGGGGCACAGGTCGTAGGAGCTGCCGTCGTACTGGAGATAGCGGAGCTTCAAGGCCGCTCCAGGTGCGATGGGTACCCGCTCACCTCCTTGAAAAATGTGTGAGGACTAAAGTCGGACCACGGAGCGTGTGTGCCCGGTGCAAGACCAGGCCATGAACTCAAACGCGGCAGGAGGCGATCAGCGTGACCAGTTACCTCGACCAACCCTCGCCCGAACGGCCCGCTTCGGATTCCGCGACGCCCGAATCGAATACGGCCGTTCCAGCCGTCCCGCCGACAGCCGGACGCGGGTCTGTGGCGGCTGTTCCTACGTCGGCATCGAGAAGGGTTCGCGCTCGTCTGGCCCGCCGGATCACCGCTGGTCGCTCGGCTGCCGTCAAACCGGTTCTCGAGCCTCTTGTCAGTCTGCATCGGGACCTGTACCCGAAGGCCGATCTCGCGTTGCTGCAACGTGCCTACGATGTCGCTGACGAGCGGCACGCCACGCAGATGCGCAAGTCGGGCGACCCCTACATCACGCATCCGCTTGCAGTGGCGAACATTCTCGCGGAGCTCGGGATGGATACGACCACGCTTGTCGCTGCTCTGCTGCACGACACTGTCGAGGACACGGGATACTCGCTCGCGCAACTCACCGAGGAGTTCGGTGAGGAGGTCGCGCATCTCGTCGATGGGGTCACCAAACTCGACAAAGTAGCGCTCGGCAGCGCGGCCGAAGGCGAGACCATTCGCAAGATGATCATTGCCATGGCACGCGATCCCCGCGTGTTGGTGATCAAGGTCGCCGACCGACTCCACAATATGCGGACGATGAGGTTTCTCCCGCCGGAAAAGCAGGCGCGTAAGGCCAAGGAGACCTTGGAAGTTATTGCGCCGCTTGCTCATCGGTTGGGGATGGCGACGGTCAAGTGGGAGCTCGAAGACTTGGCGTTCGCAATCCTGCACCCGAAGAAGTACGACGAGATCGTCCGACTGGTCGCGGACCGAGCGCCGTCCCGTGACACGTACCTCGAGAAGGTTCGAGCGGAGATCAACGCATCGTTGTCGGCGTCGCGCATCAGCGCCGTGGTGGAGGGGCGCCCGAAACACTACTGGTCGATCTATCAGAAGATGATCGTCAAAGGCCGCGACTTCGACGATATTCACGACCTCGTCGGCGTTCGTATTCTGTGCGACGAGATTCGTGATTGCTACGCGGCTGTCGGCGTCGTGCACTCGTTGTGGCAGCCGATGGCCGGGCGATTCAAGGACTACATCGCCCAGCCCCGATACGGCGTCTACCAATCGCTTCACACGACTGTGGTCGGGCCCGAAGGAAAACCGCTCGAGGTGCAGATCCGCACCCGGGAGATGCACAGGACAGCGGAGTTCGGTATTGCCGCGCACTGGCGATACAAGGAGACCCGAGGCAAGCACGGCAACGACAACGCCGAGGTCGACGACATGGCCTGGATGCGTCAACTGCTCGACTGGCAGCGTGAGGCAGCGGATCCGGGGGAGTTCCTCGAATCTTTGCGGTACGACCTCGCAGTCAAAGAGATCTTCGTGTTCACCCCGAAGGGTGACGTTGTAACCCTGCCTGCGGGTTCGTGCCCGGTCGACTTCGCATACGCGGTCCACACCGAAGTCGGGCACCGTTGCATAGGAGCACGCGTCAACGGCAGGCTCGTCGCACTGGAACGCACCTTGGACAACGGCGAGGTGGTCGAGGTTTTCACCTCCAAGGCCGTCACCGCGGGTCCCAGCCGTGATTGGCAAGGTTTCGTAGTCTCTCCGCGTGCCAAATCGAAGATCCGACAGTGGTTCGCCAAGGAACGCCGAGAGGAGGCACTGGAAGCGGGTAAGGACTCGATCGCCAAGGAAGTCCGTCGCGGAGGTCTACCGCTTCAGCGTCTGATGAACGCGGAATCGATGTCCACCATCGCGCACGAATTGCGTTATGTGGATGTCTCCGCGCTGTACACGGCGGTCGGTGAAAGCCACGTATCTGCCCAGCACGTCGTACAACGCCTGGTTGCTCACCTGGGCGGGGTGGGCGACGTCGAGGAAGAGCTTGCCGAACGTTCGACACCGTCGACGATTCCCACTCGGGCCCGACCGGTCGGTGACGCCGGCGTGCTCGTCTCGGGCTCGGAAGGCATCGTGGCGAAGTTGGCGAAATGCTGTACTCCGGTTCCGGGTGACGAGATCCTCGGATTCGTCACCCGCGGAGGATCGGTCAGCGTGCACCGAACCGACTGCACCAACGCCAAGTCGCTGGAGGAGCAGTCCGAACGGTTCGTCGATGTGCAGTGGGCGCCTTCGGCGTCGTCCGTCTTCCTGGTTGCCATCCAGATCGAGGCCCTTGATCGGCACCGACTGCTTTCCGATGTCACGAAGGCTCTGGCTGACGAGAAAGTCAACATTCTGTCGGCATCGGTGGCGACCTCAGGGGATCGAGTCGCCATCAGCAAGTTCACTTTCGAGATGGGCGACCCGAAGCATTTGGGACACGTTCTCAACGTCGTCCGCAACGTCGAAGGCGTCTACGACGTCTACCGCCTGACCTCGGCGGCCTGAGGCTCCACGGGCGCGGTCGAGCGGCGTGTACGCGCGCTCGACCGAGCCGGTGGAGGTTCTAGGTGACGGTTTGTATCGTCACAGCTGCGTTCGGGGCGCCGTCGCCACCGGGAGTTGCCACCCCTGCTGCAGCGACCTTGTCGAGCGTAGCGAGTCCCTCGGCAGAAATCGTCCCGAAGACGGTGTACTGCGGAGGCAGCACCGAGTCCTCGTAGACGAGGAAGAACTGGCTGCCGTTCGTGTCGGGTCCGGCATTCGCCATCGCGACCGTTCCGCGTGGGTACACAACCGGCGTCGACGCGGCGGGATCATCGGCGGGGAACGCCGTGGTCGGGTATTCGTTCGGATATTCGTAACCCGGACCCCTGCTTCCCTTGCCCGAGGGATCACCACACTGGAGAACCTTCAAACCAGGGGAGGTGGTCAGACGATGGCACGGGGTGTCGTCGAAATACCCCTGAGCGGCCAAGTTGGTGAAGCTGTTGACAGTGCAGGGTGCTTCGGCCCGGTCCAAGGTCAATCCGATCGGCCCCTGGCTCGTCGTCATCGCTACCTCGACTGTCCCTTGTGTGGGCACATCGGCCGTCGGCGGAGGGGTGTTGTCTCGGACGGCAGGCGTCGCCGCGGGATAGTCACAGGTGGTTGTCGGCGCTTGGGGCGTAGGGACCGCAGGTAGCACCCCGAATTGGCTCAGGTCCAACTCCGGCTCGGGTGCGGCGCTGGTCGCCTTCGGCGTCGATGCTGCCGTCGTCGTGGATGTCGCGGTGCCCGATGTGTCCGAAGAGCACCCGGCCACGAGCATGGCTACCGCGCCGGCAGCCACGAACAGAGCCGAGCGTGTGATCACAGGTCGCTCACCACGTTCGTGATGTCGACGGGAAGGGCCGGTTTTCCATCCTGGGCGCCGCCTTCGACCCCGCCTGCTGCGACCTTGTCCAGAGTCTGCAGACCCGTCTCGTCGATGGTTCCGAACGCCGTGTACGCGGGAGGCAGCTTCGAATCACCGAAGACGAGGAAGAACTGGCTTCCATTGGTTCCGGGCCCGGCGTTTGCCATCGCAAGGGTGCCGCGGGGATAGGAGATCGGCTGGCCGGCTGCAGGGTCGCCGACGTTGTATTGGTCGACCGGGAACTCGTCCGCGAACTCGTAACCGGGTCCGCCTTGACCCGTGCCCGCAGGATCGCCGCACTGGAGCACCTGCAACCCTGCAGACGTCGTGAGACGGTGGCAGGTGGTTCCGTCGAAGTATCCCTGGTTTGCCAGTGAAACGAAGCTGTTGACAGTGCACGGTGCCTGCGGGTTGTTCAGCGTGAGTCCAATGTTGCCCTGCGAGGTTTCCATGCTGTAGCTCAGGGGCTCGTCGCTCGTCGGAATCGCGTCGGTGCGTGGTGGTGTGTTCGGCTTCGCCGCCGGTGCCTGTGCCGCCGGATACGCGCAGTTCACGGTCTCCGGAAGCGGCTCGGAGCGGCCGTCGGTGATGAGCGTGTCTGCCGAAGGAGTGTCCGATGCAGTCGTCTCGGGTTCGTCGCCACCTCGGGTGATCGCGAAAACGACTGCGACCGCGCCGACTACGACGGCCACGCCCAGAACCGACCCGGCGATCGTCAGCTGTTTACGCTTCTTGGCTCGCTCTGCTCGGTGTTCGAGTTGTCGCTCGAGCTTTCTTTTCGCTGCCTCACGCCGTTGCTCGTTGCTGGGCAATTCGCCTGTCCTCCCGCTTGTCCTCGATCGATTACCGGCGCTCGATCCGGCTGTTCGGAGCCGAAACCGGCCGTCAGTGAGTGTGCCATTACATCCTGAGAACACTCTGACGGGCACCGCAGGCGCGCAGCGCCAGGCACTGGCGATGCCAGTGTGGACGCCGTGCAACTAGGCTGGAGAAAAGACCGTGCCAGACCGATCTAGGAGCTACAGCTGTGCTCGTCACCGGATTCCCGGCGGGAATGTTTCAGACCAACTGCTACATCCTCGCCCAGGACGGGGCAAAAGAATGCGTCGTCGTCGATCCCGGTCAGGATGCGGCAGAGCCCCTGTTCGAGTTTCTGAACTCCTCGAATACGACGCCGGTCGCCGTGCTCCTCACCCATGGACACCTCGATCACACTTGGTCCGTGGAACCCGTCTGCAGAAAGTTCGGGATCCCCGCATACATCCAGGCAGAGGACCGCTACATGCTCTCGGATCCGATTCGAGGGACCGGGCCGGCGTTGGCTGCAATGTTGGGTGACGCCGAGTTCCACGAGCCGGACGAGGTGCTCGATCTCGAGGACGGAATGACTCTCGAACTCGCAGGAATCACGTTCGGCGTACTGCGGACGCCGGGCCACACTCAGGGTTCGGTGGTATTCACGACAACGATCGATGCGCCGGACGGGGATGTGTCCATTGCTTTGACCGGGGACACTCTCTTCGCCGGTTCGATCGGCCGCAGCGACCTCCCCGGTGGTGATCATGATCAGCTACTCCGCTCGATAGGCCGGTCTCTGCTACCGCTGGCCGACGACACCGTGATCCTTCCCGGACATGGCGGCCAGAGCTCCATCGGCCAAGAACGCGCGTCCAATCCGTTTCTCGTTGGACTGTCCGGTCCCGAACAAGGAAATATGCACTCGTGAGCAAGCCGACGACCTTCTCTGCACCCAAGGGTGTTCCCGACTACTTTCCGCCGAACTCCGCCGAGTTCGTCGCTGTTCGAGAGGGGCTACTGACCGCAGCGCGAAATGCGGGGTACGGGCACATCGAACTGCCGATATTCGAGGACACCGGCCTCTTCGCCCGCGGCGTCGGCGAGTCGACCGATGTGGTCAGCAAGGAGATGTACACCTTCGCCGATCGAGGGGACCGATCGGTCACCCTGCGGCCGGAAGGCACTGCCGGGGTGATGCGCGCGGTCATCGAACACGGCCTCGATCGAGGGGCACTTCCGGTGAAGCTGGCATATGCCGGACCCTTCTTCCGCTACGAGCGGCCGCAGGCCGGTCGCTACCGTCAACTGCAACAAGTGGGAGTCGAGGCGATCGGTGTCGACGATCCAGCTCTGGACGCCGAAGTGATCGCCGTCGCCGACACCGGGTTTCGTAGTGTCGGGTTGACCGACTTCAGGCTCGAGATCACCTCTCTCGGTGACGACACCTGTCGCCCGCAATACCGAGAGCTGCTGCAGCAGTTCTTGTTCGCCCTGCCGCTCGACGAGGACACTAGACGCCGCGCGGAGATCAACCCGCTACGTGTGCTGGACGACAAGCGGCCGGAAGTCCGCGAGATGACCGCCGACGCGCCGCTGATGCTCGATCATCTTTCCGATTCCGCCAAGGCGCACTTCGATGAGGTGCTCGCCCACCTCGACGCGATGAAAGTTACCTACGTGGTCAATCCGCGCATGGTGCGAGGGCTCGACTACTACACGAAGACCACATTCGAATTCGTGCACGACGGCCTCGGTGCCCAGTCCGGAATCGGCGGCGGGGGCCGCTACGACGGCCTCATGGCGCAGCTGGGTGGCCAGGAGCTTTCAGGTATCGGATTCGGGCTCGGCGTCGACCGTACGATGCTCGCGCTCGCAGCCGAGGGCAAATCGGCAGGTGCTTCCGCCCGATGCGCAGTCTTCGGAGTTCCGCTCGGTCTGGAAGCGAAAGCGAAGATCGTAGCCATTGCGGGGGAGTTGCGGAAAAAGGGAATCAGCGTCGACCTGGCCTACGGAAATCGTGGCGTGAAGGGAGCAATGAAGGCAGCGGATCGGTCGGGAGCGCGCTTCGCTTTGGTACTCGGCGACAAAGAGCTTGCCGAGACGTCCATCGTTGTCAAAGAACTTGCCACCGGTGAACAGCAGCAGGTTTCGCTGGACGGCGTCGTCGATCATCTCGAGGTCCGTCTTGCCGACTGACGGCTCGGATCACGTCGATCTCGATTTGGTCCCAGTCGAATTCATCAGACCACGGCTGATGAAAATCATGGCCGGCGCGGTAGTAGTCGCGATCCTGCTCGCGATCATCGCGAGCTTCTTCCTGCCCGTGGTTGTGGCAGTCGTACTCGGAGCCATTGTCTTGGTGCCGACGGTGGTCTCGACGTGGATAGTGCTGCGGCGTAGAACATGGTTGAGCGGCAATACTATTCATGTCCGCGGCGGATTCGGGACGAAGCAGCTGTCGGTGCCGAAGGTCGTCACAGCCGAGATTCAGGTGCGGACCGCTCGGATCGACAACGTCTCTCTCCGGTTGTACGACGGCAACTCTCGCGTCACGATCGCGCTCGCGCTCTACACCCAGGGCGGTGGCCGAGAGCTGCCGATCCTGTCCTTGCGCAAGCTCGCCGACGCGCTCTGGACAACCGAGTTGGTACCGGCGGCGGCGATCGCATCGGTTCTGGTCGATCAGCTCAAGGCAGAAGCGCGCGACGCGGGCCTGCACGAGCGGCCCCTGTTTCGAGCCATCGAGCTGGTCCGCTCGACGGGAAGAACTCCGCTAGCCACTTTGACCGATCGCGAAGTCGCCGAATTGCCGAGCTGACGGGTCAGGTCACCAGGAATGCGTCGAGCACAACAGCTTCGGCCGATCGTGAGCCGGATGTCACCACCAGTGCACGGTTGAGATAGGTGAACTGCGGCACCGAGGTCGCGATGCTCAGAGTTCCGCGGAAGTAGTACGTGGCCGGATCGACTTCCTCGGTCCCTCCCAAGGCCTCGATGACGTCGGCCGGGCCGAACTGAAGCCCACGGTACGACAGCGAAAGATATCCTCCCATCGTCAGTTCGAGTGTGAGCTCGGCGCTGAACTCGGTGCAGCCATCCGATCGTGTCAACCCGAAGACGGACGAAGTGCCTGCCAGTGTGCCTTCGATGTCCGGTCCGGGCGCCGCGCCGCCGAGAACGGGGATGACGACTCGTTCTCCCGTGGGTACACCACCGATGTCGATCGGAACTCCGAGAGTCACACCGAGTCGCAGGATCGGTTCGAGGGTCGGGATATTCGGTGCAGTCACGTCGAGGAACGCTCCTTCTGATTCGGGCAGTGGGTACACGCTATCCTTCGGCGCTTGTGCGTATGCGCTGTGCCGCAGCGTGAAAGTCATTCGCCTCGTTGCATCTTGACATGTTCTAGAACAAATGTTCGACTATGTGCATGCGATGGGCAGGACAGACACTCGACGCTGCCGACGCGGACGCGCTACCGGGTTTGGAACGTGCAGGCCTGGTGCGCAGTGTGCAAACGCCGGAGTTCGACGGCATCACCTTCCACGAGGTGCTGTGCAAGAGCGCATTGAACAAGATTTCCGGTGATGCCTCGCTACCGTTCACCTGGACGATCAACCCTGCCCGCGGTTGTTCGCATGCGTGCCGCTACTGCTTCGCCCGCCCCACCCACGAATATCTCGGACTGGACTCCGGCAACGATTTCGATTCGCAGATCGTCGTCAAGACCAACATTGCTGCGGTGCTCCGCAAGGAACTCTCCCGCAGATCGTGGAAGTGTGAACCGGTTGCGCTGGGAACCAATACCGATCCCTATCAGCGCGCAGAGGGCCGCTACCGGCTGATGCCGGGCATCATCCGAGCGCTGACGGAGTCCGGTACACCGTTCTCGATTCTGACCAAAGGCACGTTGCTGAGGCGTGACTTACCACTGCTGACGCTCGCGGCTCGGGAGGTGGACGTGCGCATCAGTATCAGCCTCGCTATCCACGACCCGGATCTGCAGAAGCAATTGGAACCAGGGACTCCGAGTCCGCGGGCCCGGCTGGATCTGATCCGTTCGATTCGGGAGGCAGGTTTGCCGTGTGCCGTAATGGTGGCACCGGTCATCCCGTTCCTGACCGACGGAGCCAAGCAGCTCGACGGACTGCTCGAGGCGTTGGCAGAGGCAGGCGCCACTTCGGTGACCGCGATGCCGATGCACTTGCGGTCCACGACCAAGGATTGGTTCATGTCCTGGCTGGCCGAGCAACACCCTGCCTTGGTCCGGCGATATCGGCAGCTATACGGTCGCGGTGCGTACGTCACACCCGAATACACGAGATGGTTTCGCGAACGAATCGACCCGCTGCTCGTCCGACACGGATTTGCACCCGAGGACACTCGATCCCTGCCGGAGAACACTCCGGCAGGGACAGTATCGAAACTATCCGTACCGGTCGCTGCCCTCACGTTGTTCTGATCGTCACCGGGTGAGCGCGGGAGGGTTGAGCAGATCTCGCGCCGAAAACGTATCGCAGGCCGCGACCTCGCCCGTCCGATAACCCGCGAGGAACCATTTCTGTCGTTGCTCGGACGACCCATGAGTCCAACCCTCCGGATTGACCCGCCCACTCGACGCCTGCTGTATCCGATCGTCGCCGACCGAGGACGCTGCGGACAAGGCGTCGCGAATATCGGTGTCGGTCAACGGAGCAAGGAAGGGAACACCGGTGTCCTGCGCGGGAATCGTCGCAGCATGATTCGCCCAGACCCCTGCGTAACAGTCCGCTTGCAGCTCGACCCGGACAGCACCTGATTGCGGGCCCTGTGGATCCGCCTGCGCGCGGCCGATGTCGCCGAGCTGATTCTGAATATGGTGGCCGACCTCGTGTGCCACCACGTATTCCTCTGCCAGAGGCCCCCCGCTGGATCCGAACTGATCGACGAGAACCTGAAAGAAGCTCGAGTCGAAATAGGCCGTCGAGTCGGCCGGGCAGTAGAACGGGCCGACGGCACTGGTCGCGTTGCCACAGCCCGTGCTGATCGAACCGGTGAACAGCTCAACGGCCGGCTGAACATACGCAACCCCGGTCTGCGACTGGAGTTCGGATTCCCATACCGTGTCGAGACTGCCAACGGTAAAACTCACGCGGCAGTCGATAGCGGCATTCGCGTCGGCGCCCGTCTCGCAGTTCTCCACTGTGCCGCCTGCCTGCGACTGACCTGCATTGTCGGTAGAGCCGCTGAGTTGACCGAGAACGGACCCCGGATCTCCTCCGAACAGCAGGGCCAAGACCAGAATGACCAGGCCTCCTGCGCCGCCGCCCAGAGCGAGCTTGCCGCCTCGCCCGCCACCGCCCCCGCCGGTCGACACCCGGCCAGGTTGCATACGAGCGCCCTCGTTGAAGGTCATCGCCGAAATCCTCTCTTCGGGGTCAATTCTGTGGGCTGTCGGTCGTGGTCGGGCACTAGCTTCGCACGCCGTGGTGGGATCGCGTTTCCGGTCGGCGTAGGTGTCTCCGTAGGATTGGTTACCGACGAACACGCTTTGTGAAATTTTGTGAAAGGAAACCCGTGCTGCGCACCCACCTCGCCGGCTCACTTCGACCCGAGCACGTCGACCGAACAGTCACCCTGACGGGTTGGGTTGCTCGGCGACGCGATCACGGCGGTGTCATTTTCATCGACCTTCGTGACGCGTCCGGCGTCGCTCAGGTCGTCTTCCGTGAAGGCGCCGTTGCCGAACAGGCCCACCGTCTACGGGCGGAGTACGTGGTGAAGGTGACCGGCAAGGTCGAGACCAGGCCGGACGGTAACCAGAATTTCGAGATTCCGACCGGCGCCGTCGAGGTCGACGCATCCGCGATCGAAGTTCTCGCCGAGAGTGCGCCGCTCCCGTTCCAGCTCGATGAGCAGCCGGGCGAGGAAGCTCGTCTGAAGTACCGGTACCTCGATCTGCGTCGCCAGGGCCCGGGAAGCGCCATCCGTCTGCGATCGCATGTCAATGCTGCAGCGCGCAGTGTGCTTGCGCACCATGAGTTCGTCGAGGTCGAGACACCCACTTTGACGCGGTCCACGCCGGAAGGTGCACGGGATTTCCTCGTGCCTGCACGTTTGCAGCCCGGTAGCTTCTACGCGCTTCCTCAGAGTCCTCAGCTGTTCAAGCAGCTGCTGATGGTCGGTGGAATCGAGCGGTACTACCAGATCGCGCGCTGCTACCGAGACGAAGATTTCCGAGCCGATCGTCAGCCCGAGTTCACCCAGCTCGACGTCGAAATGAGCTTTGTCACCCAGGAAGACGTCATTCTGCTGGCCGAAGAGATCCTCGCGGCCTTGTGGAAACTGGTCGGCTACGAGATCGTCGACAAGATTCCTCGGATCACGTACGCCGAGTCGATGAGGCGTTACGGATCCGACAAGCCGGACCTTCGGTTCGAGATCGAACTCGTCGAATGCACCGACTTCTTCGCCGACACGACTTTCCGGGTATTCCAGGCGCCGTACGTCGGAGCGGTAGTGATGCCGGGTGGCGCATCACAGCCGCGCAAGCAGCTCGACAAATGGCAGGAATTCGCCAAGCAGCGCGGGCATAAGGGACTTGCCTACGTACTCGTCGGCGAGGACGGAAGCCTCGGTGGACCGGTAGCGAAGAATCTCACCGATACCGAGCGCGACGGCCTCGCAGCTCACGTCGGTGCCAAGCCCGGTGATGCAATCTTCTTCTCCGCGGGACCGATCAAAGGCTCGCGCGGACTACTCGGTGCAGTCCGTGGTGAGATCGCGCGCAAACTCGACTTGATCGACCCGAAGGCTTGGGCCTTCGTCTGGGTCGTCGATGCGCCACTGTTCGAGCCGACGTCCGACGCGACGGCCAGCGGTGACGTTGCCGTCGGCTCCGGGGCGTGGACGGCCGTGCACCATGCCTTCACTTCGCCGAAGCCGGACTCGATGGCGACCTTCGACACCGACCCAGGTTCGGCGCTCGCCTACGCATACGACATCGTCTGCAACGGCAACGAAATCGGTGGCGGCAGTATTCGTATCCACCGCAAGGACATTCAGGAACGCGTGTTCGCGGTGATGGGAATCGGAGAAGCCGAGGCACAGGAGAAGTTCGGATTCCTGCTCGACGCTTTCAGCTACGGAGCGCCACCGCACGGTGGAATCGCCTTCGGTTGGGACCGGATCACTGCACTACTGGCCGGAGTCGACTCGATCCGCGAGGTCATCGCATTCCCCAAGTCCGGCGGCGGCGTCGACCCGTTGACCGACGCACCGGCGCCGATCACGCCGCAACAGCGTAAGGAATCCGGCATAGATGCCAAGCCGGAGAAGAAAGAATCCGCGCAGGTCGAAAAGGATGAGCCTTCGGCTGCTCGATAGTCGAATTCACAAGTAGAAGGGCCCCGATTCTCTCGAGAGAATCGGGGTCCTTCTACTTGTTCTACCGAAAGCTCAGGCGATCGATTGTCCGCTCGTCACGATGCGGTAGGCGTACGTCGAGGCAATGATGGTGATCGGAATGGTCACCAGTAGTCCTAGCCCGCATGGGATCGCGCCGAGAATGTTGATTCCGACGAGTGCGAGTGCAAGCAAGAACAACTGGCCCGCGTTCGACGAAATGGCCCTGAAACTCGACTTGATGGCTGTGATCGAATCTTCGTTGCGGTCGACCACGAACTGAAGAGTCCACCAGGTCAGAAACACCACGATGATGCCCGGGATGATCAAAAGCACGAAACCGATCGTCGTCATGACCCCGATCAGCACGCTGGCGATGATGATCGCTGCCACATTGGCGAACTGGAAGAACGATCCGATCGTGGGCTTGGTTCCGTCGACCTCGTGCAATGCACCGCGAACCATCGCAGCCTGGATCAGGTATGTCACGACCGCACCGACGAGCGTGCCGATGATTCCCAGAACATCGAAACTCGACGAGAAGTCCCCGGACGTGTCGAATCCGCCGAAGATCAGATTGATAACCAGCTGAAGGACTGCCGCGATGAGGACGATACCGACCCACACGCCTGCGTTGTCCTTGAACTTGTTCCAGCCGAAGGAAATCGCCCCGCCGATGTCGAGCGTCGGGGGCAGTCCACCGCCGAATCCGGACCCGTGCGACCCGTAGTTTCCGGGTGGCGGGGGGTAGTTGCCGGGAGGCGGGGGATAGTTGCCGGGAGGCGGGGGATAGTTGCCGGGAGGCGGGGGATAGTTGCCGGGAGGCGGGGGATAGTTCCCGGGTGGGTAGTTACCCGCTGGGGGTGGGTAGTTACCGGACGGTGGCGGATAGCCCCCAGGCGGGTACCCACCGGGGGGTGGATAGTTACCGGGAGGTGGGTAGTTACCGGGGGGTGGATAGTTACCCTGAGGTGGGTAATTGCCAGGCGGGGTGCTGCCGGGTGGGGTGTCGCTGCCGCCTCCTGGCTGTGAAGACTTCCCCAGGTCTGGTCGTTCGGGGTCGGGAGTGCTGCCGTACTGCGGGCCGTTCGGTGGGTTCTCGCTCACGGTATTTCTCCTTGTTCAGGGACTTCAGGTCATTGTGCGCCGTTCGAGTCGGCTGAACACCCGTATCCGTCGGTCGGTGAAACTGGAAAGCGGATCCATCTGGACTCTCCCGATGGATCCGCCTTGCCAGCTCCCTCTGTATCCAGGCTCGGCTCAGTTGAGCGTGATCACCTGAGTGCCGCCGGCGAGCTCGTCGTGCTTGCCCTGCTTGATGGGGCTCGAGTTGATCGTCACAGCAATGACGATGTACGCGACGAAAACGAGCAAGCCACCAAGAACCGGAACGATGTTCAGCAGCAGAAACGCATTGCGCTTCGCAGCTTCGGCTTGCGTGGGGTTGCCGCCTGCAGCGCCGAGGGTGCGAAGACCCAGCAGTTGCTTGCCCAGCGTTTGCCCGCGGCTCGACTCGAGAAGCGTGAAGTAAGCGAATCCCAGAACCGCGGTGACGAGGCCGAGAATGAACTGCCCGACGAACCCGTCCGGCGAGATTGCATAGACGATGAGCGCCACTACGGCCACGATGATGCCGTCGATGAAGCGAGCGGCGAACCGCGCTCCCAAGCCCCCTGGCCGGCCGCCTCCTGGCAACTGAGAACCGAGGCCGTACCCGGCATTACCCGAGGCGGGCGGCGGTGGGTAACTGCCGGGTGGCGGGTAGTTCCCCGATGGCGGGTAGTTGCCGGGCGGTGGGTAGTTGCCGGGCGGTGGGTAGTTGTTGCCCGGATTCTGCGGATACTGCGGCTGATTCGGGTCTACGCCGCCGTACTGCGGATCATTGGGCGGGTTGGTCACGAAATATCCCCCTCGAGTCGTTGTTCATCCATGAACGCGCCGTCGCGTACTGACGCAATTTCAGGGTGAGCGAACCCCACCGGCTGTGATGTGTCAAGCCTGACGTGGCGTCGAGCAGTGCACATGTCGAAGCGAATCGCTCTTTCCGAAGATCCAGGTACTACCGCCGGAAGTTCCACCTGTGTCGATACCCTTGTTTCCGGTCTGTCCGGTTCGATGCCTGTCGTGATGAAATTGGTATCGGGCGATTCCCCAGGTCAGTCCGAAACAAGCTGATTCGACGTCTCGGAGCCGCCATAGTTTGTCATACAGACCGGGTACCTTGGTACGCGATGACCGCAACATTGGCAGATCCTGTCTCAGAGGTGGTAGCAGCTGCAGAGCAGCTGCTTACCCGACGTACCGGTGCACATGTCACCCTGGTCGATCCCGTCGACCTCGGAGGCAGTGGACAGGCAATCGTCCTTCGCGTTCGAGTTTCCGAGAATCCTTTTCAGTTGCCTCGAACCCTGGTGATCAAGCAGGTTCGAGATACCGCAACCGACACCGAACTCCACAGTGAAGCCGAGACGGTCGGCGGTAGGTCGGCCTTTCTCCGTGAGGCGGCGTCGTATCAATTCACCACGGCTCTCGCGACCGACAGTCGGCCAGGGCCGGCCCTGCTGGCCTACGACCTGGGGGCAAGATTGCTCGTTCTCAGTGATCTAGGCGATGCCAGTTCGATCACTGCATTGCTCAAACATTCAGACTCGGCATCGGTCACCAACTCGCTGATGGCCATGGCGCAAGCACTCGGACGTATGCACGCCGCCACCGCTGGGCGAGAGGACGACTTCGCAGCGCTGCTCAGGCGTGTTGGGCTGCCGCATTCGGCTGATGGCATTTCGGAGCAGATACCGAAAGCGCTTGTTGCCGTGCCCAAGATGCTCGCCGAAGAACTCGGCATGACGGACACTCCGCAACGGGTCCTGGACCGGGTGGAGCGAAGCGGGCGGTTGTTCGCGCACGGTGCGCTTCGTGCCTTCAGCCCGTCCGACCTGTGCCCGGACAACATAATCGTCAACGGGGAGGGTGTGCGCTTCCTCGACTACGAGTGGGGTGGCTTTCGAGACGCCACCCTCGACATCACGTACGCGTTGGCGTCCTCTCCCGGATGCCTGTGCCATTTCGACCTCTCGGCAGAGCGTGCACAAGCCATGGTCGACGCATGGCGAGCCGAGGTTGTCGGAATTTGGCCGCAGCTGTCCGACGACCGGGTCCTTGCATCGAAAATCCTCGATGCTCAGCTCATCTGGGTCTGGATGTCGACTTACTGGTTTCTGCCCGACGACCACACGCGGATCGCCGCCGCGCGCCGGCATCACCTCTCCGTTCCACGGTCCGAGGCACTCATATCGCGTTGGCGAATCCTTTTCGAACAGGCGCAACGTACCGGCGACCATGAAGTGACCGATTTCGCCGAGAAAGTTCTGGCGTCTCTGAGGTCGAAGTGGGACCGCTGAACTCCGCCCGTAGTTCGGTAGCGTTCGACTGGTGAGCATGAGTTTCGGAGCTGGATTCGACGAGGGAGAAGAAAGCGGTCTGTTCGAGACCTTCGACTCCGCTGAACCTGACCCCGGTGAGCGAGGTCCGGCGAACATCGACGCAGCCGAAGAGCCGCGTCCGAGCCGGTCCTACGCCCGACCGGACGCTCCGTTGGCTGTGCGGATGCGCCCCAAGAATTTGGACGAGGTCGTCGGACAGGGGCATCTCCTTGCGCCGGGCGCCCCGTTGCGACGCCTCGTCGAAGGTTCAGGCGCATCTTCGGTGATGTTGTACGGCCCACCCGGCACCGGCAAGACCACGCTGGCCTCGCTCATCTCCGGAGCAACGGGTCGCAGGTTCGAGGCATTGTCAGCGTTGTCGGCAGGCGTCAAAGAGGTTCGAGTAGTCATCGACCTGGCTCGTCGCCGGTTGACGGCAGGTGAGCAAACCGTCCTGTTCATCGACGAGGTTCATCGGTTCTCCAAAACCCAGCAGGATGCTCTGCTGGCCGCCGTGGAAAACCGGATCGTACTTCTGGTGGCCGCGACCACGGAAAATCCGTCTTTCTCTGTGGTCTCACCGTTGCTGTCCCGCTCCCTCGTGCTCCAACTGCACCCGTTGAGTTCTGCAGACATCGAACTGCTGCTCACTCGCGCCGCTGACGATCCGCGGGGACTGGACGGAACCGTCTCGATCGACGCCGACGCGATGGCTCATCTGGTCCGGTTGGCAGCAGGCGATGCACGTCGTGCGTTGACTGCGCTCGAGGCGGCGGCAGGGGCAGCTACCGGACCGACACTCGACCTCGCCACCGTCGAAGCGAGTGTCGACAAGGCGGCAGTGCGGTACGACCGCGACGGCGACCAGCATTACGACGTCATCAGTGCGTTCATCAAGTCGATCAGGGGATCCGATGTCGATGCCGCACTGCACTACCTGGCGCGGATGATCACAGCCGGAGAGGATCCGCGATTCATCGCACGCAGACTTGTCGTGCATGCGAGCGAGGACGTCGGAATGGCGGATCCCACTGCGTTGCAGACGGCGATGGCTGCTGCCACGGCGGTGCAGCTCATCGGCATGCCGGAGGCGCGATTGGCGTTGGCGCAGGCCACAATTCACCTTGCTACCGCACCGAAGTCCGGTGCGGTCATCGCTGCGCTCGGTGCGGCGATGGCCGATGTCGCAGCAGGCAAGTCCGGACAGGTACCCACCCACCTGCGGGACGGGCACTACAAAGGGGCGGAAGCGCTCGGGAGTGCGGTGGGTTACAAGTATCCGCACAGCAACTCAGGCGGAGTTCTCCGGCAACAGTACCCACCGGACGAATTGGTGGGTGTGGACTACTACGCGCCCACTGATCATGGTGTGGAGCGTGAGATCGCGACTCGCGTAGGCAAGCTACGCCGCATCGTGCGTGGCCGCTGACATGCACGCGTTGACGTGCAAATGGTGGTGATGACACGGGGTGCACCGGCGGCGCGTTAACCTGTACCGGTGCAAACCCACGACATTCGCAGGCGTTTCCTCGACCACTTCGTAAAGGCAGGCCACACCGAGGTGGCCAGTGCCTCGTTGGTGCTCGACGATCCCAACCTGTTATTCGTCAATGCAGGAATGGTGCAGTTCGTTCCTTACTTCCTGGGCCAGCAGACACCTCCGTTCGCTACGGCGACGAGTGTTCAGAAGTGTGTCCGCACACTCGATATCGAGAACGTCGGCATCACCACGCGGCACAACACGTTCTTTCAGATGGCCGGCAACTTCTCCTTCGGTGACTATTTCAAACGCGAAGCGATCCACTATGCCTGGACGCTCCTGACCGGCAGTGTGGCCGACGGCGGATACGGATTCGATCCTGAGCGGATCTGGGTGACGGTCTATCTGGATGACGACGAGGCAATTTCGCTGTGGAAAGAACTTGCCGGGATACCTGACGAGCGGATTCAACGTCGAGGGATGGCCGACAATTACTGGTCGATGGGAATTCCCGGTCCTTGTGGACCGTGCTCGGAGATCTATTACGACCGCGGGCCCGAATACGGTGTCGACGGTGGGCCGGAGGCCGACGAGGATCGTTATATCGAGATCTGGAATCTCGTCTTCATGCAGAACGAGCGCGGTCAGGGAATCAGCAAGGACGATTTCGAGATCCTCGGGCCGCTGCCGAAGCAGAATATCGATACCGGCATGGGCGTCGAGCGCGTGGCTTTCCTGCTTCAGGGCGTCGACAACGTCTACGAGACCGACCTGGTTCGTCCGGTCATTGCCAAAGCCGAGGAACTGAGCGGCCGGGCGTACGGCAAGAACCACGAGGACGACATCCGGTTCCGTGTCATCGCAGACCATGCGCGCACCGCCGCGCTGCTCATCTCCGACGGCGTCAACCCGGGCAACGATGGGCGCGGATACGTGCTGCGTCGTCTGTTGCGCAGAATTGTGCGCTCGGCTCGTCTGCTCGGTGCGCCGGACCGGACCATGGGCCAGTTCATCACCGTCGTCCGCGACACAATGGCTCAGTCGTACCCGGAGCTCGTCACCGGCTTCGATCGCATCCTCACTGTCTCGGTCGGCGAGGAGTCTGCCTTTCTCAAGACCCTCACTTCCGGTTCCAAGCTGTTCGACACAGCGGCGGAGTCGGTGAAGTCGACAGGAAAGAAGACAATCGGCGGCGCCGAGGCGTTCGCGTTGCACGACACTTACGGATTCCCGATCGATCTGACGCTCGAAATGGCGTCGGAGGCAGGTTTGAACGTAGACGAGGACGGCTTCCGGTCGCTGATGGCCGAACAGCGTCAGCGCGCGAAGGAAGATGCACGTTCACGTAAGCATGCTCACGCCGACCTGTCCGTCTACAAGGACTTCGTCGACCTCGGGGCAACGGAGTTCACCGGCTTCGAGGAGTTGTCCTCGGAGGCGAATGTGCTTGCCCTGATCTCGGGCGGAGTTCGCGTCCCGACGGCTACAGCGGGGGAGTCCGTCGAGGTCATTCTCGATCGCAGCCCGCTGTATGCGGAATCGGGCGGACAGATCGCCGATATCGGAACGATCAGTGGCCCGGGTTTCAGCGCTGACGTGGAAGACGTCCAAAAGATCGCGAAGAAGGTATGGACGCACAAGGTCACGGTCCAATCGGGTCAGATCACCGAAGGCGACGTCGTGCGCGTCGACGTGGACCCATCGTGGCGTAAGGGCGCAACGCAGGGGCACTCTGGAACCCACATGGTGCACGCGGCACTGCGGCAGGTCCTCGGCCCCAATGCGACGCAGGCTGGATCGCTGAACAAGCCCGGGTACCTCAGATTCGACTTCTCCTGGCAGGGCGCACTGTCCGAGGCTCAGCGACACGACATCGAAGCTGTCGCGAACGACGCGATCGGTGCCGACCTCGCTGTCAACACCTTGGTTACCGACCTCGACAGCGCCAAGGCCATGGGCGCGATGGCGCTGTTCGGGGAAAACTACGGGGACGAGGTTCGCGTCGTAGACATCGGTGGACCGTTCAGCATGGAACTGTGCGGAGGAACGCACGTACAACACACCTCGCAGATCGGGCCGGTCACGTTGCTCGGCGAGTCGTCGGTGGGTTCCGGGGTGCGCAGAGTCGAAGCATTCGTCGGCCTGGATTCGTACCGTTACCTGGCGAAAGAACGCGCCCTGCTCGCCGGGATCGCGTCCTCACTGAAGGTTCCGACCGAGGAAGTGCCAGGCCGGATCGAAACACTGGTGGAGAAGCTGCGAGTGGCGGAGAAGGAACTGGAGGCTGTGAAGGCAGCTTCCGTGCTCGCTTCGGCAGGCGGCCTCGCTGCAGGTGCCGAACGACTGGGACCCATTCGAGCAGTCATAGCGCGCGCCCCCGACGGCGTTGGCGGCAACGATCTCCGCGGTCTCGCTGCCGACGTCCGCGGACGTCTCGGGTCCGAACCTGCGGTTGTGGTCCTTATCGGTGATGTCGATGGGAAGGTCCCCTTCGTGGTGACCGCAAACGCCGGCGCACAGGAAGCGGGTGTGAAAGCAGGGGAACTGGTGGCCAGCTTCGGCCCGGCCATCGGTGGACGCGGCGGCGGTAAAGCCGAATCCGCACAGGGATCCGGATCGAATCCAAGCGGTATTGCCGATGGATTGGCCGCTGTGCGTGCCCGGATCGCAGAACTCGTCGGCGCTTGATCGTGCCGGATCCCTCTCGTCGACCTCCCGGCCTTCCGGACCGTCCAGGAGCGGACGATCCCGGCCTCGGACGTCGAATCGGAATCGACGTCGGAAGCGTACGTGTCGGTGTTGCAGTCAGCGACCCACGGTGCGTACTCGCGACCCCGGTGGAGACTGTCGTGCGGTCCAAGCCCAAAGGATCGGACGCATCCGACGTCGCGCGTGTCGTCGAGATCGTCACCGAGTACGAGGCGGTCGAGGTGGTTATCGGACTCCCACGCACTCTGCGAGGAGAGAGTGGATCCGCGGTCAAGGCAGCTGAGGGTTTTGCACGAGTATTGTCGCGGCGACTGCCCGGCGTGCCGATTCGGATGTCGGACGAGCGATTGACTACGGTAACTGCGACGCGTGCACTTCGAGACAGTGGTGTGCGGGGGAAATCACAGCGCTCGGTCATCGATCAAGCTGCTGCGGTCGCAATCCTGCAGGGGTGGCTGGATGAGCGGTCCGCGCGGCTGAAATCGGCAGAGACCGATCCAACGCCGGAGGTCGAGTGAACAACCAAAGGTCCACGGACCGGGGGAAGTACGAGTACGACGACGAAGCGCTGACGGATCCGATCGGGTATCAGGTCGACGAAGGCAGCGAATTTCATCACGCTGTGACTCGTGGCGGTCCGCAGGAGGTGGGACGTTCACGAGCGGAGGTTCGGCAGGACCGGTCGGCCCGAAAGCGCAAGCGACGCGGCCGCAAGGTCGGGCTGGCGCTGGGGATGATCCTCGTCATCGTTATCGCAGTGGGAGGTTTCCTCGTGTACGACCGGTTTGTCGGTGGCCCGGTGGCCCCTGAGGACTTCACGGCTGGTAGTTCGGGGCCGTCGGTGGTGCTGCGAGTGCAGCCGGGTGACACTGCAGATCAGATCGGTGTCGAGGCGACCGAGAAAGGCATCGTGGCGAGTTCGGGTGCCTTCATGGAAGCTGCCGTCGTCAACCCGGCAATGTCGTCGGTGCAGCCCGGCTACTACCTGCTCGAAAGTCACGTACCTGCTCAGGATGCAGTGACAGCACTCGTCGATCCGTCCGCTCGAGTCGGCAACGTCGTGATTTCCGAGGGCCGTCAACTTCACGATTCACGTGACGTCAATACCGATGCTGTCAAAAGGGGCATCTACACGCTCTTGTCGGAAGCAAGCTGCATCGACACGACAGGTGCAGGCACGCCGACGTGTATTTCCTACGCCGACTTCAACACCGCAGGTGGGCTCGCCGAGCCGATGGCGTTGGGTGTTCCGGAATGGGCGCGGGCCGAGGTGAGTGTGGTCCCCGATCGAGACCGTCAGCTGGAAGGACTCATTGCTGCCGGCACGTGGGACTTCGATCCGACCGCAGCACCGGGTGAGATTCTCCGACAGCTCGTGGAAGAAAGTGCGGCAACCTACGAGAACACCGGGATACTGACCGCAGGCACCAGCTCGGGGCTCAGCCCGTATCAGACGTTGGTGGCAGCGTCTCTCGTCGAGCGTGAATCGCTTCCGTCGGATTTCAGCAAGGTAGCGCGCGTCATCATCAATCGGCTGGCCGCACCGCAGAAGCTCGAATTCGACTCGACGGTGAATTACTCCCTCGACACAACCGAGGTCGCCACGACCGACGAGGACCGAGCGACAGTGACGCCGTGGAACACCTACGCCATGGAGGGACTCCCGGCGACCCCGATCGCGGCGCCGAGCATCGGTGCAGTGGAAGCGGTCGAGGCACCCGCAGATGGCGATTGGTTGTACTTCGTGACCATCAACCAGGTTGGTGAGACGTTGTTCACGCGCGACTACGACGAGCACCTCGCAAATATCGGAAAGGTCGAGGACGGATTCCTCGACAGCGGACGGTAGAAACCGATGCGCGCCGCCGTTCTGGGTAATCCGGTCATCCATTCGAAATCGCCCCAGTTGCATCTCGCTGCCTACCGTGCGTTGGGCCTGAGCGATTGGACCTACGAACGAATCGAGTGTTCTGCCGATCAACTGCCCGGGCTCGTGGGCTGTCTGGGTCCGGACTGGGTCGGCCTGTCGGTGACGATGCCGAACAAGGTTGCGGCGTTGGAGTTCGCCGACACGAGAACCGATCGCGCGGTTCTCGCAGGCTCGGCGAACACCCTGCTGCGCACCAAGACCGGATGGCGAGCCGACTGCACAGATGTCGATGGGGTGAAGGGGGCGCTGCGCGAGGCCGGTGTCGTCGATCTCGCCGGTCGGGCAGTCATGGTCGTCGGAGCCGGCGGAACATCGAGGCCGGCTCTCGTCGCGCTCGCCGAAATGGGGGCACGATCGGCGACAGTTGTCGCACGATCGGCAGATCGAGCCCGCGAGACCCTCGCATGCGGCGAAGCGGCGGGCTTGAGGACCGCGTTCCTTGGTATGTCCGACGGATCGTTGCCCGGCGCAGCCGCCGCGGCGGCCGTTGTTGTCAGTACCGTGCCTGCAGAGGGCGCTTCACCGGTGTCAGCGGCCCTTGCGCATGCGCCGATCGTCCTCGACGCGATTTACGATCCATGGCCGACGCCGTTGGCGACCGCGGTGGAGTCGGCCGGTGGCATCATCGTCTCGGGCCTGTCGATGTTGCTCAATCAAGCCTTCGGGCAGGTCGAGCAATTCACGGGTCTATCCGCTCCGCGCGCGGCGATGACGGCAGTGATCGAAGCCTACTGACGGTTTCATCCACAGGTGGCTCGCCGATACACAGGGCAGTTGTCCACCTGGGAATCCGACGCGGAGTAGGTCGGGAGTAGTTCCACACTTGCCCAATGACCACATCATCTCTGGGATGGGCACTCGCGTTCGGTTCGATCGGATGGGGCGTAGGACTCGTCACCGAGCGAACAGTGACAGAGCTGGCACCGTCGTGGAAGGCCGTCGGACTTCCGTTGGCGCTCGGTGCGGTGTGGTCGGCGGGATCGCTCCTCGGTTGCGGTATCACGCTCGGGCTGTTGAGTTGGTGGTGTTCGGTGCTGGCGTGCATCGACGTCGGGTGCAGGCGATTACCGAATCCGCTGACAGGCGCTGGAGCGTTCGTTGTCCTGTTGCTCGGAGCTTTCTCCGGTGACATCGCGCCGATGCTTGTCGGTGCGGCGGCGCTGTTCGGCAGCTATCTCCTCGTTCATGTGTGCCTGCCCATGGTGTTCGGTGCTGGTGACGTCAAACTGGCGTGGCCACTCGGCGGTGTTGCGGCGATGGCAGGTCTCGACACGTGGGCGTTGGTTGCGATTCTTCCGCCGCTGCTGACCGGGCTGGTGGGGGTGACGATGACGGCACTCGGCCGCAGAGATTGCACCGTTCCCCATGGCCCATCCATGTGCGTGTCTACCCTGCTGGCACTCGCGGCTGCACCGACGTGAAAAGATGAGGCCGTGCTGCGCTGGATAACTGCCGGAGAATCTCACGGCCCTGCCCTCGTGTCCATCCTCGAAGGAATGGTCGCGGGTGTCGAAGTGACCTCGGACGACATTGCCGATCAGTTGGCTCGCCGCCGACTGGGCTACGGACGCGGTGCCCGGATGAAGTTCGAGGCCGACAAGGTGACGATCACCGGTGGTGTGCGTCATGGTCGGACCATCGGTGGCCCGATTGCCATCGAAGTAGGCAACACCGAGTGGCCCAAATGGGAACAGGTCATGTCCGCGGACCCGGTGGACCCTTCGGTTCTCGACGCGTTGGCGCGGAACGCTCCGTTGACCAGGCCCCGTCCCGGGCATGCCGATTACTCGGGAATGTTGAAATACGGGTTCGACGACGCCAGGCCGGTTCTCGAACGGGCGAGTGCCCGTGAAACTGCCGCGCGGGTTGCGATCGGCACTGTTGCGCGCAGCTTCTTGAAACAGGCACTCGGCGTCGATGTCGTCTCCCACGTCATCTCCATCGGCGCATCGGACCCCTACGTCGGTCCACCACCGTCCGGTAACGATCTCGACGCGATCGATGCGAGCCCGGTGCGAGCCTTCGATGCAGCTTCCGGTGAGTCGATGATCGCCGAGATCGAGGCTGCGAAGCGAGACGGCGACACCCTCGGCGGCGTCGTCGAGGTCGTTGTACATGGCCTTCCTGTCGGGCTCGGATCGTTCGTCAGCGGAGATCGTAAGCTCGATGCGCGACTTGCTGCAGCGCTCATGGGAATTCAGGCGATCAAGGGCGTCGAGGTAGGTGACGGTTTCGAAACGGCCCGTCGTCGTGGCAGCGCCGCGCACGACGAGATCACCCCGGGCCCGGACGGGATCCTGCGATCGACCAACCGTGCAGGTGGTATCGAAGGTGGCATGACCAACGGAGAGCCTCTTCGTGTCCGGGCAGCGATGAAGCCGATCTCTACTGTCCCTCGCGCGCTCGCAACGGTAGACATGTCGACCGGCGAAGAAGCGGTCGCGATCCATCAACGCTCCGATGTATGTGCGGTACCCGCTGCGGGTGTCGTAGCCGAGACGATGGTGGCTCTCGTCGTAGCGCAGGCAGTGCTCGAGAAGTTCGGTGGCGATTCGTTGGCGGAGACGGCGAGCAACGTAGCGCATTACCTGAAGGGCAACGCCGCCCGACCACCACGATGACTCCCTATGCGGTGCTGGTGGGGCCTCCCGGCGCAGGGAAGTCCACCATCGGTAGGCGCGTGTCTCAGGCGCTCGAGTTGGAGCTGCTCGACACGGACGCAGCGATCGAGCGCCGCACCGGTCGTACAATTCCAGAGATCTTCGCGCAGGACGGTGAGCAGGCGTTTCGAGTGATCGAGGAGCAGGTCGTTGCCGACGCGCTTGCCACCCATGAGGGCATCGTCTCGCTCGGAGGCGGATCGATTCTCTCCGATCGCACGCGCGCATCGCTGGCGTCGCAGACAGTGGTCTACCTCGAAATCAGTGTGGCGGAGGGGTTGCGTCGAACCGGGGCCAATACATCCCGCCCGCTGCTGGCGGGTCCGGATGCACGCGCCACATACCAGGCTTTGATGCGCACACGGCGTCCGCTCTATCGTTCGGTTGCCACCATTCGCGTTCGCACGGACGGGCGAAGCCCGGCCCGAGTGGTCGGACAGGTCGTGGCGAAGCTGAAGCAACATCATGCCCAGGAAGGCACTACGCCATCAACAGTGCACAACGAGACGTCGAGTGGATGAAGGTGAACGGATGACCGACCCCGTACGCGTAATGGTCAATACTGCAGCGCCGTATCCGGTGATCATCGGCAGAGGATTGTTGACCGACCTGGTCGATCAACTCCTCGGTACGAAGACTGTTGCGATCTTCCATCAGCCGCCGCTTGCCGAGACGGCCGAGGCCGTCCGAGAGGTGTTGGCGGCGAAGGGAATCGATGCACACCGCATCGAGATCCCGGATGCAGAGGACGGCAAAGAACTCGCGGTCGCCGGTTTTTGCTGGGAGGTTCTCGGCAGAATCGGACTGACCCGAAGCGATGCCGTGGTGAGTATCGGTGGGGGAGCGGCTACCGACCTCGCAGGCTTCGTTGCCGCGACGTGGATGCGTGGCGTCAAAGTGGTCCACGTGCCGACGACGCTGTTGGCGATGGTCGACGCGGCAGTCGGTGGCAAGACTGGCATCAACACCGAGGCGGGAAAGAACCTTGTGGGCTCGTTCCACGAGCCTTCGGCAGTGTTGATCGATCTCGCGACGTTGGAGACGGTCCCGAAGTACGAGATCGTCTCCGGCCTGGCAGAGGTCATCAAGACCGGTTTCATCGAGGACCCGGTCATTCTCGACTTGATCGAAGCCGATCCCGAAGCAGCAATGGACCCGACTGGGTCGGTTCTACCCGAGCTCATTCGACGGTCCGTCGAAGTCAAGGCCCGAGTCGTTGCTGCTGATCTACGTGAGTCCGACCTTCGGGAGATACTCAACTACGGCCACACTCTCGCCCATGCCATCGAGCGACGCGAGCGGTACCGCTGGCGTCACGGCGCAGCCGTGTCGGTAGGTCTGGTGTTCGCGGCAGAGTTGGGACGGCTTGCGGGCCGCCTCGACGACGCCACTGCCGACCGCCACCGCAGCATTCTCCAGTCGGTCGGTCTTCCCGTCGGATATGACGGCGACGCATTCGGTGATCTTCTCAAGGGAATGCAAACCGACAAGAAGAATCGCGCCGGGATGCTCAGATTTGTCGTGCTCGACGGATTGGCGAAACCGGGGAGGCTCGAAGGGCCTGATCCGGCTCTTCTCGTCGCTGCATATTCGGTAGTCGCCAAGGAAGACCCGGGACCGGGTAGTTCGGGCATTTTGCTCTGATCGAGGCGCGATCCGAATGGAAAATCCCCCCTGTATTTTCGGCCCATGGGTCGAAAATACAGGGGGGATTCCTTGTGTTCGAGAGTCAGCGTTCGGAACGATGCTCGCCGTGTGAAGTGCCCTTCGGGTCCTCGGCGTCGGGCTGCACAGCCTGGAACACCTCGGTGTCCGCGTTGTCGTCGGCCCATCGATTCTGGTCGGCTACCGAACTCTGGTTCGAGGCGGTAGTCCCTGCGCCGACCAGATGACGATCGTGGCGTTCCTGTTCGTGTTCGGCATCGGATGCGGCGAGCTTCTTCTTCGCCTCGCGTCCGACGAGCAGGCGGCCCAGGAACACCGAGATGGTCGCCGGGATGAAGATCAGAAGAATGGTGAACGCTGCACCCGAGGTCATCTCGAAGAACAGTGAGTTCTGGCCGAGACTGAAGTCCACTATCAGCCCGATCAGCCATGCGAGCAGTCCAGCGAGCAGACCGCCGACGATTGCTGCCTTGAGCCACAGCATCGTCAGATCGGCGCCGTAATCCGGGTCCGGGTTTGCGCGACGGTCACGAATACCGTCGATACCAGCCCACACGATGACTGCGAGCAAGACCACAGCCAAGCCCAACCATCGAAGCTGCGAACCATGCAACGGCCACTGCGCTACTGCCAAACCCAGCAGAATTCGCACTCCGACGTTGATCAGTCCCATTCCGATTCCGCGTACCACCCACCCTGTCATGGGGGACAGCGTATCCGCTTCGGGGCGGCACTGTGGCGCGCCCCACACAAACTGCGTCTTCGCGTCGCCCAAAGGTCGAACGTGCGACGGCGGTACGTTGTAGGAATGCCTGCAGATTTCGCTGCCCGTCGCTCGGCTCTTCGACAGTCCTTGATCGCGAAGGAACTCGACTCTCTTCTGGTCACAGACCTGCTGAACATTCGGTATCTCACCGGGTTCACTGGATCGAACGCAGCGTTGATCGTCGGAACCGGTGATTCTTCACCGAATGAAAGCAGGACCGTCATCTGCACGGACGGCCGATATCTCAGTCAAGTCGCCGAGCAAGTCCCCGATCTTCGTGCAGTGATCGACCGGTCTTCGGCGGCACATCTGCTGGCGAGCGAATATGCGCCGCGGGGCGCTGCCATCGGATTCGAGAGCCATGTCGTGACCGTCGATCAGCATCGAGGATGGAGTGAGGGAAATGCCTCGCTCGATCTGGTGTGCAGTCCCGGTCTCGTCGAAGAACTTCGAATGGTGAAGGACGAGTACGAAATCGGCTTGCTACGCGAGGCCTGCCGCGCGGCCGACGACGCTTTTGCCGTGCTCGTCGAGCGTGGTTCGATTCGGCCTGGCCGTACCGAACTTGCCGTGGCACGTGAACTGGAGTCGCTGATGGTCGAACACGGCGCGGACGGGATTTCCTTCGAGACGATCGTGGCGACGGGTGCGCATTCCGCGGTGCCGCATCACCGACCCACTGCAGCAATCCTGGAATCGGGCGACTTCGTGAAGTTCGATTTCGGCGCGCTCGTCGGTGGATATCACTCGGATATGACCCGAACGGTGGCTATCGGGAGCCCAGCGGATTGGCAGCGAGATGTGTACGAGTTGGTTCTGCGCGCTCAGACGGCTGGAAGGAATGCGCTCGTCCCTGGTGTGAGCACTGCATCTGTGGACGCTGCTGCGCGATCGGTCATCGAAGAAGCCGGGTATGGCGAACTGTTTCTGCACGGACTCGGCCACGGCGTCGGATTGGAGATCCACGAAGCGCCGGGAATCGCACGCACGAGCACCGGTACACTGCAGTGCGGTGCTGCTGTGACTGTAGAACCGGGTGTGTACTTCTCAGGGCGCGGAGGCGTTCGGATCGAAGACACACTCATCGTCCGCCCCGGCGGTCCTGAGCTTCTCACCATGACCAGCAAGCAACTCACTCTCGTGTGACATCACGGTCACTGCGAGATAAGAACACGCGAACACGAGGAGACATAAAAGCCAGTGGCTTCCACCAGCGATTTCAAGAATGGTCTCGTCCTCAGCATCGATAACCAGTTGTGGACGATCACCGAATTTCAGCATGTGAAGCCGGGTAAGGGCCCCGCGTTCGTGCGCACCAAACTCAAGAACGTCCTGTCCGGCAAAGTTGTCGACAAGACCTTCAATGCCGGCGTCAAGGTCGAGACGGCCACGGTCGATCGTCGTGACATGACGTACCTGTACCACGACGGCACCGATTACGTCTTCATGGACGGTGACACCTTCGACCAGCTCGCCATCCCGGAGGCAACGGTCGGCGACGGCGCTCGTTTCCTGCTCGAGAACCTTCGGGTTCAGATCGCGATGCACGAGGGGGCACCGCTTTACGTGGAGCTACCTGTGACGGTCGAACTCGAGGTCAAGCACACCGATCCGGGCCTGCAGGGCGACCGGTCGACCGGAGGCACGAAGCCGGCCACTTTGGAGACCGGCGCCGAGATCTCGGTTCCGCTGTTCATCAACACCGGTGACAAGCTGAAGGTCGATTCGCGCGACGGAAACTACCTTGGGCGTGTGAATTCCTAACGTGTCGTCCAAGAAGGCAGCAGCGCGCACCGAGCCTGTGAAGAAGCTCGGTGCGCGCCACAAGGCCCGCAAGCGCGCTGTAGATTTCCTGTTCGAGGCAGAGGCACGGGACACCGATCCGGTGGACCTCGCCAAAGAACGCATCGAGCTTGCTCGCGCGGACGATTCGATCGCCCCCGTGAGTGAGTACACCGAGACCTTGGTGGTCGGTGTGGCCGAGAACTTGGATCGACTCGATGGTGTGATCTCGGATCATCTCAACGACTGGACACTCAAGCGGCTGCCCGCGGTGGATCGTGCGATTCTGCGCGTTGCGGTATGGGAGTTGTTCCACGCTGTCGACGTTCCCCCCGTCGTTGCTGTGGACGAAGCGGTCGAACTCGCCAAGCAGTTGTCCACCGACGATTCACCGTCGTTCGTCAACGGTGTGCTAGGCCAAATCGTCCTCGTCGCGCC
The DNA here is from genome assembly GCF_040547235.1 of Rhodococcus sp. UYP9. Lineage (NCBI taxonomy): Bacteria > Bacillati > Actinomycetota > Actinomycetes > Mycobacteriales > Nocardiaceae > Rhodococcus > Rhodococcus sp. UYP9. The sequence goes on from NZ_JBEPPH010000007.1 coordinate 68,801, forward strand.
GCAGGTTCGCGCGGCAGCAGCGGCGGTGTCTTCGCGCGTTGCAACAGCCAGTTCTCAGCCGGATGGCACTGGCGAAGACTCCGCATCGGTCGAAAACCGCGAGCACGCTTCCGACGAGTAATGTCCGTCACGCCAGGCTGCCCCGGCAGTGCTCGAGGGCATGATGCATTGCTAGGCTGTCCATTTGTCAGACATCCTTTAACGATCCGTCCAGAGAGGCGGAGAAGGAGGTCGTAGTTTGCCTGCGCCCGAAAGCCCGTTACCTCCGCCCGAAGAGTCGGAGTCCGCGCGAGAACTGTTGTCCGCTGCCGATGTCGGCCGGACCATCGCGCGAATTGCACATCAGATCATCGAGAAGACAGCACTCGACTCCGTCGATGCTCCGCGGGTCGTGTTGCTCGGGATCCCGACCCGGGGCACCATCCTCGCGGATCGGCTCGCCGAACGTATCGAGGCGTTCTCTGGTGTCCGTCCGCCGCTGGGTTCGCTCGACATCACCCTGTATCGCGACGATCTCCGAAACAAGCCGCACCGGCCACTCGAACGCACCTCCGTTCCCGCCGGCGGCGTCGACGGTGCCCTGGTGGTCCTCGTCGACGACGTACTGTTCTCCGGTCGCACGGTCCGATCGGCGTTGGATGCTCTTCGCGACCTCGGACGCCCACGTGCCGTCCAACTCGCAGTCCTGATCGACCGCGGACACCGCGAGTTGCCGCTGCGCGCCGACTATGTAGGAAAGAACGTCCCGACGGCGCGATCGGAGGACGTGAAAGTCCTGTTCACCGAACGTGATGGTCGAGATGGGGTCAGCTTGTCCGACGGGAGCGCGGTCTCATGAAGCATCTTCTCTCCGTGGCCGACCTGACCGTCGAGTCTGCAACACAGCTGTTGGACGAGGCCGATCGTTTCGAGCAGGCGTTGCTCGGCCGTGAGGTCAAGAAGCTTCCGACCCTCCGCGGCCGCACCATCATGACGGTGTTCTTCGAGAACTCGACCAGGACCCGCGTCTCGTTCGAGGTCGCTGGAAAGTGGATGAGCGCCGATGTCATCAACGTCAGTGCAAGCAGCTCATCGGTTTCCAAAGGTGAATCACTCCGCGATACGGCGATGACGCTGCGTGCCGCAGGAGCCGACGCACTGATAGTGCGGCACCCGGCATCGGGCGCCGCACACCAGATCGCGTCGTGGACGGCGGGGCAGGGTGAAGGCACTGGTCCGGCGGTGATCAACGCGGGAGATGGAACGCACGAGCATCCCACCCAGGCGCTTCTCGACGCGTTGACCCTGAGACAGCGTCTCGGGACCATCGCAGGAAAACGAGTCGCCATCGTCGGTGACATCCTGCACAGCCGAGTCGCACGGTCCAACGCGCTCCTGCTGTCGATGCTCGGAGCCGAAGTGGTGCTGATCGCACCTCCGACGCTCATGCCGGTAGGAGCTTCGAGCTGGCCGGTTCGGATATCGCACAATATCGATGCCGAATTGCCAGGCCTCGACGCCGTACTGATGCTTCGAGTGCAGGCTGAACGAATGAACGGGGGGTTCTTTCCCTCGGCTCGCGAATACTCGATCACGTACGGGTTGTCGCAGAAGCGTATGGATCTGCTGCCCGAGCACGCGATCGTATTGCATCCAGGTCCGATGCTTCGCGGCATGGAGATCGCATCCTCGGTGGCTGATTCTCCGAGAACTGCTGTGCTGCAACAGGTTACGAATGGAGTTCACGTGCGCATGGCTGTGCTGTTTCGGTTGCTCGTCGGCTCGGATGGAGGAGCGGAATGAGCGTTGTACTCACCGGTGTGCTCGTCTACGGCGAGGGTCCGGAAACAGACATACTGATCGAAGACGGTCAGATCGTGGCGATCGGGACAGATCTCGATGCCGGTGACGCCGAGGTCGTCGATGCGCGCGGACAGATCGTTCTGCCCGGTTTCGTCGACCTGCACACGCACCTGCGTGAACCCGGCCGCGAAGACACCGAGACCATCGAAACCGGTTCGGCTGCTGCCGCGCTCGGCGGCTACACCGCTGTGTTCGCGATGGCGAACACGGCCCCGGTCGCCGACTCGGTGGTGGTGACCGATTACGTGTGGCGGCGCGGTCAAGAGGTCGGCCTCGTGGACGTGCATCCGGTAGGTGCCGTCACCGTCGGACTCGAAGGAAAGCAACTCGCCGAGATGGCGATCATGGCCGCGGGCGTAGGCAAGGTACGCATGTTCTCCGACGACGGGCATTGCGTCGACGATCCTTTGATCATGCGGCGCGCGCTCGAGTATTCGAGTTCGCTCGGAGTGCTGATTGCACAACACGCGGAGGAGCCGCGGCTGACGGTCGGGTCCATCGCGCACGAAGGCCCGACGGCCGCGCGACTGGGACTGGCAGGCTGGCCGCGAGCAGCGGAAGAGTCGATCGTCGCCCGCGACGCTCTTCTCGCGCGGGACGCCGGTGCGAGGGTCCACATTTGCCACGCATCCACTGCGGGAACCGTCGCCCTGCTCGCGTGGGCACGCAGTCAGGGCATTTCCATCACCGCCGAGGTGACCCCGCATCACTTGCTTCTCGACGACTCTCGGCTCGAAACGTACGACGCGATCAACCGGGTGAATCCGCCTTTGCGTGAGACATCCGATGTCGAGGCCCTACGGCGCGGTCTGGCCGACGGCACGATCGACTGCGTGGCGACCGACCACGCGCCTCACGCCGAACAGGACAAGTGCTGCGAGTTCGCGCAGGCAAAGCCTGGGATGCTCGGGTTGGAGACCGCACTGTCCATTGTCGTGCAGACGATGGTCGAGCCGGGACTACTCGACTGGCGCGGAGTTGCCCGAGTCATGAGCGAGCGGCCGGCGGAGATCGTGGGATTGCCGGATCAGGGCCGGCCTATCGAGGTCGGTGAGATCGCAAATCTCACCGTCGTGGATCCGAAAGCAAGCTGGACCGTCACGGGAAAGAACTTGGCGAGTGTCGCCGACAACACACCGTTCGAATCGATGACGTTCTCGGCAAAAGTGACCACCACGCTGCTACGCGGGCGAATCACCGCACGCGACGGTGTGATCCGAACGCCGACAGGAGCGTAAGGGACATGGACAGAGTTCTCATCGTCGTCGCGTTCGTCGTGTTCTGGGTCCTGATGATCGCGTTGATCTTCTGGGGCTGGCGCGGACGGCAGAAACGACAGGCAGATCGAATCGGCACTTTCCCGGAGGTGCCGTCGGATGTCGGTAGCACGGTGCTCGAGCCGTCGACGGGTCTCTATGTCGGCAGCACCATAGCGCCGAGCTGGCAGGACCGAATCGCGGTCGGCGACATCGGCCATCGGGCCACCGCCGAACTCTCCCGGCACCAGCACGGCATCTTGTTGGTACGAACCGGCGAATCCACTATCTGGATTCCCGAGGAGTCGATTCGCGCAATCCGAACCGAGCGCGGACTCGCAGGCAAGGTCATGAGCAAGGACGGGCTTCTGGTGATCCGTTGGGAATTGCCCACGGGCACCGAAATAGACACCGGATTTCGCGCCGACGACAAATTTGTCTACCCGGCGTGGGTCGAGACAGACACAAATACTGATTCCGGCTCGAGTGCCGGTACAGATGATTCGAAGGAGACACCCGCGTGAGCAGCGCAGTTCTTGTTCTGGAGGACGGCCGGACGTTTCGCGGCACAGCTTTCGGAGCCGAAGGTAGAACTCTCGGCGAGGCAGTGTTCTGCACCGGAATGACCGGCTATCAGGAAACCCTCACCGATCCCAGTTACCACCGCCAGATCGTGGTGGCCACCGCGCCCCAAATCGGCAACACGGGCTGGAACCAAGAGGACGGTGAAGCCTCCAGCGCAAGCGACCCCAACAAAATCTGGGTGGCAGGCTACGTCGTTCGCGATCCAGCGCGCCGTCCGTCGAGCTGGCGTTCGACCGGCACGCTTCAGGACGAGCTCGAGAAACAGAATGTCGTCGGCATAGCGGGCATCGACACCCGCGCGCTGGTACGTCACCTCCGCACCCGCGGATCCATGCGCGCAGGCGTGTTCTCCGGAGATGCGCTCGGAAGCACAGACGAGATGCTCGAGCAAGTACTCGGTCAGCCGTCGATGCTCGGAGCCGACCTCGCCGGCGAAGTGACAACGACTTCGAACTACACGATCGAGCCTGCAGGCGAGACTCGATTCACCGTCGTCGCAGTCGATCTCGGGATCAAGACGAACACTCCTCGCATGTTTGCCGAGCGCGGTGTCCGAGTGCACGTAGTGCCCTCGACGACGAGCATCGAGCAGATTCTGGAATTGAATCCGGACGGCGTCTTTCTATCGAACGGACCCGGGGACCCAGCGACTGCGGACTCCAGTGTTGCCCTCACCCGTAGCGTTCTCGAGCGGGATCTGCCACTCTTCGGCATCTGCTTCGGCAACCAGATCCTCGGACGTGCTCTCGGGCGCTCTACCTACAAGATGAAATTCGGCCATCGCGGAATGAACATCCCGGTTATCGAACACACCACGGGCCGGATCGCTATCACTGCGCAGAACCACGGTTTCGCACTCGAAGGCGAGGCGGGCGAAGAATTCGACACCGACTTCGGCCGAGCGCGTGTCAGTCACACGTGCGCCAACGACGGCACCGTCGAAGGCGTCGAACTGTTGAGCGGGCGGGCGTTCTCCGTCCAGTACCACCCCGAGGCCGCGGCCGGTCCACATGACGCCGCATACCTCTTCGATCGTTTCACCAGCGTCCTTCAGGAGAAGAAGTAATGCCACGCCGCACAGACCTGAGCCATGTACTGGTCATCGGATCGGGGCCGATCGTGATCGGTCAGGCCTGCGAGTTCGACTATTCGGGAACCCAGGCTTGTCGCGTACTGCGCGAAGAGGGCCTGCGTGTCAGCCTGGTCAACTCCAACCCGGCGACGATCATGACCGACCCGGAATTCGCCGACGCGACCTACGTCGAGCCGATCACTGCCGAGTTCATCGAAAAGATCTTCGCCCGTGAGGCCGAACAGGGTCACCCGATCGAAGCTGTTCTCGCGACTCTCGGCGGTCAGACCGCCCTCAACGCGGCCGTCGCGTTGCACGAGCAGGGAATTCTGACCAAGTACGGTGTCGAGCTGATCGGCGCCGATTTCGACGCCATCCAGCGCGGCGAAGATCGACAGAAGTTCAAGGACATCGTCGCCAAAGTCGGCGGCGAGTCCGCGAAGTCGGCTGTCTGCTACACGATGGACGAGGCACGAGCTGCCGTCGAAGAACTCGGTTTTCCTGTCGTCGTCCGCCCGTCGTTCACCATGGGCGGGCTCGGTTCCGGAATGGCATACAACGACACCGATCTGACGCGTATCGCCGGTGGCGGTCTGTCCGCCTCGCCGACCGCGAACGTCCTCATCGAGGAGTCGATCCTCGGCTGGAAAGAGTACGAACTCGAACTCATGCGGGACAGTCGCGACAACGTCGTGATCGTCTGCTCCATCGAGAACGTCGATCCAGTCGGTGTGCACACCGGTGACTCGGTGACCGTAGCCCCGGCGATGACACTCACCGACCGCGAATACCAGGCCATGCGCGACCTCTCGATCGACATTCTGCGTGAGGTGGGCGTCGATACCGGCGGCTGCAACATTCAGTTCGCGATGGACCCTGCCGATGGCCGGCTCGTGGTCATCGAAATGAATCCGCGGGTGTCGCGGTCTTCGGCACTCGCATCGAAGGCGACGGGGTATCCGATCGCCAAGATGGCTGCCAAGCTCGCCATCGGTTACACGCTCGACGAGATCGTCAACGACATCACCAGGGAAACGCCTGCGTGCTTCGAGCCCACTCTCGACTACGTCGTGGTCAAGGCGCCGAGGTTCGCATTCGAGAAGTTCCCGGGCGCGGACGGCACCCTCACCACCACGATGAAGTCCGTCGGTGAGGCGATGTCGATCGGACGCAACTTCACCGAGGCGTTCGGCAAGGTCATGCGTTCGCTCGAAACCAAGCGCGCGGGTTACTGGACAGGCCCGGAAGTGACCTGGCCGAGCGATGCCGAAGGCGATCCTGCCGAGGATCTGGAGGGACTGCTCGCTGATCTGGCCGTTCCGCAGGACGGCCGCATGTACGGCATCGAGAAGGCATTTGCTCTCGGCGCAACGGTCGAGCAATTGTTCGAGTCCACCAAGATCGATCCGTGGTTCCTCGATCAATTCCAGCTGATCCACGAGCTCGGCAACGACATCCGCGGTGCGGCAGAGTTCGACGAAGCCCTTCTGCGTCAGGCGAAGTACCACGGACTCTCCGATCGTCAGATCGCCGCGCTCCGACCCGAACTCGGCGACGAAGACGGTGTCCGGGCTCTACGAGGCGAACTCGGAGTCCACCCGGTCTACAAGACGGTCGACACCTGTGCCGCTGAATTCGAAGCGAAAACGCCGTATCACTACGGCACCTACGAACTCGATCCCGAAGCCGAGTCCGAGGTCACCGAGCAACGAGAACGCGACAAAGTCCTCATCCTCGGATCGGGACCGAACCGCATCGGCCAGGGCATCGAATTCGACTACTCGTGTGTCCACGCGGCGCAGACATTGTCCGAAGCCGGGTACGAGACGGTCATGATCAACTGCAACCCCGAAACCGTCTCCACCGACTACGACACGGCCGACCGCCTGTACTTCGAACCGCTCACCTTCGAGGACGTGCTTGAGGTCTACCGAGCCGAGGCACAATCGGGCACGGTAGCGGGCGTCATCGTTCAGCTCGGTGGCCAGACTCCACTCGGCCTGGCGAAACGGCTGAAAGCAGCGGGCGTTCCGATCGTCGGTACCAGCCCCGAAGCGATCGACCTCGCGGAGGACCGCGGTGAATTCGGCCGAGTCCTGAACGAAGCCGGGTTGCCTGCACCGAAATTCGGAACTGCAACGACCTTCGACGGCGCGCGCGACATCGCGGCACGCATCGGATACCCCGTGCTCGTACGTCCCTCGTACGTTCTCGGAGGGCGCGGGATGGAAATCGTGTACGACGAGCCGTCACTGGCCGGGTACATCGACCGAGCGACCGAGATCTCGCACGACAGGCCCGTTCTCGTCGATCGCTTCCTCGAAGATGCCGTCGAAATCGATGTCGATGCGTTGTGCGACGGCACCGAGGTGTACCTCGGTGGGGTGATGGAACACATAGAGGAAGCCGGTATCCACTCCGGCGACTCGGCCTGTGCGCTTCCACCGATCACGCTCGGCAGAGCCGATATCGAGAACGTTCGTCGCTCGACCGAACTTCTCGCGAAGGGGATCGGTGTCAAGGGACTTCTCAACGTTCAGTACGCACTCAAGGACGACATTCTGTATGTCCTGGAAGCGAATCCGCGTGCCAGTCGCACCGTGCCGTTCGTCTCGAAGGCGACGGCAGTGCAACTCGCGAAAGCATGTGCTCGGGTCATGATGGGCGAGTCGATTGCCGATCTACGCGCGAGCGGCATGCTTCCTGCGGTCGGTGACGGCGGGACCACACCTCTCGATGCACCGATCGCCGTCAAGGAAGCGGTGTTGCCGTTCAACCGATTCCGTCGCGCCGACGGCACGGGCGTCGACACTCTGCTGAGTCCGGAGATGAAGTCCACCGGCGAGGTGATGGGAATCGACGCTGATTTCGGCACTGCGTTCGCCAAAAGTCAGACCGCGGCATACGGATCGCTTCCACTCTCCGGTGCAGTGTTCGTATCCGTCGCCAACAAGGACAAGCGGTCCCTGATCTTTCCCGTCAAACGCCTTGCCGACCTGGGGTTCACAATTCTCGCGACCGAGGGAACCGCAGAGGTTTTGCGGCGCAACGGGATCACCTGCGAGCAGGTGTTCAAGCAGTCCGGCGAGGAAGTCCCAGAAGGCAAAACGACGATCGTCGCTCGCATACTCGCCGGCGACATCGCGATGGTGATCAACACGCCTTACGGCAACTCGGGTCCGCGCGTCGACGGGTACGAAATTCGAAGTGCGGCCGTGGCACAGAACATCCCGTGCATTACGACGGTCCAGGGTGCATCGGCAGCCGTGCAAGGTATCGAAGCCTCCATCGCAGGCGGCATCGGAGTTCGTTCGCTTCAGGATCTGCATGCCGCAATGGCCGGACGCGGTCAGGCATGACCGTGGGCGGGTGGTTGGATCGACTCCGCACCGCGACCGCCTCACGGGGTCGACTCTGTGTCGGCATCGATCCGCATCCGGCACTGCTCGACGCGTGGGGTCTGCCCAGGAACGCCGACGGGCTGGAGGCATTCGCGGAGATATGCGTCGAGGCCTTCGTTGGTGAGATCGCCGTCGTGAAGCCTCAAGTCGCTTTCTTCGAGGCCTACGGCAGCGCAGGCTTCGCAGTGTTGGAACGCACGATCACGGTGTTGCGGGACGCCGGCACGATGGTGATCGCCGACGCGAAGCGTGGGGATATCGGTACCACCATGCGCGCGTATGCGCAGACATGGCTGGGGGAGGAGAGCCCGTTGTCCTCGGATGCGGTGACGGTGTCGCCGTATCTGGGATTCGACTCCTTGACCGAGACGTTCGACGTGGCCTCGGCTCACGGGCGAGGCGTCTTCGTTCTCGCTCGGACGTCGAATCCGGAAGGTTCTTCGGTGCAGTTGGCCGAAAGCAACGAGCGATCGGTTGCGCAGGCGGTCGTCGACGGAGCACGAACCGTCGGTCGTGACGGTCTCGGCACGGTAGGCCTCGTGGTCGGTGCCACCCGAGATCACGGTCTGGACCTCGAGGGCTTCGGCGGACCGATTCTCGCGCCGGGTCTCGGTGCCCAGGGCGCCGAGGTCGGCGACTTGAGGCACATCTTCGGGGATTGCAAGGATCTGCTGCTGCCCAGTTCGTCCCGCGGAGTGCTTGCTGCTGGGCCGACGGTCGGCGCCCTCCAGGACGCCGCTCGAACGCTGCGCGATGAGATCGAGACTGCCTTGGCTTAGCTCACCGGCCGAAAGCGCTCGGCGGTGGGGGTGGGTTCGCGAACTCCGTCGAGCGTGGGTACCGTCGCTGTCGTTGCAGGTTACCGCTGGTATACCGCAGCCAAGTGCAAGCAAGACCCGTGCACTGTTCACCTTTCGATGTGACGGAGGAAACGTGGCCCTTCCCCAGTTGACCGCAGAGCAGCGAGCAGCCGCTTTGGAGAAGGCGGCTTTCGCCCGTAAAACAAGAGCTGAGCTCAAAGAGCGTCTCAAGCGTGGCGGCACCGATCTGCAGCAAGTGCTGAAGGATGCCGAAACCGACGAGATTCTCGGCAAGATGAAGGTGTCGGCACTTTTGGAAGCACTTCCCAAGGTCGGCAAGGTCAAGGCCCAGGAATTGATGACCGAGTTGGAGATTGCACCGACTCGTCGTCTACGTGGTCTCGGTGACCGACAGCGTAAGGCGCTGTTGACGAAATTCGATTTCGAAGCCTGAGAGGTTCGACTAGTGGCGGAGGTATCGACCGTGTCCGACAGTGACGCGTCACCGAGCGGGAGGGGTCGGCTCATCGTGTTGTCCGGTCCCTCCGGCGTCGGTAAGTCCAGCGTCGTTCGAGTTGTACGACGGACCCTGCCCGAGCTGTGGTTCAGCGTGTCCGTGACCACCCGGGCGCCGCGACCCGGCGAGGTCGACGGCGAGGATTATCACTTCGTTACTGCCGATGAGTTCGATCGCATGGTCGAGGCAGACGAATTGCTCGAGTGGGCGAGTGTGCACGGTGGTCTGCACCGCTCCGGTACGCCGGCCGCCCCGGTAGAGGAAGCCTTGGAGCGAGGACATCCGGTGCTACTCGAACTCGATCTCGCCGGTGCACGTGCCGTGCGAGTGTCCAAGCCCGAAGCTCTGTTGGTGTTCATGGCACCACCTACCTGGGAAGATCTCGTGCAGCGCCTGACGTCCAGGGCCACTGAAGAATCGGATGCTACCGAGCGGCGACTTCAGACGGCGCGGGTCGAATTGGCGGCACAGAGCGAGTTCGACACGATCATTGTCAATGCCGATGTCGACCATTCGTGCGATGAGTTGGTATCCTTGTTGGTCGGTAGGTCTTCGGTCGGTTGATTCCGGCGTACTCCGGGCGATGTAGAGCCGATTTTCGCCAGCTTCAGCAGTCTTGCAGTACCAGCAGTGTGGCTTCGACCAGCAGACAGCACCAGCATTTTTCGCAGCAGTACCGATGCACTTTCAGGAGATCAATAGTGAGCAGCACTTCAGCGGCCGTGTCCGATTTCGATGGATCCAGCGTTCTGCCGGCCTACGACACGCCGCTCGGCATCACGAATCCCCCCATCGACGAACTTCTGGCGCGCACGTCGTCGAAGTACGCTCTCGTGATCTATGCGGCCAAGCGGGCCCGTCAGATCAACGATTACTACAACCAGCTCGGCGACGGCATCCTCGAGTACGTCGGACCCTTGGTCGAGCCGGGTCTGCAGGAGAAGCCGCTCTCGATCGCACTCCGGGAGATCCATGCCGATCTCCTCGAGCATTCCGAAGGCGAATAAGAACCGCCGGTAAGGAAGCAGCCGTTGCGCGTAGTCATCGGAGTAGGTGGCGGGATCGCCGCCTACAAGAGCTGTTCCCTCATTCGCAGCTTCACCGAGGGGGGACACCACGTTCGGGTGATCCCCACGGAGTCGGCGCTCGAGTTCGTGGGGCGGGCAACGTTCGAAGCGCTGTCCGGTAACCCCGTCCACACCGGAGTCTTTTCCGACGTGCCCGAGGTCCCACACGTTCGGCTGGGGCAGGAAGCCGACCTCGTGGTCGTCGCACCTGCCACGGCAGACCTGCTGGCCCGGATCGCAGGCGGGCGTGCGGACGATCTCCTGACCGCCACACTTCTGACCGCGCGATGCCCGGTCGTTCTCGCTCCGGCGATGCACACCGAGATGTGGGAGCACCCGGCGACGGTTGCTAACGTCGCCACCGTGCGTGGTCGCGGTGTCACCGTCGTCGAACCTGCGTCCGGTCGTCTGACGGGCCGCGACACCGGTGCGGGTCGCCTTCCGGAACCCTCCGAGATATTTGCACTTGCGATGCTGCTGGCCGAGCGATCGGATGCACTCCCGCAAGATCTTTCCGGTCGCCGAGTCGTCGTGACCGCCGGCGGAACCCGCGAACCGTTGGACCCCGTCCGATTCCTGGGCAACCGTAGTTCCGGTAAGCAGGGATATGCGTTGGCTCGGGTGGCAGCTCAACGTGGCGCCGATGTCACCCTCATCGCTGGTTTCACCACCGAACTTCCCGATCCCGCAGCTGTGGACGTCGTGCATGTGAAGACGGCGCGGCAGATGCAGGAGGCGGTGCGCAAGTTCGCCCCGGATTCCGACGTGATCGTGATGGCGGCAGCTGTCGCCGACTTCCGTCCGGCAACCATCGCCGCGAGCAAGATCAAGAAGGGCGCCGACGAACCGGATTCGATCCCGCTGGTTCGAAACGACGACATCTTGGCAGGACTGGTCGAATCGCGTCGTAACGGGGACATTGCACAAGCCACTGTGATCGTAGGTTTTGCTGCCGAGACCGGTGACGAGCACGGAGATGTACTCACCTATGCGCGAGCGAAGCTCGAACGTAAGGGATGCGATCTGCTCGTCGTCAACGCGGTAGGCGAGGGAAAAGCGTTCGAGGTCGACGACAACGACGGGTGGCTGTTGGGATCCGATGGTTCGGAATCGGCGCTCGGAGAGGGTTCGAAAGCTTTGCTTGCGAGCCGCGTCGTCGATGCAGTTGTCGGCATGCTCGCGATCCAGCCTTCGGATCACCGGTGATTCGAAGGGTGCACAGCACGCGTCCGCCCGACTAAAGTGACGTGCGCTTCGTGTCGGAATCCGTCTCGGAGTGTCGAACCCATAGTTGTAGTTCAGAGTGAGTTGTAGTTCACAGTGAGCTGTAGTTCAGAGTGCTTCACCAGGTATGTGCTCGAATCGAATGAATGTGATGGCCGACAGGGAGCAATGCTCCTGGCCGGCCGAAAGTACGCGTCGAGAGGAAATCCGTGAGCAAGTCCGGCAGTCGGCTCTTCACCAGTGAGTCCGTGACAGAGGGTCACCCAGACAAAATTTGTGACGCGATCAGCGACTCGATCCTCGATGCACTTCTCACCGAGGATCCTCGTGCACGCGTGGCAGTGGAGACATTGGTCACTACCGGCCAGGTCCATGTCGCCGGTGAAGTGAATACCACCGCCTATGCGGACATTCCGAGGATCGTCCGCGAGAAGGTCCTCGAGATCGGTTACGACTCCTCTGCCAAAGGCTTCGACGGCAACTCGTGTGGCGTGAACGTTGCGATCGGTGCTCAGTCTCCGGAAATTGCTCAGGGAGTGGATAATTCACACGAGTCGCGCGTCGAAGGACTCTCCGAGGACGAGATCGACCGCCAGGGTGCAGGCGACCAAGGGCTGATGTTCGGGTACGCGAATACCGATACCCCAGAGCTGATGCCGCTTCCTATCGCATTGGCCCACCGCCTCGCTCGTCGATTGACCGAGGTTCGCAAGAACGGCACCCTGCCGTATCTGCGTCCGGATGGCAAGACCCAGGTCACCATCGAGTACGACGGTGATCAGGCAGTGCGACTGGACACGGTTGTCGTCTCCACCCAGCACGCGGCCGATATCGACCTGGACAATCTGCTGACGCCGGACATCCGCGACAAGGTCCTCGGCGCCGTGCTCGCAGATCTGAACATCCCCACGCTCGACACTTCCAACATCAGACTGCTCGTCAATCCGACCGGAAAGTTCGTTCTCGGCGGACCGATGGGCGATGCCGGACTGACCGGCCGCAAGATCATCGTCGATACCTACGGCGGCATGGCCCGTCATGGTGGCGGCGCCTTCTCCGGTAAGGACCCGTCCAAGGTCGACCGTAGCGCCGCCTACGCGATGCGGTGGGTTGCGAAGAATGCGGTGGCGGCGGGTCTAGCCGATCGCATCGAGGTTCAGGTTGCGTACGCGATCGGTAAATCGGCGCCGGTCGGTCTGTTCGTGGAGACCTTCGGAACCGAGAAGACCGATCCAGTGCGGATTCAGGCTGCGATCTCCGAGGTGTTCGATCTACGCCCCGGTGCAATCATTCGTGACCTCGATCTGCTTCGTCCGATCTATGCACCGACCGCCGCATACGGTCACTTCGGCCGAACGGACATTTCGCTGCCGTGGGAGTCGACCGATCGTGCTGACAAGCTGCGCGCTGCCGCCGGTCTTTGATATCGGTTTCGGGTACCTCGAGGGGAAGCAGTTCACGAACGGAGTGAGGTGAGCGGCGCAGCGAGAACGGCAGCCGAGGAGCGTCCCATAGCGCGGGTGCTGCCGCTGCTGCCGCTCGCTCACCTCGACCGGGAATTCGATTATCTCGTACCGGCCGAGTTCGCCGACAGCGCTCAGCCCGGGGTGCGGGTTCGAATTCGGTTCGCAGGCAGGTTGGTCGACGGATACGTCGTCGAGCGGGTCGAGTCCAGCGATCACACGGGAAAGCTCGGCTGGCTCGACCGTGTCGTCTCTCCCGAGAGGGTCCTGACACCCGAGATCAGTGCGTTGGTCACTGCCGTGGCCGCTAGATATGCCGGTACGAGAGCCGATGTCCTGCGTCTTGCTGTTCCGCCGCGACATGCCAAGGTCGAAGGGGAGCCGTCCGGCGACATGCCGGTCATTGTCGGTCCCGCGATCGATTCGAGTGCGTGGTCGTCGTACACCCACGGCGAGGCCTTTCTCGATGCACTGCGGGCATCGAGGAGCCCGCGGGCGATCTGGCAAGCACTTCCGGGCGAGGATTGGGCTCATCGCATCGCCGAACTCGCCGCAGTCACGGCGGCGAGTGGGCGAAGTGTCGTAGTGGTGGTGCCGGATCAACGCGACTTGGATCGTGTCGCGACCGCCTGCGAGTCCGTGGCCGGCTCGGACGCGGTGATCGCATTGTCCGCAGGTCTCGGACCTGCGAAACGCTACCGACGCTGGTTGGCGGCGCTGCGACGCGATGTGTCGATCGTCGTCGGCACCAGGAGCGCGGTGTTCGCTCCCGTACGAAATCTGGGTTTGCTGCTCATGTGGGATGACGGTGACGACGGTTATGCCGAACCTCGATCGCCCTATCCGCATGCCCGTGAGGTGGCGTTGTTGCGGGCGCACGAGTGCGGATGTGCGGTCGTCTTGGCTGGGCATGCCAGAACGGCAGAAGCCGAGGCACTCGTGGATTCCGGTTGGGCACACGACCTTCTCGCGCCCCGAGAGGTGGTCCGGGCTCGGCAACCACACGTCGTCGCGCTGGCGGACAGTGATCATGCGTTGGCCCGAGACCCGGGAGCACGTGCAGCGCGATTGCCTGCCATCGCATTCGATGCGGCAAGAACAGCATTGGCCTCGAATCTTGTTGTGCTGGTTCAGGTTCCACGCGGTGGATACGTTCCATCGCTGGCGTGCGGCAAGTGTCGAAATCCTGCGAGATGCCGTCGCTGCAACGGACCGTTGTCCTTGCCGTCAGCTCCGGGAGCGGACGGCGCAGGCAGTCCCACCTGCAGTTGGTGCGGCGTCGCCGATACCAACCATCGCTGCACCGTCTGCGGGTCTCGAACCTTGCGGGCAGTTGTCATCGGTGCGCATCGAACAGCAGAAGAGCTGGGACGCGCATTTCCTGGAGTGCCGGTCCAGACCTCCGGGGGAGCATCGGTGCTCGACTCCGTTGCTTCCGGCCCAAGACTGGTCATATCCACGGTGGGAGCCGAACCGACCACGCCCGGTGGGTTCGGTGCCGCCCTGCTGCTCGACGGGTGGGCATTGCTCGGTCGCGCCGATTTGCGGGCAGCAGAGGAGACACTTCGCCGATGGATGACGGCCGCAGCCTTGGTGCGGCCCGGTACCGAGAACGGCCGTGTGGTCGTGGTGGCGGAATCGGAAATTCCGACGGTGCAGGCACTCGTGCGTTGGGATCCGGTCGGGCACGCGCGAAGTCAGCTGGAGGAGCGAATAGAGGTGCGTTTCCCGCCGGCGGTCCACGTTGCGGCAATCGACGGGACGACGGCATCGATCACTGCGCTCGTCGAAGCGGCTGGGTTGTCGGAGGAGGTGGAGGTACTCGGGCCGGTAGATCTCCCTGATGGTCAGCGTGCTCCCGCCGGCGGGGGAGAAGAGGTCCTGCCGGGCGACGTCCAACGACTTTTGGTTCGAGTGCCTCGTAACGCCGGTGGGGCCCTTGCCCGTTCACTCGCAGAAGCGCAGGCGGCCAGGAGTGCAAGGAAGAGTACGTCTTCGGTTCGAGTGCAGATCGATCCCATCAGAATCGGTTGAGTAGTCGGTGCGGGAGTAAGACTTCGAGCGAATAGAGTCTGTTTCTTACGACACCGAGCAAGGGTGCAGTTCGGGCCCTGGGAGAAGCGAAGGTTCATTCGATGAAAAGACGACAGCTGATTCGACGCGTGGCAACAGGTTTGGCAGTAGTTGCGGGAGCACGTTTGGCGGGGCCCACGCTTGCGCAAGCGGCGCCGGGAACGGGGTCGGCGGATTTTCCTGGGATCGGGATCCCGCTGGATCGCCTGCTGAAGATCGTGTCGCTTTCCCACATCAACGACCCGGCCACGACACCGATCTTCCCGGGCGATCCAGAGTTCGTTCTGGAGACTGCCGCGACCGTAGCCGAGGACGGTTTCTACATCCAGAATGTCAGAGAAGGTGAGCACACGGGTTCACATTGGGGCGCACCGGCGCACTTCCAAGAGGGCGGGCTCACTGCCGACCAACTCGCCCCGGAAGATCTGTTCCTGCCTGCAGTGAAGATCGATATTCGTGAGAAATCGGCCGCGAACGCAGATTACGCGGTCACGGTCACGGACCTGCAGGAATGGGAGACGGTCAATGGCCGCATCCCGTCGGGCGCAGCAGTCCTGTTGTGGACGGGATGGGATGAGCGGTGGGGCTCGGCTACGTACGCCAACGCCGATGCGCAGGGCGTGAGCCATCAACCCGGTTTCTCTGCGGACGCGGCACAATGGCTCATCGATACGGGCCGACTGGCTGATCGAGGAGCGTTGGGAACCGACACGTTCGGTCCCGATCTCGGCAACGACGAGACCTATCCGGTGTCGGTCAAACTGTACGACCGGCGCAGAATCAGTTTGGAAAATCTCACCAACCTGGGTTCGTTGCCGACCACCGGGGCCTATGTTTTGGTCGGGGGTCCGATCAACCGAGCCGGGTCGGGTTCACCCGCAACGATATTCGGACTGATCCCCAGGGTTTCCTGATCACCTGAACCGATCGGAGTCCGCTGGATGTCAGGGCTGCGGTGATTCGGCCACCAGTCGAACGCCGCAGCAATGTCGTTCAGGTTGTAGACCATCCGCAGTGCGCCGTCGCAATCGTAGGTGAAGACCCCTGCCTTGCCACTCTTTTTCGCCTCGTACATGGCCCGATCCGCACTGCGAACTACGGCATCGGCCGTCACGTCGCCGTCGAAAACTGTCAATTCGACCACTCCCACGCTTGCGCCGATCGACACCTTGTAGCCCTCGACTTCTTGCGGCTCACGAAGTGCGTCGACAATCTTTTTCGCGGCCCGGCAACCGGCGTCGATACCCGCGGGGATGAGTACGGTGAATTCGTCGCCGCCGAATCGGGCGACGACGCCACCGTGTTCACCGCCTTCGACAGTGTCCGCCAACCGTTTCGAGAGAAGCTCGAGCAAACGGTCGCCGGCACCGTGGCCAAGGCGATCGTTGACGGCCTTGAAGTTGTCCAGGTCGATCAAGAGCAATACACCGAGCCGTCCGCTCGCGTTGTGAAGGTCGATCGCTGCGCTCAGGTGCTCGTCGAATGCGGATCGGTTGAGCAGGCCGGTCAACCCGTCGTGATGTGCTCGATAGCTGAGCTCGGCTTGCGCTTCGGACAGGCGTCGGAGGAGTGCGTCGTTTTGCAGCAATGTCATTACCTGACGGGCCAGTGAGAGCACCACCACGGCAAAGAACAGTGCGAGCACCACGGTGTCGACGGAACCGTGGGCCGCCCATTGCACCCCGAGGAACGTGCCGATCAGCACTACCAATGCGTAGGGCAGCAACAGTTGCGTTCGATCACTGGCCAACGAAACGAGCGACGACGGGGGGTAAACCGGCGACAGCCGGGGCGATGCGGACCGAGTGCTCTGTCCACCGTTCGAATGTTCGATCCGAACGACACCGTCGGGGGGTCTGCCGTTCGGTACGGATGCGGCGAGAGCAACCAGAACGGGTCCCGCGATGAAGCCCGCGTCGGCGACCAATGGCATTTCTTCGGCGCCGACGGCGACGAGATAGGCGTACAGACTGTCCGAGATGGCCACACACACGAGTCCGGCGCCGAGCAGAGACAGTTGTGCGCGGTAGCGGCGGGGAATGTCGGATAGCACGGCGAGCAGACTGACCATGACGACGAGTACGAGGTCGGTGATCGGGTACATCAATGCGACGAGGAATCGCAGGGAATTCGTTTCCTCGGATCGTACGACGTGTCCCAACGCGGTGGACCACGACAGGACGAACAGTGAGCCGACGATCACCATACCGTCGAGAACCGAGGTGATCCAAGCATGAGTTGAGCCGACCCCGGTGCGGCGCGGTGACTTTCCGACGACCGCGAGCAGTGCTGAGACGGAGAAAATCGGAAGTAGAAAGAATCCGATGTCTGCATAGGACGGCGACGGCAATGCGGTGTGAAAAACGGAACGGTACAGGGCCCACGTCAGCATCCCGGCCGACCAGCAGGCCATACCCGCAGCCATCAGAACCCGCCACCTTCGCTCGGCTCCGGTGCGATGTCTGGCCGTGTACCAACAGATTGAAGCTGCTGCGGCTCCGCAGATCAGCTGCGCGAGGTCGTCCAGGACGACGGAGAGCTCTTTCGGCAGAATTCCGGACGAGACGATGGCGACTAGGACGGCAACGACACCGAGGTAGGCCGCTGTTCGTCGGAGTACCGAGTATTCGGACTCGGCCGAGGCCGAGGGGCTGGTGATGGCCAAGCTCCCTCCTCTCGTACGCGCCAATTTATCGGCCGAGGCGGTGATGCGCATCGGCTGGGTGCTTTTCGTGTGTTGATCTTGTCGGCTGGTTCGAATATGCCAGGGCCGACTGGGCTTGTTGCCCGCGTTTCGGTTCGTCGGGTTCCTCGGTCCGGCGCGCTGCCACTGCGCGCGAGACCTGCGCGACATCGAGATGGTCGAGTCGACGCTCGCTTGCCCGACCAGGCTAGCGGGTGATCGCGGTCGAGAGGTCTGCTCGGACCGAATAGTGCCGAGTAGGGGCAGTACCGCGCGGCTACGATGCACGACCTACCGGCGTAGGAGCGGCGGTTTGTCGGGAAGCGAGCAGATGGTCCCTAGAATAGGGAGTTCGTCGTAAGAGTCGTATTGCCTATTCGTGGGAGCCCACTGGTGCGTGTTGTGTTTGCAGGGACGCCTGAACCGGCGGTTCCTTCGCTGGAACGTCTGATAGCTTCGGACAAGCACGAGGTGATAGCGGTAGTCACCCGACCCGATGCAGCGGCGGGCCGTGGACGCAAACAGGTTCGCTCGCCGATCGGTGTGCTGGCCGACTCACACGGCATCCCAGTGCTGACGCCTGCGAGCCCCTCCGATCCTGAATTTCTCGACGCATTGGCGGCATTGGAGCCCGACGTCTGCCCCGTCGTGGCCTACGGCGCCTTACTACCTCGGCCGGTGTTGAACATTCCCCGGTTCGGTTGGATCAACCTTCACTTCTCACTGTTACCTGCCTGGCGTGGCGCCGCACCCGTGCAGGCGGCTATCGCTGCCGGTGACGACGTGACAGGTGCATCGACCTTCCTGCTCGAGGAAGGCATGGACACGGGGCCGATACTCGGTGTCGTAACCGAAGTCGTTCGGCCCTCGGATACTGCTGGCGACCTGCTCTCCAGGCTGGCTATCAGCGGCGCCGAGTTGTTGGAAGCCACCTTGGATGCCATCGACGCGGGGGAGGCTTCCGCGCTGCCACAAAGCGTGGAGGGCGTCTCGTACGCCAAGAAGGTGACCGTCGATGCTGCGCGCATCGACTGGACGCGTTCGGCAGCAGCAGTCGACCGCCAGATTCGTGCAGTCACGCCCAACCCCGGCGCGTGGACGACGGTTGGCGATATTCGTATGAAGGTCCTCCCGGTGACCGTATCGACCGAGAGAATAGAACCCGGGCACATCGTGGTACGAAAGGACGGTGTGTACGTAGGTACGGCAAGCACAGCCGTCGTCCTCGGTGACATAGTGCCGCAGGGTAAGAAGCCGATGAAGGCACTCGACTGGGCTCGTGGAGCCCGGCTTACGGAAACGGCAGTGGCGCAATGAGTTCGGAAGACAAGTCCAGTCGCGGCAACGCGGGAGGCGGCCGAAACGAACACGGTGGCCGCCCAGGAAAGCGTCGGCCGACATCTACGGAGTCGTCCGGCACCAAAGGTGCGTCCCGACGCCCGCAGGGGACATCGCGCGGAACGGGCACCAACCGGCCGCCGCGAGGTAATGGCCCGGCCGCTGCCGGTGCGGTCGACGCTGCCCGTCTGGCAGCTCGCGACGTTCTCAAAGCTGTTCGGGTGCGCGATGCTTATGCCAACTTGGTGCTGCCCGGACTGTTACGCGAGCGCAAACTCGATACTCGAGACGCAGCCCTGGCAACCGAACTCGCCTACGGAGCATCCCGTGCTCGCGGGCTGCTCGACGCCGTCATCGAGAGTGGCTCGGGCCGGTCCATCGCCGATATCGACGGTGGATTGCTCGACATTCTGCGGCTCGGGGCGTATCAACTACTTCGCACCAGAGTTGCGCCGCACGCTGCAGTAGCAACGTCCGTCGATTTCGCCCGAGCGGAGTTCGGCAGCGGCCAAGCCGGCTTCGTCAACGCTGTGCTGCGACGAGTCTCGGAGAAGACCGAGGCGCAATGGGTGGAGGAGCTCGGTCCATCCGCAGAACAGGATCCTGTCGGACACTTGGCATTCGAATATGCACATCCCAAGTGGATCGCCCAGGCGTTCGCTGATGCGCTCGGAGCCGACGCCGGTGAACTCGCGGACGTTCTGGCCGCCGACGACGCGCGTCCTGCCGTGCATCTCGTCGCGCGTCCGGGTGAAATCTCGGCGGAGGAGCTCGCTCTCGTCACCGGTGGCGAAGAAGGTCCGTATTCGCCGTACGCGGTGCACCTCGACGGAGGGGATCCAGGCAAGCTCGACGCAGTTCGCGAGGGTCTGGCAGGAGTCCAGGACGAAGGTAGTCAGCTTGTTGCCAGGGCGCTGACGCTAGCGCCGCTCGAAGGTCCGGACGGCGGTCGATGGCTCGACCTGTGCGCTGGGCCGGGAGGCAAGGCCGCGCTGCTCGGTGCGCTCGCCGAAATCGACGGTGCACGGGTCGACGCAGTGGAACCGACTCCTCATCGCGCCGAACTGGTCCGAAAGACCACCGCATCACTCCCGGTCACCGTCCACGTCGTCGACGGCCGAGACTCCGGCCTCGACCCCGGATTCGATCGTGTTCTCGTCGACGCCCCCTGCACCGGACTCGGCGCGCTGCGTCGCCGTCCGGAAGCACGGTGGCGTCGCTCACCCAAGGACGTTGCGGCCCTGGTCACTCTGCAGAGGGAGCTTCTCGCATCGGCGATCTCACTCGTGCGGCCGGGCGGCGTCGTCGTCTACTCCACGTGTTCGCCGCATCTGTCGGAAACGACCGCTGTCGTCGCCGATGCCGTGCGACGCCATGGCGTCGAGCAACTGGACACGCGGGAGTTGCTTCCGGATGTTCCTCTGATCGGCGACGGTCCCTCGGTGCAGCTATGGCCACACCGGCACGGTACCGACGCGATGTTCATGGCTGCGTTGCGCAAACCTCTCTGACTCCACGGACTTCGGTACGCATTCGTCCAAGCGCCGCTGCGATCAGCGGAGGAGACTTACGAACCATGAGCATCGGTACTGGTGGTGGTAGCGCCGAAGACGGCGCTACCACGTGGACGAGCGTCGTCGAATTCGCGGAGACGCTGCCGAAAGTGGCGCTGTCGACGTCGTACGGAACTCCCGCTTTGAAGGTTGCTGGAAAGCTGTTCGCCAGGCTGCGCACCGAGGCGGAAGGTGGGCTGCTTCTGGTGTGCCGCCTGGACGAGAAACAAGCGCTTCTCTCTGGCGGGAGTCCGGCCTTCTACACGACCCCGCACTATGACGGGTACGGCTACATCATCGTCGATCTCGATCTTCTCGACCGTGACGAACTGCGGGAGATGATCGTCGCCGCGTGGCGCGACAAGGCAACCCCGACTGCGAGAAAGCAGTACGACGGTACCGACTAGGATCAGTGGTGTGTCAGCTCCGATGATCGCACCGTCCATCCTTTCCGCCGACTTCGCCCGTTTGGGTGAAGAAGCCGATGCAGTCGAGGGCTCCGACTGGTTGCACGTCGATGTCATGGACGCCCATTTCGTACCCAATCTGACCTTGGGGCTACCGGTGGTTCAGTCGTTGTCGAAGGCCACCGACATTCCGTTGGACTGCCACCTGATGATCGAGGATCCGGCTCGCTGGGCGCCGTCGTACGCGGAGGCGGGCGCCTTCAACGTCACGTTTCACGCCGAGGCAACCGACGATCCGATCGCGGTCGCCAAAGACATTCGTGCGGCGGGTGGGAAAGCCGGCCTCGCCGTCAAGCCCGGCACCCCCATCGAGCCGTACCTCGAGATCCTTCGTTCGTTCGACACCCTTCTCGTCATGAGCGTGGAGCCTGGATTCGGCGGGCAGTCGTTCATGCCCGAGGTGCTGAGCAAGGCTGCGATCGTTCGCTCGCTCGTCGATTCGGGAGAGCTGAAGCTGATCGTGGAAATTGACGGAGGCATCAACGTCGACACGATCGAACAGGCCGCGGCGGCCGGGATCGACTGCTTCGTGGCAGGTTCGGCAGTCTACGGCACTTCCGATCCAGCAGGCGCGGTCCGAGGTCTACGCGCGCAAGCAGCCCGGGCCTCGAAGCACCTGTTGCACGGATGAGTGTCGCCCGGATGGCTGGTGGCGGTTACACCTCCATCGACGAGGCGATGCGGATGGCCGTCGACGAAGCCGACGCAGCCAGAGGCCGAACGAGCCCCAATCCACCCGTGGGTGCGATCATTCTCGACGTCGACGGCGTAGTCGTCGGCGTGGGGTCGACCCAACCTCCGGGTGGTCCACATGCCGAGGTCGTGGCGTTGCGGGAAGCAGGCGAGAAGGCGCGCGGGGGCACTGCGGTGGTCACCCTGGAGCCGTGCAATCACACTGGCAGAACTGGTCCGTGCTCGCGGGCACTCATCGAAGCCGGCGTCGCCAAAGTGGTGTTCGCCGTTACCGATCCCACTCCGTTGGCACAGGGCGGCGCCCAGACTTTGATCGAAGCAGGCGTGCTCGTAGAGTCCGGAACAGGCGCCGAGACCGTGGCCAAAGGGCCACTGCGTGCGTGGTTGCACAAGCAGCGGACCGGCCGTCCACACGTGACCCTGAAGTACGCCGCAAGTCTGGACGGCCGAAGTGCTGCGGCCGACGGCTCCAGTCAGTGGATCACGGGTCCTGCGGCGCGTGCCCACGTCCACGCGCAACGATCCACACTCGACGCCATCGTCGTCGGTACCGGCACGGTAGCGGCCGATGATCCGAGACTGACCGCTCGGTTGCCCGACGGCACCGACTCGCCGCATCAGCCCACACGAGTCGTCGTGGGACTTCGGGAGACAGCCCCGACTGCGCAAGTCCGAAGCTCCGAAGCTCCGACGTTGTTCGTGCGGAGCCGCGAGCCGGCCGAGGTGATGCACGCGCTGGCCGAGCACACCGATGTACTGATCGAAGGTGGACCGACACTGGCCGGCGCGTTTCTGGCCGCGGGGCTGGTCGACAGAATCGTGGCGTATATCGCTCCTCTCGTGCTGGGATCCGGCCCGGCGGCAGTGGAGAATGCAGGTGTCGGAACAATCACCGACGCCTTGAGGTTTTCTATCGAGAGTGTGCAGCCGATCGGAGCCGACATCTTTCTCAGCGCCGTTCCGAACCGAAACGCCTGAACCGCACGTACACGCAGCATCCGCCGTAGTAGCGGAACGACAAAAAGATCGACCGGACAGGAGTGAGTACGAAGTGTTCACCGGAATCGTCGAGGAACTCGGCGAGATCATCGGCAGGGAAGACCTGGTCGACGCGGCCCGCTTCACCGTCAAGGGGCCGATCGTGACCTCGGACGCAGGTCACGGCGACTCCATCGCAGTGAACGGGGTGTGCCTGACCGTCGTGGACGTGCTGGCAGAAGGCGCATTCACCGCTGATGTCATGCAGGAGACGCTCGACAGGTCTTCGTTGCAGCGGCTCGAGGTAGGCAGCCGAGTCAACTTGGAACGTGCCATGGCGATGGGCAAGCGCCTCGGCGGGCACCTGGTGCAGGGCCACGTCGACGGGACCGGATCCGTCGTTCATCGTTCACCGTCGGAGAACTGGACCGTGGTGCGCGTATCGATGCCCACATCGGTCGCTCGATACGTCGTGGAAAAGGGCTCGATCACAGTCGACGGAGTGTCGTTGACCGTGTCGGCGCTCGGCAAGGACGAAGGTGGCGAGCACTGGTTCGAGATCTCGTTGATCCCGACCACACTCGACATGACGACGTTGGGAAGTGCCGAGGTCGGTGCGCCCGTCAACCTCGAAGTGGACGTCATCGCCAAGTATGTGGAGCGCCTGCAGACCGTAGGCGCCTAGAAAGTACGCTCGAAGGTGCACCCGCACCCTCGGATGCATGGTGGGGTATGACAAGTATGGAGCGCAGGACGTGACAAGGTTCGACAGTATCGAGCGTGCGGTCGCTGACATCGCCGCGGGCAAAGCAGTTGTGGTAGTCGATGACGAGGATCGCGAGAACGAAGGCGATCTCATCTTCGCCGCCGAGAAGGCGACGCCCGAACTCGTCGCGTTCATGGTGCGGTACACCTCCGGATATCTGTGTGTGCCGCTCGCCGGTGAGGACTGTGATCGACTCGGGCTGCCGCCGATGTTCGCCACCAACCAGGACAAACACGGCACTGCATACACGGTGACAGTCGATGCGCGCGAGGGCATCGGCACCGGCATTTCCGCATCCGATCGTGCAGCGACCATGCGGTTGTTGGCAGACCCGGATACAGGTGCCAACGACTTCACACGCCCTGGTCACGTGGTACCACTCCGTGCGAAAGAAGGCGGCGTTCTGCGTCGCCCCGGCCACACCGAAGCCGCCGTCGACCTCGCACGCATGGCCGATCTGCGACCGGCGGGCGTCATCTGCGAAATAGTCAGCCAGAAGGACGAGGGCGCG
Organism: Rhodococcus sp. UYP9; assembly: GCF_040547235.1. Taxonomy (NCBI): domain Bacteria; kingdom Bacillati; phylum Actinomycetota; class Actinomycetes; order Mycobacteriales; family Nocardiaceae; genus Rhodococcus; species Rhodococcus sp. UYP9. Next base: position 93,090 of record NZ_JBEPPH010000007.1, read on the forward strand.
ATGGCCCAAACCGACGAACTGCGGGTTTTTGCAGACGAACACAACCTGGCTCTGATCTCTATTGCCGACCTCATCGCGTGGCGTCGTAAGCACGAGAAGCATGTGGTCCGCGTGGCCGATGCACGCATTCCGACCAGGCACGGGACATTCCGTGCCGTCGGCTACCAAAGCGTGTACGACGAGGTGGAGCACGTTGCGCTCGTCATGGGCGATATCGCAGGCCCGGACGGCGATGGAAGCGACGTTCTCGTTCGCGTCCACTCGGAGTGCCTCACCGGCGATGTATTCGGATCGCTCCGATGCGATTGTGGACCCCAGCTCGATGCTGCGATGGACATGATTGCCGCAGAGGGTCGGGGCGTTGTGCTCTACATGCGCGGTCACGAGGGTCGCGGCATCGGTTTGCTGCACAAGCTGCAGGCCTACCAGCTCCAGGACGCAGGTTCGGACACCGTCGACGCAAACCTGCAGTTGGGGCTTCCAGCAGATTCCAGGGACTACGGGATCGGTGCCCAAATTCTGGTGGACCTCGGAATCTCGTCCATGCGGTTGCTCACCAACAATCCGGCGAAGCGAGTCGGGTTGGACGGGTACGGACTCCACGTGACAGAGCGGGTTCCGATGCCGCTCCGCGCGAATGCCGAGAATCTGACGTACCTTCGCACCAAACGAGACCGCATGGGACACGACCTGGTCGGTTTGGACGAGTACGAAGCAGGGACCAACCGATGAGCGGCGGCGGCGAACCCGAACTGCAGCTGTCCGGTGCAGAGGACCTGAAGCTGGCTATCGTTGCGGGCCAGTGGCACAGGACGATTTCCGAGGCGCTGCTGGCTGGTGCCAAGCGGAAGGCCGAAGAGGTCGGTATCACCGACGTCACCGTGGTGCGTGTCGCCGGTGCGATCGAACTGCCGGTAGTTGCCCAGGCTCTGGCCAAGTCGCATGACGCAGTGGTCGCACTCGGGGTGGTCATCCGTGGCGGTACTCCGCATTTCGAGTACGTCTGCGACGCTGTCACCGCCGGTCTGACCAGGGTTTCGCTCGACGAGAGCACACCCGTCACCAACGGAGTGCTCACCACGAACGACGAAGCACAGGCACTCGATCGGGCCGGTCTCCCGGAATCGAAAGAGGACAAGGGTGCGCAAGCGGTAGCAGCTGCTGTCGACACCGCGCTGACACTCAAGCACCTACGTCAGCCGTGGACCGACGAGGCGTTCCGATGACCGACGACGCTCGTTGGGAACTCGAGGTGCGTTCGATCAAGTCCGCCCGGTTCGCGATAGCAGCGGCGGTCGTGCTGCTGGTGTCGCACACCACCGTGGCGATTCTTCTGCGCGTGTCCCCAACCGGGGTCTACTTTCGCACTGCCGATCAGCTTGCACTCGCCGGAATCGGTGTCCTGCTAGCCGGGATCGCACTGTTGCTGACACGACCGCGCGTGCGGGTCGGTAGAGAAGGCGTCGCCGTTCGCAACATTTTGTCCGAGCGCTTGATCGAATGGGATCTGGTGCGCGGCCTGTCGTTTCCCGACGGTGCGATGTGGGCTCGAGTGGACATCCCCGACGACGAGTTCATCCCGGTGATGGCAATTCAGTCCAACGACCGAGGCCACGCCGTCGACGCGGTGCGGGCGTTCCGTTCGCTCGAAGCAAAGTACACGGGCGCCGACAGGGTGACGGAAGAGTGAGCGAGCAGCGCTGGGCCTGGTTCGTCGGTAGCTGCGACTAGCCTGGGATACGTGTCCGATCCAGCTACGTACCGCCCTGCAACCGGGACTGTTCCGGTCGAGCCCGGTGTGTACAAATTTCGCGATCCGCATGGACGCGTCATCTATGTCGGAAAAGCAAAAAGCCTCCGCAGTCGCCTGAACTCGTATTTCGCCGACGTCGCCTCTCTTCATCCCCGCACCCGACAGATGGTGACCACCGCGGCCTCGGTCGAGTGGACCGTCGTGACGACCGAGGTCGAGGCGCTCCAGCTCGAATACAACTGGATCAAAGAATTCGATCCTCGGTTCAATGTTCGCTATCGCGACGACAAGAGCTATCCGATGCTCGCGGTCACGATGAACGAAGAGTATCCACGCCTGTTCGTCTACCGGGGTCCACGGCGCAAGGGCGTGCGGTATTTCGGTCCGTACGCCCATGCTTGGGCCATCCGGGAAACCCTCGATCTGCTGTTGCGGGTATTTCCAGCACGTACCTGTTCGGCCGGAGTGTTCAAGAGGCACAAGCAGATCGGTCGACCTTGCCTACTCGGGTACATCGACAAGTGTTCTGCGCCGTGCGTAGGTCGTGTATCGGCGGACGAGCATCGCACGATCGTCGAAGACTTCTGCGACTTTCTCTCCGGTAAGACCGACAGACTGGTTCGTCAGATCGAGAAGCAGATGCAGACGGCGTCCGATGATCTGGACTTCGAAACCGCTGCACGACTGCGCGACGACGTCGGCGCACTGCGTCGCGCGCTCGAGAAGCAGGCGGTGGTGCTCGGTGACGGCACCGATGCCGATCTCGTCGCTTTCGCCACCGATGCACTCGAGGCCGCGGTGCAGGTATTTCACGTTCGCGGCGGACGTGTGCGAGGCCAGCGCGGCTGGGTCGTCGAGAAGGCAGGCGAGGTGATCGAGCAGCAGGCCGCCGATCAATCCGACCTACCAGCATTGGTCGAGCAATTTCTCACCCAGTTCTACGGTGAGCAAGCAGCGCTGTCGTCACACGTGCCGGGCAACCGAGACAGCCAGAACGACGACGGCAGTGCCAACGCGGTTCCGCGTGAGGTTCTCGTGCCGGTGTTACCCGCCAACGCAGCCGAAGTGCAGCTGTGGCTCAGTTCACTTCGCGGATCCAATGTGACGCTCCGAGTACCGCAACGTGGGGACAAGAAGGCCCTCGCCGAGACGGTGGAGCGCAACGCAAAGGAAGCGCTGCAGCAACACAAACTCAAGCGTGCAGGCGATTTCACCTCGCGATCCGCCGCCTTGCAAGGAATTCAGGAGGCCCTGGATCTGGATTCGGCGCCGCTTCGTATCGAGTGCATCGATATCTCCCACGTGCAAGGGACCGATGTCGTCGCGTCGTTGGTGGTGTTCGAGGACGGGCTTCCCCGCAAGAGCGACTATCGGCACTATTCCATCAAGGAAGCGGCCGGAGATGGGCATTCCGACGACGTGGCGAGTATTGCGGAGGTGACGCGCCGTAGGTTCCTGCGTCACAGCTCCGATGCGAGCGGAGCTGGTTCAGGTGGAGATCTCGCGCCCGAGGCGGCGCTCGACCCGCAGACCGGACGGCCCCGGCGATTCGCGTACCCTCCCAATCTTTTCGTGGTCGACGGCGGTGCACCTCAGGTCGCTGCAGCGGCCGAGGTTCTCGATGAGCTCGGAATCACCGATGTGGCCGTCGTCGGCTTGGCGAAACGACTCGAAGAAGTGTGGGTGCCGGGTGAGGCGGACCCGGTGATCCTGCCGCGTACCAGCGAATCTCTGTATCTGCTGCAACGTGTGCGAGACGAGGCGCACCGTTTTGCGATCACGTTCCACCGCAGTAAGCGATCCAGACGCATGACCGCATCGGCTCTCGACTCGGTCAAAGGACTGGGGGAGAGTCGGCGAAACGCACTCGTGGGGCACTTCGGTTCGGTCGCGAAACTCAAAGAAGCGACCGTTGCCGACATCATCGAGGTGCCCGGTATCGGTGAGATGACGGCCAAAGCTGTGCTCACGGCACTCAGCGGCGAAACGGCTTCCAGCGCGCCCGGCGTCGAGGTGGGGGATGATGTCCCCGGTGGCGACACGTTCGATGGGGGCGAACGCAGTCGTCAGGAAGCAACTTCGACAGGGCAGGCATGACGTGAGCGAACCCAATATCCAGCATGCCACCGACCAGCCGGACAGGCTGGTCGGTCGAGGTGACGGCATCGAAGTGGCGCTGGTCACCGGGTTGTCCGGCGCAGGGCTTCGGACTGCCGCAAAAGTTCTCGAAGATCTCGGTTGGTACGTCGCCGACAATCTTCCACCCGAGCTGATATCGCAGATGGTCGATCTCGGTCTCGAGTCGGAACCGCGGATCGATCGTCTTGCGTTGGTGATGGATGTTCGAAGTCGATTGTTCACGGGGGACCTCGACTGGGTGGTGCGAGAACTCGATACCAAGGGCGTCCGCAATCGTGTGCTGTTCCTCGACGCTACCGATGCCGCCCTGATCCAACGATTCGAATCGAATCGTCGGAGTCATCCGCTGCAGAACGACGGTCAGGACGGCACCCTCACCGAGGGCATCGCGGCGGAGCGGATTCGGTTGGCGCAGGTGAAAGCTGCCGCCGACGTCACCATCGACACCACTTCACTGTCGGTGCATCAACTGCGGCGAAAGATCGAGACGGCCTTCAGCGGTGTCGACGCAGATCTGATCGGTGTGACCGTGCAGTCGTTCGGGTTCAAATACGGACTACCCATGGACGCTGATGTGGTCTGCGACGTACGGTTCCTCCCCAATCCGCATTGGATTCCAGAGCTACGCGAGCACACAGGTCGTAACCCCGCAGTGAGCGAGTACGTCCTGAGTCAGGAAGGCGCTCAGGACTATCTGCAGACGTTCCATCACCTGTTGCTGCTGACGGTCAACGGCTATCGGCGAGAGGGTAAGCAGTACATGACGGTCGCGGTCGGTTGCACGGGCGGCAAACATCGAAGCGTGGCGATGTCGGAGGCTTTGGCGATACTTCTGGGTCGGCACGATGATCTGTCGGTGCGGGTTCAGCATCGCGATGCGGGTCGCGAATGAGTGCGAAAGACGGCGGCGGTGTCGGGTCTTCGCTGAAGATCGTGGCTCTCGGTGGGGGACATGGCCTGTACGCGACGCTCAGTGCCGCACGCAGACTGGCGTCGGATGTGACCGCGGTGGTCACCGTGGCCGATGACGGCGGATCCTCCGGTCGACTTCGCGCCGAACTCGGCGTACTGCCGCCAGGGGATCTACGCATGGCGCTCACTGCTCTGGCTGCCGAGGATCCGCGAACTCAGCGATGGGCGGAGGTTCTCCAACACAGGTTCGGTGGTTCCGGCGCGCTGGCGGGACACTCGGTCGGGAACTTGATCCTCGCCGGGCTCACCGAAGTTATCGGTGATCCGGTGTCGGCATTGGAAGAGATCGGATCGCTGCTCGGCATCGAGGGACAAGTAGTGCCGATGGCACTGGTGCCGCTCGACATCGAAGCCGACGTGTCAGGTCTCGAAGACGACCCGCGTGTGAGCAGAGTCATTCGTGGTCAGGTCGCTGTCGCCACCACACCAGGCAAAGTGAGAAGGGTGCGGCTGACGCCACCCGGTCCGCCGGCGACGCCCGAGGCGATAGCGGCAATCGAGGCGGCCGACCTTGTCGTACTCGGGCCGGGATCGTGGTTCTCGAGTGTCATTCCCCATGTCTTGGTTCCGGATCTGCTGACGGCGCTCGAGACGACAGCAGCGCAAAAGGTTCTGATTCTGAACCTGGCACCGGAGCTCGGGGAGACCACAGGATTCTCTGCCGAGCGTCATCTGCACGTACTCTCCCAACACGCACCTGATTTCTCCGTGGACTACGTCGTGGTGGATTCGGCCTTCGTCCCGGACGGCGCGGAACGCGACCACGTAGCTCGAGCTGCCGCAAGGCTCGGGGCCGACGTCGTGTACGTAGACGTCGCCGAATCAGGAACTCACGCGCATCATTTCGGCAAGTTGGCTGCTGCCCTCGGTAACATCGTCTCGTCGCGGGACGAGGCACCGGTGGGTTCCGCACGCAGAGAGGGGAACACTTCGTGGCCATGACAGCGGAGGTGAAGGACGAGCTCAGCAGGCTCGCGATTACCCAGGTGAGCTGCAGGCGAGCCGAAGTATCGGCCCTGCTGCGATTCGCCGGTGGGCTTCACATCGTTGCAGGAAGAGTCGTCGTGGAAGCGGAGGTCGATCTCGGATCGATCGCTCGGCGTCTGCGACGCGAAATTTTCGAACTCTACGGCTACTCGTCCGACGTCCACGTCCTGAGTGCCGGCGGGTTGCGTAAGACCTCGCGCTACGTCGTCCGGGTTGCCAAGGACGGAGAGGCGTTGGCCAGACAAACTGGACTGCTCGATATGCGGGGCCGTCCCGTCCGAGGTCTCCCAGCACAGGTCGTCGGCGGAACGATCGGCGATGCCGAAGCTGCGTGGCGGGGTGCGTTCCTCGCCCATGGATCACTCACCGAGCCGGGCCGCTCATCGGCGCTCGAGATCAGTTGCCCAGGACCCGAAGCGGCGTTGGCCTTGGTCGGCGCTGCCAGACGACTCGGTGTCGCAGCAAAAGCACGCGAAGTTCGCGGTACCGACCGGGTCGTCGTTCGTGACGGTGAAGCGATCGGCGCACTCTTGACCCGAATGGGCGCTCAGGACACCCGGTTGGTGTGGGAAGAGCGTCGGATGCGCAGGGAAGTGCGGGCCACCGCAAACCGCCTCGCGAACTTCGACGACGCCAACCTCCGGAGGTCGGCTCGAGCTGCCGTCGCAGCTGCGGCGCGGGTGGAGCGAGCCTTGAACATTCTCGGGGACGAGGTGCCGGACCATCTGGCAGACGCAGGTGCTCTCCGCGTACAGCATCGCCAGGCGTCGCTGGAAGAACTCGGTCAGCTCGCCGATCCGCCGATGACGAAGGACGCCGTCGCCGGACGAATCCGTCGACTGTTGTCGATGGCGGACCGTAAAGCCAAGGACACCGGCATTCCGGACACCGAGTCAGCCGTCACAGCGGAATTACTCGACGAGGCCTGAACGGTTCGGTGCTGGGTGTCGCGCGCGCAAGCGGTGCCCGCACACTAGGGTGGAATCTGCGCGTGCGGAAGTTCGCATGCGCAGACCACGAAGAACCGGTGCAACAGCACCGGTTCGAAGACATCGTTCGACAACATCGTTCGACAACATCGGTGCAACGACATCGATTCAACAACTTAGGAGCGAACAGTGACGATCCGGGTAGGCGTTAACGGTTTCGGCCGTATCGGACGTAACTTCTTCAGGGCGGTAGATGCGCAGAAGGCTTTGGGCACAACCGATATCGAGATCGTCGCCGTCAATGACCTCACGGACAATGCGAGCCTCGCTCACCTCCTGAAGTACGACTCCATCCTTGGGCGCCTGCCCCACGAGGTGAGCCTCGAGGGTGACGACACGATCGTTGTCGGGAACCAGAAGATCAAGGTTCTGTCGCTTCGCGAGGGACCTTCGGCGCTCCCATGGGGCGATCTGGGTGTCGACGTGGTCGTGGAGTCCACCGGTATCTTCACCGACGCTGCCAAGGCAAAGGGACACCTCGACGCCGGCGCGAAGAAGGTCATCATCTCCGCTCCCGCCAAGGGTGAGGACATCACGATCGTCATGGGCGTCAACGACGACAAGTACGACGGCAGCCAGAACATCATCTCCAACGCGTCGTGCACCACCAACTGCCTCGGCCCCATCGCGAAGGTCCTCGACGACAACTTCGGCATCGTCAAGGGCCTCATGACGACCATCCACGCGTACACACAGGATCAGAACCTGCAGGACGGTCCGCATTCGGACCTCCGTCGTGCACGCGCAGCCGCGCTGAACGTCGTTCCGACCGGTACCGGCGCAGCGAAGGCTATCGGCCTGGTTCTCCCGCAGCTGCTCGGCAAGCTCGACGGCTACGCACTTCGCGTTCCGATCCCAACCGGCTCGGTCACCGACCTCACCGCTCACCTCGCCAAGAAGGCGAGCGTCGAGGAGATCAACGAGGCTATGCGTGTTGCAGCAGAGGGACCGCTCAAGGGCATCCTCAAGTACAACACCGACCCGATCGTCTCCTCGGACATCGTCACCGACCCGCACTCGAGCGTCTTCGACGCCCCGCTGACGAAGGTCATCGACGACCAGGTCAAGATCGTTTCCTGGTACGACAACGAGTGGGGTTACTCCAACCGTCTCGTCGACCTCATCGGTCTCGTCGGAAAGTCTCTCTGATCAACATGGCCGTCAAGACACTGCAGGATCTGCTATCGGCCGGCGTGTCCGGCCGCGCAGTGCTCGTGCGCGCCGACTTCAACGTTCCGATCGAGAACGGTGTCATCACCGATCCCGGTCGGATCGTTGCGTCGCTGCCCACGCTGAAAGCGCTGCTCGACGCCGACGCGAAGCTGATCATCACAGCTCACCTCGGCCGACCCGACGGCAAACCGGACGCGAAGTACTCGCTGGCTCCGGTCGCGGCGAAACTGGGTGAGCTGCTCGGGCGCCATGTTCAACTCGCGGGCGACGTCGTCGGCCAGGATGCACAGGCACGTGCCGAGGGTTTGACGGACGGCGATGTACTCCTGCTGGAGAACATTCGCTTCGACCCGCGTGAAACCAGCAAGGACGACGCCGAGCGCGCGAGCTTGGCTGCCGAACTGGTTGCCTTGACCGATGGCGAGGGCGCTTTCGTATCCGACGGGTTCGGGGTGGTTCATCGCAAGCAGGCTTCGGTTTTCGATGTTGCCGCACTCCTGCCGTCTTATGCGGGCAATCTGGTGGCCACCGAGGTCGAGGTCTTGAAGACACTGACCGAGACCCCGAAACGCCCGTACGCAGTGGTCCTGGGTGGTTCGAAGGTGACGGACAAGCTCGCGGTGATCGAGGCACTTGCACCGAAGGTCGACACTCTGGTGATCGGCGGCGGCATGTGTTTCACATTCCTCGCTGCTCAGGGTGTTTCGGTAGGCACCTCGCTTCTGCAGGAGGATATGATCGAGACCTGCAAGGACCTGCTCGAGCGATTCGGAGACGTCATCCATCTTCCCAAGGATGTCGTCGTCGCCGATTCGTTCTCTGCTTCTGCCGAATCGAAGATCGTTCAGTCCTACGAGATTCCGGACGGCTGGATGGGGCTCGATATCGGACCTGAGTCGGTGGAACGCTTCGGAGCGGTCCTACGCGCGGCCAAGACAGTGTTCTGGAACGGTCCGATGGGCGTGTTCGAATTCGAGAAGTTCGCAGCCGGGACCAAGGGCTTGGCCGAGGCAATCGGATCGGCTACTGCCAACGGTGCATTCAGCGTCGTCGGCGGTGGTGATTCCGCTGCAGCCGTTCGTGCCCTCGGGTTGCCGGACGATGGTTTTTCGCACATCTCGACCGGGGGTGGAGCGTCCCTGGAGTACCTCGAGGGTAAGCACCTTCCCGGACTCGCAGCGTTGGAGGTCTGACTCGTGTCACGCAAGCCGCTTATCGCAGGCAACTGGAAAATGAATCTGAACCACCTCGAAGCGATTTCGCTGGTGCAGAAGATCGCGTTCTCGCTGCCGGCAAAGTACTTCGACAAGGTCGATGTGACGGTCATCCCGCCGTTCACCGACATCCGGAGCGTGCAGACCCTCATCGAGGGTGACAAACTCCTTCTCACCTTCGGTGCGCAGGACGTGTCGGCACACGACTCGGGCGCATACACAGGCGAAATCAGCGGCTCGATGCTGGCGAAGCTGGGTGTCACCTTCGTGGTCGTCGGCCACTCCGAGCGTCGCACGCTACACAGCGAGGACGACGCGACAGTGTTGGCCAAGACCAAGGCTGCTCTGAAGAACGGGCTCACCCCGATCGTCTGCATCGGAGAGGGCTTGAACATCAGGGAGGCCGGTGAGCACGTGTCGTACAACGTCAAGCAACTGCGCGGCTCGCTGAATGGACTGTCGGCCGAGGAAATCTCGAAGGTGGTCATCGCCTACGAGCCGGTCTGGGCCATTGGTACAGGTCGAGTGGCCAGCGCGTCCGATGCTCAGGAAGTGTGCGGCGCGATCCGTGAGGAACTGAAGACCCTGGCTTCCGACGAAGTTGCCGCTGTGGTTCGAGTTCTCTACGGAGGGTCGGTCAACGCCAAGAACGTCGGCGAGATCGTCGGACAGGCCGACGTCGATGGGGCACTCGTCGGTGGGGCCTCACTCAAGGCGGACGAATTTGCCACACTGTCGGCCATCGCCGCCGGTGGGCCGCTTCCCTGATCCGGAGTTTTTGCATCGCGCCTCGGTTTACACGCACGAGAGTACGAAGGGTCGTCGGGCAGTTGACGCGATCGTGACAGATTCGAACAGTTCGGACACCGTGCTCTTCGGGCACGGTGTCCGAACCTGTTCGTAAGGCAGGTAAGCTGCCAAAGGCATCCAATCGATTTTGAGGTGGACATGGATCTGTTTCTGGATATCCTGCTGGTTATCACCAGTCTGGCGCTGATTTTGTTGATCCTGCTGCATCGCGGTAAGGGCGGCGGTCTGTCCAGTCTGTTCGGTGGCGGCGTCCAGTCGAGCTTGTCCAGCTCGACTGTGGTCGAGAAGAACCTCGATCGTTTGACGATTTTCACCGGAGTGGTGTGGCTCATCGCGATTCTCGGAATCGGTCTGGAGATCAAGTACTCCTGACATTCGGCTGACCGCGGTATCGATCCGGTCTTGGGCTGCACACGCGGCTCGACTCGGCGATACTGGGGGAATGAGCGAATCCTCCTTCGAGTCGGTCGGTTCACCCGCCTTCGTCACACCGACCACTCAGGGCCGTGAGTTGACCGAGCCCCTCCGCGAGGACATCCGCTATCTCGGTGGAATCCTCGGCGACATCATTCGCGAACACGAAGGTTCTGACGTGTTCGATCTCGTCGAACGAGCGCGACTCGAATCTTTCGCTGTTCGCCGATCCGAGGTGGAGCGCGAAGATTCTGCCGGCTTCTATGCCGATGCCGATGTGGCCCAAGCGATTCCATTGATTCGAGCGTTCAGTCACTTCTCGCTCCTTGCCAATCTTGCGGAAGACCTACACCGCGAGCGACGTCGCGCCATCCACGTCGACAGAAACGATCCGCCGCAGGCCAGCAGTCTCGATGCAACGTGGCTCGCACTCGACGCAGCGGGCCTCACACAGTCGCGGGTGACTGCGGCGTTGGCGGACGCATTGGTCTCGCCGGTGATCACAGCGCATCCCACCGAGACCCGTCGACGTACCGTATTCGACGTCCAGGCGAAAATCACCGACCTCATGCGTCGACGCCAGGTCGTCTCGACTGCCAAGGTCTCGAGTTCCGCGCAGGAATTGACTTCCATCGACACCCAGATCCGACGTCAAGTGCTGACACTGTGGGAAACAGCTCTGATTCGTTTGTCGCGCTTGCGTATTCAAGACGAGATCGAGGTCGGTCTTCGCTATTTCGAATCCTCGTTGTTCGATGTCATCCCCGCACTGAACGCCGATGTGCGAAGCGCACTGCGGCTTCGGTGGCCGGACAGCAATCTGCTGGCACGACCCATCCTGCGTCCCGGTTCGTGGATCGGTGGAGATCGCGACGGAAATCCGAACGTCACCGCAGAGGTGGTACATACCGCCACGCACCAAGCCGGGTACGTCGCGTTTGCGTACTACTTGGACGAATTGGTCTCCCTCGAGAAGGAACTGTCGATGTCTGCCAGGCTGGTGGCCGTCACCGAGGACCTGCTTACCCTCGCTTCCACCTCCGGTGAATCGGATGATCGTCGGTCCGATGAGCCGTATCGAGTGGCCATTGCCGGTATTCGTGCACGACTGTCGGCCACGGCGGCTGCGGTCCTCGACTCGGTACCGGTCTCGGCGCTCGACCGTGGGGCCGCGCCGTACTCTCGGCCACAGGATGTTCTCGACGATTTGGACACGGTCGATCGTGCTTTGCGTGCAGACGGAGACGCACTGATCGCCGATGATCGTCTTCAGAAGTTGCGCCAGTCCGTCGAGACTTTCGGCTTTCATCTGCAAGCGTTGGACATGCGACAGAATTCCGAGACGCACGAAGTTGTGGTCGCCGAGCTGCTCGCGTGGGCCGGCGTCCACCAGGACTACCTGTCACTCGCCGAGGCGGACCGGGTGGCAGTCCTCTCTCGTGAACTGATGACCCGGCGCCCATTGATCGGTCCGACCGCCGAGCTCAGCGAGCTCGCGACGAAGGAACTGGGCATCGTTCGAGCTGCCAAGGAAGCGATCGATCATCTGGGTCCCGACACGATCCAGAACTACATCATCAGCATGTGCGAGTCCGTCAGTGACATGCTCGAGGCGGCCTTGTTGCTCAAAGAGGCGGGCATCTTCGACCCCGGAGTCGACGGGTCGGCACCGACGTCGTCCGTGGGCGTAGTGCCGTTGTTCGAGACAATCGAGGACCTGCAACAGGGCGCGGCAACGCTGATCGCCACTCTCGAAGTTCCCGTGTACCGAGCGTTGATCGCTGGTCGCGGCATGAACCAGGAAGTGATGCTGGGTTACTCGGACTCCAACAAGGACGGCGGATATCTGGCCGCCAACTGGGCGCTGTATCGAGCTGAACTCGATCTACTCGAGGCCTCGCGCAAGACCGGGATCAGGTTGCGGCTCTTCCACGGCCGGGGAGGCACTATCGGTCGCGGTGGTGGCCCGAGCTACGACGCGATACTGGCGCAGCCGCCAGGGGTCGTCCAGGGCTCACTTCGACTGACCGAGCAGGGCGAGATCATCGCCGCCAAGTATGCCGAGCCTTCCAGGGCTCGACGGAACCTGGAGTCGCTGGTAGCAGGAACGCTCGAGTCGACGTTATTGGATGTCGAAGGCCTGGGCGAGGATGCGGAGCCTGCATACGCAGTACTCGACGATCTAGCCCAGCGAGCTCGTGCGGCATACGGCCGACTGGTCCATGACGAGCCTGGGTTCGTCGAGTACTTTTCGATGGCGACGCCGGTAGCAGAGGTCGGTGAATTGAACATCGGAAGCCGTCCCGCCTCGCGGAAGCCGACCAATTCGGTGAGCGACCTTCGCGCGATCCCGTGGGTCATGTCGTGGAGTCAGTGTCGAGTCATGCTTCCGGGCTGGTACGGAACAGGAACTGCGATAGAAGAGTGGGTCGGCGGGGACGAGGACAAATTTGCCTCTCTCACCGATCTGTATCGGACATGGCCGTTCTTCCAGACCGTGTTGTCCAACCTTGCCCAGGTGATGGCCAAGTCCGACTTGGGTATTGCCGCGCGCTACGCAGAGCTCGTCCCCGACCGTGAGTTACGCGGACGGATCTTCGGCATGATCGAGACCGAGCATGCGAAGACGGTGCGCATGTATCTGCGGATCACCGGCCACACCCGACTGCTCGAGGACAACCCGGCATTGGAGCGCTCGGTTCACAACAGGTTCCCGTACCTCGAACCGCTGAACCAGATGCAGGTGGAAATGCTGCGCAGGTTCCGCGCAGGCGACACGGATGAACGCGTCAAACGCGGAATCCTGTTGACGATGAACGGTCTCGCCACCGCACTTCGCAACAGCGGCTGAGGTTTCGTTCGCCCGGGGTCCCGATCGGTCCCGGGCGGCGAGCGGTTCGGCACGATCGAACGAATAGGGGCGTCGGTGGAACCGGTCCCGTTGTCGGCGCGTCATAAGAGGTAGGGGGACGGGACCGCGGACCAAGGAGGCAGAAATGTCACAATGCAGAGAAAGCATCGAATCATGGCGCGACGGAAGGGCTTACCGTTCGGTCGGGCACGGGGGACGTCGAGTCCAGCTGCCGGCAAGGCAAACCCCGATCAGCCAGACCCCGGTCGACACCGAACAGGCACTCGAATCCGGCACGCACGGCGCCGAGCCTGTCTGAAATGACAAGACAAGGATCGGCGCCGTCTACAGTGCCTTCAGTCGGTGGCAAGTCCCGATGCTGCATCCGCGTCGAGGAACCATACGGTCGAGGTGGAACCGAGCGCGCCGGCAGACGGTATGTCGACTGGGTCGGCGCCACCTACGGCATCGGATACCGCTTGGGCCTTCGCGGCACCGGACACCAGCAACCACACATGCTTGGCACGTTGAATTGCCGGTAGTGTCAACGTGATTCGAACCGGCGGTGGCTTGGGGGAGTCCTCGACAGCAACGACGTAGTGAGTCTTCTCGCGCACTGCATCGGTGTGCGGGAAGAGCGAATTGATGTGGCCCTCACCGCCCATACCGAGCAGATGGATGTCGAACGCAGGAGTGTGGTTCCCCTCCGAATGCGACGCCAGAATCTGGGCATAGCTCACGGCGGCGAGTCGTGCATCGCTCCCGTGCGGCCCGTCGGACGCGGCCATCGGGAACACACGGTCCGGGTGAACCGGGACGTGGTCGAGCAGAGCGTTCCTGGCTTGCACTTCGTTGCGCTCCGGATCGCCCGATGGAAGGAAGCGTTCGTCACCGAAGTAGACATCCACTTGCGACCAGTCGATTGCGCCGGAGTCTTCTCGCAGGGCTTCGAGCAAGGCGATTCCGGTGCCGCCCCCCGTCAGTACCACCGAGGCAGAACCACGATCGGCCTGGGCGGCGACAACCACTTCGACGAACCGGGACCGCGCAGCGTCGACCAGTGCTTGTGCGTCCAGGAATTGCAGAACCGATGTCTCACTCATAGCTCACCTTGGACAGCCCTTTCAATGCGAGTTCATAGATTTCATCGGTATCGAGTCGGCGCAATTCTTCGGCAAGGCACTCACGAGTCTCACGGCGCGCGAGTGCGACCTCGGCGTCGGGTTGACCTGTTCTCGACAGTGTTGCCGTCTTTCCGGTCTGGGGTCTAACGATGCTGATCGCGCTGTTCTCGCGCTTCAGTTCGACTTTCAGTTCACCGGTCCTACGGTGCACCGGAACCTTGAGTTTCGCTGCGAGCCACCCGGCGAGGATGTCGAGCGCAGGCTCCTCTGCGAGGCCGGAAACAGTGACGTCCACGACCTTCTCGTGTGGAGCCTGATCCAGTGCGGTGGCGAGCAACCCACGCCAGTAGGTGACTCGGCTCCACGACAGATCCGAGTCGCCCTGGGAGTAACTGTCGAGCCGTGACTTGATCGTCGACGTCGGATCCGGCGACTTCGTGGCATCGGTAATCCTCCGAATTGCCAACTTGCCCAACGGATCCTGCGCGGGGATCTTGGGCGCTTCGTTCGGCCACCAGACTACGATCGGGGTGTCCGGCAGCAGAAAAGGAATGACGACACTGTGCTCGTGCTCGGCAAGTTCACCGTGCAGCCTGAGCACCACTACCTCGGATGCTCCCGCGTCGCCACCCACCCGAATCTGGGCATCCAGCCCGGATTCGGCAGAGCGGTCTCCTCGAATGAGGACGATGACGCGACACGGATGCTCTCGGCTCGCTTCGTTGGCTGCCTCGATGGCAGTCTCGGCTTGCTCGCCGTCACGGCTGGCGACGATGAGCGTGAGCACCCGTCCGATGGTGACAGCGCCACCGGATTCACGAAGCTCGATCAGCTTCTTGCCCACCGCCCTCGTCGTCGTGGCGGGGATATCGACGATCACGGCCTTCTCCATTCGCGTCCGGTGCGGTGCATCATTTCATCGCCCGATGTCGGACCCCACGTACCCGCTTCGTACGGCTCGGCTGTTCCACCCGCAGCCCAGAAGTCGAGAATCGGATCCAGAATCTGCCACGAAAGCTCGACCTCGGCGTTGACTGGGAACAGTGAAGGCTCACCGAGCAGCACATCGAGGATGAGCCGCTCGTAGGCCTCCGGTGAAGACTCCGTGAATGCCTGGCCGTAGCTGAAGTCCATGCTGACATCTCGAACCTGCATGCTCGAGCCAGGCACCTTGGACCCGAAACGCATCGTCACACCCTCATCGGGTTGAACCCTGATGACGAGTGCATTCTGACCGAGTTCTTCTGTCATCGTCTCGTCGAAAGGAAGATGCGGCGCACGTTTGAACACCATCGCGATTTCGGTAACCCGGCGACCGAGAGCCTTACCTGTCCTGAGATAGAAAGGAACTCCACCCCATCGACGCGTGTCGACCTCGAGCGTGATGGCAGCGTAGGTCTCGGTATTGGACTCGGTGTCGAAACCTTCTTCTTCCTTCAGGCCCTTCACCTTCTGACTGCCCTGCCAGCCCGCGCTGTATTGCCCACGCGCCGAAGTCTGGGCCAGCGGTTCCGCCAGTTTCGTTGCCGAGAGAACTTTGATCTTCTCCGACTGCAATTCGGTGGGACTGAAACTGACCGGCTCCTCCATGGCAGTGATGGCCAACAGTTGCAGCAGGTGATTCTGGATCACGTCACGTGCTGCGCCGATGCCGTCGTAGTAACCGGCCCGCCCACCGAGGCCGATGTCCTCGGCCATCGTGATCTGGACGTGATCGACGTAGTGCGCGTTCCAGATCGGGTCGAAGAGCTGATTCGCGAACCGGAGCGCCAGAATGTTCTGAACTGTTTCCTTGCCGAGATAGTGGTCGATGCGGAAAACGGTGTCCTCGGGAAACACCCGGTTCACGACGGCGTTCAGTTCCTTGGCGCTCGCCAGATCGTGTCCGAAAGGCTTCTCGATGACGACGCGACGCCAATTGTCGTCCGTGCTCTGCGCCAACCCGGATCGCGAGAGTTGTTCGAGCACAACCGGAAACGCGCTGGGAGGAACAGAAAGGTAGAAGGCATGGTTGCCGGCGGTTCCACGTGTTGCATCCAATTCGCCCAGCGTGCGGGCCAATTCGTCGAAGGCGGCGTCGTCGTCGAAGGAACCCTGTACGAATCGGAATCCTTCGGCGAGCGTGTTCCATACTTCTTCGATGAAGGGAGTTCGTGCGTGATCGCGAACTGCATCGTGCACGATTTTCGCGAAATCTTCGTTGCCCCACTCGCGACGAGCGAAGCCGACCAAAGCGAAACCGGGGGGGAGTAGCCCCCGGTTCGCCAGGTCGTACACCGCAGGCATGAGCTTCTTTCGAGCGAGATCGCCCGTGACGCCGAATATCACCAGGCTGCACGGGCCGGCGATACGAGGAAGGCGTTTATCGCGAGGATCGCGAAGTGGGTTCTGCCACTCCGCATTGCTCTTCGGGTCGGTGTCTGCGGTGGCCACGTATCAGCTCTTCTGGCCCGCTTGGCGAAGCTGCTCACCGGTGGCTTCGAGCAGTTCGTTCCACGATGCCTCGAACTTTTCGACGCCCTCGTTCTCGAGAGTGAGGAACACGTCCGAGATATCGATCCCGATTGCGGAAAGCTTGTCGAACACTTCCTGGGATTCGGGGCCCTTGCCGGAAATAGTGTCGCCTGTGACCTCACCATGATCGGCGACCGCGTCCATGGTCTTTTCCGGCATCGTGTTCACAGTGTTGGGGGAGACCAGATCGGTGACGTACAAGGTGTCCGGGTATGCCGGATTCTTGACCCCGGTCGACGCCCACAGCGGACGCTGCGGGCGAGCACCGGACCCAGCGAGATCGTGGAACCGTGAGCCCACCTCGAACGCCTGCTGGTAGGCCACGTAAGCGAGCCGCGCGTTGGCCAGTGCTGCCTTACCCTGGAGGTCCGTCGCGGCAGGGGTGCCGATCTTGTCCAGGCGCGCATCGATCTCGGTGTCGACGCGAGAGACGAAGAACGACGCGACCGAGTGGATCTTCGACAGGTCGTGCCCTGCGGCGCGAGCAGCTTCGAGGCCCTCGAGGTATGCGCCGATGACCAGTTCGTAGCGTTCGACGGAGAAGATCAGCGTCACGTTGACGCTGATGCCCTCACCGATGACCTTGGCGATGGCGGGGATGCCTGCCTCAGTTGCCGGGATCTTGATCAGGACGTTCGGCCGGTCGACGATCTTCCACAGTTCGACCGCCTGAGCGATCGTCTTCTCGGTGTCGTGTGCCAGTCGTGGATCGACCTCGATGGAAACGCGTCCGTCGACTCCGGCAGTCGCTTCGAAGACCGGAGTGAAGATGTCGCACGCGTTTCGTACGTCGTCTGTGGTGACGGTGCGGATGGTGGCGTCGACATCGGCACCGCGTTCGGCCAGTTCGGTCACCTGAGCGTCGTAGGCGTTGCCCTTGCTGAGAGCTGCTTGGAAGATCGACGGATTGGTCGTCACGCCGACGACACTCTTGCTGTCGATCAGTTCCTGCAAGTTGCCCGAGGAGATACGGTCACGCGACAGGTCGTCGAGCCACACCGATACTCCAGCGGCCGATAGAGCGGCGAGATTCTTGTTCTGGGTCATGTCTGTCATCCCTTCACGTTGGTGATCGAGCGCTGTGCGGCGGCGGTGACGGCCTCGGCTGTGAATCCGTACTCGCGGAACAGTGTTTTGGCGTCCGCCGACTCGCCGTAGTGTTCGAGCGAAACGATCTCGCCGAAGCCTCCGACGATCTTGTACCACGGCATTGCGATTCCGGCCTCGACCGAGACGCGAGCTTTGACCGTGGGTGGAATCACCTGGTCGCGGTAGTTCTGGTCTTGGATTTCGAACCACTCCACACACGGCATCGACACGACGCGAGCGGCTATCGACTGCTCTGCAAGCAGCTTCTGCGCCTCTACTGCGTACTGGAGTTCCGAGCCGGTACCGATGAGGATGACGTCGGGTGCGGTCGGGGAGTCCGACAGAATGTAACCGCCCTTGGACACACCCTCGTAGCTGGTTCCCGCCAGGACCGGGATGCCCTGACGCGTCAGCGCCAGCCCGACCGGGCCACTGCTACTCGACTTGGCGAGCACGGCCTGCCATGCGAAGGCTGTCTCGTTGGCATCGCCTGGGCGGACCACCGAGAGATTCGGAATTGCACGCAGAGCAGCGAGGTGCTCGACCGGCTGGTGGGTCGGGCCATCCTCGCCGAGACCGATCGAATCGTGTGTCCACACGTAGATGGGATCGATGTCCATCAGCGACGCCAACCGAACAGCGGGACGCATGTAGTCACTGAACTGCATGAACGTGCCGCCGTATGCGCGCGTAGGTCCGTGCATGACGATACCGCTCAGAATGGCGCCCATCGCATGCTCGCGGATGCCGAAGTGCAGGGTTCTACCGTACGGCTCTGCATCCCAGTCGTCGGTGGAGATCGAGGTGGGGCCGAACGACTTGGCGCCCTTGATGGTGGTGTTGTTACTGCCCGCGAGGTCCGCCGAGCCGCCCCACAGTTCCGGGAGAACGGGTCCTACCGCATTGAGAACCTCGCCGGAGGCCGCTCGGGTGGCGATGGCCTTGCTGCCGGGCTCCCAGGTCGGGAGGACATCGGTCCATCCTTCGGGCAGAGTCCCTTGGGTGAGTCGGTCGAGCAATTTCTTGCGCTCGGGCTCACGCGCTGCCCAGGCGTCGAATTCGAGGTTCCACTCTTCGTGCGCCTTGCGGCCGCGTTCCTGCAGGTTGCGCGTGTGCGCGATGACCTCGTCGGTCACCTCGAACGTCTTCTCCGAGTCGAAACCGAGAGCCTTCTTGACCTTCACGATCTCTTCTTCGCCGAGCGCCGCACCGTGAACGGCGCCGGTGTTCATCATCGTCGGCGCGGGGAAGCCGATGATGGTGCGCAAAACGATGATCGACGGCTTGTCGGTCACCGCCTTGGCTGCCTCGATGGCTGCCTCGATGGCCAGAACGTTCTCGCCGCCCTCGACGACCTGGACGTGCCAGCCGTAAGCCTCGTAGCGTGCTGCGGTGTCTTCCGACAATGCGATATCGGTCGAGTGCTCGATCGAAATCTTGTTGTCGTCGTAGAAGAGAATGAGGTTGCCGAGTTGCTGGGTACCGGCAAGAGAGGACGCCTCGGAGGTGATTCCTTCTTCGATGTCGCCATCGGAAGCGATGACGTAGATGAAGTGGTCGAACGGACTTGCGCCGAGCGCAGGCTCTGGATCGAACAATCCGCGCTCACGTCGCGACGCCATGGACATGCCGACAGCCGACGCCAGTCCCTGACCGAGCGGACCGGTGGTGATCTCGACGCCGTCGGTGTGCCGGAACTCGGGGTGGCCGGGTGTCTTCGACCCGAATGTGCGTAGGGATTCGATGTCGATCAGTTCGAGTCCGAATCCGCCGAGGTAGAGCTGCAAGTACAGCGTCAGGCTCGAATGTCCGCAGGACAACACGAAGCGGTCGCGACCGATCCAGTGTGTGTCGGTCGGATCGTGGCGCATGGTCCGCTGAAACAGCGTGTACGCGAGTGGCGCGAGACTCATCGCCGTCCCGGGGTGACCGTTTCCGACCTTTTGAACCGCGTCCGCAGCGAGGACTCTGACGGTATCGACCGCCCTGGTGTCCAGGTCCGTCCAGTCGCTGGGGTGGTGCGCCGTGGTGAGGACGTCAATATCGTCTGTGGTCGACACGAGCAGAGATCTCCTGACATTCGTATAATTGAGGCCGACGTGCGTTCGATCTTGGTTCGATCGAATTGCCGCCGACCACCAGCCTAGTTCCGTGGCACCTCATTGTCGTGTCTTCCCCCCGTCGGGCTCCGCTGCACTCGCTGCCCGGGCCTGACGTAGTTGCCCGGCAGGGGATATGTTTCTCACTTTGGGGGCCTGCGAATTGGAGCCGCGATGCTCGGCGTCTACCATCGCCTGTAGTAGTACGTAGGTAATCGCCGACCGTGATCACCGCGCGTACGCATGTTCATGTGTGTTCGAGCCTGTGCAAGGAGACGTAGTGCGAATTGGGCAGCAGTCCGGCGGCCACGGATTCGCAAGCGGTCCCAGCAATCCAGAGGGCAATGACCTCGGTACCGACGCTGGAAGCGAAGCCGATCCGAGTCGTCCCACTTCGGCCCCCCGTCGGGCTTTGGCATTGTTCATGGCGTATGTCGCCCTGACCAAGCCTCGAGTGATCGAATTGCTGTTGGTGACGACGATTCCGGCGATGTTGCTTGCCGACCGTGGTCACGTTCAGCCCATGCTGATCCTGAGCACTCTGTTCGGCGGAATGCTCGCGGCAGCCAGTGCGAACAGTTTGAACATGGTCGCTGATGCCGACATCGACAAGATCATGGCCCGCACTGCCAAGAGGCCTCTTGCTCGCGGGGCGATGCCCGTATCGCACGCCTTCGTGTTCGGCGTGAGTCTCGGCGTCATTTCGTTCTTCTGGTTGTGGGCGACCACAAATTTGCTCAGCGGCATCCTTGCCGTCGTCACGATCTGTTTCTACATCTTCGTCTACACCCTGGTCCTCAAACGCCGGACATCACAGAACGTGGTGTGGGGCGGTGCCGCTGGTTGCATGCCCGTCATGATCGGCTGGTCGGCTGTCACCGGCACGATCGGCTGGCAGGCCGTGGTGATGTTCCTCGTCATCTTCCTGTGGACCCCTCCACACACCTGGGCTCTGATGCTTCGTTACAAGGAGGACTACCAAGCTGCGAACGTTCCGATGTTACCGGCGGTGGCATCCGAGCAGAAGGTGACCAAGCACATCGTCTTGTACGCGTGGGCCACTGTTGCTGCGACGTTGGCACTCACTCCCGGATCCGGCGTCATCTATGCCGTGATCGCCGTGGCGGCCGGCGCTTGGTTCCTCACCGTGGCTCATCATCTCTACGCAGGAGTCCGCGCGGGAACTCCGGTCAAGCCGATGAAGCTCTTCATCCTCTCGAACGAATATCTGGCACTGGTTTTCTGTGGCCTGGCAGTGGACTCCGTCGTCGGCTGGGACACGCTCGCTCAACTGTTGTCCTGAGTTCGAATCCCGTGTGTTCGTACTGACGCCCGGGTTCGATTGTCGACATGCGTGGGTGGCGCCCGGTGCCGACCTGTCTGCTCTATGTCTGTTACCCAGCGGTATTGTCGAACCATGGCAACCGATGAAAAGAACTCGCCCGTCGAGGATTCGACCTCCGAGAACAAGTCCGGTCCGACAATCGATGTCCCTGCTGGTGCGTTGTCGGCCGTCCGATCCTTCGTCGGCGAACACGGTGGTTCGGGCAAAGTCGTCATTCAGCCGGTCGGACGGGCAGGCACACGTGTGACGATGGTCGGCGCGGACGGGATATTGGGCGACCAGGTTGTAGAGAGCCCGGCGGTCGCGCGTGCATTGGTCGAGGCCGCCAGCAATCTGACCGAGTCGGAGTGGGACCGCGAACTCGTCAGTTCGGTCAACCCTGCACCTGGTCATTACCGGAAAATGGCCGGGTGGGTCGCACGTCAGACACGCTTTCCGAAGGCCAGAAACGCGTCGATGGAAAAATAGTTCGAAGCAGACGGAACCGTTCACCGATCGGGTGCGTCAAAGAAAGCAGGAGAGGTAGTCGGTCGTCTGAGGGGGAGTCCGACTACCTCTCCTCTTCTATCCGTTGGTAGTGGCTGCTGCCTGGGCGGCGGGTAGCTTGTCGGCCGACACGTCATCGAGGGAACTGCGGCTACGACAGGCCGCCCAGACCGCGGCAGTAGCCGCAGTGCACGCGCCTGCACCTGCCACGTGGATTGCAACCAGGACGGCAGGCACGTCTGTGAAGTACTGGACGACTCCCACCAAAGCCTGCGCCACAACTATGCCGACCAGTACCTTCAACCGGAATTTGATCTTCAGCGGGGCTTTCACCGCATAGAGTGCGAAACCCAGCCCAACCAGAAGGGCCAAGTACCCCACGAGCAGCTGAGCGTGCAGATGCACAAGGGTCACGATCTCGACACCGAGACGCGGCACAGGTTCATCGATGCTTTTGTCGCCCGCGTGCGGGCCCGCACCGGTCACCATCGTCCCGGCCACCAGAACGCCTCCCAACACGATTGCAGACAAGCCTGTCAGCAATCGCAGCGGTTCGGGGACAGTGGGGACAGAAGGTCCGGCAGGATCGGGGTCGGCGACTTTGAAGTACAGCAGCGTTGCGAGCCAGACCATGATCATGGACAAGACGAGGTGTACGGCGACCGTCCACCACAGCAGTCCTGTCAGCACCGTGAACCCGCCGACCACTGCTTGTACGACGGTTCCGAGTGGCATGAGCCAGGCGAAAAGAATTACTTCCCGACGCCGACGGGCACGTGTGACCGCGAGAACTATCAACGCTGCAACAAACACCACGGCGAAGGTCAACAACCGGTTGCCGAACTCGACTGCCTGGTGCAGAACCGGAACTTCCGAGACGCCGACCGGCGTGAAACTGCCTGGGAAGCACTGCGGCCACGTCGGGCAACCGAGTCCCGAGGCCGTCACCCGCACGATGGCTCCGGTGACGGCAATTCCGCCCTGAGTCAGAATGACGATGAATGCCACGATTTTCTGCACCCGCAGGGTAGGCACAGGTAGCAGGTCCACGACGCGGAGAAACGCTCGATACAGCACTATGTGATCGTAAACGGCTGTCAACTACAGAGCGTCGTTGACCCCATGCTGTAGGCCTGGCACACGCCGGGTTTACACCTCACGTGAACTTGAAGGTGCGAACCGAGAGCCAAGCGCAGACTGTGGCCCACGCGGCGAGTACCGCAACGCCGAACCAATCCCATGATCCGTCGACTGCCTGTCCCAAAGCCTCTGCCAGCGCGCCGGACGGGACCAATCGCGCGATGGTGTGCAATACCGTCGGCATGTCGTCGGAGAGAACGACGAGGCTGCCGATTCCCAGCATGATGAACCACAAGATATTTGCCAAAGCCAGTACGATTTCGGCTCGTAGCGTGCCTCCGAGCAGCAGCCCCATGGTGGCGAATGTAACCGTGCCTAGTGCGATTACCACCGCTCCGAGCGCCAGTCCGACTATGTCGGGACGCCAACCCAGCGCCACCGCGATCGAGCCGAGTACGACGGTCTGCAGGATCACCACCATCACCACTGCGATGCTCTTACCGCCGATGATTCCCCACCGGGGGAGTGCCGTTGCACCGAGACGTTTGAGTGCGCCGTAGCGGCGGTCGAAGCCGACGGCAATTGCCTGACCGGTGAAGGCGGTGGACATGATCGCCACCATCATCACGGCCGGGACGACCTGATCTACCGGATGGTCGCCCATCGCCCCCAGCGGCAGCAATGTGAGCCCGACCAAAAGGGTGATCGGGATGAACATCGTCAGGAGCAACTGCTCGCCATTGCGTAGCAACAGTTTGAGCTCGAGAACCGACTGCGCAGTGAGCATCGCAACGGCAGTATTGGGGGTCGGATTCGGATTGAACAATCCGACGTCGAATCGGTTGTCCGGACGACGGTCGTTACCGTGGATCGTCATCTTCTCAACTCTTTTCCGGTCAGCTCCAGAAAGACGTCTTCCAAACGGCGCTGGTCCACCTGTAGTTCGGTGGCCAACACATCCTGTCGAGCACACCAGGAGGTGACGATGACGAGGATTCCGGGTTCGATGACGCCCACCACGACATAAGAGCCTGGTCCTTCCTCATGAGCGCTGTACTCGGTCGGTAGCACCTCGGCGAGCGAGGTCAGATCGAGTCCGGCCGGCGCACTGAATCGCAGTCTCCCCTCTGCACCCTGTTTGGTCAGCTCGGAAGCGGTACCCGAGGCGACGATCTTGCCGTGGTCGATGATCACCAGTTCGTCGGCGAGCTGTTCTGCTTCGTCCATCAGGTGGGTTGTGAGCAGCACGCTCACTCCATCCCGACGTAGTGCGTCGATCAATTCCCACACGAGTAGTCGAGCCTGGGCGTCGAGTCCGGCCGTCGGTTCGTCGAGAAATACGAGTTCGGGGCGGCCCACGATGGCGCAAGCGAGGGCCAGCCGTTGCTGTTGCCCCCCGGACAGGCGTCGATACGGTGTCTTCACGGCGTGGTCGAGTCCCAGACAGTCCAGAAGCCAGTCAGGGTCCAACGGGTTTGCGGAATACGACGCAACCAGGCGGAGCATCTCGCCCGCTTTCGAGCCCGGATACGCACCGCCACCCTGCAGCATGACCCCGATACGTGGTCTGAGCTGCGCTGATTGTGCGATGGGATCGAGGCCGAGGACCCGAACGGACCCGGATTCCGGTGAGACGAATCCTTCACACATCTCGACCGTGGTGGTCTTTCCCGCTCCGTTCGGGCCGAGAAGCGCCAGAACTTGGCCCCTCTCGACGGTGATGTCGAGTCCGTCGACGGCGGCGACACCGTCGTACGACTTTCGTACACCCGTGAGCTGCACGGCAGGATGCGTCGAATTCGACGCGCTAACGATCACGAGGATCCAGCGTATGCCCCGGCGGCAGTGGTGTTTGCCGACGGTCCGAGGTTCGACCGCCAGGGAAGTCGATTACGGGTGACGAAGAACATGAGACCGACGGTCAGAATCGTCATGACGGCGGCCTGAACGATTTGAAACGGCAAATACTCGCTGCCGTTGGGCATCAAGATGACGCTGACAATGGAAGAAAACACAATTGCCGGAACGCGGAACGCCGGCCGGGTCGCCCATGCGGCCAGGGGTATCACGGCCCACAACAGGTACCACGGCTGGACGACGGGGAACAGCAGAACGAGAGCGCCGAGTGCGACACCGAGTGCGCCCACCGGATGCAACCGGCCCTTCAGTACGGCTACGAGCATACGAAGGGCAACGAATGCGGCAACGGCCGCTGCAATCGGTCTAGTGAGGCCGAGCACCGCAGTGGTGTGGTCGCCGAGTCCGAGCAATACACCGACGAATCCGGTCCCAATTCCCAGGATCGTGGGAATCGACATCCAACTCCTCACAACGCTGGCGGTGTCGAGTGTGTTGATCCAGCCGAAGCCCAGGCCGCTACCCAGGCTGACTCCGACATGCACCGCGACGGTGACAAGCCCGAGGACTGCGGCCGCACTCAGTACCGCTCGGATTGTCCCGCCCCACCTTCGGGCCAATGCCATCCCGACGAAACCGAGCGCGAGCAAGGACGGAATCTTCACGGTCGACGACAGTGCAATCAAGGCAGAACCGGAGAGCAGTAGAAGTAAGGACGATCCGCGAATCGGACAACTGGGCTCGATTGCACGTAGTGCGATCTCCACCCCGGCGAGCATGAGACCGATCATCAGCGCTTCGTTGTGAATGCCCGCGACCAGGTGGAAGAGCAGGAGTGGGTTGGCAGCTCCGAGCCACAATGCACTGACCGCCGCGACGCCGCATCGACGCGCCAACCGGGGGAGTGCCCACACGATCATCGCAACACCAGCGAGCGCGAGAAGTCGATGCAGGAAGATCCCGGCAACGATGTTCTCGCCGGTCAACCACGTGATGCCGCGACCCATCCACAAGAACAGCGGACCGTATGGCGCCGGGGTTTCACGCCAGATGTTCGGCACGGTCCGGGTCAGGACGTTGTCTACGCCGAGGGCCCCTGCCGGCCCGATCTCGTAGGGGTCGAGTCCCCGCGCGGTGATCTCGCTTTGTGCCAAGTAGGAGTAGACGTCTTTGCTGAACATCGGTGGTGCCACACACAGTGGCAAGATCCACAGCAGCAGCGTGCGGTCCAACTGTGATCTGCTCAGTCTTCTCGGAACAGTTCCATCGCGTAGACGCCCGACTGCGAATCGCCCGAGCAGGAGCCAGGCGAGGACCACCATGACGGTGCCCGTCATGGTGATGGTCAGCGCGGAGGTGGCCATGCGAGAGGGAAGACTCAGAATGCGAACACCGACGACCGGGTTCTGCAGAACAGGTTGGGCGCCTGCCCCGAGTGCACCGATCGCCATCAATATCGAACCCACTGCGCCGAATCGCCGGACTCCGCGGAGCTGTGCCGTCTCGGTCTTGTTCAGACCGGGCGCCTCGGCTTCGTCGCCGTGTAACGCAGCGACGGTCGATGCCGGCCGATCGGTATCGAGGCCGACCAGTTTGCGAAGAGGGTCGACGATGCGAAGTTGCACGCCGGATTTTTCGGCGGTTTGCTTCTCGGCTGGGGTCGTCGACACGAATGGCAGCGTAACTGTGACTCTGCACAGCCCGTTGATCGCAGTGCATCCGGCGGAGATTCGGCAGCAGATGAAGACCGCGCGAGTATTCCCTGGTAAGGCCTTTGGTGAAGTAGGGCACCCTTGGTGGACCATCCTGGCTAATTCCGTCACACTGGTGTTGTGAAATCATCAGCGAGTACGACGCATGGGGGAGAACGCGCACGTCGCGGCACCACCTCCACGGTGACGGGTTCAGCTGTTGTCGGTCACGAAGGCCAGACGCGGGGAGCTGTTGTCACCCTACTTCTCGAAGAGGGCCCGATCACCGCCTCCGATATCGGTACCCGTCTGGGCCTCAGCGCTGCTGGGGTAAGACGGCATCTCGAAGCACTCATCGACAACGGTGAGGCGCGAATAACGTCCTCTGCCGTGGTCGCCCAACGAGGCCGTGGAAGACCGGCCAAGTATTTTCAGTTGACGGCAGTCGGTCGCGGCAGACTCGGACACACCTACGACGATCTTGCAGGCGCAGCAATGCGTCAGTTGCGCAAGATCGGCGGGGACCGCGCGATCGAGACCTTCGCACGCCAGCGAGTCGAAGCCATCGTGGCCGACGTCGAGCCGGCGGTGGGGAGTCGCCCTGTAGACGTGGAAGAAGCAGCGGGCCGAATCGCCGACGCGTTCACAGCTGCTGGATTTGCCGCGACGACTCGTCAAGTAGGCAACGGCGTGCAGATCTGTCAACACCACTGCCCCGTCTCGCATGTGGCCTCCGAGTTTCCTGAGCTGTGCGACGCCGAGCGTCAAGCCTTCTCCGATCTTCTCGGAACTCACGTGCAACGTCTGGCGACCATCGCGAACGGCGACTGCGCCTGCACTACGCATGTTCCGTTGACCGGTCGCAACCGCCCCGAGATTTCGAAGAAGTCGAATTCGATGCCCCACCCCACCTCATCCATAACTTCCGGTGCTCAGCCCAGTACCGGAGATCGCACAAGCCCCCGGAAGGAGCTCGCATGACCGTCACACCAGACCAGGTGACACCCGTTGCGCCGCTGACCCCCGTTGCTCCTCTTACTCAGGACGAGACGATTGCGTCGCTGGGCACCTACGGTTTCGGTTGGTCGGACTCCGACGTCGCCGGAGCCAGCGCCAAGCGTGGACTGTCCGAGTTGGTGGTGCGTGACATCTCGGCGAAGAAGAGCGAGCCCGAGTGGATGCTGGAGTCGCGTCTGAAGGCACTGAAGACATTCGACCGTAAGCCCATGCCCAACTGGGGTGCGGACCTCGAAGGTATCCACTTCGACAACATCAAGTACTTCGTTCGTTCCAGCGAGAAGCAAGCTGCGACCTGGGAAGATCTTCCCGAGGACATCAAGAATACCTACGACAAGCTGGGTATCCCGGAGGCCGAGAAGCAGCGCCTCGTCTCCGGCGTTGCCGCGCAGTACGAGTCCGAGGTCGTCTATCACTCGATCCGCGAGGACCTGGAAGCGCAAGGCGTGCTCTTCCTCGACACCGACACCGCGCTCAAGGAACAGCCTGAGCTCTTCCGCGAGTACTTCGGCACGGTCATCCCGGCAGGGGACAACAAGTTCTCTGCGCTGAACGCCGCGGTCTGGTCGGGTGGATCCTTCATCTACATCCCGCCGGGCGTCCATGTGGACATCCCACTGCAGGCCTACTTCCGGATCAATACCGAGAACATGGGGCAGTTCGAGCGCACTCTGATCATCGTCGACGAAGGCGCCTACGTGCACTACGTCGAGGGCTGCACTGCGCCCATCTACAAGTCGGATTCGTTGCACTCGGCCGTCGTGGAGATCATCGTGAAGAAGGGTGGTCGCTGCCGTTACACGACTATCCAGAACTGGTCCAACAATGTCTACAACCTGGTGACCAAGCGCGCCAAGGCAGAAGCAGGCGCCACGATGGAGTGGGTCGACGGCAACATCGGCTCCAAGGTGACCATGAAGTACCCCGCTGTCTGGATGACGGGGGAGTACGCCAAGGGTGAGGTCCTGTCCGTGGCGTTCGCCGGTCCCGACCAGCACCAGGACACCGGCTCGAAGATGCTGCACCTCGCGCCGCACACGTCGTCGAATATCGTGAGCAAGTCCGTCGCTCGCGGTGGTGGACGGACTTCGTACCGAGGATTGGTCAAGATCAACAAGGGAGCCTACGGTTCCCGCTCGACCGTCAAGTGCGACGCGCTTCTCGTCGACAATATTTCGCGCTCGGATACATATCCGTACGTCGACATCCGCGAAGACGACGTGTCCATGGGCCATGAGGCAACAGTCTCGAAGGTCAGTGACGACCAACTGTTCTACCTGATGAGCCGAGGCCTCACCGAGGACGAAGCCATGGCGATGGTGGTACGCGGGTTCGTAGAACCGATCGCGCGTGAGCTTCCCATGGAGTATGCCCTCGAGCTGAACCGGCTCATCGAGCTTCAGATGGAAGGGTCGGTCGGATAAGTGACTAATCCGAATACAGAAGAGTCGCTCACCGGAGTTCAGGGCGCCGTAGCGTCGGAGAATTCAGCGGCCGAGGACAAGTCGGTCATCGTCGCGAACAAGGGTGCCCAGTTCACCTCGTACGATGTGAACGCTTTCGAGGTCCCCTCCAGCCGTGACGAGCTGTGGAGATTCACGCCGATTCGTCGACTCAAGGGACTGCACGACGGTTCCGCCGTGGCTACCGCCGGGGCCGATGTTCTCGTACAGGCACCCGAGGGTGTGACAGTGGAGACGGTAGGCCGCGACGATGCACGTATCGGTGTCGCCGGCGTACCCGCCGATCGCGTTGCTGCGCAAGCATTCTCGGCATTCACCGAGGCTACGATCGTCTCGGTGGCCTCCGAGAACGAGGTCTCCGAGCCTGTGCAGATCACAGTGACCGGGCCTGGCATCGACGCTGTCTCATACGGACACCTACAGATTCGACTCGACAAGTTCGCCAAGGCGACGGTGGTGATCGACCAGGTCGGGTCGGGCACATATGCGGAGAATATCGAGTTCGTCATCGGTGACGGCGCCAACCTCTCGGTCGTACTGATCCAGGAATGGGAGTCCGATGCAGTGCACGTCGGAGCCCACCACGCTCGGCTCGGCCGCGACGCGACACTGAGGCACTTCAACGTCAGTCTCGGTGGCGACCTGGTTCGCATCAGCCCGACCGTGCATTACGACGCTCCCGGCGGCGATGCAAACCTGCTCGGCGTCTACTTCGCCGATGCGGGTCAGCATCTGGAGCAGCGTCTGCTCGTCGATCATTCAGCGCCGCGTTGCAAGTCGAACGTCATGTACAAGGGCGCTCTTCAGGGTGAGGTCGGTGTCGGCAAGCACGACGCACACACGGTATGGATCGGCGACGTTCTGATTCGCGCCGAAGCAGAGGGAACCGAAACTTTCGAATTGAACCGGAACTTGGTTCTGACAGACGGCGCACGCGCCGATTCGGTGCCGAATCTCGAAATCGAGACCGGCGAGATCGTCGGCGCAGGCCACGCAAGTGCGACCGGCAGGTTCGACGACGAACAGCTTTTCTACCTCCGGTCCAGAGGAATCTCCGAGGAAGTGGCTCGTCGACTCGTCGTCCGCGGCTTCTTCCACGAAGTCATCGACAAGATTCCGGTCCCCGCGGTTCGTGAACGACTCGATGCCGCGATCGAGGCCGAACTGGCCCTCGTCGGCTCGTAAATTACGGCTCCCGTACTTCTCGACATTCGTAAGGAAAATTTCATGTCCACGCTCGAAATCCGCGACCTGCACGTCAGCGTCGCTAACTCCGATACCACCGCAGAGCCCATCAACATCCTCAAGGGTGTGAACCTGACCGTGAAGTCCGGTGAGACACACGCGATCATGGGCCCCAACGGATCCGGCAAATCGACGTTGTCCTACGCCATCGCCGGTCATCCGAAGTACGCAGTGACCTCGGGCACCATCACGCTCGACGGCGAAGACGTGCTCGCCATGACCGTCGACGAGCGGGCTCGCGCAGGTCTGTTCCTCGCGATGCAGTACCCGGTCGAGGTTCCCGGAGTGTCGATGTCGAACTTCCTCCGCACTGCTGCGACGGCGGTCCGAGGTGAGGCTCCGAAGCTCCGGCACTGGGTCAAGGAAGCCAAGACTGCACTCTCCGAACTCGAAATCGATCCGGCTTTTCTCGAGCGGAACGTCAACGAAGGCTTTTCCGGTGGTGAGAAGAAGCGCCACGAGATCTTGCAGCTCGGAATGCTCAAGCCCAAGATCGCCATCCTCGACGAGACAGACTCCGGCCTGGATGTCGATGCGCTTCGAGTCGTTTCGGAGGGTGTCAACAAGTACAAGGAACGCGAGAACGGTGGCGTTCTGCTGATCACGCACTACACGCGGATTCTTCGCTACATCAAGCCCGACTTCGTTCACGTGTTCGTCGATGGCGAGATCGTGAAGTCCGGTGGAGCAGAGTTGGCAGACGAGCTGGAGGCCGACGGCTACACCGATTTCACTCAGCCTGCGACCACAGGAGCGTAAGTATGGCTGCACCAGCAGCTCTGTCGAACAGCGCATTGGATGTCAGCTCGATCCGTGCCGATTTTCCGATCCTCTCGCGTACGGTTCGCGACGGTAAGCCGTTGGTGTACCTGGACTCGGGTGCGACCTCTCAGCGCCCGGTCCAGGTTCTCGACGCAGAACGTGAATTTCTGCTCACGTGCAACGCCGCGGTCCATCGCGGCGCACATCAGCTCGCAGAAGAAGCGACCGATGCGTACGAGGGCGCCCGCGCCGCCATCGCGTCGTTCGTCGGTGCGGACGCCGATGAACTCGTGTTCACCAAGAACGCCACCGAGGCGCTCAATCTCGTCACCTACGTTCTCGGTGACGATCGATTCGATCGCCACGTCGGACCTGGCGACGAAATCGTGATCACGGAACTCGAGCACCATGCCAACCTCGTGCCCTGGCAGGAATTGGCCAGACGAACCGGTGCCACACTGCGCTGGTTCGGCGTGACCGACGAGGGACGGATCGATCTCGATTCCCTGCAGCTCACCGACGCAGTCAAGGTTGTCGCGTTCACTCATCAGTCGAATGTGACTGGCGCGGTGTCACCTGTCGCCGAGCTCGTTCGACGTGCTCGTGAGGTCGGGGCGCTCGTCGTGCTCGACGCATGCCAGTCCGTGCCTCACCTGAGCGTGGACTTCCATGCCCTCGATGTCGACTACGCGGCGTTCTCTGGTCACAAGATGCTGGCGCCGTCGGGCGTCGGCGTGTTGTTCGGCAAAGCCGAACTCCTCGATTCGATGCCGCCCTTCGTGACGGGCGGTTCGATGATCGAGACAGTGACGATGGAGAAGACTACATACGCGCCGCCACCTCAGCGTTTCGAAGCTGGTGTACCGATGGCTTCTCAAGTGGTCGGCCTCGGCGCAGCGGTCGCATATCTCGAGTCCATCGGCATGGACGCAATTGCGGCGCACGAGCACGTACTCGTCGGCGCGACACTCGACATGCTCGCGAGAATCGAGGGTGTTCGAGTGATCGGACCAACCGAGAACATCGATCGAGGGTCAGCGGTGTCGTTCGTCGTCGACGGCGTCCATGCACACGATCTCGGTCAGATTCTCGACGACGACGGTGTTGCTATTCGGGTGGGGCACCATTGTGCGTGGCCGTTGCACCGTCGTTTCGGTGTCGCAGCCACTGCGAGGGCTTCGTTTGCTCTGTACAACACGCTCGACGAAGTCCAAGCGCTCGGTTCCGCGATCGAGCACGCCCAGAAGTTTTTCGGGACCAAGGGTGCTGCCTGATATGCGTATGGAACAGATGTATCAAGAGGTCATTCTCGACCACTACAAACATCCGCACGGGCGCGGTCTCCGCGAGCCGTTCGGGGCCGAGGTCCATCACGTGAACCCAACTTGCGGCGACGAGGTGACGTTGCGGGTGAACATCGATGATGGCGGCATCGTTACTGATGTGTCCTACGACGGTCAGGGCTGTTCGATCAGTCAGGCTGCGACTTCGGTCCTGACGGATCAGGTCATCGGACTACCTGTCGAGCATGCGTTGAGAGTCGTGGATGCCTTCAGTGAAATGGTCGGCAGCAGGGGTACCGTGGATGGCGACGAGGATGTCATCGGTGATGGAATCGCGTTCGTCGGAGTGTCCAAATATCCGGCCCGCGTCAAGTGTGCGCTGCTCGGATGGATGGCTTTCAAGGATGCGGTTGTTCGAATAGTAGAAGATACTCCCGCAGTACCCGCACGATCCGGAGGACAAGTATGACCCAGACACAGACAACCGATTCGCAGAACGGTGGCACTGCCGCCCCGGAGACCGACTTGGCAGGATCGGCCGTGGCCGAGTCGTCGCCAACGGCAGTGCCTGCATCGCTTACCCCGGATGAGATGAAGGTTCTCGAAGACCTCGAAGAGGCAATGCGTGATGTGGTCGACCCCGAGCTGGGGATCAACGTCGTCGACCTCGGTCTGGTGTACGACATCAACATCGACGCCGACGACATCGTCACGGTCGACATGACGTTGACTTCGGCTGCGTGCCCCCTGACAGACGTCATCGAAGATCAGGCGCGTGGCGCGCTTGTGCGAAGTGGTCTGTGCGCCGACCTGAAGATCAATTGGGTGTGGATGCCGCCTTGGGGACCGGACAAGATCACCGACGACGGACGTGAGCAGCTCAGGGCCCTCGGGTTTACCGTGTGACCTCGCCTAGCGACGCGTAGGTTCACCAGTTCGTTCGGTATTTCCTTGACCTTCTGGTGAACCGTGCAGTGCTCGAATGCGTCTTAGCTCGACGAAGCTGCAGGGTTCTGGTTGATGCGGGTCGCTTATGCGCCTTTTCGAGCCGGCGTCGATTTGTCGGCAGCAGCGCGCTTTGCCGGCGCAGCCTTTTTAGCGGGTGCTTTCTTTGCAGTCGTCTTCTTCTGCGAAGTTTTCGTCTCCGACGCATCCTTCTCCGAGGCATCCTTGCTTGTGGCCGACTTGGTATTGGACGACGAGTGTGCGGTCTTGGCGTTCTTGCCCGCGGCTTCCACGCTGCGTTGGAGTGCAGCGACCAAATCGACGACCTCGGCGTCTTCGCCATCGCTGGAGGTCTCGTCGTCGACACGGACGACTTTCTCGCCGCCGTTTTCGATCGTATCGTCGATCAGCTTGCGTAATTCGATTTGATAATCGTCGGTGTATTCCGTGGGATCGAAATCTGCCGACATACTCTCCACCAGCGAGGTAGCCATCTTGACTTCCTGCGGTCGTGCATCGGGTGCGTCGTCCAGCGAGGGGAACTCCGCGGCCCGCACCTCGTCCGGCCACAGCAATGTCTGGATGACGAGAGTGTTGTCGCGAACCCGCAATGCGGCCAGTCGGGTCTTTTGCCGCAATGTGAAATGCACCAGCGCGGTGCGTTCTGTATCCAGGAGTGTCTGTCGCAACAGCACATATGCCTTCGGCGACGAAGAGTCGGGCTCGAGAAAATAGCTCTTGTCGTACAGGATGGGATCGATTTGTTCGGTGGGGACGAATTCCAGGACCGGGATCTCGTGTTTTTCGGCGGAAGGAAGCTTGTCGAAGTCCTCGTCCGTCAGGATGACGCGTTCACCGTCGGGTGAGTCGTACGCCTTGTCGATGTCGGCAAACTGCACCGATTTGCCGCATTCGGAGCAGACGCGATCATATTTGATCCGACCTCCGTCTTTCGCGTGCACTTGGTGGAACCGAATGTCGTGTGTCTCCGTCGCCGAGTACACCTTCACCGGCACATTGACGAGCCCGAAGGCGATAGATCCCTTCCATATGGAACGCATGCGGTTCATGATTCACGAGGCAAGGGTGTCGTGTCGAGAGTTGCGTTATCGAGTCGACATGTAGTGACCGTTTCCCCGTCGCGGATTCACTACCGTTCGCGCTATCGCCATGCGAGCTCGTGGTGGCAGCGTCGGGAACATTCGCATCATTGCGTTCATCGTTGCGAGTGGATCCGCTCGGTTGGACAGGTAAGCGGTCTGCTGGGCGACCGGAAGCTCGAAGAAACTGGCGAAGAAGTGGGGGATCAGCTCGGGTTCGAGGTTCAGTGCAGTCCGTAGCCCGAGGTTGCGTAGACGTTGGACCGCCCAAACCGAAAGGGGGCGAACGGAATTGCCGGTGCGGAGTGTCGATACAACGGTGTCGGCCGCGGCGAGTGACGCTGCGACGCTGTATCCGGTGGCCGGGTGCATGAGACTGGATCGCGCGCCGAACCGCACAGCGCCGCGTTCACCTCGCAGGTGCACCGGCGGTTGTACCGGGAACCGGACGCGTTCGATAGGCTCGGTTCCCGTGGGTCGGGCGCCCCGGTTGTGTAATCGTTTCGCGAGGCGATCTCGTAGAACATCGAGACCTAGTGGCGGACTCCCCACGAGACAGGTCTCCTCGAGCAGGATTCGATCATCGTCGAGCGGGACCGCATACAGAAAACTCGGTACCTCCGCAGGCGAGGTGCCGTTGTCGTATCGCCAGTCCATGAACCAAGCATTGGTGTCCTCGAGAAGCGCTATGCCCGCAGAGCGATCGACGATGATGCCGTATGCCGTCTGTTCGGCAAGACCAACCACGCCGGCGGATCCGCGCGCGTCGACAATCGTACGTCCGGTGACCGTTCTTCCGTCGGCGAGACGAACGGCGTCCTTGGTCACCGATAGTGCTGTCCCCCGGAGCACGCGAGCTGATCCTTCGCTGAGCACCTGTTGCAGCGCAGCGGTGTCGAGAACGCAATACGTCCGATCGATCGTGTGACGTCGGACCGTCCACGCCGCCGGCCGAGCAATGGTCGACGCGACGGCTGCGGCGGGGAGCCAGTGGGGAAGCTCGTCCGACCAGGCCGAATATGTCGGGGTCCAGCGCCTCTTCGGATGAGGATCGATGGCTACGACGTCGACCCCAGCGGCGGACGCTCGATGTGAGAGGGCTCGACCCGCCGGGCCGAGCCCGACCACGACGAGGTCCGCCGCGACGTCCTCGGACAGCGTTGAATCGTTCACAGTCCGCCGGTGGCCAGCAATCCGCCATCCACTCGGACAGTTTCGCCGGTGATCCAGCACGACGCGTCGGACACGAGAAATCCCACGAGGCTTGCGACGTCTTCCGGAGATCCGAGCCGCTTCATCGGATATGCCGCGGCAGCTTGCTCCTCGCCACCAGCCACCAGCGCCTCGGCGAACTTCGTCTTCACCACCCCCGGTGCAACCGCGTTGACTCGGATCGATGGTCCCAGCTGCCACGCGAGTTCTTCGGTCAAGCGGATCAGGGCCGCTTTGGACGCGCCGTACGCAGCGATCA
Organism: Rhodococcus sp. UYP9; assembly: GCF_040547235.1. Taxonomy (NCBI): domain Bacteria; kingdom Bacillati; phylum Actinomycetota; class Actinomycetes; order Mycobacteriales; family Nocardiaceae; genus Rhodococcus; species Rhodococcus sp. UYP9. Next base: position 128,963 of record NZ_JBEPPH010000007.1, read on the forward strand.
CGCCCGTCGAGCGCAGGCCAGCGACGCTCGCGACGTTCACTACGGCGCCACCGTGCGCTCCCATCCAGGCTCGGTAGGCCTCCTGGATGTACCCCAAGGTGGCGACGACATTGGTGTCGAAGATTTTTCTGACGCCGTCGAGATCGGCGTCCATCAGCGAACCGTAGACAGGATTGATACCGGTGTTGTTGATCAGGATGTCGAGCGAACCGAATACCTCGATCGTCTTGTCCACCGAGTCGCGACGAGAGTCGGCATCACTGGCGTTGCCTGCAATGGCAAGGACCCTGTCGATTCCACTACCTGTGGCTTCGCCGAGTTGGTGGGCGGCTTCGGCCAGCGGTTCAGGTTTGCGAGCGGTGATCGTTACTCGTGCGCCTCGAGCAAGCAGTTCGGCGGCGATTGCCTTGCCGATTCCTCGGCTGGCACCGGTGACGAGGGCCACCTTGCCTGTCAGATCCTGTTCTCGGGCTGTGTTTGCGGCGGTCATGAGTCAAGACGTTACCGGTGTCACTGCTCGGACGGTCGGTAGCACGGCCCCCAAGGGGTTAAAATGAGAGGTTCATGGGCCATGAGTGGTTTCAGGGCCAGGCCCAGCGCACCTTCGACGAGTCATCGTTCGCTACCGCCTGCGACTCGACCGCTCGTGAAAACGGCCAGACGCCGAACTTCGCCCGCTATAGCTAGGAGCACCCGCGTGATTACCGCCACCGACTTGGAAGTTCGTGCCGGTGTCCGCACGTTGCTGTCGACTCAAGGACCAGCACTTCGCGTACAGGGCGGAGACCGTATCGGGTTGGTCGGGCGTAACGGAGCCGGCAAGACCACGACGCTGAGGATTCTTGCGGGTGAGGGCGAGCCCTACGCGGGCACCGTCGTTCGTACGGGCGATCTCGGATACTTGCCACAGGATCCGAAAGAGGGTGACCTCGATGTGCTTGCCAGGGATCGAGTTCTCTCCGCGCGTGGACTCGACACTTTGTTGCATCAGATGGAGAAGCAGCAGGCGTTGATGGCCGAGGTCGCCGACGAGGCGCTTCTCGACAAGGCGGTCCGCAAGTACGGCGAGCTCGAGGAGCGATTCGCATCGCTGGGCGGCTACGAAGCAGAGAGCGAAGCAGCGCGAATCTGCAACAGCCTGGGACTTGCCGATCGCATCCTCGCGCAAGCACTGCGCACGCTGTCCGGTGGCCAACGGCGGCGCGTGGAGTTGGCGCGCATTCTGTTCGCGGCCTCCGACGGGAGCGGCGGACGTTCCGACACGACTCTGCTACTCGACGAACCCACCAACCACCTCGACGCCGACTCCATCACCTGGCTCCGGGGGTTCCTGCAGAACCACGATGGCGGACTGATCGTGATCAGCCACGATGTCGACCTTCTGAGCGACGTGGTCAACCGCGTGTGGTTCCTCGATGCGGTACGCGGCGAAGCCGATGTCTACAACATGAACTGGAAGAAGTACATCGATGCTCGGGCAACCGACGAGCAGCGCAGGCGGCGTGAGCGTGCCAACGCGGAGAAGAAGGCAGGCGCGTTGCGCGTGCAGGCCGCGAAGATGGGCGCGAAAGCAACGAAAGCTGTTGCCGCGCAGAACATGGCAAAGCGTGCTGACAAGCTCATGGCTAACCTCGACGCCGAGCGAGTTTCGGACAAGGTTGCGCACATCCGCTTCCCTGAGCCTGCACCCTGCGGCAAGACCCCCCTCATGGCGAAGAACCTCACCAAGATGTACGGGTCACTGGAAATCTTCGCCGGAGTCGATCTGGCCATCGACCGCGGCAGCCGCGTCGTAGTGCTCGGACTCAACGGTGCGGGCAAGACAACCTTGCTCCGGATTCTGGCGGGTACCGAAAAGTCCGACGCAGGTGAGATCCTCGCCGGCCACGGGCTACGCGTCGGATACTTCGCACAGGAGCACGACACACTCGACGATCGCGCTTCGGTGTGGGAAAACATTCGTCATGCGGCTCCGGACACGGGGGAGCAGGAGTTGCGCTCGTTGCTGGGGGCGTTCATGTTCACCGGACCGCAGCTGGAACAGCCGGCAGGCACGCTGTCGGGCGGTGAGAAGACCAGACTTGCACTTGCCGGGCTTGTGTCCTCTGCTGCCAACGTCCTGCTTCTCGACGAGCCGACGAACAACCTCGACCCGATTTCACGTGAACAGGTGCTCGATGCTCTCCGCAGTTACAAGGGAGCCGTGGTGCTGGTCACTCACGATCCGGGTGCGGCCGAAGCCCTGTCACCCGAGCGGGTCATCCTGCTGCCCGACGGCAACGAGGACCACTGGTCACAGGACTACCTGGAACTGATTCAGCTGGCCTGATACGCGGTTTTCTCGTGGCCGGAGTGTGGCGTCCTCTACCCTGGTTGTGCGGGGGTGTTCGGTGAGTGAAGTGTCGCTGACTGGAGGAACGCCATGCCACCACTACCGGCCCGTGGGTCATTCGCCGAATCCGAGGGTCCGCCCATCGGTAAAGGTGCACGAATCACCGGCGAATCGCGAGAGAGGCTGCGTGCCTCACTGCAGAAGCAGTACTCCGCAGGGGCCAGCATTCGTAGTCTCGCTCACGATCTCGGCAGATCCTATGGATTCGTGCACAAGATTCTGGCCGAATCGGGTGTCGCGTTACGTTCGAGGGGTGGCCCTAATCGGCAGAAGTCACACAGCACCGATTAGCTGTACATCAAGCTAAGCGCTGTCGGGCCTGCGAACCGATGCCTCGACAAGGTCCAGTACCGCCGAGAGGTTGGGCCCTCCCTGACCGGAGGCGATGCGAGCGACAAGACCGTCGAGCACGAGATCGAGATAGTCGTGCATGACATCCTTCGGAACGTCCTCACGCAGTTTGCCCGCCGTTTTCTGACGTTCCAGACGGGCAAGGGTTGCATCGGTGAGTTCCGAGGACTTCTCCGCCCAGCTCTTCCTGAATTCTGGGTCGGTGCGTAAGCGCCTTGCTATTTCCAGCCGAGTACCGAGCCACTCGAAGCGATCGGGTTGCTCGAGAATATCCCGCATGACCTGGACCAAGCCTTGACGAGCGGCCACTTCTGCCATTCGCCGAGCATCTTCCTGCGCGAGCGCGAGAAACAACCCGTCCTTGTCCTTGAAGTGGTGAAAGATCGCGCCTCTGGACAGGCCAGTCGTCTCCTCGAGGCGGCGGACCGTCGCACCCTCGTAGCCGAATTCACCGAAGCAACGTCGTGCGCCGTCGAGAATCTCGCTACGTCGTGCCGCCAAATGGTCCTCGCTGACCTTCGGCACACTGCCTCCTTCATCGGCTGATACGTCGTCCCGCCTCGAGCGCAGAACGCGCACGCCCACTGTCTGTTCGAGTCTGAACCGTTCTCGAAGTGGTCGTGCGCGTTCTGCGTGCTCACTGGTCGAGTTCACTCACCAGCGCTGAGCTGTAAAGAAGTGCTTAGCCTCGGATCATGTTGCGCAGGACGTACTGCAGGATGCCGCCGTTGCGGTAGTAGTCCGCCTCACCTGGGGTGTCGATGCGCACCACTGCGTCGAATTCGACCTTCGTGCCGTCGGTCTTCGTCGCAGTGACAGCCATCGTCTTGGGTGTGACACCCTCGTTCAACTTCTCGACGCCGACGATATCGAATGTCTCGGTACCGTCGAGCTTCAGCGATGCTGCGCTCTCGCCAACCGGGAACTGAAGCGGAACAACGCCCATCCCGATGAGGTTGGAGCGGTGAATACGCTCGAAGGACTCCGTGATGACAGCCTTCACGCCGAGCAGGCTGGTTCCCTTGGCCGCCCAGTCACGTGAGGAGCCGCTTCCGTACTCCTTGCCACCGAGGACCACGAGCGGAATGCCCGCAGCCTGGTAATTCTGCGAAGCATCGTAGATGAATGCCTGCGGTCCATCTTCCAGGGTGAAGTCACGGGTGTAACCGCCCGAGACGTCGTCGAGGAGCTGGTTCTTCAGGCGGATGTTCGCGAACGTTCCACGAATCATGACCTCATGGTTGCCGCGGCGCGAACCCAGCGAGTTGTAGTCCTTACGCTCGACGCCATGCGAGTCCAAGTACTGGGCAGCAGGCGTTCCAGCCTTGATCGGGCCGGCCGGGCTGATGTGGTCGGTGGTGACCGAATCTCCCAGCAGTGCAAGGACGCGAGCGCCCTTGATGTCCTTTACCGGCTCCGGATCCATCGTCATACCGTCGAAGTACGGGGGCTTGCGCACGTAAGTGGACTTCTCGTCCCACGCGAACGTGTCGCCCTCGGGGGTCGAGAGGTTCTGCCAGCGACTGTCTCCGTCGAAGATCGTCTTGTACGACTTGCGGAACATGTCCTGGCTGATGGACGACTTGATCGTGTCGTCGATCTCCTGTGCGGACGGCCAGATGTCCTTCAAGTAGACAGGCTTGCCGTCGTGATCGTCTCCGAGCGAATCGGTCTCGAAGTCGAAGTCCATCGTGCCGGCGAGGCCGTATGCGATGACGAGCGGCGGAGACGCCAAGTAGTTCATCTTTACGTCGGGGGAGATCCGGCCTTCGAAGTTTCGGTTACCGGAGAGCACTGCAGTGACCGAAAGGTCGTTGTCGTTGATCGCTTTCGAGATCGGCTCTGCGAGAGGACCGGTGTTGCCGATGCAGGTAGTGCATCCGTAGCCACCGAGGTAGTAGCCGAGCTTCTCGAGGTACGGCCACAGACCGGCCTTCTCGTAGTAGTCGGTGACTACCTGCGAGCCGGGCGCCATGTTGGTCTTGACCCACGGCTTGGTGGTCAAGCCCTTGTCGACGGCATTGCGTGCGAGCAGTGCAGCGCCGAGCATGACCGACGGGTTCGAGGTGTTGGTGCAAGAGGTGATGCCTGCGACGACGACCGCGCCATGGTCGAGTACGAACTCGGCGCCCTCTTCGGACTTGACGGTGATCGGCTTGCTCGGACGACCGTCGGAGCCGTATGCGGCGGACTGGACGGCGACGGCTGCGTCCTCGGTGAAGGACAGGGAAGCGGGGTCGCTCGCCGGGAAGGACTCGTTGAGTGCCTCGTCGAGCTTGCTGTCACCTTCGTGTGCGGCGTGGCTCTCATCGACGTAGTTGTGGATGTCCCTGCGGAACGCAGGCTTGGACTCCGACAACAGGATTCGGTCCTGCGGGCGCTTCGGTCCGGCAATGGACGGAACGACGGTGTTGAGGTCGAGCTCGATGTACTCGGAGTACACGGGCTCGTTCTCCGGGTCGTGCCACATGCCCTGTTCCTTGGCGTACGCCTCGACGAGCGCCAGCTGCTCGTCGCTGCGGCCGGTCAGGCGCAGGTAGTTGATGGTCTCTTCGTCGATCGGGAAGATCGCCGCGGTGGAGCCGAACTCGGGGCTCATGTTGCCCAGCGTTGCTCGGTTGGCCAGAGGTACTTCTGCGACGCCCTTGCCGTAGAACTCCACGAACTTGCCGACGACGCCGTGCTTACGCAGCATTTCGGTCGCGGTGAGGACGACGTCGGTCGCGGTCACGCCGGGCTGAATCTCGCCGGAGAGCTTGAAGCCGACGACGCGGGGGATGAGCATCGAGACGGGCTGGCCGAGCATTGCTGCCTCGGCTTCGATCCCGCCGACGCCCCAACCCAACACTCCCAGGCCGTTGACCATGGTGGTGTGTGAATCGGTGCCGACGCAAGTATCGGGATACGCCTGGCCGTTGCGGGTCATGACGGTCGGTGCCAGGTACTCGATATTGACCTGGTGCACGATACCCATGCCGGGGGGAACTACCTTGAAGTCGTCGAATGCGCCCTGTCCCCAGCGAAGGAACTGGTAGCGCTCGCCGTTGCGCTCGTACTCGAGGTCGACGTTTCGCTCGAGGGCGTCGGCGCGACCGAACACGTCGAGAATCACCGAGTGGTCGATGACCATGTCGGCAGGAGAGAGCGGGTTGACCTTGCTCGGGTCGCCGCCCAGTGTGGTCACGGCTTCGCGCATGGTGGCCAGGTCGACGATGCATGGCACGCCGGTGAAGTCCTGCATGATGACACGAGCTGGGGTGAACTGGATTTCGATGCTCGGGTCCGCGGACGGATCCCACGAAGCGATCGAACGGATATGGTCGGCGGTGATGTTGGCACCGTCCTCGGTGCGAAGGAGGTTCTCCGCGAGGACTTTCAGTGCATATGGCAACTTTTCGGCACCGGGCAAGGCCGACAGACGGAAGATCTCGTAGGAGTTCTTTCCGACCTCGAGGGTGCCCTTTGCACCGAATGAGTTATTACTAGCGGTCACTTCAGCTCCACTCGTCTATGAGGCACACCGCCGACGGGGCTGTGTCGACGGTTGAAGCGAGACCTTCTACGCGACCGAGCGGTGCGCCGAACGCCTCGTTGTAAGTCTAACAGTACGCTTGTCCTGTGAAACCCTGAGGGCAGGCCTGATGGTGCGTCGGCGTGCCCTGCACCGACAATCCTCACGCAGTGGCACTACCTTCGCAATGCAGGGCAACCTCATTTCGGGCCATGCGGTGAGTGACCAATGCGGTCCGGGCAGGTGTCGGTGACGTAGGGTTCGGACGGTCCGCTCGTACTCTTCGGTAACGACCGCCACCCACCGACTCCGCTATTGCAACTGGACGAGAGATGCCTGATCCGATTCTTGCTGTTGTCCCGCTGGCCGCCGAAGTCCCGCCCGGCACCGACATCGATTCGATCGTGGCCGACATCGCCGAGTCCGGTGTCAGTGCGCCTTCGGCAATTCGGAGCGATCTGCAGGCCGTAGTCCAGCGTGCAGAAGAGCACGGAGTCGATCTCGGCATCGTGGTCATGGAAAAAGACCCCGTTCATGATTCTCAATTGCGTGACCTCGCGACGGCGGTCGGAACCCAGGACGGCGGCACAATTCTGGTCTTGAGTCCGGGTCAGGTGGGGTCCTTCAGTGACACGGTCAGTCGAGTCACGCTCGAGGCTGGGCAAGACCGCACGTACACGGGCAATCCCGTCATCGGAGCCGACAACTTCGTCGACACACTGGTCGGCCCGCAAACACCGTGGGGTTTGATCACGGGTCTGATCCTGGTGCTCGTGACGGCGGCGGCAGCCGTAACGGCAGTTGCGAAGATCCGGCGCCACAAAGCGCGGAGTATCTCGACGTCAGAGCCCCGCGAGACGGAGCGGCTTACGCCGGAGTCCGAACCGAGCAACACTTCTGGTGAGTCTGCCACCGACCGCTGAATATCGACTCTGCTGGAGACCACAGAAACGAACGCCCCGACCTTCTGGTCGGGGCATTCTTCGTCTGTCGGAAAAAGTCGAAAAAACTGTTTCGCGTATATACCGAGTTCAGGGTATTTGCGCTGGTCGAATTACATATGTGTTCTTTGAGACTGGAGTTTCTTTAGTGTGCAAAGTGTCGTACGGTGCCATTGGCACTGCTGGGGAAGGAGTGTCGCAGAGGGCAGAGGTCTATCCGAGTTACCTCGGGTGACGCCTGCTTCGGGTGGGACCGACGTGGTTTACACCTGTGCTGATGCTGCGTGCTTCCTCCCTGCCCGGTGAGCGTGATTTCCAGCACCCGATGTGGGTGCCGGGTCCTCTCTTCCGGCGTCGACGATCGATAGAACGTCGCGAGCGCCGGACCAGAGGGAGACAACTTTGAGGCGACGAGCATTCCGCGGAACACGCAGCTGCGCGTTCTCCAACACGGCGAGAATGTTCGTTGGGGCCGGAATTGTTGTTGCGTTGATCAGCGGTGCGTCCAGCACGGCTCTCGCTGTTCCGCCGCCGCCGCCCAATCCATCCGACTCCGACCTTGCCGCCGCGGGATCCGCGGTAGAGCAACAGCTCGGTGCCGTGGGTTCGTTGATCAACCAAGTCGCGTCTGCAAACCAACAGCTCGCCCAACTCGATGCCGATGTGGCGATCAAACGCGAGGATGTCAACAAGGCCCTCGTCGACCTTCAGAATGCTCGGGACGCCGCTGACGTAGCTGCCCAACTAGTGGTCTTTGCTCAGCAGGCTCTCACCGATGCAGGTGTTCAAATCCAGGCGGCACAGCAGAAGTTCAACAACTTCGCCGTGTCGAGTTACACCCAGGGCACAGGTGTCGCCTCGGTGTCCTCGTTCCTCGGATCGAGTGGACCGGACGACGTTCTCGACCGTGCGCAGGTGCTGAAGGTTCTGTCGAACAGTCAGAACGCTGTGCTCGACGGTCTTCAGCGAGCCAGGACCGAACAGGCCAACCGTGACTCCGCGGCTCGCGAGTCCAAACAACAAGCCGATGCCGCAGCCTCGACAGCAGAGTCCAAGAAAGCAGATGCCGAGGAAGCGATAGCGACTGCCCGCGCCGCGTTGCAAGCTCAGGCAGAACAGAAGGCTGCGATCGAGAGCGAGCGCGACTCCGCACAGAGTCAGCTCGATTCCGCACGATCGAACGTGGCAGGACTTGCCGATCAGCGCGTCGCATACTCGACCTGGGAGTCGCAGAAGGCAGCCGAGGATGCAGCCATTGCCGCCGCGGCGGCTGCAGCGAAGCAAGCGGCAGTTCAAGCCGCTGCGAGGGTTGCAGCGAACCAGGCTGCTGCTGCGGCTGCAGCGGCCGCAGCAGCAGGTCAACGATCCCACACCGATATCGACGAAGATCAGGACTCGGTAGGTAGCGACTCCACCGGCGGCGACTCTGCCGACAGCACGGGCACCACGACAACCACGACACCGAAGAAGCCGCGAAGCTCAGGTCAATCGAATCCGTCGCTCACCGGCAGTGCAGCAGTCGAACTCGCCATAGACCGCGGAATGTCTCAGCTGGGCGTCCCGTACTCCTGGGGTGGCGGCGACGAAAACGGACCGACGAAAGGTATCCGGGACGGGGGAGTGGCCGATAGCTACGGCGACTACAACAAGGTCGGCTTCGACTGTTCCGGATTGATGATCTATGCGTTCGGGGGACTCGGCATCTCGCTGCCTCACTACACGGGCTACCAATACACGGCAGGCAAACAGGTCCCATCCTCCAACATGAAGCGCGGGGACATGATCTTCTATGGACCGAATGCCAGTCAGCACGTCGCGTTGTATCTGGGCGACGGGAAGATGCTGGAAGCTCCTCAATCCGGTGACATCGTGAAGGTTTCGGCCGTTCGATACGACGGTATGACGCCGTACGCAGTACGTATGGTGTCCTGACAGAATTCTTCGGGGGCCACTCGGTAGGCTCGCCCCACAGGAGACATCGGTAGCCTTGGGGGGCGGCCCCACGGCGCAAGCAGTCATCGTCTGAAATAGTCGATGGTCGATACCGAACGTGCCCGAGAAGTGATTCGAGTGAAAGCGGTGAATTCTTGGTGACATCACGTGACGGCGCCGAAGCGAACGGCAGCGTCTCGCAGGACAGCGGGTCGAACGGCAGCATGTCCAAGGGCGGCGTCTCGGGCGGGAATGGATCGGGCCGCACCGATGCTGCGGGGCTCGCACATGATGTGCAGATCCTCGAGAAGGCCGTATACGAGGTCAAGCGGGTGATCGTCGGCCAGGATCGATTGGTCGAAAGGATCCTCGTAGGGCTTCTTGCACGCGGTCACGTACTCCTCGAAGGAGTGCCTGGAGTGGCGAAGACCCTGGCCGTGGAAACTTTCGCCAAGGTAGTCGGTGGAACTTTCTCTCGCGTTCAATTCACGCCCGACCTGGTGCCCACCGACCTGATCGGTACCCGCATCTACCGGCAGGGTCGCGAAGAATTCGACACCGAACTAGGCCCGGTCGTTGCCAACTTCGTGCTGGCCGACGAGATCAACCGCGCGCCCGCCAAAGTGCAGTCCGCATTGCTGGAAGTTATGGCGGAGCGGCAAGTATCCATCGGTGGTCACACGTTCCCGATGCCCGACCCATTTCTTGTCATGGCGACGCAGAACCCGATCGAGAACGAAGGTGTCTATCCCCTTCCTGAAGCTCAGCGTGACCGGTTCTTGTTCAAGATCGTCGTCGACTACCCCTCGGTCGAGGAAGAACGCGAAATCGTCTACCGGATGGGCACCGCTGTCCCGACTCCGAAGCAGATCCTCGATCCCGAGGAGCTGGTGCGACTTCAAAACGTCGCGAGCTCGGTGTTCGTTCATCACGCAATCGTCGACTACGTCGTCCGAGTCATCGCTGCGACGAGAACGCCGGAACAACTCGGTCTCGACGACGTCGCAAGTTGGATCGCTTACGGCGCGTCGCCGCGAGCAACTCTCGGAATCATCGCGGCATCGCGTGCCCTTGCTCTGGTGCGAGGACGTGACTACGTGGTGCCGCAGGACGTTCTCGAAGTGATCCCCGACGTTCTCCGTCACCGACTCGTCCTGTCCTACGACGCACTCGCCGACGAGGTGACTCCGGAAGATGTGATCACTCGGGTATTGCAGGCGGTGGGTCTTCCCCAGGTGGCCCCTCAAGCGGTCGGTGCGCAGCAGGCCCCCCAAGCGCCGTTCGTCCCGCAGCAACCGGCGAATCAAAGCGCGGCGCCGCAGCGTCCCCCGCAACAGGGAATGCCACAGCAGCAGGGAGCGCCACAGCAGGGATACAACCCAGGCGTGCAACAGGGGCATCCGGGTCCAGGGCCGTCCCTGGACAAATCCGCGGGGAGTTCCCCAGCCGTGGGTAGCCAGCAGCAGTGAGCGGGGCACTTGCCCGCGGGGCGGGTCGAGCACCCGACTCGCGGCCCCCGTCTTTCCGGAGCGGTGAACTACGTGACCCCACACTCGCTGCGGCGTTGCGCACCTTGGAGTTGACAGTCCGCCGTCGTCTCGACGGTGTGTTGCACGGCGACCATCTCGGATTGATTCCGGGACCTGGTTCCGAGCCCGGCGACGCGCGGGAGTACCAGCCTGGCGACGACGTCCGACAGATGGACTGGTCGGTGACTGCTCGGACGACTCACCCACACGTTCGTCAGTCTGTTGCCGATCGCGAGCTGGAAACCTGGATGGTCGTCGATCTGTCTGCCAGTCTCGATTTCGGTACGACGGGGTGCGAGAAGCGAGATCTGGCTGTCGCGGCTGCCGCGGCAATCACGCACTTGACCAGCGGTGGAGGTAATCGCATCGGTGCTGTGGTTGCTACTGGAGCACAGACGACTCGGATCCCGGCCAGGGGTGGCCGGATCCACTCGCAGACGTTGCTGCGGACCATCGCGACGACACCCAGTGCCGCCGACGGTGTGCGAGGAAATCTTCGCGAGGCAATCGAGGCGCTCCGCCGCCCCCAACGCAGGCGGGGGATGGCAGTGGTGATCAGTGATTTTCTCGGGCCGATCGACTGGGAGCGATCGCTGCGAGCGATCTCTGCACGGCACGATGTGTTGGCAGTGGAAATACTCGATCCTCGGGACGTCGAACTGCCAGATGTCGGGGATGTGGTCCTCCACGACCCCGAAACCGGTCGCACCCGTGAATTCAGCACGACGCCGCAGTTGCGTGCCGATTTCGCCGAGGCCGCCGCGTCGCATCGCGAGGACGTGGAGCGTGCGCTTCGACGATGTGGCGCTCCGCGCTTGACACTTAGAACCGACGGCGACTGGATAGCGGACGTCGTCCGTTTCGTTTCTTCACGCCGACACACTCTCGGTTCCAGTGCAGTCAATTCGGCTCGGGCAGGTCGCCGGTGAGTCTGTCCGAGTTCACCTCACCGTGGTGGCTGCTGTTCGTCCTCGTCGTTGCCGGTTTGGTCGTCGGTTACGTATTGGCGCAGCGCCGTCGTCACAAACACACTTTGCGGTTCTCGAACATGGAACTGTTGGAGAAGGTGGCGCCGACGCGACCGGGTTACTGGCGCCACGTGCCGACGGCACTGGTCCTGGCCGGTCTGCTCGTACTGACAATTGCCTTGGCGGGTCCGACTGCTGATCAAAAGGTGCCTCGAAACCGCGCGACGGTGATACTCGTGATCGACGTGTCGTTGTCGATGGAGGCAACGGACGTCGAACCGTCTCGCTTGGCGGCCGCGCAGGAGGCAGGAAAGTCGTTCGCCGAAGGGTTGACTCCAGGTATCAACCTCGGGCTCGTCGCTTTCGCTGGAACGGCGTCGGTGCTCGTATCTCCGTCCGCTAACCGAGAAGCGACCAAGGCGGCCATCGACAAACTCCAATTGAGCGAGCGCACGGCCACTGGCGAGGCTATTTTCACCTCGCTGCAGTCGATCGACACACTGGGAGCAGTGCTCGGTGGCGGCGATGCGGCCCCGCCCGCTCGAATCGTCTTGTTGTCCGATGGCAAGCAGACCGTTCCGGAGAGCCCTGACGATCCGCGGGGTGGATACACTGCCGCGCGCGCCGCGAAGGACAAGAACGTACCGATTTCCACAATCTCGTTCGGAACGAGCTACGGGACAGTCGATATCGAAGACGAGTCGGGAGTCGAACGAGTTCCGGTTCCAGTCGATGATCCGTCCTTGCGGGAGATTGCCGATCTTTCCGGTGGGAGCTTCTTCACTGCGTCCTCACTCGAAGAACTGCGCGCGGTGTACGACACGCTGGAGGAGCAGATCGGGTTCGAGATCACCCGTGGAGATGCCAGCCGTCCGTGGTTGATTCTCGGAGTTGTACTCACCGCATTGGGTTTGGGCACGGCTTTGGTTCTTCGGCAACGACTGCCCTGATTCGCTGTTATTACTCACCAGTAAGTTTCGCTTTGTCATTCCGGGACGAACAGATAGGTTGCAGGCATGTCCAAACCAGACTTCATTGCTCGATCGGTACTTGTCACCGGAGGGAACCGAGGTATCGGTCTGTCCATCGCTCAGAGACTTTCGGAGGACGGCCACAAGGTAGCCGTGACGCATCGCGGTTCCGGGGTGCCCGACGGCCTGTTCGGGGTTGTCTGTGACGTCACCGATTCCGAGTCGATCGACGCCGCCTTCAAAGAGGTCGAAGCGAAGCACGGGCCGGTCGAGGTTCTGGTGTCGAACGCCGGCATCACCGACGACACCTTGATCATGAGAATGAGCGAGGATCAGTTCTCTCGCGTGATCGACGCGAACCTGACCGGTGCCTTCCGAGTCGCCAAGCGCGCCAGTCGCTCGATGCTCCGTGCCCGTTACGGCCGCTTCATTTTCATTGGATCCGTCGTGGCTCTGGCAGGAACTCCCGGCCAAGCCAACTACGCGGCGTCGAAGGCCGGCGTCATCGGGCTTGCTCGGTCGCTCACTCGTGAGCTGGGGTCCCGGTCGATCACGGCGAATGTCGTCGCTCCCGGCTTCATCGACACGGAGATGACTCAGGCATTGGACGAGAAGTACCAAGAGATGGCTGTCAGCGCTATTCCGCTTGGCCGCAAGGGTAAGACGGATGAGGTTGCCGGCGTCGTCAGTTGGCTTGCCTCCGAGGACGCCGCGTACGTCTCGGGTGCGGTCATTCCCGTCGACGGTGGCCTCGGCATGGGCCACTGACCTCTCGATTATCCGAGTTTTCGCAACTGGTACACCTCTTTTCTCATTTCGACTCGATCGGTAAGGAAGAACATGGGCGGACTGCTCGAAGGAAAGACCATCCTGATCACCGGCATCATCACCGATGCCTCGATCGCGTTCCACGCCGCAGCCATGGCACAGGAGCAAGGCGCGAAGGTCATCATCACGGGTTTCGATCGACTTCGGTTGATCGATCGCATCGCCAAGCGCCTGCCCGAGGAAGTGCCCCCAGCGATCGAACTCGACGCCACCAACGAGGAGCATTTGTCGGCCCTCGCTGATCGCATTCGTGCAGTGGCCCCCGAAGGCATCGACGGCGTCTTGCATTCGATCGCTTTTGCGCCCCGCACGCTCATGGGCCCGGATGCGATGCCGTTCCTCGAGGGGCCGGGTCCCGACGCGGCACGCGCATTCGAAATATCGGCGTGGAGTTACGCATCGCTGGCGCGGGCTGTTCTGCCTGTCATGAACGAGGGCGGTTCCATCGTCGGTATGGACTTCGATCCACGGACCTCGATGCCGTACTACAACTGGATGGGCGTGGCGAAGGCTGCACTCGAGTCGGTCAACCGGTACGTGGCTCGTGAAGTAGGCGCAGCCAAGAAGATCAGGTCCAATCTGGTCGCCGCTGGGCCGATCAAAACCCTTGCTGCCAAAGCCATCGCGGGAACGGCTACCGGGGACGCAACCAAGATGAATCAGCTCAACGATTACTGGTCCGGTTCGGCGCCTATCGGCTGGGATGTCGACAACCCGACAGTGGTCGCGAAGTCGATCGTGGCCTTGTTGTCGGATTGGTTGCCGGGTACGACCGGCTCGATCGTGTACGTCGACGGCGGTGCCAGCCACAACACCTGGTTGCCCGACGACATGTAGTCCGTCTCGCCTCATGCAAGCACCGACGAGTGGGGGCCTACCAGATGGTGGATCGATGCTTGCATGAGGCAACCTGAGCGAACCTGTTGTCTTCGAGCGCGCACAATGGGGACATGACCGAGTCTGCGGGTTTCGATGCCATCCTGGTTCTCTCCTTCGGCGGCCCGGAGGAGCCCGCCCATGTTCGGCCGTTTCTCGAAAATGTGACGCGCGGGCGTGGGGTCCCGCCCGAACGGCTCGACGAGGTAGTCGAGCACTACATGCACTTCGGGGGTGTGTCGCCGATCAATGCGCTCAATCGCGACATCATCTCTGCGCTGGAAGCTGTATTCGCCGCGGCCGGTGTCGACCTGCCGATCTATTTCGGTAACAGGAACTGGCATCCGATGGTCGAGGACACCGTCGCGCAAATGCAGTCGGACGGTATCGAACGTGCGCTGGTCTTTCCGACGTCGGCGTGGGGTGGGTATTCGGGTTGTCGCCAGTACCACGAGGATGTGGCCAGAGCCAGGGAAGCTGTCGGTGCCGACGCGCCCGACCTGGTGAAGATCAGACAGTATTACGACCATCCCTTGCTGATCGCTGCTTTCGCCGATTCGATTACGGCCGCGATGGATTCGCTTTCGGCCGCGAGCCGCTCGAAGGCAAGATTGGTGTTCACAGCACATTCGATACCGAGCGCCGCCGACGCCAATGCCGGGCCTCCGGCGGACGGTGGCCACCTCTACAGCAGGCAGGTGGAGGAAGCGTCCAGGCTCGCTGCGGCAGCTGTAGGTGTGGACGACTACGACCTCGTCTGGCAGTCGCGGTCAGGTCCGCCGCAGGTGCCGTGGCTGGAACCGGACATCTGCGACCATTTGGATGCGCTGTCGGGCAAGGGCGTAGAAGCGGTAGTGGTTTGTCCCGTGGGATTCGTCTCCGATCACCTCGAAGTCGTCTGGGACCTCGACACCGAGGCCGAGGAGAAGGCCAGAGAGCTGAATATGGCTTTCGCGCGAGCCTCTACACCGGGAACCGACCCACGGTTCGCGCAGATGATCCTCGAACTCGTCGAAGAGCATCTCAGCGACGCGACGCCGCGTGGAATCGGAAGTGTCCCGAAATATGGCTCGACACTCAACGGCAGCCGGTGCGCAATTCGATGCTGCGAGCAGCCCGTTCGCCCGGCACGCCCCAGCTAGCGGCCGGGCGCGCTGGACTCGATACTCGTCGAGAGTGCTATCGCACGAGCTTTTCTCACCGCAGCCCACAACGGTCTGATCAAATCCTCACGAGCGGCCGCTCCGAGTGCCGTGGCGGGTTCGGTCGGGGAAGAGTGTTGTGCCACCGAAAGAATGGCTGCCACGCGATCTGCCGACTCGAGCACTCGAAGTGCCCGCTCCGACATTTCCGACGGATAGCGGTGTCGGCCGAGATCGGCAAGCTCGGCGGCGATACGGGTTCGGGGGTCTCCCAGTTCGGTTCGAGTCGGTAGCGATTGAAGCGAACCGAGGGCTTCGACAGCGCCACGAACCGCTTCCCGCATGGCGTATTCGGCTTCTCCGAGGGTGAAGTCGCGTTGGGCACGCGGCGGCAGGACGATCGAGAACACCGTCCATCGGAGGACGTCCGGCCCCTCTGCGGTTGGTACGAGTCCCAGTCCTCGGGTCTCGGGATCGCCGACCAAAACGGCCTCTCCGGTCTGAATGGCCAGGCGCCCGAACGGACTCTTCGGTGACACGTTCGACGTGGCACCAGGATGGGGGAGGAGGAGTTCGATTGCGGGGTTGGTGCGGTCACTCGGTACCTGAGCGCGAATGAGGGTGAGTAGGCCTGCCACGCCCTCATCGCGAGGACTCGGCCATGGCAGCCCGGTCTCGAGCGCCGATTCTTGATCGCCGGCAACCGCCAGATGCATCGGTGCCCACTCCGCCATCGAATCGATCACGTTGTCGGGCGCGCTGAAACCGGCCAGCCACGAGCTGGCCCACACGGCAAGGCTTGCACTTGGAGAACTCACGACTTCCAAGCATAGGTCGGCGTGGCGACGCGCGCTCGGGCGTGGGGGTGGCTACCGTTGTCGGCCGTGACGAACATGTACGGCGAAGACATACTTTCAGGACACAGCCGCATGCGAAAGGTGCCTGTCCCGCAGGTGTCGGCCGAGCGCGGACTCGTCGTCGAGGACTCTGCTACCGGGTATTGCGGTGCGGTGATCGGGTTCGAGCGTACGTACGACGGCGATTTCGTACGCCTCGAAGATTCGGCTCGCACGACGCGGTTGTTCGCGTTGCGCGAAGCGGCATTTCTGATCGACGGCAAGCGCGTCACCCTCGTGCGTGCGACGGCATCTCCGAAGAAGGCCGAGTCGACGCGATCGGCTTCCGGCTCGACCAAAGTCGAGGGATTGCGTGCTCGTACCGCTCGCGCCAGCCGGATCTGGGTCGAGGGCGTGCACGACGCGGCCCTCGTGGAAAGTGTGTGGGGCCACGACCTCCGGGTAGAGGGAGTCGTCGTCGAGCACCTGGAGGGGCTGGACAATCTGGGCGAGCGCCTGGCCGAATTCGAACCAGGCCCTGGCCGGCGAGTGGGTGTCCTGGTCGACCACCTCGTCACGGGATCCAAGGAGTCGAAATTGACTGCCTCGCTCGGCCCACACGTACTTGTCACCGGCCACCCGTACATCGATGTGTGGGAAGCCGTCCGGCCGAAGGCTGTCGGAATCAGTGCGTGGCCGAAGATTCCCCGCGGTCAGGATTGGAAGACGGGTATCTGTCGCGAGCTCGGGTGGGGAACTCCGAAGGAGGGTTGGCGACATGTGTATTCGTCGGTCTCGTCGTTCCGAGATCTCGAAGCGCCGTTGATCGGAGCAGTCGAACAGCTGGTCGACTTCGTAACGGAGTAAGATCCGCCGCCCGATGTCCGATTTCTGGTTAGATGGAGGTTGTGGCGGCGATAATTTGGCTCATTGCAGGAATTGCACTCGCGGCGGCCGAAGCGCTGACGGGAGATTTCTTTCTGCTCATGATCGCCGGTGGTGCTCTTGCGACCGCCGGGATTTCGGCCGTCACGGACTTCCCAGTGTGGGCCGATGCAGTTGTGTTCGGACTCGTGTCCTTGGTGCTGGTGCTGGGTGTACGGCCGATGTTGTTGCGACGCTTCGCCGCTCCGCCCGCGCTCGCCACCAACGCTGCCGCGTTGTCGGGCAAGAGTGCGATTGTGCTCGAACAGGTTTCGGCGCACGAGGGTCAGGTGAAGCTCGGCGGCGAGGTGTGGACTGCGCGTCCCCTCGACGAATCCGAGGTCTACGCACCGGGAGTGACTGTGACCGTGATGGAAATAGACGGCGCTACTGCCGTCGTGTGGAGGGGACCGTAGTTTTATGACAGCACTGATCGTTCTCGGCGTCATCGTTCTTCTCGTCGTCATACTCGTGGCCAAATCCGTCTCGATCATTCCGCAGGCCGAGGCAGCAGTGATCGAGAGGCTCGGGCGGTACGTTCGCACCGTTTCCGGGCAGCTGACTTTCCTCGTACCGTTCGTCGACCGGATTCGAGCGAAGGTGGATCTGCGAGAGCGTGTCGTCTCGTTCCCGCCGCAACCGGTGATCACCAAGGACAACCTGACTGTTTCGATCGACACCGTTGTCTATTTCCAGGTCACGAATCCGCAGTCCGCGGTCTACGAAATCAACAATTATATTGTCGGCGTCGAGCAGTTGACCACCACGACGCTGCGTAACGTCGTCGGCGGCATGACGCTGGAAGAAACTCTGACGTCCCGTGATCAGATCAACGGCCAGTTGCGGGTCGTCCTCGACGAGGCGACGGGTCGATGGGGACTGCGGGTCGCACGCGTGGAACTCAAGAGCATCGATCCGCCTCCGTCGATCCAAGAGTCGATGGAGAAGCAGATGAAGGCGGACCGCGAGAAGCGGGCCACCATTCTTACGGCAGAAGGCCACCGCGAGTCCGCGATCAAGACCGCGGAGGGCGACAAACAGAGCCGCATCCTTGCCGCCGAGGGCGGAAAGCAAGCCTCGATTCTCACGGCCGAGGGCGAGCGTCAGTCTCGGATTCTGCGGGCAGAAGGCGACCGGGCCGCGAAGTATCTGCAGGCTCAGGGTCAGGCAAAAGCAATCGAGAAGGTATTTGCGGCCATCAAGGCAGGAAAGCCGACTCCGGAACTGCTTGCTTACCAGTACATGCAGACTCTTCCCCAGATGGCGCAGGGCGACGCCAACAAGGTGTGGATGATCCCGAGCGACTTCGGTGATGCGTTGAAAGGTTTTGCCAAGACCCTCGGAACACCAGGCGAGGACGGCGTTTTCCGTTATGAGCCCAGCTCGAGTACCGGCGACGAGCCCAAGGCTGCAGACGATTCCGACGAGGTTGCCGAGTGGTTCGAAACGAAAACGGACCCCGCAGTGGCCCAGGCGGTCGCTGCTGCCGAGGCGGTTGCCCGGACACCGGTCGATACCTCGTTAGCGCCTGACCCCAGTCTGACCAAGGGCACTGACGTCGGACAACTTCCTGCACCGCAGCCAGAGTCGGCTCCACCGGCAGAGCCGAACTAGGCCCCACACAGACTCAACAGGCTCGAATCATCCCTCGGCACGTCACTTGGTGGCGGCCGAGGGATGATGTGTATGTGCCCACAGTTCAGGTGGCGAGTGCCTGTCCGACGCCACAGACGGCAACCGCCCACATGACGCTGGCGAAAGTTCCGATGATGAACTGCTCGGACGCCGCGGACGCCTGGGATCCTCGCAGTTCGGGGTAGCGGGCAAGGCCTTTGACCGCCAGAACGATTGCAATGCCCTCGGGCCATCCGGCCAGAATGGATGCTGCGACTGCGGTGCGCTCGAGCACTCCGATCGTGCGCCCGCCGTGTAGTGGTTCTACGGGCGTGTCCGGAGTCGGTGTCCGGTCGCGTCGCGCCAAGCGGAAGACTTCGGCGACTATCGGCGACCCACCCACTACGGCCGCCAGAACGGTAACGACGTAGGTGGCGGCCAGGGCGAATCCTCGGGCCGGATCGGTGGTCGTGCCTACCGCTGCCGCCGAGGCCAACAACGTGAGAGATAGTGCGGCAGGCGCCCAACGCGGAACCGAGGCTCTCGACTGGAAGACCGAGGCCGTTGCCGACAGCCCCAGAAGTATCAGAGTCACCGCGATCATGAATTCCCCCTAGGTATTCCGTGCAGTGTTGCCGAGTGCGATCGATCGGACCGGAGATTCAGTGGTTTCCGATGGTGACGTCCAGTTCGGTGAGTAGTCGTTCGGCGAGGGCACGGCCGCTCGCCTCGATACTCCACCGAGCTACCGACAACCGTTGAGATATGGCCTGCTTGGTGATCCCGAGAGTCTCCGCCGCGCTTTTCTGCGTATGGCCGCGGGCCATCAGGTCCGTCGCCTCATGCCCTTGTTCTGTTCTGTCGGTGATGAGTAGTGCGATCAGTGTCAGTGCGGTCTCGGCATCTCGGCATGGCGTATCGAGATCTCGATTCGCAGCCGTGACGGCGACGGCGGCGGGAGCGTTCTTGGCACGGGTGACCGCGTCACGTGCTGCCTCGAAAGCCGGGCCCCGGCCGGCGCGTGTCGAGTCGGGCAGCGGCTCTTCGACCTGTCCGATGCCGATGCCGACGCTCCACGTGCCCAGTCTGACCAGTGTCAGCGTGAGGTCCACGACAGTGTGCGCGTCGGTTGCCACCGCCTGGATTTCATCGCCTGCAGTACGTTCGAAACCTCGAAGGAGGGGAGCGTTTCGCGTCAGTTCCAGCACGGCTTCAACTCTGTCGATATCGCGTCGGCTTCGACGTTGATCCACCGTCATTACGAACATGAGTCAAGCCTAGGTGCTTGATTTCTGATAGTCAACGTATAGAGGTTGATTAAGTAAAGTCAAGTTACAGGAGTTTACTTGGAGGATTCGGAATTCCTTTTCGGCAACCGAGTCGACGCCGAGAGGCGCCAATCGATGTAGAGGCCGCTCACCCCGGCAGCAATACACACACCGGAGAGCACGAGTAGTACTGCATTCGTGTGTCCGCCGATGGCGTCGCCGAGGACGACGATGCCCACCGTTCCCGGCGCCATGCCTATCGCGGTGGCCACGGCGAACGGTACGAGCCGAATCGAAGAAACGCCACAGCAGTAGTTGACGACCGAAAACGGAACCGGTGCGATCAGCCGGAGAGATCCCACCGCCAGCCATCCGCGTCGAATCAGACTGTCGTCGATCGCGCGAACGGCAGGATGGGTCATCCTCGCGGCGAACCACTCTCGACCGATTATCCGAACGAGTAACAATGCAAGAACGGCGCTGAGGGTCGACGCACCCACCGCGACAGCGATGCCGGTGACCGGACCGAACAGAACTCCGGCAGTGAGGGTGAACAGCGTTCGCGGCACAGGCGGAATGGTCACGATCGCGTGGACGAGAAAGAACACGAGCGGAAAGACGGGCCCGATCGACAGCGCCCAGTGCCGAAGCTGTTCTGCCGACAGATGAGGTGCCGACACCGCTGCTACTGCCAGGGTTGCGAGAAGAACCAGGATGCCGATCAACCGTGGATCTCGCAATCGCCTCGTCACGATCAACGAGCCTACCTGCGTCGAAGCGTTTCGCGCCGCGACCAAACTACCTCCGATTCGAACATGAGGTGATCCTCACGATACTGTCGGAGGGATCGGGTTTCACATCACAAAAGTCGCTATTGTCGACCGACTCTCGTCGATCGAGTTGAGGGAGCAGTCATCGTGCCCATTGCTTCACAAGAAGACGCCTCACGCACTGCGTATGCCGCCTGGCAGAAGGCGGTTGCCGGAGTTCTGGCGAAGTCGCGCAGAGTCGACGTCGCAGATCTGCCAGAGGATCCTGAGCGTCTCCTCGAGACCACGACCTACGACGGGGTGACGATCTCACCTCTCTACGGTTCTCGTGACGAGCACCCCGAGAACGCACTCCCTGGAGTGTTCCCTTTCGTACGTGGCCGGGATGCGGCCCGAGACGTCAACGCTGGGTGGAAGGTCAGTGCCAGGTTCGGTGTCGGTGAGTCGGACGCAGCGAAGGTCAACCGGTCGATACTGGACGGCTTGAACAACGGTGTCAGCGCACTCTGGCTCCGCGTCGGCGAGAGCGATCTTCCGGCAGCTTCGATCGCCGAAGCAGTCGACGGCGTCCTGCTCGATCTCGCACCGTTGGTCGTGGACGCCGGCAACGCCACCGAAGCAGCCGCTCACGCAGTGTTCGAATTGCTCGACCGGATCACCGCCGAGAATACGGAAGCGGTGGACATTCGATTGGGTGGTGCCACGCTCACCTCACAGTTCTCAGGGGCACCCGCACCCGAACTCGCAACACTCGTAGACCTGGCCGCACAGTCGGACGCCCGCGCAGAGACCGTTCGCGCGATCACCGTCGACGGCACCGTGTTCCACAACGCCGGAGCCGGCGATGCACAGGAACTCGGTGCAGCAGTTGCTGCCGGCCTCGAATACCTCCGTGCTCTGACGTCGAGTGGTCTCTCCATCGGAGATGCACTCGGGCAACTGGAGTTCCGCTTTGCAGCGACCGACGACCAGTTCCAGACGATCGCGAAGTTCCGCGCGGCACGCGTGTTGTGGTCACGCGTCGCGCAGGTATCCGGTGCGCCCGACGCCGGCGGCGCTCCGCAGCATGCGGTCACATCGGAAGCGATGATGTCGCAGCGCGATCCGTGGGTCAACATGCTTCGCACCACTTTGGCGGCATTCGGCGCGGGTATCGGCGGAGCCGACGCGATCACCGTCCTTCCGTTCGATGTGGCGCTGGAGGGGGGAGCGGCCGGAGTGTCGAAGACTTTCGCGGCGCGAATCGCAAGAAATACGCAGCTTTTACTCCTCGAGGAGTCTCATCTCGGGCGCGTTCTCGACCCGGGTGCCGGCTCTTGGTACATCGAGCAACTCACCGATGACATCGCCGAGAAGGCATGGGCTTTCACCCAGAAGATCGAAGCCGACGGTGGTTACCGTGCTGCACTCGAGTCGGGGACCCTCGCGTCGTCGATCGCGGAGACCAAAGCCGCTCGTGATTCCGATGTCGCTCACCGCCGGACGCCGCTCACGGGTGTCAACGAGTTCCCCAACCTGGCCGAGGCGCCGCTTGCGCCGGTAGGCCCGGAGCAGGCGGGCACAGCGCCACGGGTTGCTCGGTACGGAGCTGCTTTCGAAGCTCTACGTGACCGCTCGGATGCATATCTCGCCGAGCACGATGCGCGGCCACTGGCGCTGCTCGTGCCGCTCGGTTCGGTAGCCGAGCACAACGTACGGACGACTTTCGCTGCGAACCTATTGGCTTCGGGCGGAATCGAGTCGCAGAATCCAGGGCCGTTGACCGAGTCGAGCATCGCCGAAGCCGTACGCACGGCCGGCGCTCGTATCGCGGTCGTGTGCGGCACCGACAAGCGATACACCGAAGAGGCCTCGTCCGCAGTGAGCGCGCTCCGCGCTGCCGGCATCGAACGGGTACTTCTCGCCGGGCCCGAAAAGCTGTTCACCGATATCACCGGCCAAGGTCGGCCGGACGATTTCTTGACCGCCAAGGTCGACGCCATCGCAGTTCTGTCCGATCTTCTCACCAATCTGGGGGCCTGAGAAATGACCACCAACGAAGCCGAACCACGGGTAACTCATGTCATCGGTAGTTTCGCCGATGTTCCACTGAAGGATCCGCAGTCGCCGCCTCCGTCCTCGCCCACGGCCGAAGAAGCATCGGAGCACATTGCGGCGGGTGCAAAGGCAAACAACTACGCCGCCGAGCAGGTTGTGTGGTCGACTCCCGAAGGTATCGACGTCAAGCCTGTGTTCACCAAGGCCGATCGCGATGCCGCCGAAGCCGAGGGCTACCCGCTCGACAGCTATCCGGGCACGCCGCCGTTCATTCGTGGGCCCTACCCGACGATGTATGTCAACCAGCCGTGGACGATTCGTCAGTACGCCGGATTCTCCACTGCGGCGGAATCGAATGCGTTCTATCGGCGAAATCTCGCAGCCGGACAGAAGGGTCTGTCGGTTGCGTTCGATCTGGCGACCCACCGCGGGTACGACTCGGATCATCCGCGCGTACAAGGCGATGTGGGTATGGCCGGTGTAGCGATCGATTCGATCTACGACATGCGGCAGTTGTTCGACGGTATCGATCTCGGCAGCGTCTCGGTATCGATGACGATGAACGGTGCGGTGCTTCCCATCCTCGCGCTGTACGTCGCTGCGGCCGAGGAGCAGGGCGTCGGGCCGGAGAAACTTGCCGGGACCATTCAGAACGACATCCTCAAAGAGTTCATGGTCCGCAACACCTATATCTATCCGCCGAAACCGTCGATGCGGATCATCTCGGACATCTTCGCGTATTCGAGTGCGAATATGCCGAAGTACAACTCGATCTCGATCTCGGGCTATCACATCCAAGAGGCCGGTGCGACAGCCGATCTCGAATTGGCGTACACCCTTGCCGACGGCGTCGAGTACATCCGCGCCGGACTGGCCGCGGGAATGGACATCGATACGTTCGCGCCTCGGCTTTCCTTCTTCTGGGCCATCGGGATGAACTTCTTCATGGAGGTTGCCAAGCTGCGTGCAGGCCGGTTGCTGTGGGCAGAGTTGGTGGCGAAATTCGAGCCGAAGAGCGCCAAATCGTTGTCACTGCGCACACATTCGCAGACTTCAGGATGGTCTCTGACTGCCCAGGACGTGTTCAACAACGTCGCACGCACGTGTGTGGAGGCGATGGCCGCAACCCAGGGGCACACGCAGTCGCTACACACGAACGCACTCGACGAAGCACTGGCGCTGCCTACTGACTTCTCAGCTCGAATCGCCCGTAACACGCAGTTGTTGATTCAGCAGGAGTCGAACACGGTACGACCGATCGACCCGTGGGGCGGCTCTCACTACGTCGAATGGCTCACTCACCAGCTCGCGAACCGCGCACGGGCACACATCGCCGAGGTCGAAGCCGCAGGAGGAATGGCGCAGGCTATCGGCGAAGGCATTCCGAAATTGCGGATCGAGGAAGCAGCTGCACGAACCCAAGCGCGTATCGA
Organism: Rhodococcus sp. UYP9; assembly: GCF_040547235.1. Classification (NCBI taxonomy): domain Bacteria; kingdom Bacillati; phylum Actinomycetota; class Actinomycetes; order Mycobacteriales; family Nocardiaceae; genus Rhodococcus; species Rhodococcus sp. UYP9. The sequence continues at coordinate 153,286 of NZ_JBEPPH010000007.1, forward strand.
CTCCGGGCGCCAGCCGCTCGTCGGCGTCAACAAGTACGTGCCGGACGAGCCCGACACCATCGAGGTTCTCAAGGTCGAGAACTCGAAGGTCCGCAAAGAACAGATCGACAAACTGAAGCGCCTGCGCGAGGAAAGAAACACCGAAGAGGTGGAGGCTGCGTTGGCGAACCTGACGCGTGCAGCGGCGTCCGACGAGCCCGGTATGGAAAACAACCTGCTGAATCTGGCGATCGACGCTGCCCGCAAGATGGCCACGGTCGGAGAGATTTCCGACGCACTCGAGAAGGTTTACGGGCGGCATCAGGCCGAAATCCGGACAATCAGTGGTGTGTACCGCGACGAAGCAGGAAAGTCCGAGAACCTGATCAAGGCGACAGAGTTGGTGGAGAAGTTCTCCGAGGACGAAGGTCGACGTCCCCGCGTTCTGGTGTGCAAGATGGGCCAGGACGGCCACGATCGTGGCCAGAAGGTCATTGCGACTGCGTTCGCCGATATCGGATTCGACGTCGACGTCGGACCGCTGTTCCAGACTCCTGAAGAGGTTGCGCGGCAGGCGGCCGACAACGACGTACACGTCGTCGGTGTGTCCTCACTCGCCGCAGGCCACTTGACGTTGGTGCCTGCACTTCGGGAAGCGCTCGCAGCAGTCGATCGGCCCGACATCATGATCGTCGTCGGTGGCGTCATCCCGCCCGGCGACTTCGAGGAGTTGTATGCCGCAGGCGCTGCCGCGATCTTCCCGCCCGGGACGGTCATCGCCGATGCCGCTATCGGGCTTGTCCAGAAGATCTCCGAACAGCTCGGTCACGGCAACGGGCCGGAGCCGCAAGAGGCGACGGCGTGATCGCGACGTACTCGGATGAGTAGCGCGACCAGAACGCCGCTGAATATCGATATCGACGCAGTGGCGAAGTCGGTCCTCGCCAATGATCGTTCCGGGCTTGCTCGGGCGATCACGTTGGTCGAGTCGACGCGAGCGAATCATCGCGACCTGGCACAGCAACTGCTTCTGCAACTGCTGCCGAAGGCCGGTGGCGCGCATCGCGTCGGCATCACCGGAGTTCCCGGGGTAGGGAAGTCGACGTTCATCGACGCGCTCGGCATGCGGTTGATCGAACAGGGTCATCGGGTCGCGGTCTTGGCCGTCGATCCCTCGTCCACCCGTACCGGTGGGTCGATTCTGGGCGACAAGACCAGAATGGCTCGGCTGTCGGTGGAGAAGGACGCCTACATTCGGCCTTCTCCGACGTCCGGCACTCTCGGGGGAGTGACGCGGGCGACCCGCGAGACCATCGTGCTACTCGAAGCCGCTGGATTCGACGTGATCCTCGTCGAGACCGTCGGTGTCGGTCAGTCGGAGGTGTCGGTTGCCAACATGGTGGACTGCTTCGCGTTCTTGACTCTGGCCAGGACCGGAGATCAGTTGCAGGGCATCAAGAAGGGTGTCCTCGAGCTCGCCGATCTGGTAGCAGTGAACAAGGCCGACGGCAAACACATCATGGAGGCCAAGAGCGCGGCGAGGGAGTTGGCCGGCGCGCTTCGGATGATCTATCCGCACGATGCGATGTGGAAGCCACCGGTTCTCACTATCAGCGCGATGGAAGGGACCGGGCTCGACGACTTCTGGAACACCGTTCTCAGACATCAGCAGGTGCTCACCGATGCCGGTGAGTTCGCCGAAAAGCGTCGACGCCAGCAGGTCGACTGGATGTGGACGATGGTCAACGATCAGATGCTGCGCCGGATCGCACAGAATCCTGCGGTGAAAGCTATTCGTCTCGGCGTCGAAGAGCGTGTTCGCGACGGATCTTTGACTGCGGCATTGGCAGCGCAGGAGTTGCTCGATACCTTCGATGCTGCCGCGCCGCCCGCGTGGACGTAGTTCGACCGTGAACATCCTGTACCCCTGACCGTGCCGAGGAATCGGTAGCTCAGGGGTACAGGCGTGCGGCCATCGCTCCGATGCGTTCGATCAGGTCGTCGAAGAATGCTTCCGGATCTGTTGTCGATGCGATGGCTGCGTTGAGCGGGCGGCCCCACATCCCTCTCCAGTCCGCGACCGTTGTTCCGCGGGTGAGGGTTCCGTCCAGTTCGATATCGACGGTGGCTGTGCGCAGGGTTGCGATCGCGGGATTCAGGGCTACGGCAGCGACGAACGGATCGTGCATGTGCGCCAGGAATCCTTGGTCGTGATCGCGATGAAACTTCATGTAGAAGCGGACTGCATCGGAAAGGTGGCGCACTACCGCGTTGGACGCGGTGGATCTGATATCGGATCCATCTGTCTCCGAAATGATCTCGCGCGGTGTACTTCCCGCGCGTTCGGCCAACCGCGCGATGTGGTGGGGGAGCATTTCGATGGTTTCGGTGATGTCGAGTGGACACACGATGGGAAGACGTGCCTCTGGAAGGCCGGAGAATGCCGCGAACACTTCCGATGCTGCCTCCGGATCGACTGCGATATTCCATTCGCTTGTCGGTGTCGTGTTACCGGGGTGCTGAAATGCCCCACCCATCAACACGAGTCGCTTCAACAGTCGCGGGAGGTCTGGATCGATGCGAACAGCCTGTGCGAGATTGGTCATCGGCCCGGTGACCAATCCGACGATCTCGCCTGGCCGTTCGCGTACCAGTTCCACCCAGGCAGTTGCTGCATCACGGTTCGACAGTGAGCGATCGGAAACCGGAAGGTCGGCGTACCCGACGCCGCGTGGGCCGTGCGTTTCTTCGGTCGTCATGAGCGGGGAAGCCAGCGGCACCTGTGCACCCAGCGTCACCTCGATGTTGGTTGCCTTGCACAGGTCGAGCCACGCCAAGTTGTTTGCAGCCACCTGGTTCACCGAAACGTTGCCTGCGGTCGATGCGATCGACAGGATCTCGGCCTCGGGGCTGGCCAACAGGTAGAGCAGAGCCAGGGAGTCGTCGATTCCGGTGTCGACGTCGACGATCAGTGGAATGGTCATGCGGAAGTGGGTCCTCTGTCGTCGTCGAAGCTCGGGGCGTGCGAACCGAGCGGGTGTGCTGGAAACGGGTAGTCGCTGTAGTCCGCGAGCGCAGGTAAGGCCGTCGTCGTAGATCCGTGTGTGACGGTGGAGTCCGGTCCGGGTAACGACGCAGCGTCAGGGTGTTCGGTCCGACCTCCTGCGGAGGTGAGCCAGGACGCGGTTCGCGCCAGTGACACCGATACATCGCAGCCTGATCCCGACGTGCGTGTCGCGGTGAGTGCATCCACGATGCCCGCGGCCAGAAGGTAACCACTGGCATGATCGAGTGCCTGCGCGGGCAGGGTGCCAGGATGGTTCTCGGATCCCTCGATCACCGCTATCCCGCTCGCGGCTTGGACGATGCTGTCGAAACCACGCTGGAGCCACGAAGCGCTTTCCCTAGCACCGTGCCCCCACGCCGAGACCGATCCACACACGATCCCCGGCCGAAACGAGCTGGGTAGGAAGCCGAAGTTCTCGATGGCGCCCGGTCGGTAACCTGAGAGAAAGACATCGGACTGGGCGCACAAGTGTCGAGCCGTATTCAATCCTTCAGCAGTTTTCATATCGAGTAGGGCGCTACGTTTGCCCTGGCCGTTTTCCATGTGTTGCCACCCGATCTCGGGCAGGTCGGGTGGGTCGATGCGCAGAACACTCGCGCCGAGAAGCGCAAGGGCGCGCGATGCAACGGGACCTGCGATTACGCGGGTCGAGTCGAGTACCCGAAGTCCTCGCAGCGGATGCTGTTGTGTCGCAGCGAAGTTGAAGCGTGGCGCGGCATCGGATCGAGGAATGGATCGAACGAGAGGCTCGGACGCAACCGCTGCGCCTACCTCGTGTTCGGCCCACTCCTGCTCGGTGCGGACCCGGACCGCTATCGCGCCGGCGCGTGCGCATCTGCCCTCGATGATGTCGCTGTCGAGCGATCCGATGCGTGTCCGGGCTGCGTCCACGGTGGCTGCTTCGTCGAGGCCGATCGCCCGCAACAGCGCACGTCGATGGTGCGGATAGTTGGCGTGCGTGCGTACCCAACCGTCCGCGCATTCGAAGAACCCGGAGAGTTCGGCAAAGGCGAGTACCGGCTCACCGTTTTCCCGGTACATGCGGTCACCGCTGAAGGACGCGGAAATGCGATCAGGGCTGAGTTTCCATGCAGTGGTATCGAGTCCCACGCTTCGCCGATACCGATCCACTGATGACGCGAACGCTGCGACAGCACCGGATGCGAGTTCGCGTACCGGCAAGACCGCCGACAGTCGATCGCCCCACGGCGCCGTCACGAACTCGCTGCCGTGGCCGGACACCCCCACCGATTTCTCGTACGCCCGCACGAGATCGGTGTAGGCATCGGTCCCGTCCGCTACCGTCACTCCTTGCGAGCCCAGATTTCCAGACCCGCATCCTGGAGGCGAGTCACCAGTGCATCACCGATTCCTGTTGCCGGAGTGAGTACTCCAGCAGCCTCGGGCAGGCTGTCGCGGTTGTGGACAAGAGCGAGTGCTGACTCGCTGAGCATCACCGCGGTGGCCTTGTAGCCTGGATCGCCGTCGGCCTTCACTCGCGACCGGTATCGAGCACCGGACGTCGTGGTCGTGTACACGTCCATCGTGAAGTGACCGTTCTCCTGCGCCTGGGTGCTCGGCCCCTTGCCGGGCTCGGGCAGGATGCGGTCGAGAAGCTTGCGGGGCAGAATTGTCATTCCCACCAACGCGGCGCCGAGCCCGACGGAGACTGCACCGGCAACGACGGGAGACGCGAACGAGGTGCCGACATTCATCACCTCTCGGTAACGAAACTGCTTGCCGTAAGCCCAATCTCGAAGAGCATTGCTTCGCCGGACGACGCGGGTGTTGTACGACGCCATGAAGAACGGCGCTTTCCATCCTCGAACGCTGGGGGAGATCTGGGTGCCGTTGACGACCTGGGCATCGAGTTGGCGACCGAAGTCGGTCTCGAGGCTACGGTCCGGACTCAGAGAATAAGGGCGAGCGGCAAGCCTGCGAAGTTTGCCGTCTTTCTTCATCTCGGCGAGTTGTGTCCGAACCGAGTCGACGGTACCGCCGCTGACGCCGCCGCGCATCGAGGAGACCACGAGGGTGGTGTCGGTCAGTTCACCGGCGCCATCGGCGACGACGGCTGCGTGCAGGACGTGGACACCGATATCGGAGGGGATCGAGTCGAACCCACAGGAATGGACGATGCGGGCGCCCGACTTCTGGGCGATCTCGTGGTTTTTGTCGATACTTTGACGAGCGAAAAGCACTTCACCGGTCAGATCGACGTAGTCGGTGCCGGCGAGAGCACATGCGGCAGCCAGCGGCTGTCCGAACTTCGCGTAGGGGCCGACGGTAGTGATCACGACACGAGTGGACTCGGCGAGAGCTTGGAGCGCCTCTTCGTCCGCAGCGTCGGCCTCGACGATGGGCCACTGCGCTGCAGCGGAGGGGAGAGTGCGTCGAACCGCCTCGACACGGGAAGCAGACCGGCCGGCAAGAGCTACGGCCGTACCTTCCGGTGCGTGGCGGGCCAGATAGTCGGCAGTAAGACGCCCGACGAAGCCTGTTGCGCCGTAGACGACGATGTCGTACAAGCGGGTTGTGTCAGCAGTCTCAGCGGGTTCGGGAACACTCGAAGTCATGTACTCGACAGTAACGTGCATCACGGCAAGAGTCGACGACGCCCACCATCCTCGATCAGCTCGCGCTGAAGTGCCGCGACCGTGATCGGAGCAGCACAAACCCTGCCCACGAGATGGCGACGGCGCAGATTGCCGCAAACCGAACCACGCCGAGCATGCTTTCGGGGTAAATGACCCCGGTGAGGTAGTAGTCGATGAAACCAGTAGAGGGAAGTGCAGATTCGCCCGAACGCACTCGGGCCCAGCTTTCGAGTTGGGTCAGTGGGCAATCGACGCCGATCACTATCGAGACGAACCCCCACGCCACTGCGACGCCGTGGAGCCAGATCGTGCGTCGATAACGCCAGGCGAGAAACCCGCCCGCGACGACATACACGACGAACGCGAGGTGCGCCGCTACCGTGATGTCGGCCAGCGCCCGGAACATCATGAACCGATCCTATGCCCCCAGCTGGTCAGAAAGACCAGGTGTGGACCGGTTCGCCTTCGTTCATCAACGTGATGTAGTCACCGAGCATCCCGGCCAACGCGGACTCTCGGTCCTCTCCGGCACGCTCGCGTGCCACTACTGCCTCGCGTTGCCAGACCGAGCCCGAACGTCGAGCCAAGCAGCGACCCTCGATTATGCCGAGATACTTTTCGCGCACGGTGACATCCACGCCGTAGGACGCGAGCCCGGCGTCGGCCATCGGCAGTAGCCGTCGAAGGACCAATTCCTGCGGACTCACCGAACCTACTTCCGGCCAGTAGAGCCGAGAGTCGAATCCACTTCGAGCTGCTGAATGCAAGTTTTCCTCAGCTGCATCGAACGACATCTGCGACCACAGTGGCCTGTCGGCGTCAGCTAGCGAACGGACGGTCCCGTAGTAGAACGCGGCATCGGCCAGCGTGTCCACGATCGACGGGCCGGCGGGAAGCACCCTGTTCTCGAGGCGAATGTGGTGACCGCCGGAAGAGCGATCGTAGATAGGCCGATTCCAGCGGTAGACGGTCCCGTTGTGCATGCGCAACTCGGACAGGTTCGGTGTCACGCCCTCGGCCAACGCTGCCAGTGGATCCTCGTCGCTGCAGACCGGCAGCAGCGCTGGGAAGTATCGTGAGTTCTCCTCGAACAGGTCGAAGATCGAGGTGATCCATCGTTCACCGAACCAGACCCTCGGCCGCACTCCCTGATTCACCAATTCCTTCGGCCGGGTGTCGGTTGCCTGCTCGAACAACGGGATACGCGTCTCGTGCCACAGTGCACGGCCGGCAAGGAACGGTGAATTGGCCGCGAGCGCCACCTGTACGCCGGCGAGCGCCTGCGCGGCATTCCAATGCGAGGCGAATTCCTCCGGGGCCACCTGCAGGTGGAGTTGCACCGACGTGCAGGCCGCTTCGGGCAGGATCGTGTCCGTGATCGCCGAAAGATTCTCGGCAGAATCTGCTCCGGGTAGTCGGACCCCGAGGATATCGAGTTCGATATCCTCGCCGCGGGCAGCAAAGATCTGTTGGTTGAGCAGGTCGTACCTGGGATTCGCCGACAACCAGCGATGTTCGAAGTGCTTCTCGGTCAACGTCGGAAGCATCCCGATCATCGCGAGTCTGCTACCCGAGGAACGTGCACGCTCGTCAGCAGAATTGAGTGAAGTCCGCAGATTGCGTTCGAGATCTTCGATGCTGGCGCCGCGCAACGGCTGTGGTGCAACATTGATTTCGATGTTGAACTGGCCGAGTTCGGTCTGATAGTCCGGGTCGGCAATCGCGTCGAGGACGGTCGCGTTGGCCATCGCAGGTGCCATGGCGTCGTCGACGAGATTGAGTTCGATCTCCATCCCTATTTGCGGCTGCCCGACCTCGAATGTCTGCTCCGCGAGCATGGTCGCGAGTGCATCGAGGCAGTCCTGAACCTTCTGTCGGAATCGATGACGGTCCTCCCTGGTGAACTTCCGCTGTTCGACATCGTCGCCCATACCCCAACCACCTATCCGTCACCACGCCCGAGACCGAATCTTCGCAAACCGGTATTCCCTCGAGTGTCGCAGCACAAACGTGTCGACATCACCAGGGTGAGGGGCCGTAGTCCTTGAGGAACTGGCCGTACAGATCGATACCCGCCTCGCCTTGCACGATTGGGTCGTAGACACGTGCCGCACCGTCGACAAGATCGAGTGGCGCGTGGAATCCCTCGTCCGCCAACCGCATCTTCGTCGGGTGGGGTCGCTCGTCGGTGATCCACCCGGTATCGACGGCGCTCATCAGGATTCCGTGATCGAGCATTTCTTTGGCGCTAGTTCGGGTGAGCATATTGAGTGCGGCCTTGGCCATGTTGGTGTGCGGGTGCCCGGGACCCTTGTAAGCCCGACTGAACTGCCCCTCCATCGCCGAGACGTTCACGATGTACTTGCGGCGGGCAGTCGAGGCTTCCATGGCTGCGCGCAGACGGGAGACCAAAATGAACGGTGCCACCGAATTGCAGAGCTGAACTTCGAGCAGTTCCACCGGATCGACCTGCTCGACGGTGTGTATCCAACTGTTCGTATCTGCCAGATCCGGCACGAGTCCACCGGCGTCGATAGCGATGCCCTGGTCGATTCGATCAGCGCTCGCCGATCCCGCAACCAACGCAAGAGATGCGACGGCCTCGGCGGTGAGAGATTCTCGACCGCCCGCCGTGATAGCGGTCTCCGGCAGCGAACTCGCCAGCGACGCGGGATGCGCATCACTCGTCGTGCCGAACTTGGTTACTTCCGGCCGAGACCCGGCTGGGATGAAGTCCAGGGACAGCGGTGTCGACTCACCGTCTGCGAGCGCACTGTATGCACCTGCCGAGCGCTTCACCGTTTGCGCTGCGTTGTTGACGAGGATGTCGAGTGGTCCATGAGCGGCAACCGAATCTGCAAGTGCGACAACCTGAGCCGGGTCACGCAGATCGATTCCGACGATACGGAGCCGGTGGAGCCACTTGTCACTGTCCGGCATCGCCGCGAATCTGCGGACGGCATCATTGGGGAAACGCGTCGTGATCGTCGTATGAGCGCCGTCCCGCAGCAGGCGCAGCGCGATGTACATGCCGATCTTGGCTCGCCCGCCGGTGAGAAGCGCGGTGCGCCCGGTCAGATCGGTAGTTGCATTACGTTTGCTCCGGTTCAATGCTGCGCAGTCCGGGCAAAGCTGATGATAGAACGAGTCGACCAGTGTGTAGCGCTGCTTGCAGATGTAGCAAGGGCGAGGGCGAATCAAAGTGCCTGCGAATTCGGTTTCGGTCCGCGAGGTCAGAGATATGCCCGCGGTCTCGTCGTCGATGCGATCCGGTGACCCGGTGGCGGTTGCTTCGACAACTGCCCGATCGGCATCCGACTTGGCCGAACGTGCAGCGACACGGCGTGCTCGTTTCAGGTCCTTGAAAAGTTGCCCCGAGGCGCGTTGCACAGCGATCGAATCAGGATGATTCTTATCCAGCGACCCAGCCTGGGCGATGACACGGAGGCAGATCGCGAGATCGGCCGGCTCGATCGCCGAGCACTCGGTCGACGAGCCGAGCAACTCCGAATCGACAACAGCGTTCCCGTCGACCATCCGTCTTCCTCTCCTTGCTACGTGCGAAAACGACATAAGCCCCGATTCCGGGGAATCGGGGCTTATGTCGTCTGTCTCAACGCAGAACTTCTGGAACTCGCACACAAGATCTTGTGCAATTCCCTGGTGTCCGAGGGGGGACTTGAACCCCCACGTCCGTTAATAGGACACTAGCACCTCAAGCTAGCGCGTCTGCCATTCCGCCACTCGGACCAGTTGTGCACTGCAATTACCAGCAACACGGTGTACACATCTTGTTCGCACGCCTGCTCGCTGCGTGCTGGACAAAGATATACGACGGGTGGCCTATCGCCCAAATCCCCACGTCAGTTCGCCCGTAGCCGCGGCTCGGGTGGTAGGAAAGTGGGGTGTCTTCCGCCGATCATCCCCATCCCGACCCTGTCCCGACGACCGCGCTCGACGAGGTCGTCGACCTCGTCAGCTCTTTGATCAGATTCGACACCTCCAACACCGGTGAACTCGAAACGACCAAGGGGGAAAAGGAGTGCGCCGAGTGGGTGGCGCAGAAACTTCGCGAGGTCGGTTACGAGACCGAGTACGTAGAATCCGGTGCCCCCGGTCGTGGGAATGTATTCGCCACGTTGCCGGGCTCGGACCCGAGCCGCGGAACCTTGTTGATCCACGGGCATCTCGACGTCGTTCCGGCAGAGCCTGCGGATTGGAGTGTGCATCCGTTCTCCGGCGCTGTCGAAGACGGGTACGTGTGGGGTCGCGGCGCGATCGATATGAAAGACATGGTCGGCATGGCGCTGGCACTGGCGCGACAATTCAAATCCAACGGCACTGTCCCGCCGCGAAACATTCTCTTCGCCTTCCTGGCCGACGAAGAGAACGGTGGGAAGTACGGCTCGCAGTGGCTCGTAGAGCATCGTCCCGACCTGTTCGAAGGTGTCACCGAAGCCGTCGGCGAGGTCGGTGGCTTCTCGTTGACCGTCGCCAGACCTGACGGCACCGAGAAGCGGCTGTACATGGTCGAGACCGCAGAGAAGGGTCTCGGCTGGATGAAACTTACTGCGAAGGCGCGAGCCGGACACGGGTCGTTTCTGCACGACGAGAATGCGGTGACCTATCTGGCAGAAGCTGTGGCCAAGCTCGGCAACCACACATTCCCGTTGGTGATCTCCGATTCGGTAGCGGAGTTCCTCGCAGCAGTGGCCGAGGAAACCGGACTCGATTTCGACCCGACCAGCCCGGATCTCGACGGCACTTTGCTCAAACTCGGCAGCATCGCGCGGATCGTGGGCGCCACGCTGCGAGATACCGCCAACCCGACGATGCTCAAAGCTGGATACAAGGCGAACGTGATTCCGCAGACCGCCGAGGCGATGATCGATTGCCGGGTGGTCCCCGGGCGTCAGGCCGCGTTCGAGCGGGAAGTGGACGAACTGATCGGGCCCAACGTCGAACGCGAATGGGTCACCAAGCTCGACTCCTACGAGACGACATTCGACGGGCACCTTGTCGACGCCATGAACGACGCGATACTTGCACACGACGAGAACGGACGTACGGTTCCGTACATGCTGTCGGGTGGTACGGATGCAAAGGCCTTCGCGCGCTTGGGTATTCGATGCTTCGGTTTTGCGCCGCTCAAATTGCCGCCCGAACTCGACTTCGCAGCCCTGTTTCACGGCGTGGACGAGAGGGTACCGGTCAGTTCACTGGAGTTCGGTACACAGGTGTTGGAACACTTTCTGCTGCACAGCTGAATCGAAAGGATCTTTTGATGGCGTACAACCCTTACGACGCACTTCCCGCACTGCCTTCCTTCGAACTCACCTCGGAGGATGTGGAGGACGGTGGAACTCTCGATAGCCAGCAGTTGAGTGGAATCATGGGCGCCGGCGGCCACGATAATTCACCGCAACTGTCCTGGTCCGGGTTTCCCGAAGGCACCAAAAGCTTTGCGCTCACCGTCTTCGACCCGGACGCACCGACGGCCTCGGGTTTCTGGCACTGGGCGGTGGCGAACATCCCAGTCGACACGACTTCGCTCGTCGCGGGTGCCGGTGACGACGGCGGTACGGGTGTGCCTAGTGCTGCTGTCACGTTGAAGAACGATGCGGGTCTGTTTCGGTACATCGGTGCGGCACCTCCAGCGGGTCATGGACCGCACCGCTACATGTTCGTGGTCCATGCGGTCGACGTCGAGCGACTGGAAGTGGACGAAACGGCAACGCCGGCGTTTCTCGGTTTCAACCTGTTCTCACACGCGATCGGACGAGCTGTCCTGACGGGTGTCTACGAGGCTCGATAGGGCCCAGTGCACAAGAAAGGCCGTGCTGTGCGGATCGTCGCACAACACGGCCATTTTGCTGTGTCAGCTGCGGCGGTGATCCGATCCGACCGCGTCCGACAACGAGGTGAATCCGTGCGCTCGCAATCGGAGGGCAATTCCCTTGTTGATTCGACGCATCCAGAACGGGCCCCCATAGATGAAACCGGTGTAACCCTGGATCAGTGACGCGCCCGCGGTGATGCGTTCCCACGCTTGATCCACCGACTCGATCCCACCGACCGAGATGATGGCAATGCGTGTCCCCACTCGGGCGTACAGCCGTCGTAGAACCTCGAGCGAGCGGTCGGCCAACGGTGCTCCGGACAAACCACCTGCCCCGATGGACTCGACTTCCTCGGCCGAAGTGCGCAGACCCGACCTGTCGATCGTCGTATTGGCCGCGACGATCCCGTCGAGTCCCAACTCGACTGCAAGGTCGGCGACGGCGTCTATGTCCTCATCGGACAGATCGGGTGCGATCTTCACCAGGATGGGAACCGTGACGACACTTTGCACAGCCTCGAGGATGGGCCGTAGAGACGCGACAGCCTGAAGATCCCGCAAGCCTGGAGTGTTCGGCGAGCTGACGTTCACCACCAAGAAGTCGGACAGTGGCCCGAGCAGCGTTGCGCTTGCGGTGTAGTCGGCAGCGGCGTCGGCGGGGAGCGTGACCTTGGTCTTCCCGATGTTCGCGCCGATCGGTACACCGCCTCGGCGGTTCCGCAGCACGTTGGCGGCGTTGCCGGCGCCGTGGTTGTTGAAGCCCATTCGGTTGATCAGAGCGCGGTCCGCAGGCAGCCGAAACAGCCGGGGAGTCGGATTGCCGGGCTGCGGTTGTGCGGTGACCGTGCCCACCTCGGCGAACCCGAAGCCCAGTGGCCCCCAGGCATCCACACCGTCCGCGTTCTTGTCGAAGCCGGCAGCAAGACCGAGTGGCCTGGGGAAGTCCACGCCGAAAACTGTGCTTCGAAGTAGTGGATCGTCGACGACGAATACTCGCGAGAGAAGCTTTCTCGTCGGTGTGAAGGCCGTCAGCGTGCGCATGGTCGCGAACGCGAGATGGTGGATTCGCTCCGGCTGCAGCAAAAACATCAACCGAAGCAGTGCGCTGTACAAGGTCTGGCCCACGGTTCTTCTTTCCGTCTTGGTACTCGGGTCTCATATTCCAGGATCGGGTATGTGCTGGGCAGATTTCTTTCGCTTGAGCAGCACCCGCCGACTTCCATCGGTATACACGCGCATGCGTGAGAGTTCCCAACCGCCGAACTCGGCCTGGATCGCAAGCCGCATCGAGGCCGTCACCCGTGTGACATCCGGCGGTAGGCGGAGTGGAACGTATTCCCACTCCTCGGATGTCAGGTCCCACTCTCGCGGGAAGCGCCCGCTCCCGTAGCTGTTCTTCGACACCGTGGGTTATCGCCTCGACTCTCGTTGCCTCTACCGGGGCTCGCCAACCGGTATTCGCTGTAATCCCTCACCGGCAGCCGACCCCACAATCAAGTCACCCGTCGCGGAGTCGATCGCGAGAGAGTCCGGCTGCCTTACGGTCGGGAACCTGGAAACCTCGACAGGAATTCCCGTGTCGAGCGTGTATCCGACAACTTCGTTGAGAGCGGGAACGCTGATCCAGACGACGTCGGTCTCGTCGTCGTAGGTGACAGCCCATGGCTGCGCATCGACAGGAAAGCGCTGACGCAACAACAAGTCGTCCGAGGAGAACACGAGAAGTTCTTTTCCGGTGGCATCGGTCACCAGGATTCGCCCGAACCGGTCGGTGTCCAGCTCGGCTGCACCCTCGCCGGCGCGGAGGGCAATGCCGAGGGAACCGTCGTCGATGTCGACGACGGTGACGGAGGTCTGATCGCGATCCAGAGCGGTGAGCCCATACATGGTCGAGGCGAGCGCATCAACCGAGGTCAACCCGTCTATGACCTTCGATTCGGTCCCGTCTTGCTCGAGAATGTGGACCGCGCCACGATCATCTCCTGCTGCTGTTCTGCCGTCCTCGAGAACAGCAGCGCTGAGTAGATTCGCCGCGACTTTCGTCGAGGTGACCTTCGAGTCGCCTATATCGACGCGTGCGAGGCTTCCATTCATCGGCAGCACAACTGTGCCGTCGCCGGGGGCCACTATGGTTGCTGCCTTGCCCGGTAGCGATATTGCGCGAGGTTCGGCGTTGCCGTCGGATGTATCGAACACCAGCAGGTTCGAAAAACTGTCGTCGAGCGCGAGGACGCTGCGCGTGGAAGTGTCGAACGTGGTGAAGTGGATCCCCGATGGAGACGCGGTGATGCTTCCTACTGGGGGAGTCGAGGTTTCTGGAGAGCTGACCCCGGCCAGGGGCTCGATGCTCACCTGATCGGGCTCGTCGGCTCCGTCGCCCGAACAACCGGCCGCCAACAAGATCGTCGAGGTGGCCGCGACCGCGGCGAGAGTTCGCCACCGCAAACGTCTGTCTCTCATGGGAATGCCTGCTCCTGGATACTGTGTTCGTGCGTTCGAGGGGTGCCATGGTGTGGCGTAGCGGAACGAAGTGTCGAGTCCACCCTGCCTGATGGGTCAGAAGTCGACACTCTCGGACTACCCGAGTGCGGTCGAGGCGAGGTGGCAGTACCGTATTTTCCGACCAAAGAACGAGGAGTCGAGATGGTAACTACCGAGGATTTCACTCGACCGGAGGGTTTTCATCGCCCCGTTGCAGCGAGTCGTCCTGTTGATTTCGGGCGGACAGTTCTTCCTGGGCGGACAGGGACTTCCTGTGACTCTGCCGACAGCGGGTTCGTCGTCGAACAGATCACCGTCGGCGCACACGCGAATGGGTTCGGTCGAAACGCGGACGGCCGACAGTTTACTTTTCGGGTGCACAAGTCGACGCTGTCCGTGGAAATATATCGCGAGGACCTGCTCGAGCAGGTTCCGGACAAGTCGGATGTCATCGCCGTCGTGGAGCAACCGGTCACCGAAATCGATGTGACCGATGAGCGCAGCATCGTCGCTGCCGTCCGCGACGCGGTGACAGATGCTGACGAGCTGATCCCGGACTCGCCGGAGTTGTCGAGAGTCCGGTCGTGTCTGCAGCGCGCCGGGTCGATCCTCGACCGGATTCGCACGCGGCAGAACGTGACGGCGTAGGCACGCGGTCAGCTACTGACGTCGTCCAACGCCGAAGTGATAGCGGCAGGCAACTCGAGGTCTTCCGCGACGAGTACCCCGGTCAATTGCGCGAGGTCCCTGGCTCCGACTATCGCCGAACTCACACCCGGGCGATCGCGAGCCCAGGCCAAGGCCACTGCCAGAGGTGAAGTCTGCAGGCCACTTGCGGCCATGACGGCTGCATCGACGACGTTGACGGCAGCGTCGGTGAGGTAGCCGGAAAGCGATCCTGCGTGGAGATCGTCGGCACCCCGTGAGTCCGCAGGCGTGCCGTTTCGGTATTTTCCGGTCAGTACCCCGCCGGCCAATGGGACCGCAGCGAGGATGCCGACACCGTGATGACGCGCCGCCGGCAGCAATTCGTCCTCGATGCCGCGAGCCAGAAGCGAGTACTCGGCCTGCGTCGCGACGATGCGGCCTGCGCCCGCAGCTCCAGCCGCAGTCGCTAGTTGCCAGCCGAGATAGCCACGTGCACCGACATACCGGACTTTCCCGCTCGATACGGCGTAGTCCAGGGTGGACGCGATCTCGTCCACGGGCGTGCTCGCATCCCATGCCGCCACTTGCCACAGATCGAGGTAGTCGGTACCCAAATCGCGCAACGTTGCATCGAGTTGACCGAGCAGTGCGCGACGAGAGCAGTCGATGCGGTAGTGCCCGCTGGCGGTTTCGATACCGGCTGCACTGCTCACGATCAGGTTCGTACGCGGGACCACGTCGTCGAGGACCTCCGCGAGCACACGTTGCGCTCGTCCATCCCCGTAAACGGGTGAGGTGTCGACGAGGGTTCCCCCGGCGTCGGCAAAGGCAGCGAGTTGGGCAGCCGCGTCGTCACCGTCGGTGCCGCTGCCCCATCCGAGCGTGCCGAGCCCGATCCTCGACACGCGCAGGCCACTGGAGCCGACTGATCGCTGCTTCATAGTTTTTCAACATTCCTTGTCGATTGTGATGGTGTCGGTTTTCTGAGTCGGTCACGAAAACGGCGCCAGGTGAGCAGAGTAGTGCGCCGGTGGCAGCGGTGCGAGTGTCGGTCGATCCGGGCGAGCCGCGCCAGGTACCGTCGGGCCGTGAATCGCGCACCTTTCCTCAGCCGAACCCCTCTGCTCTCATCGACCTTCGGGGAGGTTCGAGGATGATCGGTGAGTCCATGAGTTGGCTTCAGTCAATCATCCTCGGCGCTGTGCAGGGGCTGACCGAGTTCCTGCCGATCTCGTCGTCAGGACACCTGAGAATCGTCTCGAGCGTCTTTTTCGGGTCCGATGCAGGAGCTTCGTTCACCGCGGTCACACAGCTCGGAACCGAAGCGGCAGTGCTCGTGTTCTTTTGGCGCGACATCGTGAGAATCGTCAAGGCATGGTTCCGCGGCATACGTGACAAGACTGCGCGCGATCTCGACTATCGGCTCGGTTGGTATGTGATCATCGCCACCATCCCGATCGGGCTGTTGGGGATCTTGTTCAAAGATCAGATCCGAACCGGGGCACGTAATTTGTGGCTCATCGCAACGATGCTCATCGTGTTCGCCATCGTCATCGCAGTCGCCGAGTACCTCGGTTCCAAGAAGCGACCACTCGAAAAAATCACCACACGGGACGGGCTCGTGATGGGTGCCGCACAATGTTTGGCGTTGATTCCCGGTGTGTCCCGGTCGGGTGCCACCACAAGTGCAGGCCTGTTCATGGGCCTCGAACGCGAAGCAGCCGTGCGGTTCTCGTTCCTGCTCGCCATACCGGCTGTGACTGCGTCCGGCCTCTTCTCGCTGCCCGATGCATTCGAGCCGGCCGGTGAAGGTCTCAACGCCTCCGGCCCACAGTTGCTGGTCGCGACCGTCGTCGCGTTCGCACTCGGCTACGCCTCGATTGCATGGCTGCTGAAGTTCGTTGCAAATCACTCGCTGTACTGGTTCGTCGGCTATCGCATCGTGCTCGGCATCGGCGTGATGGCGCTGCTGTCTGCGGGCGTGGTGTCTGCCACCTGATTCGCCAGACGCCCTAGGCTGGTTCCATGACGGTGATCTTGCTGCGACATGGCCGCTCGACGGCGAATACTGCGGGCGCTCTGGCAGGGCGGTCGGCCGGTGTCGCACTCGACGACCGCGGACTGGAACAGGCCGCTCATGTTGCGGAGAGATTGGGCGGGCTTCCGGTCGAGGAGATCGTGCACTCACCGCTGCAGCGGTGTGAGCAAACGGTGGCACCTCTTGCCGCCCGGCGCGGTCTGACTCCGAGGGTCGACGAACGGCTGATCGAGGTCGATTACGGGTCGTGGACGGGAAGATCGATCAAGGATCTTGTGACGGAGCCGCTGTGGAAGGTGGTCCAGCAACACCCGTCCGCGGCGGTGTTCCCTGGTGGCGAGGGACTGGCTCAGGTGCAGTCGCGGGCGGTGTTCGCAATCCGGGAACACGACGCGCGTCTTGCGGAGGAGTACGGCCGCGATGTCCTCTGGGTGGCGTGCTCACACGGTGACGTCATCAAATCGATCCTCGCCGACGCCTTGGGCTGCCACTTGGATTCGTTCCAACGTATCGTTGCCGATCCTGCCTCTGTCAGTGTCGTGCGGTACAGCTCGACCAGGCCGTTCGTGCTTCGGACGAACGACACCGGTCTCGACTTGACGGCGTTGGTACCTGCGGTGCCGACGGCCCCGAGCATGGACTCCGACGCGGTGCCCGGTGGCGGTTCCGGAACGTAGTCCCGCCGATAGCGGATAATGAAGTTCGGGTCCGAGTTTTCGGATCCGAGAATGAAGCTCCAGGAGGTGCAATGCCACGCGCAATACATGTTTTCCGCACCCCTGATCGTTTTGTCGCGGGAACCGTGGGAGAGCCAGGCGATCGTTCGTTCTTTCTGCAGGCAGTCCACGACGCTCGCGTCGTCTCGGTCGCGCTCGAAAAGCAGCAGGTGCAGGTTCTCGCAGACCGGATAGGTTTGCTGCTGGACGAAGTTCAACGACGGTTCGGCGCGGAGTTCCCGCCCGAGGAAACCGAACTGGGCGACACGAGTCCGTTGATGACTCCGATCGATACCGAGTTTCGGGTCGGGACCATGGGTCTGGGCTGGGACGCGGATGCGAACGCAGTGGTGGTAGAACTCCTGGCTATCAGTGAGGTCGAGGTCGACGAGTCCGTCGTCCTCGATGACACCGACGAAGGTCCCGATGCAGTCCGCGTCTTCCTGACGCCGCTCGCGGCCCGGGAGTTCGCACTTCGTTCCGAGCGGGTGATTGCTGCCGGCCGTGCGCCGTGCCCCTTGTGTGGTGAGCCGCTGACTCAGGACGGACACACCTGTATTCGATCGAATGGATACAAACGAGATGCCACCTTCGGCTCGGCCGGCGAACTTGGCGAAGAGCTTTGACCGAAGACCGGCCGCCGTTCGCGGGCCGCAAGGTGATGGAAACCGGTGAGCTGACCATCATCGGTCGAGTGGTGTCGGCCAGCAACGCGACGTTGGTCTGCGAGGCAACGGGCAGCGGCGACGACGGTGAGACGTCCACGGTTCGGTGCGTCTACAAGCCTGTTCGCGGAGAAGTGCCGCTCTGGGACTTTCCCGATGGGACCTTGGCAGGGCGAGAGATCGCGTCGTACGAGGTGTCGGACTCTCTGGGTTGGAATGTGATTCCGACCACGATTCTTCGGGATGGTCCGTTCGGCCCGGGGATGGTGCAGCGGTGGATCGACACGCCGGACCGCGACGGGGAGCACGGCCGCACGCTCGACCTGGTCGATATCTGCAGGCCGGACCTTGTGCCCACCGGATGGATACCGGTCATGCAGGCTTACGACGGCGATGGCGAGGAAGTCTCGCTCATTCATGCCGACGATCCTCGGCTGCAGCGGATGGCAGTGCTGGATGTACTCATCAACAACGCGGACCGGAAGGGCGGCCACGCCCTCGAAGGCGTGGACGGATATGTGTACGGCGTCGACCACGGCATCTGCCTGCACTCGCAGAACAAGCTTCGGACGGTGCTGTGGGGTTGGGCCGGCACCGCTATCGACGACGCTGCGATGTCCGATGTCGTCGCTTTCGTAGAGTCGTTCGCCACTGTCGTCGAACCACGAATTCGTGGGCACATCACCGATGAAGAGATCGATGCCCTGCTCGGCCGAGCCCGTGCTCTCGTGGCACATCCGGTGATGCCGGAGCCGCGATCGAGCAGGCCGATACCGTGGCCCGCCTTCTGAAGCCTCTCCGTTAGGCTCGTCTTCATGCAGTCTTGGTCCGAACCAGCCGTTCCCTCGATCCCCGGCCAGGGGCCTACGCTCCGGCTCTACGACACGGCAGATCGGCAAGTGCGACCGGTCACACCCGGCAAAGTGGCGAAGATGTACGTGTGTGGAATCACCCCGTACGACGCGACGCATCTCGGGCATGCCGCGACCTATCTGACTTTCGATCTGGTCAACCGACTGTGGCGCGACGCGGGTCACGAGGTGCATTACGTGCAGAACGTCACTGATGTGGACGACCCACTTTTCGAACGAGCCGACCGCGACGGCGAAAGCTGGATCGAGCTCGGTAATCGTGAGATCGCTTTGTTCCGTGAGGACATGGAGGCTCTCCGAGTCCTGCCGCCGCGCGATTACATCGGTGCTGTCGAATCCATCGACGAGGTCATCGACATGGTCGAGAAGCTGGTCGCGTCGGGTGCGGCGTATGTCGTCGACGACGCCGAGTATCCCGATGTGTACTTCCGTGCGGACGCTACGTCCGAGTTCGGCTACGAGTCCGGTTACGACAGGGCGACGATGGACACGTTCTTCGCCGAGCGTGGAGGCGACCCGGACCGAGTAGGAAAAAAGGACTCGATCGATGCTCTCCTGTGGCGTGCAGAGCGCAAGGGTGAGCCGTCGTGGCCGTCTCCGTTCGGGCCTGGCCGCCCGGGCTGGCACATCGAGTGCTCGGCAATTGCTCTCAATCGCATCGGGACCGGTTTCGACGTACAGGGTGGCGGCAGCGACCTCATCTTCCCGCACCACGAGTTCTCGGCCGCGCACGCCGAAGCAGTGTCCGGTGGCGGCCGATTCGCTCGGCATTATGTGCACACTGGGATGATCGGTCTCGACGGCGAGAAGATGTCGAAGAGTCGCGGCAACCTCGTGTTCGTGTCGAAGCTCCGCGCCGACAACGTCGATTCGGCTGCGGTTCGGTTGGGTCTGTTGTCCGGGCACTACCGTCAGGATCGCCCGTGGACGGACGAAGTTCTCGAACGTGCACATACCCGGTTGGCGTTGTGGCGCAAGGCAGCTGCACTGGAGTCGGCCGCCAGCGCCGACGACGCAGTAGTTCGCCTACGTCAGCACTTGGCCGACGATCTGGACACACCGAGGGCTCTCGATGCTCTTGATGCGTGGGCAAGTTTCGCCGTCGAGCGCGGGGGATCGGACACTACCGCTCCCGGTGCATTCGCCGACGCCGTCGACGCACTCCTCGGCGTGCCGTTGCGCTGATACATCTTTCGAACTGGCAGTGATCCTGGGGCGTTTCGGCACCCGGGATCAACCGTCCACACAGGACTACGCCAGGTCGAGAAGAAGGTCGGGCACGAGACGCTCTTCCATTACCGCGCGGCCCGACTCGTGCATCGCCGCGGCAAGATCAGGATCCCACTCACTCGGCCCCGGATGGCCCTTCAGTGGTTCGGAATTTCGTGCGTCGAGCGCACGAACATACGACTGCGCATCCATCCGCCAGGGGACGGCGTTGTAGCGCGAGCGGGCGCGGGCGGTCATCTGCAGGCCTGGCCAATCGAAGTCGTTGCGCCAGAGGAGTTCCGTTCCTGCCCGCACGCCCGAGAGTAGTTTGTGCAGCGCAGCCGACGGCTGGCCATCGGTGCAGACGAGAGTTGCGGAACGACTTCCCAACGATCGAGCGGCGGCCGCGACGACTGCGACGTTCTCGCACACGTAGATTCGATCTGCGACATTGGTGAGCGGGCCGCGCGAGACCATGTCGAGGGTGAGTGGGAACGGAATCCCGGCGTCTGCAGCGTCGTTCAGCCACCGTCCGACGGTATGCGATTCGTCGACTCGATACCCGAACACCAGAACCCTGCTCGACAGCGCGTCGACCGAGACTCCGGCAGTTTCCCACAGCAACCGAATGCCGACGGGGTCGACTGGACGGGGTATTCCTTCGCGGAGCGAGAGTGCGTCGAGAACAAGACGGGGTGCACCACCGGAGGACAGTGCCTTGGTGTCACCGCACGCGTATTCGGCGAGTTCGGTCAACGACAAGCCGTCGACGGGAAGGATCGCCAACACCCGTGCAGCCACCCGTAGGGCGTCGACGGCCACGCGTCCTCCGAGTGTGCCGTCCTGATTCAGCAACGAGGACAACCAATGCTCGGCCCAGTCGTCGTCGGTTGTTTCGGCGAGTAGAGCGCGCGCGTCGGCGAGTGCAGTGGCCTTTACCTCGGCCTTGTCGGATGCGATCTGTTTTCTGTCCTGTAGCGGAGCGACGGCGTCGAGAGTTGCGATCAAGCCGATCCCACCGTTTCGTGGGTGGGCGAGCCATTCGTCGAATCGGGCGAGATCGAGTTTCGTAGTCTGGGCGCGGCTGTGCAGGCCGGTGCTGGATCGAGAGATTGCACTGCACAATCGCCACAGCTCTGCCTGCTCACCCAGGTGGACGGTGATGTTGCCACCGACCAACAAGTAGTTCGACTCCAACTTCTTGCGCGCAGCGGCCAAGAGTGCGTCGAGTTCCGGCGTGTTCCGCCATCCGAGTTCTTCGTTACCGGACAAATTCGAGACCGCCTTCGGCGTGAGTGGGCACGCGTCGTGTCAACGGCGAACCCAGAGCGGCGGCTAGATCGGAACCATCGTGTTCGGCGAACAGTTCACCGTTCTCCCAGACGAGTAACGCTGCGCTGACAGTGTTTTCCGCTGTCGAATGCGCAAGGTCGTAGTGCGCACATCCGGGGACATCGGAGTAGGTGATCCACAGATCGTAGCCCGTCATGAACAGATCCAGATCGAACTGCACGCTGAGCCCGAGCAGTTCACTACGACCGTTGTCATCGACGCCGGCGAAGGCTTCGTCGAGTGCCAGCAACCGTGGTGCGTGCGGATCGGCCGAGGACAGCATGACGTGCGCGGCCGCGAACAACGGCAGATGTAGAGACACCGATTGCTCACCGCCGGACAACGCGCTGTGTCGCGCGACCGTCAATCGATCCTCGGTACCGTCACCGCGAATGAGCGTGAACGAGAAGACCCGCCAACGACGGTAGTCGAGCGTGGAGGCCAGAATCTCGGGGTACGAACGCTCCGGGTGTGCCGCGCGGGCGATTCTGATCTCGGACGCGAAATGTGCTCGCATGGAGGCGAGGTCGTCCGAATTCAGTCCGGATGCGTCACGATCGAGTAGCTTCGAGATTGCTCGTGCGCCTTCGTCCAGATTGTCCGCGAGGACCCAATGCACACCGATCGTGTTGCCAGAGGACATCTTCCGTTGCTTCATCTCGGAGGACATCTGCGCGATGAGCTCGCGGGCATCTACGGTGCGTTCGTGGATCTGCTGCGCCAAGCCGGTCAACAGCGCATCCTCGAGAATCCGACGCTCGTGTTCGGTGAGCAACGTCTCCTGATTCGACCGCGCGTCACCGATACGGTGCGCGAACTCGCCGACCGAGGTGAATCCCTGCTCGTCCTGCACACGAACGATGGTCAATCCGTCTGGTGCGTCCCACTGCAACCGGTAGTCCTGCCCGGACGACGCCAGCTGTGAGTCGAATTCCTGCAGAGCACCGGTCAACGCGGTCCGTGTGCTCTTGCGATAGGAGTCGCCGGCCTTGACCGACGCGGTGGCGGCGTCGAGCGCCGAGTGGAGTTGGTGCACCACCGGTGGCAGCACCGAAATCTCTTCATCGGGGGACGAGGCGCTCTGAATTCGGTAAAGGATCTGTTCGACAGTGAGCCACGCGGAGTCGGACGAGGGCCACGAATAGAGCTCGTGCACGCCAAGGATGGCGAGTAGATCCTTGCGGGCATATGGGGCGAGGCGCGCAGTGTCGTCGAGCGTCTCGGTGAGTGCGGCGCGCAGACCCTCCTGCGCTGTGTTGCATGCACCTTCGGCCTTACCGATCGCCTCTCCGGCTTCCTTGTCCGCTTTGCGTGCTGCGCGTTGCTCGACCTTGCATGCCTCGATCTTTTCGCGTGCCTTCTCCAGGTCGGCGTTGATCTGTTCGGCGGTGGATCCGAGTTTCTCGGTGAGGATGTCCAACCGCTGAACCTGCTGGAGATGGTTTTCCTGTGCGATCGCGGACTCCTCGGCCAACTCTTCGGCGAGGCCGGTGGTCTCTTCCAATCGGTTCTGTGCTTCGCGTGCCCGCTCGGCTTCGCGAACGTGTTCGCCTCGGCGACGAAGGACGAGTCCGCCCTGATTCTCGAAGTGCCGGATCGCTGCGGCGAGTGAGTCGATATCCCGTGCAGTATGGGGAGTTCGGTGGGCGACTGCGGTACTCCGCAGATGTCTCTCCTTTGCCGAGAGCTCCGCGATAGCCTGGTCGAGCTCGCTGTCCGCGGCCGTGGAACCAGCCTGTGAGGTACGAAGGGCCCCCGCCGACTCGGTGACCGTCTTCTGCGCCTTGACGATTCCGGAGACCTTCGGCAAATTCTTCGCGGCAACCACGAGGCCGCGCAGGAGTTCGGCCGTCGACTGCTCTTCCTCGCGGGTGGCCGCCAAGGACATGCCGGCTGTTTCGATCGACGCGTCGAGTTCGGCGAGCCGCGTAGCCCGACGACGAGCACGGGCAGTAGCCCCGATGTACTCGGCATCCGGCTTGACGTGACGTCCCCGTTGAACGCCTTGCCAGTAGCGCCCGTCGATGCCGATCGAGGTCACCGCATTCTTCGATGCGCCAGTGTCCTCCAGCAGTGCGATCGAGGTCAGTACATCTCGCACCACAGCCTCTGGCACATCGGTTCCAGGTTCGACCTCGAGGACGTCAGCCAGCGTGCGGCCCGTCGGACGTTCGGCTTCCGGTACGCCGACCAGAAATTGGTCCGACTCCATGGACCCGAGAGTGCCGGTCGGCGAGATCCAACCGTCGAGAAGATTCGCGGCCTGCAATGCGCTTTCGACACCGGCAGCTACAGCAGGTTCCACGCCGTCGGCGAATCGGACGAGCTGCCACAGCGGCGCTCCGACCAGCCCGTCACGCGAGGACGTGCGAGCGGCGAACGGTGGGGGAGCATCGTCGCGTTGAGCACTGACGAGATCGTGTTCGGCACGCATCGATGCCAGCTCTTCGGTCAGTGCCGCAGCGGCCACACCCGCCTGCGTCCGTCGTCCGCGCACGTTCTCGAGCCCCTCGGCCGAAGCCTCGGCAAGGATGGCATCGAGGCTCGGTGCGTCGTCCTCGCCGATGTGCGGTACAGCAGCGTCGAGGGAATCGAATGCGGCGACGGTGATTCCGGCAGCCGAGTACTGGGTCGAGTTCTCGGCCCACCAGGACCGCAGTCCCGACGCATACTGCGCACGAGCCAACTCCACGGCAGCTTCGGCTTCGGTAACGGACGCGCGAGCAGCTTCGAGCAATTCTCTTGCCCGAGAAGCACTTCTGTCTGCACGGGCGCGTTCGGTCATAGCCTTCTCGACGGTGCTGAGAGCGTCGCGGACGGCACGCACATCACCGTCACGTTCCTCGGCATGACCGCGCAGTGTCGTGCTGAACTGGTCGGTGCGCGCACTGGCCGGCATCGACGCCCACGCGATGCCGGCATCCTCGGCCGCAATCTGGAGATCGTCCTCGGCGCGTGTCAGTGCGGCGACCGAGTCGCGTACCGAGCTTTCGGCGTCGATGGCCTCGGTGGAACGCTGTGCCAGATCCGCCTGCGCTTTACCGGCACGCTCGGACTGCTGGGCGGCGGAGATCTTCAGCTTCGCTGCCGATTCGGCGAGATCGTCGAGTTGCTGTTTGCCCTCGTAGGCACTCGATCGCTGCAGTGTTTCGCGGTCGGCAAGAGCTTGGTCCAGGCCTCGTTCGGCGTCGTCGAATCGCTTCTCCGCTGCAGTGCGCTCGGACAGTCGGCGTTCCTTCAGTGCCGCGGCCGCGAAGTGCGCCGTGGTTGCATGGGTAACGGACTCGAGTCTGCGACTGATCTGTTCCACGTCCGAGCGAGCTTGCACTCGAAGGTATTTCGCGTACACGCCGACGAAGGTTGTGGCGGCGTGATCTGCCCGAGTCAAGCCTTCGAGCGCTCGACCGACCTCTTCCATGTCACTGAACGAGCGCGCTGCTTCGAGAACCAGTTGCTCGTCCAGCGGGCGCAGACCGTCGGTCAGTGCCTGGGAGAGCCCCTTCGGATCCAGGTTCTTTGCCAGTTGCGGACGACGCAACGTCAGGATCAGATTGATCAGTTGGTCGTAACGCTGCGCGCCGAGACCGAACATCCGAGCGTCGATGGCCGCTCGGTAGTCGACCGGCCGGTCGGTCAGCGCGTCGCTGCCGAGTCGATCGGCAAGCTGCTTCTTGGTCAGCGGCCGATCGTCGGATCCCAGGAGCGAAAAGTCCACGCCGACACGGCCGTCGGCGACAAAGTACCAGCGGGTGACCTTGTCGTTCTGTCGGCTTGCGCGCATTCCGATACCGACGGTGACGGACTCGGGATCTTCGCGTGAGCCCCGCCCGAACTCCATCCATACGTAGGAGTGCGCGCTCTCCTGGCCGCGATAGAGAAGATTGGACTTCATCGTTCGCTCTTCACCGGCGAACGGGTTCAACCGCCTCGGCTCGATTCGTCCGTCGAGCACGAACGGAAACAGAACCTCGAGTGCTTTGGTCTTTCCCGAGCCGTTCGGTCCGCGCAATACGAGGCGACCGTCGGCAAAGGAAAATTCCTGATCGCGGTAGTCCCACAGATTGATGATTCCGGCGCGGGTCGGGCGGAAGCGCTGAGCATGTGCGGTCATCTAGTGCGCCTCGGTTTCCGTGGTGTGAGAATGCGAATCAGGGTCACTCGGTTCTGTGCCATTGACTTCCGTGCCGTTCAAGTCCATGGACTCGAAGAGAGAATCCTGGGGTACCCGGTCCCGCACACTGATCACCACATCGCGGTAGCGAGCGATGACGGGGAGAACGAGTATCCCGCCGGACATGATGTGCACCAGCCGGAGTCGATGGAGTATGCCGACCGCTCGCTCACCGAGACCGATCGGGTCGGCCTGCCATTGGGCGGCGAACGTGCGTCCGTACCTCTCGACCAGGTCTGAGACCGCCCCGTTCACCCAACTGTTCTCGACGAAAGGGTAGAGCTCGGTAGCAGAGTTTTCGACGGTTCGACCTCGCCCACCGAACTCGGCGAGGTCGTCGAACACCCCACCTCCAGGTATTGCCGAGTCGACGAGGTCGATCAGGTCGCCGTCATCGGGAATCGGATGGCGTGGCAATTCGAGGGCATCGGGGTCGATCACCCGGTCGGATATCTCACCTGCCAGAAGCAGCGCGACTTGAGCGATCGTTCCCGTGCTGGGGAATCGGAGGTCCGACATCCGCCCGGATGTATCGATCAACGTGACGCCCTCGGCGCGACGCTCGGCGATCAGACCGGTCAGAAGTTCGACGTCGGCGACTGTCCGTACCGCAGCGAGTGCGGTGCGACCGTCCTGATCGAAATCGTCGAAATAGACGACGGGATGCTCGACCAACGCACGGCGCACCTTTTTGAGAGTCTCCTTGGGATCTATCGGCGGCTGCGATTCCCCGTCCTCTTCGCTGTCTTCGGTCGGGACCTCGGATCCCACGAGCAGACCGGTGACCGAACGGAGGTGCTGCACGGCTCTGGGTGGACGGAACATCGCCACGACCACCGATCGCTCGATGTCGTAGAGAGCTTCACCCGAAGCCGGATTGTTCGCCCAGCCGCCGGCGTCACCATCGGCGAGCGATATTGCGCCCCGCGCGGCCAGCCAGCCGACGGCGTCGACGAACGCGTCTCGGTCCGCAGCGCGGTCGGTCGCAAGTTCCACCCCGTCCACCTGGCCTGCCTCGGCGGCTACGTGGTCGGCGAGTTCGGAGAGCGTGATCTGATTGCCTGCTCGGCCGAGCGCAGCCAAGGACAACGCCAGGTAGGCGTATCTGCGTCGATCGAAGACGCGGTCCGAGGCGGTTCGTGCAGGCTGGGTCGAATCGAGCGCGTCGAGAACCGGAAACAAGCGGGCTGTCGTTTCGGTGACCTCGAGGCGATAGCCGAACAAGTCGAGTAGATCCTCGCGAAGCTCGGTTGCCCATCTACGGAGAAGCGGAAGAGCGATACGGTCCGGATACGTCGCCGTCACCAGATGGTTCGCCAACGCAACGCGCGCCGCACGCTGATAGGAATCGAGTGCCAGAGAAGGTATTTCGCGTGCTCTCACCGGCGGGTCACATCCGCAACCTCGAGTTGCAGCCGATCCAGATGTAACCGTCCACGCGTCGTCCGGACGACGGTCGATATTTCGGAGTCGGTCAGTGTCAATTTCACACCACTGTCCGAACCCGTCGAACCGGACGTACGACCACTCACCCGGACCCGGGCGGTGAGCGCCGCATTGAGCAAGCTCAGCAACACTTCGGTCTCCTCCTCGTTCAGCGTCCGGTCGTACACACCTACCGAGGCCAAAGATCGAGCTGCGGCACTGCGAGTGCGTTGCGCGGCGAGCTGCTGTTCACGGAGGCGACGAATCCCGCCGTCGTTGCGTTGAACGCGGCCAGGCAGGCCGGGCGACGGCGCGCGACCGGTTTCCGCCAAGGTACGAGAGATTTCGACGGGAGAGGCTTCCCACCAGGATCGAGATGCGGGAATGATGTCCGCATCCGGGTGGACCATGGACAGATGACGCGGTCTGCCGAGACCGAACACGGCATGGAAAAGAGCGTGCGCACTGTCCTCGGTCGCAGTGTTGGCGAACCAACCTGCGAGGTGACGGAGTTGACTCTCGCGGCTCACACCACCTCTGCGCGTCTCGGTTACCCGTCGAAGCAGCGACAACACCGCGGCAATGGCGCTCATCGTGCCTTCACGTAGCCGTTCGGACTCACTGAGTTCGGCCTCCGCAGCCACGAACCAATGAGATAGACCCGACCACCGCGCCTGCCAGTCGGCACGACGCTCGTCGATGGTCAGGAAGACCCGCTCGTCACTGATCGCGGCGCGCTCGATCAGCGTCGAGATGGAAGTCGATTCGACGACGGCGATAGCCTCCGCCAACTTCGGGGCGTAACGCGTCAGGTCCGAGCTGAACTCACGCATATGCGTCAGAAGTGCATCTTTGTGGACCAGAAAAGATTCGGGTGTGATCTCGGTGGTGCGGACGAGGTCGCCGAGGACCAGATAGAAATGCGCCGCCCGAGTGGCCATTTCGGAGAGGGTCGAGTCGAGTCGGCTGAGTTTGCGGTAGATGCGGTCGCCGTCGGCCTGACGGTTCGCCTCGGCCAACTCGTGCATGTCGGCGAGCAGCTCGGGAAGGACGAGCCGAGACAGGGATGCGTCGTCGAGCCTGGCACCGAGCACGTCCTCGACGGCACGAAACGCCTTGTAACCGGCCTGGCTGAATTGATAGACGTAATGGCGGTTGCGGTACTCGGCCAAGGTAGCCGCGCGTGAGCCGTCGTAGCTGCGCTCGAGAAGCTCCCAGGTGTGAAGCTGCTCGAGCAGCGGTGCGATGTCGGTCAGGGTGAGCCATGCGTCTTCGGGGGCATGCCTGGCCAGCGTGTCCGCAATCTCGGCCGCATGTAGAAGAACGACGTAGTTGGCACGGGCGATGTCGAAGGCACGAAGCACCCAGAGGTACTCGTTGTGCTTCTCCGCGACCGTGAATGCGAAGAGTTTGAGGCGATCTTCCTGCAAAAACGCTGTCGCGGCACCCAGCCGTGCGTTGTCGTCTGAATCGCTCACTGGAACAGGGTAGGCGTTGGCCGGGGGGTGAGTGAAATGCGCGCGCCGTGCATCGAGGGTTGCCGTGTACTGCAGTTCGCTGCCTTTGAGGCATCCCACACCGCCTTGTCGTTGACATGGTTGACGGCAATGACAACAATGAGGTTGTCACGGTTGACCGCCAGGAGGCCTCGTATGAACACCTTAGTCGAGCAGGAACGCAAGCTCATGGACCTGCTCGCCCGCCGCGTCCACCAGACATTTGCAGAGGCCCGCGCTGCCGGCGTTCCCACCGACGTCTTCGACGACGTCGAATCGATCGCTCGCTCCATGACCGCTGCACTGCCCACCAACGGTACCTACGACCAGCTAGTCGGCCCGTTCTACGACACCACCGGCCTAACCCAGTGGTGGGGCATAAGCCGCCAAGCAGTCAACAAGGCTGTCGCCGCCGGCACCGTGATCGCCTGCCGACTCGACGGAGGTTCATGGGTCTATCCCACCTGGCAGTTCACGGATTCGGGAACTGTGCACCCGCGCCTGATCACCCTGTGGTCGACGCTGCGTGCTGCCGCCGACCCCTGGACCTGCGCAGTGTGGTTACGCAGCCCGCAGCCCGAACTCGATGGCCGCAGCGCAGCCGAGTGGATCGCCGACGGCCACCCTCACGAGAGCGTCATGGCGCTTGCCAGCGCCGACGCACGACGGTGGGCTGCGTGAGCCACCGCGACACTGTCGCTCTCGGCCCGCCGCTGCGCTCGCTGCTCGGGTTCCCCGGCTGCGAGCTCACCGCCGCGCAGCCACTGATCCGTGGACACAGCACCGGGAACGGACCATGGTGGTTTGCCTCCTCCGGCGGTGGCCGCTTCGACCTGACACCGCCACGCGGCACCTGCTACCTCGCATTCGACGAACTCACCGCGATCCGGGAAACCGTCGGAGAGACGTTGGCGAGAATTGGGGTCGTCAGTGACGCGTTCGCCGCCACCCGATGCCTGTCTACCCTGACCGTGCCGCACGAGCATCAGCTCGCCGACACGTGCGCGGGTACCGCTGCAGACTTCGGCCTGACCAGAGAACTTGTGTCCATGACCCCGTACGGAGTGCCGCAGGAATGGGCGGCAGCGTTCTCGGCCACCTTCGCCGGAATCCGTTACCAGACACGGTTCACCACCGGGCCGAACCCCAACGCCGTCGGACTGTTCGGGGAAGCGGGGGAGGCCACCTGGTCGACCGACGCGAAACCCGAGCCGCTGGTGGCGGCCGCTCGTCGGTGCGGCTTCACCGTTGCCAGTCCGCCGCGATCGGTACGCATCGTCCCGCCGCCCGTGAACTGATTCGGCCCGAACCACCCACCACAAGGTGCGGGCGCCTTTGAAAATCACCGTTCGAGCCACGCTCCCGCGCCAACGACTCAACATTCCCCGAGCAGACACTTTGTGTTCATGGAACGAACTGACCAAAGCCTAAGTGCAACAGCACAAGTGCGACGCCGTTGGTGGTCGGAACTAGCTCCATCGAGGATCCGCGACAGGGTCCTTGACCGCAGCCTCCACAAGGCTGGCGGAAACCATTTCGGCTGAGGCTCGCGAAGGTCTTCTATGCCAGCGTCGGTTCTCGCATGATGGAGGAGTCACTGGCCATCTGCTAGTTCTTTGCGCAGTTGTTTTCGCCCCTCGGACAGATGAACTCGATACTTCTTCGTCATGTGCCCGGCGGAGAGCGAGATCACGAAGTTGCATTGATCTTCGTCGAATCCGTAATGCTGCATTAACGATGCGATCAGTTCTGCTTGATCGGCCGACTCCACGGCCAGATCTTGCAACTCGCAGCGGTTGTCGATCGCCCACAGGACCGCCTCGACGCCGGCGAGCCGTTCGTTCGAATACGGCGATGGCATGGTTGATCCTTCCGAAATCACGAAACGAAGAAATATGGCCTACCCTCGGCGTCGTTCGTCCAGAACTAAATCTTGTACTCGAACGTGCCGAACGACACCGACGTTCGAATCGTACGATTCGAACCTGACGAACAGCCAGTTTCGTCCGTTTTCTTCGACGGTATGTATCACTCGGACGGTGCCGATCTCACCGGGGCGATCATGCCGGACGGCACCTCGATCGGCTGACGGCGATCGGTATGGGGCCGGTCGCGAAAGAAAGCGAGTCCAGCTACACCTCCACCATGACCTTTCCATCGACGATGACTGCGGGATACGTTCGTACGGAGGCGATTCCGCTCGGACAGGTGCCGTCGTCGAGAGAGAACGCGTACTGATGCATCGGGCACATCACGACCGAGCCGTCGATCTGACCGTCCGCCAATGGCCCACCCTTGTGCGGGCACACTGCGTCCATGGCGCGCACACTCCCATCCTGGAGGAGGAATACCGCTACCTGCCTGCCGTCGACGACGTAGGCGCGGCCCTCACCCGGTGTCAGGTCTTCGACGGGACCTACGGGCACGCTCATCGGACCGGTACCTGGGGGAGCGGAAGGAGCGGCAACGACGGTGTGAACTGCGCAGGCGACTTGGGTTCGGCCCGGTCCTGCCAGGGATCCCGGTAGCCGTCCACCGAAGTTTGCATGCGTTGTTCGAGTCCAGCGACGATTCCGTCACCGTCCTCGACCAGAATTCGTCGAAGCTCGTCCAGTCCGACCCGGGGGACCCACGCGTATGTTCGCTCGAGCCACTGCGCCGTTTCGCGGTAGTGCTGGATGAATATCCCAGCCATGCGCAGAACTTCCTCGCCGCCGACGACAGTGGCCAGTAGATCGCCCTTCCGGATGTGGGCACCTGCGGCACCGCCGACATAGAGCTCCCATTTGTCCTCGCCGACGGACACGACACCGAAGTCCTTGCACAGTGCCTCGGAACAGTTTCGTGGGCATCCGGCGACGGCCAGCTTCAGTTTGCCGGGGGTCTCGAGCCCTTGGAAGCGCTCTTCGAGTGCGATGCCCAGCGCCGTCGAATCGCCGAGTCCGAAGCGGCAGAAGTCGCTGCCGACACAGGTTTTCACGGTTCGCATGCTCTTGCCGTACGCGAACCCGGACGGCATGTCGAGGTCACCCCAGACCTTCGGTAGATCTTCCTTCTTGATTCCGAGCAGATCTATGCGCTGCCCGCCGGTAACCTTGACCAGCGGAACGTGATATTTGTCGGCGACGTCGGCGATCTTGCGAAGCTGATCCGGGGTAGTGACCCCGCCCTTCATCTGCGGTACGACCGAGAAGGTGCCGTCACGCTGAATGTTGGCGTGGACGCGATCGTTGATGAAGAGCGCACCTCGTTCGTCTACCCAGTCCGGTCCCCAGATCGTTCGCAGCAAAGATGCGAGTGGCATCTTCGCGCTCGCATCTTCACGGCCACCTGCAGCGAGTTCGCTGAAAACCTGCGACACCGAACGTAGGTCGCGCTCGCGGATGATCTCGATCAAGGCCGGCTTGGCCAACGGGATGGACGGCACATACCAGTCGGCGGCGGGGTCGGGTGCGACCGCGCCTCCGGCAGCGCAGGCCAAGATATCGGCGACAAGTCCTTTGCAGGAACCACACCCCTTACCTGCGCGGGTCTTGGCGGTGACGTCGCTCATCGTCGTGGCACCTGCGTGAACGCAGTCGACGATCTGACCTTTGGTGACGCCGTTGCAGTTGCACACCTGGACGTCGTCGGCGAGTTCGGCTGCACCGGTTGCCGCCGTCGGGGTTCCCATGTCGAACAACATGCTGATTCGTTCTTCGGGGAGCGGAACCTTCTCGTCGAACGCCTGCGTCAGAAAGTTTGCTTTGCTGATGTCCCCGAGAAGCGTGGCACCGATGAGTTTGCCGTCGCGGACGACGACGCTCTTGTACGTTCCGCTGCGTGGTTCGTAGAACTGGACGAACTCGTCGTCCTCACGCTCGGGTCCCTTCACTCCCATGGCTGCCACGTCGACACCGGCCACTTTGAGCTTGGTCGTCAGACGTGAACCATGATATGCCGCAGTAGGATTCGTATCTGTCAGATGATCGGCGAGGACGACGGCCTGTTCCCACAGGGGCGCTACGAGGCCGTACACTTCGCCGCGATGTTGGCAGCATTCACCGACGGCGAAGATCGACCCCTCGTCCTCGCAGCGCAGTTGATCGTCCACCACGATTCCGCGTTCGATCACCAATCCGCCCCCGCGTGCGAATTCGACATTGGGACGGATTCCGGCGGTCACGACGATCATGTCGGCGGCAAGTGAGGTGCCGTCGTTGAAGCCCACACCGGCCACTGCGCCCTCGCGGGTACGCAACACCGAAGTCGTGCGTTTGGAGGTGTGCACACCGACACCGAGTGCTTCGATCTTGTTGCGGAGGACGCGCCCACCGCGTTCGTCCAACTGCTGGTTCATCAAGTGTCCGGGCGAGTGCACGACATCGACGTCCAAGCCTTGCGTTCGGAGTCCGTACGCGGCTTCCAATCCCAGGAGACCGCCGCCGATCACGACCGCGGCGACGTCGTCCTGCGCCTCCGCCATCTGCAACATTCCGTTCGTGTCGGCGATGGTCCGGAATCCGAACACACCGCGGGCGAGGCGACCGTCGCTCTCACGAAGCCCGTCCATGTTCGGAAAGAACGTGTTGCTGCCGGTGGCGATGATCAGGACGTCGTACGCGACGGTTCGGCCACTTTCACACACCACGGACTTGGCGAACCGGTCGAGCGAGACGGCACGGTCGCCTGCATAGAGCGTGACACCGTTTTCGCGATACCAGCTCATGGGATTGAGAAGCAGATCTTCGTCGTCGATGCCGGCTTCACCGGACAACACGTGCGACAGCATGATCCTGTTGTAGTTGCCGTACGGCTCGTCGCCGATCATCGTGATGTCGAACAGTGCGCTTCCGCCGCGTTTGAGGATCTCCTCGACTGTGCGCGCGCCCGCCATACCGTTCCCGACCACGACCAACTTCCTCACGCCGGACTCTCCACCCATCGCGTCTGCACTCATCAGATCAGCACCAAACCGAAGTCGACGACGACTTCACCGGTCGTTCCTTCCGGCGCCGCGACGACGAGCTCGAGGACGGAATCCGGATCGACGTCCTCGACGACACGAAGCGCGATGTTGACCCCGCTCTTGGAGCCCATGGGGAACATTCGCATGGGCTGCCCATCCCTCAGCAAGGTCACGACCACCAGCTCTTCGCTCGAATTACCGCCACGGAAATACAGCGGTTGAGCGGTAGCTCCGGATGGAACGACGAACTTGGTCGACGGATCTATCGACTCGGGCTTGTTCAGCCCGTGCCCGGTGAACGGGAAGACGCCCTGGAGAAATCGCGGTGTGCTGGCCATGACGCCACGGTGCCGCGTCGGGGTTGCACTCCCGCTGCGTTGACGTTACGTAGGGGTCAGAAAGATCTCACGATGATCGTTCTGTCGCTGTGCGGTCGTGCTCGGGCCTGCAACTGCGCCCCGGACCGACTACCGCTAGAGCCCGAAGTTCCCGGGTCCGCGACGTCGGAGGTAACGCTCGAACTCGGCCGCGATGGCGTCGCCGTCGATCTTCGAGATCGCGTCACTGATGTCCACCTCGGCATCTCCGCGCTCTTCGAGCGTTCGAACGTATTCGCTGATTTCCTCGTCCTCCGCGGTCATCTCGTTGACGGCTTCTTCCCAGTCCTCGGCTTGGGAAGGGAGCTCACCGAGCGGAACTTCGATATCGAGTACGTCCTCGACGCGCTGGAGTAACGCCACGGTCGCCTTGGGGTTGGGTGGCTGCGAGACGTAGTGCGGCACGGCTGCCCAGAACGAGACGGCCGGAACGCCTGCCTTGACGCATTCGTCCTGTAGGACACCGGTGATGCCGGTCGGCCCCTCGTAACGAGTTTGCTCGAGGTTGAAACGTTCGGCGGCTTCGACGCTGTACGCACTTCCCGTCACCGGTACCGGTCGGGTGTGCGGGGTGTCTGCGAGCAGAGCGCCGAGGATGACCACGGTGTCCACGCCGAGTTGCTCGATGAACTCGAGCAGGTCGTCGCAAAAGCTCCGCCAGCGCATGTTGGGTTCGATACCGCGCAGCAACACGACGTCCCTGCTGCTGCCGGGGGGCGAGCACACCGACAAGCGCGTCGACGGCCACTGTATTTCTCTCGTGACACCCTCGACCTGTCGAATCGTCGGACGGTTCACCTGGTAGTCGTAGTAGTCCTCGGAGTCCAGCTCAGCCAACGGACTGGCATCCCAGATCAATTCCAGATGCTCGACGGCGCCACTCGCTGCGTCGCCCGCGTCGTTCCAGCCCTCGAATGCGGCCACCAGGATCGGATCGCGCAGCGTGGGAAGATCCGGCTCGACGTCCGAATTTTCGTCTTCGGGGACGGAAAACGATGTGGCATTGGACACAGCGTCGGAGACGGCTTCGAGCAGCGCTTCTGCAGCGTTGTCTGAATTGTCGCGTTCTGTGACGTTGTTGTCAGCTGGAATATTGCCGTCGCTGTTTCGGGGACTCACCACGACAGCCTACGACCAGCCCGGCCCGTCTTGGGTATCGCTGTGTGACCACTAGGCTGTAGCAATGCCTGCGCTACATAAGACCGGCCTGCTGGAAGCGATTCGTTCGCGCGTTGTCATCGGCGACGGTGCGATGGGGACTATGTTGCAGGACGCCGAATTGACGCTCGACGACTTCATCGGTCTCGAGGGCTGCAACGAAATTCTCAACGACACTCGTCCCGATGTACTTCGTGAGATCCACCGCGCCTACTTCGATGCGGGCGCAGACGCCGTCGAAACCAACACCTTCGGTTGCAACCTTCCGAACCTGGCGGACTACGACATCGAGGATCGGATCCGCGAGCTGGCGGAGAAGGGGACACGCCTCGCGCGCGAAACGGCCGACGAGATGGGCCCCGGCCGTGACGGGATGGACCGATTCGTGCTGGGCTCGATGGGCCCGGGTACCAAACTTCCCACGCTGGGTCACGCGCCGTTCGCGCGCCTACGTGACGCATACACCGAGGCCGCGCTCGGCATGATCGACGGCGGTGCCGATGCAATTCTCATCGAAACCTGCCAGGACCTGCTACAGGTCAAAGCGGCGATCATCGGAAGCCAACACGCGATGGACAAGCTGGGTGCGCGCATTCCGATCATTACGCACGTCACCGTCGAAACCACCGGCACCATGCTCGTCGGAAGTGAGATCGGCGCCGCGCTGACTGCGCTGGAGCCGCTCGGTATCGACATGATCGGGCTCAATTGCGCAACTGGACCCGCAGAGATGAGTGAGCATCTTCGGCATCTGTCGAAGCACTCGCGGTTGCCGGTGTCCGTCATGCCGAACGCCGGGCTGCCCACTCTGGGAGCCAGGGGAGCCGAATATCCACTGACCGCACCCGAGCTGGCGATCGCACTGAGCGGCTTCGTCTCCGAATACGGTCTGTCGCTGGTCGGCGGATGCTGCGGAACGACGCCCGAGCACATTCGTCAGGTCGCCGATCTCGTTCACGGCACCCGCCAGGCGGAGCGCACGCCCACCCCGGAACCCGGAGTTTCCTCACTCTATTCGGCTGTGTCCTTCGAACAGGATTCCAGCATCCTGGTGATCGGCGAGCGTACTAATTCCAACGGCTCCAGAGCTTTTCGCGACGCGATGCTCGCCGAGGACTACGAGAAGTGCCTCGACATCGCCAAGGACCAGACTCGCGACGGCGCACACATGCTCGACCTGAACGTCGACTACGTGGGCCGGGACGGGGCCGCTGATATGGCTGCACTCGCCAGTCGGCTGGCGACGGCATCCACGTTGCCGATCATGCTCGACTCGACCGAACCTGCCGTACTGAAAGCCGGATTGGAGCATCTCGGTGGCCGCAGCGCAGTCAACTCGGTCAACTACGAAGACGGAGCAGGCCCGGACTCGCGTTTTCAGAAGATCATGCGGCTCGTCAAGGAGCACGGCGCTGCTGTCGTCGCGTTGACCATCGATGAAGAAGGTCAGGCACGCACCGCCGAGTGGAAGGTCCGCGTCGCCGCACGCCTGATCGAGGACATCACCGGCAACTGGGGTCTGCGTCAGGAAGACATCATTGTCGACACCCTCACCTTCCCGATTTCCACGGGGCAGGAAGAAGTTCGACGCGATGGAATCGAAACGATCGAGGCCATCCGTCAGCTCAAGAAACTCTATCCCCGGGTTCACACCACGCTCGGATTATCGAACATCTCTTTCGGTTTGAATCCCGCTGCACGGCAGGTCCTCAACTCGGTGTTTCTGCACGAGTGCACCCAGGCAGGGTTGGACACGGCCATCGTGCACGCGTCGAAGATTTTGCCGATGAACAAGATCCCCGACGAGCATCGCGAGATCGCACTCGATCTGGTCTACGACCGTCGATCCGAGGGATACGACCCGCTGCAGAAGCTCATGCAGCTGTTCGAAGGGGTTTCGGCGGCGTCGGCGCGGGAATCTCGTGCCGAAGAACTTGGCCGATTGCCGCTGTTCGAGCGGCTCGAGCGGCGCATCGTCGACGGCGAACGCAACGGACTCGAAGCAGATCTGGATGCGGGGATGAAGGAAAAGCCGCCGCTGGAGATCATCAACGAAACGCTCCTGTCGGGCATGAAGACCGTGGGTGTGTTGTTCGGCTCCGGTCAGATGCAACTCCCGTTCGTGTTGGCGTCCGCTGAGGTGATGAAGGCCGCTGTCGCGTACCTCGAACCCCACATGGAAGCGTCGGACGACGACGGGAAGGGGCGGATCGTCCTCGGCACCGTCAAGGGCGACGTTCACGACATCGGCAAGAACCTCGTCGACATCATTCTCAGCAACAATGGGTACGAGGTCGTCAACCTTGGGATCAAACAGCCGATCGCGACTATTCTGGAAGCGGCGATCGACAAGCGTGCCGACGTCATCGGTATGTCGGGGCTGCTGGTCAAATCCACGGTTGTCATGAAGGACAACCTGATCGAGCTCAACAACAGGGGAGTCGCCGAGAAGTTTCCGGTGCTGCTCGGTGGCGCAGCCTTGACGCGCTCCTATGTCGAGAACGATCTGCAGGACGTCTACCAAGGTGACGTCCACTATGCCCGCGACGCGTTCGAGGGTCTGAGCCTGATGGATACCATCATGACGACCAAGCGTGGAGGTGGGCCGGCGCCGGACAGCCCGGAGGCGTTGGCGGCCAAGGCGAAAACCGAAGAGCGCAAGGCCCGCCACGAACGTTCACGTCGAATTGCCGAGCAGCGCAAGGCGAACGAGGTTCCTATCGTGGTGCCGGAGCGTTCGGACGTCGCGACGGATATCGAGACTCCGACTCCGCCGTTCTGGGGGACTCGCATCGTCAAGGGCGTGTCGTTGTCCGACTACTCCGAACTCCTCGACGAGCGTGCACTCTTTCTCGGCCAGTGGGGTTTGCGTGGTGCACGCAAGGGCGAAGGAGCAACGTACGAGGACCTCGTCGAGTCGGAAGGCAAACCGCGACTGCGGTATTGGCTGGATCGGCTCAGCACCGACGGCATTCTCGCGCATGCCGCTCTCGTCTATGGATACTTCCCGGCGGTCTCGGAAGGTGACGACGTCGTCGTACTGACCGAGCCGCGCGTCGATGCGCCCGAACGATTCCGGTTCACCTTCCCACGTCAGAATCGCGATCGATTCCTGTGCATCGCCGACTTCATTCGGTCGCGGGAAGACGCCACGAAATCTGGTCAGGTGGATGTCCTTCCGATGAATCTGGTCACGATGGGGCAGCCGATCGCGGATTTCGCCAACGAACTGTTCGCTGCGGACTCCTACCGTGACTACCTCGAAGTGCATGGCATCGGTGTGCAGCTGACCGAGGCACTCGCCGAGTATTGGCATCGCCGCGTCCGTGAAGAACTGAAGCTTTCCAGTGGCGCGAGTGTTGCGGCCGAGGACCCGACCGAGGCCGAGGGGTATTTCAAGCTCGAATACCGTGGTGCGCGTTACTCGTTCGGCTACGGTGCGTGCCCGGACCTCGAGGATCGTATCAAGTTGGCTGCACTTCTCGAACCCGAACGGATCGGCGTCAAGCTGTCGGAAGAACTACAACTGCATCCAGAGCAGTCCACGGACGCATTCGTTCTTCATCACCCGGAGGCCAAGTATTTCAATGTCTGACTCTTCTGACCGCCGTCTGCGGGCTGTGCTGTGGGACATGGACGGAACTTTGCTCGATTCCGAGAAGATCTGGGACGTCGCGGTCGAGGAACTGTCCCTCGAACTCGGGCGTGAACTGACGCCGGAGGTCCGCGAGAGCACACTCGGAAATTCGATGCAGGACGCCCTTCGCACAGTGTTCGCCCACACCGGTACCGAGGTGACCGACCAGTCGCTGGCCACCGCAAGGAACTGGCTCACCGACCGTGTCGCTGTATTGTTCGCCGAGGGAATCTCGTGGCGCCCCGGTGCCAAGGACGCTCTTGCGCTGGTCCGCGATCTCGGTCTCGGGTCTGCTCTGGTGACCAACACCGAGCGGGGTCTGGTCGAGTACGCATTGGACACCGTCGGCCGTGACTACTTCGACGCCACGGTGAGCGGCGACGAAGTCGAGGCCGGCAAACCGCATCCTGCGCCCTATCTCCGCGGGGCATCGTTGCTCGGTGTCGCTCCGGAGGACTGTCTCGCTGTCGAGGACTCACCGACCGGATCGTTGTCCGCTCATCGCGCAGGTTGTTCCGTGCTTTATGTGCCCTCCGAACTCGCAGTAACCCCTCGTGCGGGCTATGTCGTACGCAGCTCGCTCGTCGGGCTCACCGCCGACGAACTCTCGTCGGCGTGGTGCGATGCGCGTTCCACTACTTCGTCATGAAAGAATCACAACCCGTGAAGACCTTCGAATCCCTGTTCGCCGAGCTCACCGATCGCGCCGCGACACGTCCTGAGGGTTCCGGCACCGTCGCTGCGTTGGATGCAGGCGTGCATGCGCAAGGAAAGAAGATCCTCGAAGAAGCAGGCGAAGTGTGGATCGCCGCAGAACACGAGAGCGACGAAGCGCTCGCCGAGGAGATCTCTCAGCTTCTGTATTGGGTTCAGGTGTTGATGGTGGGTAAGGGCCTCGAACTCGAAGATGTCTACCGACATCTGTGAGCTCCGCCCCGACGAATCCCGACCGACACCCCCGAACAGGAAAACTCCATGTTGCGTGTAGCAGTTCCCAACAAAGGCTCGCTCTCCGAATCTGCCGCTGAGATTCTGTCGGAGGCCGGCTATCGGCGCCGGACCGACGCTCGTGATCTCACGGTCCTCGATCCAGCCAACCAGGTCGAGTTCTTTTTTCTGCGCCCGAAAGATATCGCTATCTACGTCGGCTCCGGCGAACTCGACCTTGGCATCACCGGCCGCGATCTCGCTCTCGATTCAGGTGCACCCGTCGATGAGCGTTTGGCCCTCGGTTTCGGGCGATCCAGCTTCAGATACGCTGCGCCGGCAGGAAAAGAGTGGACTGCGGAAAGCCTCGACGGACTCCGAATCGCAACCTCGTACCCGAATCTCGTACGTGCAGACCTTGCTCGTCGCGGACTGACGGCAGAGGTCATTCGACTCGACGGCGCCGTCGAGATCTCCATCCAGCTCGGTGTCGCCGACGCCATCGCCGACGTCGTGGGCTCCGGTCGCACCTTGCGGCAACACAATCTGGTCGCGTTCGGTGAGTCCCTGTGCGATTCGGAAGGTGTGCTGATTTCGCGGGCAGGTAGCGAGGACACCGACAAGGTTCGCAAGCAGTTGATCGCTCGCGTGCAGGGTGTCGTGTTCGCTCAGCAATACCTCATGCTCGATTACGACTGCCCGAAGTCCATCCTCGACGAAGCCGTGAAAATCACGCCTGGCATCGAATCCCCGACGCTTTCGCCGATGGTCGACGACAACTGGGTAGCCGTGCGGGCAATGGTGTCTCGCAAGGTGCACAACAGCGTCATGGACGAGCTGGCGGACCTGGGAGCCAAAGCTATTCTCGCTTCGGACATCAGGTCCTGCCGCGCCTTCTGACCGGTCGGCTCTCGTCCCTACGGGCGCGGTCTGACCAGCACTGTCTGTGCGATACGTCCGATCGGCCCTCGTTCGTCGTGCAGCACACCCGCAGACATTGCGAACCCATCTGGTCCGGTGGACGTCTCGGCCGAAATCCCGACCCAATCACCCTCCGGTACGCGGAAGATGTGGACGGTGAGATCGGTATTGAGGAAGGTCCACCGGTTCAGGTCGAGTTTGGCACCGATACCGTTTGCGATATCGGCAATCGAGAACAGTCTTTCGAGGGGCGTCATCTCTTCGCCCAATACCAAAGCCGGTGTAGGCCTTGCCCATACCTGCCCCGGTCCGTTACCGCCCAGTTCGGTGAGCGCGAAGATCTCGATATTGTCGAGATACCCGGACTTCCACATTCCTCCCCAGTTGTGACTTGTCCCCTCCGACAGGGGTTTCAAGGACGCGTCGGCTTGGTGGGACTCGCTCGAGGTGTCGACGGTGGTCATGCGCCACGCTGTGCCCCGGGCAACCGCGCGTTCGACACCCTCGCGGACGACACCGTTCTGATCGACACGGTCAGGAGACCGAGCCCATAATTCGGCGACGACAAGTTCGATGTTCGCGCCCGGTCGATCGACCCAGGAACGAACCTCGATGTCCGAGATGGGCACCGGGCCGAGCAATTCGACGACGACCCGGCTCACGCGTACGTCCTCGCGCGGTGAGACGCGCTCGAGAGCGCGAACGAGCAAGGCTGACGGGGGTGCGCCGTGCTGCATGGTCGGTGCCCACAAGCTCACCGTACGACGAGTCGTGGAGAACACCTCGTTGCCTCGGGCATTGAGACCGAGGGGCACGAAGAATGCCTCCGGCTCGGTCTCGGTAGCGGGGGTCTCGGAGTTCGGGGTGTGCTCGCTCGAGGTCACAGGCTCATCTCCGACACGAGCAAGTTCCGGTCCTGAAGTTCGTCAGGCCACCCTGGATAGACCGGGGGAGTACCACCGAACTCTGGACACAGGGCCTGGTGATCGCACCACCCGCACAGTTTGGTTTTTTTCGGTCGAAAGTCGCCGGACTGCCCTGCCTCGAGAATTGCTTTCCATATCGCCGACAGCATCCGTTCGAACCGAATCAATTCTTCCTCGTCGGGTGTGTAGGTCAGCGACTTCTTGTCGCCCAGGTACATCAATTTGAGCTGGGAGGGTACTACGCTGCGCATACGCATGATCACCAGTGCGTAGAACTTCATCTGGAAGAGGGCCTTGGCCTCGGTGAACTCACGAGGAGACTTACCGGTCTTGTAGTCGACGACGCGGATCATGCCATTGGGTGCAACATCGATTCGATCGATGAATCCGCGAAGAGGAGTGCCGTCGGACAGTTCGATCTCCACTCGTTGTTCGCAGGACTCCGGATCGAATCTGGTCGGATCTTCCATCTCGTAGTACCCGGCCACCAGCGTCCGCGCTTGGTCGAGGAGTGCCTCGCGATCTTTACCCTCGAACAGTGCGTCGAGTTCCGGTGATTCTTCGAGCACCCGATCCCACGCGGGGGACACCAACTCGACCGCAGCGACGGAATCCCTTGTTTCGGTGGGCATTGCGTACAGCGCTTCGAGTGCAGCGTGAACGACGGTTCCTTTGACTTGAGCTGTGGTGGACTTCTCGGGAAGACGATCCACTGCTCGAAATCGGTAGAGCAAAGGACACTGTTTGAAGTCGTTCGCGCGGGAGGGCGACAGTGCGGGCCTACTCCGACGCGGACGTGGCTGCGCCGGCAATTCCAAAATACTCACATAGGGCAGGGTAAGCCCCTGCCCCGACAGAATCGGGGAAGGCCGTAGTCTGGGCGGTCGAGTCGCTTCCGAATTCTCGGATCGGCGGCCGCCTTCCCATGCAGATTTACGCGCGGGCGGATGGTTGAGGTGCAAGTACTAGAAAGTGGGAATGGCTGTGTCTTCGGACGAGAGCGTGTCTTCGGGCGAAATCGAATCATCCGAGGAGGCTTTCGCATCCGACCCAGCTCCTGTATCCGACCCAGCTCCCGCACACGATGCAGCTCCTGAGCCCACCGAGAATGCCGGACCCGCCAGGAGCGGACCGTTCCGCACCGGCGACAGAGTCCAGCTGACCGACGGCAAGGGCAGGCACTACACGGTGGTACTCGAGCCCGGCAAGGAGTTCCATACTCACCGCGGCGGAATCACCCACGACAAGCTCCTCGGTGCCGACGAGGGCAGCGTAGTCACGTCCGTGAACGGCACGCCATACCTGGCGCTGCGCCCGCTGTTGACCGACTACGTCCTATCGATGCCGCGCGGCGCACAGGTCATCTACCCCAAGGATGCTGCGCAGATCGTCCACGAGGGCGATGTGTTTCCCGGTGCACGCGTGTTGGAGGCAGGAGCGGGTTCCGGCGCACTGACGTGTTCGCTGCTTCGGGCGGTCGGATCGGAGGGCACCGTCATCTCGTACGAGATCAGGCAGGACCACGCCGACTATGCCGTGAAGAACGTCGAAACTTTCTTCGGTGAGCGGCCGTCGAACTGGGATTTGACGGTGGCAGACATCGATCAATTCGCCGCGGATCATCCAGGTGAGACGGTGGACCGCGCGATTCTCGACATGCTCGCGCCGTGGGATGCCCTGCCGGCCGTCGCGGATGCGATCGTCCCTGGCGGGGTGTTGATCGTCTACGTCGCGACGGTAACGCAGCTCTCACGCGTCGTCGAAGCTCTGCGCGGCCAAGAATGCTGGACCGAACCGAAGTCGTGGGAGTCC
Source organism: Rhodococcus sp. UYP9 (assembly GCF_040547235.1). NCBI lineage: Bacteria > Bacillati > Actinomycetota > Actinomycetes > Mycobacteriales > Nocardiaceae > Rhodococcus > Rhodococcus sp. UYP9. The sequence continues at coordinate 196,527 of NZ_JBEPPH010000007.1, forward strand.
ATCGTCCGCGGTTGGCACGTTGTGGGATTGGCTGTGCGGCCCGAGCATCGTATGCAGGGGCACACCGCATTCTTGATCAGTGCTCGCAAACTGGCAGCCGGGACCGTTACCCCGAAGCCGCAGCGTCGATCCGGGAAGGGCTGACGGCTCTCGGTGAAGGCTCCTGGCCCAATGCCAGGTCGAAGTTGCGTGACTGTCGGCGCCGCACGCGCTGGATGCTGTTGTCGGGTGTCTCGACGGTGGAGTCCGAACTGTGATCAGCGTGATCGGAACCTTCGTTGTCGCTGAACCGGCAACGGCCATCCCTGTTGTGCGGGTGCAATCAGCACCGCGAAACCTCGCATCGGCACTGGTGGAGCCTCTTTCTGGCGGGGCTCTCGGGTCACGAGGTCAGGCGAGGCTAACATGGCTTTACGTAGTCTTCGATGGCTCCATTCGTCACCCGGCCGACAACACTCGAACGCGTCCACACGCGCTTTGGTCGCTGTGCCGGTAGCGTTGAAAGATCGGACTGGGAGGAGTCGCTCATGAGCTCAACAGACAATCCAGAATCGGCTGCGGCACGGGCGGAACTCGACGAGCTACGTACCGAGGCTGCGGCATTACGGCGACAACTCGGTCAACTCGGGGAATCACCGGAGCGTGTCCGCGAACTCGAGACCCGTATCGACTCGCTGTCGCTACGAAACTCGAAATTGATGGACACCCTCAAGGAGGCGCGTCAGCAACTCATCGCGCTGCGCGAAGAAGTCGATCGGCTCGGACAACCCCCCAGCGGTTACGGCATCTTGATGGCAGTGCACGAGGACGACACGGTGGACGTGTTCACTTCCGGTCGCAAAATGCGGCTGACGTGTTCGCCCAACGTCGAGGCAGTCTTACTCGCACCCGGCCAGACGGTGAGGTTGAACGAGGCACTGACGATCGTCGAGGCGGGATCGTTCGAGCAAGTCGGGGAGATTTGTTCGCTCCGAGAGTTGCTCGGTGACGGCAGCCGCGCTCTGGTCGTGGGTCACGCGGACGAAGAGCGAGTCGTGTGGCTCGCAAAGCCGCTGTTCGACATGGTCAACGACACCCTTCCCCAAGATCCGGACGAGCCGTCCCGCAAACTGCGGCCCGGCGATTCGCTCCTGGTCGATACCAAAGCCGGGTACGCGTTCGAGCGTGTACCCAAGGCCGAGGTCGAGGATTTGGTGCTCGAAGAAGTGCCGGACGTCGGATACGAGGATATCGGTGGTCTCGGCCGCCAGATCGAGCAGATCCGCGACGCGGTGGAGCTTCCGTTCCTTCACAAGGATCTGTTCCGCGAGTACTCCCTGCGGCCACCCAAGGGAGTACTGCTCTACGGCCCACCCGGCTGCGGTAAAACTCTGATCGCCAAGGCCGTCGCGAACTCGCTCGCGAAGAAGATTGCCGAATCTCGCGGCCAGGATGCCAAGGAAGCAAAATCGTTCTTCCTGAACATCAAGGGTCCCGAACTGCTGAACAAGTTCGTCGGTGAAACCGAGCGTCATATCCGGATGATCTTCCAGCGTGCCCGTGAAAAGGCTTCGGAGGGTACGCCCGTCATCGTGTTCTTCGACGAGATGGATTCCATCTTCCGTACCCGCGGCTCTGGGGTGTCCTCGGATGTCGAGACAACGGTCGTCCCACAGCTTCTCGCCGAGATCGACGGCGTCGAGGGACTCGAGAACGTCATCGTCATCGGTGCGTCCAACCGTGAAGACATGATCGATCCAGCAATTCTTCGTCCCGGCCGTCTCGATGTGAAGATCAAGATCGAGCGCCCCGACGCCGAGTCGGCTCAGGACATCTTCTCGAAGTACCTGACCGATTCACTCCCGGTCAATGCCGATGACCTCGCAGAATTCGGCGGAGATCGGACTGCCTGCATTCGGGCGATGATCGAACGTGTGGTGGACCGCATGTACGCGGAAAGCGACGACAATCGGTTCCTCGAAGTGACCTACGCCAATGGAGACAAAGAAGTCCTGTACTTCAAGGATTTCAACTCCGGTGCCATGATCCAGAACATCGTCGACCGTGCGAAGAAGTACGCGATCAAGTCTGTTCTCGAGTCGGGGACCCCCGGACTTCGCGTTCAGCATCTCTTCGACTCGATCGTCGACGAGTTCGCCGAGAACGAGGACTTGCCCAACACCACCAACCCGGACGACTGGGCTCGAATCTCGGGGAAGAAAGGCGAGCGCATCGTCTACATTCGCACCCTGGTCACCGGCAAGAACGCAAGTGCTTCCCGCGCAATCGACACCGAATCGAACACGGGGCAGTACCTGTAGCAACCGAGTTTCTCGAAAGCAAGATCGTCAATCAGAACTGCTCGACGCACACGCCGCTCGTTCGGTAGGTGCGTCGAGCAGTTCTGATTACGCGAGGAAACGGCACTTCGCCCTCGGTGCTACGACGCAATGATGCGACGGTATCGATCCGGACCGGCCTGGTCGTTCGATTGTAGATCCGGCCATCACCTAGGCTCGGATGTATGGAGCGCATCATTGGCATCGAGGTCGAGTACGGAATCTCCTCCCCAACCGATCCAACGGCCAACCCGATTCTCACGTCCACTCAGGCAGTGCTGGCCTATGCAGCCGCGGCCGGAGTGCCTCGGGCGAAGCGAACCCGCTGGGACTACGAGGTCGAGTCACCCCTGCGTGACGCTCGTGGGTTCGATCTCGGTCGTTTCAGCGGACCCGCACCGATCATCGATGCCGACGAGATCGGCGCCGCCAACATGATTCTCACCAACGGTGCACGGCTGTACGTCGACCACGCACATCCGGAATACTCGGCACCAGAAGTACGCGATCCGCTCGATGCAGTCATCTGGGACAAGGCAGGCGAGAGGGTGATGGAGGCCGCGGCACGGCATGCCTCCAGCGTGCCCGGTGCCCCGCGACTCCAGCTGTACAAGAACAACGTCGACGGCAAAGGCGCCTCGTACGGAACTCACGAGAACTACCTCATGTCCCGCGCGACACCTTTCTCGGCTGTCATAGCCGGTCTGTCTCCGTTCTTCGCATCCCGTCAGGTCTTCACCGGGTCGGGCCGGGTAGGAATAGGTCAATCCGGTGACGAAGCAGGCTTCCAGCTCTCGCAGCGCGCCGACTACATCGAGGTAGAAGTCGGCCTCGAAACGACACTCAAGCGCGGAATCATCAATACCCGGGACGAACCGCATGCAGATGCAGACAAGTATCGGAGACTTCACTGCATCATCGGCGACGCCAATCTTGCCGAGATGGCGACCTATTTGAAGGTCGGAACGACAGCGCTCGTCCTCGACATCATCGAGGCAGGCGTCGACCTCTCGGATCTTCAGCTGGCGCGTCCCGTCACCGCAGTTCATCAGATCAGCCACGACCCGACATTGCGGCAGACCGTCGCACTTACAGACGGTCGAGAACTGACTGCCTTGGCACTGCAGCGGATCTACCATCAACGCGTCGCCAAGTTCGTAGCCGGAGAAGGCAACGACGACCCACGGGTTGCGGACATCCTCGAGAAATGGGCGATGGTCCTCGACCTACTCGAACGCGACCCGATGGAATGCTCGGATCTGCTCGACTGGCCGGCGAAACTCCGCCTGCTCGAGGGGTTTCGGCAGCGCGAAGGCCTCGGATGGTCAGCGCCGCGACTGCATCTCGTGGATCTGCAGTACTCGGATGTGCGGCTCGACAAGGGTCTCTACAACCGACTCGTGGCGCGCGGATCCATGCAGCGTCTCGTCACCGAACAGCAGATCCTCGACGCAGTGACCAACCCGCCGACCGACACCAGGGCCTATTTCCGCGGAGAGGTCCTCCGCAAATTCGGGGCCGACATCGCAGCCGCAAGCTGGGACTCGGTGATCTTCGACCTCGGTGGCGATTCCTTGGTACGAATACCGACCCTGGAACCGCTGCGGGGCAGCAAAGCGCATGTAGGGGCACTCCTCGAGTCCGCCGACACCGCCGCAGAGCTCGTCGAACAACTCACCACCTGATCCACCCAGCTCTCACTCCTGTTCATCTCGGTCACTCCGCGGGCTCCGCTCCTGCCTGACCTGGGTCACTCCGTGGGCTCCGCTCCTGCCTGACCTGGGTCACTCCGCGGGCTCCGCTCCTGCCTGACGTCGGTCACTCCGCGGGCTCCGCTCCTGCCTGACGTCGGTCACTCCGCGGGCTCCGCTCCTGCCTGATCTGGTGTCTTGCCACCCGTCTCAGCGCCGAATCGGTAGGGTGAAGGTCCGAGCAGGTACTGCGAATACGTAAGGAGGTCGGCGACTATGGCTCGAGAGCAGACACGACGCTCTGGCGGTGGCGACGGCGACGACGAGGTCCCCGGTGAGGCCGGCGGTGGTCAGGAACGGCGCGAGAAGCTGGCAGAGGAAACCGACGACCTACTCGACGAGATCGACGACGTGCTCGAGGAAAACGCCGAAGACTTCGTACGTGCTTACGTTCAGAAGGGCGGCCAGTGAGGTTGGACCGGACGGCGTCTGTGCTCGATGATCTGCTGCCGACATTCGGCTCGCATCATTCTTCGTTCACCGACCACCTACGTGATCATGCGCCGCACCTGCTTCCGGGAAATCGATTTTCGCCGGAAGCAGGTGCGGATCCACGCGGAAGTGCAGGCGATTTCGTGACGATGTCGGATCTGGCGCCCCACGGTACGACCATCGTCGCGGTCACCTTCGCCGGTGGCGTTCTCATCGCCGGCGATCGTCGTGCGACTCAGGGCAATCTCATTGCCAACCGAGACATGCAGAAAGTCTTCGTCACCGACGAATACTCGGCGGCGGGCATTGCCGGGACTGCAGGCATCGCAATCGAACTCGTGCGTCTGTTCACCGTCGAACTCGAACATTACGAGAAGATCGAGGGCGTTCCGCTAACGTTCAACGGTAAGGCGAGCAAGCTGTCTTCGATGGTCCGTAGCAACCTGGGTGCCGCAATGCAGGGCCTGGCAGCAGTGCCCCTGCTGGTCGGATTCGACGTCGACGCAGCCGATCCCGAGGTTGCTGGTCGCATCGTCTCATACGACGTGGTCGGCGGCAGGTACGAAGAGCGATCCGGTTATCACTCGGTGGGTTCGGGATCGCTGTTCGCGAAATCGGCACTGAAGAAGCTGATTTCACCGGGCATGGACGAGGAAGCCGCGCTGCGTGCAGCCGTGGAGTCCCTCTTCGACGCAGCAGATGACGACTCCGCGACTGGTGGACCGGATGTGACACGTGGCATCTATCCGACCGCTGTCACCATCACGAGTGTCGGTGCGGTCGACGTTGCCGAATCACGAATTACCGATGCCGCTCGGGCAGTGATAGCCGAACGCGCTCAGGACGGGGGGCTTTCGTCATGACGATGCCGTATTACGCATCAGCCGAGCAGATCATGCGCGATCGCTCGGAGCTGGCACGCAAAGGCATCGCACGAGGTCGAAGTGTCATCGTCTTGACCTTCGCCGAGGGTGTGTTGTTCGTCGCCGAGAACCGCTCTTCGGCACTCCACAAGGTCAGCGAACTCTACGACCGACTCGGTTTCGCAGCCGTAGGCAAGTACAACGAGTTCGAAAACCTCCGCAAGGCTGGGATTCTGCACGCCGATACCAAGGGCTACACCTACGACCGGCGTGATGTCACCGGACGTTCTCTCGCCAAAACCTACGCCCAGGCGCTCGGTACGATCTTCACCGAGCAACTCAAGCCGTACGAGGTGGAGATCTGTGTTGCCGAGGTAGGTCACTCCGATGAGCCGTCGTCGACGCAGCTGTACCGAATCACCTACGACGGTTCGATCGTCGACGAGAAGGAGTTCGTCGTCATGGGCGGCACTACCGAACCGATAGTCACCGCGCTTCGGACGTCCTACCGGCGGGGGCTCGACCTCAGCGCTGCGGTGAATATCGCAGTCGACGCACTTGCTCAGGGCACGGTGTCGACGACTACGACCGGAGTCGACTCCGAGAAGAAAGTTCTCGAAGTCAGTTCCCTCGAAGTCGCCGTTCTCGACCAAGCTCGCCCCCGGCGTGCGTTTCGACGCATAGCGGGCCCGGCGTTGCAGGAAATGTTGCCCAATCTCGCATCGACTTCCGAGTCCTCGACGGCTGATTGAGTTGTTGCGGGCCGGCCTCGTGCGCTACCTGTCGCGGTAGAGTACGAGGCCATTGTCGTCGGTGGAGAACGTGAATTCACTACCGTCAGCGGTTACTTCGCCGTCGGTCGCGAGTGCAACCTCCGAGCCGGTGACCTTCACACTCAACGTTCTAGTAACGGAATGCACATAGGTTGCCGAAGTTCCGAGCGTGCCGGTCAACGCTGCGATCAGCAGTCTCGTGCGCGACAGAAACGGCTTCGATGGAAGATACCGAACATCGAGCGTGCCAGAACCGATGGAGCGTCGAGACATCGGAACCTGATCACTGGGGTGGTACTGGCCGTTGCCGACGAACAGCATCCACACCGATTTCGGCTGGCCGTCGAGGGAAATCTTCAAGGGTGCCGCCGCTGCCAGAACACGGATCATCGCTACCGCCGCTGCCGGCCATTTACCGATCTTGCCTTCCAAGCGTTCTCGAAGTCGTACGGAATCCGGATACCCGCCGAACGTTGCCGTATTGACGAAATGAACAGACCGAGAACCGTCGACGATCACCGATGCGAGATCGACCCGCGATGCGTATCCACTCTCGATGGCATGCACTGTCGCTTCGACGCTGGCGACCCCGGCGTCTCTGGCAAAATGGTTGAGCGTTCCTCCAGGGAACACTGCAAGCGGGAGTCCGTGTGCAACAGCTGATTCCGCCACACTGACGATCGTGCCGTCACCTCCGCACACTCCCAGCGCTCGCGGTCTGCCTTCGCTGATGCGTTTCTCGAGTTGTTCGTTGAAATCGGTGTCGACATCCGGGGCGAATTGTTCGGCCTCGGGGAGCAGTTCGCTGATTACGGCCGACATGTCGTCGTTCGTCCCGGAACCCGGATTGGTGAGGATGAGTAGTCCTCTTCCCTTCGGCAACGCGGGTGCTTCGATGGAAGTGCCGAGCTCTGCTGCTTCCTCTGTGCGAACCGCCCACCACCTCCTGGTCGACAGGGCGATACCCGCACCCAGAGCAGCGCCTGCGACGACGTCGGATGGCCAATGGACGCCCGTGTGCACCCTTGAATAGCAGACTGCGGCTGCGAGCGGAGCCACAAGCGCTCCTGCGAGCGGTGATTCGAGGGAAACCCCGACAACGAATGCTGCCGCCGACGCGGAGTGTCCGGACGGGAATGAGGAAGACTCGGGTGGAGACAGCAGGCGCCGGACGAGTGGAGTCCGCTCGAACCCTGGCCTGGTACGCGGTAGGAGTGGCTTGAGAACGCCGTTTGCGACTGCACTTGCGCCGGCGACGGCAAGAAGTCCGCGAACAGCGCCACGACGCGTCGGGCCGGGGCGGGCAGCGAGCAGTCCTGCCGAGGCTGCCCACAGAAGACTGTGATTCGCGGCCGTACTGAGTTCGCGCAACAGTGGATCGGCAGCGGACGCGCGGCTCACAGCAATGCGATCGAACACTCTTACGTCCCAGGTATGGATCAGGTCGGGTAGTCGCGATGGCCTGTGCTTCACAGTTCAAGCCTATGCGGAGCGAGGTGACACGACAGAAGTCGGGACGTTCGGACCCCAGGTGGGTGCTGGGTCGTTGTACTGTCGAAGTGTGCAACGACGAATTATGGGCATCGAGACCGAGTTCGGTGTGACATGTACATTTCACGGGCACAGGCGGCTGAGTCCCGACGAGGTGGCCCGCTACCTGTTTCGCCGAGTCGTGTCCTGGGGCCGTAGCTCCAACGTTTTTCTTCGTAACGGTGCGCGGTTGTACCTCGACGTAGGTTCGCATCCGGAGTACGCGACGGCCGAGTGCGACAGCCTTCTGCAGCTCGTCACGCACGACCGAGCCGGTGAGCGCGTGCTCGAAGACCTGCTGATCGATGCGGAACAGCGTCTCGCCGAAGAAGGTATCGGCGGCGATATCTACCTGTTCAAGAACAACACCGATTCGGCCGGTAACTCCTACGGCTGCCACGAGAACTTTCTGGTGGCACGCGCAGGGGAGTTCTCCCGAATCTCCGACGTCTTGCTGCCTTTCCTGGTGACTCGCCAATTGATCTGTGGGGCCGGCAAGGTTTTGCAGACCCCCAAAGCTGCGACGTTCTGCCTCTCTCAGCGGGCCGAACACATCTGGGAAGGTGTGTCCTCCGCGACTACGCGCTCTCGACCGATCATCAACACCCGAGACGAACCACACGCCGATGCCGAGAAGTACCGGCGTCTGCATGTCATCGTCGGTGACTCGAACATGTCCGAGTCGAGCACCATGCTCAAGGTCGGTACCGCTGCGCTCGTTCTGGAAATGATCGAGGCCGGCGTCTCCTTCCGAGACTTCGCTCTGGACAACCCGATTCGGGCGATTCGCGAGGTAAGCCACGATCTGACCGGCAGGAAGCCTGTCCGCCTGGCCGGTGGCCGTCAGGCCAGTGCACTGGAGATCCAGCGTGAGTACCACGCGCGAGCCGTCGAACACCTGAAGTCCCGAGAACCCGATCCACAGGTGGAGCAAGTGGTCGATCTGTGGGGCCGCACTCTCGACGCCGTGGAAGCGCAGGACTTTGCGAAGGTCGATACCGAGATCGACTGGGTGATCAAGCGCAAGCTGTTCCAGCGTTACCAGGATCGCTACTCGATGGAGCTGTCGGATCCGAAGATCGCTCAGCTCGACTTGGCGTATCACGACATCAAGCGCGGTCGCGGGGTGTTCGACGTTCTTCAACGCAAAGGCTTGGTCAAACGCATCACCGAAGACGAACAAATCGACGAGGCGGTCAATGTGCCACCGCAAACGACTCGCGCGAAGCTACGAGGCGAATTCATCACCGCCGCGCAGGAAGCAGGACGCGACTTCACCGTGGACTGGGTACATCTCAAGCTGAACGACCAGGCACAGCGCACCGTGCTGTGCAAGGATCCGTTCCGTTCGGTCGACGAACGCGTGGAGCGTCTGATCGCTTCGATGTAGCGGGTCACGCATCGACCATTAGGCTGCCATAGTGGCGATCACCAAAGTCGAGCGATTGATGAACCTGGTCATCTGTCTCCTGTCGACGCGGCAGTTCGTGACCGCGGAGCGGATCCGAGACAGCGTCGCAGGGTACGGAGACTCGGGGACCGACGAAGCGTTCAGTCGCATGTTCGAGCGAGACAAGAACGAACTCCGCGATCTCGGCGTGCCGTTGGAGACCGGGCTGGCTGCCGGCTCGGGAGGGATCGAGGGCTATCGGATCAATCGTGATGCCTACGAGCTCCCGGCCATCGATCTCAGCCGAGAAGAAGCCGCCGCCGTCGCAGTCGCCGTGCAGTTGTGGGAGTCCCCAGAGTTGACTTCCGCAGCGCAAAGCGCGCTCCTCAAGCTACGTGCCGCCGGCATTCAGGTCGATCAGGACCAATCGGCGGCGTCGGTCACCGCGGTTCCAGCGCGGACCAGAGGCTCCGAACCTGCGCTCGGTGCCTTGCTTTCGGCAATCGACGCGGGGCGGTCCGTCCGTTTCGAGCATCGAGGCTCGACCACAGACCCTTACGTCACTCGCACCGTGCAACCGTGGGGCGTAGTCACGTTTCGCGGACGGTGGTACCTGGTGGGGCACGACGTCGATCGCGACGACATTCGGACGTTCCGGTTGTCGCGGATCGGCGATGACGTTTCCACGTTCGGGCGCACCGGAAGTGTCCGTAAGCCCGAGGGCATCGATCTTCAGTCCATTGTCGAACGAGTTGCCGGAACCGCGGAGGTCAGCGGATCGGCAACCGTTTGGGTTGTCGACGATGCCGCATTCGAGATCAGAAGACTGGGAACTGCGCTGGAGGACCGCACAGTCGGCGGAAGAAGCGGATCGGTCGTACAGATCCCGGTACGTTCGTGGGAATGGGTGACCCGTCTCGTGGCAGGGCACGGGGGTGATGCTTTGGTACTGGATCCGCCGGAGCTACGTGCCGACGTCATTCGTGCGCTGCGTTCCGCAGCGGTCGCGGCGTCACGGTGAGCGCGCGACTGTCGGTGCGGTTGGCCCGACTCCTCAACATGGTGCCTTTCTTCCTGGCCAATCCGGGCCTGAGCGCAGCCGAAGCAGCGCGCGAGCTCGGCGTATCCACCACGACCCTGATGACCGATCTGAATCAGCTCTGGATGTGCGGATTGCCCGGCTACGGTCCCGGAGATCTCATCGACCTGTCCTTCTCCGAGGAGAGCATCGAGGTGACGTTCTCTGCCGGAATCGATCGTCCGCTGCGGTTGACGTCGACCGAAGCCACGGCCCTGCTCGTCGCACTTCGTTCATTGACCTCGATGCCGGGGATGGTGGATCCGTCAGCTGCGCAGCGCGCGATCGCGAAGATCGAGGATGCGGCGGGAGCTGCTGCCGCCAACGTCCCCCGATCATCCGGGCAAGATACGGCGACATCGGTACCGGAGAGCGAGGCGGCGGCCGCCATCCGCTCTGCCCTTCGGAATCGACATGCGCTCGAATTGACCTATTACTCCGCTTCGCGTGACGCCGTGTCCGAACGAATCGTCGATCCGATCCGAACTGTCCTGATCGACGATCACAGCTACCTGCAGGCTTGGTGCCGTCGCGCCGAGGGAGTGCGACTGTTTCGATTCGATCGAATCGACAGCGCAGTCGAGCTTTCCGAGCCGTCGCGCCCTCCCGAGGGCGTGCCACAGGACGACAGTTTCGAGATCTTCAATGACGACCCCTCGCTCCCACAGGCTCTACTCGAGATCCAACCCAGTTTCGTGTGGGTGATGGACTACTACCCGATGACTCAGATAGGTGCTGCGGCAGATGGCTCGATCACGGTGACGATGCGATTCGCGACCTTGGCGTGGATGACCCGTTTGACGCTTGGTTTCGGTACGGGTATCGCGGTGCTCGGACCGCCGGAACTGCAGCGCAGCGTCAACGAACGCGCCCAGACCGCGCTGGCTGCTTATGCTGAGCTCGGTGAATGATTCGAGCGAGGTTGTTTCGCACTGCTCAATATCAATGAACTTGCCGTTAACACTCGGTTTCTTCGGGTCCGACTAGGTCTGATGTCGGGTACGCTCGAGGTATCTGATTCTGGGAGGTACACATGGGAGCCTTGAGCCCGTGGCACTGGGCCATCGTCGCGGTGGTCGTCGTAATTCTGTTCGGTTCCAAGAAGCTGCCCGAAGCAGCTCGGGGACTGGGCCGCTCGCTGCGCATCTTCAAAAGCGAAGTGAAGGAGATGCAGAACGACGGCAAGGCCGAAGCTCCTGCCGCTCAACCTGCCGCGCCGACGCAGCTCAATCCTGCGGTGCCGGTCGACCCGCACGCCGTGGACGCTCATCCCGTCGACGGTGTGAGCAGCCGACCTGACACCAAGTCGGCCTGAGAAGAACGATACGTAGCTAACCGGGGTGCTGATCAGCACCCCGGTTCACTGCTGAGCGAAGACAGAGAATGCGAATCCCGTTCGACCCAAGGCGAAGCAAGCGCCGACTGAATCCCGACGGCACGATGTCGTTGGTCGATCACTTGTACGAGTTGCGGACTCGGTTGATGTGGGCTCTGCTCGCCGTTGCCGTGACGACGGCCTTCGGCTTTTTCTGGTACTCGCACACCTTGTTCGGCTTCGAGAGCCTCGGTGACCTCCTACGCGGTCCTTATTGCTCGCTCGATCCAAGTTTGAGAGCGAATCTGAGCAACGACGATTCGTGCCGCTTGCTGGCTACCGGCCCATTCGATCAGTTCCTCCTCCGATTCAAGGTCGCGTTCACCGCCGGCGTGGTGTTGGCATGTCCTATATGGCTCTACCAGCTGTGGGCCTTCATCACCCCAGGTCTCTACGCGAAGGAACGCGGTTATGCGATCGCGTTCGTGTCGTCCGCGGCTGCACTGTTCGTCGCAGGTGCGATTCTCGCGTACTTCGTCGTGGCCAAGGGCCTGCACTTCTTGTTGTCCATCGGTGACAACGTTCAGATCACGGCGCTCAGCGGTGACCAGTACTTCGGGTTCTTGATCAATTTGCTGATCATTTTCGGTGTCAGCTTCGAGATTCCGCTTCTGGTGGTGGCGTTGAATTTCGTGGGCATCTTGACCTACGAACGATTGAAAGCATGGCGCCGCGGACTGATTTTCGGACTGTTCGTCTTCGCTGCGATCGCAACGCCCGGACAAGACCCGTTCTCGATGTTGGCATTGGCGTTGGCACTTACGATCCTGTTCGAGATGGCAGTGCAGATCGCTCGCATTCACGACAGGCGTAAATTGCGCAAGAGTAGCGAGGAATGGGGTGATGTATCCGATGACGAAGCATCGTCGATCGATTTCACTGGATCCATCGAATCACCGAACAAGGTCGAGGCACCGAGCAAGGTCGAGGCACCCCGTCAACCCCAGCAGGACTTCACCGACACGATCTGACGTGATCGAGTGAGCGCCTCGACGTCCGAATTGCAGAAGTTCGCCGGTGAGCTGAGCTTTCCACTCGATCGTTTCCAAATCGATGCCTGTACGGCGTTGGAGGCAGGCCACGGCGTGCTGGTGTGCGCTCCCACCGGTGCGGGTAAAACGATTATCGGTGAGTTCGCCGTTCATCTCGCCCTCGCATCGGGTCGCAAGTGCTTCTATACGACTCCGATCAAAGCACTGAGCAATCAGAAGTTCGCCGAGCTGACGGCACGGTACGGCCGGTCGACTGTCGGCCTGTTGACCGGTGACTCGAGCATCAATCCCGATGCTCCGATCGTCGTGATGACGACCGAAGTCTTGCGAAACATGCTCTATGCCAACTCGAATGCCCTTCGGGGACTGTCCCACGTGGTCATGGATGAGGTTCACTATCTCGCGGATCGGTTCCGGGGTGCGGTGTGGGAAGAGGTGATTCTTCATCTCTCGCAGGACGTTCGACTGGTCAGCCTGTCGGCGACCGTGAGCAACGCCGAGGAGTTCGGCGCGTGGATGGAGACGGTCCGGGGAGATACCACCGTCGTGGTGGACGAGAATCGACCGGTGCCGTTGTCGCAGCACATCATGGTCGGCCGCCGGTTGTTCGATTTGTTCGACAATCGCTCTCACTCCAGCGGGGGTGCGGCAAAACCTGTCGTCGACCGCGATCTGGTCCGCCATGTGAAGGAACGGCAGTCACTCGATTACGTCGACAGATGGCAAGCGCCCCATGGAAGAGGGCGCGGGCGTGGTGGACACGGAGCGAGTGCGAACAATCGCCCTCTGCCGCGGCCCGAAGTTATCGCTCGGCTAGATCAGGAAGGTCTACTCCCGGCGATCACTTTCATCTTCAGCCGTGCCGGTTGTGACGCCGCGCTGACGCAATGTCTGCGTTCCCGGTTGGTTCTCACGACGCCGGAGCAGGTCGAAGAGATTCGCGACATTGTCGAAAAGCACACTTCCGAGCTTCCCCGTCAGGATCTCGAAGTACTCGGCTTCTGGGAGTGGCGCGAGGCCCTCGAGCGGGGTCTCGCTGCCCATCATGCGGGCATGCTGCCGGTCTTCCGACATACGGTCGAAGAGCTGTTCGTCAAAGGCCTGGTCCGGGCAGTGTTTGCCACCGAAACCTTGGCTCTGGGCATCAATATGCCTGCACGCACCGTCGTGCTCGAGAAGCTGGTCAAGTTCAACGGCGAAACTCATGCGGAGTTGACTCCGGGGGAGTACACCCAGCTGACGGGTCGAGCGGGCCGCCGCGGCATCGATATCGAAGGTCATGCGGTCGTGTTGTGGCAGCCGGGAACCGAGCCGACCGAAGTAGCGGGTCTGGCATCGACCCGCACCTTTCCGCTGCGGAGTTCATTCCGCCCGGGTTACAACATGTCGATCAATCTGGTCGAACAGTTCGGAGCTGCCGACTCGCGCGCATTGCTGGAACGCTCGTTTGCCCAGTTTCAAGCGGACCGATCTGTCGTCGGTCTCGTTCGCGGCATCGAGCGCAACGATGTGACTCTGACCCAGTTGGGTGCGCGACTGGGTGGACCGGAGGGCGAATACTTCGAGTACGCCAAACTGCGGGAACGACTGAAGGACCGCGAGAAAACCCTCGAGCGTCAGGGACGGCAGGACCGAAGGGACAATGCCGTCGAATCGCTACGAACTCTCAAGCGTGGCGACGTCGTATCCGTTCCCAGCGGCAAACGCAGCGGGTTGGCTGTTGTCCTCGAGCCCGATGACGACCTCACCGATCCTCGGCCCCTGGTTCTGACCGAGGACAAGTGGGCCGGACGAGTGTCGGCTGCCGACTTCCCCTCTCCTGCAGACTCCTTGGGCGCGATGCGTTTGCCTCGTTACGTCGATCATCGAACAGCGAGGACTCGGCGTGATTTGGCGGCGGCGTTGCGTTCGACCGGCATCTCCGTGCCATCGGATCACCGACGCCGTAAATCCACGGCGGCCGACGACCGCGAACTCGCCACGTTGAGGCGGAGCATACGTTCGCATCCAGTTCATTCGAGGTCCGATCGTGAGGAACTCGGCCGAGTGGGCGAGCGGTACAACAGGCTTGCTCGGGAGAACGAATCGATGCGACGCAAGGTGTCCGCCACGACCAATTCGTTGGCGCGTACATTCGATCGGATTTTGTCGCTGCTTGCCGAAAGGGAGTACATCACTGCCGGTCGTACACCCGAGGTGACGGGCAACGGTTCGCGATTGAGCCGCATCTACTCCGAATCGGACCTGCTTGTCGCCGAGTGCCTGCGGCAACGCCTCTGGCTCGGCCTTGCTCCCGCCGAACTTGCAGCCGTTGTGTCCTCGGTCGTGTTCGAGTCACGACAAGAAGGCGACTCGACTCCGCAGGGGCCAACCGGACCCGTGCGTCATGCGCTGACCGAGACGGTCCGGGTATGGACGGAATTGCGCGCCGACGAGATTCGACACTCTCTACCGCCGACACGTGAACCCGATATGGGGTTCGTGAAAGCCGTGTATCGCTGGGCCAGCGACAGCTCGCTCGTAGATGCTCTCGTAGCTGCAGGAGACAACGGAAAAGCTCTGTCCGGGGGCGATTTCGTTCGATGGTGCCGACAGGTCATCGATCTACTCGATCAAGTACGTCTCGCTTCGCCGGATCCGGAGATATCCAAGACGGCTGCTCGCGCAGTTACTGCCTTACGACGTGGTGTTGTCGCAGTCGATGCGGCTTGAGGTAATTCCGTTAAGGTGTGACGACATCGATTCAAGTGGAGGCGAGATGACCGGCCCTTACGGTCCGAACAACCCTGATGAGCAGTGGTCGCGTAATCAGGGGCAACGGGAAGAACCAGCGTCGGAGACCCATTCTGGTTCTGAATTCCCGACGACCGGTCAGCCATGGGAGCAACAGGGACCCAGTCAGCAAGCACCTGGTCAGCAAGCATGGGGCCAAGCCGGACCCACATCTGGCCAACCGACTCAGGGCTACCCGCAGCAGCCGCCCTATTCACAGGGGCAATACCCAGCGCAGCCCCAGGGGCAGGGTAACTATCCAACTCAGTCCTTCGAGCAGGGCCAGTTCACGCAGGGGCAATTTCCCCAGGGCCAGTTCCCGCAAGGCCAGTTCCCACAAGGCCAATTTCCCCAGGGTCAGTTCCCGCAAGGTCAGTCCCCGCAGGGCCAGTATCCGCAGGGGCAGTATCTACAAGGTCAAAACCCGCAGGCCCAGTACGGCAGCATGTATCCAGGTCAGCAGCAGCCCGGTCAGCAGCAGTGGAATCCAGGTCAACAACCACCTCAGGGCACCAAGTCGAAGACACCCCTGTTCGTGATCGGCGGGTTGGTCGTCGCAATTCTTCTCATCGGTGGGGTGCTTTTTGCGACCTTGGGTGGAACGAAGACCCTCGATGCTGACGCAGCCGAGGCCGGAATCGAAGAGATTGTCTCCGGAACCTACGGCGCCACAAGCGTTTCGAACGTAGATTGCCCCAGCGGCCAGGCCGTCGAAAAAGGTGCATCCTTCGATTGCTCGGTGCGAGTCGATGGCATCGACAAGAAGGTGACGTTGACGTTCACCGATGACACCGGAACCTACGAGGTATCACGTCCGCGCTGACATACCGGGACCAACTGACGTACTGGGACCAACTGACGTACGAAACCCAGCTGAGATACGGAGTGCAGCTGGGTTTCGTACGTCAGGAACGTCCGTAGGTGCCCAGTGCCGAGGTCAGTCGATCCACGGCGCTGCCGATTCCGAGTTCGGAAGCCAGCTGCGACAGCCGATCCGGGTCGGCGGGCACAGCTGGGATGATGTCCGGCCGTGAGAACTCGACCTCGGCATCGGTGACGACGCGAACTACGGGCAGTGCTGCGTCCAGGTAGTCACTCGCCGCGGTCAGTTTTGCTCGGATGCCCTTCGCTAGATCGGATGCTGGATCGTTCACCGCTGCGCGCAGGTCGGCCACCGAGCCGTAGCGCAGCATGAGCGTCGACGCCGTCTTCTCGCCGACGCCTTTCACGCCCGGGAGCCCGTCCGAGGCATCACCGCGTAGAAGGGCGAGTTCGGCATATGCTTCGCCCGCCCGGTGCAGGGGAACCCCGTACTTGTCTGCCACTTCCGTGGGGCCGAACAACTCGGCCTTCGCCAACCCCCGCCCGACGTAGAGCACCCTGACCTGGTTGGGTTCATCGGATGCAACCTGCAGCAGATCTCGATCTCCGCTGACGACGACGACCGGATCTTCTCGCTCGCGCGCGGCCAGAGTTCCGAGTACGTCGTCGGCTTCGAGTCCGACCGATCCGGCAGTGGCGATCCCCGCGGCAGCGAGAACGTTCATGATCATCTCGACCTGCGGTGTCAGTGTTTCGGGTACTTCCTCGCTCGATCCGGCGTCGGGCAGTACTTCTGCGACGCGATGCGCCTTGTACGACGGCACTGCATCCACTCGAAACTGTGGGCGCCAATCGAGATCGAGGCAGACGGCGAGACGGCGCGGCTCGGTTCGAGCCATCAGAGCGGCGACCATGTCGATGAATCCCCGCACGGCGTTGACCGGTCGCCCATCCGGGGCCGTGATCGATTCGGGTAGCGCGTAGTAGGCCCGAAACCACAGGCTGGCTCCGTCGAGAAGGAGAAGAGGTGACGTTCCCGGGGCTGTCATGGACATCATCTTGCCAAACGCCGTTAACCTGAAGTCATGAGTTCCGATTCCACGTCGTCACCCACCCGATTCGCGACAGAAATCTATGCTTCGCGGCTGGCTCGCGCGGCCGAGTACGCCGGGCAGGCGGGTCTGGATGCCTTGCTGGTCACCCCTGGTCCAGATCTGCAATATCTGGTCGGTTCGCGGGCTAGTTCGTTCGAGCGGCTGATCTGCCTGGTGATCCCTGCGGATGGCTCGAGCCCCACCCTGATCGTCCCGCGGATCGAGTTGGCAGCCTTGCGGGATTCCGCGGTCGGTGATCTCGGTCTCGTCATTACCGATTGGGTGGATGGAGTCAGTCCCTACGCACTTGTCGCCGCCATCTTGCCGTCCGGTGCGAAGACCGCGGTCGACGACGCCATGCCGGCATTGCACTTCGTGCCGTTGGCCGAGAAAATGGGGCGGACACCGATTTTGGCGACCGCGGTGTTGCGGCAACTGCGAATGTCGAAGGACAGCGCCGAGATCGAGGCGCTTCGGCGCGCCGGCCATGCAATCGACCGGGTGCACGCCCGAATGGGGGACTTCCTCAGGGTCGGCCGAACTGAGGCTGCAGTTGCGCACGACATCGGCGCCGCGATCGTGGAGGAGGGACACACCGAGGCAGCGTTCATCATCGTCGGTTCCGGTCCCCACGGCGCGGATCCGCATCACGAGGTGTCGGAGCGCATCATCGAGGCAGGAGATGTCGTTGTGATCGACATCGGCGGGCCCGTCGCGCCGGGGTACAACTCCGATTCGACGCGGACTTACGTTCTGGGCGAGCCCTCTGCCGAAGTTGCCGAGCAGTACGCCGTTCTCGAGCGAGCACAACAGGCGGCAGTCGACGCAGTCAGGCCCGGTGCGCGAGCCGAGACCATCGACGCGGCAGCGCGCGACGTGCTGTCCGCCGAGGGACTAGGAAATGTGTTCCTGCACCGCACCGGCCACGGAATCGGTCTGTCGGTTCACGAGGAGCCTTACATCGTGGCAGGCAATGACATCGAATTGGTCGAGGGGATGGCCTTCAGCATCGAACCCGGGATCTATTTTCGGGGCCAGTGGGGTGCGCGCATCGAGGACATCGTGATCGTCACCGCGGACGGGTGTGAGTCGGTCAATCTTCGGCCGCACGGGCTGGCGGTATTGCCGACCACGTAGATCAGCGCGCGAGCAGTGACCGGGAGCCGAGTATCCGTTGGACGGCGATCGTGATGACGACGCGTTCTGGATTCTCCCGAGGGACTCGGTAGCGCTCGGCATATCTCCGCTCGGCCTCGTGGACGTCGTCTCGGTCCGTCAGCACGGTGCTCGGCCCTTCCAAAGTCAGCCATCGCGGTCCTTCGATCTGACTGACAGCTGCGTATCCACCTCGTGCAGCGTTGATCGCCTTCTGTGTCGTTCGGCCGGTGATCACGCGCGCAAGGCGAGCTTCGGGATCCCAGGTGAACCCAACAGCGACGACGTGGGGAGTGCCGTCGGCGCGGAGTGTCGTCAGCGTGGCGAGATGACGTTGGGTGAGAAATTCGGTCGCCTCGGCGGTGAGGGCTGCGGGGTCTGCGGGGGTGGTGGCCATGCTACGACCGTAATCGGCGAGACTGTCAGTCGTGACGTCCACTCCACCCAGTGACACTTTTCCGCGCCATGTCGGCACAGTCCTGCTTCTAGGGGGCCGCAGCGAGATCGGTATGGAGGTGGCGACGCGGCTCGCACCGGGTCGGACCGTCGTACTTGCCGCGAGGCGGAGCGACCAGCTTTCCTCGCAGGTAGGGCGATTGCGGGCCGGTGGTGCACACAGCGT
The DNA here is from genome assembly GCF_040547235.1 of Rhodococcus sp. UYP9. Lineage (NCBI taxonomy): Bacteria > Bacillati > Actinomycetota > Actinomycetes > Mycobacteriales > Nocardiaceae > Rhodococcus > Rhodococcus sp. UYP9. The sequence goes on from NZ_JBEPPH010000007.1 coordinate 215,494, forward strand.
CGCAACGGTGGAGTTCGATGCCGACGACGTGAGCCGGCACGGCGAGTTTCTCGAATCCGTCGCGCAGGAGTACGGCCCGTTGGCGACCGTTGTTCTGGCATTCGGAATCCTCGGCGATCATTCACGGGCGGTATCGGACGCCGAGCATGCGATGGCGATAGTGCATACCGACTTCGTCGCCCAGGTTTCCGTTCTCACTCATACGGCTCGGATGATGCGCCAACAGGGGAGCGGCGAACTTGTAGTGTTCTCCTCCGTGGCAGGCGTTCGCGTGCGCAAAGCCAACTATGTGTACGGCTCGGCCAAGGCCGGCCTCGACGGTTTCGCGGGCGGTCTAGCGGATGCACTGCATGGGTCTGGGGTATCACTGCTACTGGTTCGCCCAGGATTCGTCATCGGATCGATGACCGAGGGGATGTCTCCCGCACCGTTTTCCAGTACGCCGGACCAAGTTGCTGATGCCGTCGTGCATGCACTGGCACGAAAGAAGTCTCGGGTGTGGGTGCCCGGCATTCTCGGACCCCTGTACGCCGGATTGAAGCTGCTGCCGTCGTGGCTCTGGCGAAAGATGCCTCGCTGATGCTCCCTGTCGGTCGTATCGCCGTCGTCGGTATCGGAGCGGACGGTTGGGAAGGTGTAGCCGAATCCGCCAGGGCTGTGATCTTGTCCTCGGACGTGGTCTTCGGCTCGACTCGGCAGTTGGCGACGCTTCCCATACCGGACGATCGTGTACGTCCGTGGCCGTCCCCGATGTTGCCCGGCCTGCGAGCCTCGATCGACGAGTTCGACGGTAAGCGGGTATGCGTACTCGCCAGCGGGGATCCCATGTTCCACGGCATCGGAGTCACGCTGGCGAGGGAATTCGGCGCCCAGCGGTTGCATGTGATGCCTGCCCCGTCGTCGATGTCATTGGCCTGTGCGCGGCTGGGCTGGGCGGTGCACACCACCACCGCAGTCAGTCTCGTCAACTCCGAAGCCGCGACGCTGTTACCCGCCTTGGCTCACGGCAGCCGAGTGATCGTCCTTTCCCGAAACCGGCACACCCCCGCTCAGGTGGTGTCGTTGCTGCGCGAATCGGGGTTCGCGGACTCGGTTGTCACAGTCTTCGAACAACTCGGTGGACACGCCGAACGGTCCGTGACCGGTACTGCGCGCACGTGGGGCGAGTCGCCCGGAGATCCGCTCAACGTCGTCGCTGTCGAGTGCGTGTTCTCGCCCACTTCGACTCGGATCAGTCGGATCCCAGGGCTGCCCGACGCTGTTTACGCCGGTGACGGTCAGCTGACCAAATCCGAGGTTCGCGCCTTGACGGTCAGCGCGCTTGCCCCGACGCCGGGAGAAGTGTTGTTCGACGTCGGAGGCGGGTCCGGATCGATCGGTATCGAATGGATGCGAACGGATCCACGGTGCACCGCAGTCGCATTCGAGATTCTCGAGGCACGGCGATCACAGATCGAAGTCAACGCACATGCGCTCGGTGTTCCGGGACTTCAGGTTCGAGGCGCTGCACCCGACTGCTTCGGCGACGGTGAGCAGCCCGATGCCGTGTTCATCGGTGGCGGACTGACCCAGAGAGAGATGGTCGAAGCCTGCTGGTCACAACTGCGAGCAGGGGGGAGACTCGTCGCGAATGCGGTGACGGCCGAATCCGAGGCGCTTCTTCTCCACTGCGTGGATCGGTACGGTGGGTCGTTGAGGAAGTTCCAGATCTACCGGGGAGAGCCGTTGGGCTCGTTCACGAGTTGGCGCCCGCAGCTTCCGGTTGCGCAGTGGATATCGATCAAGCAGTGAGGGTGCTGGTACTCGGAGGCACCTCCGAGTCGCGAGAGCTGGCCGCACGGTTGTCCGGCGACGATCGATTCGACGTCGTCACCTCTCTCGCCGGCCGCGTCCGGGACCCGAAACTCCCGCTCGGCACTTCGCGCGTCGGCGGGTTCGGCGGGGCCGACGGGCTGACCCGTTGGCTGCACGATCACGAGATCGACGCGATGGTGGACGCGACGCATCCCTTCGCCTCCACGATCTCGAACAACGCCGCCATCGCAGTTGCACACCATCGCATCCCGCTTCTCGGACTGCATCGCACGCCATGGTCCCGCAGGCCCGGTGACCAGTGGATAGAGGTATTCACCCCAGGCGAAGCAGCGGCGGCGATTCCAGCCGACGTCGGTCGCGTCCTGCTGACGATCGGGCGTCAGGAGGTAGCGGCATTCGCGGCGGTCGAATCCAGCTGGTTTCTGATTCGTAGTATCGATCGACCGGACCCGGTACTTCCTATCCATCACGAATTACTGCTCGCGCGAGGGCCGTTCGACCTCGACTCCGAGATCGAACTGATGCGTCGCCGTGGGATCGACGCCGTCATCAGCAAAAACAGCGGCGGAGTGATGACCGAAGCGAAGATCACCGCAGCGAGAGAACTGGGTATTCCAGTGATCATGATCGCCCGGCCGACAGTGCCGCCCGATCGACGTGTGGTCCACACCGTGGACGACGTCGTCACCTGGCTGGGTTCGCTCTCCGGCTAGGCCCGTCCCTTTGTCGCGGGATACCTGCGTGGCGTGAAGATCATTGCGCCACTTCCCGTGTCGATGATCTCGGTAAGCGAGGATCCCACGATGAGGAGGCATCGCATATCGATCCTCGCTTCGGCGAGATCGGCCAACCGTACGGTGGTCACCGACTCGTCTTCGCTTCCCACCGCGCGGCCGATGACCACCGGGGTGTCGGGTCCACGATGCTCGAGGAGGATGTCGCGTGTCGCCGAGATTTGCCATGTCCTCGATTTCGAGGCGGGGTTGTAGATGGCAATCGCCATGTCCGCTTCGGCCACAGCCGACAAGCGGGCGGCCACGACGTCCCAGGGTTTGAGTCGATCCGACAACGAAATCACGGCATAGTCGTGTCCGAGTGGTGCACCGACGCGGCTTGCAACCGCATTGGCGGCGGTCATTCCGGGAACGATCCGCACCGGCACGGTAGACCATTGATCTTCGGCGGCAATTTCCACTACCGCCGAGGCCATTGCGAACACTCCAGGATCGCCGGAGGACACCACGGCAACCCGTCGACCCCGCTTCGCGAGATCCAATGCGAAGGCAGCGCGTTCGGACTCGACCTTGTTGTCGCTTGCATGCCGAATCTGTCCGGCCTGCAACGGGACTCGATCGAGGTACGTCACATAACCGACGAGGTCGGTGGCAGCGCGAAGCTCATGACGAACCTCGTCCGTCGTCCACCTGTCTGCGCCCGGACCGAGCCCGACGACGACCACTTCACCCAGCGTGCGCGATTCGACGGGATTGTTCGCCGGGCTCGGTACGACTGCGATGGAGAAGTACGGCACCTCGTCGGCGACGACGTCGGCAGCGGCAAGGACCCGTTCGCTACCGGTACTGGCGCGTTCGACGTAGAAAGCTTCGTCGAGTCGTCCTGAGTCTTTCAGTGCAGCTGCAACATTGGGGTAGGTGCGCCCCAGCTTCATGATTGCGGCCGCATCGGTGTTTCGAAGCCGTCTGGTCAGCTCGGCGACAGGCAGCGTTCCGGGTAGCACCGTGAAGACTTCGTCTCGCTCGACCAGTGGTGTCTTCAATGCGGCCGAGGCGGCGCTCACCGACGTCACACCCGGTACGATCTCGACGTCGAATCGGTCGCAGAGCCGCTTGTGCATGTGCATGTAGGAGCTGTAGAAGAGCGGGTCGCCCTCGGCGAGAAGGACCACCGAGAGTCCGGACTCGAGATGTGCGGCAAGGCGTTCGGCTGCCTGGGCGTAGAACTCGTCGATAGCTCCCTGATAGCCACCTGGGTGATCGGTGGCCTCCGTGGTGACCGGGTAGACCAGGTGCTCTTCGATCTGACCTTCGCGCATATAGCCGGCGGCGACTCCGCGTGAGATGGATTTGCCATGCTTGGCGCTGTGGAATGCCACGACATCGGCTTCACCGATGACCCGCGCAGCTTTGACCGTCACCAGTTCGGGATCCCCGGGCCCGATGCCGACGCCCCACAACTTGCCTGGAATTATGCTCATTCTTCCTCGCTTGCAATGGCATTGACTGCGGCAGCTGTGATGGCGCTACCGCCACGCCGCCCCCGAACCACCAGATACTCGAGACCGAAGTTCGAGGTGATGAGGTCCTCCTTGGATTCGGCAGCACCGATGAAACCGACCGGACCCCCGACGATCGCGGCGGGTTTGGGCGCGCCTGCAGCCAGCATCTCGAGTAAATGGAACAGCGCTGTCGGCGCATTACCGATCGCAACTACGGCGCCATCGAGCCGATCTCCCCACAATTCGAGCGCGGCTGCAGTTCGAGTCGTACCCATCTTGGCCGCGAGATCACGCACTCTCGGATCCGACAGCATGCAGATCACTTCGTTGTCGGCGGGCAACCGTCGGCGCGTGACACCTGCTGCGACCATTTTCACATCGCACAGAACCGGTGCACCTGCAGCAAGGGCTGAGCGGGCGTTGGAAACAACCGACGGTGTGGCACCGACAACTTCGGTGAGGTCGACTTCACCGCTGGCATGGATCATCCGAACGACGACCTGCGCAACGTCAGGGGCGAACGCCGAAAGATCCGCCTCGGCTCGAATAGTCGCGAAGGACTGTCGATAGATCTCCGCACCGTCGCGGATGTAGTCGTACATGGAGTTCACGATAGGTCAGAACGGAGACCCCTCATGACACCCGGTATCCGGCGCCGGTGGCGACGACGTCCACGATCTCGCCTTTCGGCCTGCCACATCGACGCTCGCATCCTGACCAATGTTCGCGTTGGTCAGCCAGATTTCGGCCGGCGGCCACGGCGTCACGTAGATCCCCCCGCACGTCGGCATTCGACTTCTCGCACCCAGGTGCGCCGGTGCAGGCGCTGAGGTTCACCCAGGGTGAGTCGGCATCGAAGATCAAGCCCATCGGAGCCAGTACTCGGACCACCTGTTCGGCAGCGCCCTCGTCGAGATCGCACACGACGATCCCGCGCCACGGCGTGACGACGAGCGGCTTGCCGATTGCAGCGAGAAACTCGGCGAGCCGTGCGTCGAGGACTCCGAGCGCAAGAACTCCGCCCAGCGCGACGAGTCCGTCGCCCTGCGACAGCCACCCGATCGGGGGCGTATCGGACGGTCGAGTGGCCAGTGGGCCCGTACTTGTCGGGTCGTAACCGGATGAATCGAGGCCCAGCGTTGCGAGAACTCGTGCGGGTCCGTCGGCTAGCTCGGTCAGTCGCCACTCCGTGCCCCGCAACGAGACGAATATTCGGGCGGCGTCCACCAAAACGTCGACGACGCTGTCGCGGTAGACCCGGACACCCGTATCAGCGCCACCGAGGATCAGGGCGAACAACTCGGGCGAGAGCGCTTGGACACCGAAGTCCGGGTTTAGAGCGGTGACATCGCCTCGGCCGTCGTCGAGGGCGAACAGTGTGCGGCCGGGAAGATCCGCCAGCTCGGCACGGGCGCACAAGGCTCGGTCGAGTGCGGTGATCAAGGTTCGGACATCGGTGACACCATTGACCCGACCAGTCAAAGGCGAGGCAAGAATGTTGCGCACACGCTCGTGCGACGGGGAGGGCAACATACCGGCATCCGCGAGCCGTCGAGCCAGCTCGGTGCTGTCCCGAACCCCGCGGAATTGAATGTTGCCGCGGGATGTCAGCTGCATCGACCCGTTGCCGAGATCGCCGGCAGCCTTCGCGAGAACCTGCATGTGGGAAGGGTTGACCATTCCGCCGGGCAGCCGCACCCTGGCCAGAGCGCCATCGGCTGCTTGGTGCAAGGTCAGTGCGCCTGGGCAGCGGTCGGGGGTCGTTCTCGGGTCGCTCGACATCACCTGTCCAGGCTACAAGTGCATCTTGTCGGCGTTTCCCGATGTTACGAGCCAGAAGGTTTCTTCGGTAGCATCCCCTTCGAACGGCTTCGGCCGAGAGGAAGCCGGTGTAAGTCCGGCGCGGTCGCGCCACTGTGAAAGCCAGACCCTCTCCCGTGAGCCCACACGCAAGACAAATGCGGGGCGCGAAAACCCCGAGGAGGGCAGTACCCGTGATCCTGCTTCTGTCCACATCGGACACCGACCTGCTCAGTGCGCGTGCCAGCGGCGCCGACTACCAGTGGGGAAACCCCTCCCGCCTGCTCGCCGACGATGTCGCCGGGCTGGCCGAGGGCGTCGATGTGATCGTCCTCCGGATACTGGGGTCGAAGCGGTCCTGGGAAGAAGGCGTCGACGCGGTACTCGCCTCGGGCGTTCCCGTGGTTGTTCTCGGTGGGGAGCAGGCGCCGGACGCGGAGTTGATGGAGTTGTCGACCGTTCCAGGCAATGTCGCAGCTCAGGCTCATAATTACCTGGCAGAAGGTGGCCCGGAGAATCTTGCCGAACTCTTCGGCTTCCTGTCCGACACCGTTCTGCTCACCGGTCATGGGTTTGCTCCGCCCGTCCACACCCCCACGTGGGGAGTGCTGGAATCTTCGGTGACACCCGCCGATGCAGATGGACCGACCATCGCGATCCTCTACTACCGAGCGCAGCACCTGGCCGGAAACACTGCCTACATCGAAGCTCTCGCCGCGGCCGTCGAGGCGAAAGGTGGAAAGGCGCTGCCGATCTTCTGCGCATCGTTGCGCGCCGCGGAACCGGAACTACTGGGCGCTTTGAAGTCGGCCGACGCGATGATCGTGACCGTGTTGGCCGCGGGTGGAACCAAGCCTGCAGGCGCGTCCGCAGGCGGCGACGACGAAGCCTGGGACGTTGCCGAACTAGCCGCACTGGACGTTCCTATCCTGCAGGGGCTCTGCTTGACCAGCAGTCGGGCCACCTGGGACGCGAACGACGATGGCATGTCGCCGCTCGACGTTGCGACCCAGGTTGCAGTTCCCGAGTTCGACGGTCGACTCATCACGGTTCCGTTTTCGTTCAAAGAGATCGACGGCGACGGTCTGACCACCTACGTACCCGATCATGAACGTGCCGCTCGGGTAGCCGGAATCGCGGTGCGTCATGCACGACTTCGCCATATTCCTGCATCGGACCGCAGGATTGCCCTGATGTTCTCGGCGTACCCGACCAAACATGCTCGCATCGGAAATGCCGTCGGCCTCGATACGCCGGCGAGCGCGATTTCGCTCATGACCGAGATGCGCACAGCGGGATACGATCTCGGACCCGAGGACGGGCCCGACGCCGTTCCGGGCTTGACCGCCCGCGATGGCGACGCACTCATTCACGCACTGATCGCGCGCGGTGGACAGGACCCGGATTGGCTCACCGACGAACAGCTCGAGGGCAATCCGATCCGCATCTCGGCGGCGCGGTACCGGTCGTGGTTCGCCGAGCTTCCGGAGGATCTGACGTCCGCCGTCGAGAAGCATTGGGGACCGGCTCCCGGTGATCTGTACGTCGACCGTTCGAGTGATCGCGACGGCGAGATCGTCATCGCAGCAATGCAGTTCGGCAATGTCGTCATCATGGTTCAGCCGCCTCGCGGATTCGGCGAGCGACCCGTCGCGATCTATCACGATCCGGATCTGCCTCCCAGTCACCATTATCTCGCGGCGTATCGCTGGATCCAGGCCTCACGGCAGGACGGCGGCTTCGGTGCCGACGCGATGGTCCACCTCGGAAAGCACGGCAACCTCGAGTGGCTGCCAGGTAAGACCCTCGGGATGTCCGCTTCGTGCGGCACCGATGCCGCGCTCGGCGACCTGCCGCTGATCTACCCGTTCCTCGTCAACGATCCGGGCGAGGGAACTCAGGCCAAGCGTCGTGCCCACGCCACCTTGGTCGATCACCTCATCCCGCCGATGGCCCGCGCCGAAAGCTACGGCGACATCTCCCGGCTCGAGCAGTTGCTCGACGAGCACGCCAACATTTCGGCTTTGGACCCGGCCAAACTGCCTGCTATCAGGCAGCAGATCTGGACGTTGATGACCGCGGCCCAGATGCATCAGGACCTCGGATTGGAGGAGCGTCCCGACGAAGAAGTATTCGACGACATGCTGCTGCACGTCGACGGTTGGCTCTGCGAGATCAAGGACGTCCAGATCCGGGACGGTCTGCACATCCTCGGCCAGGAACCGGTCGGCGACGCCGAGGTGGAGTTGGTGCTGGCCATGCTGCGTGCACGTCAGATGTGGGGCGGCGAACAAACCGTGCCCGGACTTCGCGAAGCGTTGGGACTGAGCGAAGACGGGGACGAGGAGCGAACACGAGTCGACGCCATCGAGTCGATCGCGCACGCTCTCGTGGCGAAAATGCAGACGGAGCAGTGGGAACCCGACGCCGCCGAACGGGTGGCGGGAGAGCACGGACCGGTCGTCGCCGAGATCCTTCGCTTCGCGGCCACCGAGGTGGTTCCCCGGCTCCGGGCAACCTCTCGCGAGATCGATCAAATCCTCCACGCACTCGACGGCGGGTTTATTCCTGCCGGCCCGAGCGGGTCCCCGCTGCGCGGACTCATCAACGTTCTGCCCACCGGCAGGAACTTCTACTCGGTTGATCCCAAGGCAGTGCCGTCGCGCCTGGCGTGGGAAACCGGGCAGGCAATGGCCGAGTCGCTTCTCGCGCGCTACCGCAAGGACCACGGGGAGTGGCCCAAGTCCGTGGGTCTGTCGGTGTGGGGCACCTCAGCCATGCGGACCTCGGGTGACGATGTCGCAGAGGTCTTCGCACTTCTCGGCGTCGCACCGGTGTGGGACGAGGCTTCCAGACGCGTCACCAAGCTCGAGGTCATCGAGCTGGCCGAACTGGGACGCCCACGTATCGACGTCACGGTGCGAATCAGTGGTTTCTTCCGTGACGCCTTTCCCCACGTGCTGGCGATGCTCGACGACGCGGTGCGCCTCGTTGCGGCATTGGACGAACCGGCCGATCAGAACTACGTTCGCGCGCACGCTCAGGCAGATCTCGCCGAGCATGGCGATGAGCGTCGCTCGACGACCCGTATCTTCGGCTCGAAGCCTGGAACGTACGGCGCTGGGCTGCTGCAACTGATCGACAGCAAGACCTGGCGTAGCGACGAGGATCTGGCGCAGGTCTACACAACGTGGGGCGGTTTCGCATACGGGCGAGGTCTCGACGGAGTACCCGCTGCCGGCGATATGCGCAGTGCGTACCGCCGCATCGCTGTTGCCGCCAAGAACACCGATACTCGTGAGCACGACATCGCCGATTCGGACGACTACTTCCAGTATCACGGCGGCATGGTCGCAACTGTTCGTGCCCTGACGGGTAAGTCTCCCGAGGCGTACATCGGTGACAGTACGAGGCCGGAATCCGTGCGGACCAGAACGCTGTCCGAGGAGACCGCCCGCGTGTTCCGCGCGCGGGTGATCAATCCTCGCTGGCTCGAAGCGATGCGCAGACACGGCTACAAGGGCGCGTTCGAGATGGCGGCCACGGTCGACTACTTGTTCGGGTACGACGCCACCACAGATGTCGTCGCCGACTGGATGTACGAAAAGCTGGCCGAGACGTACGTCCTGGACGAGCAGAATCAGAAGTTCATGCAGCAGTCCAATCCGTGGGCACTGCACGGGATCGCCGAGCGGTTGCTCGAAGCAGCGGAACGAAAGATGTGGGCCGAGCCAGACGCCGCAATCCTCGACGGTCTACGCCAGGTGTACCTCGAAACCGAAGGCGACCTGGAAGGGGAGTAGCCGTACCCTTTATCGGCATGACCACCTTTGCGAACATCGCCGACGGAAAATACGTGTCACTGACCACCTTCAAGAAGGACGGGACTCCCGTCGCGACGCCGTTGTGGGGTGCTCGCGACGGCGATCGCCTGCTCGTGTGGACGACGACCGACTCGTGGAAGGTCAAGCGCATCAAGCGCAATCCCTCGGTCACCATCGCCCCGTGTTCGGCCCGGGGCAAGGTCGAAGGCGACGCAGTCGACGGTGTTGCCGAGGTTCTGGACGCCGCGGGTACCGAGAAGGCGCGCTCGGCAATATCGTCCAAGTACGGCATTCTCGGTTGGCTCACGGTGAAGGGAAGCTCGCTTCGTCGAGGAAAATCCGGCACGGTCGGCATCTCGATCGTGCCGGCATAGTCGACGAACACAGCAGCCACCGATGCTTTCGCCTTCGGTCGTGCGCTGGTCGATACGGATTTTGCTCATCCGGCAATCGTGTGCGGCGCCAGTTCCGAATGTTTGTACGAGTGCTCGACAATCGGTGACGAGTTGAGTCGCCAGAACGGAGATTTCACAATGCCGATCTCAGTATCCGACTACAACCATGTTCGCCTCACGGTCAGCGACATCGCTGTGTCGCGCAAGTTCTACGACGAGGTGTTCGGCTTCGAAGTTGCTTTCGCCTTCGATCCCAATGCAGACGAGGAAACAAAGAAGTCTCTGTGGTTTCTCTTCGGCGGAGTGATCTACAAGTTTCCCGGCGGATTGTTCGGCTTGCGCCCGGTCGCACCCGAGGGGGATTCCTTCGACGAAAATCGAACGGGACTCGATCATCTGGCCTTCAGTGTCGACAAGCACCAGGACTTGCAGGACGCAGTGGCGACGCTGGACAAGCTCGGCATCGCACACGAGCCGATCAAGAGCGGTGGCCCTGGCTTGTCGATTCTCGAGTTCCGCGACCCCGATAATATTGCCCTGGAAATCGCGGGTCCCAGCGAGTAGCTACTGCGCTTCACTCACCGAGGACATGTGGAAATCCGGAATCCGCAACGGCGGCATAGCCGTTCGCGTGAACCAGTCTTTCCATTCCCGGGGCAGCGTTTTCTCCGTTGCCCCGGCCTCCGTGGCCCGGCGCAACAGGTCCAGTGGGCTTTCGTTGAAGCGGAAGTTGTTGACCGCTCCGACAACCTTGCCGTTTTCGACCAGGTAGACGCCGTCGCGAGTCAAACCCGTCAGAAGTAGAGTTGCAGGGTCCACCTCGCGGATGTACCAGAGGGTGCTCAGCAGCAATCCACGTTCAGTTCGCGCGACCATCTCTTCGAGGGTGGTGTCCGACCCACCGGTAAGGGCGAGGTTGTCGCCCGGGACGGTGAGCTCGGTGTCGTATCTCTCCGCGAGAAAGCGCGGGTAGGTGAGTGCGTTGATCGTTCCGTTTCGGATCCACTCGACGCGCGAGGTGGACACACCGTTGTCGAACAGTGATACCGAGTCGTTCGAAGAGCCCGTTGCGACGAACGGCGAGTACTCGAGCCCCTCCTGCCGAGGGTCCGAGAACAACGTCAGCGGCAACCGGCCCAGCTTCTCACCTAGGCGAGTTCCGCCCGCCCGAGAAAGCGCCGTGTGTCCTTCCTGTGCGCCACGTCCCTCCATGGACCACATCAGATAGATCATCATGTCGGCAACCGCGGACGGCGGCAGTAGAGTCTCGTACCGACCTGCGGGTAGATCGATTCGGTTCTTGGACCAGTCGAGCCTGGTGGACAGGTTCTCGAGCAGCTTTTCGATCGATACGTCGTCGAAGTACTTCGTGCTCGCGCCGACCCACGCGCTGGCGTCCGAACGCTTTCCGTTGATCTCGATCGATCCCGTCGGCTGCGTGTATCGCCGTCTGATGCCCGTCGACGACCCGAGCCACACCGTTTCGATCTGGTGGTGGGCGAAACCGTAGAGCTGGTCCTGCCCGTCGAAACCGGTCGACAGGGGACCGGTGAGGGACTCGAACACCCCGATGTCGGTCCGCGCGGGATCGGCATCCCAATCCGGTGCCGCCGCGCCCCCCTCGACGAGGGGCATTGCATCCTCGGCCGATTCAGCTGTGCGAGCGGCATTTTCGGAGGCGCGGACCGTCACTACTATGTCTTTCGGGTCGACGCTGCTGGACGAAGACGTGGAAACCCGCGTGCCATCGTCCCCGCGAACGATGGAGACGACCGTCCATCGTCTGGACACTCCGACGCCGTTTGTGGTCATCGAATTGTTGGCCCATCGGAGTGAGGACTCACTTGAGTCGGTGACGATCACCAGGGTCTCGTCGACTGTGGCGGCACGTAGAACCTGCTCGACGACGTCCTGAGCTCGAATCATCGGACCCCCTCCGATCGGGTGTTGAGTACATTGACGCCTCGGAAGAGAGCTGCCGGACAGCCATGGCTGACCGCAGCAACTTGACCGGGTTGCGCTTTGCCGCAATTGAATGCGCCACCGAGCCGCCTGGTCGACTCACCACCCAGCAGGTCCATCGAGCCCCAGAAGTCGGTGGTGGTCGCTTGATAGGCGACATCGCGTACTTGGCCTACGAGTCGTCCATGTCGAATACGGAAGAACCGCTGACCGGTGAACTGAAAGTTGTACCGCTGCATGTCGATCGACCATGACTTGTCGCCGACGACATAGAGTCCGTCCTCGACTGCCGCCACCAGGTCGTCGATGCTGCGATCGACATTCGGGTCGGGTTGCAAGGAGACGTTGGCCATGCGCTGAATCGGAACGTGGTGTGCGGAGTCGGCGTACGAGCACCCGTTGGACCTCGAAAGCCCGAGTCGTGGTGCGAATACGCGATCCAATTGGTACCCCACCAGTACGCCGTCGCGCACCAGGTCCCATTTCTGGGCGGCGACACCTTCGTCGTCGTAACCCGTGCTTGCCAGCCCGTGAACTTCGGTGCGGTCGGCTGTTACATGCATGGATTCGCTGCCGTACTTCAGTGTGCCGAGTTTGTCCGGCGTCGCGAAAGATGTACCGGCGTAGGCTGCCTCGTATCCGATGGCGCGGTCGTATTCCGTAGCGTGGCCGATCGATTCGTGGATCGTGAGCCACAGGTTGGTCGGGTCGATCACGAGGTCCGTCGGACCGGCTACTACCGAGGGGGACTTCACTTTCTCACCGAGCCAGTCGGGTATGCGCGCGAGCTCGTCGGCCCAGTCCCACGTGCTGTCCGCAGCCAGGTACTCCCACCCACGACTGACCGGTGGCGCAAGAGTCCGCATCGTCTCGAAGGCACCGGCGTCGGAGTCGACCGTGGTCGCCTCGAACTGTGGATGCAGTCGAACGCGTTGCTGGGTGATCGAGCTGCCCGCCGAGTCCGCGTAGAACGTCTGTTCTTTGACCTGTTGAACCGAAGCCGTCACATGGTCGACGCCGTCGGACGCTGCCAGTCGCGTCGAGTATTCGGCAAGGAGCTCGACTTTGTCACGGGTAGCGATGTCGAAGGGATCCACCTCGTAGTCCGACACCCAGGTTGCGTCCGCATAGATCGGTTCGCCTGCCAACTCGACGTGCTCACGATTGAGGACGCGCAGAGCAGTGGCGACGTCGACGGCCGTCTTGGTCGTCCGTACAGCAGCGGCAACGGACAAGTCGCTGTGCGAGGCGAATCCCCAGGTACCGTCGATCACCACGCGAACTGCCAGACCGATCTCGGAGCCGTCGACCGCGGATTGAACCGCACCGTCGCGAAGATTGAGAGACTGCGTGGTCAGCCGGTGCACGCGAAGATCGGCGTGGACGGCACCCGCTCGCCGCGCGGTATCGAGTACTGCCGCGGCAAGTTCGCGCAGGGGGAGCTCGAGAAAGTCCGGGTCCACAAGTCTTTGCCGCTGCTGGGTCACAGGAATCGAGGTTAGCCGAACTGTTGCCATCCGAGTCGGATGACCATCCCGAACACGACCACCAGCAACACCACTCGCACGAATCCGGAACCACGAGCGAGCGCTATGCGTGAGCCCGATACTGCGCCGATCACATTACAGACAGCCATCGCTGCTCCCAGCTGCCAGAGCACGTGACCGGTGACGGCGAAGAACGCCAGTGCGCCGAGATTGGAGCCGAGATTGAGCACCTTCGCCATTGCTGCACTGCGCACGAACTCGGTTCCGAGCAACGTCGCAAAGGCGATGATGAAGAACGTCCCGGTGCCTGGCCCGAGTATGCCGTCGTAGAACCCGAATCCGCCGGCTGCGAGGAAGACGACGGTCAGCGTCTTCCGCTTGCTCGGGGCGTGTGAGCCTGCAGCCGAGCCGATCGTGGGTCGAGCGGTCACCAGGGCCGCGACCGCGATCAGTACGACCATGATGATCGGGATGAACAACTCGCGGTCGATCAAGGACACCGCCGCGGCACCTGCCGCCGACGCGACGGCTGCGAGGGCTCCGGCGGGAACGAGCATTCGCCAGTCGAGTGCGATTCGACGGGAGAAGGTGACTACGGCTGCGAAAGTACCGAACACGGCAGTCATCTTGTTCGTGGCGAGCGCCGCCTGTGGGGCCAGCTGTGGCGCGACGAGCAAGATAGCGGGTAGGAGAATGAGACCACCACCACCGACTACGGCGTCGACCCAACCTGCCGCTGTCGCTGCGACCATCAACAATCCCCAGTCGGCGGCAGTCATGCGGCAAACTCAATCACATGCGTAGATTCAGCTTGTGGCTCAGGGGGAAGCCCTTCATCGCCGACATGCTGCTAGCGGGCACTCTGTTCTCCTTCGAGGTTGTGTCATTTTTCAGCAACGTCGACATGAGAAGCCCGATGTTGTTCGTCGTCGGGGCGGCGGCGTTGAGTGCTCCGATCGCATGGCGACGACGGCACCCGCGGACCGTGGCGTGGGCGGTGCTGGCAGGTTCGCTGCTCATCACGCTCGGCGGACTTGCCGTCGGGGAGCAAACCGACATTCATCCTGCTGCACTGGCCTTGCCGATCATGCTCTACACACTTATCGCGTACGTGGGCCGCCGAGAAGGGCTGATCTATCTGGGCGGGGTACTGCTCGATGGAGGTCTGGCGGTATGGGCGCTGGACGACGATGCGGTTCTTTCGATGCTGTTCACTGTTCTGCTGTACGGATTCGCCTGGATCGCTGCCGAGTTCCTCGGAGCTCGCCGTGCGTACGACGAGGCAGTCGAGGCGAAACTGCTTGTCGCCGACTATGATCGGGACAGGCGCGCCGAGGAAGCCGTTGCACACGAGCGCACCCGCATCGCTCGGGAGTTGCACGACGTCATCGCACACGGTGTCAGCGTGATGATCGTTCAGGCCGACGGGGCGTCGTATGCGATCCGGCGGGATCCGGATCGAGCAGAAGAAGCAGTCGCGAACATCTCTGCTACCGGCAGGCAGGCGCTCGCGGAACTACGGCGCACGGTCGCACTGCTCCGAACCACTCCCTATTCCGAGGACATGCCCATGTACGGGACTGCGGGGCTGGCCAAAGTGGTCGACATGATGTCGCGAGCCGGATTGAACGTAGAACTCGAACAAACCGGGAATCTGGACGACATCAGTCCCGCGATCAGTTTGGGTATCCACCGCCTCGTTCAGGAATCTCTCACCAACGTTCTGCGCCACGGGGGCCACGCGCCGCGGGCACGGGTAGCAGTCGTGCGCCGCGAGGAAGACATCCTCGTCGAGATCGTCAACGGTGCCGGATCAGGAACCAGTGCCGTCGAGGGGACAGGGAACGGCCTGCTCGGCATGCGTGAGCGTGTTGCCGTCCTGCAGGGTGCACTGGAAGCCGGCCGAACGGCGGACGGCAGGTGGCGAGTACGCGCTGAGTTGCCGCTCGAATGACGTTAGGTTGGGACCGTGCCGATTACAGTTCTCATCGTCGACGACCAAGAATTGATGCGGATGGGCCTGACTATGGTCCTCGACGCGCAGGAAGACATCACCGTCGTCGCGGAGGCCGCAGACGGATCGGCAGCAGTGCGCGCTGTCCACGAGCACCGCCCGGATGTCGTACTGATGGATGTTCGAATGCCAGGAATCGACGGTGTGCGAGCTACCTCGATGATCGCCGAATCCGAGTCGATCTCCCGAGTACTCGTCATGACGACGTTCGATCTCGACGAGCATGTCCTGGGAGCACTGCGGGCAGGGGCCAGTGGTTTTCTGCTCAAGGACACCCCGCCTGAGGATTTGATATCCGCGATCCGCAGCGTCGCGGCAGGTGACGCGGTCGTCTCACCGAAAGTGACGCGGCGTCTCCTGTCACGTTTCATCGCCGAGGACGCACCCCTTGCACAGGACCCGGTGGTGCTCGACGCTCTGACCGACCGTGAACGGGAAGTGCTCGGCTTGCTCGCAACCGGACTGTCCAACGCCGAGATCGCCGGTAAGTTGGTGTTGTCCGAAGCCACGGTGAAGACCCACATCGGTCGGATACTGACGAAACTCGGTCTTCGCGATCGAGTTCAAGCGGTGGTCCTGGCATACGAAACGGGTGTCGTGCGTCCCCGGTTGTGAATCGTTATCGAAACGATGACGGATTCAGGGAGAAATACAACGTGGCTGTCCGTTGTCAGTACAGGCGACGAAAGGAACGAACACGTGATTGCGCTCTTTGCCCTCTATGTCATCGTCGAGGTGGCCGCGCTGGTGGCGGTCGGTAGCGCCATCGGCGTGCTCTGGACAGTGCTGCTCCTCATCGCAGGTTCCGCGGCCGGGTTGATACTCGTCCGCGGTCAGGGACGTCGCGTCATGGAAGGCCTCCGCAGCGCCAGTCGCGGTGAACGATCCCCTGGTGGAGCGGTCGCCGACGGTGTGCTGTTCGCTATAGGTTCGGTCGCGATGTTCGTTCCAGGCCTGGTCACCACTGCGTTCGGCATCTTGCTTCTTCTTCCCCCCACGCGTTGGGCGCTACGTCCACTGGTGATGCTGGCGGCCGCCAGGTGGATGCCGACGGTAGCGACAGCCGCAGGCAGGATGCGGCCTACCGTCATCGACGGCGAGGTCGTGTCCGACGCGTCCACCCGGACCACCTATGGCGGACCGCCCTCTGGCACAGTGCTCGAGGGACGGATAATCGAGATCGACGGTCAGGATTTCCAGAAGCCGGTTCGCTGAGGGCACACTGAACCATCGTGAGTACCCAACTGCTTCTCGGTGGACGGATCTACAGTCCGACGGCTCCCGACGCGAGCGCTATGGCAATTACCGACGGAATCGTGACCTGGACAGGTGAGGATCGAACCGGCCGCGCGTTGCACCCCGGCGCCCAAGAAATCGACCTTGCCGGCGCGTTCGTAGCCCCCGCATTCGTCGACACACACGTCCACACCACCGCGTACGGTCTTGCTCTCGGTGCGCTCGATCTGAGTGCGTGCCGCTCGCGCGGAGAGTGTGTGCAGGCGATACGCCGCTACGCGCTGAAAAGCTCCGATCCGTTGATCTGGGGGAACGGCTGGGACGACACGGCATGGGACGAGCCTGGTGTGCTCTCGACCTCGGACCTGGACGAAGCCGCGCCCGGCAGGCCGATCTATCTCGTTCGAGTGGACGGCCACAGCGCCGCAAGTTCGACGGTTCTCCGCGCCGCCAGTGGCGCGCTGAACGCCCTCGCGGGGTTTCATCCCGAGCACGCACTTACCGGCGACGCTCATCACTCCGTTCGTCGCGCCGCACTGAAACTTTTGACTCCAGCCGCTCGAGCGGCCGCGAGAACGTTGGCTCTCGACAACGCCGCATCGCAGGGCATCTGCGCTGTGCACGAATGTGGCGGTCCGGATATCTCCGGCCGTGACGATTTCCAGGAACTGCTCGCGACAGACCACGGGGTCGAAGTACGCGGATACTGGGGTGAGACGGTGACCAGCGCAGATCATGCGCGCACGCTCGCTCGAGAGACAGGTGCATATGCGCTCGGCGGCGATCTGTTCGTCGACGGCTCGATCGGCTCACATACAGCGTGGCTCAGTTCGCCCTACGACGACGGGCCCGGCACAGGACTCTCGTTCCTGGACGTCGACGCGATTGCCACGCATGTGGCTTCCTGCACCGAAGCCGGGATCCAAGCGGGCTTCCATGCAATCGGCGATGCTGCTGTATCCGCCGTCGTACAGGGGTTTTCCCGCGTGGCGGCCGCCATCGGTGGCCCCGCCCTTGCTGCCCTCGGACATCGCGTCGAACACGTGGAGATGGTGTCCGGCGAACAAGCAGCGAAGTTGGCATCCTGGGGAGTCATCGCAAGTATGCAGCCGATGTTCGATGACTTGTGGGGTGGCGACGAGGGAATGTATGCGCGTCGATTAGGTATCGATCGTGCGCGGACGTTGAACCCGCTCGCACAACTGGCGTCCTCTGGCGTCTCCCTCGCGTTCAGCTCCGACGCGCCCGTCACCGGGCTCGATCCATGGAGGATGCTGCGCGCAGCGGTCAATCACCGAACCGAGGGGAGTGCAATCTCGCCTCGAGCGGCGTTCGCCTCCGCCACGCGCGGTGCGTGGCGCGCCGGCGGCGTGCGGGACGGCCTTGCCGGCACCCTGACGCCGGGCGCTCCGGCAAGCTACGCGATCTGGGACGCAACCGACCTCGTGGTCAGGGCACCCAAGGACAGTGTTGCGCGTTGGTCGACCGACCCGCGGGCCGGTGTTCCTGCCCTGCCGTCGCTCGAGCCTGGCTCGCCGTCCCCGACCTGTCTTCGCACCGTTCATCGTGGGCGGACAATTCATGGCGCTTGAAGGGGTGGGGGTCGCACGAGCGCAGGTGGTCCGCACTGGTGTGTCGGTCTTGTCCGCTGTGGCGTCCGGCCTCCTGCTGTTCCTGAGCTTCCCTCCCCGCCACCTTTGGTTCCTCGCCGCAGTCGGGGTGGCGCTTCTCGTCCTCGTCCTACGGCGTTTCGGAACTACCGAGTCGGTCTCGAAGAAGAGCGGTTTCGGCTATGGATTCCTCGCAGGACTGGGGTTCTTCGTTCCCCTGCTCCCTTGGATCGGTGTCTACGTCGGTCCGCTGCCGTGGCTCGCACTCGCTGCAGCAGAATCTTTGTTCATCGGTCTCTTCGGCGTACTAGCTGTCGTTGTCTCCCGAAACCGCTGGTGGCCCGTCTCCACGGCTGCAGTGTGGAGTCTCGTCGAGTGGGCAAGGTCGAGTTTTCCGTTCGGTGGATTCCCTTGGGGCCGACTATCGTTCGGCCAACCCGACAGTTGGTTGCTGCCCCTCGCGAGCATCGGCGGGGCTCCGCTGCTGAGCTTCGGCGTTGCGCTGACCGGCACTGGACTTGCTGCGATCGCTTGTACTCTCGCGGCGAGAAAGAGACGTCCCATCCGAGGCATGCTGATCGTCTCGGTCGCGGCGACGAGTGCAGCATCCATTGTCGCAGTTGCGCTTCTTCCGACGTTGGTGAGCAATGAACCGGAGGCAGGAGAGCGCACCATCACCGTGGCCGCAATACAGGGGAGCGTGCCTCGGCTGGGTCTGGATTTCAACTCTCAGCGCCGGGCGGTCTTGGACAATCACGTCCGTGAAACATTCGCGTTGGCCGACGAAGTATCGGCTGGGCGCGTGGATCGACCGGATCTGGTCGTATGGCCCGAGAACGCTTCGGATATCGACCCCTTGCGAAACGCGGACGCGGCTATGGAAATCACCGCGGCATCCGAGGCCGTCGGGGCACCAATTCTTGTCGGTACGGTCTTGGTCAACGACGATCGCACGACCACGAATTCGGTTATCGCATGGGATGGTGCCGAGGGGCCCGGCGAACGTCACGACAAGAAGATAATTCAACCGTTCGGTGAATACTTACCCTACCGAAGCTTCTTTCGAATGTTCTCGGAGTACGCCGACAAAGCAGGCTACTTCATCCCAGGTAGCGGAAACGGCGTCGTTCACGCTGCTGGTATCGCTGCCGGTATCGCGACGTGCTATGAAGTCGCGTTCGACCGAGCATTGACCGAATCTGTCCGATCCGGCGCAGAATTCATCGCGATCCCGACCAACAATGCCACCTTCGGTGATACCGAGATGACGTATCAACAGTTGGCGATGTCGAGAATTCGTGCTGTCGAGCATGGGCGATCTGTTGTTGTCGCCGCAACGAGCGGGGTTAGTGCAATTGTTTCGCCCGACGGGGCAATCGTCGACCAGACCCCCTTGTTCGTCGCCGACGCTCTCGTCGCAGAGATCGGCCTACACAGCGGAACGACAGTCGCGACAGATCTGGGTGTATGGCCCGAACGGCTCCTGTGCGTCAGCGCGGGACTGTTTCTATTGTTCGCAGTAATGCGCTCGCGAACAACGGGCAAAGAGTCTGTTATCGGCGAAGAAAGCGTCTCGGAAGTTCGTAAATGAGCCGCCAACATATTCGCATCCTGATATCAGTCGCCATGGAACAGGACAATTGACGCGATTCACCTCGGATTCGCCGAAGATGTAACGGACCGGGAGTTGTTCTCGATTCTCAACTAATAGTCCGCTAAAGCAATGGCGGCTGACTATTGTGTGTTGGTAGGTCGAAATTGTCATGAGCGCGATATGCAGCACGCATATCGCAACCGTTCGCCAGGAAGACCGGGGCCCTGAACGTTCGGTGGTGTACGCACATGAGAGGGGGCGCCGGTGATGAGTCTTGCCGTAGAGGGCACGAAGTGTATGGATAGCCGACTCGCGGCACTGCACGACATCGGAAACAGACTGCAAGCATGTTTCTGAATCCGCGCACAGTTCCAATCCATGATGTGGTCCGCTTCGAATCAACCTGAGTTGCTCGAGCGCGTACCCGCGCCGAGAACCCGCTTGCTCAGTACTGGCCTACACAGCTGCACCCGATCAGAACGGACAGTGAACACATTGATCGATCCTGCTCGCGCATCGTATCGACGACCGGTGTCGAAGCCGACGATCAGTTCGACGACGTTCCCGCGTCAGAAAGGCGAATGAATGCGAGCCGTGATCTCGGGGGATTCGCACAGCTCCCTTCCTCGAAGTGGTGACGAGACAGCCGGATTTCCGCTTTCCTCGGCGCAGCGTGGAATGTGGTTTGCGCAGCAACTGGCGCCTCAGGTCCCGGTCTGCATCGCGCAGTACGTGGACCTACGAGGTGACCTCGATCTCGAGCTACTGAGAAAGGCTTCACGTACCGCCGGGCACGAATTCCAATCTGCCTTTCTTCGCCTGTCCGAGATCGACGGGGAACCGAACCAGATCGTCGATCACGGAATAGACGACAACGTCGATTTTCTGGACTTACGTAGCGAACCGGACCCCATGGCCGCTGCAAAGGCATGGATCGACGAAAATTACACGGCACCAGTCGATCTGACCCGCGATCGGCTGGTCACGGTGTGGATTCTGCAAGTCGAGGACAGTCGTTTCCTGTGGTACAGCAAAATCCATCACGTCGCGCTCGACGGCTACGGCGCGATGACCATGGTCAATCGCACCGCCGAGCTCTATACAGCCGAGCTCGAAGGAAAGGATCCGAAGCCGGCGAGTGCAGCGGATCTGAAGAAGCTGTACTCACTCGATCAGGAGTACCGACATTCTGGGCGGTTCGAAACCGACCGCGAGTACTGGGCCGACCACGTTCGTGACGTGCAGGGTGGCGCCACACTCGCGAACTCCGATGGCGCCACAGTGGCCGCGAGCAAGCTCGAAAGCGCGGCCCTCGACGAGCACGTCGTGGATAATCTCGAGAAGTCGGACGCAACCAAGAGCGCAACGGCAGCCGCCGTAGTGATCGCAGCTTTCGCGTGCTACCTCTCACGCATGACAGGGCGCGAAGACGTCCTGGTGAACATTCCAGTGTCCGCGAGAACGACCGCAGTTCTACGTCGCTCCGGCGGAATGCTCGTCAACGTCGCTCCGCTGCCCATCAGGGTCTCTCCGGCCGGCAGCATCGGCGACTTGGTACAGCATGTCCAACTCGAACTCATGGGAGCGCTACGGCATCAGCGATTCAGCATCGAGGACATCCGACGCGACCTGACCGCCAAGGGTCTCGATAGCGGCCTACTTGCGCCCATGGTCAACGTGATGCTCTTTCATCAGGAAATCCATCTCGGGCCCATCGCCGGTGAATTCAACATCGTTACCTCCGGCCCGGTCGACGACCTTTTGGTCAATATTTACCAAAGCGGCTCTCCAGCAAGAACATTCATCGACTTCCGCGGAAATCCGAACAGATACATCGATGCGGATCTTGCGCGTCATCATCGTGGATTCATCGACATTCTGTCCGCGTTCGTCGACGCGAACCCGCTGGATCTGGTCGACGATGTGCATGTCGAGAGCGCGGCTGTCGGCCGCCGCCGCAGACTCGAGCAACAACAATTGGCTTACTGGTCGGCAACGCTCGCCGACGCACCGGTCGGAGTCGGCCTGGGGACGTCCACGCAGGTCGCACCTTCCGAGGTTCATCCGCAGCCGAGACTTGCAGTCGCGGACACCGTGGACCCCGGAGTCCACCGACGACTCACTTCCGATGCGGCAAAGAAGGGGTCCAGTCTTCTCATCACGGTTCACGCGGCTCTTGTCGCACTGTTGGCCCGCCTCTCGGGGGAGACCGACATCGCGATCGGCGCCCGGACACCGTTCACCGACGGCAACACAATCGTGTTTCGAACCTCGGTCGTGCGCGGAGAACCGTTCGCCGAATTGGCCTCTCGTGCGCAAGATAGCGATACCGCTGCTCTCGCTCACGCGGACGTGTTGATTGCCGACGTCTTCGAGGAACTCTCACGCGAGGATCTTTACCGCGTCGTGCTGGCGTTCGATACCGAAGCGACACCCTCAGTCGACACCGATGCCGAACTGGTGGTGTCGGTCGACGAAACGTTCGACGCGCTAGGCGCTCCCCAGGGCATTTCGATCCGCTTCGATTGTGAAGCAACAGTTCTCGATGAAGAGGCGCTTCGTGGTCATCTCGCTCGGCTGATCAAGATCCTCCGCGTTGTCTCTCAGAATCCACGAGTCTTCACTGACGACATAGACGTGTTGTCGGTGTCCGAGCGTGAGTTGTTGGTGCCGGTGCGTGGTGGTGTGTCGGTGGTGGGTCGGTTGTTGCCGGAGATTTTGGTTTCTGCGGTAGATGTTGCGGGTGTGGATGGTGTGGCGTTGGTGTGTGGTGTGTCGGTGTCGTATGGGGAGTTGGATGTTCGGTCTTCGCGGTTGGCGCGGTTGTTGATCGGTCGTGGTGTGGGTGTGGGTTCGTTTGTGGCGTTGGGGTTGCGGCGTTCGGTGGAGTCGGTGGTTGCGGTGTGGGCGGTAGCGAAGGCTGGGGGTGCGTTTTTGCCGGTGGATCCGTCGTATCCGGTGGATCGTATTGCTCATATGTTGTCCGATTCTGGTGCTGTGGTGGGGATTACCGCGGTCGAGCATGTATCGGGTTTGAGCCAGGCGGGCGGTGGGGTGTCGTGGATCGTTCTGGACGATGAGTCGATCGTCGATGAGGTTGGTGAGTTTTCTGGTGGGCCGGT
>NZ_JBEPPH010000008.1:0-200245 GCF_040547235.1 Rhodococcus sp. UYP9
TCGATGTCGATGCGGTGCGTGATCGGGTGGTGTCGTTGTTGCCGGCGCATATGGTTCCGTCGGCGTTTGTGGTGTTGGATTCGATTCCGTTGACTCCGGCGGGCAAGTTGGACCGCCGAGCATTACCCACACCAGAATTGCCCAGTGCCGGCAGCGGACGTACACCTCGTAGCGAGACGGAAATTGCGATTGCACAGGTTTTCGCCGAAGTGCTCGGTACCGAAACAATTGGCCTCGACGACAATTTCTTCGATCTCGGCGGCGATTCACTCAGCGCCACACGAGTGACGGCCCGCGTCAATGCTGCGCTGGGCTCGAACATCAGTGTTCGCATGTTGTTCGAATCACCCACCGTCGCAACGCTGTCCACTCGCACCGCCGACCGGGCCGTCGAGAGTTCGCGTCCGGTGCTGGGTGTGGTGGAGCGTCCGTCGGTGATTCCGTTGTCGCAGGCGCAGAGTCGTATGTGGTTCATCAATCAGTTCGATACGTCTTCGCCTGCGTACAATATTCCGCTTGCTGTGCGGTTGTCGGGTGCGCTCGATGTTGCTGCGCTCGAGGCTGGGGTGGGGGATGTGTTGGCTCGTCATGAGTCGTTGCGGACTACTTTCCCGGTGGTGGGGGAGTTGCCGCGTCAGTTGATCGGGTCTGTGTCCGATGTGGCGGTGGAGTTGGCGGTGGTGGAGATCGATGCAGATGGGTTGCAGGAGCGGATTCTTGCCGATGCTGCTGGGGGGTTCGATGTGACGGTGGATGTGCCGTTTCGGGCGTCGTTGTATCGGGTGGGTGTCGATGAGTTCGTGTTGGCGATTGTGGTGCATCATATTGCTGCTGATGGTGCGTCGATGGCGCCTCTTGCTGCTGATGTGATGGTGGCGTATGGCGCTCGGGTTGCTGGTGGTGTGCCGGGGTGGGAGCCGTTGGCGGTGCAGTATGCGGATTACACGTTGTGGCAGCGTGAGGTTCTCGGGAGTGAGGATGATCCGGGGTCTGTGGTGTCGCGGCAGTTGGAGTTTTGGTCGGGGGTGTTGGCGGATGTGCCGGATGTGTTGCCGTTGCCGATCGATCACCCACGCCCCAGCCGGCAATCCAACAGAGGTGCTTCGGTCTCATTCGACATCGACGCAGCAACTCATGATCGCCTCGTCGGACTCGCACGTGAGACTCGCACGACAGTCTTCATGGTTGTACATGCGGTGTGGTCCATCCTCATGGCTCGTCTCAGTGGTACCGAGGACATCACGGTCGGTACTCCCATCGCCGGGCGCGGTGAAGCAGGCCTGGACAACCTCGTAGGCATGTTCGTGGGGACCCTCGTCCTGCGCACCGAGGTCTCACCGCATGCGAGTTTCACCGAACTGCTCGCTGATACCCGCGCGGCGGATCTCGCAGCTTTCGACAACACCGACATCCCATTCGAGCGACTCGTCGACGCGTTGGCACCGACACGTTCCACCGATCACTCACCACTGTTCCAGGTCTTATTGGAATTCCAGAACAACCAGAGCGCACACCTCGAACTACCCGGCCTCGAGGTGAGTGCTCTCGACTTCGATGCCGGGGTCGCCAAGTTCGACCTGCAGCTGACCGTGTCCGAGAGTTTCGACGAATCCGGCTCTCCCACAGGTATATCCGCTGCTCTCACTTATGCTGTCGATCTCTTCGACGGTGAGACAGTGCATAGCTTTGTAGACAGATTCGCCTCGATCGTCGAGGCCGTGACCGACGACCCGCAGATCACAATCGGTGATATTGCGATAGTCGATCCTGCAGAAATCGTCGCCATGCAGTCCGAGTGGAATCACCCAGG
Organism: Rhodococcus sp. UYP9; assembly: GCF_040547235.1. Taxonomy (NCBI): domain Bacteria; kingdom Bacillati; phylum Actinomycetota; class Actinomycetes; order Mycobacteriales; family Nocardiaceae; genus Rhodococcus; species Rhodococcus sp. UYP9. The sequence continues at coordinate 1,811 of NZ_JBEPPH010000008.1, forward strand.
AACACTGCCGTCGAGCGAGACCCTGACCGCGCGGTTCGAGTCTGCGGTTCGCCGCTTCCCCGACTCCACGGCCGTCGTAGACGGTGAAGCCGAGTATTCCTACGCTCAACTCGATGCCCGCGCGAACCAGCTTGCACGCCACCTGATCTCGGTCGGGGTGGGTCCGGAAGCGCTTGTAGCAGTTGCCATGCCGCGGACTGCCGAGTTGATCGTCGTACTGCTGGCGGTACTGAAGGCCGGTGGCGGATACCTCCCCGTCGACGTCACCTATCCGGCAGACCGACTTGCGTTCATGCTCGACGATGCTCGGCCCGTCTGTGTCGTGTCGACGACTCGGGACGTGGAATCGGTTCCCGCCGACTCTCTCGCAACAGTGCTGATCGACGACACCGCAACCGTTGCGACTGTGGACTCGCTATCGACGGCACCGCTGACTTCGCGCGATCGCGTCGGCGACGCCAGGCCGGACTCGGTCGCATACGTCATCTACACCTCCGGTAGCACCGGTCGGCCCAAGGGCGTTCAAGTTACGCACGCCACCGTCGCGACACTCTTCGAGAACACCATCGGAAAGTTCGGTTTCGACGAATCCGATGTGTGGACGATGTTCCACTCCTACGCTTTCGACTTCTCCGTGTGGGAGCTCTGGGGCCCGTTGCTGTACGGCGGCAAGCTGGTAGTAGTCGACTACTACACGGCGCGCTCGCCGGAGCTGTTCCGTGAGTTACTGGTTGCCGAACAGGTCACCGTGCTCAATCAGACACCGACGGCGTTCTACCAATTCGCCGAGGCGGACCGCACGGCGCCTACCGATTCCGATGCACTGGCGTTGCGCTACGTGATCTTCGGCGGCGAGGCACTCGATCTCGGTCAACTCGGTCGTTGGTATGACCGACATGCCGACGATTCACCCACTCTGGTGAATATGTACGGAATCACCGAAACCACCGTGCATGTCACTTATCTGCCGCTCGACGAGGAGTTCGCCGCGTCTGCGTCCGCAAGCGTCATCGGGCAGGCTATCCCCGGATTGACTGTTTCCGTGCGTGATCGACGCTTGGGTCTGGTTCCTCCTGGCGTCACCGGCGAGATGTATGTGTCCGGCGCACAACTTTCACGCGGGTACCTCGGTCGAACAGCTCTGACGTCGACACGGTTCGTCGCGGACCCCGACAGCAGTGCGGGAACTCGGATGTATCGCACCGGTGACACCGCTCGGTGGAACCGCGCCGGCCAACTCGAGTACCTCGGCCGAAGTGACATGCAGATCCAGCTACACGGATTCCGAATCGAACTGGGCGAGATCGAGGCTGCGTTGTCCAGCTACGACGGCGTCGCTCAATCGGTGGTCTCGGTACGCGACGACGGGGCAGGCGATCGCCTTGTCGGCTATGTCGTTCCGGAAGCAGGCCGAACCGTGGACACTTCGTCGATCCTGGAGTTCGTAAGCGGGACGCTGACGTCGTACATGGTGCCCGCCGCAGTCATCGTCCTCGATGCACTTCCGTTGACGGCCAACGGAAAACTCGATCGCCGAGCTCTGCCCGCACCGGACTTCGCCGCCGGTGTCACATTGAGCCGGGCACCTGCGACGCCGATCGAAGAAAGCCTTGCATCGTTGTTCGCCGAGGTTCTCGGGCTGGATGCAGTCGGAGTGAACGACTCGTTCTTCGCACTCGGTGGCGACAGCATCATGTCGATCCAGCTGGTCTCGCGCGCCAAGGCAGCAGGATTGGTCATCGCTCCGCGAGACGTGTTCGAGCGTAAGAGCGTTGCGGCACTGGCCGAAGTAGCTCGCCGGGCCGAGGACTCCGACACTGTTGTCCTCGAGGAGTTGCCGGGTGGGGGAGTCGGCGACCTTCCGCTGACCCCGGTCGTGCAGTGGATGCTCGAGCGCAGCGAAGAGTTCGGTCGATACACCCAGACTGCGCTGCTTCAACTGCCCGCGCAGATCGAGCAACGGATTCTCCACACGACTGTTCAGACCGTGCTGGACACCCACGACATGCTCCGTGCGCGCCTGTACCGGAACGACGACGGTGTGTGGTCGGAAACGGTGGAGCCGGTCGGATCGGTAGAGGCTTCGTCGATCATCCACCGGGTCGAAGTCGACTCGATCGAAGGAACCGAGTTCTCCACCCGTGCCGCGCTCGAATTGGACTCTGCAGCGGATCGTCTCGATCCGACGGTCGGTCGAATGATTCAGCTGGTCTGGTTCGCCGACGGCTCGGGCCGTGGTCGTCTTCTCATCGTCGCGCATCACCTGGTGATCGATGGGGTGTCCTGGCGCATCCTCGTCCCGGACCTGGCTTCGGCTTGGGCACATGCAGTGGCCGGTACCGAACCCGCACTGCCCGAGACCGGAACCTCGATGCGTCGATGGGCAACAGGTCTCGCCGGGGCCGCCGAGACGCGTACGGACGAGTTGCCGCTCTGGCAGGGCATGCTCGCCGGCGCCGACGAGGTCATCGGTTCACGGGTCCTGGATCCGGCCGTGGACGTCGACGCCACCGTCGAACGCATCAGAGTGTCGTTGCCGACGACTGTCACCGAACACCTTCTGACGACTCTCCCGGAGAAATTCCATGGCAGCGTCAACGACGGACTACTGACCGGTCTCGCTGTGGCACTGACGGTCTGGCGACGTGAGCAGGGCTCGACTGCCGACAATGCCCTTGTCACTTTGGAAGGCCATGGTCGTGAAGACGGCGTCGTGCCGGGTGCAGATCTCGGACGGACCGTCGGATGGTTCACCACTATCTTCCCGGTGCGCCTGGGTCTGACTGGAATCGATCTCGACGACGTCCTCGAAGGGGGACTCGCGGCCGGCGATGCCATCAAATCAGTGAAAGAACAGCTGCTGGAGATCCCGGATCATGGCATCGGCTACGGCATGCTGCGGTATCTGACCGAGGAAGGAAGAACTGTCCTGGGCGGGTTCGCCCGGCCACAGGTCAGCTTCAACTACCTGGGGCGCTTCGCCACCGGTTCTTCGGAAAACATGCAGGATGTCGGATGGATTCCGGTGTCGGACACAACGTTGGGCGACGCACAGAACCCGAACATGCCGGTTCCAGCTGTTCTGGACATCAACGCCGTCACGAACGCGACACCGACAGGCCCGGTTCTGGACGCCACTTTCGCCTATCCGGCCGGTGTTCTCGCCTCGCACGAGGTGGACCGACTGATCGAACTGTGGGTTGCGGCGCTGACCGCGTTGACGATGCACGCGACGAGGTCGAATGCGGGAGGCTTCACCCCGTCGGATCTGGATTTGGTCGATATCGATCAGGCGACCATCGCCGAGCTCGAGGCACGCTTTCCTGCCCTCGCTGATGTCTGGTCGATGTCGCCGTTGCAGGCCGGGCTGCTTTTCCACGCCCGGCTGGCGGGTGAGGTCGACCAGAGCGTCGATACAGGTGTCGACGCCTACATGGTGCAACTCGGGTTGGAGTTGCGCGGCATCGTGGACGTCGATCGGATGAATGCTGCGGCGCAGACCTTGCTCGATCGCCACGCCAACCTTCGAACTGCGTTCGTACACAACGCAGACGGGGAATCCGTACAGGTTGTTCAAACGGGCATTCGGGTCCCATGGAGCCACGTCGATCTGCGCGGCGAAGTCGACAGCGATGCCGCTTTCGACCGCGTTCTCGAAACCGACCGCGCCACGCGATTCGCACTGGACCGTGCTCCACTTCTCCGATTCACGTTGATCACCAAGGCCGAGGGGGAGTGGCGTCTGTTGATGACCAACCACCACATCCTGCTCGACGGATGGTCGACACCTCTGCTCATCAAGGAACTGCTGACGCTGTACGCCACCGCGGGTGACGATTCGATGTTGCCTCGCGTACCCGCGTATCGCGACTACCTGGCGTGGATGCACACCCGCGATTCTTCGCTGTCCACTGCAGAATGGACGCGTGCTCTGGCAGGCGTCGAAGAACCCACGCTTCTCGCCGATGCAGATCGTGGCCGCCATCTCTCGACGACTTCGGTGGAGAGATCTCGATCGTTGTCACTGGAGACCACTGCGGCGCTTCGAGATTTCGCAGCACAGCACGGCTCGACGCTCAATACCGTCGTCCAGAGCGCTTGGGGCGTGGTACTCGCCACACTGACCGGTCGCACCGACGTCGTCTTCGGCGCCACAGTGTCCGGCAGGCCACCGGAGGTCAACGGCATCGAGTCGATGATCGGCCTGTTCATCAACACCTTGCCTGTGCGCATCACGCTGAACCCAGCCGAACCGATCGGTGACCTCATCGATCGGGTGCAGGTGGAACAGGCAGCTTTGCTGGACCATCACTATCTGGGTCTGACCGATATTCAGCGCGCAGCAGGCCCGGGCGTCTCGTTCGACACCCTGACCGTCTTCGAGTCCTATCCGGTCGACCGCGCGGGATTGTCGGAGGAGACCGATATCGCGGGAATGAAGGTGGCCGACGTCCTGGGTGCGGACGCCGCGCATTATCCACTGACTCTCGTTGCCTCCGTTGATGATCGCCTTCACTTGAAGGCGAAGTTTCTGCCCGATCTCTTCAGCGCAGAACAGATCGATCGGATCGTCGCCCGCGTCGAGCGGGTGCTCTATGCCGTCCTCACCGACGATCGCAGCCCATTGGCACGGGTTTGCCTGCTCGACGACATCGAACATGCTTCCTTGGCTCCCGTCGTCGGCGCCAAGGGTGGCTCGAGCAGATTGTTGCCGCACATTTTGGAGCAGGCGGCCGCACTCGATCCTGAGCACATCGCACTTCGATTCGCCGACAGGACAATGACATACGGCGAACTGGATCGGCAGTCCACTCGACTGGCCAGACTGCTGTTGACACGCGGGGTGTCCGCAGAATCGTTCGTAGCCATCGGCCTTCCACGGTCGATCGAATCCGTCGTGTCCGTCTGGGCTGTCGCAAAGTCCGGTGCCGCCTTCGTCCCAGTGGATCCCGCATATCCGCGGGATCGTGTCGACCACATGGTCAGCGACTCGGATGCACACTTCGGCCTGACCATGCAGGCCGATATGTCCGGACTGCCGGAGATACTGGCCGGTGGAGGTGCATGGATCGTTCTCGACGACGCACAGACCACGGCAGAACTCGACGATTACTCTTCGGCGCCGCTCCGCGAGGACGAGCGGGTCACCGGGATCGCGCTCGGCAGCATCGCCTACGCCATCTACACCTCCGGTTCGACCGGACTGCCCAAGGGCGTTGTAGTAACGCATGCCGGTCTCGACAACTTCGCTCTCGAGCAGTCCGAGCGATACGAGATCACCCCACAGTCGCGGACTCTGCATGTGTCCTCTCCCAGCTTCGATGCCTCCGTGCTCGAGTACTTACTGGCATTCGGAGTGGGCGCGACCATGGTCATCGTCCCTCCGACCGTTTACGGCGGTGATGAACTCACGAACATTCTCGCGTCCGAGAAAGTCACCCACGGTTTCCTCACCCCGGCAGTTCTCGCCTCGGTGGATCCTGCCGGTCTCGACTCGTTCCAGCACGTGGTTGTCGGCGGCGAGGCGGTTCCCGCCGAGTTGGTCGCAGCCTGGGCGCCCGGACGTAACTTGTTCAACGGCTACGGTCCGACCGAGACGACGATCATGTCGAACATCAGCGACCCGTTGGATGCCGAGTCGGCGCTGACAATCGGTGGTCCCATCCGCGCGGTGTACGAAGTGGTACTCGACACCAGGATGCAGCCCGTCCCTGTCGGCGTACCGGGTGAGTTGTATCTTGCAGGCGCAGGACTGGCACGTGGCTATCACGCACGAGGAGCACTGACTTCCGAACGCTTCGTGGCAAACCCGTTCGGCTCGGCCGGCGCTCGTATGTACCGCACCGGGGACGTCGTTCGCTGGACACCCGAGCGCACCGTCCAGTACATCGGGCGCAGCGATTTCCAGGTAAAGGTGCGCGGGTTCCGCATCGAGCTCGGCGAGATCGACGCCGTGCTCTCCACCCACCCGGCCGTCGACTTCGTGGTCACCGTAGGATCGCAATCACCCTCTGGTGCCACAGTTCTGGTCGCATATGTCCGCGCTTCCGAGCGCACTTCGGAGATCGACAGTGCAGAACTGACGGCACATGCGTCGGCGAGCCTTCCCAGCCACATGGTGCCGTCACTTTTCATGCAACTTGCCGAGATACCGCTGACACCGGTCGGCAAGCTGGACCGCCGGGCACTACCCGAGCCCGAATTCGGTTCGGATGCAGGAACATACATCGAGCCTCGGAACGCGCACGAAGCCACGGTTGCGACCGTGTTCGAAGAGACTCTCGGAATCGAACGCGTCGGCGCCCTCGACAGCTTCTTCGATCTGGGTGGAGATTCCTTGTCGGCCACCCGAGTGATCGCGCGAATCAATGCCGCGAGCGGTGCGGGACTGGGAGTTCGAGCAATCTTCGAAACGCCCACAGTCGCGGGATTGGCTGCGGCCATCAGAACGTCCTCGCCTGCTGGTGACCGCCCACTCCTGCGCGCCGTCGATCGCCCCGAGCGGATCCCGCTGTCGCTCGCGCAACAGCGCATGTGGTTCATCAACACTTTCGATCCGACCTCGCCCGCGTACAACGTGCCACTTGTGGTGCGCTTGACCGGAGAACTCGACCTGGCGGCCCTCGAACTGGCAGTGACGGACCTGCTCGATCGGCACGAATCCTTGCGGACGACATTCCCGTCCGACGGTGTGATACCCGAACAACGGATCCACCGAACCGAGGACGTCGTTCCTGCTGTTTCGGTGGTCTCCATTGCCGGAGGGGACCTTCGCGATGCCATCGGCACGATCGCCGGGACCGGGTTCGACGTCACCACCGAGATCCCGATTCGTCTTGCGTTGTATCGAATCGAGTCATCGGCCGAACCCACCCATGTGCTCGCCGTCGTGGTACACCACATCGCGGCGGATGGAGCCTCGATGGCCCCTCTCGCCCGCGACGTGATGATCGCCTACTCCGCTCGGACTGCCTCGAGTGCGCCCGCATGGGCACCGTTGCCCGTGCAATACGCGGACTACACGCTCTGGCAGCGCGAACTACTCGGCGACGAAAAGGACCCCGCCAGCATCGCAGGCGGACAATTGGATTTCTGGCGCACGACACTTCGCGGAGTGCCCGACTTGCTTCCGCTCCCGACGGATCGTCCACGGCCGAACATGCAGGACTTCCGCGGAGGACGCGTCGTGTTCTCCATCGACAAGGCGGTCCACCGGCGCATGACGGAATTCGTCCGCGAGCGGAACGCCACGATGTTCATGGTCGTGCACGGTGCGTTTGCCGCGACCCTCGCCCGCCTCAGCGGCACAGAGGATATCGCTATCACCACTCCGGTGGCTGGCAGAGGCGAAGCAGCACTCGACGACCTGATCGGGATGTTCGTCAACACTCTCGTACTTCGAACTGTCGTCGATGGCGCCGAATCGTTCGAGTCGCTGCTCGGTCGGGTTGTGGACGCCGATCTCGAAGCTTTCGGTCACACCGAAATCCCGTTCGAGCGTGTCGTCGAAGTCCTCAATCCGGCACGATCGACGGCATACTCTCCGTTGTCGCAGGTCGCATTGTCGTTCCAGAACAACACCAAGGCACGTCTGGAATTGCCGTCGCTCACCGTCGAAGGATTCGACTTCGATGTTCCTGTCGCGAAACAGGACTTACAGTTGCTGCTCTCGGAGACATTCGACGAGTCCGGTCAGCCTGCAGGTATCGAAGCTGCATTCGACTTCGCGACGTCGCTGTTCGATCCCGCGACGGTCGAGTCTTTCGCCGATCGCTTCGTTCGGATACTGGATTCGGTCACCCTCGACCCCGCTTCACCGATCGGTGACGTGGACATACTCGAACCCACAGAGCGCCCGAATTTTGCTCCGGCACGCGGCGATGACGGTGTACAGGAGCAGACCTGGCCGCAGATGCTCACGACAGAGGCATTGTTGAATCCCGACGGCATCGCGTTGGAATTTCGGGACACCAGCATCTCCTACCGAGATCTCGACGATCTGTCTACGCGTATCGCGCGCATGTTGATCGACTTCGGCCTGGGTCCCGAGTCGTTCGTCGCACTTGCCCTGCCGAGGTCGATCGAATCGGTCGTGTCGATGTGGTCGGTGACCAAGTCCGGTGCGGCCTTCCTTCCGGTGGACCCGAACTATCCTTCCGATCGCATCGCTCATATGCTCACCGACTCGAAAGCACCGATCGGTATCACTGTCGCCGAATACCGTGACCAACTTCCAGACACGATTCCGTGGCTCGTCATCGACGATCCCGAATTCGTCGACGATGCACAGCGTTATCCGACCGAGGAGGTCACCGACGCCGATAGGACGTCGACCCTGCGGCTCGATCATCCCGCCTACCTGATCTACACCTCGGGCTCGACAGGACGACCCAAGGGCGTTGCCGTACGGCACCGTGGTCTGGCCAATCTGGAAAAAGAAGTCACGCACCGGTTCCACCCGAACATGAAGTCGCGGATCTCCCATATCGCGTCCCCGAGCTTCGATGCCTCGATCTACGAACTCATCATGGCCTTCGGTGTGGGAGCCACTGTCGTCATCGTTCCGCCCGGAATCTTCGGTGGCGACGATCTGGCAGATCTGCTCGAGCAATCCGGCGTCACTCATGCTTTCCTCACCCCGGCTGCGCTGTCCTCCATCGACGGTGACCGGCTTACCGACGTCGGTGTTCTCGCAGTCGGCGGAGAAGCGTGCACGCCCGAACTAGTCGCTCGGTGGGCACCCGGCAGGAAAATGTTCAACGGATACGGCCCGACCGAGACTTCGATCCAGGCAAGCGTGGGTGGTCCACTGGTCCCCGGTCAGGTGATCAACGTGGGTCGGCCGGCGATCGGCTTCCGCTACTCGGTCCTCGACGCACGCCTACGTCCGGTTCCAGCCGGCGTGGCAGGAGAGCTCTACATTGCCGGACCAGGAACTGCTCGCGGCTACCTCTCTCGTTTCGCCTTGACGTCGGAACGGTTCGTCGCAGATCCATTCGGCGAACCGGGCGAACGTATGTATCGCACGGGAGACGTAGTTCGCTGGACTGCTGGCCACACGATCGAGTTCGTCGGCCGCAGCGATTTTCAAGTCAAGGTTCGCGGGTTCCGGATCGAACTCGGTGAGATCGATGCCGCGCTCACCGCGCACGGCGCCGTCGGGTTCGCGGCGACCATCGGTCATACCGCGCCGTCCGGTGACACCGTCCTGGTGTCGTACATTCGGATTGCCGACGGGCACTCGGTAACTACAGCCACGCTGCTCGAGTTCGTCGGCGAATCGCTTCCGCGGCACATGGTCCCAACAGCACTCGTGGTTCTCGACGAGATTCCGCTCACTCCCGTCGGTAAGTTGGACCGTCGAGCGTTGCCGGTGCCGGAACTGACCGGGGCGACGGTCGCCTACCGCGCACCGTCCTCGGCGACAGAAGCCTCCGTAATCGAGGTCTTCATCGAGATTCTCGGAGTCGACACCGTCGGCGTCGACGACAACTTCTTCGACCTCGGAGGCACGTCGTTGGTGGCAACACGCGTCGTACCTGCGCTGGAGATCGCGACGGGTGTTCGCGTACCTCTGCAAGCGTTGTTCCTGGACCCGACTGCGGCTGGGCTTGCCGCCCGAATCGACTCTGCCGAAAGCTCGTCGTCTGCTCTCGACAGTGCATTCGCGGTAGTGATCCCACTCCGTGGGCAGGGAAGCGGAGCACCTCTGTTCTGTGTTCACCCCGGCATCGGACTGTCCTGGGGTTACTCCGGAATCGTTCGACACCTCGCGGCCGATCGGCCTGTGTACGGTCTTCAGCTTCCGAGCATTTCCGAAGGTGGTGCCTTCGAGTCGATTCAGGCTCTCGCACACCGCTACGTCGAGGAAATTCGGAAAGTTCAGCCGTCAGGTCCGTACAACCTTCTCGGTTGGTCACTCGGCGGTGCGATCGCACATGCGGTCGCGGTCGAACTTCGACGAGACGAAGCCATCGTCGAGTCCTTGACGATCCTGGACAGTTATGTGATCGACCCCGACGAGGCTGTCGGAGGCCGCCTCACCGTCGAGGAGTTGCTTGCAGGGCTCGGTCTCGATGTCGGGCCCCAGGAGTCGGACGCACCGCTGAACTACGAGAGCGCGGTGGAACTTCTGAACGAATCCTTCGGCCAGAAGACCGGTGTGACTCCGCAGCATCTGGAACGGATCAACGACGGATTCGGCAACTCGACGACAATCATGAATCGCTTCGTGCCTGATGTCTTCGATGGAAACGTTCTGTTCTTCTCCGCTGCACAGGGTTCCGGCGATGGAGTTTCTCGCGACCCGGCGCAATGGAATGAATTTGTGACCGGAAAAGTGCGAATACATGAGATCGACTGCGCCCACAATCAGATGATCGAACCGCAGGTGCTCGCGGAAATCGGCACAGTATTGGAAAGCTATCTCGATGAAAACCTGTATTGAGCACACGAATCGGGTAGTACCGAATACCATCGCAGAGACAAAACAAACAATTCGTCGAACTACGGTCTGGGGATGCCTGTGAAGCGGATCAAGTCAGTAACGGCAACATTTGCTGCGGTGCTTGTTACGACATCAGTGACGATTGCGGTCGGGGGCGGCACGGCATATGCCGATCCGGTCGCAGCGAACGAAACGGTGAATTACCAAACTTCCGTTCTACCGGATGGCGCTGTCAGTACCATTCTCGATTCAGGCGCGTTTCGTATCGACGCAACTTCTGAGCAAGTTCAGGTGATCGGTGCATCCGGTAACGTCCTGGCCGCCTTGCCATTGGCTTACACCGTCAACGGTACGTCGTATTCGATAGCTCCCGCCGTACTCGGCAGTCGACAATTGTTGCTCACGCCACAACCGGCAGCCTCGCTCGTGACCGACGTGGCGGGCCCGATCACCAAGCAAGCTGCACTCGACAATGCACTGAACCAAATCGCTATCGGCTATGCCAACGGTGGCGCAATCGGTACCGCCGTGGGTGCAGCCCTCGGATTCGCCATCGGATGCGTATCGATCTTTCCGAACTTCATTTCCGGGTGCATCATCGGAACTGCCATCGGCGTCGTGGCGGGATCGGTCATCGGAACACTCAATGCCAACCCGCAGGTTCAACCAGCGGTGTTCGAGTACTTCGCTACTCCCTGATGGAACCGAGGCCTGAGGGGCGGAACAGTTAGCTTCGTCCCTCAGGCCGGCGGCCCAGCGCCCTTCGCATCGAGACTGCTTTGACCATCGTCTCCTCGAATTCCTCTTCCGGGTCCGACAGCGCAACGATGGCTCCACCGACTCCGAACGTGACCTCGTGCTCGGTGGAGACGATGGTTCGAATCACAATCGAGAAGTCGGCGGTGCCCGTCACCGACAAGTATCCGATCGCTCCGGAATAGACCCCGCGCGGACCGTCTTCCAACTTATCGATTATGGCCATCGTTCGAATTTTCGGCGCTCCTGTCATCGAGCCACCGGGAAATGCGGCGCTGATGCAGTCGACGGCAGAGGCGTCATCGCGTAGTCGGCCTCGCACTGTGGACACCAATTGGTGTACCGGCGCGTAGGTTTCGACGTCGAACAATTTAGGGACATGTACCGAACCCGGGATGCACACGCGGGCAAGATCATTGCGGACGAGGTCGACAATCATCAGATTCTCGGCCTTGTCTTTCTCGTTGTCGAGAAGATCAGCCCGGAGTTCGGCATCTTGTTCAGCGCTTTCACCGCGCGGGCGTGTCCCCTTGATCGGCTTCGATTCGACGATTCGATCGGCGTCGATACGCAAGAACCGCTCCGGTGATGCGCTTGAAACCGACAGATCAGCGAAGCCGAGAAATGCGCTGTAGGGCGTGGGATTGATTTCGCGCAGATAGGAATAGGTACCGAGCGCATCGATCGGACCGGGGAACGTCGCGGTATTGGTCAGGCACACTTCGTATGTCTCTCCGGACCGGATTTCGGCCAGACACTGTTCGATCAGGTCCAGATACTTCGCATGGTTGTGGCGAAGAGGCAAGTCGTTCTGCACAAGTGGAGCGATCAGCGGCTCCTGTATGTCCGGAACCTCCTTGTCCTCGTGGCCAAGTGATCTCAATGAGTGCTCGACCGATGCGAACCACTTTGCAGTTTCTGTCTCCGCTCGATCCCGGATGAGGGCCATGACATAGCACTGCCGTCCTGCATGGTCGAAGACTACGGCGCGGTCAGCGAAAACCATCGAGGCGTCCGGGGTCGGTGCTGTATGAACGAGCTGCCCGCCGACATCGGCTTTGAGTTCGTAACCCAAGTAACCGACGTAGCCGAGTCCGAATGCAAAGGGCAGGTGCTCGAGTGAGGGAGTTGCGCGATCACGCAGTTGGCGGTCGAGGTACGCGAAGAAGGTCGAATCGATGGTTTCGACCGATCCGTCGCTGCTTTCGACTCTGACCTGTCCCTCGGCTACTCGGTACGTAACGTACTCCGCCAGCGGACCAGAGCAGTCCCCCATTATGGTGAATTGTGAATTCGGCTCTACCGCGGCGCTGCCGTCGAGCCAGAAGCTGTTGGGTCCACTCGCGAACAGCGCAGAGAATGCTCGCTCGGTATCGAATTCGCCGTCTATACAGTGAGTCTCGATCGAGTACGGTGATCGAGTCGGAAGGCCGGTCGATGCTCTGGGCTTGCGAGCCACCGTGAGATCCCGAAAGTTGGCCAGCAATTCGCGGCCGTAGTCGGTACTGATCGACTCCGGATGAAACTGCACTCCCCAGATCGGTCGGGTGCGGTGACGAACAGCCATCACCAGGCCATCATGGGTCCACGCGAAGGCTTCGAGTTCGTCGGGCACTTCCACTGTCAGCAACGAGTGATATCGCACTACCGAATACGGTGACGGAATTCCCTCGAACAGATCGTCACCGGTATGGACGACTTCCGAAATTCGACCGTGCATCGGCGTGGGTGCAAGATCGACCACGCCACCGAGCAGATGACATATCGCCTGATGGCCCAGGCACACGCCGAGTATCGGTAGCTCACCTTCCTCGATTGCGCGTGCGCTGATGCCGAGATCGTGTGCGGTCATCGGGCGTCCCGGCCCCGGAGACACGACGACATTGTCGAAGTTGCCGAAATCGATGGACTCCCAGGGCACGTCATTCTTGACGACCACTGGCGGCGCGCCGTTCACCTCTGCCAACAGGCTGTAGAGGTTGTAGGTGAACGAGTCGTAATTGTCGATGAGCAACGTGCGTACTGCCATGGCCATCACCTAACGATGCTGCGCGTCGGACGCGGCGCGCTGGGTGGGGGAGTCCGATTCGATGATGAGGTCTTCGACACGACATGCCTCTGCGATCAACAACTTGTACACCGAGGTGAGGAAGTCCTCCGATAGATCATTGCTACGTGCGAACTGGCGGGCTCTTTCCTGAACGACCCCGACGCGGCCCGGTTGCATCATCGGAATTTCGAACTCACGCTTGACGCGCGCGACACGCGCGCAGATATCGATCCGGTCACGAATCGAATCCAGAAGACGGTGATCGACCGCATCCAGTTCCTCGCGCAGCGAGCTCAAAAGATTTTCGGAATCCCCGTTCACGTGGTGCCGCCCCTCTCGCTCTGCCGTGGATGCCGCGTTCATCTTCGAAAGCTGCGTTTCCACCTACTGCGTTTCCACCTGCTGGGTCGACATATACATCGACAATTCTCGGCAAGCTGTTACCGCTGATCGCTACCGATTGTGCATTGCCGATTGTGCATTGCCGATCCCGACATATGGACCGATTGCGCTGATCGAACGCAGGCCCGGCCCAGGGGGCAATCCTTCCATCACACGACGAAGATGGGATGGCGTCCGTGAAGAAATTGTTCATTCGTAGTCGATTCGAAATACGTGGTTGCCGAAAACAAACCCACCGTATGAAGCGTGGCAAAAAAATGCGCCGAACGAATGTTTCCATTCGTTCGGCGCAAAGCTAGCGGAGCTACTTCATCTCGGTCGAATGCCCGTGCACTCGACGTCAAGCGCCGCGGCGCTTGACCTTCAGTAGGTCCATCCGTTCCTTGAGAAGCTCTTCGAGCTCTTCCACGGAACGGCGCTCGAGGAGCATGTCCCAGTGAGTACGCGGAGGCTTTACCTTCTTGGCCTCCGGTGCCGTTCCTTCGAGGAGTGAACCCTCGAGGCCGTTCTTGCACGCCCAAGTACCGGGAATCTCGGCTTCGTCGGCGAACGGGATGTCGAACTCTTCACCGTTGTCGCAGCGATACCGGGCGACCCGGCGAGGCGCGAGATCATGATCGCGGTCGGTCTCGTAGCTCACAGCACCGAGACGGCTACCCCGTAGTACGCGGTCTGCCATTGTGAAGTCCTCTCCTCATAGTGCATGCGATTTTGCGCGGGGCGAGTGATGCCCACCTGCAACTCACAAATATGTCAACGTCTGTACCGCGTCGTTCGTTCCCGTATCGACACGCGAGAAGTCTCTGTCGGCGCCAGTCCGTGGTCATTCTACCGTCCCGCACCGTTAGGCTCGGTACATGCCGGTGTCGTCTCGTCGAGTTCATGCGTGCGCATGGTGCGGACGCGAGGTCGCCGACTCCGGAATGGGTCGACGGCGGAGATACTGCCGTCAGTCGTGCCGGCAGCGAGCTTACGAGCACCGCAGCGCCGTGAAGGGCACATCCATCCCGGAAGATGCCGTCGTATTGTCGGCCGATGAGGCGTCGGCACTGATCGACCGCACGTTCGAGGTCCGATGTGCGGCCGAAGACGTCGCGATTGCTGTGCAGGAAGGTGCGACCGCCGAAGAACTCGCGCAACTGTGCGTCGAACTTCTAGCCAGAGCGAAAGACGCCGAACGGTTGAGGTAGGGCTCACCGAGGCCAGTTGGGTTCATCGATTCGGACACTTCGGACCAAGGTGTGGACAATGGAGTCGATCGCGCGAACGGTGCGACGCCGAACGAAGGAGATCCATGGCTTTCTGGGACCAACTCAAGTCGAAGGCCCAAGAGCTGAACGGGCAGTTGCAGACCAAGACCGTCCAGTTCAAGAACAAAGAATTCGCCAACGGCAGCATGGCGATGTGCGCTCTCATCGCCGCAGCGGATGGCACCATAGATCCGGCCGAACGGCAGAAGACGGCATCGCTCATTGCCAGCAACGAAGCCTTGAAGGTGTTCCCTGCCGACGAACTGCGGCAGAAGTTCGACTGGTATTGCGACAAGCTGAACGGTGATTTCGACTTCGGCAAAGTGGAAGCCACTGCCACCATCGGCAAGTTGAAGACCAAGCCGGAGCAAGCCCGAGCCGTCATTCAGATCGGCATCATCATCGGTGGCGCAGACGGACTGTTCGATGATCACGAGAAGAACGCAGTGCGCAACGCCTGCTTCGCCGTCGGCATAGACCCGGCCGAGTTCGAACTCTGACTCACTGACCCGCGGTACCGACTGTGCTCGGTACCGCGGGTAGCGCGGTCACGAGTTCACCCTGCAGGAGCGGGGAATCGCTGAATCCACGGTTGCGCTTCCTCGAGCTGAGCCGCGAGCCGGAGTAGTTCACCGTCGGATCCCAATTTTCCGACGAACTGCACACCCAGTGGCAGCCCGTCCTCGGTCCAATGCAGAGGAACGCTGATCGCGGGGCGGCCAGTGAGATTGGCCAACTGGGTATAAGGGACCCACCCGAGGCTGTCCTCGACGACGTCGTCCAGCACCCCGCTGAGTGCCATGAGTTTTCCACCGCGAACCTTGCTGACGAGACGAGCGGTTCGCTGCACCAACGACGAGGTGGAGGTGGCGCCTACTCGCAGAGGGGGAGTTGCCAACGTCGGAGTGAGCAGGTAGTCGAAACGCTCGTGGAAAGCGCTGAGTGACCGGATGTGCGACGTCGTTCGTTCCAACGCCTCGATCAGGGCAAGCAAACCACTCGAACGACCGAACTCCGCAATTGCCACAGTGTCAGCCTCGAAATCGGAATCGCTTGCGCCAGTTCGTCTTTTGATATCCGCAATCTGCGCGTGCACCTGAGCGAACCAGATCGTCAGGAAGTCGCGCGAGAGCGCCCAGTCGTCGTATGGCGGCGTTACCTGCTCGACGTGGTGCCCCAAACCGGCGAGTAGTTCGGCGGTACGCTCCACCGCCTCGACAGCCTCCCGGTGCGGTTCCGGATTGACCGCCGAGGACGAGGACCAACCAATTCGTAGCGGGGACGGGGCTCGATCGAGATCCCTCGAGAATGCTTGCGCTGGAAATGCAGCTTGGTAGTCCGAGTTCGGATCAGGGCCGACAACTGCGTCGTACAGCGCAGCGCTGTCGCGCACAGTTCTGCTGACCACCCCCTGCGTCACCATTCCGAACATGATCTCTCCGGTCTGCGGACCGTAAGGAGAGAGACCTCGACTGAGCTTCAGGCCGACGAGACCGTTGCACGCCGCGGGGATCCGAATCGAACCGCCACCATCGTTGGCGCCGGCTGCGGGCACAATCCCAGCAGCCACGGCGGCGCCGGATCCACCCGAAGAACCGCCGGGCGTCCGAGTGAGGTTCCATGGGTTGTGGGCAGCCCCCCAATAGTCGGGTTCGGTTACGCCCTTCGCACCCAGCTCCGGAGTGTTGGTCTTCCCGAAGATCACCAGGCCTGCGTCGAGAAATCGCTGAGTCACCAGGGCGTGATCGGTAGCGACGTGATGGGCCAGGGATCGCGAACCGTACGACGTCGGATAACCCTTGTACTCCTGGAGAAGATCCTTGATCAAAAACGGTACACCCGCCAGAGGTCCGCTGAGCGAGGTGTCGTCGGCCCGCGCGTCGGCCACGTCCAACGTCGACACGATGGCGTTCAGCTTGCCGTTCACCGCGGAGGCTCGCTCACGTGCGAGATCGAGAAGTTCGCGCGCAGTTACCTGCCGGGTACGAACGGCTTCTGCCAACGACACGGCATCCATGGACATGTATTCGCCGAGCTTCATCCGCAGATGTTAACCCGCGAGGAGCTGTCGAGAATGTGGATCAGGAATCGAGAAGCGGGATGGCGCGACCCGCAGCTACTGTGACGACAACTACCTGTTCCAGAGATGGAGAACCGAACGCATGGCCACGAAGAGAAATGCGAAGTCGCCTGGGCTGCATGCTGCCGACACTCATGATCTGATCCGCGTGCAAGGCGCCCGAGTGAACAATCTCAAGAACATCAGCGTCGATATACCCAAGCGCAGGCTGACCGTCTTCACCGGTGTTTCCGGCTCGGGCAAAAGCTCGTTGGTGTTCAACACGATAGCCGCAGAGTCACAGCGGATGATCAACGAAACCTACAGCGCTTTCGTTCAAGGCTTCATGCCCACGCAGGCTCGCCCCGACGTCGATGTACTCGACGGGCTGACGACGGCGATCATCGTCGATCAACAGCGAATGGGCGTAGATCCGCGATCGACGGTCGGTACCGCCACCGACGCCAACGCGATGCTTCGTATCCTCTTCAGCAGACTCGGCAAGCCACACATCGGTTCGGCACAGGCGTACTCCTTCAACGTCGCCTCGATCTCCGGGGCTGGCGCCGTCACCATCGAGCGCGGTGGCCGACAGACGAAAGAACGGCGCAGTTTCAGTATCACCGGCGGAATGTGCCCCAGGTGCGAGGGCCGAGGCTCGGTATCGGATTTCGATCTGTCCGCACTGTTCGACGCAGCCAAGTCCTTGAACGAGAACGCCATCACCGTGCCCGGCTACAGCATGGACGGTTGGTACGGCCGCATCTACCGCGGCTGCGGCTTCTTCGATCCGGACAAACCGATCAGCAAATACACCAAGAAAGAAATGAACGATCTGCTCTACAAGGAGCCGACCAAAATCAAGGTCGAAGGCATCAACCTGACCTACACGGGATTGATTCCACAGATTCAGAAGTCGTTTCTGTCCAAGGACGTCGAAGCGATGCAACCCCACATTCGTGCTTTCGTGGATCGCGCAATCACCTTCGCGACCTGCCCAGACTGCGACGGCACCAGGCTCAGCGAGGCTGCGCGATCGTCGAAGATCAAGGGCAAGAACATCGCCGACGTGTGCGCTATGCAGATCAGCGATCTCGCCAAGTGGGTCGGTAGTGTGAAGGAACCGACGATGACGCCTCTGCTGACGTCGTTGAGTGGCATCGTCGACTCGTTCGTCGAGATCGGGCTCGGATACCTGAGTCTGGACCGTCCGTCCGGCACCCTGTCCGGTGGGGAAGCCCAGCGCACCAAAATGATTCGCCACCTCGGTTCCTCACTCACCGATGTCACCTACGTCTTCGACGAGCCCACCATCGGCCTGCATCCACATGACATCGCTCGGATGAACGATCTCCTCCTGAGGCTTCGAGACAAAGGCAACACGGTGCTGGTTGTCGAGCACAAGCCGGAAACGATAGCGATCGGCGACCACATCGTCGACCTCGGTCCCGGCGCCGGCCGTGGGGGAGGAGAGCTCTGCTTCGAAGGGACGGTCGAAGGACTGCGAGCGAGTCACACCATCACGGGCCGTCATTTCGACGACCGGGCAGCACTGAAGGATTCCGTACGTGCCTTCACCGAGGTCATGGAAATCCGCGGTGCGACGTCCCACAACCTTCGATCCGTCGACGTCGACGTGCCGCTCGGAGTTCTTGTTGTAGTCACCGGTGTCGCCGGTTCGGGCAAGAGCTCGCTGATTCACGGATCACTGTCCGGGCTGGACGACGTCATCGCGGTCGATCAGGGAGCGATCCGCGGATCCCGACGTAGTAATCCAGCTACGTACACCGGGCTACTCGATCCGATTCGAAAAGCGTTCGCCAAAGCCAACGGCGTCAAGCCTGCTCTGTTCAGCGCCAACTCCGAAGGCGCATGCCCGAACTGTAACGGTGCAGGAGTCATCTACAGCGATCTCGCGATGATGGCCGGGGTCGCCACCATCTGTGAAGTGTGTGAGGGCAAGCGGTTTCAGGCATCGGTGCTGGAGTACTTCCTCGGTGGACGAAATATCAGCGAAGTTCTCGAAATGCCCGTGGCCGAAGCCGAGGACTTCTTCGGCGAAGGCGATGCGAGGATTCTGCCCGCACACAAGATACTGACCAGACTCTGCGATGTCGGCCTCGGTTACGTCAAGCTGGGTCAGCCTCTGACCACACTGTCCGGTGGTGAACGGCAACGCCTCAAGCTCGCGACCCACTTGAGCGAAAGAGGCCGAATTTACGTACTCGACGAACCGACCACCGGGCTCCATCTCGCCGACGTCGAGCAATTTCTCGGCCTACTCGACCGCCTCGTCGACTCCGGCAAATCGGTAGTGGTGATCGAACACCATCAAGCTGTGATGGCGCATGCGGACTGGATAATCGATCTCGGACCCGGGGCCGGACACGACGGCGGCCGTATCGTTTTCGAAGGAACGCCCACTGATCTCGTCGCCGACCGAACCACGCTCACCGGCGACTACCTGGCGCGATACGTCGGCAACTGACCGACAACGGAAAGCGGGTCCGCCTTCAGGGGATATCAGGCCAACCACGCTCGGACGGGATGGAGCCGTCTTCGACGGCTTTGGCCAGTTGGGCGTGGTCGGTGGTGTTTTGATCGGCGTAGGCGCTAGCGAATGCAACCATCGCTTCCTCGACCTTGCTGCGACCGCCGAGATACTCCGTGATGGCAGCTGCGTCGCCGCTGCGAGCGTGGGCGCGCGCAAGTACGTGGCCGCAGGCTGCGGCGAATTGTGCCAGGCGCGGAGCGACGACCTCACCTTTGGGGATTACTTTGCCGTCGCGAAACTGTCTGACGTAGAAGTCCAAATCCAGGTTCAAATTCTTGTCCTGAAACGATGTCCATCCCACGAACATGTCGGTGGCACTCTGGATCATGCGCTGTCCGTGCACAACCCGTGATCCGTGATTTTCGTACTTGCTCCTACCCAGAAATTGTTCGTACACCGATGGGCCTGCTTGTTTGATCTGTAGCAGCAATGGGTCACCGCTGCGCCGTTCCTCCAGCAAGGTCAGGAACACCCGCATCCCGACACTTCCGACACCGACGACTTGACGCACTGCGTCGACCACGTCGTAACGGGTAAGCAGGTTGTCGAGGTGGTCGGGAAGGGAGTCGTAATACTTGCGCATCACATCGTGCAAGATCTGCGCCGCGGCGTCGCCGAGCCGGTGTACTCGATATGGAGGATCCTCGGTTATCGCTCGGTGGCCGTCGACCAACGTGGTGAGCTTCTTCGATGCCACCCGGCCTGTCCGCTTCTTGGCGCGCTTCTCGATGAGTGCATCCACTTCGCCCTCATCGTCGGTGGTGGCATATTCGACCAACTGCTCGACACCGACTTTGTCGTACCAGACATCGATCTGCGGCATCTTCGCGTAAGTCTTCATGTGCTTGCGATAGTTTCGGTATCCCGCTCGGACCGAGTCTTGTGCAAGCATTTCCGGCACGCCGTTATCTCGGGCCAGCACAACAACGCTCGCGAGAAAGCGTTTGAGGTCCCACTCGAACGGCCCCGGCAGGGTCTCGTCGAAGTCACGCAGATCGAAGATGAGACTTCGCTCGGGGGAGGTCCACAGACCGTAGTTGAGGATGTGGGCATCCCCGCACATCTGGACCATGATCCCGGTATTGGCGGTGGACGCGAGGTCGGCGGCCATCACTGCCGCGGCACCGCGGTAGTACGTCCACGGTGAATGGCTCATTCGCCCATGTCGGATCGGGAGGAGGTCCGGCGCACGAATTTCGCTCTGCGCCAAAATCGTCTGCAGCGGGTCGTGCCCGCGACTAGTCGAATCCCAGTTTCCAAGCTCCCGGCGAGATACCAAGGCACGCGAAGCGCGCCCTGAACCCGAATGCTCAGGTGCCGGTGCATCTACTACTGCGGGAGCCCGGTTAGGCTTTGATCGAGTACTCACGGGCACTCCTTCGTCATCGTGCATGTGCGACGCATCGCCAGTCTCGTCGTATTCGCCAGAGATCGACTCGCTGCTCAGCACTCGAGCATGGTCCATTCCGGTGCAGAGAGCATCACCCGCCCAGGATGATTCTGCTTGACTACCCATCGTGGAGTGGCGGTGCATAATGACCCGATGGCCCTTGCCTCACACGGACGCTTCGACTACTCGGCAATCACCGATCGTCCACAGTTCGAGTGGCCCGGTGGTGCTCGACTGGCGGTGTATGTCGCCGTCAACTGCGAACACTTCCCTTATGACGACGGCGAGCCCGGCCTCGGTTACACACCAGACATGGATCAACCGAACACCTACAACTGGGGATGGCGAGAGTACGGCAACCGAGTGGGCGGATTCCGAATCGCAGAAACTTTGGAGCGGAGCGGAATACGGCCCACACTGTTACTCAACACCGAAACATACGACCATGCACCGGAGTTGCTCGACGCATTTCGCGAACTCGACGCCGACTTCGTAGCCCACGGCCGCACCAACGCGGTCCAACCGAACCAACAGGACGAGGACGATGAGCGCCGGACCATCGACGAGGTCTATCGCAAGATCGAACGCCTCGAGGGGATACCGCCTCGTGGGTGGATGAGTCCGGGCGCCAATCCGAGCCGTGTAACCGAGGACCTCCTGGCTGAGCGCGGATTCGACTACACACTCGACTGGCCGATCGATGATCAACCGGTGTGGCTTTCCACCCGCGGTGGACCGCTGCTCAGCGTTCCGTATCCCCACGAGGCCAACGACCTACCGGCATTCGTGCACCATCACGGCACAGCGGACGAGTTCGAGCGCACGATCATCGACTCGTTCGAAGAACTCAAGGACAATTCAGCCGATCAGTCTGTGGTGCTGGCCATCTCGATTCACACATTCCTGACCGGCCAACCGTATCGACTCCGGCGGTTTCGCGCTGCCCTCGAACACATGACGGCGAATGCCGACGACGTCTGGTTCACGACAGCAGGGGACATCGCCGATCACTTCCGAAGCGTCATGCCTCCGAAGTAGAACCGCACCTTGTCGAACCGATGAACGAAACGATCCGACAAGGTGCGGAGTATCGAACAACCCCTGATGCTACTGGCGCGATACTGCAACTCTGGCGACGTCGGCGGGATCGATGAGGTGCGAGTGGTCGTCGTCGCCGACATCGATTTGTACGACGTCGATGTGCCCGTTGAATTTACTGGCGCCGGCGTACGCGACGCTGACCGGCATGCCGTATTCCTCGCCGATATCGGTCGTCTCGTCGGCGGAGAAAATCATCGGCTGTGTCTGATCTACCCGACCTTTGCCGACTTCACGGCCGTCGTAGTAGACGGTGACGGTGCCACCTTTGGCGAGGCCGCCTCCGTCGTAAGCAAACTCCGAGCGTATCTGGTGCTTGCCCTGGGTAACTGCTTCCGTTGCAGTGACAGTGAATTCGGTCATTCCGAGCAAGTTGTAGACGAAGGATGCATGCCCGTTCTTGAGGTAGAGCGCCCAGCCACCGAACCGGCCACCTTGAGCGATGATCACGCCCTCGGTGGGTCCGTCCGATGGCGTTTCGATCGAGGCCGTAACACTGAACGAGCGGTTCTTGATGTCCAGGACGCTGTGTTCGCTGAGGCGCTTCATTCCGGGAAACAAGACTTGCTTGGTGCCCTTGATCAACTGTGGCCTTCCAGCCAGTGTTGCATTCAAGCGCTCGAAGCGTCGATCGTCGATTGGTAGGACGTTGTACTTGACGGCTTCGATCAGCCAGAGCCTCTGCAAGTTCGCCAGTCGATCGGGATCTTCTGCCGCCAAATCCTTGGCCTGTGTCCAATCGTTCTTGCCGTCGTAGAGTTCCCAAACGTCGTCGTCGAGCGCAGGCAGTTGCTCGTTCGCCAGCCATGGCGTGCTGTGGCGGGTGACTGCACTCCACCCTTTGAAATAGACGCCGCGGTTGCCGGCCATTTCGAAGTACTGCAGGTCGTGACGTTCGGGCGCATCTACCGCGTCGAACGTGTAGTTCATGCTGGTGCCCTCGATAGGCGATTGCTGAACTCCCAGAACAAAGGTGGGTTGCGGAATGCCGGCAGCCTCGAGAATGGTGGGCGCAACATCGATGACGTGGGTGAACTGCGAACGTATCTCGCCTTTGCTGGTGAATCCGGCAGGCCAGTGCACGACAGTGCCATTGCGGGTACCGCCCCAATGTGAGGCAACTTGTTTCGTCCACTGAAACGGGGTACACATTGCCCATGCCCAGCCGACCGAGTAATGGTTGTAGGAATCGGGTCCACCGAGCCTGTCCTTCATTTCGGCCATGAATTCCGGTGTCTCGATCGCTGCCAAGCCATTGAAGTTCGCCATCTCGTTGAACGCACCGTTGACTGTGCCCTCGGCCGACGCACCGTTATCACCGATGATGTAGTAGATCAGCGTGTTATCAAGTGCACCAATGGATTCCACCGCATCGACTACCCGGCCGACGTGGTAGTCGGCGTGCTCGAGGAAACCAGCATAGAGTTCCATCTGCCGTTCGAGTACCGGCTTGAGGTCCTCGCTCATATCGTTCCAGGATGGAATTGCATCCGGACGCGCGGTCAATTCTGAATCCGCCGGCACGAGACCCAATTCTTTTTGCCGAGCGATGATTGTCTCGCGCTGGCGATCCCACCCGTCTGCGAACTTGCCCGCATACTTGTCTGCCCACTCGGGCGGGACATGATGGGGTGCGTGCGTAGCTCCGGGAGCGAAGTACGCAAAAAATGGCTTGTCAGGTGCGAGCGCCTTCTGGGTGCGAATCCAATCGATTGCTCGGTCTGCGAGGTCCTCGGTGAGGTGGTACCCGTCCTCCGGCGTCTTCTCGGCCTCGACCGGGCTGATGCCCTCGTACAGCGCGGGGTAGTACTGGTTGTTCTCACCGCCGATGAACCCATAGAAGTGCTCGAAACCACCGCCACCGGTCGGCCAAGCGTCGAACGGTCCGACCGGCGAGGTTTGCCAGGGTGGCACCTCGTGACATTTGCCGAACTGCGCCGTCGAGTACCCATTGAGCTTCAACGTCATCGGCAACGAAGCCTTGGTATTGGGGCGCATGCCGGACGAGCCGGGTGCTGCGGTAGCGGTCTCCGTGATCATTCCCATTCCCACTGAATGGTGATTACGGCCGCTGAGCAACGCTGCCCGAGTCGGAGCGCACAATGCAGTGGTATGAAAGCGGCTGTAAGTCAGGCCACCGGCCTGTAAACGCTCTGCAATCGGTGTATTCGACGGCCCACCGAATGCACTGCTCGCGCCGTAACCAACATCGTCGAGAAGGATCACCAAAATATTCGGTGCACCCTCCGGAGGTCATAACGGTTCGATCGGTGGGAAGCTGGTTTCCGGATCTTTGGCGTCGTAGGTGATCAATCCCAGGTGTTGACGATCGGGAATAGGTAGCGAATCACGACGTGCAAATGCTTCGTCCGTCATAGCTGACTCCTAGTGCTGCATAGTGATTGGTTGGGGAATGGTCGAATCCGATTGATTGAGTCAGCACACAGATTCACCAGTGGGGGACAGGTGACCCCAATGGGACTCATACCTGCAGCCGAAGACAGGGACATGTCCGCCTCGGGCTGACTTCCCTTGCCGTCGAAGCGCGTCAGTCAGTTCTCCAAGAAGCGACCGCCCAGATGACGACGACGTCGATTGCGATCACCAGGACTGACCACCACGGGTAGTACGGGAGCCACAGAAAATTAGCGATGATCGAGAGCGACGCGATCACGATGGCACCAACTCGGGCCCAGATTGCTCCGCTGAACATGCCGATTGCAATGAGCGCACCGAGCACACCTACAATCGTGACGATCCAACCCCACGTCGTGAGATCGAATTTGTAAATGTACTCAGGTCCGGCGACAAACAATTCGTCTTTCGATATCGCCGAGATACCCTGCAGCACAGTCAGTATCGACACAGTAAGTAGCAGGATTGCGGCGGCAAACGTCGTTCCGGCTGCAAATCCTTGTTTTACGGGATGGCGATCGTATTCAGTAGTCATCACATTCCTCTATCCTCGCAGCAGCGGTTGTCAAATTCGAGTGTGAGCCGTCCTGGGCCGAAAATGCTCACCCACTGCGGATGAATCCCCGCCGTACTGTCGCCAGTGGCGCCGAAATCGCGCCTGGACCCACGTGCTGGAAAGGAAGATCAGCACATCGGCTGCCGACGCGTGCGAGACCCGCCAATCATCGGAGCTGTCGTCAAAGAGTCGGACCCACAAACCAGCCTTCAAATCGTCACGTGACGATTTGAAGGCTGGGAAACCCACTGAGAGGGGATGGACTCCGAAGTAGCGGCCGGGAGTATCGATGAGACTGCACATGGAACATGCCATCGGTAAGGCACCAATATCGATAGACAACAATGGCGACGCCGTACGGAATGCATCGAGCACGGCGGCGAATCCCTGTGTGCGCGTATCGTATTTGCGAGACTCGACATACGATGATTGGGCAACTGGTCGATGCCGCCTGAAGGTGGATCACCGCTCGAAGCAGTTTTTTCGTGCCGGCCGTGGGCTGACCTGGGGTTTCCTCATTTTCAGCTATTTTGCCGATAATCAACATTATGTCAAGTAATATGTTGGGCGATGTCCCCCGTCGAGAATGTTTCCGCTTCGTGTACCAGTCGACCACTCGCGAACTGTGCACGACGCATGCAGACTCGTCAGCCGACGGTCGGTCGGTGGATCACCAGTGTGTGACCGCTGCGCGATGGCTGCACCTAGGCGCCGGGTCGGTAACCCAACCAATCGCGTTGCTGTGTCTGTTCACTGCCGACATACGTACAAACGGCCACAATCCCCCAGGCCTGCGATTGAAACGACTCTCATTGGAATTACATTTTCGTTGGCATCAAAACTCGGTGACAGGCAACCGTCAAGAAATCTTGACGCTGGCCGTTGCAGTTGCTCCTCAACTATCGAACGGGGTCCGTCGGGTTCTTCACTCTGGGCCGCAGATTGTAGCCGCCATACCACTGATGCACTGCTTGCTTGCTCATGCCGAGAACGTCGCCGATCTTCGACCACGGCACCGGCGGGCTTGCACTGCGCAATCGCTCGATGATGGCGTAGCGGTCGGCGATCATCGTCGAAGCCAGGAACGCGTTGATCTCGAGCGCATCGAAATCAGAGACGGCATCGATGCGACGCCGCTCGGCGTCGGTGATCCACTTTCCAGCATCCTTACGCCCTAGATCGCGCACACCTTCAGCGAGCTCGACCGCTGCGAGGGCGGCGTTGTATTCGTCATACATCGCGGTCAGTTCGGCCGCGGTGAGTTTCTTTTCGGAATCCATATTGTCAACATATATTGACGGATTCGCACTCCTACGGCGACCTGGTATCGCGGCGTACCGCGGAGCTTTCTACAACTCCCGATCCGCCGGACAGTTCGCACTCACCCAAGCAGCGGCACTGTCGGACACCCGCGAAGTGGACAGTGTCTCCGTCGCCATCGACGCCGTCTATCAAGGAAGCTCTCGTCGTGATGTCGAGGTCCTCGGCACCCCCGGCGAGCTCGCCGCCGAACTGACCGCGCTACCGGCATACAAGAACGGTGTACTGCGCACCGTCATCTCCGCACCGCGAGAGGTCACCACTGCCGTCACCGCCGTTCTCGACGCGTCGCCGGCGTTGCCCGACAGTGAGGTCGATGCCCCGATGTGCTCGACGTTCAGGTGTACTCCACCCGTCCGGCCCCGATCCTGAACTCACGCACCGACGTCGGAGGAAACGAAAGCTCGGACGCACACCGCGTCGCCGAGCATCTCGCGGCGAATCCCGGACGCTCGCCCCAACACAGTTTCAGCGGCGCGCCCACGCAAACTCCCCCATCCACCGAGAGGAACCAGAAAATGATGCACAACAACGTGGTCGATGCAGACAGAGGGTTGACCGAATCCGACTTCATCACGGTTGCAGGGTTGATCCTGGCCTCGGTGACGATTGCCAGGGTCCGGCGCGGCCAGCGATCGAGCATCGAATCCTGAGCTGGTACCTCGTTCGTCAGATGTAGTACTGCAGATGGATGTGCAGTCGAGTACCTGCTGATTGACTCTCTCCCGGAAGGGAGTCGTCAATGAGTAGGTCCGTCAACCGAAGTCGCTGGTCGATCGTTTCGTTGTCATGCGCCGGAGCGGCATTGGTGGCCGCGTTCGTTCTGGGCCCGGCCGCGTTGTTACGCGGACGCTATCCGCAGTTCCAGGATCAATCCGTCATGAGTGAGCTGCTCGGCCGCGGCTTGATCGACTACTGGGGTAGCGGAGTCCGCACCTATCCTCCCGGCTTGGCGGAGATGGTGGACTACTGGTTCGAGTGGCACGCGATCAAGATCGTCATCTCGGTGCTGCTGGCCGCGGTTCTGGGTCTGCTCGCGGCGACTCTGTGGCGGCGATCTCTGACGGCCGGCGTAGGTTGCGTGGTCGCGGCGGCCACTACGACTGTGCTGTCATTGTTTTCGGTGTTTGTGGCTGTGCTCAACATCCAGTCGACGGTCGCACCCGTAGTCGCGCTGCTTCCGATGCTCTCCACTGACAACGCAGACGGGCAGAGAGCGCAGTCTCTGATCGACAACGGTGTGCAGAGCGGAGACTCCAGGCCGCCACTGCTCGAGCTGCTCACACAGGTCGAGCACTACAACTGGGCGGTGATTGTCGCTACCGCCGTGGTGATCGCTGTAGTCGCTACCGGAACAGTCATCGCCTTCCGACGCTACAGATCGTCGGACGCGACAGACGGTGCCTACCGTCGGATGTTCGTTACCCTCGGATCGCTCGGTGCTGTGATGACCATTGCGATGGCGCTGCTGTTCGTCGCGGCCGTCGTTGCGGTCGTCGATCCAGGAGAAGCCCTGCTCGGCGCGGTCGGCCTGTGACTCTATTTCCGGCTGCGATCGCGGGCACGTGCACGGAACTGGCCGATTGCAAGGACGGTCAACGCGACCCCCAAGAGGGCGAGGGGGACTCGAGCGCGGGGAGCGTGGATACCTTGTACGACGATCTGCCACACCACCCACCCGATGGTCACCGGACCCACGCACGCGACATACACCGCTGACGCTGGCCGGGCCGATTGTTCCTGGGCGGTGGACAGGTCGCGTCGCCAACCCCGCTTATGACGAGCGACCACTCCAGCCTTGCCAAGAACTCGACCGCTGACCGGCGGCTCCAACTAGCTGGACGTCGGGGCGTGCAGTCGCTTGGTGGCTATCACGCCGGCCATCAAGCGACTGCGGTGAAAGACTGAACTATCGAGTCCAGAATTCCTATGGCGCAAGCGAATCCAGCCCGCGCCGCACAATTTTGCCTGTAGCGTTGCGCGGCAACTCGATCTGAGTGAGAACCCAGCGAGTCGGGACCTTGTAGCGCGCAATGCGCTCGGACATGAACGCCTTCAGATCCGCTTCCGTCGTGTCCGTCGCGGTCACGACTACGGCGACCACCTCTTGACCTAGGTCTTCGTGCGGCGCGCCTAATACTGCACACTCCTGCACCGCGGGGTGCTCCGTGAGTGCGGCTTCGACCTCAGCTGGATAGATGTTCTCGCCGCCTCTGATGATGAGGTCGGATCGGCGACTGCGCAGACGAAGATGCCCGTCGAGCATCACGCCGATGTCCCCCGTGTGCAGCCATCCGTCAGCATCGATAGCAGCATCTGTCGCGACGGCGTCGTTCCAGTAGCCCAGCATCACCAATGGCCCTCTCAAGCAAATTTCGCCTTCGACGCCGTCCGCCACCTGGCTTCCGCTGATCTCCTGAATTTTCACCTCCATGGTCATCACTGGTGTGCCTACGGAGTCTTCGTGAAGCGCTAGGTCGGCGGCGGTCGCAATGGTTGCGGCTGAACTGGATTCGGTGAGCCCGTAGGTGGTACCCAGAGATTTCGCTGCGTCGGGGAGAACTTTGCGGAGTGCCGTTTTCAGCGACGGTGAAGACGGTGCTGACCCCAGGGAAATAGCGGTAAGGGAGGACAGGTCGTATCCCGAAATGTCCTCGAGCTGAACTAGGCGGTTGGCCATGGTGGGCACCATCCCCCATTGGGTCACTCGTTCCTTTTCGACCAGCTGGAGCGCCTTGTCTATGTCGAACCTTCCGAGGTAGATCACCACCGCATCCCCGAAGACCAATCGGGGCACCACTAGATTGTGCAGTGACATCATGTGGAACAGCGGCGCGGCGAGAAGTACGCGGCGTTGTTCCGGACGTGAAATTCCCATCTCGGTCGCTGCCGCGTCATTGACGGCGAAGTAGTCGGCTGCAGCAATCACGTTGCGGTGCGAATGTGTAGCTCCCTTCGCCCTACCTGTAGTGCCACTGGTGAAGATGATGATGGCCGGGTCGTCCTCTTCGACCACAGCAGGCGGCAGCTCGGCGCCCGAGAATTCGAGGCTGAGTCGAGGAATGTCCTCCTCGATCTTCAGTACGGGAATCTTCGGATCGTCAAGCATTGCTCGACGTTT
The DNA here is from genome assembly GCF_040547235.1 of Rhodococcus sp. UYP9. Lineage (NCBI taxonomy): Bacteria > Bacillati > Actinomycetota > Actinomycetes > Mycobacteriales > Nocardiaceae > Rhodococcus > Rhodococcus sp. UYP9. Next base: position 31,229 of record NZ_JBEPPH010000008.1, read on the forward strand.
CTCATCGGCTACGACGAGCATGGGTGTGCAGAGTTCGATGGCATCTGCGGTTTCACGCGCCGACCACATCGAGTTCATCCCGACGGCTATCGCACCGAGTGCGGTCACAGCCCAGAACGAGAGGACCCATTCCGCGCTGTTGGCCGCCAAGAGCGCCACTCTGTCGCCTTTGCCGACCCCGTACTTCTGCTGTAGGACGCGACTCAGCGAGGCCACCCGGTCATAGTGCTCGGAAAACGTCAACCGAACGTCGCCACATACCAGGTACTCGCGATCACCGTAGGCCGCCGACGCAGTGAGAGCCTCGCTCAGCGATCGCGCCCGGTTTTTGAACACCTGCATTCGATGCCCGCGAACGTCCTCGTAGACAAGCTCGAATTGCCGCCCCGGGGCGGTGACCGCCGCAAGTGCCTGCGTTCGTCGCTCTTGGATGGTCAACTCTGTAGTCATCATTCGTCCTCTTTTGAGATGTTCACGCTCGATCCAACGACCGATTGTCTGATAACGCCCGGTCCATCGACTGGATCCGTATTCCGCCAAACAAAATTCACTCGCACCTCGTGTATGTATATCAACAGCCATCATCGGCGACCGACCGTCACGCGCAGCACGCGCGAGATTCACCTCATGCTAGTTCTGCCGCTTCGCTCAGGGCAGATAGCCGATGTGCCGAATCGGTTCCACCGGTGCGGGCTCACGACCTCGGGCCATTCGCAGACCTCCCAGCAATGCGTTCCGCAACTGGCGCGGATCGATTACCTCGTCGTAGGTGACCGTGCCGGCCAAGCGCCAGGGGCCCGAGTTCTCGTTTTCGATCAGGGCCGCTCGTGTCTGCTCATCTTCCTTGGCCGTAACGCCGCCGACACCGGCCGGAATCCCACCGAGCATGGCACCGGGAAACGCCAGCGAAACAGTTTGCCCACCGAACGCGTTCTGCCCCATCACCGAACTGCCGAAACCGAAGGCCTTACGCACGGTCACATGCAGCTTTGGAACCTGCGCACGATGCTGAGCTGCGAACATACGGGCCGAGGCCCGGAGGATTCCGGCGCGCTCCGAAACGCTTCCGGCCAGTACGCCTGGGTTATCCGCCAGCTGCACCAGTGGCAGGTGGAATGCGCTGGTCATCGAAATGAAGCGAGCCGCTTTCTCTGCGGCTGCCCTGTCGATCGCCCCGGCAAGTACCAGTGGCTGGTTGGCCACGATCGCCACCACCTGTCCGCCGATGCGGGCAAGGGCTGTGATGATCGAACCACCATGCTCGGGCTGGATCTCCAACAGTGATCCGGCATCTACCAGCCGCTCCAGCACTTCCCGCATGTCATAGCTTTTCCGCGGATTCGGCGGGATGATGTCCAACAAATCATCGAGATCGCGCTCGTCGAGATCGTGCCCGGATTCCGCTGTCGTCGCGGGCGGGCGATTCCAAGCGCTGCTCGGAAAATACGACAAGTACCGTCGAACCAACGCGAGTGCCTCTTCGACGTCCGCAACGACGTTGTGGACAACACCGCTCTCCACCGCGTGTACTGCGGGCCCGCCTAGTTCACTCTTGGTGACCTGCTCGCCTGTCGACGCCTGCACCAGTGGAGGACCCGCGGTGAACAGCGCTGCATCCGCGTCGACCATTACCACGAAGTCGGACAAGGGCGCGGTCAGAGCCCCATGCCCGGCGGAGGGACCGGTAACCACTGCCACAGTGGGAACCAATCCGGCCAATTCGCTCATCGCCTGCAGATCATTGGGTGCCGGTCGGTGTGGGAAGAGTCCGTTGACGGCTCGGTGCCCCGCACCCTCGAGCATCATGACCAAAGGAAGACGCTCCTGCTGTGCGAGGATCGCGATTCGGGCGCGCTTCGTGGCGGCGGCGGTGCCGATGGAACCACCGCTGACCGAGAAGTCTTCCGACCCGACCAGAAGAGGCCGGCCATCGATGAGGCCGGAGCCTGCGACGAAAGCGTCCGCAGGAGTGGAACCGTCGCCGGCCAGGGTGCCGATTTCGATGAAGCTACCCGGATCGAGCAGTTCATCGATTCTGGTGCGGGCGTCGACTCGACCGGCGGCGCGGTGGCGGGCGAGTTTCTCGGGCCCGCCCATGGACCGTGCAACTTCACGGCGTCCGGCCAGCGTTTGCAGGAGCGGCGCCCAATCCTGGCGGTTCTGGGACTTCACGTCCAATGCCCGTCGACCACTTCACACATGGGGACATCCTCTCAGCGAAGCTCGTAATTCCCGCTATCGGGATCCATCATCCAGGGTGAACATCGTCCACGAACGGGCCATCGAGATAGGTTCCACAGGTAGTCAGCTACCCGGCAACGAATCTTTACTCCAGTTCGGATCTCGCCCGATGAAGCCTGCCAGTCGAGCCACCGGATCCGCGTCGAAGGCCACGGCGACGGCCGGACCGTATTGGCCCGAGGACCGCAGCAGCTCTTCGATTCCGGCCATGCCGTCGAGCAACTGTGTGGCGAATGCAGGGTCCAGGTTCGGCGCTCGACCGATGGCGGTTGCCAGGTCCCAGGTGTGCATGAAGACATCCGACGTGTAGAACTGGTCGATCGCGTTGTTGAGGCGGTGGGTCCCCACCATCGGGTGGGTGAACTCGCTCTCGGCGGTGGCGCCGTCGAGTAGGGCCTGCACACCCTCCACGTGCGCCTGCCAAGCGGCTGCAGGATCGGTCTGTACGTCCGGTCCAGGTGGTAATTTCTGACCGCCGGCACTGAGGAAGTCAGTGAACCAGTTGACCAGATGCGCGACGATATCGCGGACGACCCAGCCCTCGACGGGAGTTGGTGCATCCCAATCACGCACCAGTGCAACATGTTCAGTGAAGCCGGCGGCTACCGCGCGGTGTCGATCAGCGGGGGTCAGCTCAGCGAGGGGTCTCCTCGAGTTCATCGCTTGTACGGCTGCATTGTGTTCATGATGCGGTGCCCTTTCAGTGGTTCGACAAGTGTGCGCCCCGCCCCCTCGTCGCCAACCATAAGGTCCATGAGGTCATGGGCAGCGAAGAAACACCACATCCGATCCCGACAACCCGTCGCATGCTCGTCCATGGCGACGGGTGTCGACCACGACTACCGATAACAGCGTCCCTGCGAGAGCACGCTGCAAGTCCAGCTAAGGTAGCCGGTGTGATTCTCGGTCCCGGTGACACTCTGAGAGGTCGGCCTGCGCGAATCATCGTCGCCGGTACCTCAGGCGCGGGGAAGACGACTCTCTCCGCAGCGATCTCACGCACGCTCGGTATCGAACACGTCGAAATCGACGCCCTTTACCACGGTCCGGACTGGACTCGTCGCGAATCTTTCGAAGCAGACGTGGCGGAATTCAGTTCGCGAGCGGAGTGGGTGACCGAATGGCAGTACGGCGTAGTTCGGGACCAACTAGCGGATCGCGCTGACCTCGTTGTCTGGCTCGACCTGCCGCGGCGAAGTGTGATGCGGCAGGTCGTCACGCGGACCGTCCGCCGTCGCTTCAGGCGAGAAGTCCTGTGGAATGACAACATCGAGCCGCCGCTGCACCGAATTCTTTTCGAAGCCGACCATATTGTTCGTTGGGCGTGGACCACGCACCACAAGACCTCTACGCGAATCGACGAACTGTCCGAACGCCTGCCTCACCTCGATATCGTTCGACTTCGCTCGCGGGCCGAGATCGACAAATGGGTGGCTTTCTCGCTGCCTGGCTGGTGTCCACGTCGATGACCGAGTGGAGTGGATGTCCGCCGTCGACGACAGCACAACGCTGGTTGGGTGGATCTCGACGTATCGTTCAAAGATATCCCCCCATCGACGAGAGCTAGGTACCACATGCAGGAGCGCGCTGTTCTTACGCGCCAGGCCGTCATCTTGGGAGCTGCCACGAGCTTCGAAAAGTTCGGCTACTCCGCCAGCCTGGGCACCATCCTGCAGCACGCCGGTGTGAGCAAAGGTGCGATGTATTTCCACTTCGCGTCCAAGGAAGAGCTCGCGCACGCGGTCATCGAAGCGCAACACGCTATGGCCATGGAAGGCAACCGACTGGTGGGCACTCAGTCCGACACCGCGATCGAGATGCTGGTGCTGGTGTCCCAAGAGATGGCGCGGCAGCTCGTAACCGAGCCCATCGCGCGAGGCGGCATGCGCTTGACGATGGAAATCGGGAGCATCCAGGGTCCGATAGAAAAACCGTACTTGGACTGGATCGACGCCATCAAAGAGATTGCGCTGCAAGCAGCCGAGGACGGCGACATCGTCGAGGGCACCGACATCGACGCGCTGGCCCGGTTCATCGTGGGCTCGTTCACCGGAGTGCAGATTCTCTCGGAGATGTTGACCGGCAGAACCGACCTGTACGAGCGGTTGAACCAGATGTGGAACCTGGTGTTGCCGACCATTGTTCACAAGAGCATATTGGCTCACGTAATGAGATTGGCCGCGCTTACACCCCGTAAATCGGAAGCGGCGAGCGCCTGACACAGTCGATGCCACGCGGCGGATATCACCGCGTGGGTAGTCGGCGATGAAATTTTCCATTGCATGAAACTGGGAGTGAGACGATGACGAATCGGTGGGCGGGCAGGTCTGTGGTGATCACCGGTGGTGGGACAGGTATTGGCCGCGGCATCGCCGAGGCCTACGCACGCGAAGGTGCGAGCGTGTTGATCGCCGAGATCGACGGAGAGTTGGGTGAACGAGCCGCGGAGCAGTTGCGCGGGCAGTACAACGGGCGGGTCGAGTTCGTGCGCACCGACGTGACAGACCGGCAGCAAGTGCACGACATGGTCGGAGCCGCCGTCTCGAACTTCGGCCGGGTGGATGTGTTGATCAACAATGCGTGGGGCGGGATCCCCTACGCACGTCTGGAGAAGACACCGGAGGAGTCGGTACGCGCCGGATTCGACATGGGAGTGATGGCTGCGTTCTGGGCGATGCAGTCTGCGTTTCCCGAACTGAAGAAGCACGGAACCGGCCGGGTAATCAACATCGCCTCGCTCAATGGCGTGAACGCCCACATGTACTCAGTCGCCTACAACATGGCGAAAGAAGCTCTACGCACACTCACTCGCACAGCTGCGCGGGAATGGGCTCAGCATCAAATTTGCTGCAACATAATTTGTCCTGGCGCCAAGAGCGCGGCGTTCGAGCGGATGGAGGCCGCAAGTCCGGAGAATGCGGCGGCGATGGCCAGCGCGAATCCGATGGGACGCATGGGCGACCCGTTGGAGGATATCGGGCCAGTGGCTCTCTTCCTGGGCAGCGATGATTGCCGGTACATGACGGGCAACACCCTCTTCGTCGACGGTGGGAGCCATATCAACGGCGTGCAGTGGGCGCCGAACGTCGACTGACAACCCCGCGCTCACCGATACTGCGGGACGGATATCAGGCTCGTCGCTGCCCGTCCGGTCGATACCGCGCTCCTCTGACACGAAACCGATAGCGGACATCGCGACAGGTGCCGGGAACGGACGACTAACTCGAGTGTCGGGCGAGGAACTGGGCCCCACCGCTCACCTCGAACTGTGGTACTCCAGCATGCCCGCCCATGTTCGCGTGCAACGTCTTCTCTTCGGAGCCGAAGGCGTCGAACAGATCCAAAGCGGCCTGCCGGTCGTTCCCTTCGTCGTCCCACTGCAGGAGAACCTGTAGCGGAATGGTGACCTGACGGGCCTCGTCGAACATGGCGGCGGGCACGAAGCTACCCGCGAACAACACGGCGGCAGTGATACGGGGCTCGACCACCGCCAACCGGATACCGATGGCTATCGGTCCTCCCGAGAACCCGACCGGTCCGCGGACTTCAGGTAGCGCAAGGAGAGCGTCCAAAGCGGCCTGCCATTCCGGGACTGCCTTGTCCACCAGCGGAAGTACGAGCCGATCGACGATCTCGTCGACCGGCTCACCGGTTGCCAGCGCCCGCCGCAGATCGCTGCGGGCCTGCTCCGCGGCGGCGGAACGGGGCCGCTCACCGCCGCCAGGAAGCTCGATGGCGGCCGCGGCGAAGCCGTGCTCCAAAACTGACGCCCGGGCCCGCCCTACCAACCGGGAGTGCATTGCGTGCAGTCCTCCAGGGTGGCCGAGTAAAACCAGCGGCACCGGTACGGATGCAGACTCGGGGGTCCACAGAATGCCGGGGATCCCGTCGAGAGTGAACGCGCGCTCGACAACGCCGTCGTCATGCTGTGCAGAAGTGAATTTCATGGTCGTGCCTTTCGAGAGTGCTCGTGAACGGCGCTCCCGGACGATCTTTTCGTCCGACCGTGATGAAAGGAAGAAGCACCCATGTCGTTACAGCGTTCACAGGTACCACCTCCTTGTTCTCGTGCACGGTCTCCGGCAACGTAGCAGGGCCGATCGGGATCCAACAACGTATTTTCTGGCAACTCAATAGCCTGGGTCCACCAGAAGCAGAAGGCATGTGAGATGGGGCGATGAGTTTCGATCGCGGTGGCAGTCTGAACGGCATGACCCGAACTACCGCACACGCGTCGATCTCCCTTGACGGCTTCGTCGCCGGCCCTGATCAGGACAAGGACAACCCGTTGGGTGTCGGAGGCCTCCAACTGCACACATGGCATATCGGTGAGGCCACGAACGAGGCCGATGCCGCGCTCACCGCTGAACTACTGCGGCCCCGTGGAGCATTCATCATGGGCCGTAACATGTTTGGCCCCGTCCGGGGCGAATGGGATGAGGACTGGAGCGGGTGGTGGGGTGACAATCCCCCGTACCACGCACCGGTGTTCGTCCTCACCCACTACCAACACGAACCGATCGAGATGGCGGGTGGCACTACTTTTCACTTCGTGACCGATGGTTTCGATTCCGCCTATGCCCAGGCCCAGGCCGTGGCCTGCGAAAACGACATCTCCATCGCCGGCGGAGCGTCGACCGTTCGTCAAGCCCTCGCCGCCGGCGTGATCGACGAACTCGTCCTCGACATCACACCAATCCTGCTCGGAAGCGGTGAATCACCGTTCGAAGGCCTGACAAACTTGAGCCTCGAACCAATTGAAGCGATTCATTCTCCGCTGACGACGCACGTGCGGTATCGCGTGAAGCACTGACCTGGGACGTCGCCGACGGCTCAGAATTCGGCCGACGCCCGGATGCTCAGGGGGCGACGTCGCCGACCCCGGTGAACCCGTATTGCTCGTGGGGTCCGATGACCGCCACCTCGAAAAGTCCTGCGCCAGTGCGGGAGACGCCGTCCTCGATGATGGTGAATCGCGCGAGATTGTCGACAGGGCTGAACATCTTCTTCCAGGGCTCGATCTCGGAGACCTTCTCGCGAAACCCCTGGACCACCAGCTCGCCCTGCCACATTCCGTGGCGCCAATCTTGCTCGAGGCCGTACCCGGTGCCGACCCCCAGGTAGTGCGGAAGCACTGGTTCGCAGGTCACGGTGAGGACGTGGTCCGGCTTGCCGGGCGAACCCGGTCTACGGAAGTACAGTGTCCCGGTCTCGACCTCGCGGGTACCCGGAACGAAGCTCAGCTCGTGATCCGGTCGGCCCAGCCACTCCCGGTCACGAGTTCGATCGGCGAAGACCCGAGTCGAGTCCTCGACGATGCGCCGCCCGTGCCTGTCCTCCTGAATGACCGTGACAATGGTGAAGTCTCCGAACTGCATGATCGAGTAGATCCAAAAGAAGTTCTGCTCGGCGGCGATCGCCGGATCGCCCTTGCGTCCAGGTGGTTCCGCCTCGCCCACTGGCCGTACGCCCCAGGAACGGTCACGGTTGCCGCGCCACGTGTCCGGCGTGACGGGGATTGCCTCGCCGTCGAGCGTCAGTGTCCCAGCCCACGTCCCGGTTTGGACGAACCGCTGGGTGTCGAAGGTGACCCGCTCGAGTTGCCGGTGGAAATGCCTCGCCTCGAGGTTCGCCGGCACGTCGGACTCGAATTCGAGATCGAAACTGAGGTCGGGAGCCTCCAGGCTCGGTTCGAGAACGACTCGCAGACGGTGCAATCCTTCGATTATCTCGATCCGTAACGGTCCGACGGACAGATCCATGCGGTCCTCCCCTAGCGCTCGGGAAGCTCGAAACACGACGTGATCATCTCCGCGTCGTAGGACCGCAAACCCGTCGCACACACCGAGATTGGGATACTGACCTAGTCCGATGATGAGGAACAGTGGATCAGCCCCGTCGACCCCGGCGTGACAATTGAAGTAGTAACGGTCGTAGAAATTGCGGTCCGAGGTGCCGACATGTCGGATGGGCTCGGCGATCTGGTGGACTGGGTAGTCGTCCAGCGGAGACAGAGTCATGACGCAGCTCCCGCCGTGACGCCGGCCCAGTAGGTGCCGTCCAGCATGGCTTCGAGACTCGCTCGGTGCATGATCATGTCATCTGGGTTCTCCGGTAGCTGAGCTTGGCCGAAAGCGACGGCACGGCGTTGCACTCGGAACATGATGACGGCGTGACGAACAGCCGCGTACAGCGTGTAGAAGTCCAGATCGGCCGGTCGGTGCCCGGTCAGCTCCCGATACGTGTCGGCGACGTCTTCGCGGCGGAGAAGGTCGGGTAGCCCGGGGAGCCCGGCCATCGTGGCGAGATCCTCGAAAAACCTGTGTAAGTAGATCATCCAGCCGAGATCCAACTCGCGCGGTCCGAGCGTGGCCATCTCCCAATCGAGTACCGCTGCAGGCTCGAAGTCCTGGTAGATGACGTTGCCTATGCGGGAGTCGCCCCAACACAGCACCGCCGGTCGGTCGTCGGTGGGCAGGTTCGCCTCGATCCAGTCGAGTCCGCGTTCGATCAGCGGAGACCGTGGTCCGTCAGCGGTGGCCCACTCGTAGTAGCGCCGTTGACCCGCGACATGCGCGCGCAGCGCCGTCTCCCCGGTGGGTTCGTCGTCGCCGTCGGTACATCTCAAACTCGGGCATACGCGGTGGGGCTCGGCGATGGCATGCAGGTCGACGAGAACCTGGATAGAGGAAAGTTGGAGTCGGGAACGTTCTTCGACCGTCCCCTCGGACAGCCAGGATCCGAAGTTGTACGGCATCACGTCGGGAGGGACGTCGCCCTTGACCCGCTCCATGACGAAGAACTCTCCACCGAGGACCTCGGGCGAGGACTCCGACCAGTAGACACGGGGAATCGGCACCGACGTGCGTTCCGCAACCGCTCGCATGACATGGAACTGCTGGTCCAAATTGTAGGTCGGGAAGATCGGCACCCCGACGACGGCAGGTGCGATCCTCGCAACCAGAAGGTGCTCCGAGCGGCACCCGTCCTCGGTCCACACAGCATCGAACAGCACCGTCTCGTTGGACATCCCTGTACCGGCCGGAATTTCGGTCGAGGTCACCTCCGGCTGGGATTCGGCGTCGAGAACTGTGACCAGCCACCGCTCGAGTCGCGCCCGCAAGACAGCAGGATCGCTGCGGGACTCACCTGGTCGGGCGAGCTCGGCAAAGTCGGGATCTGCTCCCCTGGATTCTGAAGTCATAACCACTCCTAGTGGCTTGGGAGACACCGATGGCACGCGCTAGTCGTTACACTTTGTATCGACTGAAGCCGTGACAGAATGTAACGGACGTCACACCGAAACCACAAGGGGTCCGTAGAAGATGCCGAAGGAACCCGAGGCCCAGCATCGGCTCGGCCCACAGCGGAACCCGACGATCGACGCAGCCGTGCTGGATGCCACCCGACAATTGCTGACAGAGAAGGGATATGCCGCCACCACGATCGAGGCGATAGCAGCCCTCGCGGGCGTCGGACGCCCTGCCATCTATCGGCGTTGGCCATCGAAGGCCCACATAGTCAACGAGGCCGTCTACCCCGTTCTGGACACGGATCTGGGCGCCGACATCGACTCGACACTCGGCGTCACCGGCACGATGGCCGACCAGGTCCACGCCTTGGTGCAGGGCGCGGTCACACTTTTCGCCTCTCCTGCCACCCGGGCAGCAGCCCCCGGGCTGATGAGCGAGGTACGTACCGACGGAGCGTTACGTGAAGTGTTGGTCGTACGCCAGCTCGCAGGAGTGCGAGCGGAACTGGAGCGCCGACTGGTCGCAGCCCGCGAACAGGGCGAAATTCGTGCAGGTGTCGACGTGGACACTCTCCTCGACATCCTCGCGGGTGCCGCGATCTTCGCGATGTCGGTCCGCGATATCGACGATCCTGGGCCGGTCGCCGACGCTTTGGCCGACATCGTCCTGCACGGCATCCTCCCCACCGAGCAGTCGGAGGGCGATGCGCGGACCACCGAATAGCACCGGTCAGGCTCTTGTATTCACCACAACGGCCGGAGCCGTCCCGGTACAGCCAGGGTTGCGAGCGTCTCCCCCATCTGCATCAGTTGTTCGGCACCAACAGCGGATTCCCATTGCCGGTAGACAGCGAGAGCGCACTCTTCTGCGGCTCTCGTGGCCCGTATCCCTTTGGGTGTCAACATGATCAACGTCGATCGCTTGTCCCGGGGATTCTCGACGCGCTCCAGATAGCTCGACTCGACGAGTTGGTCGGTCATTTGACTTGCTGCTTGCTTGGTCACTCCGAGATGTGCGGCTATCTCGCTCGTGGTGCATCCGGCCCCGGATACGCGAGCGAAGAGGAATCCATGAGCGGGCCGGAGGTCGTCGAATCCGCGGGTCGACATGCCGGACTGTATGCCGTCCGCGAGGACGTGGGCACACGACAACAGGGAGAACGGAAGCTGCGCGGAATTCACCCTTGACAGTGTAGACAAGTTGCTTGACCATTGTAGTCAAGCAAATTGTCTAACTCGGGAGCATGTCATGCCAACGATCACCTCGAGCGCTACACGTCGGTTCGAACTTCACGGTTCCGTATTCACCTCCTACGTTTCACCCACGACCTCCGCGAGCACCGAGTTGTGCGGCTGGATGCTCGATGTCGCACCGCATACCCCCGGTGCCGAACACACCGTGTCGAACGAAGAAGTGCTTCTCGTACTGAGCGGACTGTTGACAGTCCATATAGATGGTGTTGCAACAGTTCTCGGCCCGGGTGACGTCGCGCAGGTGCCGGCGAAGAGCAGTTTTCGCGTGCAGACAGAAATCGACTCGGCGCGAGTGTGGGTAGCCACCACGGTGGGCATGTCTGCCGAGCTACCCGATGGCTCGACTCTGACACCACCCTGGGCCCGATAAGCGATCTCGATGAACGATGCGGGTTCGAGTTCCTCCGCGCGATCGAGGTTCTGTAGCGTGATCGACGTGAATTATTCTCGCGCAACCAAATCCGGCATACTCGTGGCCTGCGCCGCGTCGCTCGCTGTGGTGCTCGCAGCATGCGGCTCCGATTCGACTACCTCATCGGTCAGCGAATCTGCACCTGCATCCACCACCTGCCCGGCCCAAACGCCCGAGGCCGGCACCACACCCGAATGGACGCTTCCCGGATCCACCGGCAGCGTGGCAGTTGCCGGATCAACCGATACGACGGCTCCCCTCGTCGAGGTCACCACACCGTTCGCTGTGACCGAGACCCAGGTACACACGCTGCAGACCGGTGACGGACCTGTCGTGGCCGACGACGCGACGGTCTCGGTCTGCTACATGGGGGTCAACGGCCGCGACGGTTCGGTCTTCGACAGCAGCTACGAACGTGGCGCACCGGTCGAGTTCCCGCTTGCCCGAGTCGTACCAGGCTTTCAGAAGGCGATCGCCGGGCAGACCGTCGGGTCGAAGGTAGCTGTCGCGATGACATCCGCCGACGGGTACCCCAGTGGTCAGCCGTCCGCTGGCATCGAGCAAGGCGACACCTTGGTCTTCGCGATCGAGATCATCGACGTTTCGGGCTGATACACCGAATCCTCTGATGAACGGGGCCGGTAGCAAGGCCCTTTTCGACCTTTACCGAGCCGCTTGGACCGTGCAGCAGCTTCCCTTCCCTTTTCAACATATAGCGCACCCGGGGGCTTGTGGCAAGACCCCGGGTGCAGCGCAGAATTACCGGCTGAAGCCGAAAGCTGCGGAAAGGGAGGGAAACTCATGCATCTACCTGTACCCGATTTACCACCGATTTCGAACCCATCGCGATTCGAGCAATGGGAGACGGCGGCGTGATCCCCACCACCGACAGTGCCTTCGATCTCTCGGATCGACTCATCGCCAAAGCCCACCCCGCGTTGATCTTGGACGACGAGCAACATTTCGCTGCGATCGCGACAAGCCTCTCGAAATCTATCGCCGACTTGACCGACCGACTCGATTCCGTCCGCAAGGAGACCGGCCGGATGGGCCAGGAACTGATGGAACGCGATTTCGAAATCCACCGACTCACTGCTCGCCTTCGGTCTCTACGCCGATTCGGCTTGGACCTATGTCTCGGCCATGTCGTCGATGCAGAAACACACGAGTCGTCGTACATCGGCAGGCTAGGACTTCTGGACACGGCGGGAAATCAACTCCTCGTCGACTGGCGCTCCCCTTCAGCCGAGCCTTACTTCGGCGCAACACAGGCCAACCCGATGGGGCTGGCCCGCCGGCGTCGGTATCGCTGGACTGGTGGAAGCGTGAGCGACTACTGGGACGAGGTTTTCACTGCTGACGAACTCGAAGGCGAGAATGGGGTGCGCCGACTCGCTGCCCTCGACGATCACTCGGCATTCATAGCGAGTCTCGGCAGTGACAGGTCACACCGGATGCGCGATGTGCTGGGAACGATCCAAGCCGATCAGGATGCGATCATTCGCGCAGGATCGCGCGGGGCGCTCGTCGTCGACGGGGGTCCCGGCACGGGGAAGACGGTCGTCGCGCTTCACCGGGCTGCTTACCTTCTGTACGGCGATGCCCTGGTCGGCCGTCATCGAGGTGGTGTGCTGTTCATCGGGCCGCACGAGGCCTACCTGACCTACGTCGCCGACGTCCTACCGAGCCTCGGTGAAGAGGGCGTCCACATTTGCACCTTGCGGGACCTCGTGTCAGAAGGTGCGTCCGCCGCACTCGAGGAAGACGCTTCGGTCGGCCGCCTCAAAGCGTCGAGACATCTCGTGACGGCCATCGAGTCGGCCGTCAGATTCTACGAGCAGCCACCGACCACGGGAATGGCCGTCGAGACCGACTGGGCCGACCTTTGGCTCGGCCCCCAGGACTGGGCCGAAGCGTTCGGTGCACCCGAACCGGGCATTCCGCACAACGAGGCCCGAGAACAAGTGTGGGAGTTGCTTCTGACAATCCTGACCGACAAATACGACGGCGACGTTTCGGCCAGGACCATCCGAACGTCGTTGCATGAGAACGAGGAGTTGCGCGCTGTTCTGGAGAAGGCATGGATCTTGGTCGAAGCCAACGACCTCGTCGCAGACCTATGGTCGGTACCCGCTTATCTTCGTAGATGTGCACCCTCGCTCAGCGAGGACGACATCGCAACGCTGCAGCGCCCGAAGCCCAAGAGTTGGACAATCTCCGACCTCCCACTTCTCGATGCCGCGCGTAGGCGCCTCGGCGATCCGAATCTGTCACTGAAGCACCGCCGCCGAGCTGCAACCGAAGCGGGCGAACGTAAGCGGATGGACCGGGTTGTGGACGAGCTACTTCAATTGGACGACGACGAAGGAATGATCGCCCAACTTCGCCAAAAAGGCGTTCGAGATGCCCTCGTCGACGACATGGTCCTTACAGATTCCGATTCCCCGGACAGCGGTCACGCCGCGCTAGCAGGCCCGTTCGCGCACATAGTCGTCGACGAGGCTCAAGAACTGACCGACGCGGAGTGGCAAATGCTCTTCTCACGCTGCCCATCCCGGAGCTTCACCATAGTCGGAGATCGCGCCCAAGCTCGCCGAGGGTTCACGGAGTCGTGGCAGGAGCGGCTGCGACGAGTCGGGTTCGAACACGTCGAGGTGTCGTCACTGACCATCAACTACCGAACACCCGAGGAAATCATGACGGAAGCTGAACCGATCATTCGAACCGTTCTGCCGGACGCCAACGTACCGACCTCCATTCGTCGGAGCGGCATCCCCGTCGTGCACGGACGCACGTCAGAGTTGGCTTCGATTCTCGATACATGGTTGGCCCACCACACCGAAGGGATCGTTTGCATCATCAGCGCCGATGCCGCCGGAAGCATTGAACTCCGGGCGAATTCACGTGTTCGCGTGCTGACTCCAGAAACGTCCAAGGGCCTCGAATTCGATCTCGTAATTCTGATCGACCCCGACGCATTCGGGACAGACACCGAGGGAGCGGTCGACCGCTATGTCGCCACGACGCGTGCGACGCAAAAGTTGGTCATGCTCACGACTTCTCGATAACTACGCGAATTACCCCTGCCTCAGCCGTCGTGTTCACTTTTGCGTCGTCGAGCCCGCAGGCGACCGAACTTGATGGCGAAGGCCCCCAGAATCACCAACCACCCGACTGCGAGTACACAAAGCCCCACCGTGGTCGCCGACATGGTCTTGTGGTCATCGGCATATACATATCCCACACCCGCCCATATCGCGGCCACCACAACGAACAACCCCATCGCAGCCACCACGGCCCGGACCGTTCGGTTCGTGCGCATCACCTTGATCACCGGGAGAGTATGCCCGCGATTCGCGCGGCGAAACGAATTTTCCGAGTCGCCTGGGCCACACGAACGTTCACGACGGCCGAACACGCTCCGTAGACTGCGACCATGGCACTCGATCATGGCGATCCCGGCGACGCTCCTTCCGTCCCTCCCCCGTTGGGCGAGTTCGAACCTGTCCGACGGATGTCGGCAGCCGAAGAGGCTCGAACCGTCGCAGCATCGACCAACTCAGGCACCCTCGCCAGTCTGACTGTCGGCGGTGACCCGTGGGCGTCCTACATCACCTATGGCTTACTGGGCGGCTCACCGGTTCTGTGTGTCTCGAACATGGCCGAGCACGGACGGAACCTCGATCACGACCCTAGGGCGAGTTTGTCGGTGGTCTCCCCGGCATCGGTCACCGATCCTCTCGCGACATCGAGAATCACTCTCGCCGGCGTGGTGGAACGACCATCTGGCGACGGGATAACCGCTGCGCGGCAAGCGCATCTATCGGCTGTCCCCGCCGCCAAGTACTACATCGACTACAGCGACTTCTCGGTGTGGATTCTGCGCGTGGAGCGAGTCCGGTGGGTAGGCGGATACGGCCGGATGGATTCCGCACTCGGTGTCGACTATGCATCCGCATCGGCAGATCCGGTGGCGACGCAGGCCGCCGGTGCGCTCACGCACCTGAACGAGGATCACAGCGAGTCGTTGCTCGCAATGGCCCGCGCTATCGGTGGCTACCCGGATGCGACGGAAAGTACGGTCACCTCGGCCGACCGGTACGGGCTGGACCTCGCCGTGCTCACTCCACGTGGGAAGGCGACCACTCGCGTTGGATATGCCGAACCGATTGCCGACGTTTCCGACCTACGCGCGGCAACAGTGGAGCTGGCGCAGCGCGCTCGCGCCTGATGATCCGACGACTTCTGAAGCGATACAGAAGCAAGCAGGTCGTTTTTCGCAGTCGACCTCTGATCACTCGCCCAGGTCAGTGGCACTAACCGTCATGTCAGCGCCCGATTCGTCCTCCGACATGGGAACCTTGCCGAGACACCCCAAACCCGGACCGTTACCGTTGTGGTACATCTCAAATCTCTAGGAGCAGGTTAATGAGCATCCAACCGGTCGAGTCGAAGCGTCATCACGTCGTTGTCATCGGTTCCGGATTCGGTGGCTTGTTCGGCGTCAAGGCACTCAAGAAGGCCGACGTCGACGTCACTCTGGTCGCTAAGACCACCCACCACCTATTTCAGCCGCTTCTCTACCAGGTGGCCACCGGCATCCTGTCCGTGGGCGAAATTGCTCCCACGACACGGGTCATCCTGCGTAAGCAAAAGAATGCAGAGGTTCTCCTCGGTGACGTTCTAGCCATCGATCTGACGGCCAAGACCGTCACCTCCAAGCTTCTCGAACGGGTCACCGTGACCCACTTCGACAGCCTCATCGTCGCGGCCGGAGCACAGCAGTCGTACTTCGGCAACGACCACTTCGCCGAGTTCGCACCTGGTATGAAGACGATCGACGACGCTCTCGAGCTTCGTGGTCGTATTCTCGGCGCGTTCGAGCAGGCCGAATTGTCGGACGATCAGGAAGAGAAGGACCGTCTGATGACCTTCGTGGTTGTCGGCGCAGGACCTACCGGAGTCGAACTCGCCGGTCAGATAGCAGAACTGGCAGATCGCACCCTCGACGGTGCATTCCGAAACATCGACCCCCGTGACGCGCGTGTCATTCTGCTCGACGCGGCCCCGGCTGTGCTGCCGCCCATGGGCGAAAAGCTCGGCCACAAAGCCGCAGCACGGCTCGAGAAGCTCGGCGTCGAGATTCAGCTGAACGCCATGGTCACCGATGTGGACAACGACGGCCTGACGGTCAAGGAAAAGGACGGTACGACCCGTCGCATCGACGCACAGTGCAAGGTCTGGTCCGCCGGAGTGCAGGGCAGCCCGCTCGGGAAGCAACTCACTGATCAGTCCGGGTCCGAGACCGATCGTGCTGGAAGAGTCATTGTCGAACCCGACCTGACAGTCGAAGGCCACCCCAATGTTTTCGTGGTCGGCGACCTGATGTCCGTCGAAGATGTTCCTGGTATGGCACAGGGTGCGATCCAGGGGGCCAACTACGCCGCCAAGCAGATCAAAGCGTCACTGACCGGAGCCGATCCGGCAGAACGCAAGCCGTTCAAGTACTTCGACAAGGGGTCCATGGCCACGGTGTCGCGCTTCAATGCCGTCGCCAAGGTCGGAAAGTTCGAGTTCGGCGGGTTCATCGCTTGGGTCATGTGGCTCGCGTTGCACCTGTACTACCTGGTCGGTTACCGCAGCCGCATCACCACGGTCATTTCTTGGTTCGTCACCTTCCTCGGGAAGGGACGTGCACAGATGGCGTCTACCGAGCAGCAGGTGTTCGCACGATTGGCCATCGAGCAATTGAACTCGATGGAATCGAAACGCTCTTCGCAGAAGAGGATCGAAAAGCAGGAGCAGAAAACCGCGGGCTGACAGGCTCAGCGACGGTGATCACTCGGCGTCATTCGTGCACATGTAGTGCATGGGTGGCGCCGAGTTGGTGCAGCATGCCGTGTACGACGTCGTCGTCGAGTCGGTAGGTCATCTTTTTGCCGTCGCGCTGAACGGCAACCCACCCCTCGTTGCGAAGAAGACGTAGGGCGTGCGAGACGGCGGTCGGCGTCATTTCCAGCGCCGACGCCAGATCGGTGACGCAAATGCCGGGCGCCCGGTGCATACACAGCAGAATGCGCAGCCGAGTCGGATCGCCCAACAGGTCGAAGCGTTGGACCCACACTCCGATATCGTCGACTGCGGCGATCGCCGCACGTGCCTGGGCGACGTTTTCGGGATCGAACGCTCCGACCCTCGGAGACGACATACCGCTGCCGACCGTTTCACTCATGACTGCAAAGGTAGTGCGTCGAGTTCGAGGAGAATCATCGACGCGGCAACGCGGCGCTCCCGCCGCGCCGACAATCTCCTCGTGGGCTCATGTCGCGGCGTTTCCCAGAATTGCCGTGTCGACGATATTGGCGAGCCGAACCCTGCCTTGTGCAACATGCTTTCCAGCTTCGTCGGATATGTCCACCTGCCAGATCTGCTGAGTGCGGCCCCGATGGACAGGGGTGGCTACGCCGGTGAGGCGACCCGAACGCGTTGCGCGGAGAAAGTCCGTGTTGTTGTTGACGCCCACGACGTGTCCGCGGTCACCGAGCCACACGCTCCCGCCGATGCTGGCAAGCGACTCGACTACGGCACAGAGAACGCCACCGTGCATGATCCCGGCTGGCTGGTGGAGCTTGGGCGTCACGTCCCACGTCGCGCGGACTCGATCGCCGGAGACTTCGAGATACTCCAGTCCTAGGGTGCCGTCGAAACCCTGCGCGACCATCTCGGTGATGTCGGCTGGATCGACATTCGTATCAGAAGGAGTTGTTACCTTCGGTTCGTTCTGGCTCATTCAGGCCCTCCTAGGGTGTCGTGGCCGCGCGTGGCGAGCGGCGTGTGATCTCCCCAGAACTACACGAGACCCAGCCGAGAAAAATCGGCGGACCCCACATCCGAATGGATGTGGAGCCCGCCGCGGCAAGGACCGGGAGTCACTGCAGCCCTCAGGACTCCGGCGCGGTCCGTTAGTTCCATATCAGCCTAGGCTACCCTTATTTTATCCGCAAGGGGTGTTCATGACGCTCGCAAGCGAAGTCGTCCGATCGACGCTGGACGCGAACGGACCGGAACTCCGGCTGCAACAAATGCGTCGAGAAGCGCTTGTCCGCGACGAGCACTCGATACTCCGAGCGATCTCGACAACATGGGCACGTGTGTCGATGCGCCGAGTACTGCATCACCGACCAACGACCAGAAGACGCGCGGATCGAGGGGCGCAGAGTCAGCGATCGCCCGAGAAACGACATCGAGGGAAGTGATGCATCGGTGGGCCGTCCAGATCAGCAGCGCTTCCTCACATGGAAGAGTGACCGTCCCCGAAGCCCCTTCGAGGCTGTCGCCGGGCAATACTCTCAGCACGGGCGAAGTGAGCCCCGCCCAGTCGATACCGCCGTCGCTGTCCATGTGAATCCACAGATTGTCGATGCCCGGATCCCACGTACGCCCCTGAAGAACCAACAAGGCGACGACGCGGCCCACGATTGCATGAATCAGCGCGGTTGCCACCTGGATCGCTGCCACCTCGGGAGTCTTCACGTCCTCGAGGGAGCGAGTGACCATCTGCTCCGCACGACCACTTTCGAGGCCTACTGCCAGCTGCCACCAGCGACGCTTCGCCTCGTTCGCCATCGATGCAACCGCATACATACGGGGGTAGGCCGAGTTCAACGCACGAAGGTCGACGCACGCCTCGCCCAGCGGACCGCCCTCGTCGCTGCACGAAAGCGAACGATGCACATCGGCCCAGGCATCGGACGTCGTTGTTACAACTGACACCAGAACACTCCCTTGTTCGAACGACATAACCCTGAAGGGCCACGAGCAATAGGTTAGCCTAACCAATGTACCGAGTCGACACCGCGGCTTCGGTTTTTGTGTGCTTGTACGGATTGGCTAGCCTTCCCGGACGTAGGTAAGGACAAAGGGTTCCGTAACCTAAGCGGCAGAACCTTCAACAAAGTGAGGAGTCACAACTACTGTGACGACGGCCCCATCACTCGGATCGAAAAGTCCGCGTCCGCCTTCGGACGTGAACTTTTCGAGAGAGCAGATACCACGCGGACCTGCCCCGTGGTATCTCCGCGTCGTCGCAGCGTTCGTCGACCTTGCGATTGTGCTGCTACCTCTGGGGATCGGGTGGTCGATCGTCGATTCTCTCCGCGACGACAATGGCGGTGGAGAGGCGGACAGACTCGTCTTCGGCGCCACCTCGGTGGTCGTTGCAGTCGGGCTGCTGCTGTGGAATCAGGGTTTTCGCACTGGGCACGACGGTCAGAGCACTGGCAGGCGATGGACTGGACTCGTAGTCCGTGACTCCACAACCGGAGGACCGATCGGTGTCCGTCGAGGACTCCGTAGGCAGTTCGCTCTCGGCCGCTCGAGCACCGAGGTGGTGCGCGACAAGACCGCATACGCCGAACAGTTCGAACCCGTCCCCCGCGAGAACTCGGTGCAGACCATCCGTAGACGAAGGCTCTTCGGACTTCTCGTTCTGACCGTCGCGTTGGTAGCCGCGATTCTCGCGAGCATCGCCATCGGCGCGAGGCCGCTGACATTCGAGGAGATCGGCAACGCATTGGTGCATTCGACCGGCACCGATACCGACATCATCGTTCGTACCCTTCGCGTCCCGCGCACCCTCCTGGCACTTGTCGTCGGAATCGCACTCGGGATCGCAGGAGCCTTGATTCAAGGCCACACGAGAAACCCCTTGGCCGACGCCGGACTGCTGGGTCTGAATGCCGGCGCGGCCTTCTTCGTCGTGCTCGCCATATATCTCTTCGGATTCAACTCCCCCAGCCAGTATCTTTGGTTCGCCTTCGCCGGTTCGGCATTGGCGAGCATCGTCGTATTCGGGCTGTCCTCGATCGGGACCGGGAAGGCGAGTCCGCTCAACCTTGCGCTCGCGGGTGCCGCTGTCGCGTTCTTCCTGGCCGCCATGACCAATGCAGTGGTGCTGATAGACCAAACCACCTTGGACGGTTACCGGTTCTGGTCGGTAGGCTCGGTTGCCGGCCGTGGGCTCGACGTCCTCTGGCAGGTTCTGCCGTTCCTGGTGCTCGGCGTGATCATCGCTCTCGCCAGTACTCCTGGCCTCAACGTCATGAGCCTCGGCGAGGACGTCGCACGGTCGTTGGGTGTCAACATCGCACTCAGCAGAACTGTCGGCATCATCGCCATTACGCTGCTGACGGGTGCAGCGACGGCAGCGTGTGGACCGATCGCGTTCATCGGACTGGTGGTTCCGCACGTCGCCCGCGTCGTCACCGGACCGGACTATCGATGGCTGGTCCCCTACGCAGGTTTGATGGGCGGCGTGATGCTTCTGATGGCAGATGTCATCGGACGCGTCGTTGTGCGCCCCGGCGAACTACAGGTTGGCATCGTCCTCGCGCTGTTCGGGGCACCATTCTTCATTGCTCTGGTCCGTCGACGAAAGTTGGCGAGCCTGTGACCACAGTGGAATCGAAGACCCCGTCGGCGGAGCAAACGAAGCTGACAGTTCCGTCCAGACCTGGATTCCGGATCGGTCGTCTCTCGTTGGTACGGCGGCCATTGATGGTGCTGATCAATATTGTGCTGTTGGCGGCACTGTTGTTGACGGTGTGCCTCAACATTGGACGCGGAGACTTCCCTCTGTCGATAGGGCACGTCATCGACGTTCTGTTCGGTGGCGGCACACGAATCGAGCGATTCATCGTGATGGACCTACGATTGCCGCGCTCTCTCACCGGGGTGCTCGTCGGAATGGCTCTCGGTATGTCCGGTGCCGTGACGCAATCCATTTCGCGAAACTCACTCGCGAGTCCGGACATCCTCGGCATCACCGCCGGCGCCAGTACTGCAGCCGTGGCACTCATCGTCCTCGGTGGCGGTAGCACCTTCGCCGGCGTTCTCGCGACCCTCGGGTTGCCGCTCGCCGCGCTCATCGGAGGAATCGCCACCGCGGCGGTCATCTATGCACTCGCATGGAAGCGCGGCGTCCAGGGATTTCGGCTGATCCTCGTCGGAATCGCGATCAATGCCATGTTGACAGCGTCGATCGGATGGCTTCTGATCAGTGCCGACATAAACGACGTGTCGCGAGCTCAGCTGTGGCTCAACGGCTCACTGAACGGTGCAGACTGGGACTCGGTGTGGCCGGTCATGAGCGCTGTGCTCATAGTCGGCGGCCTGACCGTCGTATCGACTTTCACCCTCGGCGCCCTCCGCCTCGGCGACGACAATGCTCGATCACTCGGCGTGCGACTGCAATTGCGCCAGGCAGCACTGCTTCTCGCTGCGGTAGCGCTCGCGGCCATCGCAACGGCCGCTGCCGGCCCCATCGGGTTCGTGGCGTTGGCAGCCCCCCAGATCGCGCTGCGGCTAGTGAGAACACCCGGGCCGCCGATCATTGCGTCGGCGATCCTGGGTGGGCTACTCGTCGTCGGCAGCGATCTCATCGCGCGAACGATACTGCCGGTAGAGCTCCCCGTCGGCATCGTGACCTCCGCACTCGGCGGACCGTTCCTTCTGTACCTTCTCGTCCGCAGCAATCGAAAGGCCTCCGCATGACCGCCACCGATCTGCCACGTCTCGTCGCGGAGGATCTCACTCTCGGGTACGGAGACCGCATCGTCGTAGAGAATCTCGACCTCGAGGTTCGCACCGGTGTGATCACCACGGTGATCGGACCCAACGGGTGCGGCAAATCGACTTTGTTGCGCGCTCTCGGCCGGTTGCTCAAACCGAAGTCGGGCAGGGTTGTTCTCGATGGAAAAGCGATCTCG
Source organism: Rhodococcus sp. UYP9 (assembly GCF_040547235.1). NCBI lineage: Bacteria > Bacillati > Actinomycetota > Actinomycetes > Mycobacteriales > Nocardiaceae > Rhodococcus > Rhodococcus sp. UYP9. Next base: position 53,154 of record NZ_JBEPPH010000008.1, read on the forward strand.
ACGATGCGCACAAAGGACGTCGCACAGGTCCTCGGGATGTTGCCGCAGGCACCCGTTGCGCCGGAAGGCCTGACTGTCGCCGACCTCGTCTCGCGAGGTCGCCACCCCCATCAGTCCTGGATTCGACAGTGGAGCTCGGACGACGAGTCCGAGGTCGCGAACGCCCTCGAGCTGACCGGAGTCGGTGATCTGGCCGATCGGCCGGTCGACGAACTGTCCGGTGGTCAGCGCCAGCGGGCTTGGATTTCCATGGCGCTCGCACAGGGCACGGATATTCTGCTGCTCGACGAACCGACCACCTATCTCGACCTGGCACACTCGCTGGAGGTTCTCGACTTGATCGACCGACTCCACGAAGACCTGGGCCGCACCGTGATCATGGTGCTGCACGACCTCAATTTGGCCGTTCGGTACAGCGACCAGATCATCGTCATGTCCCAAGGCAAAATTGTCGAAGCAGGTCGCCCCCAGGACGTGATCTCGGAGAAGCTTCTACTCGACGTGTTCGGCCTCGAAGCAAGAGTGATCGAGGACCCGGTGTCCGACCGCCCTCTCATCGTTCCTATCGGCACTCGACATGTCTACGGCGCCATAGGCGGCCCACAGAGGGAAGCGGTCGCCACGGCCTCGTTCTCCTCGGAGAGCTAACGCTCGATCATCGTTCGAACCAGTCGATAGCCCTGCCCCAGCGAGACTTCGGGTAGATACGCCCGCCCGACTGCATTTCCGATGCTCGGCAATGCCGCTGGATCGGCGAACGTCATATGCATGGACTCGTACCTGGGCTGGAATTTCGATTTGAAGGCGAGCAAGGACCTGAATCCGTACACGGGTTCCAGGGTCCTGCCCAGTACGTCGAGCAAGCGATCGAGCAAAGTCGAGAAGGTGGACGCATCCGTCGAAGTTTCCGTGCCTCGGCCGTCGTCGATCTTGGCCAAGGGTGCACCGGACAAGCTCAAGAACCTCACACCCTCTTGCTCCAGAAGCAGAGCGGCCGATGCGATGAGGAATTCCATCGCCGGTCGAAAGCCTTCGGCGCGGCGACGCATGAAATCGAGAGTCCAACCGACGATCTCGCCGTTCTCGTATACCGGCATCCACGAGGTGATTCCGTGAACGGTCCGATGCTCGTCCACAGCGATCAGGCATCGGACATGTGGATCGTCGACTTCTTCCAGGCCTCCCAGGGTGAAGCCCATTTCGGGCATCCCTTTATCGGCGACCCATTCCTCCGAGATCGCCGTGATCTGGTCGGTGATGGCTAGCGGAGCTTCGGGGAAGCTGATCCACTCCGCGACCACACCCGCCTTCTTCGCTCGGTTCAAGGCGGTCCGAACGTCTTGGAATCGTTTACCGGTGAATGCCAAATTCTCGAGGTCGAGGATCGTCTCCTCACCCACCTGAATGCCACCCCACCCGATACTGTCGGTGATCTCCCGCACCTGAGGTGTCACCGAGTAGAAACACGGAATCCAACCGTTCTTCGACGCAAACTCCGCGAAGTCGACGACGTTGTCTCGCAGTCTTTCTCGTGGCCCTACTGGATCGCCGGTGGTCAGGGCTACGCCAGAAATGACGCGATACGCAACATAGCTCCGCGCATCGGGCGAGAACCAGTATTTGTTGCCACGCCAGGTCGTCATCCACGACAGCGCGCTGCCACTGCTGGTTGTCAGCAATTCCTTGGCCCGTTCGGTGGCGTCGGTGTCGACGCCGTATGCAGGGGTGAGAAAGGTATTGAGGACAAGTACGCACAGTGCCGCCCAGAACACGACTCCGGTCCATTCGAACAGCAACGTGGTCGGAATGCTCTCGGGCAAGAACCGTGGCTCGAGCCACTGGAGATACACCGGTGGGACCAACCTCTGCGGGAAGTCCGCGAGCAATCCGAGGATCGAAGGTTCGTTGTCGAATCCCCCGCGCGCCACGAGGCCGCCCAGAACATACAGAACAGCCAGTCCCACTGCTGATCCGACGACGGCAAAGCCCCAAGTGCGGTAGGTCCCCTTCGGCGCTGATACATCGAAGAACTTGCGCGTCAACAATAGAAGAACGAGAACCGCAAGCGGCAGGAGGAACGGAACAATTGTGCGGTACGCAGTCGGCGACTCGAGACCGTAGAAGACGGACTGGTCGTCTCCCGATTCGACGAATCTGATCGCAAAGTTGGCCACTGACAGAACCAGCAGTACGATCTGGGCGAAAACTGTTGCAGTCCAAGCGAATTTACGACCTCGCCGCAGTCCGTCGGCCAAAAACAGCAAGAAGATCGATGGCATGAGAGAGAGTATCGTCGGACCCACTCCACCCAACCGCAACTCCAGAAGTCCGGTACGACACTCCGGGTCGGTGGGTGAATCAGCACAGATTTCGCGTACCTCGGCAGCGGTATAAGGAACCCCGCGCACGACGTCGCGGAGCACCGCGAACGGGCCGACGGCGTCGGGACTCAAGGCAGCGATGACCGGACCGAGCGCACTTGCAGCCACGATGAGCGCAACGAGCACACGACCTTCGCGCTGCGTACCAGCGAGCCGCGGGCCCCGCGCAGACCTGCCCACGATCACTGGACCGAGCAGCAATCCGACCACAGCGGACGCGAGGCGAATGACATCTTGCAAATGCCCACTGAACAGCGCCAGCGTGACCAACAACGCAAACAATCCCACGCGGATACGCCGTCGCCACAAGGTGTCCATGCGAGCGCTTGCCACCATGACGACACCCACGATCCACGTCGTAGGCCCGATAGCGGTTCCGACATGCAGCCGAAAACCCCAGTCCGCGTCGAACATCTTGGCCAAGGCTGCGACTCCGAGGCCTAGCAATGCACCCAGTACCTGAGTGAGCAATGCAGCTATTGCAAACTTGACCGAACCTATCCTTCGTTCGATCGGAGCGGCGGCCACCAGGATCGCAACGATCGCCACTACGTACCCAAGGACACCGGGCGCGACAAGCCCGGAAGTCAACGCTGTCCATACCCGGAACTCCTCGAACGGCATGATCCCGACGGCGAAGTCACGATGAATCATGTTGCGCCCGAGGCTCGCGCCGAGAATGCCGAACATCAAGACGGCGGTCAGCAATCCGAAGCTGACGGGCGCTCCCTTGGCACCGAATACGATCAGAGACCGCAGTCGTACGAGTTGTCGTACCGCTTTGTGCCACGCCGTCGCTGCACGAAGTCTTCGTCGATCGAACCAAGACGGGGTCGAGGGAGTCGTGTCCGGCGCTGATGCATCTGCCGATGGGACCTGTTGGTTGTCTTCGGAAATTTTGCTCACGAGATCAGTCCCACTCTCTGCATCAGCCACGGTAATTGCTCTTTCAGACCTTCGGACCAGACGGCGAAACTGTGACCGCCCGGCACCTCGGCGTAACGGACGTCCATCCCTGCTGCCTGAGCGGCCTCGTACACCGCCTTCTGTCCTGGCTTGTAGTCGTTGTCGTCAGCTCCGACGACGAAGGCGCCTCCAGAATCGGGAAACCGTCTCGTCTTCATCAGATCCATCGGATTGACTGCCACGAATGCTGCGTCGTTCCCCCCGAACACGTCGTTCACAGTTCGGTTTCGATCGCCGAGCGTCGGCTCGAGCTGACCCGACAGATCGAGAAATGTCGGATAGACATCAGGAAAATTTGTGGCCATCTGCAGTGAGCACGTCCCGCCGTACGACAATCCCCCGATCGTCCAACTGCGCGGGTTCGGATCGACTTGGAGCGCGGATGTAAACCAGCTAGGCACGTCCTTGGACAGGTACGTCGCTACATTTCCCAGGGGCGAATCCACGCAGAGCGGATTGGCAAGCGCTGAGCCAGTGGCGTCCGCGACCACGACCACCGGCGCAAGACCGTCGTGGTCGCGCGCAAATGCGTCCATCGTTTCGGTCAGCTTGCCCCCGTTCAGCCAATCTTCGGGCTCCCCCGGTTGGCCGGCAAGGAGCACAAGAACCGGCAAGAGTGGGCGCGGATCGACGAAGTAGGCCGGCGGCAGGTACACCTGCGCATCTCGCGCGCTGAATTCCGAGGCAGTTGCCGGAATGGACACCGAGGTCAGTTTGCCGGCGGACGGCATGTCGGCCGGAAGATTCCAGGACTTGTCCAGTGGATCGCCGGTGATCACGCTGGGTTCTGGTCCGGGTAGATCCGAGAGGGAGATTCGATCGGCCGAATCGACTCCGAACACCGTCCCGACCGTGGGATATGCCGAGAACACCAGGTTTACCTGCATGGATGCCACGAGAACGACCAGTAGCGCAGCGAGAACCGACACTGCTCTACCCAGCAACCCCAACGCCACCATCGTTCTGGGCACCACCAGCAGCAATGCGGCAGTTCCGACTGCGATCCATACGTAGATCTCGACCTCGATCGGATCCGGAAATGGCCGCCACACCTTCTCCACGACGTAATAAAGAGAGAATCCGAACACGGAGGCCACCACGATCACGATCGGTACCGCGCGCAGGAGGTACCACCGTCGCCTCGACACCAGTAACCACAGGGCGCCGAGGAGGCCGAGAATCGACACCAAGATCGGCGTGGTGCCGCTGATCAGTGAAAGAGACGCGATCGAGTGCACTCCACCCCTTCCTGCACGTCGAAGACTGGACTTCGATGAAGTTCTGACATCACTGCAGGATAGGCATGTCGCGATACGAAATTGGGACTGTCGATGAATTCGCCACGCAACAAGTTCCACCACGCTGCAATTGAGATCACAGAGTTACTACATGGAGTAGTACGCATTTGCGTCGGACTACCCGTAGACTTGGTGGAATGGCAGGTCTAGGCGAACTCGAGCGTGCAGTAATGGATCATCTCTGGGATTCCACAGAACCACAGACTGTTCGACAGGTGCACGAGGCGCTCGCCGCACATCGTGAACTGGCGTACACAACGGTGATGACCGTGCTCCAGCGGCTTGCCAAAAAGCAGCTGGTAGTTCAACAGCGCGATGACCGAGCGCACCGCTATGCCCCACTTCACAGCCGCGATGAGTTGGTTGCGAGCCTTATGGTGGACGCTCTCGCGCAGGCACCCAAGTCCGGTGGACGAGCCGCAGCATTGGTTCACTTCGTCGGCCAAGTGGGGGCAGACGAAGCAGCGGCTCTCCGAGAAGCGCTGGCGGCTCTGGAACTGGCACAATCGGATGTACATTCGACATCACACGTCGGAGCGCCGCAATCCGATTGACCCCTGCCATCGGTTAGTGAGGACCATGAACTCCACCACTGCGCTGGTCTTCGCGGTACTCGCACTCCTTCTTGCAGGTCCCGCTCCTGCTGTGTTCAGTCGTGCAACATGGCCCTACCGCGCGCCGCGTGCAGCTCTCGTCCTCTGGCAAGCAATTGCCATCGCTGCGGTGCTCTCGGCGTTCAGCTCGGGGTTGGCCATCGGTGGCCTACTGTTGGTCCCCGGTCCGGACGGCCGTCCAACCACCGCTCCGACAGATGAAATCGAAGCACTTGGCTTGCCGTTGTGGATCCTGTACGTGGTGGTGCTGGCAATCACCCTGAGCATCGGCGCCAAGCTGGTGTTCTCCTTCGTTCAAGTATTCGTCCGAACACGGCGTCGGCGGGCTCGACATCGCGTTTTGGTCGACCTGCTCGATCGCAGCAGTGACTCCGGACGTCCGTTCCCAGGCGTGCGTAACGCGGATATACGTGTTCTCGACGCCGTGGAACCGATCGCCTATTGCCTCCCAGGCCTTCGTCAACGCGTGGTGCTCAGCGAGGGTGTGTTGACCAACCTCAACAGGTCCGAGATCACGGCAATCCTCAGTCACGAACGGTCACATCTACGTTCTCGTCACGATCTCGTCCTCGAGGCGTTCACAGCAGTCAACGAGGCTTTTCCACGCATAGTCCGAAGTCGATCCGCACTCGGTAGCGTGCAGCTGCTCGTCGAACTGTTGGCCGACGACTCCGCCGTCAAAGTCACCGGGCCAACACCGCTGGCTCGGGCACTCGTGACGTGTGCCGGATCGACCGCTCCGCGTGGTGCACTTGCGGCAGGCGGCCCTAGCACCCTGATCAGGGTGCGGCGTCTCGGTGGTGCTCGCACCGACATCCGCATCAGTATCGCCGCGTACCTCGCCGCCGCGATCATTTTGGTTCTGCCGACAATTTTCGTCGCGATGCCGTGGCTCGACGAACTTGGCCGGCTCCTCGGCTCGAGCTAGCCGTGTCGTTCGGTCGTGGAAGTAGGACAGCTCACATATTTCGAGTCGATGAATCGAAGAACGGTCGCGTACAGTAGTCCTAGGTCGCCATCGCGGCCTAGTAATTCGATAAGGCACAAACAGCCCCACTCTGCGCGAAGTTCAACTGCGCAAGGATGGCCAGGTGACAGTGCCCTGGCTCGTCTCTATGTGATCTAGCTGTTTTATGTGCCCTTCTCCTGCGGGTGTTTTCTCAGCTGTGGCTTCGTGGCGTGCCCGTAATCCGGAGAGGTTCTACTGCGTGACTCACGCTGTTTCGACTAGTACACCAACTACACCCACCGCCGAAGAAGTACCGACCACGGTCGTCACCTTCGCCGAGCTCGGACTTCCCGAGGCGGTAGTGGCCGCTTTGGCCCGCAACTCCATCACCGTGCCTTCGCCGATCCAGGCCAAAGCACTCCCCGACGCGATTGCCGGGAAGAATGTCCTTGGACGTGCACAGACAGGTTCGGGTAAGACCCTGGCGTTCGGTCTTCCGATCCTTGCTCGCCTCGCACAGCACACGGACAGGCCCGCAGCCAAGCGTCCTCGCGCGCTGGTGCTGGTTCCGACCCGTGAGCTTGCTTTCCAGGTCGTGGACTCCCTGCTCCCCTACGCAAATGCGCAGGGTCTTCGGTTGCTTGCTGCGGTTGGCGGCACGCCGTTCAACAAGCAGGTCGAGCAGCTTCGCCGAGGAGTCGACGTTCTCGTCGCGACACCAGGGCGTCTTGCCGATCACCTACGCCAGAGCACCTGCATTCTCGACTCCATCGAGATCACTGCCCTCGACGAGGCCGACCAGATGGCCGACATGGGTTTCCTTCCCGAGGTGCGCGCCGTTCTTGCGGACACACCGGCCGATGGACAGCGAATGCTGTTCTCCGCCACCCTCGATCGTGAAGTCCAGTCACTCGTTCGCCAGTTCCTCCCCGATCACGTCGAGCACTCGACGCAGGACGGCAAGGCGAGCGTCAACACGATGGATCACTACATGCTGATGGTCGATCGCGGCCAAAAGGATGTCGTTCTCTCCGAGATCGGTGCCCGCGACGGCAGGACGATCATGTTCGCTCGGACCAAACTCGGATGCGATGGCATCACCGACCGCCTTCGCGCTCTCGGCATCGCTGCAGAGTCGCTACACGGCGGCAAGGCACAGAACCAGCGCACCCGCGTTCTGGAGCGTTTCAAGGCCGGGCGCACGCCTGTCTTGGTCGCAACGGACGTTGCGGCCCGAGGAATTCACGTCGATGGAATCGATCTGGTCGTACACGTCGATCCGCCCGCCGACCACAAGGACTACCTTCACCGCGCGGGCCGTACCGCCCGTGCCGGCGAAAAGGGCACAGTCGTCGCGATAGTCCTGCCGAACCAGCGTCGACAGGTTCAGCGTCTGACCGGCATGGCTGGAGTCAAGGCGACTTCGGTCAACGTCGCACCAGGCTCGGCCGAGCTCAACAGCATTACCGGAGCGAAGAAGCCCACGGGCGACCCATTGCGCGCCGAAAGCAGTGCCCCCAGGGACCGGCGCGACAGCCGCCCTCGTACCGGCGGCTACCAGGGTGACCGCCCCCGTACCGGCGGCTACCAGGGTGACCGCCCCCGTACCGGCGGCTACCAGGGTGACCGCCCTCGCACCGGCGGCTACCAGGGTGACCGGTCGACTTCAGGTGGATACCAGGGCGATCGGTCGAGTTCGGGTGGATACCAGGGTGACCGTCCTCGCACCGGCGGCTACCAAGGTGACCGTCCCCGTACCGGCGGCTACCAGGGTGACCGACCGAGCTCGGGTGGATACCAGGGTGACCGTCCTCGCACCGGCGGCTACCAAGGTGACCGTCCTCGTACGCAGTCGACATTCGTCCGCGAAGAGTCGAAGACGAGCGGATTTCGTAGCCGCACCGATCGCCGCTCGTACGACGGCTTCGATGGGCCTGCGCGCGATCACTGATAGCTGATCTAAGTCGTTAAAAATGGAGGGCACTGCTTCGCAAGAAGCAGTGCCCTCCATTTTTGGTTGCTGCGTCCGTCTGAGCTCTGTCCGGCAACAAATTTCGCTGACTGGATCGAGGCGATGCGCGTGCCTGGCTTTCGTTTGTGCGCTCGGCAAGGAAAGCTGTACTCATGACCTCAGCAGTGGACTCGTCAGAACTCGCCCAGATAGGCGTCACCGGCCTTGCAGTGATGGGCTCGAACATCGCCAGGAACTTCGCGCATCACGGCCACACGGTTGCGCTTCACAATCGCAGTATTTCCAAAACGGATGCACTCCTCGAAGCGCACGGTAGCGAAGGCAAGTTCATTCGCACCGAGACGATCGAAGAATTCGTCGCCGCACTGCAGAAGCCTCGCCGAGTCTTGATCATGGTCAAAGCCGGCGAGCCGACCGACGCTGTGATCGAAGAACTCGCCGGTGCCATGGAACAGGGTGACATCATCATCGACGGCGGAAACGCACTCTACACAGACACGATCAGACGCGAAGCTTCACTGAAGGAGCGTGGACTGCTGTTCGTCGGCGCAGGAATCTCCGGTGGCGAAGAAGGCGCACTCAACGGCCCGTCGATCATGCCCGGTGGTCCGGTCGAGTCCTATAAGGCACTCGGCCCGCTCCTCGAATCCATTGCGGCACAGGTGGACGGAACACCGTGCTGCACTCACATCGGCCCGGACGGCTCCGGCCACTTCGTCAAGATGGTGCACAACGGCATCGAGTACGCCGACATGCAGTTGATCGGCGAGGCGTACAACCTGTTCCGTGACGCGCTGGACTACTCACCCGCCAAGGTTGCGGACGTATTCACCGAGTGGAACAAGGGTGACCTCGAAAGTTACCTGGTCGAGATCACAGCGGAGGTCCTTCGACAGGTCGACGCGAAAACTGGCCAGCCGTTGGTCGACGTCATCGTAGACGCTGCCGAGCAGAAGGGCACCGGCCGGTGGACGGTCAAGGCCGCTCTCGACCTCGGTGTGCCGGTGACCGGTATCGCCGAAGCCGTGTTTGCACGCGCACTCTCCGGCTCGCGCACGCAGCGCGAGGCCGCTGTGGGGTTGGCGTCGGGCGCACTCGCAGACAAGCCGACCGATGCCGAGCAGTTCACACACGACATCAGTCGGGCGTTGTATGCATCCAAGATCGTTGCGTATGCGCAGGGGTTCGATCAGATCGCGGCAGGCAGCACCGAGTACGACTGGAACCTTCACCCGGGTGATCTCGCCACGATCTGGCGCGGAGGCTGCATCATCCGTGCACGCTTCCTCAACCGAATCAAAGATGCGTACGAAGACAATTCCTCGCTTCCGAGCTTGATTCTCGCGCCGTACTTCCGTGACGCGATCGAAGACGCAATCGACAGCTGGCGCCGCGTCGTCATCACCGCGGCGTCACTCGGTATTCCGGTGCCTGCCTTCGCCTCTTCGCTGGCCTACTACGACGCACTTCGCGCCGAGCGGCTCCCAGCCGCCCTGACTCAGGGCCAGCGAGATTTCTTCGGTGCGCATACCTACGAGCGCATCGATTCCGAGGGCAAGTTCCACACGCTCTGGAGCGGTGACCGAAGCGAAGTTCAAGCCTGAGCTGAACCGAACACGGCTGTAGGGTGCGATGGCAACCACTTGTCGATGGTTGCCATCGCACCGTCGCCCACCTTGATCCGCAAGTCGGATTCAGTCGTAGAGACCCCAGCCCAACGGTGTTCCGAGGATGGGTTGCACGATCGTCGACGACACGTCGCCTTCCCACGGCAAGTCCCCCTGGGAGTCACGCCACACGGCCTGGACCGCGCGGATCCGATCTGATGGGTACACCTCGGAAGCCATGAGTAGCCACTCGTCGCAGTACGTCACGTCGACGAAATGGAAGTCGAAACCAGCTGCCGTGCATTCCATGCCGGGATCGAAGGCCCGACCGCCGAGTATCACCCGCCTGGCCAGCGTGTTCAACGCGGCGGCGGATTCCCCGGGTGATCGCCCCGTCACGATCAACTCGGGGTGTCCGAGGGCCGTCAAACCGACTGTGTAGCAGAAAGCCGGTTCGATCACTCCAGCATTGTCCGGATCGAAATTCGAATTCACCTCCGAATTGACATACTGCAAAGCCCAGCCGTGGCGGTCCACAAGGCCGTGCACGTTTTGCACGTAGTCCGCCATCGACTGCCCGTCACACATTGCACACATAGCTCCCCCAAGCTTGTCGGGATCCAACTGCGAATAAACCGGCCGGATCAACTCTGTCGAACGTATGTTCGTATCGAGTATGATTGCCTGTGGCACCGACAGAAACTTCCCGGGCGGTACTGTTCCGCTATGCCCCGTTCCGAAACGTCGTTTGCCGATTTGGGGCTCCGACCTGTCGTGGTCCATGCTCTGCGTCGAGTCGGTATCGATGTTCCGTTCGACATTCAGACGGCAGCGATCCCCGATGCCCTTGCCGGACAAGACATTCTCGGTCGCGCGCCGACCGGATCGGGAAAGACCCTTGCATTCGGATTACCGATGCTCCAGCGACTGTCGGGTGCGAGCAGCCGCCCGAAGTGTCCCCGCGGATTGGTACTGGTTCCGACACGCGAGTTGGCATTGCAAATAGAGCGGGCGCTGGAGGAACCGGCACTCGCGTTGGGCGTCCGAGTGATGGGAATTGTCGGCGGGGTGCCGATGAAACGCCAGTCCGAGCGCCTCATGCGCGGCGTCGACGTCGTTGTGGCTACCCCAGGACGTCTCGAAGATCTCATCCAGCACGCCGCTGTCTCGCTCGCCGACATTGCCATCACAGTGGTGGACGAGGCTGATCGGATGGCCGATCTAGGCTTTCTGCCGCAGGTGCGAAAGCTCGTGGACCGCACCCCGAAAGGTGGACAGCGCATGCTGTTCTCGGCCACCCTCGATGGAGATGTCGACGACCTGGTGCAGCGGTACTTCGACTCCCCCGCCATTCACTCCGCCGAGCCACCCCCACTCGCCCAGGCGACCATGAAACACCTCTTCTTCCGTGTGGCAGACATCGACAAGAATTCGATTGCACTGCGGATCGCGGCGCGAACAGGGCGAACCATGATCTTTCTGCGCACCAGGCATGCGGTGGATCGATTCACCGCATCCCTGCGCGAAGTCGGCGTGCCTGCACTCGCGTTGCACGGTGACAAATCTCAGGCCAATCGAACCAGAACTCTCGCTGCATTTGCGGATGGTTCGGTTCCTGTCCTGGTCGCCACCGACGTCGCGGCCCGTGGCCTGCACGTCGATGGAATTACCCTTGTCGTGCACGTGGACCCTCCGGCTGATGCGAAGGATTACACGCATCGCGCCGGGCGGACGGCGCGGGCAGGCGAGATCGGCACCGTCGTCACGCTGGTCACCGATAGCCAGCAATCGCAGGTCGCGACGCTTGCCGCCGAAGCCGGAATCGTGGCCGAGTTCACCGAGGTGACCGCATCGAGTCCAGCACTGACCGAATCCACGGGTGCGCAGGCACCTCCGGGATCGCCAGTCGTCGAGGTGCTACCCACGGTCGGCCAGAGCGGGCCCCCACGCGAGGTGGATCGCCGAAAGCGCCCGGTGCCGCGGCGTACCAGGGACAAGCCAGGTCGATCGGGTCGCCGATGAACGGACTTCCGGTGTTGTCGATCGTACTGGCGCTGATTGCAGCATTCCTGTTCGCTTGCGCGTCGGTCGCTCAACAAAGTGCTGCCGCGGCGGTGCCCGAGGGTCGATCGCTGATCGCCACCCTCATCCGAAGCCCACGGTGGTGGGCCGGTCTCTGCGGAGACATCGGAGGTTACGGATTTCAGGTTGCTGCACTGTGGGTCGGCTCGGTCCTCATAGTGCAACCCTTGATCGTCTCGATGCTGCTGTTCGCATTGCCTCTGTCGGCCAAATTCGCCGGATACCGGATGACGCGTACGACATGGGTGTGGGCGGTGTCCTTGGCAGCCGCGCTCGCGGTGTTCATCGTCGTCGGTGACCCGACGGAGGGAAACTCCGATGCGCCGTTCTCCGAGTGGATGATTCCGTTGACCATTGCATCGGGGCTCGTGTTGGCCGTCACTATTACTGGATTGTTGTCGACCAATCCGGGTCGGCGGGCACTGCTGCTGGGTGCGGCCGGAGGAGTGCTCTTCGGGATTGCCGTGGCGTTGACGAAGTACGTCACCGATCTGCTGGGAACCGATATCGCCGAAGCAGTCACTGCCTGGCAGACGTACGCACTCGTCGGGTGCGGAGTCCTCGGCTTCTACCTCCAGCAGCGCGCTTTCCAGTCCGGACCGTTGTCTGCTTCGCTTCCGGCTATCACCATCGGAGAACCGTTCGGAGCCGCGTTTCTCGGAATCACCGTCCTGGACGAACGAGTTCGCGACGACGCGTTCTCCTTGGCTGTCATTGCGATCTGCGTGACAGTGATGGTCGTTGCAACAGTTGCCCTCTCACGAGCACAGGCAAAGGTCGGCGAACACCCTATTGCGCGATGACGGGTACGCTGACCCAACGTGCAGTTCCTCGATGGCCAACATCCGCCCCATGACCTGACGTACGACGATGTTTTCCTCGTCCCGAACCGAACCGATGTCACTTCTCGGTTCGATGTCGATCTCTCCACTGTCGACGGATCGGGCACAACCATCCCCATCGTCGTCTCGAACATGACCGCGGTCTCGGGCCGCAGAATGGCCGAGACCGTTGCTCGTCGGGGTGGCATTGCCGTTCTTCCTCAGGATCTACCGACCGCAGCCGTGGCCGAGACCGTCGCGTTCGTCAAGAGCCGGGATCTGATCGCAGACACTCCGGTCGTACTCGGTCCTGATGCGTCGGTGTCGGACGCACTTTCCTTGATGCACAAGAGGGCACACGGCGCGGTAGTCGTAGTGGAAGGCGGCCGACCCATCGGTGTCGTCACCGAGTCGACCTGTGCGGACGTCGACCGGTTCGCCAGACTGCAATCGGTCGCCACGACCGACTTCGTCACGGTGCCGTCCGATGCGTCCCCGCGAGTGATCTTCGATGCGTTGGATGCCGCACATGAGGGACTTGCCGTTCTGATCGGACCGGATGGGGCGCTAGTCGGTGTGTTGACGCGCACCGGAGCAATCCGCACCGGCATTTACGCGCCCGCTGTCGACGGATCGGGGCGACTGCGCGTCGCGGCGGCTGTCGGAATCAACGGCGACGTCGCGGCGAAGGCTCAGGCACTCGTCGAGGCCGGTGCTGACTTACTCGTAATCGACACTGCTCACGGTCACCAGAAAAAGATGCTCGACGCTTTGGCTTCGGTTCGGTCTCTCGATCTCGGTGTTCCACTCGCGGCAGGCAATGTCGTTTCCGCTACAGCGACTCGAGATCTCGTGGCCGCCGGCGCGAACATCGTCAAGGTCGGCGTCGGGCCAGGAGCAATGTGCACGACACGGATGATGACCGGAGTCGGTCGACCACAATTCTCGGCCGTTGCCGAGTGCTCCGAGGCTGCCGCCCAAGTGGGTGCCTCGGTGTGGGCCGACGGTGGGGTACGCCATCCCCGGGACGTCGCGCTCGCATTGGCAGCGGGTGCGGCAAACGTGATGATCGGGTCATGGTTCGCCGGCACTTACGAGTCCCCGGGCGATCTTCGGGTCGATTCCGCGGGCAACGCGTACAAGGAGAGCTTCGGAATGGCGTCCAAGCGCGCCGTCGCTGCTCGCACGGTGGCCGATAGTGCGTTCGATCGCGCGAGGAAGGCACTGTTCGAAGAGGGAATCTCCAGTTCGCGGATGCGTTTGGACCCGGATCGCCCCGGTGTCGAGGATCTCATCGACTACATCTGTTCCGGAGTTCGAAGCACATGTACCTATGCAGGTGCCCGCACCCTTCCAGAACTTCACGAGCGCGCCGTGCTCGGTGTGCAGTCGGCGGCTGGCTTCGCCGAAGGTCGCCCGCTTCCATCCGGGTGGTGATCTGTGACGGCGGTCGGTTCGGCCCGAGATCCGACCTCGTGCCCGACTGCCGGTAGAATGGCGGCTCACGCTAACAACTCACTTCCGCCGATCGATTCGTAGCGGAACAACAGAAGGGAACAAGGTGCCTGAGGCACCCGTCATCACCAGCACCGAGACTGCTCCGACCGAGTCCGGTGACGAGGGCTCCACTTCGGAGGGCTCCTCTATCGAGCCGGGAGACAAACCCGGCGATCCATCGTTCAAGCTGACTCCACACCGCGGCGGGGTGACATTCGGCCGCGGCGCACTTGCCTCCGGCCAGGGTGCGATGCTCCTGTCGGAACTTCGGCGGCGGTAGCGGATGGACATCGTAATCAGCGTCGCGGGCCTCCTTGGGTTCGTGGCTCTTACCGCAGGTACCGCGTTGTTCGTGGCAGCCGAATTCTCTCTGACAGCGCTCGAGAAGAGCACAGTCGACTCGTCGGTGAGCACCGTCGGAGATGCGCGCTCGCGTCAGGTCCAACGTGCACACCGAACGCTGTCGTTCCAGCTCTCCGGGGCCCAGCTCGGCATCACCATCACCACACTCATCACCGGCTATCTCGCCGAACCCGTCCTCGCCGGCTTCTTCGTCCCGGTTTTGACTGCACTGGGCGCATCCACCTCTGTTGCATCCGCTGTGTCGTTGGCCGCGGCACTGATCATCGCGACGTCGTTTTCGATGATCTTCGGTGAACTGGTCCCGAAAAACATCGCAATCGCGATGCCGATGGGAACTGCGAGGGCGACAGCAGGCGCAATGTCTGGGTTCTCGATGGTATTTCGCTGGGCGATCAACGGACTCAACGGCTCTGCCAACTGGCTGGTGCGCAGACTCGGACTCGAACCTGCCGAAGAATTACGCTCGGCGAGATCAGCGAGTGAGCTGGGATCGCTCGTGCGCACGTCTGCGCGGCAAGGATCCCTCGATGAGGGCACGGCCAGACTCGTCGGCCGATCACTGAAGTTCGGCGAACGATCCGCGGAGGAATTGATGACACCCCGGGTCAAAGTCGAGTCACTGTCGGTGTCCGACTCGGTATCCGACCTCATCGAAACGGCAGCTAGAACTGGCTTTTCGCGTTTCCCGGTTGTCGACGGAGACCTCGATGACACTGTTGGTGTCGTACACATCAAACACGCTTTCACCGTGCCTATAGCGAAACGTGCCGATACTCGCCTGGACTCTCTCGCGCAGGATGTGCCGGTCGTGCCGTCGAGTCTCGACGGAGATTCGGTGATGGAGCGCGTTCGTTCCGACGGAATGCAAGTTGCCCTTGTAGTCGATGAATATGGTGGCACCGCGGGTTTGGTGACCATGGAAGACCTGATCGAGGAGATCATCGGCGACGTCAGGGACGAACATGACGAGCCAGAGATCGACGTCCAGCGGTTCGGGGACAGTTGGCTGTGCTCGGGACTGCTCCGAATCGACGAGGTGGCAGCCGCGACCGGGTATCGAGCGCCGGAAGGCGAGTACGACACCATCGGCGGACTCGTGTTGACCGAACTGGGACGTATTCCTGTCGAAGGTGACCGCGTGATCATGCCCGATCCACCCGAGGAAGACCCTGCCGATGCACACGGTGGATGGGCGGGCCGAGTCACCAGAATGGATGGCAGACGAATCGATCGAGTGATGTTGCAACCGGTCGGCCCCGACGTGATAGAGCAGATTCGATCGGAGGAGAGGACTCGTGGGTGACTACCTCTCCGTATTGCTCGCCGTTCTCCTCCTCGGCGGCAATGCGTTTTTCGTGGGCGCCGAGTTCTCACTGATTTCGGCGCGCCGCGACCGACTGGAATCCTTGCTTGCGCAAGGAAAGAAGAACGCAAAATCGGTAATCGAGGCCAGTCAGAATCTGTCCCTCATGCTTGCCGCGGCTCAGCTGGGAATCACTATCTGTTCCATCCTTCTCGGCCGCGTCGGCGAGCCGGCGGTGGCACACCTGATCGAGAAGCCACTCGATCTCATCGGAATCCCGGAAAGCCTGCTGCACCCGATCGCCTTCGCCATCGCATTGGCGCTGGTCGTGGTGTTGCACATCCTCATCGGCGAAATGGTCCCGAAGAACATCGCGATCGCAGGCCCGGAGAAGACGGCAATGCTGCTCGTTCCGATCCATCTGATGTTCATCAAACTCGCCAAACCGCTGATTTCGTTCTACAACATGTGTGCCAACCTCACGTTGCGTGCACTGCGCATCGAGCCCAAAGACGAGTTGGATTCGTCGGTGTCCGCCATCGAGCTCTCGCAGATGATCGGTGAGTCACGATCGGAAGGTCTCATCGACGAGGAGGAGCACCGGCGCCTCACCCAGGCGCTGGAGATCTCCGGCCGGACGGTGGCGGAGGTGCTCATTCCATCCGCCAAGGTCCGCAGCGTGCGTCTCTCCGGCCTCGAACCCGGTTCGGGTCCCACGCTCGGATCCGTCGAGGAGGCAGTGATCGCCACCGGCTTCTCGCGTTACCCGGTGCAAGCCGAGGATGGATCGATGGTCGGATATCTCCATCTGAAGGACGTTCTGAGCTACATGCTCGACGATGCTGCTGGTCCGGAGACGGTCATACCGCGTTCCGAGGTACGAAGGCTGCCAGTGGTCACCTCCGAGACGATGCTGGACGACGCGCTGACTCGACTTCGGCGTGCCAGCAGTCACCTGGGCGCGGTGAGCGATTCGTCAGGCACGACGATCGGGATCGTGGCACTGGAAGACTTGGTAGAGGAGTTCGTCGGAACCGTCCGCGACGGCACGCACCGTATCGCAGGGCCGTCACCGGGCCAGTCTTCGCCGGCACGTTCCGGTGGCGAAAACTGAAAGATGACGAGCACCGACCGATGATGCAGACCTCAGCGACCGAGATGTCGGCGACGTTGACGGAGCCGGACTGGACGAACAGACGTGCGGACCACTCGGCTCGGGTAGACCGCTTGATCGGCGCCTACCTGCACAATCGGGCACAGGGCAATACACATCCGGTACTCGACTTCTTGTTCACCTATTACAGCTACAAACCCGGCCACCTGAAGCGTTGGAACCCAGGTTTCGAGGTGGTCCTAACCGGTGAAGCCGCTCAGGACTACGCAGCGTTCGCGTCCTACGAACCCGTCGACGGACCGGACTTCGGGTATCGGGTACGGCGCTCTCTGGTCGAGCAGCGGCGTTCGGCCATCATGTTCACCCGGGACCTCCTCGAGGCGACCATGACCCGTCAACCCAATCTGGGGTGTTTCGGGCTCCATGAGTGGGCGATGGTCTATAGGCGCGGACAGGCCGCCTTGCGACACGGGTCGGTGCCGCTTCGGCTCGGCTACGACGGCACCGATGCGGTGGTCGAGTCCATGAAGATTCGCTGCACGCACTATGACGCGTTCAGGTTCTTCACCCCCGACGCCGCCCCCAAGAATTTTCTCGACCTGTCCCCGGCAAGCAGGACCGAACGAGAGCAACCTGGTTGTGTGCATGCGAGCATGGATCTGTACAAGTGGAGCTACAAACTCTCACCGTTGATCGACTCGAACCTTGTGCTCGACTGTTTCGAACTTGCGCTCGATGCTCGGACGGTCGATATGCGCGCGAGTCCGTACGACCTCTCCGACTATGGCCTGTCGCCTATCGCGATCGAAACACCGTCCGGTCGGGCAGAGTATGTGCGCGCGCAAACCGACCTGTCGGCCAGGGCTGCCCCTCTCCGTTCGGAGCTGGCGATGCGATGCCAGAATCTACTGGTGAGCGGCGGGTACAGTGCCCGACTTACTGCCGAGTAACATTGAAGCCGATGTCGTTTTATCGCCCTTCTGGGCGCCCAGACCGGAAAGAGTGAGGAATTCATGACTGAGCGAGTTCGTGTCGGTGGTCTTCAAGTCGCCAAGGTGCTGTACGACTTCGTACAGAACGAGGCACTTCCGGGTACAGGTGTGCAATCGGATGCGTTCTGGTCCGGTGCCGAAGCGGTAATCTCCGATCTCTCCCCCAAGAACAAGGCGCTCTTGGACGTACGCGAAGAGATTCAGGGCAAGGTCGACGCCTGGCACGGTGAGCATGCCGGAATCGACTACGACCGTGCGGCGTACAAGTCGTTCCTGAAGGAAATCGGCTACCTCGTCGACGAACCCGCCGACTTCGACGTCGCCACCACAGGCGTCGACACGGAAATCACGTCGACGGCCGGACCACAGCTCGTCGTGCCCGTTCTCAACGCTCGGTTCGCGATCAATGCATCGAATGCCCGTTGGGGCTCGCTGTACGACGCGCTGTACGGCACAGATGCCATCCCCGAAGCGGACGGCGCAGAGAAGGGCACCTCCTACAACAAGGTTCGCGGCGACAAGGTCATCGCCTTCGCTCGCGATTTCCTCGACGAGGCGGCGCCCTTGGCGTCCGGGTCACATGTCGGATCGACCGGATACGTCGTCGACGCGGTTTCGCTGACAGTGACCCTCGCCGACGGAACCACCACCGGCCTCAAAGATCCGGCGCAGCTACTCGGATACCACGGGACGCCGGATGCACCCACAGCAATTCTGTTCGTACACAACGGCTTGCATTTCGAGATTCAGATCGACCCTACGAGCCCGATCGGTGCTACCGACGCGGCGGGCGTGAAGGACGTGCTGCTCGAATCGGCAGTCACGACCATCATGGACTTCGAGGACTCGGTCGCGGCCGTGGACGCCGACGACAAGGTTCTCGGCTACCGCAACTGGCTCGGATTGATGAGAGGCGATCTTTCCGAGGACGTTTCCAAGGGCGGGAAGACGTTCACTCGCGTTCTGAACCCTGATCGCACGTACACCGGAGTCGACGGGTCATCTGTCACACTTCACGGACGCTCACTGTTGTTCGTCCGCAACGTCGGACATCTGATGACCTCGGATGCCATTCTTGACGCCGACGGCAACGAAGTTCCCGAGGGCATCCTCGATGCGCTGTTCACCTCGCTCACCGGAATGCACTCGTTGACCGCAGACAACCTCCTCTCGAACAGCCGAACCGGTTCGCTGTACATCGTCAAGCCGAAGATGCACGGACCCGATGAGGTTGCGTTCACAGCAGAGCTCTTCGGCCGCGTCGAGCAGGTGCTCGGATTGCCGGAGAACACCCTCAAGGTCGGCATCATGGACGAAGAGCGTCGCACCACGGTCAACTTGAAGGCCTCGATCCTGGCAGCCAAGGAGCGGGTGGTCTTCATCAACACCGGCTTCCTCGACCGCACCGGCGACGAGATTCACACGTCGATGGAGGCCGGCGCAATGGTCCCCAAGGGCGAGATGAAGGCTCAGAAGTGGATCTCGGCGTACGAGGACTTCAACGTCGATACCGGCCTTGCGGCGGGAATGACGGGTAAGGCGCAGATCGGCAAGGGCATGTGGGCAATGCCCGATCTCATGCACGACATGCTCGAGCAGAAGATCAACCATCCGAAGGCCGGCGCCAACACCGCATGGGTTCCTTCCCCCACCGCGGCCACTTTGCACGCGTTGCATTACCACAAGGTCGACGTCTTCGCCCGCCAGCTCGAATTGGCACAGGCCAAGCGCGCGACCGTCGACGAGATCCTCGAGATTCCGCTTGCTCCAGCCACCGACTGGAGCGACGAGCAGAAGCAGAAGGAAATCGACAACAGCGCACAGTCGATTCTCGGCTACGTCGTACGGTGGATCGATCACGGTGTCGGTTGCTCCAAGGTGCCCGACATCAACGACATTGCCTTGATGGAAGATCGCGCGACCCTGAGGATTTCGAGCCAGTTCATCGCGAACTGGTTGCGCCACGGCATCGTCACCGAGGATCAGGTCCGTGCGAGCCTCGAACGCATGGCCCCCATCGTCGACCGCCAGAATGCGTCCGACCCGACGTACAAGAACCTGGCTCCGGACTTCGATACCAACATCGCGTTCCAGGCCGCCAGCGAGCTGATCTTCCAAGGGGCCAAGCAGCCGAGCGGATACACCGAGCCGATTCTGCATCGACGCAGACGCGAGTACAAGGCCGCGAGCAACTGACGGTCTCGTAACCCTTCGCACGTGGGTGATCATCGCGACTCCGGCGGAATACGGAGTATCAGCAAAGGCCCATTGTTCATGGCGGGCGCCATCATCGTGGTGGTGCTCGCCGTGTTCGGGTGGTTCGAATTGCGTGATCGGATAGCCGATCAGGGTGCTGCGGCGGCGGAGACCTGCGTCGAGGGTGCCGAGACTTTGTCGGTCACGGTAGATCCCGATATCGCCTCGCAGATTACCGACCTCGCGACGCGGTTCGCCGCCACCGGGCCCGTCGTTCGCGATCATTGCATTTCTGTCGCGGTGGAGGTCGAGGATTCGACTGCCATCGCCGGCGCACTGGCAGCAGGAGAGCAGAACTGGGACCCCTCTGCTCTCGGGCCGATCCCTGCTCTGTGGTTACCACGTTCTTCCAACTCGGTCACCGCGCTTCCGGCTGGAACCGTCGACGGGACGCCGAAAACGATTGCGAGCACCCCTGTTGTGCTCGCGAGTCCTCCGCAGTTGACTGCAGCATTGCAAGCTAAGGGTGTCGGGTGGGCCGATCTCCCTGCACTGCAGAGCAATCCGGAGTCGTTGCTCGGCCTCTCCCTCCCAGGATGGGGTGGGCTCCGGATGCAACTCCCTGTCGGACCGGACTCCGATGCGACGACAGCCGTTCTCGCCGCCGTCGGATCGTCGGCAACGCCCGCCTCCGATGTTCAGACGTCAACACTGCAGCTACCCCTGAAATCGCAGACGCGATCTGCTTTGGCCGCCCTCGCGACGACAGACCGCGGGATTCAAGCAGCGGTACCCGATTCGACGGATATGGCGTTGTCCGGGTTGGCAGGCAAGCTCTCACCCGACGCCGACTTCCATTCGGTTCCGGTGACCGAACAACAACTCGGTACGTCCGGTCAGAACGAACTGACGGGATACGCACCACCCGGATCGACGGTGTCGATCGACTATCCGTCGGTCATCATGTCCGGGTCGTGGGTGAACGAAACGCTCAGGCGTGCCGGCGCCCAGTTCGTCGAGTTCATCTTGCAGGCAGAGAACTCGAAGATGTTCACCGACGCGGGTTACAACGCTCCTGGATCGTCACCGCTCGGAGCCCCAACCGGACCCGACGTCCGCACAGCCATGCTCGACGCTGTGACGAATCCTGCAACAGAGCGTCGAGCGACCGTTGTCATGGATGTATCGGCATCGATGGACACCGACGAAGGTGGTCGATCGCGTCTGCAGAACATCGCATCTGCACTCACCGCACAGTTCGACGCAGTCATCGATTCGACCGAACTGGGTTTGTGGTCCGACAGCAAGGATCTGGACGAGGATCGTCCGTATCGGATATTGGTTCCCACCGGCACGGTGTCCGAACAGCTTTCTGCCGGTAGCAGACGGCAAGCGCTCGTTGCGGCGGCACAGAGCCTGAAACCCGAGAACGTAGCCTCGACCTACCCGTCGATGACAGCGGCATACCGTGCTGCGCTCGAAGGATTCGTCCCGGGGAGACCGAACAGCATCGTCCTTGTCACCGACGGCCCGAACGACGATTCAGCTGAATCGTCCGAGAGTGAGTTGACCGATATCACCAAGCTTGTCGATCCGGCCAGACCTGTAGCGGTCGATGTCATATCGATCGGAACCATTGCCGATAAAGCGGACTTGGAGGCGGTGTCCACGGTCACCGGAGGCACGTTCACCACCGTTCCGTCGTCGGACGGGTCCGACCTAGCTGCACTTCTCGGAAAGTTCTTGTACTGAACATGACTCGACTTCTTGCATTCGGTGTCTTCCTCGCATTGGTGTGCCTGGTGATTCATCTCCGTTTCGTGCGCGGAACGCGACTCCCGCGACCCTATTCTTTTGTCGCAGACGCCCTTCTCGCAATCATGTGGGCTCTGGCCCTGGTGGGTATCGGATCGGGCGAGTTGTTCGATCCGAGTTGGGCTCGCGCGCCGGGATTCCTAGGACTCACCTGGCTTGCTGTGATTCTGTATCTGGTACTGGGAACCCTGCTCGTCGGGGTTGTCACCCTCGGGATGCGGATCGTGTCATCGCTGCGTGGACACGAATCCGGGGCTATCCGGTTTCGGGTGAACAGGCTTGGTTCTGCTCTGGTTGCTGCCGCGTCCGTCGTCGCAGTCGCGTATGGAGTAGTCGAAGCAAGCGAACCGCGGATCACCAATACCACTGTTGCCCTCGAGCGACTTCCGGCGGAATTCGACGGGCTGCGAGTGGCCTTGGTGTCCGATCTTCATGTCGGACCTGCCCGCGGGGAACCCTTCGTTCAGAAGGTCGTCGACGATATCAATGCGCAGGCGCCGGACCTCATCTTGTTGGACGGTGATCTCATCGATGGGACCGTCGATCTCGTCGGCTCCGATCTGGACCCGCTACGCGAGCTGTCGGCGCCACTGGGCGTCTTCGGAGTCAGTGGCAACCATGAGTTCTACGCCGACGACGGTGGCAAGTGGCTCGACTTGTGGTCGACTCTAGGGATCACCGTTCTGCGAAACGATCGGGAGGAAGTGACGCGAAACGGCGTAAGCATCGACATCGCCGGAATCAACGACGCGACAGCACCCGCGCCTTACGAACCCGATCTGAGCGCTGCCCTCGAAGGGCGTGAGTCCGATCGATTCGTCCTTCTCCTGGCCCATCAACCCAAGCAGGCGCACGAGGCTTCCGAAATGGGAGTGGACATGCAAGTGTCCGGACACACCCATGCGGGTCAGATTTGGCCGCTGCGCTATCTGGTGCCGCTACAGCAGCCGAGCGTCGAGGGACTGGACCGGATCGGCGGCACGACCCTGTTCACCACGCGTGGGGCCGGAGCGTGGGGTCCTCCTGTACGAGTTGCAGCTCCGCCCGAAATCTCGATGCTGCAACTCGTCGGAGCATAGTTTCAGGCGAAGGCCTCGATCGGCGGGCAAGAGCACACCAGGTTTCGATCTCCGTGTGCCCCATCGATTCTTCGCACTGACGGCCAGACCTTCGCCCTTCCGTTCACTGCGTCGGGGAACACTGCCTCAGCCCTCGAATACGGGTGATTCCATTCACCTACGAGACTTTTCGCAGTGTGCGGCGCACCGCGAAGTGGGTTGTCTTCCACTGGCCACTCCCCTGCATCGACTCGATCGATCTCAGCGCGGATCGCGATCATCGCATCACAGAAGGCGTCGATCTCGTCCAAATTTTCACTCTCGGTCGGCTCGACCATCAAAGTGCCTGCGACGGGGAAGCTCATCGTCGGCGCATGGAAGCCATAGTCGGCAAGACGCTTGGCAACATCGTCGACCGTGACGCCCGTAGCTTTGGTCAACCCTCGAAGATCGAGGATGCACTCGTGCGCGACCATCCCATTGTCACCGGTGTAGAGAACCGGAAAGTGCTCGTCCAGACGCCGGGCAATGTAGTTTGCCGATGCGATGGCGGTGAGCGTCGCGCGACGCAGCCCCACCGCCCCCATCATGCGGATGTACGCCCAGGTGATGGTGAGGATCGACGCGCTGCCGAACGGCGCGCCCGATACCGCGGGGCCGCCCCCGAGGTCAGCTCGTAGGGGGTGCCCGGGAAGATATGGCTGCAGGTGACTGCGTACTCCGATCGGACCGACACCAGGGCCGCCGCCACCGTGCGGAATGCAGAACGTCTTGTGCAGATTCAGATGGCTTACGTCACCACCGAAACGGCCCGGGCGGGCAAGGCCGACAAGAGCATTCAAGTTTGCCCCGTCCACGTACACCTGACCGCCGGCGTCGTGTACGAGTGCACAAATGTCGTCGATCTCGTGTTCGTAGACGCCGTGGGTGGACGGATAGGTGATCATGATCGCAGCCAACGAACCGGAATGCTGATCGATTTTGGCCCGCAGGTCGTCGACGTCGACGTCGCCGTTGCTGCGGCAGGCCACCACGACGACCTTCATGCCGACCATGACGGCCGAGGCAGCGTTCGTACCGTGTGCGCTCGACGGAATCAAGCAGACGTCACGGTGGCTGTCCCCCCGCCCGAGGTGATAGTTACGGATCGCGAGCAATCCTGCATACTCCCCTTGGCTTCCCGCGTTGGGCTGCAGACTCACGGCGTCGTAACCGGTGATGTCGACCAACCATTTCTCGACATCGGCTATGACAGAACGGATTCCCACCGTGTCGTCATCGGGAGCGAAGGGGTGCAACCGTGCGAATTGTGGCCAGGTGATCGACTCCATTTCCGCGGTTGCATTGAGTTTCATCGTGCACGAGCCGAGGGGAATCATGCTTCTGTCGAGCGCAATGTCTTTGTCCGAGAGCATCCGCAGGTAGCGGAGCATCGAGGTCTCGGATCGATGGCGAGTGAACGCCGGATGGGTCAAGAACTCCGAAGTTCGCACGAGGTTCGCTGGAATGGACTCGATCGACTCGGAAACGGAGTCACCCGCTTCGAAGGCACTCAGAACGGTGTCGACATGGGCTGTGGTGGTGGCCTCGTCGCAGGACACTCCGACTCTGTCGGCATCGATGAATCGGAGATTGATACCGGCACTCTTTGCCGCATCTACGATGCTCTGCGCGCGTCCCGGAACGATCGCAGTGACCGTGTCGAAGAAATGGTTCGAAACCAGTTTCACGCTAGAATTCGAAAGGCCGTCGGCCAGCCGTCGTGCGTGCGAATTCACTTGGCGCGCAATCGCTCGCAGCCCTTCGCTTCCGTGATAGCTGGCGTACATTGCTGCCACTATCGCCAGCAGAACCTGAGCGGTGCAGATGTTCGAGGTCGCCTTCTCGCGACGGATGTGCTGTTCCCTGGTCTGCAGGGCAAGCCGGTAGGCGAGATCGCCGTCCGCGTCGACGGACACACCGACCAGGCGGCCTGGAAGCTGCCTCGAATGTTTCGAATGCACTGCGAGATAACCGGCATGCGGACCGCCGTAACCCATGGGAACACCGAAACGCTGAGTGGTGCCGAAACAGACGTCCGCACCCGCTTCACCGGGAGGAGTGAGCAAAGTCAGCGCCAACAGGTCCGCCCCGATCGCAACGAGTGCACCTGCTTCGTGTGCTCGCGTGATCGTGTCCGTGTGGTCGACCAACGCACCCGAGGCGCCGGGCGTCTGTGCAAGCACACCGAAGAAGTCGCCTTCGGGGAGGCCTTTGGCCAGATCAGTCGACACCAGCTCAATACCCAGCGGCTCAGCCCTGGTTTGGAGGATCGCACGAGTCTGCGGGAACACATCGATGTCCACGAGGAAACGCGACGACGCCGACTTGCGATTCGCCCGGCGAAGAAGCGTCATGGCCTCAGCGGCCGCAGTCGACTCGTCGAGCATCGACGCGTTGGCCACTTCCATTCCGGTCAGATCGGACACCATCGTTTGAAAGTTGAGCAGCGCCTCCAAGCGACCTTGGCTTATCTCCGGCTGGTAGGGCGTGTAGGCGGTGTACCACGCTGGGTTTTCGAGTATTCCGCGAGTCAACACCGGGGGCGTCAGTGTGTCGTAGTAGCCGAGACCGATCATCGACGTCGCCACTGTGTTGCGCGAGGCAAGGGCGGCCAACTCGGCGAGGGCTTGATGTTCACCCACCGGCTCCGGGAGAGTTTCGAGACCGTCACCGATACCTGACGACGACGCAGGATCGAGAATCGACTTGGGCACTGCGCGGGCTGCCAGTTCGTCCAACGACGCGACGCCGACAACGTGAAGTATTCGTTCGAGTTCGTTACTGTCCGGGCCAATGTGCCGGTCGGCGAACAATGCCTTCACCGATTTCGGATCAGCTGTGCTAGAAGAACTTTCGGTCACGGGGGCGCTCCAAGGTGTGCGTACGACAGGGCCGGTTCCTCCCCCTCTGTCGCGTGCTCACCGAAACGAGCGCCTGAGAGATTCAGCCGATCCGGACTCGAGGAGCTGTCGGAACGTCTTTTCACCTTGGGCGGATGGGTGCTCCCATCACTTTCCAGAGACGTCGAAGCTCACACGGTCCGTGTGCCTGAGAGATTGACGGGGAGGTATTGCTCCTTCGGCGTCCGAGACTGGCTGCCCCGGAACTCTCCCGCGCAAGCGCGACGCTCGAAGTCTATCCTGTCTTGCAGCTGGCCCGAGTCTTGCGGCGGGAGGCGAGCTCATCCTCGGGACTCGTCTCGGACTCTCCGCCGTCTGCACGCTCGGCGGGGAAGTCGGCAATAAGACCGGTCAGTTCGCGCATCGCTCCGTTGACGGCGATACCGAATACACCTTGGCCGCCCTGCAGTAAATCGACGACTTCCTCCGCGGACGTGCACTCGTACACAGTGGTGCCGTCGGAGAACAGGGTGATGTTTGCCAGGTCTCCGACGCCGCGCTTGCGAAGGTGATCTACCGCTACTCGTATGTTCTGCAGAGAAATGCCAGTGTCGAGTAAACGCTTGACGATCTTCAGAACCAGCATGTCCTTGAAGGAGTAAAGGCGTTGACTACCGGAACCCGCTGCGCTGCGAATGGACGGAACTACCAGCCCCGTACGAGCCCAGTAGTCGAGTTGGCGATAGGTGATTCCCGCTATCTGGCATGCACTCGGAACTCGGTAGCCCACCAGTTCATCCGGAACGGAATCATCCGGGAACAGCCCCGGCTGAAAATCGGGCACGAAGGGTGTCACCGTGGCGTCTGCCGCAGGCTGCGTCGGCAGATCTGCATTCGAGGTCTCCACCGATTCAGCATCGCCCGGCACAAAGCTCGCTGAACCGTGGTGGCGTCCCTGCGGCTGATCTTCCACTTACTTGCTCCCTCTTCGGATGTCTCGACGCTGCTGTTCGGACCATGACGACGATAGAGGTCCGACCGGGAAACTATCCCGGTGTACTTCTGCGTGAAATCCACTCCGCGTACCCGGCAAGACTACGCCCCGGCGCGAACCGACGACACACGATCGTCGACTTCTGTACTTCACAAGGGGAACGCTATTGGGCCGAGGAGGGACAATCAACGCAACGCGCCGTAAACCTGAACCTAAAGTTGAGGTTGAGACTCTTCCGTTACCGAATCGAGGACTTCAGCCGTCCGTGGCCTTGAAATCATCCGGTGAAACCGATTCCAGAAACTCCTTGAACTTCTCGACTTCGTCCTCGCGCTCGTTGGGCATCAGGAGTCCTGCTTCGGAAAGCACCGGCTCCTCGGCGAATATAGGTACGCCCGCCCGCAGCGCGATCGCGATGGAGTCCGATGGACGGGCCGAAACCCGGATGTCCTTGTCGAAGACCAGATCCGCATAGAACGTGCCCTCCTGAAGGTCCACGATGCGAACTTCCTTCAAAGTGTGTCCCAAAGCGCCGATCAAGTCCTTGATCAGGTCGTGCGTCAAGGGTCTGCCCGGTTGCACGCCCTGCTGCTCAAGCACAATGGCCGCCGCTTCGGTCTGTCCGATCCAAATGGGCAGGTACCGCTCTCCATCGGCTTCACGCAGCAGCAGGACGGGCTGATTCTGAGGCTGCTCGACACGAATACCGACAACACGCATCTCACTCATTGCCTCTGCCTCCCATATGCGTTGAAAATCGGGCCGCAGGTCTGGGTCCGCCTACTGCAGCCGAGTCTATTGGAATCGACCGCCATACGGAGGGTGGCCTAGGGATGAACACGACACGAGGCGAACGCTCAGCGATCGAGCGCACCGCGCACCGCGGCCTTGACCAGACAAGTGTGCAGCGTCAAAGACAGCGCAGCCAGTTCTCTGATCATTTCTTCGGCTCGGTCCCGCGCTCCCGCATCTCGGCCCTTCGCAACTGGTCCGGCGATTTGCGCTACCAAACCGGCTTCCCGATCAGCAGCCAATTTGAAAGCTCGTAGGTGCCGAACCTCGAGACCGAACTGCAACATCGCTTTCGCAGTCCGCGCAAGGGTTATCGAGCCCTCATCGTAGAAGCCGGCTTGACCCGGCGTCAGTAGGCCGCCGCGAATGAGCTCGGTCACGAAAGTCTCGTCGACACCCGCTCGTTCCATGAGGTCGGCCTTGCTCACTCTGACCTCACGATCAGCGAGAAACTCTTCAGGCGATACTTCACCGGGAGCAATACTGAGGCCGCGGGGTCTACGAGGCGCGTCCTCTGCACGCTCGACGCGTGCAACACCACTGTCGATGGCTTCGAGCTGCTCTTTGATCACCTTCAGCGGAAGGTATTGATCTCGCTGCGCCGTCAATACATATCTCAACCGCTCGCAATCGGCGATGGAGAAACGGCGGTATCCGGACGCTGTGCGCTCGGGCGAAATCAATCCCTCCGCTTCGAGAAATCGAATCTTCGAAATCGTGACGTCAGGAAAGTCGGGCCGAAGTCGATCGAGGACGGAGCCAATCGACATCCCCCCGGGAGACTGCTGCCCGACGGCGGTCACTGGCTGCCCGCACCCGCAGACGATTCGCCGACCTGGGACCCGGCGCCGCCGCGTGGACCGGTCAGGAATACGAGGCGGAACTTGCCGATCTGGACCTCGTCACCGTTGGTGAGCACAGCCGAGTCGACAGGCTCGCGGTTGACATAAGTTCCGTTGAGGCTGCCGACGTCGACCACCTGAAACTCGTTCTCGTCCTGACGGAACTCGGCATGACGCCGACTCACAGTGACATCGTCCAAGAAGATGTCACTGTCCGGATGACGGCCGGCAGAAGTTGTCGGCTGGTCCAGTAGGAATCGTGACCCTGCATTGGGTCCCCTCTTCACGACGAGAAGAGCAGATCCGACGGGCAGGCCCTCCACACCCGACACCGGGGCCTCCGAGGTCTGGCTCGTCGCCGAGTTATCCAGCTCCTGCAGGAAATCCGCACGAAAAACCGAAGTGGTTTCCGCTGGCGACTCTCCGTAGATGCCGTCGTTGTCGTTCTCGCTCACCGTTTCTCCTTCTCAGTCCTCTGCACCCTGGCGACTCACACCACGGTCGACGCAAAATAGTTTGCTTGTTCTGTGTTCCTACGGACCTGCGCCCCGACACGACAACTGCACAACAACGACCGTACCTTGCGGACGGGCATGGGTGTAGACGGTTGCTTCAGCTCGCGTCCGCTAGTTACTCGGTCGTAATGGCAGCATATCCGTCCGCATCGAGCATCTCTGACACTGCCGCGTCCAAGACCTCTACCGAGGAGACCTCCAGCTCGACCAACCACCCGTCGGTGTAAGGTCCCGAATTCACCTTTTCCGGATCTGCCTCCAGAACTTCGTTGACGGCAATAACTTTGGCGGTCAGGGGTGCAAACACGTCGGACACACTTTTGGTCGATTCGACCTCGCCCATGGAGGAGCCCGCTGTTACTTCCTCACCGACGGAGGGCAGCTGGACGAACACGACATCACCCAACTGCGCCTGTGCGTAGTCGGTGATACCAACGCGGACGCTGGATGGGCCTACTCGCTGTACCCACTCGTGTTCAGGTGTGTAAAACAAATCGGCAGGCAGCTCGATCTCGCTCAAGTCGGCAGTCCTTTCGTCTGAGCTCACCGGACGGTGATGCTGGGCTTCGCTCGATGAGCGTATTGACGTGATCACGGGTCCCGCAAGGCGGACACGTTGACCTGCTCCGATTGTGAAATCCGGCATTGACCTCCATTCCTGGCTACCGTATCGACCACCCCGCCAGGAATATCCAATGCTGCGGCCAACGTCGCCGGATCGCCAACTGCGGTGTAGACGAACGGTGCACTTACCTTCTGCCCGTCCACGACGACCGCCCCTGCACTTCCCGCAATCCACGAGTCCAATCCGATACGCACTCCATCGTTGTCACTGCCGGCGATCTGCACCGTCTCCGCGCCTGCCGCTCGCAGCTCCTGCAACGCGTCCACGAGGACCTCCGAACCGACGCCGGTGCGTGGGTCTTCCACCGTCATCACGATTCCTGGGCCCGTCGCGGGAACGGTCCCTACCAGTACCGACAAGGCGTCGAGACGCTCGCGTGCTTCGGTGAGCGCGGCACCGGAACCGCCGTCCTCCTGCTGCAGTGTCGCCAGCGTGTCCTGCAGCGACGTGATGTCTTCACGGAGCGCGGCTTCCCTACGACCCAAGTTGTCCAGAAGGACGAGAAGATCTCCAGGGCGCGCGCTGTCGAGTGAATTCTCACTGTCGTTCACGCGAACCTGCGCAGCCAAGCCGATCCCGAGGGCGATCATCAACACGATCGTCAGCGAACCGAACACGATCGTCCTGCGTCGGCGCCGATCACCGTGGAACTCGTGCCTTCCCTCTCGTGCCACTGCGGTCAGGCTCCGAACAGTCGACGGCGCAAGGCTGCGGCATTTCCGAAGATCCGGATGCCCAGAACCACGACTATGGCCGTCGACAGCTGTGTACCCACTCCGAGCTGATCTCCCAGCCACACTATGAGTGCTGCGACGAGCACGTTGAAGACGAACGAGACGACGAAGACCTTGGAATCGAAGATTTCGTCCAGATACGCTCTGAGGCCGCCGAAGACCGCATCGAGCGCAGCGACTACGGCGATCGGTAGATACGGAGCGACCGCTCCGGGAATCTGCGGGCCGGACACGGTTCCGATCAGGACCCCTATCCCGAGAGCCAGGAATGCCAGCAGAACCAACCCGCCGCCGCGCCTGTTCATAGCATGTGTGGCACGGTCGTCGGACATAGAATTCGCTGCTACCCCTTCGTTACGTTCCTGCGTCACCTTCCGCCTTCCTGCTGTACACGCGGGGCAGTCCTGACCGCCGCTGCGGGCAGTTCGAGTGAATCCTCGGACCGCACGTCGAAGCCGACATCGTAGAGCTGAGTGAGCGCTGACATTCGCAGGTGGGCATCACTTACCGCAAATCGAACCTGCAGTTGCTCGGGCGACCCGATCGCGTCGATCGCGTACGGGGAGAAGACTGGATGATTGTCTACCAGCATGGCGCCACCCGCCTGTCTGATCGTGACGTTCGGGCCGATTCGGATACCGTCGACGGCAATCGCCTCGGCACCACTCGCCCACAGTGAATTCACAACCACTTGGAGATCTCGGTCCAGTACGGTCGCCGCCGAGCTTCCGCGTTTCTTCTGCGAAACATCGGACAGGTTTGCCGAGGCAGGCGGCTCGGTGACCACGACGGCGATGCCTGCACCGGACGAAGTTTCGGCACCTGCCGCAGACTCGATGTTCCTCAGTGAATTCAGAATCGATGCGCCATCCTTGTCGCTCTGCAAGACGCTCGACCGGGCTGACTCGACCTCGCCGGCGAGAGTGGACCGAGTTCGTTCCATCGCGTCGGATCGGCTCTCTGCCTCGCGTACCGTCTCCACCAAGTCGGGCGCTTGACCGGACGCGTCCGACCTGAGGACGTCGACTCGAGATAGCGCCACACCGAAGACGCTGCCGATGAGAACTACGCCGACGATGGCAAGAACCACGTCCATAGGGGACCGAGTGGATCTCGACGACTTGTTCGCCGAAGCGGCTGCATACCCAGGGTCGAGGTGCTCGCTCATCAATGACTTCAGCAGTGAAGGCGTCGGGTTGCGTGTCGGTGGTTTACGCATCACGAAACACGTTGATTCTGGCTCCTCGGGATCGTCTTCGCCACGATCGATGCTTTGTAGGTGTAGAGCACTCCGGTCCAGGTATAGAGAGCGGTCCCCCAAATGATCAGCGAGTATCCGATCGGTGTGAGCACGTCCGCGACGGCCGACTCTCCGGTGGCACCGAGCAGCACAGGAAGAGCGATCATGATCACGAAGGTTGCTGCTTTACCCAGATAGATCACCTCGGGTGGTGGTAGTCCGCGTCGGCGGTAGATCAGCAAAGTACCCGCGAGGACGACGTCGCGTCCGATCAGAATCGCCGCCACCCACCACGGAATGATCCCACGGGCAACGAATGCAGCGAGA
The DNA here is from genome assembly GCF_040547235.1 of Rhodococcus sp. UYP9. NCBI lineage: Bacteria > Bacillati > Actinomycetota > Actinomycetes > Mycobacteriales > Nocardiaceae > Rhodococcus > Rhodococcus sp. UYP9. The sequence continues at coordinate 85,133 of NZ_JBEPPH010000008.1, forward strand.
GCACTCACGACCGACAATCGGTCCACCAACGGGTCCAGTAGCGCACCCAGTTGCGATGACTGATCGAGCGCCCGTGCAAGCTTTCCGTCGAGCCAGTCGGTTGCTCCGCTGAGCAGCAGGACGGTCAGCGCCCATCCATCTGCTTCAGGAACGAGGAGCAGATAGAGAAACAGTGGAATCGCCAGCAACCGAAGTGTGCTGAGCACGTTGGGCACGGTGAGAACCCTGCTGCTGAGTTCGGCATCGGAACCCGGATCACTCACCACCCACACCTCGATCCTTTGTCGTCGACGCCCTGATTGAGGCTGGACTTGTACCCACACGTGGGGTGAGAAGTCACCGCCACGCGAACACCGGTTGCTCGAAGTCTGCCACGCGAGTATGACGCCGATGGAAGACGACTTCGCGGAATTGGTGAACGACTGCACCCGTCGGCGCGTGTACCAGCGAATCTCGGAACGGCCATTGGATGACGGGCCGTTCCGACTCCGGGATCACCACGAATCTCGGGTCTGTATCGATCTCCGAGGCCTCGACCTCGTACACGATCTCCACCTCGACGACGTTCGGCACGACCTGCTTCAACGTGTCTCCGACCCACACGACGAACGGCGTGATCACATACCCGGATCGAGTGCTGTAATCGTCGAGCCGGCCGAGGATATCTTGTGGGGAAACATGCACGTTCAGCTCCTCGCCGAGTTCACGCAGGCAAGCATCCTCAGCCGACTCCCCCGGGTCGATGCCACCTCCTGGCAAAGCAAATTGCCCCGGATGAGCGCGCAGACGCGCCGGACGCTTGGTGAGAAGCATCCGTCGTCTGTACGGTTCGCCACCGATGGCTATGGCCACAGCAGCCGCTCGCATGTCGCCGACTGTCATCCGCTGACAATCGAATTCCGATAGTGCGGACACGATCGACGAACGTTCCAGCCGTTCGTCGTCGATCACGACGGAACCCGAATCAGGACGGATTTCAGCAGGCGAACGTTGCACAGGACTTCGTCGTCGGATCGACCACCGAAAACGCCAGAGTGGATACCGAGCGTCGCGACGACCTGCGCGTCGAAATCGGGCATCGACAACTCCTCGGTCGGTGTGCGGACGGTTGCTACATCCTACTCATCGCGCAACGCCGAGCTTTCGCAAGAAGACCGGGTCCTATCCCACCACCGTTTCCGATCGCTCGATCTGTCACGCTCTGCCTGCATCTTCGGTGGGAAGCTGCACTGGCGACGGAACCTCGTGCACGGCAACCGCGTCCGAGCCGGTGTGCCCATCGACCGAAGGGGCCTCCAATTCGCCCGGCAGCACCGCGTCGAGCGCACGTGGTACGAGCCAATACAGCAACGCACCGAAAAGAACCAGGATGTTGCACCATTGCAAAATGGTCGCTGCGTTGTCGTCGGCGATGACACGGTCGAGCGCTTGCATGTTCATCACCAGACCATGGAGAAGTATCAGGACCCACAGTCTGCGGAACCGGAAGTAGACCCACACCGCGGCTGCGCCCCAGAGGAATGCCCACACGAACCCGCCGAAGCCGAAGTACACGTAGAGCAGACCTCGCATCGTGGCGGCGAGAACCATGATCCATCCGATCGGTATTCGACCCGCAAGAAGGAGAACGGGCAGCGCCGCGAGCAGTGGCTCTTCACGCAACCCGGTGGCCAACGCCGAAGCGACAGCCAGCCAAGGTGACGCCATGACCGCCGGCACCGAGAAGTCGAACCGCGCGAGACCTAGCTGACCGAGAACCAACACCACCGCAGATGCACCTGCGATGGCCGCGCACCATGCAATAGACGCATCGAGGGCAGTTCCGCGGCGCTCGGGCAACACCGCGGCGAGAGTGTGTCGCCGTAAGAAGAGTGTCAGCCCGATTGCTATGAAACCCAACGACATCTGGACCGCCAGCACAATGAGGTCGGCACGTTGATCCGACACACTCAGCACCGGCGCCGGCGCGTTGGGCTCCAGCATTCTCCACAGCGCACCAAGAATGCTGACCGAGTACAACAGAAGCCAACCCGTCACCATGCCGAGAACGAACAGGACGCTGACGATCGACGACGGACGCATCGATTGGTTCGGGCGCGACCACACGCTGCTGTTGCCCACCATCTCCGACCACCCGACCTCGACCGCTCATCCGAACGCGATCTGTCTACCACGAGTTCGAGATCGTTGGAGACTTCGAACTGTCGGACGAATACTTGACTTGTTCAAGAAATGAGAGTCGTATCACAGGGGTGAGCTCGAAGCCCAACTACCGGGAGATGTTGCGCGATGCAGCACTTCGTGTCACGCGCCCTCGCATCGAGGTGCTCGACGCGGTGCATACTCACCCGCACTCGGACACCGAGTCGATCCATGCAGTAGTTCGCGCCGAACTTCCGGTCGTTTCGAGGCAAGCCGTCTACGACGTGCTCAGCGCCTTGACTGCCGCACAGCTCGTTCGCCGCATCCAACCCGCCGGTTCCGTGGCGCGGTACGAGTCCAGAGTCGGCGACAACCACCATCACCTCGTATGCGCCTCGTGCGGGGCCATCTCCGACGTCGATTGCACGGTCGGATCGTCTCCGTGTCTCACCGCGTCCGACACTCGAGGATTCGCGGTACACGAAGCCGAGGTCGTGTTCTGGGGCATCTGCCCCGATTGCGCATCCCCACAGAGTTCACGATCACAATCATGATCGGTTCGATCCGCCAGCCCCGGAAGGAATCTCGTGTCTGAAGACCACACCACTCGCGAAAAAGAGATGAACCAGGACCAGCCCCAAGAGGGAGGCGCCTGCCCAGTTCTACAGGATCGGCAGCTGCACCCGAGTGAGGGCGGGAGCAATCGTGATTGGTGGCCGCAGAGCCTCAATCTACGGATTCTCAAGAAGAACCCCGCTGTGGGTAACCCGATGGGCGAGAACTTCGACTACGCCGCTGAGTTCGCCAAGCTCGATCTCGCCGAGGTCAAGGCCGACCTTGTGGCCCTGATGACGGACTCACAGCCATGGTGGCCTGCGGACTTCGGTCACTACGGACCATTCTTCGTACGTATGGCCTGGCACGCAGCGGGCACGTACCGGATCCAGGACGGACGCGGCGGTGCCGGCGCGGGGATGCAAAGATTCGCTCCGTTGAACAGCTGGCCGGACAACGCAAGTCTCGACAAGGCTCGCAGACTGATCTGGCCTGTCAAGAAGAAGTACGGCAACAAGCTCTCATGGGCCGACCTCATCGTCCTCACCGGAAACGTGGCGATCGAGTCGATGGGGTTGCCGACCTACGGATTCGCCGGCGGCCGCGTCGACGTCTGGGAGCCCGACGAGGACGTGTACTGGGGACCGGAACAGACTTGGCTCGGCGACGAGCGCTATACCGGCGAGCGGGAACTGGAGAATCCTCTGGCCGCTGTCCAAATGGGTCTGATCTATGTCAACCCCGAGGGCCCGAACGGCGAGCCCGATCCCGCGGGTTCCGCCGTCGACATCCGCGACACGTTCGGCAAGATGGCGATGAACGATATCGAAACCGCTGCGCTGGCAGTCGGCGGCCACACCTTCGGCAAGGTTCATGGTGCAGCCGATCCTGAGCCACACATAGGCCCAGAGCCAGAGGCCGCACCGCTCGAGCAGATGGGTCTCGGCTGGAAGAACAGCTACGGCACGGGCGTCGGCGCAGATGCCATCACCAGTGGCATCGAAGGTACCTGGACGCCGACTCCGACGACCTGGGACAACACTTTCCTCGAAACGCTGTACGGCTACGAGTGGGAGGTCCACAAGGGTCCGGGTGGTGCATGGCAGTGGCGTCCGAAGGACGGCGCTGCTGCCGATCTCGTTCCCGACCCCGCCGACCCCGCCAAGCGGCACGCTCCGATGATGCTGACCAGTGACATCGCGATGCGTGTCGATCCGATCTACGAGCAGATCACTCGACGTTGGCTCGATCACCCGGAGGAACTGGCGGAGGAGTTCTCGAAGGTCTGGTTCAAGTTGACCCACCGTGACCTAGGGCCCGTCTCCCGCTACCTCGGTCCCGAGGTTCCGAGTGAGACCCTTCTGTGGCAGGACCCGATCCCGGCGCGCGACCATGAACCGGTCGGCGAAGCAGACATCGCAAAACTCAAGAGCCTCATCCTCGCGTCGGAGCTGACCGGACCCCAGTTGATTTCCACAGCATGGGCCGCGGCGTCGTCGTTTCGGGGCAGTGACAAGCGTGGAGGCGCCAACGGTGGGCGTCTTCGCCTGCAGCCACAGGCCGGATGGGAGGTCAACGAACCGGACGAACTGGCAGACGCCATTCGTGTCCTGGAAGGCATCAAGGAGACCTTCGATGCTGCGGGAACAGCGAAAATCTCCTTCGCCGACCTCGTCGTCCTCGGCGGGTGTGCCGCCGTCGAACGTGCCGCGCAGAGCGCCGGCCACGATGTCACTGTGCCGTTCACTCCGGGGCGTACAGATGCAACACAGGACCAGACGGACGTCGAGTCGTTCGCCGCTCTCGAACCCAAGTCGGACGGATTCCGCAACTACGTAGGTAAGGGCCAGCGTCTTCCAGCCGAGTACTCCTTGGTCGACAAGGCGAACCTGTTGACTCTCAGTGCGCCCGAGATGACAGTGCTGGTCGGCGGTCTTCGAGCGCTGGGAGCAAACCACAAAAAGTCCGAACACGGAGTCCTGACGACGCGTCCGGGCACCTTGACCAACGACTTCTTCGTGAATCTCCTCGATATGGGCACAGAGTGGGTTCCCACATCGGAGGAAGGCGTCTACGAGGGCAAAGACGCGGCGACGGGAGAAGTGAAGTGGTCCGGTACTCGTAACGACCTCGTCTTCGGCTCGAACTCCGAACTGCGCGCCCTGGCCGAGGTCTATGCCTCGGACGATGCTCGCGAGAAGTTCGTCCACGACTTCGTCGCCGCGTGGGACAAAGTGATGCAGCTGGACCGCTTCGATCTGGTCTGAGCACAAAAATAGTCAGTCCGGCGCAGCGGGTTCACCCGTTGCGCCGGACTGACTGTGCTCTCCCGTTCTCCTCGCTGAGGCCCGAGAGGAGATTGGCTTCGGCCGGAAGGGGTAGACAGGACCGATGACAAGCACTTCACTCGTTTCGTCGCCTCCCCTGCCTGCACCCTGTGGACCCTTGTCGGCCGGTGTCATGGACTTCATCACTGGTAAGTCCACAGCTGCGCCCCCGACTGCCGGTGGAGTCGATCCAATGTCTCGGGACCTCCATGTGGCGTTGGCTACGTGTTACGAGTTGCACTACCGAGGTTTCGCCGGAGTCGACGACCGCTGGGAATGGGATCCGGATGTGCTGAGATTCCGCGCGGGCTTGGAAGAGTCGTTCATGTCGTACCTCCGAGACAGCGTCGAGCCAGGCAACGACGCGATTGCCGAGATGGAGTTCTTGTCGGTTGCGCATTCGTCGGGTACCGGGCCTTCCTGGTATCTACGCGATGAAGGTTCGTGGGAACAGATGCGTGAGTACTTCGTTCACCGGTCGATCTACCATCTCAAGGAAGCCGACCCGCACGCATGGGCGATCCCTCGGCTGCACGGACAGGCAAAAGCGTCGTACGTCGCGGTCGAATTCGACGAGTACGGCGGCGGGCGCGGCGAGCGAGTACATCAGAAGTTGTGGGCAGACCTCATGGACGCCGCCGACCTGGACTCGACCTACCTCGGATATACCGATCGAGTGCCTGCCGAGACGCTCGCCTGGGTCAATTTGATGTCGCTCTTCGGTCTTCACCGGGGACTGCGCGGCGCGACGGTCGGTCACTTCGCTGCCACTGAGATCACTTCCTCGCCCGGGTCCCAGCGCTTGGTCACCGGCCTAGAGCGGCTGGGGGCACCGCAGGCCTGTATCGCGTTCTACGCCGAGCACGTCGAGGCAGATGCCGTGCACGAGCAATTGTTGCGTCACGACGTCGTCGGCGGTCTCGTTCGTACAGAACCGCATCTCGAGTCCGACATCGTCTTCGGGATGCGCGCACTCGATTTTGTCGACGCTGCGCTCGGTGACCGAGTTCTGACGGCGTGGCACTCGGGTGCGTCCAGCCTGATCTGAAAAACCTTTCCCGAACGCTGCTCAGGTGTGCAGGTTGCCGTCTACCATCCGATATTGGGTTTGGATCAAGCAATCCCCGCACTGGTGGGGCGCACGTCTGACTGGGGGCGGAACAGCTATGTTGTCCGACGTGATCGATGTGACCATCGACTTCGAGCATTCGAGAGATCAAGTCTGGGAAATCGTGACTGCGCCGGAATGGTATTGCCGGTTCTTCATGGGACTCGAGTCCTGCCTGCCTGTCTCGGAGTCGATTCCGGGAGCGTTCACGGCAAGGGCCGACGGCATCGATCACGCTTTGCGTCTCGATCTCGATTACGTGAGAACGACGATGTCGATCACTCATCTCGATTCCGGCGGTTTCGTCAATGTCCACCTCACCGAGGTTTCGCCGGGGCGATGCACAGTCGACGTGACCGTGTTCAAAGCATCTCTGAACGGTGCGTACTCGCGGGTTCCCGACCGCAACAGCGCTGTATGCGATTGGTTGCGAGCAGGGTTCGCGCACATTGCCGACTATCTGGCGGGGAAGCCGACCTCTGTTCTTTCCGGCTCGGGTAACTCCCGGACTATGCAACTCGATATCGCCAAGACAATGTACAAAACCGGTGTCATCCGCACTGCACGCCCAGATCTCGCATTTCGACAACTGAACTCTTTGTCCAAATGGGGTTTCACGTTGGGCGGCGGGTTCGGGGCAGCCGCGGCGACATCACCGGACGCCATCGCACTTATCGACGACCGAGGAACTCGGACGTTCGCAGAAGTGCATCAACGGTCACACCGCATAGCTGCGGGTTTGTGCGCGATGGGTCTGCGCTCCGGAGACACCGTCGGGGTGCTGGCACGCAACCACATCGCGATGACCGAATGCACCGTCGCCTGCGGATTGCTCGGGGTGGACGTGGTGCTGTTGAACACCGGCCTGGCAGCACGACAAATCGAAAGTATCGCCGACCACCATCGGTTGAAAGCCTTGTTCGCCGACGACGAGTTCGACTCGATCGTCTCGCATGTGGCCCAGGAAGTACCACGAATCAGCCTCTCCTCGCGCTCGACCGTTCCTGGCAGGCGCCTGCTCGAGCAGCTGGTGGCACCCCCGTCCGCGACATTCGTTCGGCCCGAGCATCCGGGAACATTGGTGGTTCTCACTTCCGGAACGAGCGGAACTCCCAAAGGCGCATTCCGCCCCACCGCCAAAGGGTTCGGAACGATCGCGGCGATGTTGTCGAAGATGCCGCTGCAGGTGAACGAACGAATGATGATCGCCGCCCCACTGTTCCACAGCTGGGGTCTCGCGGCACTTCAGCTCAGTACACCGCTGCGATCGACGGTTGTGTTGCAAGACAGATTCGAACCTGAATCTTGCCTGCAAGCGATTGCAGAAAATCGTTGTACCTCGCTCATCGCGGTGCCGATCATGCTCCAACGTATCCTCGAGTTACCCGCGGACGTCCGCGCGCGGTACGACACCTCGAGTCTGCGGGTAGTCGCATGCAGCGGATCGGTTCTTGCAGGCTCCATGGTCACTCGCTTCATGGACACATTCGGTGACGTTCTGTACAACTTCTACGGCTCTACAGAGGTGTCGTGGGCGACGGTCGCTGGACCTGCCGATCTCAGAGCTGCTCCTACGACGGCCGGAAAGCCGCCTCTTGGAACTCTTGTGGCCATTCTCGACGGCGGAGGTGATCCGGTTCCGCGCGGTTCTGTCGGCAGAATTTTCGTAGGTAACGACATGCTGTTCAACGGATATACCAACGGCGCTACGCCTGCCGTCACAGCAGGCCTCGGGGCGGACATGATGGACACCGGCGATCTGGGTTACTTGGACTGCAACGGCCGGTTGTTCGTCAGCGGCCGGGACGACGAGATGATCATCTCAGGTGGAGAGAACGTCTTTCCTGGTCCTGTCGAGGATGCGATTGCTCATCTTCCTCAAGTCGGCGAGGTCGCAGTGGTAGGTGTATCGGACAAGGAATATGGTCAGAGGCTGGCCGCATTTGTCGTGATGCGCGGCGCCGCAGGACTGGACGATGACATGGTTCGTCTCTACATCAGAAATCGACTGAGCCGATTCTCGGTACCTCGTGACGTCACGTTCCTCGACGAGCTTCCGCGGACAGCAACCGGCAAGGTGATCAAACGCCTACTGATTCAGTCCTCGCCACAAGCCCCGCTCGCCACCTAGCCTGCCGCCACGGCGATTGGAAAAGTACACCGCGCCGGGGCATCAAGATCGTCGGGCTGGCCGTCCCCGCGATATGCTGTCGGCTACATCCGGCGGCGAACCGAGGCTATTGATACATGAGCGCGACCTTGCGCCGAACGAAGTCCGAATCGAAGTCGTTCTGGACGCGATTCGACACGCGGACAACGATGGTGATCACGAGCGCCTCTGGGGCACTGCCGCTACTGGCGATTGCGCTGATCTCACCATCGTTCCTTCGCGACGGTGCGCTACCCCTTCTGACTGCGATCGTCGTCTTCACCGCGATTACCGTGCTGTATGCCGTGCACGTCGGCAAACTGACAGATGGGCAGTTCGCTGCCCTCGGTGCGGGCGGCATGATCGGTGTCGCAATTTCGGCTTACCTCATCGCCGATCCTGCCGGGACGCGAGCAGTGACGTCACTGCTCGCCGTTGTTCCTGCAATTGCAGCCTCTGGATCATCGCCGCGCATGACTGCTGCTCTCACCGCAGGTTCGGTGGCGATGGCGACGTGGTTGTCGGCCGTCAGTCTGTCTTCCGCAGGCATTGCGGTCACCATCGTTGCTATCGGTGCGGGAGCAACGTCTGTGCTGGTACCGGTAATCCTGATCGCGACCCTGCGCCGGTCTCTGCTCACCGTCAACAAGCGCCTCAATGTCCTGGCGAATACCGATCCACTCACCGGGTTGCTCAATCGCCGCGGCATGATGACACAGGTAGAAGCGTTGCTCGACCGGACGTGCGACAGTCGCAGTCAATTGTCCGCCCATGTCATCGACATCGACCATTTCAAGGCCGTGAACGACAGTCATGGCCACGCTGCAGGCGATCTCATACTCGTGACAATTGCGGATGCCCTCGTTCATGCAACCGAGGAGACAGGATCGAAAGGAACGATCGTCTCTCGCATAGGTGGCGAAGAATTTCTCGTATTGACGCCCCTTACCGAAAACCGTTGTTTCGAATCGAACATTCTCGAACGTGTCCGCTCCGAATGCGAGGTCACCGTCAGTATCGGATCGGTGACTGCTGACGTCCGTGCCGTCCTCGATCCCAGGCTCAGCATCGACGGTGATGTAGAGAGCCCCCACGTCGAGCAAGTTATCGATACACTCATGCACGCCGCGGACAACGCCCTCTACGCCGCCAAATCCAGTGGCCGTGACCGTGCGTCACACGCCGGGACGATTATGGTCACGTGGAACTCGACGCGGCAGATCGATGAATCGTTGTCCCCTCGAAGATAGTTCCCCGCACTCGAAGCTTTGATGTCCACTATGCGACGGCAGAAGAGTGATAGCCGTTTCCGGTCAACGCACGCGCGTCGCTTTCCATAAGGCCCCAGACCTCGGAGTGCGCTTCTCGTGCAATGGTCTCCCGATCCCACCACATCAAACGCGTGCGGTACTGATCGCTGGGGTACGCAGCAGCCGGCACAGTTGTGTCGATTCGCCCTCCGGATGTTTCCCACTGACGAAGCACATGGTCGGCAGCGCTTGCGAACAAATACCTGCTCCCTGTCAGTTCGATGGTCGGCAGCGCCGTTCTCGCCAACAGTCCCGAAATCACCCGCGCCGGCGCTCCCTCTCGTACCCACGCGCTCTTCATCTCGATGATTCCGTGCGGAAGTCGAGTCCGGAGTTGACCTCTGACCACGTCGAGCCCCGGCGAGTCCGCCCATTCGGTCAACACATGCGACTGCTCGACATAGGTATAAGGCCCCTGCGCCCGAACACCGCCGAGCATCTCCCCGTCAGGTCCGAGAACGACATAGAACAACGCTGTGGTAGCGCCCGATTCCACTTCATCGATGTCGAGAGCACACGTCACACCATGGCGCGAGTACGACGACCAAGCACCGTCGACATACCTCGTCCAGAGCTCCGGCGCTGCAGTAGGCATCGCCGCAACGAGAGTCATCGATCCCTCGCAGTGGCTGAATCTCGGGCCGAATGATGCGTCGACGGGCCGATATATCCCTGAAAGCTTCGACCGAGCGGCACGCGAACCCCACTTCGCGCTAGGGGTTGCGTTTCGGTAATCGACTGTCGTAGGTGCAGACACGGTTTCTCCTAAGAAGACATGCCGAGTTCCAAAGGTCCCCGGCTAGGGGCGAAAGCCGACGCTATCGGGCGCCGACAGTTCAGTTGCCAAGTGGCAACCAGGCAATTCTTCCTGGTCGTGGAACATTTGACTGTTCGAAGGTCGCAAATCTTCGTCCCAGCACTGCAAAAGTTATATTTCCGGGTACCGCCGACGCTCTCTGTCGAGACTTTCGACTCCGATTTCGCAGTCGCAATCGGACCTCAGTGAACATCGAGCACACCTCGATCAGTTATCTTGACGACAGCGGAGCACCTGCTCGAGCGTCCGAACGAGAAGAATGAGAGCCACGTGTCAGAACATCGGATACTGAATTCGGCCCTCGAGAGCGATTCAAGGACCGTCGAAGAACTATCGGCTTTACCCGGAATGCACATTCTCGACGCGTCACAAAACCAGCTCGAATCGTTGATCGGTCTTTTGCCCAGCCCACCGGCAGAGGTCCTCGACGAGCCACAACGGTGGATTCACTATCCGTGGAGAAATTCGCTTGTGAAGCTTCTTGGGCCGAGAGGCTTTCGGACTCTGCGACTGGACCGGAACAGAAACAAAATCACCCTCTCCGAGCAGGAGCGGATGACCGAACTGCGTGTGGGAGTCGTCGGGCTCAGCGTGGGGCACGCCGTGGCGCACACAATCGCTATCGAAGGGCTGTGCGGTGAGCTCAGACTCGCAGACTTCGACGTCCTGGACCTGTCCAATCTCAATAGAGTCCCGGCATCCGTGTTCGACCTCGACGTCAACAAGACCACGGTCGCGGCACGCCGAATCGCCGAATTGGACCCTTATCTGACGGTGGTTACGCACCCCGAAGGTCTGATCGCTGCCAGTATGGACACGTTCATGGAGGGACTCGACATCGTCATCGACGAATGCGATTCGCTCGATGCGAAGTTGACTCTCCGTGAGGCCGCCAGAAGTCGAGGCATACCAGTTTTGATGGAGACCAGTGACGGCGGAATACTCGATGTCGAGCGGTTCGATCTCGAACCGACCAGACCATTGCTACACGGCCTCCTCGGAGATCTCGATGCCCGCTCACTTGCTGACATCACGCCGGAACAGAAGGCACCGCTGGCCGCGCGGATTCTCGACCCCACGAAACTGACTCCTCGGATGCTCGCTTCGCTACCGGAAATCGGAGTGTCGCTGTCAACCTGGCCGCAACTCGGCAGCGACGTCGCACTCGGCGGCGCCTCGGTTGCGGCAGTTGTGCGTGCTTTCGGATTGGGCACGCCACCACCGTCGGGAAGGGTGCGAATCAATTTGGAGACACACATCGCGGCAATCGTCGACTTTTGACCGATGGTCGGTCACAAGATCGGGCAGTGCTTCGACGGACCGTGTCGGTGTTGAGCGGCCAGCCGGTCTACTCGACGGCGTCGTCGACGGCGTCGTCGACGGCTCGACCGATCGTCGCGGCGGGTGTCCGCTCTCGGCGAGCACGGTGGCTGGTATCGCAGAACGGATAGATCTTGCTCCGCTTGCACATGCAGAGCGCGACGACACTGCGATCCGATACGACCTGGGATCCGTCGGGCATGGTGATCTCCACCGGACCGTCCACAAGCATCGGCCCGCGCTCCACCACGCGAATACGTGTACGTGACATAAGGTCCTTACCCGATCTACTCGACACCACAGTGTGAACAACACACCTGACTGTGTGCTTTGCTGCCGCTGCAAAGCACACAGTGAGGCAGTCCGGGGTTTACCCCGCAGCCTGCGCTTCGAATCATGAGTCCTCTTACGCCGAATGACAACACCGATGAGGCGAGGGGGCACGGGCGGCCGCCGCCAGACGGACTACGGGAAGCCTTGCATTGCTGGCGCGCGGACGAGATCGAAACTAGCGTTTGCACGATGAGCGAGTCGAACGGCCTGGGCGACGAGAAGTACGCAGCCCACCCTGGGGAACAGCACGACGAGAGTCTTTCGTCACGGCTCAATTGGCTGCGCGCGGGCGTGCTCGGCGCCAACGACGGAATCGTCTCCACGGCAGGACTTGTCGTCGGCGTTGCGACACTCTCGTCCGAGCGGGGACCGATACTCACCGCAGGCGTCGCCGGTCTTGTCGCAGGTGCCGTGTCGATGGCACTCGGCGAGTACGTGTCGGTGAGCACCCAACGGGACAGCGAAAAGGCCCTACTGGCCAAGGAGGAAATGGAGCTGCGTGACGATCCCGACGCGGAACTCGAAGAGCTGACCTCGATCTACGAAAGCAAGGGGCTCAGCCGGGCAACTGCCCTGACCGTCGCTCACGAACTCACCGAGCACGACGCTTTCGCAGCGCATGTCGACGCCGAACTCCACCTCGACCCGGACAACCTGACCAGCCCGATTCAGGCGGCACTGTCGTCTGCTCTGTCCTTCACATTGGGCGCAGCGTTGCCCCTCATTGCGATACTCGCACCACCGGCGTCAGCTCGAATTCCGGTGACCTTCGTGGCGGTTCTGTTGGCGCTGGCGTTGACCGGCCAGGTCAGTGCGCGCCTGGGCGGTTCGAGACCGGGCCCTGCAATGTGGCGCATCGTCATCGGTGGCGCGCTGGCCATGATCGTGACCTACCTGATCGGACAACTGTTGGGTGTTGCCGGAGTCTGACGATCATGGATGCGCAAGGAGTGCAGTGAATTCTTCGGCGTAAGCGAGCTGTGTTCGCAATTCGGCGCACGTGGTTTCGGCGCGTAGGTGGCATTCGGCGACGTATTGCTCCGCAGTCGCTCGTGCCTCTCGGTCGGCGGACCTATCTGCCCGTGCGTCGAGAGCGTTGAGAAGTTCGCGCATCTCCCCCAGCGTGAATCCCAGCGGTTTCATGCGCCGGATGACGAGCAATCGCTGCACATCCGATTCGGTGTACAGCCGGAATCCGCCTCTACTTCGCGCCGACGGAGTCACCAAGCCCGCATCGTCGTAGTGACGAATTGTCTTGATGGACAGCTCGGTTCGCGCCGCGACGTTGCCGATCTGCATATGTGCCGTTTCGTCTTCGGGTTGAGGCATATCCGCATAGCTCCTTCTTTGCACGTGCGAACCCGTCAGTGCCCTGCGCCGAGTTTCCCGCTCAGTAACCCGTGTCGCTGCGCGCTGGCCTCGTTCAACCCGACGATGGTCGCGGTCTTCCCCTTGGCTGCGTATTTGGTGGTGATCGCATCGAGAGTCGCGACGGTCGACGCATCCCAGATGTGTGAGGACGACATGTCGATGACGATATTGGCAGGGTCACCGACGTAATCGAACTGATAGATCAAGTCGTTGCTGGAGGCGAAGAACAACTCACCAAGCACTGAGTAGACGCGGGTGTCCGGGTCCGGGTGTGCCACATCGACGACCTCGGTCAGATGCGCGACGCGTCGCGCGAACAAGACCATTGCGGTCACGACTCCGACCGCCACCCCGTAGGCGAGATTGTCGGTCGCAACGGTGACCGCGACCGTGGCCACCATGACGAGGGTTTCACTCGTGGGCATCCGCCGCAATGTCGCCGGGGCGATGCTGTGCCAATCGAAGGTGCCGACCGAAACCATGATCATCACCGCCACCAATGCCGCCATCGGGATCAGTGAGACTATGTCGCCTAGACCGACGACGAGAATCAGCAGGAACACGCCTGCGAGGAACGTCGAGATCCGAGTTCGTGCACCGGAGGTCTTGACGTTGATCATCGTCTGCCCGATCATCGCGCACCCGCCCATACCGCCGAAGAATCCGGTGACGATATTGGCGACGCCCTGGCCCCAGGACTCTCTGGTCTTGTTCGAGTGAGTGTCGGTGATGTCGTCGACGAACTTCGCAGTCATCAGCGACTCGAGTAGACCGACGATGGCCATCGTGAACGCGTACGGGGCGATGATCTTCAGCGTCTCGAACGTGACGGGAACGTCAGGAAGAAGTAGCGATGGCAAACTCGACGGAAGTTCCCCCTCGTCACCGACATTGGGAACATTCAGCGCGAACACGATCGTCGCTGCCGTCAGCAACACGATCGCGACCAGCGGCGCAGGGACGATGGTGCTCAATTTGGGCAAGAACACCATTACCGCGATCCCGATGGCAACCATCGGATACACCAGCCAGGGGACCCCGAGAAGGTGCGGAACCTGGGCGATGAAGATGAGTATGGCCAGCGCATTGACGAATCCGACCATGACGCTGCGTGGGATGAACCGCATCAATTTGGCGACCCCCACCACGCTGAGCAGTATCTGCAGAACCCCGGCGAGAATGACAGTCGCGATCAGATACTCGACGCCGTAGTCCCGCACCAAGGGCGCGATGACCAAGGCCACTGCACCGGTGGCCGCCGAAATCATTGCAGGTCTACCACCTACGATCGAGATCGTCACCGCCATGGTGAACGACGCGAACAGGCCGACACGCGGGTCGACGCCGGCAATGATCGAGAATGAGATCGCCTCTGGAATCAGAGCCAACGCCACCACCAGCCCGGCGAGAACCTCGGTCCGCAACCGCCTCGGCGATCGCAGGGCAGACCACACCGTCCATTGCGGTTCGATCGTCTGCGCTGCGGTGGCCGCGGAAGCCATGTAGATGCTCCATTCTCTGTCGAGGAATGTGGTGTGGTCCGAAGATGCGAGGTGTTGCACGCTTGCCGGAGTCGGGGGCAACATCCCAGGATGGGCGCATACTTCGCGCGTCACTGGAAGTTACGTTCACGAACCTACTCTCCCGTGAGGGTAGAGTTCCGCTTCGAAAAGCCGTTCAGTGACGTATCTCATGCCGAGAACATCGAAGGATTCCAGTTCGGTCGACTACTGCGCGTCGACCGACATTTCGCCCATCTCGCCCCACCCGGTTGCATCCACGGTCTGGCTGACGATCTTGGGCGTCGACGCAAGAGCTTGCGGGAGTTCTTCCATTGCCTTCTTGAAGTGATCACTGTTGACGTGAGCACCACCGGCTTCATCATCGCGGAAGGCCTCGAGCAATACGTAGACGGATGGATCTTCGAGGCTGCGAGACCATTCGAACCACAAGTTTCCGGCCTCGGCGCGGGTATTCGCGGTGAACCCGGCTACGTGCCCGGGCCAACGCTCGGTCCACTCGGGCTTCGTCTCGAACTGTACGACGATGAAGATCACTGTTTTCTCCTTTGATTTCGGAACTGTCAGAATCCTGATTCCGGCGGCTGGACCTCGCTCGAGCCCCGGGCGATGTCAGTAGTCGTCACTGGAGTCCGAGACCCCAGTCCCCTGCCTGACCCGTTGGATGTGGATGCGTCGAGCGAGCCTGATCATCGGGCGAATCAAGAGCTCGACACTGCCGATAAGGAACAACCAGGTGCCCGCGACCGCCGTTGTCTCGCCGAAGAACAAGACACTGCCGACGATGAACCAGACGGCAACCAGAATGTCGTTGACGATACTGACGACTTCCCATCGCTGACGAATCACCAGTTCCTCGTGCCCGATGGTAAAGGTCAGTTCGCTCATTCGAGGCTCCCGCTGTTCGAGTGTGATGGCATATAGGTGGCTACCCGCAATCCGCGCCTCGAACACACGATGCAACCGGATCCGCAAGCCGCAAGCGGAGCTGACTCATGTCACGGTCAGATAGATCAGGACCACATTCAGCACAACGATGATGGCTGCGATGAGCCACGCCGCACAGGCCGTGATCCGGTGATTGACATCCTGTCCCATCAACACTCGATCGGAAGTGAACCGCACCAATGGGATCAATGCGAACGGGATACCGAAAGACAGTACGACCTGAGAGACGACGAGTGCGCGGCTGGGATCGATCCCAGCAGCAAGAATGAGGAGTGCAGGTACCAGCGTCACCACTCGCCGCAGCACAATCGGAATCCGTTTGCGCAGTAGGCCGTCCATGATCATCGCGCCCGCATACGCCCCCACCGACGTCGACGCGAGCCCCGACGCAAGGAGCCCCACCGCGAACAGCAGCGCGACCACTGGACCCAATGTCTCCCCTACTGCCGCGTGGGCGCCCTCGATCGAGTCGACACCATTCCGTCCGCCGAGAGTTGTTGCCGCCAAGAGCAGCATCGACATGTTGACGGCTCCGGCCAACAGCATTGCCAATCCGACGTCTATTCGGGTGATCCGCAACAGCCGCCGACGTACCGGTCCCGGTTCGGGGTTGCCGTGGCGATCACGTGCGAGTCCGGAGTGGAGGTAGACCGCGTGCGGCATGATCGTTGCGCCCAGCATCGCTGCTGCGAGCAACACGCTCTCTACACCGTCGAATCGCGGGACAAGTCCCGCAGCGGCCTGCGAAAACGACGGGGGTTCGACGAACACGCTGGCGAGGAAGCCGACAGCGATGACCGCAAGCAACCCGAGGATCACGAACTCGAACGGCCGTTGTCCACGCCGATCCTGCACCAACAACAACATCATCGACACCAGCCCGGTGATCAGGCCGCCGGCAAGAAGGGGCAGGTCGAACAATAGATACAGTGCAATCGCACCACCGACGACCTCGGCGAGGTCGGTCGCCATGGCGACGATTTCCGCTTGAGACCAATATGCAAGTCGCACAGACCTACTCGATTTGGAGCGGACGACCTCGGGAAGCGTCATGCCGGTGACGATGCCGAGCTTCGCGGACAGGAACTGCACGAGTCCGGCCATCACATTCGCCGCCACGATCACCCACACCAGTAAGTAGCCGAACTGCGCGCCCGCACTGACGTTCGAGGCGACGTTCCCCGGATCGACATAGGCGATCGCCGCAACGAAGGCGGGACCGAGCAAGATACTGGCCGACCTGAACCGTGACGGCGGCGGCCAGGATTGCTCTGGTGAGGGCGACTTGCCCATCACACCTGTCCGATCGTCACGTTTTCCATTTCCTGACAATAGAGTTTGGGTTGCCGAACTACACGTTGGACACGGACCTTCCGATCTATCCGACATCGACCCACGTGTGAATTCGATCCGGGTCCAGCACGAAACTGGGTATAACATCAAGCGATGACATCAATTGATGACAAACCGGAGGAACACCTCGCGACCCCCCGCGGGTTCGTACCGGTGCTGGCCGCAATTTGTACCGTCGTCGCCATCGTCAGCAGCGTCGGCGCACCTCTGATTCCGACAGTGGCCGACGCATACTCGGTCTCGTTCACCAGTGCACAGTGGACGCTGACGATAACGATGCTGGTGGGCGCCGTTACCGTTCCGGTCCTCGGCCGTCTCGGAGACGGCCCCCACCGACGACCCGTGATCATCGGAGCGCTGTCCGTCGTCTTCATCGGTTGTGTCCTGGCCGCGATCCCGAGCAATCTCGCACTCTTGCTCATCGGGCGTGGCCTACAAGGTGTCGGGTTAGGGCTCGCGCCGCTCGCGATGGCAGTAGCTCGCGACCACCTGACACCGTTCGAAGCCAAACGTACCGTTGCGGCATTGTCGGTGACCGCGGTAGCGGGCATCGGTCTCGGCTACCCCTTGACCGGGGTTATCGCCCATCTCTGGGGTTACCACGCGTGCTTCGTCGTCGCCTCTGCGGCTTCGCTCGCGGTGTTGGTCGGTGGCATCACATCGGTTCCTTCCAGTCGGCATGTACCGCACAAGCCGCTCGATATCGTCGGTGCGGTACTCCTCGGAATCGGCCTGACTCTGTTACTGATTGCGCTCACCTCCGGCAGCTACTGGGGTTGGACTTCCGTCCAGACGATCGGCTGTGCGGCGGTGGGCCTCGCGGTCGTCGTCGGCTGGACTTTCCACGAGCTGCGGACTCGATTCCCGCTGGTGGAATTGCGGCTGTTGTCCAAGCCCGCAGTCCTGACTGCCGATGTCACCGGACTTTTCGCCGGTATCGGCATGTTCGTTCTGTCATCGGCGGTCATCCGCTTCGTACAGACTCCGTCCGACACCGGTTATGGACTCGGTCGGTCGGCGATGGTGGCTGGCCTCGTACTCGTGCCGTTCTCGTTGACGAGCGTGTTCGCCAACAGGCTCCTTCCCCTGGCCGAGCGGTGGATCAGCAAATCGATGATCATGCCGATCGGTGCGATGGCGTTCGCCGGTGCGCTCACGCTGTTCCTGTTCGGTCGCGATGAACTATGGGTCGTATTCGTACTCATGGGGGTGGCCGGCCTCGGGATCGGGTTCACCTTCGCCGCGATGCCGGCATTCATCGTCAGCGCGGTCCCACCGCACGAAACAGGGAGCGCCCTAGGAGTCAATCAAGTAGCACGCACGGTCGGTGGCGCGGTGGGCAGCGCTTTGAGCGCCACCGTGCTCGCGATATACACAGCTCCCGGGCAGACGTTCCCGGACAGCGCCGGCTACACAGCAACCGCCATCGTCGGTATCGGCCTCTGGACGGGCACGGCAATCCTGGCTTTTGCACTATCCTACCGAGGCAGCCGCGCCGAAAAACTGCCTGCCAGATTGGTCGACGAGAGCATCGAGTCGGCCGCAACCGGCAGCTTTGCCTACGACATCGCCAGCCGCCCAGGACAGAGTGAGGATTCACGATGATCCAGACACGCCCGGTAGCCCGCATTCGTGACTCCGACCGCACCAAGCAGGATCTTCTCGAAGCTGCCACCGAACTGTTCGGCGCGCGTGGATACGAGCGAACGACGATCCGAGAGATCGGCGAGAAAGCGGGCGCTGACCCGGCCTTGATCGCCCGCTATTTCGGCAGCAAGGCAGCCTTGTACATCCAAACACTCCCGACGGAAAACGAGAATCCGCACCTTTCGGACATGCTCGACCCCGCTCGGATCGAGGCCACGATTCGGCGTGTTCACCAGGTCGGCCCGAGCCCCGTGCTGCAGGCGGTCGTTCGCGCACACGACGATCCGGCGATTCAGACCGCAGCGACAGCTCGGATCGACGCCAAACTCACTGCGGGAATACAAGATCGGATGGAAGAGGCAGGTCTAGACTCCCCACGATTGAGAGCCCAGATGGCAGTGGCAGTGCTGGCGGGTATCGCGTTGGGACGCGCAGCCGGAACCCTCGACGAGCTAGCGGGCGCAGAAGAGAACCAAGTCGTGCACTTGACTGTCCGGTTGTTGGAGTCTCTTTTGGACGAGAACACGCTGTCACCCGACAGCTCCTCGCCCCCATAGCCGCTCAGGGCTTCAAAATCACCTTGACCGCGCCGTCCTGCTTCTTCTGGAATATCTCGTACGCGTGCGGGGCCTGCTCGAGAGGCAGGGTGTGGGTGGCGAATGAATCGACACCCAACGGGTCGTCGTCACCGAGCAGAGGCATAATGTCCTCTACCCAACGCTTCACGTTCGCCTGGCCCATGCGCAGCTGAATTTGCTTGTCGAACATGGTAAGCAGTGGAAGCGGATCGGCAACGCCGCCATAGACGCCGATCAGTGAGATGGTGCCGCCACGACGGACGATGTCGATGGCGGAGTACACCGCATCGAGTCTGTCGACTCCGGCCTTCTGCATCATCGGCTTACCGAGAAAGTCCGGCAGCAGACCGGTGAGCTGCTGCGCAGCCTTCGCCACAGGTGAACCATGCGCTTCCATCCCGACGGCGTCGATCACCGAGTCGGTACCGCGCCCATCGGTGAGATCTCGGATCACGTCGCCGAGCTCCCCAGCGTGTTGAGCAAGATCGACCGTGCGGATTCCGCGAGCTTGTGCACGGGCAAGCCGCTCGGGAACACGATCGACCGCAATGACGTCGAAGCCGAGGTGGGTTGCGATGCGAGCGGCCATATCTCCGATGGGGCCGAGACCGAGAACCGTCACCGATCCGCCTGGCGGGATGTCGGCGTACACAACGGACTGCCACGCCGTCGGAAGCACGTCCGAAAGGTATACGTACCGCGAGTCCGGTGCTCCCGATGGAACTTTGATGTGGGTGAACTGTGCCTGAGGAACTCGCAGATACTCGGCTTGTCCTCCTGGAACACTGCCGTACAGCTCGGAGAAACCGAACAATGCCGCACCCATCCCCTGCTCGCGCACCTGGGTGGTCTCGCATTGTGTGTACAACGACCGATCGCACATGAAACAGCTACCGCACGAGATCTGGAAAGGAATCACCACTCGGTCACCTACAGCGAGGTTGGTAACCGCTTTACCGACTTCACGAACAATTCCCATCGGCTCGTGGCCCAGGATGTCTCCTGGATTCATGAAGGCGCCCAGCACTTCATACAAGTGCAGGTCAGAGCCGCAGATGTTCGTCGAGGTGACCTCGATAACGGCGTCGGTGGGCTTTTCGATGATGGGGTCGGGAACCGAGTCGACGCGAACATCACGCTTACCGTGCCAGGTAACTGCCTTCATGGGACTACTCCTTCGCTTTTCCTTGCAAGAGTTGGCCTTCGAGCGGCCGGACCGACTATCAGTTTCGGCCCGCGGGAGCGACGGGACTCTGATTCATCACTCGATCCCACCAGCTGTCCAATGGGCTCGGATCGAGCCAGATCACGGACTCGGCAGTTTCGTCTATTGACATTCGGACTCCAGACTATGGCTGCTCGTATAATTCGAGGCGCCAATCTGCTTCAGTGCCGCTGTCTTTGATACCCAAGGCCGTCAGTGCGAAACACACAGCGCCCAATAGTGACGGATCGACCCTGTGATCAGCTGTCCGTGTCCTCGTTCTCGGCGACGTCGGGAGCTGCTTCCCGAGTGGCCATTCCGCCAGTCTTTCCTTCGTCCGTCGGCCCGGGGCGGCCGCCTTTGGGCGCGGTGGACTCGGATTCGATGTTGTCGTTTTTTGTCATGTAGCACCGACTACCCCAAATAGTGGTGAAGCAACCGGGTGTCGGATCAGGAATCGGCTGGGCGACGACCTTCGATGACAATCAGTTCTTCGCTTCGACATCCCACCTCTATCAAACCGGCCGCTTCCATCCACGCTGCACGCTCATGAAGGACGGGCCCGAAACCGATCGTTCGACGGCGTATCACCTCGGCATCGAGCCCGGTACCCCGTAACCGATCGAGAGATTCCTCTACCCCACAGAGTTCGGACTGCACCATGATCACTGCTCCACTCGGCACCAGGAGCTCGAACGCGTGTGCGCACAGGAGATCCAACACGACTCGCCCGCGGTCTCCGGCGTCCCACGCACGGTGCAGACCCATCCCGACCGGAGGGCGGGGTGAGGGTACGTACGGCGGATTGGAGACTATGACACCGAACGGCGCGTCTAGCTGCGCGTCGGACAGAGTCCCCACGCGTGCGTCGACGTCGACGCCGTTCGCATCGGCATTCGACAGCGCGCAGGCTACGGCCTGGACAGAGATGTCGTACGCAACTACTTCCCGGGCACCGCGTCGTGCAGCTTCGATCGCGGCGATTCCACTGCCAGTGCACAGGTCGAGAACTCGGGCACCTGCGAGTCCGGAGTGCGCAGCAATCTCGGCGCACAGGAGGTACGAATCTTCCTGAGGCGCATAAACCCCGTCGTCGACACTGATGGATGGAAAAGAACGCTCTCGTGCAACGGTCACCGGCACCTCCATATTGGTACTGGGGAGTGCCCTGCCTTGTCTGCGGGCAAACCCCGTACAGCCAGATGGATACCTTGCAGAGGTACCCATCGCCAGAGCAGGTGTATTCGGGTAAGGATATTGGGTATGACATCTGGGACACAACGAACCACTGACGCCGACGTCGACGCTGTCTGGTCTGTACTGGCCGACGGATGGCAATACGCCATGTGGGTGGTGGGTGCATCCCGCATTCGCGCAGTCGACAGCACGTGGCCGTCGCCGGGTTCGTCGATTCATCACTCTGTTGGCCTGTGGCCGGCGGTACTGGACGACACCACTACCGTCCTCGACTCCTACCCCGGCCGGGAGCTCCAATTCCGGGCGCATGCCCTGCCGTTCGGGACCGCTCACATTACTGTTCGATTGCACCCGCAGGCGCGCGGTTGTCGAATCCAGATGATCGAACACGCTGCGAGCAAACCTTTCAGTCTGCTGCCGGACTCGCTACAGCACGCCGCAGTGCATCCCCGAAACTCCGAAGCCCTGCGCAGGTTGGCGTTGTTGGCCGAGCGCGCAACCCACTGACGGCGCATCGGTCACATCCGATCGTGATCAGGTCTGGGCACCGCCGCAGACCTCGGAAGGGTGAACCACTTCGGCAGCCCGCGGCGCAGCGCTGCGGGTCCGTCGATGATCAGCTGACCGGACTCGAGCGTGTACGACCAGGTCACGTCGCCGCGCCAGATCTCGGTCAGCACACGCAGTCTTGTGCTCACCCACACGGAGACCTCCAAACCGGGATCGACATCGCACACGTCGACCTCACGGGGGTCGATCACGAGCCACCAGGCCCGGGAAAAGGCTGCTACGTCGGTGAAGTGGAACTCGATCACGGCGTGCTCGCCCGGGATGGACGTCGAACATACGTTGCGATGCATGTCCCACATGAGCAGCGCAGGATCGAGGTCCCCATCGCCGAGGGTTCCGACCCAGCGCGTGCCCCACATACCGAGCGCTTCGACAACGGATCGCAGCTCCATTCCAGCTGGGGTGAGGGCGTAGCGTGCCTCATTTCCCGAGTACTGCTTTTCGACGATCCCGGCGACAGCGAGTTGGTGGAGGCGCTTCGACAGCAGGGTGGGTGACATTCGGGGCAGTCCGCGTCGCACATCGTTGAAACGGCGACTGCCGAGCAACAATTCGCGAACCACCAGCAGAGTCCAACGCTCGTCGAACAGCTCCATCGCCTTGGCGACGGGGCAGAACTGGTGGTACGACGACCCCATCGACCGACGATAGCGCTCATCGCGTTCCCGGTACAGATCCTGTACTGGATAAGCCCAGCTCACATTCCTAGTCTTCGACTGATAGCCGATACAACGTCGAAGGAGCGGGACAATGACCGACACCACAGAAGTTGTCGATGCCGACCGTGCGCTGAAGGCGGCGCACAGAACCATGTGGGGGCTGGGAAACTATCCTGCCGTCGCTGCCGAAGTAGTTCAGGAACTCGGGCCGACACTCGTACGTGTGTGCGGGGTCGAAGCGGGTCAGCGAGTGCTCGACGTCGCAGCGGGATCAGGCAACGCGGCGATACCGGCTGCTGCGGCCGGCGCAACCGTGATCGCAAGTGACCTGACACCCGAACTGTTCGCTCATGGCCGCGAGTTGGCCGCCGCTCAGCACGCCACCCTCGAATGGATCGAGGGTGATGCCGAGGCTCTTCCGTTCGCGGACAACGAGTTCGACATCGTGATGTCGTGTGTCGGCGTCATGTTCGCCCCGCATCATCAGCAGTCTGCGAACGAGCTCGTGCGCGTTTTCCGGGACGGTGGGACGATCGGGCTCATCAATTGGACGCCGGACGGATTCATCGAAAAAGTGTTTTCGACGATGAAGCCGTACGCCGCTCCCCCACCTCCCAGCGCACAGCCGCCACCGCTGTGGGGCGACGAGGCGCACGTCCGCGGTCTGTTCGGAGATCAGGTCCGCGAATTGACCGCCGAGGTGAGATCTCTGACCGTCGACATGTTTTCCCGGCCGACGGACTTCGTGCACTACTTCAAGAAGAACTATGGACCGACGATCGCGGTGTACCGCCGGATCGCGGACGACCATGCCGCTGTCAGGGCTCTGGACAACTCACTGATCGAGCTGGCCGGCCAATTCTACGAAGGGCCAGCAATGGAATGGGAGTACCTGATCGTGACCGCGAAAGTTGGACGCTGAGGCAACAGAATGCCTCAGCGTCCGTTGGCCGCGCTCTGGCCGGCACGACGGCCGAAGAAGCTACCGTCGCCGAGTGACGCCCCGCTGGCATAGCCGCCTGCGCAGACGCCTGCTGTGCAGCGACCTGCAGCGAAGAGGCCAGGAATCGGTTCACCGGAGACGTGAAGCACCTCGGAGGCTGTACTCGTCCGCAGTCCGCCGAGGGTGAATCCGCCCGTCATGCCGCGGAGGTCGATTGCCGCAATGGGAGTGCCTATCGGTTCGACCCATTCGGTTTTCTTACCCAACAAGGGATCCTCACCGTTCACGGCATGACGGTTGTACAGCTCAACTGTCGACTGCAAAGCGCCTGCGGGCAATCCCATGTCGGACTCCAGCTCTTCCACCGTCTCAGCGACCCAGGTTGGTCGGCGCCGAAGCTGCGGAGTCGAAGTCTGCGTAGTCAACGCGACATCGTATGCGGCCTCGTCGATGACGAGAAACGCTTCGTTGTGATTTTCGAACAGAACAGCCTGTCCTACACGGCCGGGATAGGTGTCCTCGTTGATGAAACGCTGGCCGCGTCCGTTTACCAATATTCCACGGATGAACATTTGTGGGTCACTGAAAAATGCGACCTCAGCGGCATCCATGTGCGCGAGGTCTGCACCGATCGCCTGCGCCATACGGATTGCGCGTCCATCGTGCTCTTCGATCGACGCGGCCGGGCGATTGATCAACCTGGGTGCGTACGACTCGACCATCGTCTTGTTGTAGGCGAAACTCCCGGTGGCCAGCACCACTCCGGTACGTGCGCGGACTGAAACGTTCTTGCCGTACTGCTTGGCTTGGACTCCGACAACCCGTCCATCGGCATCGACGATCAGTGTCTGAACCCGCATGTCGTACTCGGACCTGACGCCGAGTGCTGCGGCCCTGTCGGTCAGCGGCTTCATCAGCATGTACCCGCCGCCCTTTTCGGAGCTGACGTGCTTGTCTTTCATCTGGGGGACGTGCCCTCGCGGCGCCGGCGGAATGACGGAACTGAACGGTGCCGCGTTTTCCCCTCCCGTGTACTGCAAACCGTCGTCGTCTGGCGGCTCCCAGCCCGGTTCACCCCAGAAACTTTCCTTGAACGGAACTCCGCAGTCATCGGCCAGCCAGTGATAGTGGTCGACGCTTCCCTCGCAGTAGAGATCGATCTTGGCCTCGTCGACTCCGGGCCCCAAGGCAGCCTTCATGAAGGCCTTCATGTTGTCCACGGTGTCGTCGAATCCGCAGGCCTTCTGCAAGGGTGTCCCGCCACCCATGTAGATGAAGCCACCGGCCATTGCAGCGGCACCACCCCATCCACCGGTGCGTTCGAGCACCAGTACATCGGCACCTGACTGGGCTGCGCCGACAGCAGCTGCCGCTCCTGCCACACCGAAGCCGGCTATGACGACGTCGGCTTCGTAATCCCACTCACTCACCTGCGCTTCGGGGATGGGTCGGATCGGGCTGTCGGTGTTCGAATCGGTGCTCGTCACGAGATTGAGTACAGTCCAAAAACTTCTCGCAGTGTGGATTTTCCCGGTGACTGGGACTGTGTGCCTGGTGGAACGACACCCACGTGCCCACCCCGGCCAAGCGCGAGACCCTTTACCGCCGGTAGCCCGTTTGGTGCGCAGCCACAACGCGTGACGATCGTCTCGGCTCGGAATAGCTCACTCTCTCCGAAGGTTGGCGACTGTAAGTAATTCGAACGAAGAACGCAGTGTTGCCAACGAAAAGAGCCGAACCAGTGAAGTTGTTTTCCCCCTTGACCTTAGGTGAACTGAAGCTTGCAAACAGGCTGGTCATGGCGCCGCTGACACGTGTCCGGTCAGGACGAGACGGAATTCCCGGCCCCCTGGTGGTCGAGCACTACAAGCAGCGTTCCTCGCTCGGTCTCATCGTGACCGAAGGGACATATCCGTCTCATGCAGGTCAGGGATTCCCGGGTCAGCCCGGGCTCGTCACGCCTGAGCAGATCGCTGGTTGGCGCGACGTCGCGAACGCAGTGCATGCCGAAGGTGGCCTGATCGTGTCCCAGGTCATGCACGCCGGGCGCGTGACGCACGAGGGGACTACGGGCGGCCGCGAGGTAGTGGGGCCCAGCGCGATCGCCATCGAAGGCGAAACCCGCACCTACGACGGCAAGAAGTCCTATCCGGTCCCGCGTGCACTACGAACCGATGAACTGCCCTCGGTGATCGAGGAGTTCGTGCAGGCGTCGAAGAACGCGATCGCAGCTGGCATGGACGGCGTCGAGATTCACGGTGCAAACGGCTATTTGCTCCACGAGTTCCTCTCACCGGCGTCGAATCGACGTGACGATTCCTATGGCGGATCACCGGAGAACAGGGCCCGCTTCGTCGCTGAAGTAGTCGAGGCCGTTGTCGAGGCAATCGGCGCAGGCCGAGTCGGAATTCGTATCTCTCCCGAGCACAACATCCAAGATGCCTACGAGAAGGACGCCGACGACGTGCAGGCGACCTATCTGGCGCTCGTCGATCGGATCGCGCCACTCGGGCTCTCGTATCTCAGCGTGCTGCACAAAAATCCGGCGGGGGAACTTGTCCAGAGCTTGCGGCAAGCCTTCGGTGGTCCGACGCTCGTCAACAGCGGATTCGGCGAGATCACCAGCCGCGAGGAAGCGCTGTCCCTCCTGGCAGACGGTATCGGCGATGCTGTGGTTGTCGGACGCCCCGCCATTGCCAATCCTGATCTCGCGTACCGATGGCGCGAAGATCTGCCCTTGAATACACCAGATCAGAACACCTTCTATTCCGGTGGCGCAGAGGGTTACACGGACTACCCAGCACTGCAGCACTGACGCCACTTCGCTTATGGCCCGCACCCGAAGAATGGGTGCGGGCCTTCGCATTTGAAGGATGCGGGCGTCAACGTGGGTTGAACACTGGCGTCACCAGCGAGACTGACCGCCGTCCAACGGGATGACCGCGCCGCTCAGATAGCGTGAGGAATCCGAGGCCAAAAATGCAACTGCTTGGCCGATGTCGCGTTCAGGATCGCCGATACGCCCCATGGGGATCGTCCGAACGAACTCTTCGGCTTCCTCCGGATTGTTTTCGATCCACCACTCCAGTGCCGGCGTAAGTGCGTGCGGGGCAACGCAATGTGCGCGGATCCCTTCATGTCCCCATTCACTGGAGGCGGTCCGAGTCAGCACTCGCATGGCTTCCTTGGTGGCGGCGTAGACCCCGAATCCTGATGTGTCCCAACGAACTGCGGACGAGGTAATCATCGTGATGATGACTCCCCCACCCCGCTCCACCATGGATGGGTGGACGGCTCGCATCAGGCGTAGTACCGCACGTGGTCCTGTTCTCAGGGCGTAGTCGAAGAAGTCGTCGCCGGATTCGTCGAGCGGTACCGGGAACGCGGAATTAGCGTTGTTGACCAGAATGTCGACGCCGCCAAAAGCGTCCATTGCGGCGCTGACAGCAGCCTCGCAGGCACCGTCCGAGGCGATGTCCACCTCGTAGACAGCGACGTCTGCAGCCGAGGTCACCTGCGCAATCTCCTCCGCCACAGCCTCGAGTTTCGAGCGGGTACGGCCGACGAGGAAGCACTTGGCCCCAGCACGTGCGAACTCCAGAGCGACGCCCCGTCCGATTCCCTGGCCGCCTCCGGTGATCAAAGCAATCTTGCCAGTGAGGTTTTCGGTCACAACTGTGTCCTTCCGTCCTGCCACGGATCCGCTGTCATTCTGAATCCGGGCAGGCTAGTGAGTTCGTGTGTGAATTCATAGGTTCGGGTGTAACCGGTGTGCGCTATACGCCAACGGCCGTCCTCGCCCCGCTGATAACGGTCGTCGTAGAACGCTGCACCTCTGAGGATGGCGCCATACTTGGGATGCATGACCATGTCGGACAGGTACCACACCCCACTTGCGCTGTCGCCCTCGACGATGATCTCCGGGTGATCTACGCGGTGCTCGGTAATCAGTCCCGGCACCATCGCGCTACGCATGAATGCCAGAACATCATCGCGTGAGGTGAACCGCAGGTGTTCACCGTATTCGGCAACGACATCCTCGGTCAGAGTCTCTGCGAATTCGTCCCACCTGCGGCAGTCGAGGGTCCGAAGGTACCGATACTTCAGTTGTTCGATTTCCGCGACGTCGTCACGCGTCACTAGGTGCTCCTGTCGAGTGCTGGAGACCCAATGAGAACACGTTCCAGTGTGCAGTGAAGGTAATTTCGGAACATTTCTGTCCGAAGTTCGGGACGAAGCCGCGAAGCGAGATCTCTTGGCGGCACAAAGGTTAGGACACGATTGACTGTGTCAATGGCGGCGTGTCAAAGAAGGCCGCAGCGGTGAGGCACTGCCTAACGTCTTTTCGGGACGGCGGTGGACCATAGTGCCCAAGCCGCAAGTACCGGCTGAAACAGCAGTCTGACGAACCGTCGCCGATCGGTGTCCAAGCCGAACGCGTCCCGCTTGTTACGGTACTGAGCGATATTCCCAGGGAACACAGCAACGAAGAAGGCCGCGAGGAGCCGGCCGATCCGAACCCGATCGCGCGGCAACACGGCAAGCCCGACGCCGAGCATGATCTCGACACCACCGGAAGCCATGACGACACCGTCGGGATCGAGGGGAATCGATCGTGGGACCTGAGCTTGGAAATCCTCGCGCGCCCAGAAGAGGTGGCTCAATCCGGCGAATACCAGCGCACCGGACAGCGCGTACCGGGCCGCAGTACGAAGCGGAGTGGTGGGCGGTGCGGACGTATCAATCGATGGCATCCCTCGTTTATACCTCTTCGAATACGACGCAATCGGTGCTCGAGCCGTCGAGCATTGCCTGTTCATCTCTGACAAACCGGGTCGACATGCCGTGTCGACTTATTCATTACCAGTCGCTAGTGGTGCCTCGAAGACCCACTGACGACGCGACCTCGGGGTTACCCTCTGATCGAGGGGGGCACGTGACTGTGACTACGCATACTGCACGGGCCATACGGTCTTCGCGACGCTTCGGGGGCAATCGAAGGGTGGATAACTTGTCCGAACTTGTCCAATCACGACGCGAAGGACGCATACAGGTCCTTACACTCAACAACCCTGGTCGTCGAAACGCGCTCAGCCTAGCTATGCGAGAGGTTCTTCGGGTCCTCCTCGAGCGGGTAGCCGAGGACGTTGCCGGGATCTTGATAACAGGCGCGGACGGTTACTTCTGCAGTGGCGGCGATTTGCGTGACTCCGCAGGTTTTACTGCCGATGAGACACGCTTCGATCACCTTGCGGCAATTGTGTCGGCCATCGCTTCCAACGCACGTCCGGTTTTCGCTGCGGTCGAGGGTGGCGCGTTCGGCGCTGGCCTAGGGATTGCTGCGGCATGCGATCACGTCGTTTGCGCCAAGGGCGGAAAACTGGGTGCACCCTTCACGAAGATTGGGCTCTCTGCAGATGCAGGACTTACTTGGTCGCTTCCTCGACGAATAGGTCCGGCTCGTGCGAATCAGATGCTTATTGGAGCAGAGGCGCTCGACGCGCGCACAGCCTTGTCGTGGGGACTGGTGGACGAGTTGGCAGATGACGGAGCAGTCGACGAGGCGGCCATGACTCACCTGCGATCATGGCTGGAAAATGCACCTCTGGGCATGGCCGCGTCGAAAGCTTCGATTGCGGATCCGGCGACTTCGCTGGCAAGCGCACTCGAAACCGAGAAGCACCGACAGATCAGACTCCTGGGCACCGCTGATTCGCAGGAGGCAGTCTCCGCGTTCGGCCAGCGACGCGTACCGCAATTCCGTGGCCGCTGAGTGTACTGGGCCACTCCCCGAAACCTCGTCCGAATGTTGAAGCGCGTGTAGCCATTCCACCCACGCTTCACGACGCACCTCTGGCGGACCGGGTCCTCCAATACTCGACCCGGACATTGACAGTGACCCCAATCACTCGGTAACCTTTCTCGCATCGGGTACGTATATACATATCCGATTCCTTCAATACGGAAGTTGTGGTCGCTTTGAACGCTTTTGCCAGCGCCGCGTCACCGCATACAGTCCGTCGCTACCGAAGTATTCGTCCAGGCAGGCGCCGCAAACAGACCGCGGGTGCCCTAGTCTCACTCCTGACGTTGGCGGCCTGCGCAGCCCCAGGAGCCCCGCACGACGACAACGGCGACGTGATCCTCAAGATTGCAGACAGTTTCTCTGCCACCCACCCAATCGGCCGAAGTGGAACAAAGACCTTCCTCGACATCCTGCGGGCGGACGGTCCAGATGTGGGGCTGCAGGTCGAGTACTTCGCATCGGGTCAGCTCGGCAAGCAGAGCGATACGCCTGCATTGCTCCGCACCGGTGTCACGCAAATCGCAGCGGTCTCTCCCGCCTACGTCGGCACCCAGCTGCCATTGTCGAACGTCGGCGATCTCCCTGGACTCACCGAAAACTCATGCGTTGGTGCCAACGCGATGCGGGCGATGATGCAACCCGGAACGACACTCTTCGAGCACGAACTCCGGCAGCAAGATGTGCATCCCCTGTGGGTCGCATACGTTTCCGGATACGAGGCCATGAGCGGTAACTTTCCGATCAACTCGGCTGCGGATCTGGATGGCAAGATCATGCGATCGACTGGCGGAGTCGCAGATCGAGTGGTCGATGTGGCAGGCGCAGCCGGTGTCTCGATGCCGATCGGGGACCTGTACGAGGCGATTTCTCGTGGAACAGTCGAGGGGACGTTAGCGAGCCCCGTCAGCGTCACTCCATACAAACTGGAAGAAGTTCTGCACTACTCCACCGTCGGCGCGGAATTGGGCGGGTTCACAGCGACCTACTCGATTTCCGAGAGCGTGTGGCAAGACCTGTCGGGACAGCAGCGTGCCGTGCTCACCGAGGCATCCGATGTCGCCCAGGAAGCGGCGTGCATAGAGGTTCAGAAGTCCGTGGCCGAATCCAAGCAGGCGATGCGCGACGCAGGCGTACAAATGGATCTGGTCACCGATGAAAACCGCCGTGCGTGGGATTCGATCGCGGAGGACGTGCGCCGTAATTGGGTCGACGACCTGACTGCCATCGGCCTACCAGCGCAGCGAATTCTCGATGAAGCGACTGCCGCATTCGAAGACGCAGAGGCACAGGAAGCCGGTGAGACGAAGTGATCGGCAGCGCGAGCCCCTCCGTCCAACCCGAGACTATCTTTTACCAGCACGGGGAGTCTCCTGCACAGCGTACGACTTTCGGGTACCTAACCACCGACCATCCGCGACTGGACGCGGTCCAGAATGGGATCTCGGCGGTATGCGCAGTGATTTCATCAACTGCCATCGCGGTGATCGCTGTTCTCACCACGGTAGAGGTCGTCTCCCGCATGGCCTTCGACTCGCCCCTGGGCTGGAACGTCGGGCTGGTAGAGCAATATTTGATGATGTCGATTGCATTCTTCGGCACCGTGACTGCGTATCGCTCGGGTGCACATGTGGCGGTGGCGACGATATTCGAAAGAGTTCCAGTTCTCGCACGCAAGATCCTACTGATCCTGACCTACCTACTTATTCTCGGTTCACTTGTCCTGCTGGTCTATTCGAGCACGCAGGCGGCTCACTTCGCTTTCGTCACCGGGCAGGCGCCGCCCCCTGGTATGGCAGACCTCCCCTGGCCGACCTGGTGGTGGAAGTCGATCATTCCCGTCGCCGCAATCCTTGGCGCCGCAGTCGTCGCAATCGACCTGTACCGCGAACTGACCTCGTCGGTGGATCGGGTTTCCACCGACTACGAGACCAACGGCACGACGGAAGGAAGCTGACATGACTGCCTTACTGATCGTCTTGCTGTTGCTCGTACTGATCCTCGTCCGTGTGCCGGTCTCGTTCGCCATCTTGGGTGCAGGCATAGTCGGTATTGCGTTCGTCAGTGGGCCTAGTGTGCTCGACGGCGTGATGCAGACCGCGCCGGCGACCTCGGTGATGAGCTTCTCTTTGTCCGCAGTTCCCCTGTTCATACTTATGGCGCACCTGATAATGCTGTCCGGGCTGTTGGACTCGTTGTTCGACGCAACTCGTGCTGTGGTCGGCCGCATCCGGGGCGGCACTGCGGTGGCATCCATCGCAGCGGGCACCGCGTTCGCGTCGGTGTCCGGTTCCTCCACCGCTGCGGCCGCGACGCTCGCCCAGACCTCTACGGTCAAAATGATCGATGAGGGGTACAGCCCCAAAATGGCGGGCGGAAGCGTCGCAGTGGTCGGCACTCTTGCCGCGATGATCCCACCTTCGATCATTCTGGTCTTCTATGCAATCACCGCCGAGGTCAGTGTCGGTGACCAGCTCGTAGCCGGCTTCGTTCCAGGCCTGATCATCGCGCTGTCGCTCATCGCCACCATGTATATCTCGATGATTCGCAATCCGCAGAATGTCCCGCACGGGGAGAAGGCATCCTGGGCCGACAAGGGCCGGGCTATCGTCTCGGCGTTTCCACTGGTGTTCGTCTTCCTGGCCGTGGTCGGCTCGATCTATTTGGGCGTCGCTACAGCCACCGAAGCCGCAGCACTCGGTTGCGTGGCCGCATTGATTCTGGTCACCGCGATGGGCAAGTTCTCTCTGTCCGCGATCGGCAAGACGCTCGTCGAATCCACCAAGACCACGGCGATGATCTTCGCAATCATTGTCGGGGCCCATGTCTTCGGACATTTTCTCACCGAGACTCGTGTGACACCGACGATTGTTGCGTGGGTCGGCGGACTGGCGCTACCGGCGGTAGTCATCATGTTGTTCATCGCGATGCTCTATCTGATTCTGGGCTTCTTCATGGACCAGATCGCGATCATCGCACTGACTGTCCCCGTGGTCCTGCCACTGGCGGTCGAACTTGGGTACGACCCTGTGTGGTTCGGTATATTCGTGGTGCTTCTCGCCGAGATCGGTCTGGTCACCCCACCGATGGGTCTGAACGTCTTCGTGGTGGCCAAGTCTTCCGGTCAGCGCGTCGAAGACGTATTCCGCGGTGCCGCACCCTATGTGGGCGCCATGCTGCTGATAGCGCTGGTGTTCCTCATCTTCCCGGCACTGGTCCTGTGGCTTCCCAACTCCATGCAGTAATTCGTGCCTTGATCGCCTGCATAACCCCTCTACAGAATGGACTCCGTATGTCCGGCTCTTCTCCACTTCTCATCAGCCGCTCCGACCACGTCGAAACGTGGACGTTGAATATGCCCGAGACTCGCAACGCCATCTCCGACGCATCGATGATCGATGCGCTGTGTGAGCGTGTCGCCGCGGTCAACGCAGACCCCGATGTCAGAGCCGTCGTGCTCACCGGTACGGGAACCGCCTTTTCTGCTGGAGGCAACGTCAAGGACATGGTCAATCGCACCAGTATTTTCGGGGGCAGCCCGCACACCATCTACAACGGATATCGGTCCGGAATCCAGCGCATACCAATTGCGCTCTACCACTGCGAGGTTCCCGTGATCGCGGCTGTCAACGGGCCCGCCGTCGGTGCAGGGTGCGATCTGGCATTGATGTGCGACCTGCGGGTCGCCTCGACCAAAGCTTTCTTTGCGGAGAGCTTCGTCCAACTCGGCATCATCCCAGGCGACGGTGGTGCATGGTTGCTGACCAAGACGATCGGCCGTGCACGGACAGCGGAAATGGCGCTCACCGGCGACCGGGTCCCTGCGGCGACGGCGCTCGAATGGGGGTTGGTCAACTACGTGGTCGAGCCAGACGAGCTGGTAGAGAAGGCGATGGAGTTGGCCGCGCGTGTGGCCAAGAACCCACCACACTCGGTGCGAATGACGAAACAGCTGTTGCGGGAGTCGGAACACCAGTCGCTGGAGTCACTATTGCAGCTATCTGCGGCCATGCAGGCCATGGCTCATCACACGGAGGACCACCAGGAGGCCATCACCGCTTTCGTCGAGAAGAGGCCAGGCCAGTATCGCGGAGCCTGAACGTTCACGATGAAGCCGCCCGCGTGGTTTCACTACCCCCGGTTCAACCACGCGCGGTCAGCGCAGACCCCAACTGGCCGCGTGGCGCAGGCATATTTCGAGCAGCTCCTCACGCCGATCCGCAATGTCCGACACCGAACCGACGGCGCCGAGGACGGCGATAGTGCGACCGCTTTCGCGAAGGGCGATAGAAACACCGTCGGCATCGTCCTCTCCGATCGAGGGGGCCATGCACACACGGGTCTCGCGGAGTTCGGTCAAGGTTCGGAGGAAGGCGTCCACTCGCTCGGCGTCCTCGGCAGGCCGCGAATTGAGGTACGCCCAAATATCACGTTGCTCTTTGTCTGCGAGAAGCAACCAGCCGGCCGAGGTGCGCAGCAACGATCTGCGCAGGTGCCCCTCGGCAAGATAGGCGTAGCGAGGGTCGGACGAGACGTGGTCACTGTAGAAGAGTTCGTCACCCACCGCGGTGGAAAGGACAGTTGTCAACCCAGTTTCCGCGTGGACCTGTTCGAGTTGCTCATGCCGAATCGCCGCAACCGGAGGACGTCCCGCAACGACATTGAGAAGGTAAAGCGCGGCTCCAAGTGTGTAAACGCGGTCGCGTTCTTCCAGATACCCAACGGACACAAGGCCGTTCATAAGTCCTTGAGTGGAGCTCACCGGCGCCATGAGCTCTTTCGACACTTCGGTCAGGGTCATACCCGTGCCGGATCGCGCAACCATCTCCATGATCGTTGCGACGCGGTCGATCATGCGATGCCGCGGACGCTCGGGCACTTTGCCTAGTTCGAGCCGCCTGTCCTCTCCGATCCCTTTCGCGGATTCGCTGGTAGTGGAAGCCAGGTCACTGCTGGTGGCATTCAGTCCACTCGATGCGCTCGAAGTCACGTCAGTCATGAGATCACATTAACAACATCTCAACCGTGTTTACTTGTTTACGTAACGTGATCCTCTATTGCGTAAAGGTCTAAATCTGTACTACCGTCGCCTCAAGGTCTCGGCCACCAACCTGCAAGGAGTTCAAATGACCACATCCTTCGCGCCACCCTTCACCGGGCCGACGGAGAAGATGACGTCGCTACGCGCTGAGGTCCGCTCGTTCCTCGCCGAGGAAATCGCTGCAGGCCGTCTCGCTCCCTCCGTGGATACGTGGCTGACGCGCTGGGACGAAGGCTTCACCCGACGCCTTGCCGCACGCGGTTGGGTTGGAATGACCATTCCTTGCGAGTACGGCGGTCACAGCCGCAGCCATATGGAGCGTTTCGTGGTGACCGAAGAACTACTCGCTGTCGGCGCACCCGTGGCAGCGCAGTGGGTAGCGGATCGGCAGATCGCTCCTTCACTGCTGCGCTACGGGACCGAGGAGCAAAAACGCGAGTATCTACCGCGCATTGCTGCTGGAGAATGCTGCTTTGCCATCGGTATGAGCGAGCCTGACTCCGGATCCGACTTGGCCAGCGTGCGCACGAGGGGTGTGCGAGTCGATGGTGGTTGGCATGTAACCGGTACCAAGGTATGGACATCGGGCGCCCACCGCGCAGAGGCCTTCATCGTCCTTGCTCGAACAGAACCGCTGAACACTTCCAACCGACATACAGGTCTCAGCCAATTCATTGTGGACTTGAGCAGTGAAGGTGTTTTGACCAAGCCGGTCATCTCACTCAGCGGTGACCATCACTTCAACGAGGTAGTTCTGGACGAGGTCTTTGTCCCGGATTCGAAGGTATTCGGCACCCCGGGGAAGGGCTGGGAGCAAGTCAACTCGGAGCTGGCCTTCGAGCGCAGTGGCCCCGAGCGGTTCCTGTCGTCGTTCTATCTGCTTGCAGCCGAGGTCGGGGCGATGCATACGGGCGTACTTCCGGAGCGTAGCGACCTGGGCGCATCACTTGCCCGCATGGCAGGCCTCCACGCACTGAGCCAGAACGTCGCCAGCTCATTGCACCGCGGTGAACCATCTGACATTCCGGCTGCCCTGGTCAAGTTACTGGGCACCACCACTGAAGGCGACATCGTGGACACCGTTTCCTCCCGGTTGGGTGACGAAACCGTGTCAGCGGGGAACGACATTGTCGGCCTCCTCCGCGCCGGATTGCACCAGCGCCCGGGATTCTCACTCCGCGGTGGAACCAACGAAATTCTGCGCGGCGTGATCGCGCGGGGATTAGGAATGCGCTGATGAATGCCACCACGAATCAGGCTGGTAACGGCCAAGACTTAGCAGTGGACGATGCGTTGCAAGAGTTGATGACGGACTTGTTTGCACGATTCCACACCCCGGGTTCTGCGCCCCCGCCCGATGCCGTGTGGGCCACTCTCATCGATGTCGGGTTGGCGCGCCTGACCACACCAGAGAGCACCGGTGGGTCCGGCGCCGGTTGGATCGAGGCGGCAGCCTTGCTACGCACCGCCGCCACCGCGGGTGTTGCGGTGCCGTACGCGGAGACCGACCTGCTCGCCGGCCCCCTACATCAAGCCGCTGGAATCGATACCCAACCAGCCGGAGCAACCACTACTGTGGCCGTCCTCGACATGAGTGGGCTTGCACGTAACGTACCTTGGGCAGGCGCCACCACTACAGTCACCCTTGTTCGCTCGGCATCGGCACCCGGTCTGTACGAGCTGGCAATAGTTCCGACGGAGCGACTGTCCATCACATCCACCCCCGGGATCTCCGCTACCCCGTTGGGCACGGTCTCTATTCCCGATTCGTTCGAGGTCACTTGGTCGGGTGTCGAAGCGTCCGCTGTCGAGGCATACGTCCTGTGCGGGGCACTGGCCCGCGCTGTGCAGTGCGTCGGCGCTATGGAGGGGATGCTCATTTCCTCCATAGCGCACACCACCTCACGCGATCAGTTCGGGCGTGCGCTGGCGAAATTTCAATCGGTGCAGAACTTGGTAGTGGATATCGCCGCAGAGACGGCCCTGGCGCGTGCTGCCGTGGACACCGCACTGGCTGAGGTTGTCGCCCATGGTTTTCCCGGCGCCTACACGCAGTTTCGAGTCGCGGTTGCACGCAGCGTCGTCTCACGGGCCTTGGGAGTTGCCATTCGCAACACACATCAGGTGCACGGGGCGATCGGCACCACACACGAGCATTCTTTGCATTGGCTCACACTGCCTGCGCTGCAGTGGCGCGGCGAGTTCGGGTCGGCTGCATTCTGGGAGTCGCGATTGGCTCGAATTGCTTTGGACGGGGGTAGCGAGACGGTCTGGCCGATAGTGGTGGACGGCGCCCACCTCGAGGGTGTGCCCGAAGCCTGGCTCAGAGCGGTCATCGGAGGCTGATACGCGACTTGCTCACGGCTGACCGAGTTCGCCACGCCAGAGTCTCCTGATCGCTGACCCAAGGACCGATGTGACTACCCCAATTGCACGACTCTTCCTCGCAGCGTTGCTGGTCAACGCCGCGTTCGATGCCGTGCGTGTGGCGATGTCCTACCGTGTGCTCGCCCTGGGTGGAGATGCGGTCTCCGTAGGCATAGTTGCTGCAACCTTTGCGCTACTTCCAATGGTGCTGGCGTTGCAGATCGGGCGTTATGGAGACCGCCGTGGAAGTTGGGGAATTCTCACCGCCGGCACCGTCCTATCGACAGCGGCAGTTGGCCTGGCGGCAATGTCGTCGACGATTGTTGCGCTGGCCGTCGCAAACACCGCCCTTGGTCTGGGGCAGGTTATGACGATGATTGGTGCTCAAGGCTTCATCATGGCTCTGACCGAACGCAAGAAGCACGTCAACGGTTTCGCTATGTTCACTCTGGCTGTCTCGGTAGGACAGTCCATTGGCACTCCCATCGTCGGTGTGCTGCTGACCAATGGACGTCACGGTGATGTAGTCGACACCGACATGGCGCTGACAGTGATGACGGTCGTCGCCGCGGCCGCTATCCCATTCGTTCTCTCACTGCCGCGCACAAAACCCGTCGCCAGAAACGGTGACAGATCGCGGCCGGTGCCATTGCACACGTTGGTACGTCGCACCGGAATTGTGCCCGCTATTTTCGCCGGCCTGATCGTGGTCACCGGAGTGGATCTCATTACCGCGTATATGCCGGTTGTCGGCGAATCGATCGGATTGAGTCCGATGGTGGTGAGTGCGCTGGTCTCAACCCGCTCGATCTTTTCGATGATCTCGCGTGCCGCCATGCCATGGTTGTTACAGCATCGGTCGCAGACCGCAATCCTGATCGCCTCCCCCATCATTACGGCACCGGCAGTGTTCGTCTTGGGGATCTCGAGCAACGTCGTCGTCTTGGGCTTGTCCCTCATGGTAATTGGGTTCTTGTGGGGTATGAACCAGCCAGTCACGATGAACTGGGTGACGGTCGCCGCACCGAGTGGTGACCGTGTCGCTGCACTTGCGTTGCGGCTCACCGGAAACCGTGCCGCGCAACTGGCCATTCCATTGGGGGCCGGTGCGATAGCAGGGGTGGCCGGGCCTGGCAGCGTGTTCCTCATCGCCGGCGCCCTGACCGTCGCAGCCGCCGCTTCTACTGCCACGTCGTTGCGCTGGCACCCGGTCCCCGAATTCGTCAGGGCGTCGGTCGCAGCCAAGGTCAGCGTCGTACCCGAAAAGCAGCCGAAATGAATCTATCCGCGGCATTCGACCCGGTGACCGCTGCAATGACGCGGAAGCTGCACATACATGTCCGGCCCGAGCACAACGAACGTGTCACTACCGAACAAACACAGAAGGAGTACGCCATGTCCTCGGCATTCGCAGGTATCCGAGTTCTGGAGCTAGGGCAGATCTACAACGGCCCCTATTGCGGGCTCTTGTTGGCGCAGTTGGGTGCCGACGTTGTCAAGATCGAACCGCCGAACGGTGAGATGCTGCGGTTCCGTTCACATCAAGAGACCGAGTCGCACGAGTTCCTCATGCTCAACTCCAACAAGCGCAGCGTGGTGCTCGATCTGAAGTCGTCTGAAGGGCACGAGAACATGCTCGAGTTGATCCGCACTGCAGACGTGCTCATCGAGAACTACGCACCTGGCACGATGGACCGTCTGGAGCTTAATTTCGACAAGCTCCGAGAGCTGAATCCTCGACTAATAGTTGCGTCCGGCAAGGGTTACGGGTCCACCGGGCCGTACGCGCACATGTCTGCGATGGATATTACTGTCCAAGCCATGTCCGGCAGCATCTCCAGCACCGGCACACCCGACGGACCTCCCACG
This sequence comes from Rhodococcus sp. UYP9, assembly GCF_040547235.1. Lineage (NCBI taxonomy): Bacteria > Bacillati > Actinomycetota > Actinomycetes > Mycobacteriales > Nocardiaceae > Rhodococcus > Rhodococcus sp. UYP9. Next base: position 124,264 of record NZ_JBEPPH010000008.1, read on the forward strand.
AAGTCAGGGCTGGCGTTCGTCGACTTCTCCGGTGGAGTTCACCTGTTCGCCGCGATCGCCGCGGCGCTCTACCAACGGGAACACACTCAGAAGGGCCAGATTGTGGAGGTGTCGATGCACGACACCATCTACCCCATGCTCGCCTCGGGCTTAGGAGGACTACATAATTCTCCGGATCGTAAGATCCCTGAACGCACCGGAAACAGGCACTCTGGGCTCGCGATAGCCCCCTACAATGTCTACCCGTCGAGCGATGGTTGGATCGCACTGATCTGTATGGCCGAAAGGCACTGGCATGGCGTCATCGCCAGCATGAGGCAACCGGAGCTGGGTGTCGATCCGAGGTTCGTCACCGAAGCGGACCGTGTGGAAAATATGGACGAGGTCGATGAAATGGTTGCCGCCTGGACCGCCACCTTGCCCCGTGACGTCCTGATTGCCGAGCTTCAGGCTGTCGGCGTCCCCTGCGCGCCAGTGAAGTCGCTCGAGGAAGTAGACACCGACGAGCATCTGATTGCCCGCGGGATGATCCGATACGTCGAGCATCCGGTGAAGGGACGCACACCGGTTCCAGGGTGCGCCCTGCAGCTGAGCGATTCACCGTTGAACAAACTCGACGTGGCGCCGCCGCTCGGCAATGCTACGGACGAAATCTTGGACGAACTGCGTAAGTCACGTGCTGCATACCTGGGGTGACTCGCTCCCGCTACTGGGAGTTCGATCTGGCCGGGCTGAACCGCTGCCACAGTGCCGTGACAAGCAATGCTCCGAATAGTGATCCTATGATTCCGCTCGGCCGCAGCGATATTCCGTCGCCGGCAATCAAACTCACCACCAAGCCACCGACGAAGGAGCCCACGATGCCGGCGGTGAACGCCAGCGTCCAGTCCATGCCGGTCTTGGACCTGCCCAAGATCAACTGAGCGCCGCCACCTATCAGAAGACCGAAGAGAATAATTCCTATGATCAGCACTGATGCGACCTAGCCTTTCAGAGTGCACGTTCGCTATCACGGTGGGAACACTAATTGTCAGGTCAGAGTATGCGAAACGACCCGAGATGTTCAGGTAATACGGTGGACGAATATGTCAATCCCATTCAGGTCCAGCAGGGCGGCTTGATCCGAACCCACCCTGATGCACGGATCAGGCAGATTGCTGAGCTCGGGTATGAGCGAGTCGGCAGGAGTCCGTGCCGGTTTCGATGATGTTGCCGCCGCGGTGGTCGAGGCAATCAGCTTGCTTGACCCTGAGTTAGCGGGAAAGAGCGCGGACAGGGTTCCTGAGAAGCACACAAAAGTTCACCGCCGACTCTGGGTGATGATCGAGACCGAGATCGACCTGGCCAGCCCAGAGAACGTCTGTGGCTGGATTCTCCGCCGAGGGAGACCCTTTCGTCAGATGATGACCGGCCTTCAAATCGGACGCCGCCTCAGCTCCGGGAGCGTGTTCTTGCGGAATGAACACTTCGATGTGGAGTCCGGCTTCGACGTCGATCTGCGCTCGCCGGACCCTGACGTAGTCACGCACCGTCGAATACGACAACTCTTGCCCCATGCTCGTCGGCAAGTCTCGCGAGGATTCGGCGGGCCGGTAACGCTGCTTGCGTGGTGCGTCGATATCTACGGTGAGCATGGCGTCGATCGCGTTTTTGAACGGATCGAGCTTTGGTGAACAACGCACCGCAACTCTTCTCGGCGGCGCTGCGCGTGCGCCAACGCCATCCGTACCGTAGCCCGGTCGACCTGATGCCGGTGAGCCAACTGCCGAATCGAATAGCCCTCGACCCGGGCATCTCTCCGAATTCGAGCAAACAACTCCGTCCGAGTTTCCATCACTGCACTCCACCAGCTACTGGCGTCCAGACAACAAGATGCCACCAACACCGAGGTGGTCTCAGCTCAAACCGTCACCACCGCTGCGGCGAGTCGCAGATAGGCCTGGATCAAGCCGTCACAGCGGTCTCGAATCAAGCTGTCATAAACAGTCGATGGTCGGACGTTCGATGCGTGCCCTCGGCTACGACATCGGCACTCATATCCGCTGTGCCCGCAATCGTTCGACCAGCCCGAGTGTGAACCGGTCGATTTCTTCGACGGTGAAATTTCGGTTGCGGCTGACGGAGTCGGAGGGTCGTCGGAGGAAGTGCTCACCCCCCATCGGGACGCTGATCAACTCGATGACTCGTTGAAGCCATCGAACGACCCGAATGGACGAAGCCACATGGTCGGCCAGCAGCAATATCCCTCCGGGCCGAAGGACACGCGTCATCTCTGCCAGTGCCGCATCGGGATCGGGTATTGCGCAGAGCGAGAACGTGCAGACGACCGTATCGAAGGACTCGTCGTCGAAGGTCAGGGCCTGCGCGTCACCGAGCATCAGTTGCGCTCCGGGCATGGCTTCCCTGGACTTGCTGCCTGCGCGAGCAAGCATCTCCGGGCTGAGTTCGATGCCGGTCAATTCGACGCCAGCTGGGTAGTGGTCCAGATTGAGGCCAGTACCGATGGCAATCTCGAGCACCCGACCTTCGGCTCGGGCGCAGACCCACGATCTGGTGTCTCGAAAGAGAACTCGATCGAGGAATGTCATATGTTTGTCGTAGTTGGCCGATTGCTTGTTCCAATATCGTTGCCACCGCTCGAGTCGGTGTGCCGAGTCCCCTGACATCACTCATACCTTTTTCGTCGAGTCGAATTCGTGTTCCTGGCAGAGCTGTTTCTCTTGCGCTGTTTCTCTTACAAATTCCCAGCATGCCTCTTCAGACCGAGCAGATCGTCACGACGCGATTCCCAAGGACCAGGCAAAGACGGTATAGCTGGCGACGGTGATCAGAGCTATCGCGATGAGGTTGAGCCATAGGCCACCTCGCATCATCTGACCGATCGTGATGTAGCCACTCGCGTACGAGACGGCGTTCGGTGGTGTCGCCACCGGCAGCATGAACGCGCATGTTGCCGCGAGCGCGACCGGAATCGTCAGAAGCAGCACATCGAGATCCATGCCCATCGCCACACCGCCTGCCAACGGAAGAAATGTCGCCGCTGTCGCAGTATTGCTGGTGAGCTCGGTCAGGAAGATGGTCGCGGTCGTTGTCACGACGACCAACAGGATCACGGGGATCGTGTCGAGACCCGCTGCCACGCTACCGATCCAATCGGTCAGGCCGCTGGACTGAAACTGGGCCGATAGGGCGAGTCCACCGCCGAACAGCAGCAATACCCCCCACGGCAGTTTGATTGCCGTGTCCCAGTCGATAAGACGCACTCCGGCCTTACCTCCGCTGGGGAGTAAGAACAACAGAATGGCCGCGGTCATGGCGATGCCGGTATCGGAGATCGGGGGGTCATCGAAGATCAGCGGAACCGCGACCCAGGATGTAGCCGCTAGACAGAAGATGACTGCCACCCGGATCTCACCCTGTGACATCTTCCCCAGAGCATCGAGTTCTCCCCTGATGAGGCCCTTACCGCCGGGGATGTCGTCGATCTCGGGCTTGAACAAGACGTGGGTGAGCAAAAACCATGCGACTAGCAGTAGAACGACGGCGAGTGGAACTCCGGCAACCATCCATTCGAAGAATCCGATGGTGATCCCCTCGCCCTCCAAATATCCCACGAGCAAGGTATTAGGGGGTGTACCGATGATGGTCCCCAAAGAGCCGATCGAAGCGGCGTAGGCGATGCCCAACATCAGGGCGGTCCCGAAATTGCTTTTGATCACCGCCTCGGTGACCGTCACGTCGGTCGGCAGGTCATCGGGCGACGCCGAATGTGCCTGCGCGGAAGGGTCCGTGCCAGCTTCTTCGGTGGCGTGCTCCACCCCGGCCTTCTTTCCGATGTCGAGCACCAGAACCAGAACCGAGACACCAATGGGGATCATCATGACCGCAGTGGCGGTATTCGAGACCCACATAGACAGAAAACCCGTCGCGATCATGAATCCGGCGATCACCATCGTCGGCTTGGTGCCCATGGCGTTGACAGTCAGCAATGCAATCCGACGGTGAAGGTTCCACCGTTGCATCGCAAGAGCCAGTAGGAAGCCACCCATGAACAAGAAAATGATGTTGTTGCCATAGGACGCTCCCACGTCGTTGACGGCGACGTCGGGATCGAAGATCGGGAAAATTATGAGGGGCAACAGTGCAGTTGCGGGAATCGGGATGGCCTCCGTCATCCACCAGATACCCATCAGAACCGCGGTCCCGGCGGTCAACCGCGCAGCATGATCGACATCTGCCGGCATGATCGCGTAGACGACCACGGCCAGCAGTACGCCGGCCGCGAGTCCGATCCATTGACGCTTCCGCCGGCCCGGCTTAACCTCTTCGGCCCGTTCACCGGCCGACTGCTGATCGACCTCTTCGAACCCGTCCACATCGGACTGGCGACCGGTCTGTTCATCTGGACCGAGCTGCGTCATGGGGCCTCCTCATGATCTGCGTTTCGTCAGCTTAATGTTGCGAAGGCCGAATATGTCCGTTTCTCGACACCCGCTCTGTCCAGGCCCCCGGGCTGCGGTGAATCCGGACCCCTTTCATCCGACGATGCTCGACGCAGCCCTTCGGAGAACTCGCTGCGGTACGAACGCAACCGACTACCCAGCACGGGAAACGCTTCTACGACCAGGTACCTGGGTAGGAGGGCTTACCGCAGTGGGGGGCCCATCGGACCGAAGATTCGACCGTTCCAACTAGGAAGACTGGTCGGGAAGGTGCGGGGCATCGCACTGTCCCGCCCGAACGAGGAGCATCGTGAAACAACTATCCAGAAGGCACTTCTTGACAGGCCTTGCCGCGACACCGATCGTGATATTCGCCGGATGCAGCGGCGGCGGGAACGAACCGGTTCGAGCGTCGCCGTTGCGGCAGTTGCCGATACCGCCCATTGCCGAGTCCCGGATCGATGCCAACGGCACCCGTCATTTCGAGCTGATCGCAGCAGCCGGCGCCGCAGAGCTGGTCGCTGGGAAGACGACGGCCACTTGGGGATACAACGGTTCGCAGCTGGGGCCGACGTTGCGTGCTCGTCGCGGCGAGACTGTGGCTTTCACTGTCGAAAATTCGCTGCCCGAGCCAACGACCGTGCATTGGCATGGAATGCACGTTCCAGCCCGCTTCGATGGCGGGCCCCTTCAGAGTATCGACCCCGGTGACAAGTGGGAACCGACATGGACCATCGACCAGCCGAGCGCAACACTGTGGTACCACCCGCACCCACACGGTTCGTCGGAAAAGCACGTGTACCGCGGACTCGCGGGGGTTTTCCTCGTCGACGATGCTGTTTCCGATTCCCTCGGACTGCCCGGTGACTACGGAGTGGACGACGTACCGCTCATCATTCAAGATCGTCGATTCAAGGAGGACGGGAGTCTCGACGAATCGGATTCCACCGATATCGGGCTGCTGGGCGACACTATTGTCACCAACGGTATCGCCGGAGCGTTCCTGCCTGTCGTTACCGAACGCATTCGACGCCGCATCCTCAACGGATCGTCAGGACGCTTGTACAACCTCGGGTTCGAAGACTTCCGCGAGTTCCAGCTCGTAGCGACAGACGGTGGCTTGCTGGGAAAGCCCTTGTTGTTGAGTAGGATTCAGATCAGCCCGGGTGAACGCGTCGAGGTGATCGTCAGTATCGAATCGGGAACGGATTCGATACTGAAATCATTTCCGATCGACGATCACGGCGGTGTGGGTCGGGAATCCGCCGACACCTTCGGCTTTGCGGATACCTTCGATATTCTCGAACTGCGCGGAAAGCAACGTCTCAGAGCGTCGCCGGAGCTCCCTGCTGTACTTTCGGTTCTACCGAAACTGGATATCGGGAGGCCCGTGGTAGAGCGAACATTTGAAATGCGATGGTTCATGATCAACGGCCAACGCATGGATATGAACCGCATCGACTTTGCGTCGATTGTCGATACCACCGAGGTATGGACGGTGAAGAACGTGGACAATTGGCCACACAACTTTCACGTACACGATGCACAGTTTCAGATCGTCGACATCGACGGGGCTCCACCGCCGCCCGAGCTCGCTGGATGGAAGGACACTGTGTACACACCTCCGGGTCAGCGGATACGGCTGGCACTGAGGTTCGACGAGTACACCGATACAGCGCAGCCATACATGTACCACTGCCACATGTTGATGCATGAAGATCAGGGAATGATGGGGCAGTTCGTGGTGGTCGAGTCGGGTGATCGATCAGCGCAGACGCTCAGCCCTCCACTCGATACTTCGGGCATGAATTCGATACCGGCACAACATGAAAAGCATCATTGACAAGTGCGATTGGCGAATATCGCAAGACGGACTCGGTTGTCGCACCCCGTTTTCTCCATAAGGTTCGAAATGTGCGATTTCACCGTGGTTACACCGATGTGCAGTCGACTCCCGATCTCTTGATTGCTCAAACCTTCGCTGACCAGCTTCAGCACGTCCTGTTCTCGCGCAGTCAACGAGGCTGTTGGGATCTCGGCTTCTGGACCGTCCGGACCGTGCGGGGCGGCAGTGAGGGCGCGATCTACGATTCGACGCATGAGCTGTGGTGAGAACAAAAAGTCGCCGTCTGCCGTTCGCCGGATTGCGTTCAGCAGGTCCACCGGCGCGGTGTCCTTCACCAGAAACCCGGCAGCGCCGGCGGCCAACGCGGGGTAAAGGTGATCGTCGTCATCGAAGGTTGTCAGCACCAGCACCTTCGATCCAGGGTGGGATGCCACGATCTGTCTCGTTGCCTCGATACCGCCGAGACCGGGCATCCCGAGATCCATCAAGGTCACATCGGGTGAGAGTTCGGCGGCTAACCGAATTGCCTCTACGCCGTTGGATCCTTCGCCGACAACGGCCAAATCCGGTGTCGACTCGCACAACATCCGAAGGCCGGCCCGTATCAAGCGTTGATCGTCGATGATCGTCAACCGGATCACAGCGTGTGTCCAGGTGTTGCAGGGGCAGCGTCTGCTGCGGCGGGGATCCACGCATCGAGTTCCCATCCGTCGACGGTTGCTGCTGTCGCTAGTTGTCCGCCCAGAAGGGCTATGCGTTCTCTCATGCCGACGACTCCGTATCCTTCGCCGCTAGGCGGGCTATTTTTGACTCCAATATTGGTGATTTGAACCGAGAACCCCGCACCCTTGCGAACTATCGACAGATTCACAGCCGACGCGGTGGCCGCGTGTTTCATGACATTCGTCAACGCCTCCTGCACAACCCTGAGCAACGAGAGCCTGCTGATTGCATCCAGTTCGCTGATATCTGCATCCACATGGGCCTTCACTTCGTATCCGGCACGTCGAGTGCGATCTATGGCGTCGAAAATTTCGGACCGTACGGCGTCGGGATCCACAAGAGGGACTTCGTCCAGGGACGGATCGCGCAACGCGGCAAGGAGTCGGCGAATGTCGGCCAATGCATCCGATGCTGTGAGGTGTACATCATCGAACACTTCATCCACTCGTGGATCGACCCCTCCGATTACGTGTCGCGCTACCCCTATCCGCAACACGATCGCAGCCATGTGGTGCGCGACGAGGTCATGCAATTCTCTTGCCACAGCTGTTCGCTCCGCTGATCGTGCACTTGTTTCAGCTGTGGCCGTCCGGGCTTCTGCGTCCGCGGCGCGTTGTCCATAGGTCGCCGCAAGCTCGCGCTGCGAACGAACGTACAGACCAAGCAGCAGAGGGAGTCCGACGAAAAGTGCAGTCGAGACAACTGTTGCCCAGCGCCACAAGATATCGGGGTGGTCGAGCCACGACCCGAGCACCAACGCACCTGCCCAGACCACGGCTGCGAAAATCCGAGATGCCCTGGACGAGCGTAAAGCCACCTCGCCCAGGGCTACAGCACCAAGGTAGGGCACAAGCTCCGAGACGCCCCATGCCTGCGCGGCGAACATCGGCACCGACAACGCCGACAGCGTGATGGACGCGGCGAGCGGTGCCCTGTCGCCTACGGCGAAGATCGCCGCCGACGCGCATCCTAGGAGCCAGTAACTCAACGGGACGTGGAACTCCCCAGGAAAGGTGCTGGCGATCAGCAGGATCGGAACCAACGCCATCGGTGCAAAGCGAATCGTTCTACGCAACCGAATGTCGATCATCACACCACCTTAGGTGAGCCACCCCCGTTACTGCCGGTGGCAACCTCGGTGACGGATCAGGTCCTATCGCTCGCGAGTTCACAGTCCGACCCCATGCGTAATCTGATCTCGAAACGAGCGCCGCCCAGTGGCGATTGGAGAACAGTCACCGAACCAGCATGTGCGGCAACCGTGCCGGCAACAATGGCCAAACCCAGTCCCGCACCGCCTTCATCTCGCGTTCGGGACGCGTCGAGTCGCACGAATCGGTCGAACACTCGCTCTCGCTCCGACTCAGCAATACCCGGACCATCGTCATCTACGGTGATCAGAGCGGACCCGCCCGACTCTGCGCAGGACAATTCCACTCGGCTGTGCGCATGCCGGATCGCGTTGTCGACGAGATTGCGCACCATCCGCGCCAGCGCCTGCTGATCCCCTGTCACACGAACAGGAACGATCGACGTCCGAATAGTCACGTCCGCCATCGATTCGACCCGCTTACCTTCCTCGTACAGAAGATCGTCGAGGTCGACGTCGACTGCGCTGATAGCAGTCTGCTTTTCGTCCGAACGAGCAAGCAGCAGAAGATCTTCGATCAATCCCCGCATCCGGCGCGCTTCGGGAAGTAGCGACTCGTCTATCAATGTTTCGTCGATCAGCTCCGGTCGTGCTGCAGCGAGTTCGAGAGCAGCAGTAATGGTGGCGAGTGGGCTTCGGAGTTCGTGGGAGGCATCACTGACGAATCGCTGCTGCGCACGCTGCCCAGCGTGGAGCCGCTCCAACATCTCGTTCATGGTCACCGCAAGTCGGGCGATCTCGTCGTGTGCTTCTGGAACCGGGATATGCTCCCCAAGTTGACCATTGGAGATCGATGCCACGCGAGTCCGGATCCGTTCGACGGGGCTCAACGCCGCACCGACGAGTCGGTACGTCGCCAACGCGACGAGCGCGATCACAATGGGGCCGACGATGGCCAGTAGAACTGCGACCGTGGTGACGACGTCTTCGACCGGTTCACGATCGGCACCCACCACCACCGTCACCGGCCCCTCTCGCGTCGTCGCACCGCGGCCCGTCACCCAGAAATCGCCACTCTCGTCGCGTTCGACACGGCCGAGATCCTGCGTGGTCGAAGGTTCAACGTCGACTGTGGACAACGGTGTGTCTCCATCTCCACTAGAGGAGGCGAGTACTACTCCGGACGCGTCGACGATCTGCACGATCCCGATCTGACCGTCGGTAGCCAACAGCGAATCGTCGATCTGCGACGGCGAATCGGACTCGAGCTGCTCGGACACCTGCACAGCTCGCGCCGCTGCGGCAGTACGGCTGGAGGATTCGAGGGAGTTGTAGAGAACACCCAACAACGCGCCGCCCGCCACGATCAGGCACACGGCGACAACCAGGGTCGAGGCAACCGCCGAGCGCACCCGCACGGTCCAACGTCGTGGCCGCAGTACATCGATGTAGGACATCACGCCACCAGTCTCCTACCTGCAGCGCCGAAGACAATGACCATCTTCAGCATCCCTTCAGGACCGCTCTGCCACAGTCCCATTCCATGACCACCACACGCACGTTGGCGAGCAAAGTCCCCGAGGTGACGCTCTACTTCTGGATCATCAAGATCCTGGGAACCACGGTTGGAGAGACGGCCGCCGACGCTCTCAACATGGATCTCGGCTTCGGTCTTGCCGGGACCACTGTCGTCGTCGGCATCATGTTGGTCGCTGCGCTGCTCTACCAGTTCACCCTTCGGCGCTACGTGCCGTGGGCGTACTGGTTGGTGGTTATCCTGATCAGCGTCGCGGGCACATTGATCACCGATAATCTCACCGACAAATTCGGCGTGCCCCTTGCAACAAGCACCGGGTTCTTCACCGCCGGACTGATCCTGACCTTCGCAACCTGGTATATCTCCGAGGGAACACTCTCGATACACAGCATCCGAACCCGCCGCCGAGAAGGGTTCTACTGGCTCGCAATCCTGTTCACTTTCGCACTCGGTACCGCTGCGGGCGATCTGGTTGCGGAGCAGATCGAACTGGGATATCTGACGTCGGCGCTCATCTTTGCCGCCATCATCGCCCTGGTCACCGCCGCGCATTACGGCCTACACCTCAACGCCGTCCTCGCATTCTGGATCGCATACATCGTCACCCGCCCACTCGGCGCGTCCATCGGTGACTACCTGACCCAGGACAAGACTGCCGGCGGGCTCGGACTCGGATCAACCATCGTCACCACCGTGTTCGTGATTGCCATCGTTGGTTCCGTTGCATACCTGAGCATCACCAAAGCCGACGTCCTCGACACCGCCGCGGACAATTCCGACGCTGAAGACGCAGCGAGGGCGTAGATCCACACTGAAGATGGGTCGGCGTCCGCGTGAGAGGTGTTGCGAGCATCCTCACGTCACTGAAACCCTGGTGACTCTCGCGCGCATCGTCGAATTCTCGGTACGTGAGGCATTCCGGCGCTGGTTCGGCTCCGACTGGCCGGCATTGTCGAACGCGACATACCAGAAGGATCGGGTCGATCACCGCACGCTCACGAAAGCCACGGACCCTTTCAGCTCTCCACAGGGATCCTTCAGGAGCCGACTGCGATATTCGGTCCTGTACCGCACGAACGATATGTGCACACCGACGACCGAAGGAACCTCGTGGACATCAAGAACAAGATTGTTGCCGTCGCTGCCGTAGCGCTGGCAAGCGGATCCATCGGCGGCGGCATCGCCGCCGCTCACACCCTCGATCACGCAGCAACACCGGGCAGCAGCAGCGTCGTCGACACACCGGAAGCAGGGGACACTCCCGATGCGCCAGGCGCAGTCGATGTTCCCGAGGCCGCAGACACCCCGGACGCACCAGTCGCAGCCGACACACCCGAGGCCGGAGATACCCCGGATGCACCGGGCTCGGTGGACCTGCCCGAGCCCGGCGACGTCGCGGACGCACCGGGACAGTAACTCCCAGTTCGACCCGACCCGTAGCGCCCGAAGGCTTACCGCCTTCGGGCGCTACCCAATTCGCTCCCACCGCACGATCCTGCTGTATACCAGGATCTTTCAGTTTCCCTTCAGCTCCTCCCATGCATGATCGGGAGTACCGGATCACTTTCCTGTCAGGAGATGCTCATGCTCGCACCGACCCTGCCGACACCACCGGATGACGCTGCACCTTCGGGAATCGCGCGACGTGAGGTAAAGATCTGGAAGATGCTCTCGGTCGCTGCGTTGGTCGTACTCTCGCTTGCGTCGGTGTCGTATGTACGGGCGCTGATGGCACCGGGCTACGCGACGTGGAACGACAAGACCTCGTCGTGGATCCGTGACCACGGCGGCACCCCGGCCCTGAACCTCTACGAGAACTGGCGCTACGCGAGCCCACCCCCGGACACCCAACCCGATCTGACCCGACACGACTCGGCGAGAGCACAATCGGGCGGCAGTGTCACCTCGATCGGGACACTGCCGGTTCTGCCGGCTGTTGCCGGCGCACCTGCTCCGACCTGGATACCTGGACGCGCTGGAGCCGACGGAGTACCACTCGTCTATACCTCAGTGTTTCAGCCGGATCCGGCTCATCGCAGTGCTGTGGCCGGAGTTGCCATCGTCTCGGGTTCGGGGACGATCGCTCATCTCGTCGAAGGAAAGTCCCAGCCACTCATCGACAGCAACGCTGCCGCCGCGATACCCAGCGCACAGATACCCAACCTGGTGGCAGCGTTCAATTCCGGATGGAAAATGAAAGATGTTGCCGGTGGCTACTTCTCGAACGGAACCGCGCTGCACGGATTGCAGAACGGACAGGCCTCCGCCGTGATCGACGACGCAGGACACCTGCGTGTCATCGACTGGACGAGCGGTGCTGCGGTGAACCCGCACATCGTGGCCGTGCGACAGAATCTGGCGTTGATCGTCGATCGCGGAGCGGTTGCGGACGGTCTGCACTCCAACGGCGACAGCCGTTGGGGTAGTGCGAAGAATCAACTGCAGTACACCGAACGTTCGGCTCTGGGCACCACAGCCGGGGGTGATCTCGTCTATGTCGCGGCTTCGAAAGTCGACCTTCCCACGCTCGCGCAGGCTCTCCTCGACGCCGGAGCCGTGACCGGGATGGAACTCGACATCCATGGCGGACTGACCGAATTCAATTCCTGGGCAGTCGATCACGCCGGAACGCTGACACCGACGGCAGTGCTCCCCTCAGTCCAGCACAAGCCCGACCGCTACCTGGCACCGGACCAACGCGACTTCTTCTATCTCACGTTGGCATCGCAGACACCGAACCAGCGCTGGGCCTCCGCCAACGCCTCCGCCAACGCCTCCGCAACGATTCAAGCAGATGCGCAGACTGTGTCGATCACGTCGAGGGTGCGCTGATCCGCGGAGCGCATCTCTCAGTCGCTGGTGCCTGTTGCGAGTCGGTATCCGACTCCCCGTATTGTCTCGATACTCTTGCGGCCGAACGGCTGATCCACCTTCTTACGGAGGTAGCCGATATAGACCTCGACGATGTTCTCGTCCCCGTCGTAGTGCGCATCCCACACCGACCGGACGATCTCGGACTTGGTGACCACAACCCCACTGCGCCGCATCAGGAACTCGAGCACGCTGTACTCCCGTGGGGTGAGCGATAGTTCCGATCCCGCCCGCATGACGCGGTGCCGCGCCGGATCCAATTCCAAATCGCCGACGGTCAACACTGCAGGACGCTCCGGAGCACCTCGCCGCACCAGAGCCCGCAACCTGGCCACCAACACCACGAACGAAAATGGTTTGATCAGATAGTCATCCGCACCGAGATCGAACGCATCGGCCAAATCGTATTCACCGTCCTTGGCCGAGAGCATCAGGATCGGCGTCCACACACCCTGCGCCCGCAGATCCCGCACGATGTCGTAGCCATGCTTGCCCGGCAACATGATGTCGAGCACGAGTGCGTCGAATTCGCCGGAGACCGCGGTGTGGAACCCGTCGTCACCGTCGTGCTCGACCTCGACAGCGAAACCCTCGGCTACCAGACCGCGTCGCACCATCTCCGCAAGACGCACTTCGTCCTCGACCACCAGTACCCGCATCGACAACTCCATCTCTGTACGTCCCAAGAAGTACACCAGAACCAACAGGTGACCGGGGATTCGCTTTCAGCGGTTCTTCAGGATCACCTCTGCACACTGATGACCGTGCTCCTCTCCTCATCGATGTCCGCCGTGCATTCCACGGTCACCGAAGTATTCACCGAAGCCGCCTCCACCGACGTCGAAGCCGTCGGCCTCGCGATCGGCCTCGGTCTCGTCGTACTCGGGATAGTGCTCATGACACGCGAGAATGGAGTCCGCGCGGCGCTCTTCTCCGCGCTGGGCTGTGCCTTCGCTGTGCTGGTCCTGGCCGTCGCAGTACACAGCAACGGCGCTCTGACCGGCGCAGATGCACCCGTCGCCCAATGGTTCGTCGATCACCGAAGTTCCACCCTCGATCACCTGGCAATAGCCATCACCACCGCAGGTGGCCCGCCCGAAACAGCAGCATTGGGCATCCTCGTCGCGGTAGTGCTGATCTGGCGAACGAAGCGCTACGGCCCAGCGGTGGTATTGCTTGCGACGGTCGCCGCAGCATCGATTCTGTGCACTGCACTGAAATTGATCGTCGGCCGTGAGCGCCCACCGCTGTCGATGCAGCTGATGCTCGAAACCGATCATTCATTCCCGTCAGGGCACGTCACCGGCAGCGGAGCGCTGCTGTTGATGATCGCGCTGATCGTCAGCGCGCGACGCCCAGCGGTGGTACGCGTCCTGCTGCTCGGTATCGCATTGGCCCTCACCGTCGTTGTCGCCTGCACACGCATGTATCTCGGGGTCCACTGGCTCACCGACGTCTGCGCCGGCGCTCTCATCGCCGCCGGCATGGTCACCCTCGGGGGCTACGCGTTGCACCGACTCGACACCGCGACTACGGACGAATCCACACCGACCCGGCACGTCAGTCGGGTGACGCGATAGTGCCCTATCCTTGGGGCATATCAGTGAGTGAGGTGAATCCTGTGCGTAGAGCGTCCGGTCAGCTGGAAGAGTCCATCGTGCAGTTGCTCGGTGAGCATCGAGAGCTGTCCGTATCGGAGGCTCGCGCGCATCTGGACGCCGAACTCGCCCACACCACCGTGATGACTGCGCTGGTTCGGCTCCATGGCAAAGGTCTGGTCGAGCGGGACCGACGAGGCCGCTCGTTCGTCTACACCCTCAAAGCACCGGTAAGCGAGATTCCCGCGCTTCGTGCCGCGATGCGAATGAGAACCGAACTCGGCGAGCGGGACAAGCGTGCGGATGTGCTGGCAAGTTTCGTCGCATCGTTGGACCCCGAGGACGAGGCAACGCTGCGCAGTCTGCTCTCACCTGCTGCAGGCGATCTGGATGAGCGCGGGCAGTGACGCTACTCGTGTTCGTTGCCGCGCTCCCCTGGGTGGTGTCACTGGCGATTCGCCTGAACATCGAACATATCGATCGCCGGTTCACTCCGTCGACTGCGGTAGTGCTGTTTCCGATGCTCGCCGTCGTCACCGCATTCTCGATTGCCGCCTCGATGGTGGCAATTGCTGCAGTCCTGGTTTCTTCGACCAAGCCCTTCCTGATTGCGTTGGGTGTTGCACTTCTCGGGTGGGTTCTCTGGCGGTTCATCGAGGTGTCACGCCATCTTCGACGGGTTGCCGTCAGCTCCTCCATGGCGTCACGTTTCGGAGCCGAAGCCCGCACGCCAGGGGGAACAGTTCTCGTCGATTCCGCTGAGCCCGACGCTTTTGCCGTGCCATCCGGTGGCGGTGCTGTTGTGGTGACCACGGGCCTCGCCGAGGCTCTGTCCGATGCCGAATTGCGTGCGGTCATCGAACACGAACGTGCACATCTGCGATTTCGCCATGCTCTATGGATTCAGATGTGCGAGATCGCGTCCCAGTTCGATCCGGTACTGCGCCCGTTGGTAGTTCGGGTAAGACACGCCGCGGAACGTCAAGCAGATGAGTACTCTGCAACCTTCGGCCGGAATGTGACTGTGTCTGCGCTCGCGCGAACGGCTTTGCTCCGCACTCATCTCGAGAGGGATACGCAATCTCGGAAACTTGCAAGTACAGGTGGCGATGTCGTCCGTCGAGTGCGCGCTTTGACCGAGCCCCCGCCAGAGCGCCAGCGTTACGCAGTCCTCGTCGCAGGCCTTGTGGTGATAGCCGCATGCGCGTCGATCTCGATAGCGCTGTTCGACGTGGCGCAGGACGTCATCGTGCCGGAGGCCGGGGAAGCACCTTCGTCTGTTTTCCAATAACTCTGGCATTCAGCTCCACCGATGAGTACTTCGTACTCGCGCTGACTTCCCGTCACTCGCTGGGGCCATCTATCGCGGGGGCAGAAGTGAAGGCGTCATCCCACGCCGCACGCGCACCGGAATCTCCGATGCGATACACCTGGACGATCGTCGCCACCCCGACGACAACAGCCACAATCGCGACGGCAACCGATAGCCACCGCACCGGTGGCTTCTCGCGGCGTTCACGTAATTGTTGGAGTACCAGCAATGCCGCAACCACCACAGCACCGATTGCAAAGTAGAGCATGGTATCGCCGAGCCCAGCATGTGTCTCTACTGCTGCGGACTTGGGAACGCGCTTTTCCAACCACTCACCGGCATCCGTGGTGAGCGGTGTCAGCACCAGAATCAATACCGACAGGGCCGCAATGAGCCAGACGAATCTTCTACGCACCCCCGCCCACACACTGGCCGCGACGGCGAGAAGTGCAGTCAGAGGCGCGAGGACCACGATGAAGTGAATCAGCAGAATGTGGGCTGGTAGGCCGTTGATCGTGGACACTGGTTTTCCTACTTCCGGTTGCAGGCGCAAATGCACCACGTTTTACACGAATTGCATTGCTTCTCAGTCGAGTACACGGTTCCACTTCGCAGTCGAATCGGCGATGATGTCGCGCACGATCTTCTCGTATGCCCGCCCGAACTCTTCGACTGTTGCCACGTCGAACAAGGCCGTCGGATAGACGATCTCCACCCCGACCGCGACGACAAGTCCCGCTGCGTCCCGGCGTTCGATGATATGGACGTGCATATCGCATTTGGCGATATCCAGTGGACGTGGAGTTACCTCGAAATGGGCGTCCTCGACGTCGAACTTCGAGGTGGTGAAGATATCGAGGGACAAGACGACCTGAAAGAGCGGATGCACAGAATCGACGGGATTCTCGACGAGATCATCTGCGACGTCGACGAAGGGGGCGACTGCGTGGTCGAGTGCTCTCAGTTCGCTGGTGCGCGCCAGGGCAAGAACATCGTCGAACGTTCGCGCAGACGAGATGTTCGAGCGGATCGCAACCGTGTTGGTGAACATGCCTACGAGCTGTTCCAACTTCGGATCGTCTCGAGCCGCTACCGGAGTGCCGATGACGATATCGGTGGTCGCACTGAGCCGCGCCAGAAGGATCAGCAGTGCTGAACGCAGCACGGTGAATCGCCCTGTCCGGGCACGGTGGGCGACCTCATCCAGTCCGTCCACGACCGCGGAGTCGAATTCCAACGAAACTCGAGCACCGGAGAAATCCCACAGGTCCGGCCTCGGCCTATCCAGGGGTAAACCGATATCGACTGGTGCTCCATGCAACTCCTTGCGCCAGAATGCGATATCGGCGGCGATGGATCGAGCTGCGGCCCATACGCTGAAGTCCGAGTACTCCAGCGTCAGCTCTGTCCAATCAACAGTCTTGCCAGCGGCCCGGGCGCTATATGCGCGAACGAAGTCCGACGCCAACATGCCCAGTGACCAACCATCTGCGGCAATATGGTGCACAACGCACGCGAGCAGATGATGATCGAAAGCGAGCGAGAACAGCTGCACCCGGATGGGGCGCTCGGACCGAACATCGAAAGGCTCCGCAAGTACGGTATTCACCGCGTCAGCATCGAATGCAGTCGCACCGAGCGCTGGTCCGTCGAGATGGACAGCCTGTTCGATGACTTGCCTTGGGCCCCAATCCGAATCCGGATACACGGTCCGCAGGCTTCGATGTCGGACCGTCAGATCTGCGAGCGCTGCTTCCGCTGCGTCCGCGTCGAACGAGCCCGTGATGTCGATGGTGAACGGCAAGTTGTACAACGGAAGGCGTGCGCTGCGATCGATGTGGCGCTGCGCCGGAGCGAGCGGGATGACGACCGCACTATCCGAGAGACCACGCTCAGGACGAGACCGGTGCACCGGATCAAGGTCGGTGGCCCGGGCGTCCACCAGCGCGGACAGAGCACGGACCGAGGGTGCGTCGGTGAAGTCCCGGACGCCGATCTCCACGGTGGTGTCGGCGCGGACGAGAGCGAGAACTCTGGTGGCTGCCAGCGAATCGCCCCCCAGGTCGAAGAAGGACGTCTCGACGTCGACGTGGTCCGCACCGAGAATGCGCGCATACGCCGCCTCGATCGCAACTTCGGTGGCACCCGATGGCTCGACACTGCGTGTCTTCGGCTGAATCTGCGGCATCGGCACGGGCAGTGCTGCGCGGTCGAGCTTCCCGTTGACCGTCAGTGGGAGCGCGTCGAGAATCGACATTGTCGAAGGCACCATGTGTGCGGGCAACCGCTGCGCAATATCCAGTCGAATCTGCTGTGTATCGACGGCCTGCTCGACGGGCACGATATATCCGTCGATGCGCAGCCCACCATCGAGACCGTGACGCACGGTCGAGGACGCTGCGATGACCTGTGGATGCGCGCGCAGAGCGGCATCGATTTCTCCGAGTTCGACGCGATTGCCCCGGATCTTGATCTGATCGTCGGATCTGCCGAGAAATTCGAGGTTTCCATCCTCCAGGAGTCGTGCCAGGTCGCCACTACGGAAGAGTCGTGAACCATCGCCACCGAACGGGTTTGCGATGAAGCGGGTAGCAGTGTCGGCACTGCGGCGCAGGTATCCACGGGCCAGACCACGTGTCTCGATGAAGATCTCACCGGTGGCACCGGCGGGCACCGGGTGCAGGGTGCGGTCGAGGAGATAGATCTCCGCCCCCGTCATGGCCGCGCCGATCCCGATCGCCTCACCTGCGTGTAGCGGGTCGGTCATGGTGACACTGCATGTTGTTTCGGTCGGCCCGTATGCGTTGAGCAACCGCCGGTTCTGAGACCAGCAATCGACGATGTCCCGGTGGGCCGCCTCACCACCGATGATGATGGTCTCGATGCCGTTCGACTCCGATGGATCGAGAGTGGCCAGAGCCGAAGGTGTGATCAACAGATGGGTGATCGATTCGCGGGAAAGTAGTTCAGCGAGTTCGAGTCCGCCGTACACACCGGGTGGCGCGATCACGACCGTGACGCCGGAGATCGCGGCGGCCAGCAGTTCGACGACTGCGGTATCGAACCCCGGTGAGGCGAGATGACAGACGCGCGAGGAGGAGTCGAGGTGGTAACTGGCTCGAATGTGTTGTGTGAGTGCCCCGATCCCGTCATGAGTGACGATCACTCCCTTCGGCTTGCCGGTCGAGCCAGAGGTGTAGATGACGTATGCGGCGCTATGTGCCCTGTACTCGGCCGATACGACAGCAGCGGCGGATTGTGTCGGTTCGGGAGGATTGTCGATGTCGATCCACTGCACCTCCCCCAGTTCGGATTCGAGGTGCTCGAATGTACTCAGGCCGACCTTTGCTGCGCAGTCACCGAGGATGAAATCCGCTCGTTGCCGCGGGTAGTTCGGGTCGATGGGGACGTACACCGCACCCACTCGCGCTACTGCCCAGAACGCCGCCACTGCGGCGATCGATCGAGACGCGCGCACCACAACCATGTCCTCGGGGCCGACCCGGTGGTCGATCAATGCGCGGGCAAGGCGATCGACCTGAATGGACAATTCGGCATACGTGACGACACCGCTGTCGCGGACAGCAATCCGATCACCGTAGCGACGGACCGCCTCGTCGAATACTTCGATCAGCGAAGTCGAGCCCTCGGCAACGGCGCCGACGGACGCGGGCGAGGTTCGTGTTTCGTCGGGAAGGAAGAGCTCGAGATCCGTCACAGCGGTGTCTCCGCAGCCAGGTTCGGTGAAGCCGTCGAGAAAGTGCAAGAAGCGGCGGTGATATCGGGATAGATCACCGGGTGTGTACACACCCGGGTTCGCCTCGAAATCGATGCGCGGTTGCGTGGCCGTCCTACTCGGGTAGATGTTGACCGCGAGATCAGCGACCGGACCCGTCGTCACGATGTGGATCTGTCCGTCCAAATCACCGACCGCGATGTTGTTGGTGAACATCATCACGTTGATGGTGGGGCCGAATTGGCCGACGCGAAGTGGAGATCCGCTCACGGATGCGGTGGGCCTGCTGCGCTGATGGCGCAACACTCCGCTCAACGCTACTTCGGTCGATTTGACGACGCTGTCGACCGTGGCCGATCCGACCCCGGACAATCGCAGAGGGACCACATTCGACACCGAGGATCCAGCACGGCGTAGCAATGCGGTCGGCCTCGCCGACACCGGCAACGACAGGTGGACGTCATCGAAACCGGTCATGCGCGCCAGGAAAGCGGCGAACGCAGCGATCACCACACTCGATGTGGCGCGATCGCCGACCGACCACGAAACGGCCGAAGACGTCCGGTGCGCGTCGGTGTCCGCCCCGACCGTGATGGATATCGGTTCAGGCTGCATCGCCCGACGCAGAGTGACCGGAATCGATTCGGGTGCATCAGCATTCGCGGTTTCCCAAAACCGTCCATCACGCTCGAATCGGGAAGATATTCGATATCGTTCGTCCTCCTCGACCAGGGCGGCCGGGGAAGACAGGTGGAGAGGTTCCGGTTCCTTCCCCGCCCGGGAGGCCGAGTAGATCGCGGCGGCCCGCTCGAGTACTTTCATCGATGCGAACCCGTCGAGCGCGATGTGGTGGGCACGGGTGTACCAGAGCACATGGTCATCGGCGAGACGGAAGAGTCGCAACCGGACAAGTGGTCCATCCATCGATAGTGGGGATCGACAATCATTGTCCATCCATTGGAGCGCCGAGCTCAGTGCGCTCTCGTGAGCGCGGAGGTCGACAATCTCCGCGACGTCATGGATCTGTGTCGTGAATATCTGAGCAGGCCGTCCCTCGATGTCGATGATGCGCATGCTCGACGACGAGAATTCGAGGTGCGCTCTCGATCCACTGTCGAGTAGCGCATCCACGTCGACATTTCCGGTGATATCCACGTAGTAGGCGATGGTGAACGGAATATCCGGCATGAGCTGTTGGGCATACCAAATATCAGCTTGAGTCGAACTCAAGGGTAATGAGTCTTCGAGCACGGAGTCCTCCCGCATCAGCACCGAACTACTACATGGTGAGTAGTTTCAGGCTACATGCGTCGCGGATCGAGGCGGAAACACCCGCGCCGCGTCGAGTACGAGTGTGATCGGAATCGAAGAATCCGGTACCGGATTCTTCGTACACTGACTATCCGACGGAACGGCCGCAACAACGATCACCCACCGCTACTGCGAGGGACACGATGCCGAGGATGCCTGAGCAGCCTGCGATAAAGACCGATCGACTTACGAAGCAGTTCGGTGCCTTCACTGCGGTGCGCGATCTCGACCTGGAGGTCGACCGCGGTGAGGTCTTCGGCTTCCTCGGCCCCAACGGTGCTGGCAAGTCGACCACGATCCGCACACTCCTGGACCAGATCCGGCCCACCTCGGGCCGCGCACGGATCCTCGGGATGGACTCGCACAAGGACTCGTTGAAAATCCGGTCCGCGATCGGGTACGTGCCTGGGGACCTGGCCCTGTACCCCAAACTGACCGGGGCGGAAACGCTGCGGTACTTCGCCCGACTTCGCGGCGGGGTCGACCAGAAGTATGTCGATCAGCTCGCGGAGCGGCTGCAAGCAGACCTGTCGAAGAAGGTCGGTGACTACTCCACCGGCAATCGGCAGAAAATCGGGTTGATTCAGGCGTTCATGCACAAACCGGATCTACTGATCCTCGACGAGCCAACCGCGGGTCTGGACCCCCTGGTGCAGCGCGAGTTCAACACGATGCTGCACGAGGTACGCGAGGAGGGACGCACCGTGTTCCTGTCCTCGCACACCCTGTCCGAGGTCGAACGCGTCGCCGGACGGGTCGGCATCATCCGGGAAGGCCGGCTTGTCGCTGTCGAGCGTATTGCAGACCTGCAAGCGAAAGCGATCCGTCGTCTCGACATCGAGTTCGCAGAGCCAGTGTCGCCGGGACTGTTCGCGCAAGTGGACACCGTCCGTGAGGTCACCGTAGATGGCACCCACGCCACCGTGGCGTTCGACGGCCCGATCAACGGCATATTGGCGGCGGCGATGGCGCACGAGCTGGTCGATCTACATACCCGTGATGCCGACCTCGAGGAGATTTTCCTGGCCTACTACCGCGGCAGTTCCGAAGACGGAGACTCAGAAGACGGTGCGAAGAAGGATCCATCAGATGTCCGCTGACATCTTCACTCGCGAACTGACCGACCGCCGGATGCCCGTCGCCGCACTGGGCGTCGTGCTGGCACTCTTCGCATTCTTCGTGACCGGAATCAGCTCCGGGCTCGAGAACGTGATGACCGATCTGACGGACGCGATGCCCAAGGCAGTCACTGCGTTCATCCCGGCCGGACCGGGTGGCTATGCGATCGGAGAGCTGTTCAACCTGATCGCCCCGCTGGCCCTGATCGCGTACGCGGCGATCACCGCGGCGGCGGCAACCGCCGGGGAGGAGAAAGTCGGGACGATGGCGTTGCTCTCAGCCCAGCCGGTCGCCAGACGGTCGATCCTGGCACAGAAAGCTCTGGGAGTGGGCGCGGCGCTCGCTGCGGTAACGGTCGTGTTCGGCGCCGCTACGGTTCTGTCGGCAATACTGTTCGGCGTCGACGAGCTCACTCCCCGTCACATTGCGGCGGCGTGTCTGCATCTGTTTCTGCTCGCATTGCTGTTCGGGGCGATCACGCTGGCCGCGGGCGCAGTGGCCGGCGATCCCGGTGTAGCCGCCGGCGTCGGAGGCGGTCTCGCGGTGGCGGCGTGGGTGTCGAACTCGATGCTTCCGATCGCACATCTGGATGCGTGGGCTCGGATCAGCCCGTGGTACTACTACGTTTCCAGCGAGCCTCTGAGTCATGGCGTCGACCTGCCGCACGTCATCGTCCTCGCCGTACTCACCCTCGCCGCGTTGACAATCGCTGCCGTTGCATTCGACCGCCGTGATCTGAAGGGATGAACGCGATGACAACGATCTCAGACCACGCTGCCGTCGGATCGGCACGCTCCAGCGGTCTCCGCCAGATCCGAGCGGTGACCGCGCTGGCTCTGCACGACCGGTTGACCTTGGTGGGTATCGTGGCTACGGCGATGGTCGCGATGGGTGCTCTGACGGGGGCGCTATGGCCACCGCTGCAGGACGCACTGGTAGGCCTGCCCGCTGATTTCACGGACGCGATCGGCAAGGTACTCACCGGTGCGGACATGACGACTCCGGCGGGGTGGATGAATGCCGAAATGGTTTCGCTTGTCGTGCCTGGAGGATTGATCGCGGTTGCGATTCTCTCCGCATCCAAGGCGATTTGTGGGGAGGAGCAGACAAAAACCGTAGGTGTACTTATGTCGCTTCCATTGAGCCGCAGCGCTTTTCTTGCCGCTAAGACCGCCGCCATGATCGTGCACGTACTGCTTGCGACACTCGGCGTCGCAGCCGGCTTACTAATCGGGAATGTGATCGGCGGACTCGGAATCGACGCATCCGGCGTGTTCGGCACGTGCGCCCACAGCGCACTGTTGGCGATGGTATTCGGCGCGGTCGCGGTACTGATCGCCGCACTTACCGGCGACGGCCGGCTCGCCTCGACCATCCCGGCCGCACTTGCCGTACTGGCATTCGCGATCGACGCTTTCCTACCGTTGTCGGACTCACTCGTCGGCTTCACGAAGGTCAGTCCCTGGTACTACTTCGCAGGTAGCAACCCGCTGATCAACGGGGCCAACTACACTGATTTGACAATTCTTCTTGCTGCCGCGATCGTGTTGTGCGCCTGCGCGTTCCCCGCCTATCTCCGACGCGACCTTGTCGGCTGACGGTTGGGATGCTGAGCCTCTGTCAGCGTACAGCCTGCGCCCGATTAGACAGTGCCACAAGCGAAGTAAGAATCCCCTCACGAACCACACCATCGGTAATGAAGCCGTTCTCGTCGATCATTGCCGGAGTCACCGGGAAGTGCGCACATGCCTCGTCGACGATCGCCGCATCGGTGTAGTCGAGCACGAGGCGCAGCGACGCATGGGCGTTGGCCGCGTTCGTTGCGTTGGCAGAGACGTTGA
This sequence comes from Rhodococcus sp. UYP9, assembly GCF_040547235.1. Classification (NCBI taxonomy): domain Bacteria; kingdom Bacillati; phylum Actinomycetota; class Actinomycetes; order Mycobacteriales; family Nocardiaceae; genus Rhodococcus; species Rhodococcus sp. UYP9. The sequence continues at coordinate 147,690 of NZ_JBEPPH010000008.1, forward strand.
TCCACGCCGTGGGCTTGTCGCCGATCTCGACGCCACCCACAGTCCAGTCCAGCAGGTTCTTGAACGAACCTGGCAGTGCCCCCGCATACTCGGGAGTGCAGATCAGCAAGGCCGCTGCGGTGTCGATCTGTTGCCGTAGATCGAGCACCGCTTGCGGGAGAGGATCGTGATCGGCATCGGGATTGAAGTGCGGCAGCTCGCCCATCCCGTCGTATGTCACGCCGCGGAAACCGTCAGGAGTCAAAGTGGCGGCGGTGCGAAGCAACGCCGAATTGCTCGACTTTGCGCGCAAGCTACCCGATATCAACAAAATGTCCGACATGGTGTTCGCTCCTTCGGACCCGATGGAGTCGGGCACGATCGAGGCAGCACGACGTAACGAAGTTACAGTATTCAGCGAAACCTGACTGGATCATCGTTTTGTATTCTTCTCGGCACACACGAAGCAGGTTCGATGAATCAGATCCCGACAGTCTCCCGCGAGGGAAGCCGGTTCGGCCCATACGAGCTCAGATCTCTGCTCGGCAAGGGCGGTATGGGTGAGGTGTACGAGGCGTACGACACGGTCAAGGACCGCACTGTCGCGCTCAAACTGCTTTCACCCGACCTTGCGCACGATCCGACGTACCAGGAACGATTCCGTCGCGAATCGCGAGCTGCCGCGCGTCTTCGAGAGCCACACATCATTCCCATTCACGACTGGGGCGAGATCGACGGGGTCCTCTTCATCGATATGCGATTGGTCGCAGGTGATGATCTTCGAACCACGCTCAGGGTTCAGGGTCCGATGTCGCCGAGCCGCGCCGTCGCGATCGTTGCTCAGATCGCCTCAGCGTTGGACGCCGCGCATGCCGATAATCTGATTCACCGCGACATCAAACCGGAGAATATCCTCCTCACGCGGGACGACTTCGCATATCTGGTGGACTTCGGCATTGCCCGGTCGAGTTCGGACGTACAGCTCACCACCCAGGGCTCCGCTATCGGATCGTACTCGTATATGGCACCCGAACGATTCGACGCCGGTGTGGTCACCGATCGCGCCGACACGTATTCGCTGGCCTGCGTGCTGTACGAATGCCTCACCGGAACAGCGCCCTATCCCTCGAGAAGCGTCAGTCAACTGATCAAAGCGCATCTCATGACCGCGCCACCCGAAGCCAGCCTCACGCGGCCGGGGCTTCCCCGCGCACTCGATGCGGTCATCGTCCGCGGACTGGCCAAGGATCCTGGTGAACGATTCGCCAGTACAGGCGATTTCGCGCGGGCCGCCCATCTTGCCCTTACTCTGCCAGACCGTGCCGAGGCCACTGCGATCGTCGATCGCACACCGGAAGGTACGACGGTCGACAACGTCGGAGAGTATCGACAAACCAAAATTAGCGATACTGTCCATCCCCGACCCCAGGCCTGGGCGACAGCAGCATCTCCTCCCCCGCCACCTCCACCGAATGCAGTCCCGCACCGCTCGACGTTCCTTCCAGTTGCGATCACCCTTCTCGTCGTCCTGGTACTCGGACTCGGCGGGGCTGTTGCATGGCTGACATTCGCGCCGGACACCGAATCCACAACGGCTGCACTACCTTCGGCTGTTGCTCCGCCTTCCCAAAGCGCACCGAACGTGGAGGCAGAGACGCCGACAACGCTTGCCCTGACGCCCACTCCGGTTGTACCCACCCGCGCTCGGTCGATTCCTGTCTCCGGCGCGGACAGCCAAGGCTTCCTCGGTTCTTCCGGCCCCCGTTGCAACGCCGACAACCTCGCCGTCGCCATCGGACGCACCACCGATTCCAAAATCGTGGTGTGCGAAACCGGTGTCGGACGCTACTACTACAAAGGCGTTCGAATCACCGACGCTGCCGGGATCGAACTCGACGACCCTCGGCCCTCCGCCGGCGGATTCCTCGCCATCAACCCCGCCGACGGAACCCAGTATCGACTCGACCGATCCTCGCTGACCATCGTCTCCGGCGGCGAAGTGCTGGCGGAAGAACCGATGCGGGAGTACTACGCGCGCTGACCTCGCGGTGGCACCCCGCTGCGTGTCATGAAGACGGGGACTCTGATGGGGCAGGCACATCGGTTCCCGAAGGGCTGAGGAGCACGTTCAATATCTCTCCGATGTTGTGTCCGCGTTCGACGGGATGTCGCATCGGACGATCATCACGGACACGGTAGGAGTTGCGCCTACCGTCCCGGATCCGGTCAAGGTAGCCGGCATCCACCAAATCACTCACTATGCCCTGGGCTGCGCGCTCGGTGATGCCGACGTTCTGGGCCACATCGCGTACTCGGATGTCCGGGTCGCGGGCGATACAGAACAGCGCGTGGGCGTGGTTGGTGAAAAACGTCCATTCCGCCATATCCCAAGCCTAGACGGGTCCGCGGCTCACAGGAACTCTGTCACCGGAAACGCACCTCAGCTTCCCATCCTCGTTGATCAATCGAGCTAAAACATCAACCTCAATGCAGGTGATTTGACACCTGAATTGTAATACATGTATCTATCTACCTATGAGAATAGAGAATGTGTTCGCTGCTGTGCTGGTCGGCGTGGTGGTGCTGCCTCTACTCGCCTCTGCGGCAGCGTTAGCCCTGGATACTCGTTACCCCTGCGTAACCCGACAACTGGGAGGCTGGGTCGCGTCCGGGTGTTTCCTCGCCACGGGAGGATTGGGCATAGCCGTCATCGCGCACCGCGATGTGTCGATGTTGATCAGAGGTGACGACGGGAACGTTCTTGCCGGGGTGGCGGCAAATCGGCTGGGCGTGCTCTTGATGCTGTTGGTATTCGGAGTGAGCGCCGTCGCGCAGAGCTTTGCTGTTCGTTATCTGGCGGGTGATTCTCGTGCACGGTGGTTCTCGGCCTCGGCAGGTCTGCTCACCACCGCTTCGATCGGCTTGATGGTCTCCGCGACTCTGATAGGCCTCGCAGTGTTCTGGACGATGGCAGGGATCGCCTTATGTCTCCTGCTCGCTACCTACTCCCACCTGAGCGCGGCACGAGACGGGATAAGACGAACGACACTCACTTTTTTGATCGGGGACCTCGCACTCTGGCTGGCGGTCGTATTGGTGACCGTCCACGCGGGCAACCTCGAACTGGCGACGACGAACGGAATGGACTTCGACGCTTCGACCCTGAGCGCAGGAGCGATCGCCTGCCTCTTCGCCCTGGCGGCACTGTCGCGGTCCGCACAGATTCCGTTTCATCGCTGGCTACCCACCACACTGACTGCGCCGACACCTGTGTCTGCGTTGCTGCACGCAGGGGTGGTCAATGCCGGCGGAATACTACTGATCCGATTGGGATCCCTGGTCAACGACTCTGCCGTCGCAATGGGGCTGGTGGTGCTCGCGGGTGCAGTCACCATGGTCTACGGAACGCTACTGATGCTGACCAAACCCGACATCAAGGGTGCCCTGACCCATTCGACCATGGCGCAGATGGGTTTCATGACCTTGACCTGTGGTCTTGGTCTCTACGCTGCGGCGGTATTCCATCTGGTGGCCCACGGTCTGTACAAAGCGACTTTGTTCCTCTCCTCCGGGTCGGCTGTCGATCACCACCGTCGAATTGCCTTCGCACCGCCCAAGATGCGGAGCACTCGGACTCGGCACGCGATAGTTGCACTCGCTTCGATAGCGGTAACGGCCATGACGTTGGGTATCGCAGTGCTGCTGTTCCCTCTCCCCGCGGGCGAACACCAGTCCGGGTACGCACTGTTGATCTTTGCGTGGGCCACTGCAACCGCGGCCACCATGGGGTGGCTCGAACGAGGATTCGACGTCGGCCGCGCTTTGACAGCAGTGTCGACGCTCGCAGTGGCGTCGGCGGGCTATGTATGGCTCGTCGGTGCCGTCGCCGGATGGATGACCACGGACTTGCCCGATTACGCGCCCCCTGTTGCGGCTAGTTGGCTCCTCACAGCGATCGCCGGCGTCCTCGTTGGCGTCACGGTGGTGCGGTATGCGGATGCCGCAGGACCTTGGAAGTTTCTGCATCGCACGCTCTACGTGCGAGCGCTCAGTGCAGGGCACGTCAGCATGCCTGACCCGCTGTCGAATCGCGCAAAACCAGCCTCGACTTCACCTATGACAGGAGCACACCGATGACCGCAGCAGTCGATCACTCATCGAGCCGAATCCGTCGAGCCAAGTTGCGTGCGGAGGTGGCCTTGGCTGCCCGGGTACTGCCGACGCACTACCCCGTCGAAACCTTCATCGCAGTCAATCCCTTGGCAGGCCTCGCGAAGATGCCGTTCGAACAAGCCACTCACCGCGCCGGTGATCTCTACGGTGCGCAGGCAACCCTGCCCGAGCAGACATTTCGGGTGCTGTATCGGGACGGTCGAATCACCGATGCCGACATCGAGGGGGTCTTGCAACGACGCTTTCCCGGCGTGATGGACGGCCCCCGGGTGCAACTCGGCCCTGAGTTCCCGACACCGGGACAGCTCCTGAGGGACGACCTACTTTACGGTATTCCATCCCCAGATCCATTGCGCAGTAACCGGACTCGCAGTGAGATGCATAAGCCCGCCGTCGCTGACACCGTCGACACTCAAACGGCAAAATGGTGCTCGGCCTTCCTGGGTTCGACCACAGCTGGTTGGCCGATGCCGGGACGTGAGAATGGATTCTTCGCAGCCTGGCATGAGCTCGCACACCGCGACCACACTCTGCCCCGCCACGTCAGGGCTACGTTGCGCAAGCTGCCTTTCCGAGCCGACGACGCTGCGCTGTCAGCACTGGACATGCTTGGTGTCGATGACGATTCTCGGGCCCTTTATATGCAAGCACACTTGACTCGTCTGCCTGGGTGGGCTGCCCACGTGCGGTGGTGCTCGGAGCGCGGAGTTGGAATCGACGTAGTCGACTATCTAGCTATGAGACTGTCCTACGAGGCAATACTGCTTGGCGGTAGCGGACAGGGGGTCACACACGACTCGACGATCGCCACGGAATCGGAGACTCCGTCAGCCCGGCAACGGTCGGAAACTCTCGTGCAGGCCTGGGGCATCGCCAACGTTACGGACGCTCAGTTAGCTGCCGCAGGTCGAATTCTCACTGTCCTGCCGCTCACCGCGCGTACCGCCATATGGCAAGACGCCTACGAAGCGCATTACCGCGACGCGCTCCTCGACGACTTGCAGAACACTCCCGAAGCTCCTGCGTCCGATCCTGTACACGTCCAGATGGTGTGCTGCATCGACACCCGATCCGAAGGCCTGCGTCGCCACCTCGAAGAACTCGATGGGTATCGAACTCTCGGTTTCGCGGGATTCTTCGCCGCCGCAATCCGTTTCACCGATCTCGCTGGTGGAGCCAGTAGAGACCTCTGCCCGGTGCTGATTTCTCCGAACCACGATGTCGGCGAACATCCCGCGACGCACGCGCTTCCCGCGGCCGCCCGCCGTGTCGCGGGGCTCTCGACGCTCACGGCCGCCGACGCATCGTTCCATAGTGCGAAAGACTCTGCAGTCGCACCGTTCACCCTCGCAGAAATAGCCGGATGGGTGGCGGGTCCCTGGGCCGCGACCAAGACGCTGGCACCCACTGCCAGCGCCGCGGTCAGGCGGCGAGTGCGCCACCTCATTGCACCAAGGGCATCCACTGTGATCAGTGTCGACGATACGATCGCGTTGGATCAGCAAGTAGGTATCGCGCACGCAGCGTTGGCCACAATGGGCTTCACGACAGGGTTTGCGCGTCTCGTCGTGATGTGCGCACACGGCAGCCAGACCGAGAACAACCCCTACCAAGCGGCACTCGACTGCGGCGCCTGCGGAGGACAACCCGGTGCTCCGACAGCCCGCACTGCTGCAGCCATTCTCAACTCGCATGCCGTCCGAAACGAATTGCACAACTACGGAATCGACATCGGTGATGACACCTATTTCATTGCAGCACAGCACAACACCACCACCGACCGCGTCGTGGTTCTCGACACCCACTTGGTGCCCAACAGTCACAGGGACGACCTTGCACGGCTGACCGCGGACCTCGACATCGTCAGTAGTGCACTAGCCGTCGAGCGGTGCACGGCCCTGCCCGGCGCACCGAAGACTCCGTCGCCAACCGAAGCGGCCCGCCACGTCCGAACCAGAGCCGCCGACTGGGCACAGGTCTACCCCGAATGGGGCCTCGCATCCAATGCCGCCTTCATCATCGGGCCACGCACGAGCACCAGGGGTATCGACCTCCACCGTCGCGCATTCCTCCACTCCTACGATGCTGCAACCGATCCCGACGGCACAGCCCTCGAGACGATCCTCACCGCTCCCCTTGTCGTAGCGCAGTGGATCAACTCCCAATACTATTTTTCAACTGTCGCGCCCCGCGCATTCGGCGCCGGTACGAAGACCATCCACAATGTCATTGCCGGTGTTGGAGTACTTGCCGGACATGGCGGAGATCTGCAACTCGGACTGCCGCAACAATCCCTCACCCACGAAGGCCTGCTCGTTCATGAACCTATGCGACTGATGGCCATAGTCGAGGCACCCCTGGCAAACATCACCACGATCATCGCTCGAAACCCCATGCTCCAGGATCTCGTCGACAACGAGTGGATAGCACTGGCCGCACGCGAACACACTCGACAACCCTGGCAACGCCACACCCGCACGGGGTGGCGACGCTGGGACGAACATTCGACAACACCTATCCCCCACGAGCAGGAGACAACCAGATGACATACACAGGCCTGACAAAAATGACCAAGATCGAAATCGTCGTCACCGGAGACGACGCACCTGCAGTACGCGAACTCTTTCGCAGTGCCGACGTCACCGGCTTCACCGCCGTGTCCGGGGTTTCCGGCCTCGGCCATCATGGCTATCGCCAGGGCCGATTGCTCTTCAATCAGCAGGCAGCACTGGAGTTACTGATCACTGTAGTTCCAGAAGCCAAGGTCGAAGCGCTCCTCGCCGGTCTCAGACCATTTCTCGACGCCTCACCAGGAGTGCTTTTCGTGTCCGAAACCTACGTCAGCCGCGCCGAGTACTTCATGTGACTCGACCGGCCCAGTCGAGTCGCACGCTGGTATCGGTACTCGAATCGACCCGTTCCGCCGGTGACTCGATGTACGCCACTGGCTGAGGAGCGGTCACAACCGCCCGCGGATCCGGTGCCCGCTGAAATGGGCACCGGATCCGCGGACAACCGGGTCGTAAGCTACTCGATATCGGTATGGAGCTATACACCGGACGCTTCGGCCGGAGACGACTCGGGCGCAGACGGTACCCACTGCTTGAGTGGTTGCACCACATCGCGGTAGAAGCCATCGACCCCATCGGTGACGCTGCCGATGAAACTCGCTGCGGATCCAGAGCGCTTGCTGCCCATCTTCAACGGTGACGTAAGTGTAAAACGCTGCAGCTCGCTGACCCGCCCGGATGTCAACGACTTTGCGTCGGCTCGCACAGTCGCCAAGTTCTCACACGAAGTTTCGCCGACATCGGCGAACACCGCTTCGACGAGAATGTCTGCCGGGGCGTTCTTGAGTTGCTTGAGCAACCACGACGTCCGCCGAAGCGCCGTCCCCTCCGTCGGTGCGTCGAGAGTCGTGCTGCACTGAATCTTGTTCGTACGCAGATCTGCTTGGACCGTGAGATCGCCGGCAGCGTCCGGGATTCGCAACGTGGCAGACAGGTATCCAGAAGTCGCAAGTTGATCGACCAGATATTCGTTCCGAGCCTGCGGGTCGCCATTGAGCTTTCTGGGGAGATGGTGCTTCACTAGTACCCCGAGGTCAGCGGTCATCCGCAACGCGAGATGCCTCGACAAGGATGCCCAAGTATTCGCGACCGCAAGCGCCTTGACATCACTACTGCGGAGCGTGCCATCGGTAACCGAATCACGCACGGCTACCCAGTGACGACCCATGTCCACGAATTCCGTCGCACCTGATTTCGGGTGAGTCAGATACCTGACGAACTCACTCAGAATCCACACCTGCAAGGAATCAGTGAGGTCACCGTGCGACAACAACATTCGAGCTTCATGGATCACCTCGGACCACGAAATATGACGCAACGACACCTTGCTGAGTTTGGTCTTGTTCACTTCGACCGGGAGCTCACCCACCGAAGCTGGTATGTCGTTCGACAGTGTCAGCACTACCTCGTACTTGTGACGCCTGGCGACGTCGAGGTAGTTTTCCACCTGTTCCTTGTACAACTTGCCTGCGCCGGTCTTGACTTCGAGCAAGGCGGTCCAGATGTGCCCGGCCCGCGAGACCCGGAATACCCCATCTGGGATTACCTTTCCCTCGCCTTTGACGAAGGGCACTTCCAGGTAGCCCTCGAATGGTCCAGCCGGTGCCCCAGCGCGAGAGCAGATCACTCGTGCGAACGGACGCACAGCCTGCATCGTCGCGATAAGGGCAGATGTTGCTCTCTTCTCTTGCTCCTCACCGGACCCGACACCGGCGACCGAGAACAATCGAGCAGTATGCCAACTCTCCCCTCCCGCGAGGGTGAACTGAGGTACTGCTACCCTCTTGGGCGCCGGCTTCTTGGTTCGCACACCACGTTTCGGGCGTTCGACATCGATAACGGATATCTCGACGACCTCGCCCGTGGATGCAGCGCTCTGAGTGTGCGAGTCGGGGACCTCGATCACGACGTCGTCGACTACCGACTCGATATCGCTGTCATCGACGTCGACGCCGAAATCCTTTGCCAGACCGGCAAGACCCGACTCCCATCCTTGCCCGACTGCGCGCAGCTTCCACGAGCCATCTCGCCGGTACACCTCACCGAAGACGAACGCACGCTCGGATGTGGCGTCGGCCGTGAAGAATTCACCTATAACTGAACCCGACTGATCGCGTACCTGCAGGGACAGCTTCCCGAAATCACCCAACACGTGGTCATCGGCACTGCCTGCGATGACGACCTTTGCCACATCCAAAGGAAGTGTCGCCAGATGAATCGAGATTCTCTCCTGCTTACCCTCGTCGGTGCTGCTGCTGCCGAGATATCTCACAGCTGCTTCAGCGGACTCTGGTTGATTGTAGAAGACGAAGTCTGCGTCCGATCGGACACGAGAGTTCGAATCCACCAGCAAAGCAGACGCATCGAGATCTCGGTCCGGATCGACCCAAGAGACGATCACATCCAATTCGGTCACTCCGTCCGGTAGGGCAACATTCTGGCCCTTGGTCAGGAATGGTGAAGTCACTCGAAGCACGCTCCTATCGGAAGAAAATAATCTCGACCTGTCAGAGTATCCAACGCACCCAACGCACCGAATCCACTTCGAAAAATTATGTGAACAACGGTCCCATGCTCATTCTGGATGCGTCTTTGCTTGTTGGACATCATGGATGCCGAAACGGGAGCGAAGCGGATCTTCGTTCGACTCAGCTGATCGGTACAGTGCCACCCCATGGACTACGAGCGATGGGAACGGTCAACTGAATGGCCTCTGGCAGGTGCAGCTTTGACATTCCTTGCGATCTACGCCTGGACGGTGCTGACCCAGCCGGCTGGTTTCGGCCAACGAGTCGCAGAAAACGCCGTACTGGTGATTTGGGTTTTGTTCGGCGTCGACTATCTCGTACGGCTCACGCTCGCCGATCAGCGAACTCGATGGTTCGCGCTGCACCTGCATGAACTAGCGATTGTCGTCCTTCCGGTACTGCGACCACTCCGATTGCTTCGACTGCTCACCTTGGTGAGCTTTCTGCAACGTTCGATCGGAGGTGCGTTGCGAGGGCGCGTCGTTACCTACGCAGTCACCGGAACAGTCCTGCTGGTCTTCGTGGCCTCACTGGCGATGCTCGACGTCGAGCGAGCCGCACCGACCGGGAACATAAAAACGTTTCCAGACGCCCTCTGGTGGTCCGTTGCGACGGTGACAACTGTCGGATATGGGGATTACAGCCCCAGCACTGCAACAGGTCGGTGCATCGCGGTTGCGCTGATGATCGCCGGCATCGCCCTGTTGGGAGTGGTGACAGCGACTTTGGCGTCCTGGCTTGTGCAGAAAGTGGCCGAACAGGACGACGTCAACCAAGCTGCAACCGAGAAGCAGATCGCCGAACTCACCATCCAGATCACAGCACTCCGTGACGAACTCGCGTCGAACACCTCGGTCGACCTCGGATCGTCGCGCAGTCGGTCATCGCCTTGACAACCCCCGGAGATTCCACGCCATCCGTAGCGTCTCCAACGTGCGAACAGCGCGTCGATCGAACGAATCCCGCCCTGTGCGTGGGTGCGGCGGCTCGATGACCAGGGGCGCCGGTGTCTACTGATGAGCCCATGCGACACCTACATTTCGCCGATGGAGTCGATGACCGACCTAGATCCTCACGCGGGACCTCGGGCCCCTTCGCTGACGGCAGGTATTGCACTCTCGCCGTCGCGAACTCGGAGACTTCGATTTGGATGGAAGTCGTCCGCCGAACCGAGGCCCAAGTTAATGTTCGATTCACGATTGCGAGGCAACCGGACTTACGTAATCCGTACGCCAAACCGATATAAGGATGGTTCGATGTCCGATTCCACCGCAGCAATCATCTCCGATCGCGTCGAGCATTGGTCGACGGTCAAACCGGACGAGCTTGCGATGGCCTTCCAAGGGTCGGAATACACCTGGTCACAGTGGTATGACCGCATCCTTCGCGTCGCGTCCGCACTCGCCGACGCGGGTATCGTAGCCGGCGATACGGTCGCCTTTGTCGACAAAAATCATTTGTCATGTATCGAAGTCACCTATGCCGCTTCGCTTCTCGGTGCGGCGAACGTCGTTCCGAACTGGCGGCTTGCAGGTGAAGAACTCGATTACGTGCTCGCCGACTCAGGTGCCCGCATCCTGTTCGTCGGCAGCGAACTCCATCCACAGATTCTTGCGATCCGCGACCGTCTGACCGCCGTCGAAAGGATCTTATCGGTAGGCGGTGAACACGATGAGTTCGAGCCTTGGATCGACGGAGTCTCGCCTTTATACCCCCGCCCACATGTAAGCCCGGATGCAACTGCACTGATTCTCTACAGCTCGGGGACTACCGGTCGTCCCAAAGGTATTCGGCTGACACATCGAAACCTCTTCGCACACAGCGACAGCATGCTCGAAATCATGCCGGCGGAGGAAGACCACCGATTCTTGATCGCCATGCCTATGTTCCACGTCGGTGGAACCTGCTACGCCATTATGGGAATTCATGCTGGTAAGCACTGCTACTTCACCCGGGAAGCTGACGGCCCGTCTATCTTTGCCGGACTCGCGGCCGGCGCCAACATCGCCTTCCTCGTTCCCCCGGTGATCTCCGGGGTGTTGGCTGCGGGAGAACAAGCGATCAACGCGTTCAAGGCATTCAAGCGCATCATCTACGGCGCTGCACCGATGCCGCTGCCACTGTTACGCGCTGCGCTTGCTGCCTGGCCGGACACCGAGTTCGTACAGGTCTACGGCATGACGGAGTTGGCGGGGGTGGTTACCGCGTTGATGTCCGACGTTCATCGCGATGAAGCCCAGACCGAACGCATGGCCTCGGCTGGGACGCCGATCCCCGGTATGGAAGTCCGGATCGTCGATCCCGTGACACTCGAGGATGCACCAACCGGCATTACTGGTGAGCTGTGGTGGCGGTCGGAACAATGCACCCCGGGCTATCTGGGTAAACCCGAGGCTACAGCCGAAACCATCACCGCCGAAGGGTGGTTACGCAGCGGGGACATGGGTCGAGCCGATGATGGCGGCTTCGTATTCATCGAAGACCGCCTCAAGGACATGATCATTACCGGTGGTGAGAACGTCTACTCACCTGAGATCGAACGGATCCTCGTGGAGCATCCCGCAATAGCCGAGGTCGCGGTCATCGGCGTCCCCGACGACCGTTGGGGTGAAACGATCAAAGCCGTTGTCGTTCTCGTGCCCGACGCGATCGTCGATGAATCCGAATTGATCACCTATACCCGCGGCCGTCTCGCAAAGTTCAAATGCCCCACGAGTATCGACGTCGTCGAAGTCCTCCCCCGCAACCCCACCGGAAAGATCCTCAAACGCGACCTCCGCAAACCATACTGGGAGAACCGAGACAACAAGTTGGTCTAGACACCGAGGAAATTGGTGCGGATCAGTCCAAAGCCCATTTGACGGCCACGGACACGCTGACAGTCTGCTGCCCGGGTTCGATGGGGACCGATGAGTCGGCCATACTCGCGCCATCTGGGAATCTCGACAGTTGGTCCTGCCCGGTGATGTTCTCGGTAATGGACAGAACTTGCCCGAGGTCGCTACCCGAGAGCGTCGCGTACTGTTCAGCGCGATCGCGGGCGTCGGCGAATGCCCGGGCCCGCGCGTCGGATATCAGTTCCGAATCGTCGTCGATGCGGAATGACACTCCGGAGATCCGGGTTGCGTTGCCACCGGCGGACGTGGCGTCGCCGAGGACCGTCGACGCCTTCGACAGGTCCCGAACCGTGACTCGCAAGGTGTTGGTTGCCTGGTAGCCGGAAATCTCTGGGGTTCCGCCGGGCATCCCACCCGAGTACTGGGGGTTGATCGACACCTGTTGAGTCTGAATGTCTTCTCGATCGACGCCTGCGGCGGCTACCGCATCGGTCACTGTGCCGACCGCGGTGTTCGCCTGATCGATGGCGGTGGTGACGTCGTCGGCTATTGTCTCGACGCCGATCTGCGCCGTCAGGGTGTCAGGTGTGCCTTCGACTTCACCGACGCCGTTGACGCTGACACCGGGCGGTCCATCGGCAGACGATGTATCGCTCCCGCACCCCGCGGTCATAGCGAGTGCCGCGACTAGTACTGCTGAACCGATTGCTTTCTCTACCCCTCGTTTTCGAGTCATCGACGTAGTGTGCACGGTTTCGGTCGAACTCGAAAGACCTCAAGTGTCAAGTCGCGGTTATCCACGCAGCGAACGCGAAGTACCCGGTCGCACTTCACAACGCCTACCGTCGCACCTGAGATCCTTCGTCGATTACCGTTTCGGTGGATTCAAGCTTGGCTTCGTGCGCTCGGCCTCGAAGGACACGGTCACCTCATCGACCACCTTCATAGCACCCAGCATCTGTGAGTACGGCTTGATTCCGTAATCTGACTGGCGCACTGTACTTTCGGATGCACAGTGCCATTTCGTACCGTCGTCGGCGACGATTACGATCACAGTCATCTCACGGGTGACACCATGGATCTCCATCGTGCCGCGCAGGGCGAATCCGTTCTCTTTCGCGGCGATATCGTCTGAGCGGAAGCGAATCTGGGGGTACCGTTTTGCGTCGAAGGTCTTCAGCGCGTTGGATTTTGCGAGCATCTTCTCCGGACCGATCAGCGGCGTGACACCACCTTCACCGCCTACCACGTCGAGTGAATCGACTTCGGCGGTGAAGGTGACCGAGGTGGGAGTGTGCCCAGACCAGTCGATGGCGGCCGTCCACGACTTCATTGCAATGGTGAGGCGGTGGCCCAGTTTGGACGCCTTGCCGGTGACGTCCGTCTTGATCGTCAGGTGGCCTCCACCTGATGCGTCGAGTGTCCAGCTCACGGGAGTCATCGCTCGACTCTAATGGTCGATCGGATTCGGCCCGGAGCTCGATCGAGAGTCGAGTTACGCGATCAGACAGCTGAGGTCAAATTTCGACATCCCTCGCCCAACCCGGGTTCCGAAACGCTGGGAAGTTGCTGGACCGGATCCGCCATCCGTCGAGAGGCGGTGAAACAACTTCCTTGGGGGTCTGCCACTCTTGGTCAGCCGGGAGGCTAGAGCCCTGTCTGATCCACTCCGTACTGAGCCTGTTCAGGGGTGAACCCTCCGAATACCAGTTGGTCGATTAGTCCCTGTCTCGAAAATGCCATCACGTCGAGATAGTCTTCCGCGGCAAGCGAAGCCTGTTCGTTCCAGTCAGGCGCTATATAGTCCACAGCGAATGCCGCATCCTCGCTCGAATAGTCCTCGAACTCCAACTGCTCGATAAGACCCTCTCGCGAAAAGGCGGTCACGTCGAGATAGCTGTTGGCCGCACGCACAGCATTGCGCTGTCCGCCGGTCATCCCCGTCTGCCCGCTGGCCCGCTCAGTCGTCTTCGGTGCGGCAGGCGCGGTAGGTCTTGGCGTCACAGGTTCGGTAGTTGCCATCGGCACGACCGGAGCCGGTGGCGGGGGCGGGGGCGGAAGGACAGTAGTGATCGTGGCTTTCGGAATGATGGGAGCCTTTTCGACCGCACTCGATTGTGTCGTTGTGGCCGCCTGCGCGTCCGCTACGTCGTCCGATGTCTTGTTGGCTGAATTGACCGCACCGATAACGACGAGAAGCACCACGCCGGCGGCCACGAACCATGGCCACTTCTTACGGCTGGATCCACCGGAAGCCGGATCAGCAGGGAGGCCTGACAAGTGTTCTGAAGCAGTCGGTTTCATTGGATCTGGCTGAAGAGCGGTCGTCCACTGTTGGCCGTCCCACCACCGTAGCTGTGCCGAGCCTTCCGGGTCCGCGTGCCATCCAGGAGGTGTCGTCATGGTTGTTCCTTACTCGTCGGGTGGTCGCCCGTTACTGCTTGTCATTCAGATCCGCTGAGTTTGCGTCCGCGCATGTATCCTCCACGGCTGCACTGTCACATCAGAATTCTTCGAGACCATCAGCACAGATCTTCTTCTGCGCCGTCTCATTGGGTCGCAGAAGGGTTATGTACTTCAAATTGATACCACCTGCTCCGAACTCCAGCGGAATCAAAGACTCAACCGATTGGCCCTGAACAGCTGAAATGCAGATTTCGGTCCAAAAATTCAACTGTCCGAATGACCCCACGCCGATTTTCGTACCACGGCTTCTATGGAACGAAGAAGCTTGCGATTCCTGGAGTGATCGTCCCAAGGGTGGAAACGATGGTGACCACAACATGCCCAGACCCACTCATCAGCGTCGCTTCGGACGGAAATCCATAGAGTCCGTCAGACATTCGCGCGGAGCCAGACGCTCCGGTCGACAGATTCAACCAATGCACGTCGGACGAGATCAAGCACCCCCACCTGCCTTCCTTGCCACCGGTAATGGTCACCGTGCCAGGCTGTTCGCCGAGCACCGCCACACAGCGCACAGCGGGAGCGTCGAAACTGCCGTTCGGATTTCCGAACGGTGCCGGGTCGACTTGGAACGGAACGGTCACAGCCGCGGACGCAGTGCCCACCGTCGCCAGCGTCGAACCTATGACGACGGATGCGCAGACAAGCAGCGTACGAACAACTTTCTTCACAGCAACCTCCAGTACAGGCCCGAACAGGCGTGAGGGTTATCCTCTACCCTTGCGCACAATCACGGCAAGACGCCACCTCGCCGTCGCCGCATCACGATCGGCATGTTTGGCAGAGGTGAGCGGGGGGGATGGCCTCACTCGAAACCCCGCAGGAACTCGACAGCGCGTGACACCACCGACCGTTGCATCGAGGTTTGAAAGTTCAGATGCCGACGTTGTGTCAGCGCAGCTATTGTGAACGAGTCATGCGGGCAGATGTTCGTGCAGTATGCAACCGATCTGCGAGCCGCTATGCGCCAAAATGTTCTCCAAAAGCTTTGAGTCCAGTGCGGTAGACGTTGTCGCCATATGCCTGCTCGATCATGGCTACAGTCTCGTCGCCGGATCGATAGGTAGCGCTCCATTGGATTTGTGAGCCCTGATCGTGGGGGACGACCGCGATCGTCGCGACGTAGTCACGGACGGGCAGCATCGGGTCGAGTACTTCATAACTGTAGCTGCGCTTCTCAGCATCGCGGGCGCGTAATTGCTCACGGGCCACTACTCGTCCGTCTACTGAAAAGGTTCGGACAGAACCTATCTCTTTCGGGTCTGCATTGTTTTCCATCTCTACGGGAGGAACACCGGGATGCCAAGACGCAAGAGCATCGAAGTCCCCCACGTACTCCCACGCGAGATCCGGTAGCACGGGAACAATCACGTTACGTGTGATAGATCGAATCATCATTTTTCCTAATCTGTCGAATCTGGAGTGAGTTCAGTGTTCTTGTTCGACGGTAATGATCCGGAGCACTGATAGCGCTGATGCTGCGAGTCGTCCGATCTCGTTGGGATCGCCCTGTTCCTGGGCTGCCCAGTACTCCAAAGTGACTGTGAGCGCGCCGATAAGCGTATGCGACAACATGCGCGCCTCGAGACCATCAGGTTCCAATCCGGCACGCCGCGCGAGAAGCGGTCGCATTTCCTCTGCTAGTCCATGTGCCGCAACCATCCATCGTGCGTGAATACCGGGCACTGAAGTGAGGATGACGAAAAGTTCGCTCGACGAAATACCTTCTGCGTTCTTGTAACGTTCGAATACCTGCAGAAATGCTTGCTGTACGGATGTGGACACCAATTCTTGTTCTGGTCTGGTGCGCAGGCATTCGACGAAGTGGCGAATCCCTGACACAACCACTGGGGTCAAGGTGTCTTCTTTCGCATCGCAGTGCCGGTAGAAGGTTCGAACCGACATCCCGGCTCCGCGCGCAATGTCCTCCACCGAGGTCGCGTCGAATCCGCGCTCAGCAAAGAGTCGTGCAGCACTCGCGGCGATGTCCATCCGCACTGCCGCCCGACGACGGTCCATCAACGACTGCTGCGGTCGAGTCATAGTTCCTCCGGAGGCCTTTGACACACATTAGCATGATGGCATAGATTGGCACCTTGTCTCATATGCGCACATTGCGATCACGCTTCCTCGAACCATGACAAGGCGGGACATGCCCAGAACGTACTTAGTGACCGGTAGTGCTTCCGGTATCGGTGCTGCCGCTGCCGCGCATCTGCGCAACCAGGGTGCTCACGTCGTCGGCGCAGATCTGCGAGACAGCGATATCACCGTTGACCTCGCGACGGCAGACGGACGACGCGAGCTCGTCGAACGGGCTCGCCAGTTGACAGGCGGAAGGTTGGACGGGGTTGTAGCCTGCGCGGGCGTCGCACTGTTCGACCCGATCACCATTGGTGTCAACTACTTCGGTGCTGTGGCTACCCTCGAAGGCCTGCGGCCTCTACTCGTCGAAGGCACCGATCCGAGGGCCGTGGTGATCTCGTCTGTAGCGTCACTACACCCCACTGATCCTTCCATCGTCGAAGCCGCACTTGCCGGCGACGAAGCCGCGGCAACAGCAGCAGCCCGGTCCGCCGTGGAAGGCGGCCACGGTGCACAGATCTATTCGTCGTCGAAAGCTGCGATCGCACGCTGGGTGCGTCGCAACGCCATCACGGCTGAGTGGGCAGGCATGGGCATTCCGCTCAACGCCATCGCCCCCGGCACCATCGTCACACCGATGATCCAGGCCATGCTCGACACCGATGCAGGTCTAAAGGCTATCGATGGCAGCGTGCCGATGCCGTTGAACGGTCATGCCCAGCCACAACAGGTGGCGCAATTGATTTCCTGGCTGGTGTCCAAAGAAAACTCTCATATCACCGGCCAAGTCGTATTCCTGGACGGCGGCGCCGACGCTGTCCTTCGCGGCGACGGTACTTGGTAGACAAGAAAAGGAATTTGACGATGCATCAGAAAATATGCCGCGTAGGGACCCGAAAGGCCGCGCTCATAGCAGGACTTTGCTTGGCTGTATTCGCCGCGTCGAGCTGCTCATCGGGCGCCACGGAATCGGAACCAGAATCGGAACCAGCAGTGACGGCGACGGATCTCGACGCAACAATCAAGGAAGCCTACAGTTTCGCGTTTCCGCTCTACGACCTTTCACGTTATCGATGGACGGCGTTGGAGACGACCGACTCACGGACGAGCACCACGCTGAACAACTTCGTGCACTCACGGTCACTGGCAGGGCCCGACGACACTTGGGCGAACGGGCCGAGCCAGGACGTTCTCTACTCCACTGCCTGGTTGAATTTGGCGGACGGACCTGTCTACCTTGATATTCCGGAAGTGCAGTCACGCTACTACTCGCTGGTCTTGATCGACTTCTACTCCAACAGCTTCTTCTACGCCGGCGAGCGCACCACCGGCACGCAAGCGCAGAAGCATCTGGTCGTGGGGCCGGACTGGCAGGGTGAGGCCCCCGCCGACGCCACTGTGGTCAGAGCGCCCACGAACGACGTCTATGTCAACCTGCGCGTTCAGACGACCGGGACCGCCGACCAAGTTGCGGCGAATGCTGTACAGGATGGATTCCGCTTCACCCCCACTCAACCTGTGTCGGAAAGCTCGACGAAGCGGGTTCAGCCCACCGACGATGACCCCGAGAACTACCTCGATGTCGTCAATCAGATGCTCGAGCTGAACCCACCGCCAGCGCATGACCAGTCGGCTGTCGACCGGTTCCGTGAGGTCGGCATCTGTGGGGCCGACTGCGGCTGGGGACCCCTGCCCGATGACATCAAGGCAGCGTGGAACGCGAAATATCCCGAGTTCGGTCGCTACATGCAAGAGTTCGCGAACCGCCCATCGCAGGGCTGGACCAACTACAACCCGCCCGGATCGGTTCTCGGCACCACGGAGCAAAGGGACTACACCCGACGGGCCTTTGCATTGTCGGCCGGCGGCGGCATGTTGGGGATGGACCGCAAGGAGGCGAACTACTGGATCACCTTCACCGACGCCGACAATGCCCCGCTGCTCGGCACCGAGGGCTACGTGCTTCGCCTACCCGAGGGTGGAATTCCCGCAGAGGCATTCTGGTCGGTCACGCTGTACGAGGTTCGGGAGAATGGCCAATACCCATCGCCGAACCCGATCGACCGTTATGTCATCAGCAGTGAGACCGAAGGGTTGATCTCCAACCCTGATGGCAGCATCGATCTCCACATTCAACCAACAGCGCCCTCGGCCGAAGCGGCCGCGAACTGGCTACCCAGCCCGGCCGACGGAAAGAAGTTCATCCTCTTCGCCAGGTCCTACATCCCCGGTGCAGACGTGCTGGCCGGCACCTTCACGATGCCTCCAGTCGTTCCCGCAACATAGGACTCCCCCTGGGCTGCTCGTTCTCGACAACCCCGGCTGAATCCACTTGCCGCCAGTCTCCGCTCAGTCGGTACGAGTGAGCGGAGACTGCTCCGGTTGCGGCGGTAGACGGATCGGGGTGCTGAGGCATGACACCAACCCGCGATCCGCGCCCCGCAGGTCACCTGAGCGGGTGAACTGCGGTCAGGTCGCGAGCTTGCTTTGTATGATTATCAACCGAGTTCGGTTCTTGTGAACCGTGCAACAGGAAAAAGAGCAGACCAGAGTTTTTGGCGGTGCAGATGCGGAGCCGGAATCGTACCGGCCATATCGAGGACTATTTCTATCGCAGTCGCTTGCTCAGATAGACAAGTGCATAGCCGCTCGAAGTCGGTACACGATGTGTTTCCTGGTACCCGAACCTCGAGTAGAGCCGCAGATTACCGACACTGCGTTCGCCGGTGAACAGCTTCAGCTCGGTGATGTCCTCAGAAACTCGCTCTTCCACGAGTTCGAGCAACCGACTTCCCAATCCACGACCCTGTACATCAGGGGCTACGACCAGCCTGCCCACCTCTGCACACCGCGCATTTGAAGGAAGGACACGCACACGTACCGCCCCGACGAGGCGTTGTGCGCCATCACGCAACCCGAACGAATCCACTTCAGGCTTGTCGAGTTCATTCGTCACCTCGGTCAGCGATTCGACCAACGGAGGAAGGTTCAGATCCTCGTGGGCCTGGGCCTCGGTCACGTAAGCGGCACGCTGGAGCGTGAATAGCTCACCCGCGTCCTTCGCCGACAAGGTCACAACTGATTCCATGCGTAGGAACTATTCCAGAACAGCTCGGCCCCAACCCGCCCCCGACAGCCATCTTGCCGCGACGCTGGCCGGGACGGGGACTGAACGGCCATGAGGTCCTACAACTTTGGTGCCGGGCCACGAAAGTGCCGAAAGGCTGCTTCGATACCGAAGGACAGCGCCACCATAACTGCCAGGACGGTCGCGGGGCCGACGGTGCTCTCGGCAAGTAGAGCTGCCAGCGCGCCGGCACACGCCGTAGCTGACAGGACAGCGATCCACGGCGTCGATCCACGCTGGCGCGCTGTGCGAGCTTCAGCGGCGTTCACCACGGCGAAGATGATGAGAAAGCCCGCGCTACCCATGGTGGAGATGCTGTTCAGGTCCAGTGCATTCGCGAGCACGATGGTCGATCCGGAGGTGATCAGCAGCCCTTCGATCGGGTGGTTCCAGATTGGACGTTGGAGCTGGGCAGGTAGTTCTCGCGACTTGGAGATGACGTAGATCATCCGAGCCGATCCGTACAAAGTGGCGTTGATCGCCGACGCAGTCGAGAGCATCGCCGCAATACCGATCATCGTGAACCCGACTGCTCCGAGGGCGGGGCGGGCGGCCTCGGCCAGCGCGTAGTCACGCGCGTCGATCAGGCTCGCTAACGGCACGGCCCCCACGGAGACAACAGCGACGAGCACGTACAACACGATCACGAAGAGCACCGAAATGTAGTAGGCCCTCGTGAGGGTGCGGCCGGGATCGTCGACGTCCTCGGCGGTGTTGGCGATCAGTTCGAATCCTTCGTAGGCCAAGAAGATGATCATGCCGCCTGCCACGATGGAGATCGGGGAGCTCCACTGTGACGGTTCGAGCCGTTCTGCGGAGACCCCAGCCAGCCCGACCACCACGAACAACACCAAGATAGCGATCTTGATCGCCACGACATAGCGCTCGGTGCGAGCGATCGTAGATGCACCGGCGATGTTGAGAACGGTGATGAGGACGATCGCCGCTGTGAGAAGGAGATGCTTGCCAAGGCTGCGAAACTCCGGTGGCAGGAAACTGGACGCGTAGCTCCCGAACGCCTGTGAATACAGCGCCAACATAACGATGTAGCTCATCCACAGCAGCACATTGATGCCACCGGAAAACAATCCCGTGCCGAACGCACGATTGACGAACGTCACCGTGCCTCCGCGGCTCGGATACGACTTCGAGAGCAGCGCATACGATCTCGCAGTCAGCAACGCTACCAGCCCGGCCAGGAGAAACGCGATCGGTGCGGCGCCTTTGGTGATCTGCACCGATAGTCCGAGGACGGCGAAGATCCCGCCGCCGACCATGCCTCCGACGCCGATGGCTACAACGCCCCACAATCCGATCGGATGTGAGACCGCAGGAACGGAGCGGGGCATCATCGAAGTCTATCCGCCGCAGTGCACACAATAAGCGCGACGAATCTAAGCAGATCAGGAAATGCTGATCTGCCCGGTCGTTCCGGTGACCGTCCAGTGTCCGTCGACCTTGTCGAGAACATAGGTAAGCCCGATTCCGCAGTCGACGCCACACCAGAGGTATTGAACTGAATCGGCGCGGGAAGTCCGGGCCCTCGGAACTCACCTCTCTGCTCGGCAGACCAGCTCAGCCAACCTGCGCACGAGGCGAATCCGAAGACGAACGCGAGGAGTCCGGTGGCCCACAACCCCAGACAGCCGGTGCCCATACTTTCGTTACGCTTCGAGGACCTACTCCATAGGAGAAGTGCACCGAACATCGAAGGCACGCCAACGAAGATGAAGGTGATCCATAGAAACTGCGACCATGAAAAATGGATTGTCATGTTCGTTCCCAACGCTCGTCGGTGTGACGCCACAGCGTCGGTTCGTCATCGATCTCGATGACATTGGGATCGAGCCAAAAGGTCGCGTCAGGATCCCACCCACCGAGCAACGTCGATCGTTTGTTGTCGGACAAGGAGATTGCGATACCGAGTGTAGTCAAATAACCGTGCAAACCGAGGTGCGCCGGGTCGTAATCTTCAGCTACTGCGGCCCAGTCGGGGATGAACCAGTTACGGTACTTCCCGGTGGTCTCGAACCAGTCGGAGCGCCTCGACTCCGGCACGGCCAATGGGTATCTTTCGACCAGATTGGCCCATTCCTGCGGCGTGGAAATCTCGTACACGCGGGGTGAGTTGCGGACGTGGACGGGCCGGACTCTTGCTTCTCCGCCACCGTCCGAGTCTTCTTCCATCAGCAGTTCCAGTGCGCCGATCCCGTTTCGAGTTCGGGTGGTGGTGAGCGTGTTACCGGAGACCGGTGTGGACCACCATTCACCGGACAGCCTGCTTTCGGGATAGGCAGACCGATGGTCCCGAAACCGTAATTCGCTCTCCAGAGTTTTCGTTCGCCACTCGTCGAGGCTGGACGAGTCGGGGCGGTAAGGAGCGGTCGATTCCAGCCACACGACGGGTGATATCGGCCAAGCTTCCGGTGCACGGATTCGACCAGAACCGAGTCCAACGGCGAGCAGTGAGTGACACAACCACCGAAACGAGGAAGTGGGCGCCGCACCCCATCCGCCGAAACAGATGCAGCGGATTACGGCTGGCCGTTCGAGGAACGCGCGAAAGCGGCCTGCGGGTCGAGACCGGTCTTCATGCGCCATGCGGTCAGTGCCAGACCCAAGCACACCAACTGCATCGGATCATCGAGGGGTGCGCCCAGCAGCTTCTCGAGACGGGCCAAGCGGCCATAGAGAGACTGACGTCGAATCCCCAGAAGGACAGCGGTCTGGGCCTTGCTGCCCCGGTTTGCGATGAACGCATCTAGAGTCCTGACAAGGTCTGCGGAATGCTGTGTGTCGTAGGCGATCACGGGGCCGAGCTGCTCGGCGATGAATGCGTTGAGCATGGTCGCCGGTACCCCGGCGGCGAGCAACCGTTGGATACCGACATCCCTCGCGAGGATAACCCCGGTTCGGGTTCCGAAACGCCGGGCGATCTGGACGATCTCTCGTGCCTGACCGAGCGCCGTCGAGATGTCGGATAGTTGCTGGACCGGCGCTGCCACCCCCAGCGTGCGTATCGCCGATCCGCCGGGTCCCCGGCGCAGTAGCGCGTCGACTTCGATGAAGGCGGCCCGAACGCGCGCCGGCGAGGCGTGTAACCATCCCTGAGCGAGCACGACTATGTGGTTCGCGGTCACCCCGATCAGGCATCGACCGAGTACTGCCTCGACCGCCTCCCGGACAGGGGCGGCGAGCTCGCGAACCGGTGTTCGATGATCGACATCAACGGCAACAACGAGTACATGCTGACCGTCCAGTGGTGTCCAGCCTGCAGTACTCAATCGCTCGGACAGGTCACCGTGGGAGGTGAGCACGCCTCCCACCAGGTCGGTGATCACCGACTGAGCGAGCGATTGACGGGGGCTGAGGTCAGGGTGGCGACCCATTTCCAGGGCCACCGCGACAGCCGCGCACTTTGCGACAGCGGAACGCCGCGCGGTCGCCCGTCCGCTCAGGACGAGTCGCCCGAGCGAGCCGGTTGGACCGCGCACATCGAGGATCGTCCGCTCACTCTCCGACCGCTCCGCGGCGGTGGCGTTGCGTTCGACGACTCGGCCCTCCGCGTCGACAAGATCGACCCCGCACCCGGCGAGGCGCGCGATCCCGTTGAGCAGCGCGGTCATCCCCTGCCCCGCCACGACGAGATCCAGAAGTTCCTGCCAGACAGGATCACCGGCCCGCGGCGAACCGAGCCTGCGACGGACTATCAGGTCGTGAAAGTCTTCGACCATCCGCTCGAACGGAACCACCGCATGCAGGGTAAGGAACGCCACGCCCCGACGTCGAGAAGCCTCGATGAGCTCGGGCGGGGCGGTGAGGAACGAGCGTCCGACCTCTATCGCGAGTGCAACGCAACCGGCGTCCGCCACCTGGTCAAGGTAGGCGGTCAGCTGCTCGGCGGACCGCCCCTGGAGACCGAGTCCCGTTGTGAGAAGAAGCTCTCCGCCGGCGAGCAGTCCGCCCATCTCGTACACCTCGGACGAATGGACCCAGCGGATCACCGCAGTATCAGGAGAGCCCGCGAGCACCTCGACGGCGGCAGCCTTGAACGAAGGCAGAGCGAGAACTTCTCGCAGAGTGGGCAGCATCGGTCAATACTCGGCCACAGGGACAGTTCGTCATAGAGTGCCTTCTGCCCAATTGACACCTTGTCCCTTGGCAACCCATTTCAAGCCTGGTCGAATTGTGATACGCGCCACAAGGACGCTTCATCTTCGTCAAGGAGGACACTTGAACAATTCAGTCCGCACAGATGAGTACTTTCTCGGACTCGCCATCGAACAGGCGAGGATCGGCTGGGAGGAAGGTGGCGTGCCGATCGGTGCGGCGTTGGTTCACGAGGGCGAAGTTCTCGCTGTGGGCCGCAACCGCAGAGTTCAAATGAACAGCGCCATCCGCCACGGAGAAACCGATTGCATCGAACAAGCGGGGCGGCTCCAGGCTTCGGTTTACCGTAAGTGTGTCCTCTATACAACTTTGTCGCCATGCTTCATGTGCGCGGGTACTGCTGTGCTGTACGAGATTCCAAGAATCGTAGTCGGTGAAAACAGCTCGTTCGAGTCGTCGGAATCCTGGTTGCGTGAGCACGGGGTGCAGGTCGACGTGGTCGACGACGCCGAGTGCATGACGCTGATGGAACGCATGCTGGCCGAGCGACCGAGCCTGTGGCTCGAAGACATTGGCGAGCAAGCATGAGCAGCACAGCTGAACCCGTGCCGGTCGAAGCCGACTGCACGGACACTGGCACCCCCATCGACCTGGATTATCCCGTCACACCGGTGCCGCTCAGTGCCCGTAAGCCGTTCTTCTCGCTCGCAGTGGTGCTGCTGGGGTTCACCATCTTCACACCGACGATGCTCGCCGGTGCTGCACTCGGCACCGCATTCTCGTTCTGGAAGTTGATGATGGTGATCGCGGCCGGATCGGCGATCTTGGGCGCGTACGTCGCCATGATGGGGTACGCCGGTGCTCGCACCGGCCTGACGACCGTCGTCATGGCGCGCTATAGCTTCGGCTCTCGCGGGTCCAAGCTGGCCTCGTTGTTGCTCGGTGGCACCCAAATCGGTTGGTACGGCGTCATTATCGGCACGATCGGCGAGCTCACCGCTCAAGCTTTGGGCTGGGAGTCGTACGCCGCCCGCGCGGCGGTGATGATCGCGGCGAGCATCCTGATGTGCATCACCGCGTGCTACGGATACCGCGGGATGTATTGGGTCTCGTTGATCTCGACTCCGTTGATCATCGCACTGGCTTGCTGGGTGGTGTCCAGGTCCCTCGACGAGGTCGGCGGATTCTCAGGTCTGACTTCGATCGAACCCACAACGACGATGACAGTCACCCTCGCAATCACGACGGTGGTCGGCACCTTTGTATCGGCCGGGACGCAAGCACCCAACTGGACCCGATTCGCCCGTTCCGGATCGCAAGCAGCTTGGGCATGCATAATCGGGTTCCTCGTAGGCAATGGACTGATGATCCTGTTCGGCGCAATCGGAGCGATCACCTTCGGTGAAGGTGACTTCGTGCTTGTTCTCTATAATCTCGGGCTGGTCGGTTGGGGTTTGGTGCTTCTGTTCGGAAACCTCTGGAAGAGCAACGCCGACACCGCATATGCCTTCGGAGTCGCCGGTGCCGAGATGTTCAGGCACCCACGAAAGGCGCCATTTATCATCGGCGGGTGCGTGATCGGCACCCTTCTCGCGCTGACCGGCGTGCACAACCATCTCGTGGACTATCTCAGTCTGCTGGGAACCTTCATCCCACCATTGGGAGGCGTGCTCATCGGGGACTTCTTGTGCCGATGGCGTCGAGGCATTCCCGAAGACCACACCCCGCAGCCGGTGTACTGGCGCCACCTCGCTGTCTACGCCATCGCAGCGTTCCTTGCATGGCTCTCCGGAGAGTTCGAGGTGGGGATTCCTCCGCTGATCGGCATCGTGGTTGCCATCCTCCTGACAGTGGGCCTGCATCGGCGCTTCGCCGCGCCGGGGGCCGTTAGCCGGGAGAGCGTCGGCCCGACTGCCTGAACCTATTGCGATACGAGTGAAGAATCGGTGTCCAGCGGGCACCGATTCTTTGTTCGCAAGTAGCGACGTTCGTCGTTGTTGTTACTGGTGGTTTGCGAGGGCAGCGTCGAGGGCGGAGAGGATCTGGGCGGGCTCGCTACGGGTGGTGTAGTCGGGGTGCACATCGATCCACCGGATCGAGCCGGCAGCGTCGACTATGACCACCGTGGGAAACGGAAGTGCATGAGTGCCATCGGCATTGATGTCGGCGAGATCGAGTCCCAGGCTTGCCTGCGCGTCACGGGCTTCTTTCCCTGTTGCGGTGAGGATGCCGAGCCGGCCTGCGATCTGGTTCCCCGGGTCGGAGACCACTGTGTAGGTCAAATCATTCTTCTGTTGCATCGACAGCGAACCGTCCGGCTTCTGAGGACTGACAGCCACCAGAGCGACGCCGCGAGCGTCGAGCTCACTGACCAAAGTTTCCTGGTAGGCGCGGAGTGTCAGGTTGCAGTACGGACACCACGCCCCTCGGTAGAAGACCACCACTGCGGGGCGTCCGGCCCGGACCGTCGACAACGTAGTGGGATGTCCGCGCTCGTCGACAACGTCTCCGTCAGGCATGGCAGTGCCGGCGGAAACGACATCTGCCGGTATCCCCGCTGAGGTGACGCGTGCCAGGTCGGCATCGAAGGCCGCCCTCACTTCTGCAGGCAGTCGTGTCGCTGATTTCCGCTGATGCTCTGCAACGCGGTCGGCAATCGGTGTGTGGGGAGTAGTCATGAGCAGGGGCTCCGGTTCGGTAGGGGTCGTTGGGAAGAGCAATGCTGTCGAGCAGGATGCCTTTCCGTCCTGTTCGCAAGTGTGCACTGTGGTCGAACGTCCACTGAACGAACGTCCCGTGTCTAATTCTGCGTCGCTTCGGAAGCGTCGCGATGCGGGGATACAGTTCAGCTGACCACGACCGCAGCTCCAACCACCTGTAGAACCTCGCACGCGGGGGGCGAGAACCAGCCAGTGCGAGGCAATCTACCAATGCCAGGCATCACCGCCCACGTTCTCGATAGTCCGCTGCAACACTTCGATGGTTGTTACGAAGTCTGCTTCGCTGATGCCCTGCATCCGTTCTTCCTGAAGCCTGCGCTGAACATCCGATCCAACCCGAAACTGTTCGACACCGTGCTCGGTCTGCTCGATAACCGAACCAGACAGATGGACCAAACCTTTCGTGACCGCCGATGCAATCGCCTCGATGATGGCTTCCGGCGTGTCGTTGTGGCCGAGCTTCTCGATCGTCTCGTCTCGGTCGACACCGTTGGGAAACAACGAAAGCTGATGGAGAAGCCACCATTCGGGTTGCGAGAGCCCAACCTCGCGTAACGCGCTGCGGGTACGAGCGCGAATAGCTTCACCAGCTCGCACGGTCCAGAATCCGATGGGCTGGCGGTTCGGTGGTTGCATGGGCATCGGTGGTGTCATGAATCCGACGATAGAACCTAAACCGCCGAGCGGCCCTTAAAGTCGTGCGATGACTACATCGCCGGGACCTGTGACCGCAGACGACGTAATTGAAACAGCCACGGCCGCTGCCTCAGCACTTCGCGATGCTGCTCCGAACGACTGGTCTGTCGCTGCAGGCGACCTGACATGGAACTGCTGGGAGACGGTCGAACACACCGCTGACGACTTGTTCTTCTACGCAGCACAGCTCGGTGCGGGTGGTACACCCGGTCACCTGCCGATCGAGGCGCGTTCGAGACGGCCGAGTGGTCCAGAGAACTCGATCAGCGTCGATCCGGATATCGGCGTCGAAGGGCTGCTCGACGTGTTCACCGCCATGGCGGCGCTACTCGCAGCGATAGTGCGAGTCTCACCGCGGACAGCCCGAGCACATCATGTGTACGGCTTGGCCGACCCTGAAGCATCAGCCGCTATGGGCGTGCTCGAGACGGTCGTCCATACCTTCGACGTCACAACTGGTCTCGGGGTTCGGTGGCGGGCAGACGACGCGCTGTGCACCCGGGTGATCGCCCGACTTCTACCCGAAATCGAGCCGGCCGACGACGGTTGGTCCACCCTGCTCTGGGCCTGTGGGCGTATCGATCTACCCAGGCGGCCCCGTCGTGAAAAGTGGTCTTGGGACAACTCCATTCGTGTTCCGAGTTACGCCACCAGTGCACGGGAAACCTTGCAATCTTCACCAAAGCCCCCAGCACGCAGTGAGACCTCCTTGGGCACAGTGGATCCGGCGATGTGAATAGGGTGATTCAATGTGCCTACTCACGATACTTTCACCGACGACGGTCAGGACCCCGCTTTTCAACGCGTCGATTCTTACCGCGACACCAGCTGGCCAGATCCCACTAACTAACTAAGCCCATCTCGACTTCGAAGGCGACAACCTCGCGGAAGGTGAACACCACGCCATATTGATCGTTGCGACGTTCACCGTCAACGGGAGTACTGGTAATGTCGTCGTTGCCATCGACCCTGTATGCAATCCGTTGTGCATCCTTCTCCCCCCAATCTGTGAGCTCAGAAGACGCGGTGATGACCTTGTGGTTCTCGCTGCAGCTACTACCCCGCAGGCAGGTACCCGCTGAGGCAGTGCAGCAAGCGGGGTGACGATGCTTGTGGAGATAACCGACATCGTCCGATCCGCGACGCAGGAGCCTTCGCCGTCTACGCCGCGGCCGCAGCGCTTTCGACCGTCGGTCGAAAGGCGAGCACCGAAAACACAGCGAAAAACTCCACACTCAAAAGCGCCATGTACGTTTCGGCATTCGCCGCACTGAAAGACCCAGTCTCACGGGCCTACTATGACCGAAAACGCGCCGAAGGCAAAACCATAGCGCCGCACTCATCTGCCTCGCACGACGCCGCAGCAACGTCCTCTACGCCATGCTCGAGAAGGGCAGCGAGTACCTAACTGCGCACGAACGAGGAAACGAAGTGCATTCCGCAGCGGAATGCATGAGCTGTCGCAGAAGGTTACTGCTGAGCTCCCGGAGGAAAAGGATCGAACTGTTCACCAGCGGCCCAGACTCGGGACCAGTCCCACAACGGTTCCAAAGCCTGACTCAATCGAATACCGGCGAACGAAAGTTCGTAAGCCCGCTTTGCGTTCTTCTCGACAATCCCCGCATCTTGCAGCTGCCGAAGCCTCTCGGCCAGCATGCTCGATGAGCAGTTGTCCATTCGTCGACGCAGTTCCAGGAACCCCATCTGACCGGCTTCCAGTTCCCACACAATGCGCAGGCTCCAGCGTTGGCCCAACAGATCCATCGCGCTACGGGCGGCTGCTGCTTCCTCATCGTTTCCCGACCGATCCGGGGGAGGTTCATTTGCGCTTCTCATTTCGAACCACCCATAGTTACTTCTGAATCAGAAGCATTCGGTGCTGAACGAATAATGGGGGTAGAGAGATGGCAGCGGATCCGGTGGAACGGGTTGCTCTAGTAACTGGTGCCTCTCGCGGGATTGGCGCTGAGGTTGCCCTCCAGCTCGCATCTGCTGGCTACCTCGTAGTCGTCAATTACCGCGAAAAACGGGCTCGAGCGGACAAGGTGGTCAACGAGATCGACGCTGCCGGGGGAAGAGCGTGGGCTCTTCAGGCAGACCTCGCCGACATGGACAGCGTCGAGGCCATGGTTGCGTCGATCGCAAATCGGTTGGGGCACCTCGATTTGATGGTCCTCAATGCCTCAGGCGGATTGGAGTTAGGAGCGGGGCCGGACTACGCCATGCAATTGAACCGCGACGCACAGCTGACACTGACAGATCTCGTACGACCCATCATGCGACCCAGTGGCCGGATCGTGTTCGTCACCAGCCACCAAGCCCACTTCGTCTGCCAAAAGCCTGTGCCCGAAGACTACGAGCCGATTGCACTGAGTAAACGAGCAGGCGAAGATGCACTTCGAGCTCTCATTCCCGAACTGCAACAACAACGGATCGACCTTGCGGTTGTGTCCGGAGACATGATCGACGGGACCATCATCGTGCGCCTGCTCGAACGGCGAAATCCCGATGCAGTGGCTGCACG
The DNA here is from genome assembly GCF_040547235.1 of Rhodococcus sp. UYP9. Classification (NCBI taxonomy): domain Bacteria; kingdom Bacillati; phylum Actinomycetota; class Actinomycetes; order Mycobacteriales; family Nocardiaceae; genus Rhodococcus; species Rhodococcus sp. UYP9. Next base: position 177,505 of record NZ_JBEPPH010000008.1, read on the forward strand.
ACGCGACCAGGGCGTCCTGCCGACCATCGAGGAATTCGCCCAAGTCGTAGTTCAGGCATCAACTACCGATATCGAACCTGGTCAGACCTTCTACGTCGGAGGTGCAGATTATCTGCAGCATAGCGAAATCGAGTCCTAGGAACGACACTCACCCCGAACACGTCATCCGATCGCGAGCGCAGGTTCGAACTCACCTCGGTGAAACCCAGCGCTATGACGCAGACGAATTCAATCCACAGATCCGCCAGCCCTCTGTCTAACAACAGACCCGAAGTGATGACCTCGGCTCGGATGAGAATCGATCCCGCATTGCTCACGGGTTCCTGGTGGAGCGTGCAACCGATAGACAAGGCGAAACACCGGGCATCACCACAGGCATCGAAACTCCTTACTCGTATCAGTAGCGGTATGCAAGAGTGTTCGAGTGAGCGAACCGAAGCCGGCCGACGTCATCGCTGCGGTGATGGCACTGACCCCGCTGAGCGCCGTCTCCGACACAGATCAACGTTGGCGAAAGGTTGCTGCGCCTACCGACTGGACGGCCGTGCGTACAGTCGCTCATATATCCGACGCATTGGTCTTCTACTGCGGGCAGGTCGCGCGGCGCGCATGCCACGCATTACCCGTGGTCCGCACCGGGCGGGTTGGACATCCGTCAGAGCAGTTGGACAACGCCGTGACGAGCGCTCACATGCTTGCGGGGCTCCTCAGAGATCTCGGCATCGAACGCGCGTGGCATCCCAGCGGGAACGCAGATCGAGCAGGGTGGGTTGCCATGGCGGTCACCGAGATTCTCGTGCACGGATACGACGCCGCGCAGGCACTCGAAATCGACCTCCAGTTGCCCGAGAGAATTTGCGACCGAACCGTATCGCGGGCATTTCCTTGGGTTGTCCCGAGCTGCGCGCCCTCGGACAGACTGCTGCTCGCGGTGACCGGCCGGATCGAGATCCAAGGCGTGAAGCAAGATCCGCAGTGGTGGTGGCAATCAGCACCGCTCCAGGAGTGGGACGGAAAACCGAGGCTACGAACCGTCCAACCAGGATGGTCGTAAGCTCGGGCAACGGACTCACGCTGGTCGCTGCGGCGTTTGTCGGCTTAGTGATCCACCGAATCGATAACGGCAAGCGAATCGATCTCGAACAGCAACAACCCGGTTCGCCGACGAGCTGAGGATTCTCGCTGCTGAACCTTGGACCCCGGCAGGGCACAATCGGGAGATGACGTTCTCCGATTCCGATGATCTGGGCCATATTCGTCGATGTGTGGAGCTGGCGCGCGAGGCGCTGGACGCAGGTGACAAACCCTTCGGGTCCGTGCTCGTCGACGACGAAGGGCGCGTGCTGTTCGAAGATCGCAATCGTGTGAGTGGCGGTGACTCGACTCGCCATCCTGAATTGACCATCGTGGAATGGGCCGTGCAGCATTTGAGTAGTGAAGCTCGAGGACGGACGACGGTCTACACATCGGGCGAACACTGCCCGATGTGCTCAGCCGCCCACGCCTGGGTAGGTCTCGGCGACATCGTCATCGCGGTGACGAGCGCCCAACTCGCCGCGTGGCAGCAGGAGTGGAACGTCGATCCCGGACCGGTCGCACCCTTACCCATCGGTCAGGTGGCACCGTTGGTCAGGGTCCGTGGGCCCATTGCGGACGTTCGCACCGAGATGCGTTCGCTTCATCGTCGGAATGCTGGACTGCCGGACGAATCAGTTTCCGGCTGAACAGGCCCCGGCCCAGTGATGTTGGTAGTCGACTAGATCACCTCGAAGCAGCCCGATGACGACTACGCCTCGAAAATCGTCTCACCGCCGACAACGGTGCGAAGAACCTTCAGAGCCGACAGATCAACTGGACCTTCCTGCAGCGGATCTCCGTCGAGCACGACAAAATCTGCCAACAGGCCAACGGCTATACGTCCCTTGTCAGCGGCTTCTCCGGTAATTTGCGCAGCAGCACTTGTGTAACCGGATAGTGCAACGTCGGCGCTCACCCGTTGCTCGGCGCCCAGTACGTGACCCTCGCGGGTTACACGATGCACGGCGGTATTCATGGTGAAGAGCGGATTGACGGGGGTGACCGGGCAATCACAATGCAAGGCAAAAGGAAGACCCGCCGCCAGTACCGATGCTACCGGGCTGATCCGCTCACCGCGCCGCTGCCCGAGGAAGCGATCGCGGTGCCGATCACCCCAGTAGTAAACATGATTGACGAAGATCGAAGCGACAACCCCTAGCTCGACCATTCGTTCGATCTGGTCGTCGCGCAGTGTCTGCACGTGTTCGAGGCGATGCATGATGTCGATTTCGGGATGCGCAGTCTGAGCAGCCGCGATAGCGTCGAGGGCGCAATCGATGGCCTGATCGCCATTGGTGTGAATCGCGACCTGACGTCCCGCGGCATGATGCTCGGTTACCAGAGCGTCGAGCGAGCCCGACGGAATTGCCATTCCCCCGCAGTGACATCCACCCAAATCGTGGTACGGCTCTGTCAAGGCAGCGGTGTGCAACTGGATCGAACCATCCGAAATCAGCTTGACCCCTCCCACATTCACCAAGGGTGTCGGTTCAGGGACTTTGCCCAGCTGATCGTGGACACCATGCCCGAGGTACAGGCGCGCCCGCAAACGCAATTCGCCGGTCTCTTCGAGTTCGCGGTAGGTTCTGTACATCTCCTCGGTGACGTACATGTCGTGGAAGCTCGTGATACCTACCGAGGCCATCACTTCCTGAGCGCGCAAGAGTGCTTGACTCGACGCTTCGTGGTCGACGGCTGGAGATAGCTTGTACACCAGGGACATTGCCGGAACTTCACACAATTCACCGGTCGGAACACCGTCGGCATCACGAACGATGACTCCGCCTTCCGGATCGACCGTCGTGACATCGATTCCGGACATCTTCAGGGCCACAGAGTTGACATAGACGCCGTGGCCGGACAAGTGACGCACCATGATCGGATGCTGCACCGATGCCCGGTCGAGATCAGCCGTCGTCAACCCCCGGTCTTCAGCCACCAGGCTGTCGTCGAAGCCCCAGGCCTGGACCACCTCACCGGCCGGCGTTGTCGCCGCCCGCTCACTCAGCGCGGCGATGACCTCCTCGATCGTGGGGCACGCACCGGTCGTCGCATTGACGTCACTGAGCCACATCCCCCACATGATCGGGTGCAGATGCGTCTCGATGAATCCGGGAACAACCACTGCCCCAGCCAAATCCACTACCGGCACGCCAGGACCGGCCAATGCTGTGATCTCGGCGTCGGATCCGACCGCGGCAAACCTGCCGCCCTGGGTGATCAGTGCCGTGTGCCCGCCGGCAGATGCACCGTCCATTGTCTTGATGTCGCCGTTGATGTAGACACGGTCTGTCGCGACAGTCATGCTTTGATCTCCATTCGTTTGCCGACACCAGGCGTCGGTGATTTCATTGCAGGCTGGCGCGTCGCGACAACCACTCCGGCAAGTATCAGCACCGCGCCCACAACCTGGACCATGCTGGGTATTTGAGATAGAAGGACAGCACCGAACAGCAACGCCGACGCCGACTGCAGCACGAGACTCGCTGCAACAGAACCCGCCGGCAACCGTTGGCCAGCGCTTGCCACCAACAGCCAACCCACAACCTGAGATACCAACGCCAACAGAACGAGCCACCCTTGCGCTGCCAAAGGCGGTGCAAGATCGAGAGTCCCGGTAGCCACACCGAACAGTCCCGCCGTAATCCCGGTGGCAACGGTGGAAACCAGCATCGGCAGCCCCGTCCGGCCCGCGGCTCGCGTCGCGTGGCCCATCACGAAGATGTACACCGCGTAGGCCCCGGCTGCGATGATGGCATAGGAAGCACCGACCGCTGGGTTGGCGCCCGAGAGCGACGTACTCATACCGGCGACCAGCGCGACGCCCACGAAGAGCAGCGGCATACTCCTGGACAGTTCGCGAGTGATGCGCTGACGCAGGATCACGTACCCGAGGATAGCCACGAACACGACCTGCAGGTTCAGCAGAACCGTCGACAGGCCGGCGCCGATCGAGTGGATCGCCTCATGCCACAGCACCAGGTCGATACCCAGGAACACACCTGCGACGACGGCTTTGGCCACCCACCGACCGGGAGTCGGGTGTGCTTGCGGGCGACGTCGTTGCACGAGAACCACGATCACGAGCGGAATCACGGCGTAGAGACACCGAAAGAACGCGCCGGTCGCGGGCGAGACGCCGGATAGGTCGTACAGGATCGACGTCATCCCCAGGATGCAGGCGCCCGTGACAACTACCTGCAGATCTCGACGACGTCGAACATCGCGAGTTCCATCGGAAACGACTTCCGAGGATGACTCATCACTCATGGTGATACATTATCACTGCACTATTGCGCCGTCCTCAAAAGGGAAGATGTTCACATGAGAATCCCGGTCACTCGTGAGCGCATCATCACCGCTGCCGCCGAACTCGTGGACAGCCATGGCCCCGACGCCCTGGTCCTCAGTCGACTCGCCGAAACCCTCGACGTGCGACAGTCAGCTCTCTACAAGCACGTGAACGGCGTCGACGACGTCCAGCATCAACTCAGCCTGCTTGCGCGGCAACTGCTGGCAGAGCACCTCCGCGCAGCCGCCGTCGGTCTCGCCAAGGACGACGCCGTCATCGCGCTCGCCGACGCGTGGCGTAGTTTCGTCCGCTCACACCCCGGGCTGTACGCAATAACTGACCGCTACCCCACCGCCCCGCACGCCGACCTCGTGGCCGCCGTCGGCGCGGTTGTCGACGTCATCAATCGGGTCATTGCCGGCTACGGATTGAGCGCGGATGATTCCGAACAAGCAGCATGGTCACTGCGCAGCGCTCTCCATGGGTTCTGCGTCCTGGAAGCACAAGAAGGCTATCCGGCCGGTGCAGACCCCGACCGCGTGTACCGACGACTAGTAGAACTGTTGTGCGCTGGCGTCATCGGCTTTCTTACCCCGCCTGCTAATGGTGGCGACGATGGCCCGGTCGGCGAACGCCGTTTCGCATGAAAGTACTTGCTACCGCACGCATTCAGACGACCGCTTGTTCCGCGTACAACTAAGTACAGAACGATAGTGCCGTCAGGCCCATCTCGGCGATCGACATCAGTTCGTCGGAGTTCGCTCCGTCGCGGGCGCGGGACGACATTCCACCGTGGACAGCCATCACGAAACTCGCGAGCTGTTCCGGGTCGGAGCCGAGGGGCACGTCGCCCTCTGCGATTCCGCGAGTGGCACGGTCGACGAGGCGCTGGCGCAGCATTTCACGCTCACCGGCCAGTCGCGGCTCCGTCGCTACGAAGCAGCCAGGGGGCGTCCCCTCGTCGGTATGAGCAAAGGCACTCAAGTGGAGCATTTCGGTAACGCTCTCCTGAAATGTCCGTAGCGACAGCGCTTTCTCGAATTGGGTACTCACGCTGGTGAAGTAACAGGCTGCTGCGGACCGAAAGAGCTGATCCTTGTCACCGAACGCCGCATAGAGGCTGGGTGGAGTGATTCCCATCGCCTCGGTCAGCTTGGCGACGGTCGTGGATTCGAAGCCGTCGCGCCAGAACTGTTCCATGGCGACAACGATCGCCGTCTCGCGGTCGAATGTTCTCGGTCTACCAGCCATCATTTCCCCATTCTATAGCAGTCACTACGGAATGTGCTACGTTCGAAACGCATTCCATAGCGATCACTACAGAAGGACTCACATGCAGATCAAGAACTCAACCGTCCTCGTCACCGGTGCCAACCGGGGCATCGGCGCGGAATTCGTCCGCCAGCTGAAGGATCGTGGTGCAGCGAAGATCTATGCCACCGCCCGCAACGCGGACTCGATCAGCGCCGACGGCGTGGAGGCAGTCACCCTCGACATTACGAACGACGGTCAGATCGAGTCCATCGCCGCCCGAGCAACCGATGTCCAGATACTGATCAACAACGCCGGTATCTCATCCGGTGCCGATCTCGTGAGCGGAGACCTCGATACGATCCGCCACGATCTCGAGACGAACTTCTTCGGGCCGCTGAAGCTGACCCGCGCATTCGCTCCGATCCTCGGAACCAACGGAGGCGGCGCGATCCTGAACGTCTTGTCGGCCGCGGCGTGGTTCACCGCCCCGGGAGCAACGTCCTACGCCCTGTCGAAAGCCGCTGCCTGGAGCTTGACCGACGCAACTAGGGTCGAACTGGCAGCACAAGGGACACAGGTCACCGGGCTACACATGGCGATGGTCGACACCGACATGACAGCGGGCATCGACGTACCGAAAGCCTCACCCGCTGCAATCGTGACGGCCGCGCTCGACGGCATCGAGTCAGGCGCCAGCGAAGTCCTCGCCGATGCGGTGACCGTCCAGCTGAAAGCAGGCCTGCACCTCGACCCGACCGAACGCTACGGCACCATGATCCGCGCGTAACCGAACGAGAGGGCAACACCCGCTCCCATGTGCGCATGGGAACGGGAGTCTTCCTCGAGGCGTTGGTGATCGGGCGTCCGACCTCTTCTTTGGGGCCACTGTGCACGGAGCATGAACAATGACGGCGATGCCAGCAGCAGCGGGTCCCACCCCGCCGTTCCGCCGGCCCCGACTCATCCTTTCGATTGACCCGGACATCAACCTTACGCACGACGACCTACGCCGATCACCCTGGTGGACTGGGAACTATGGCTGATCTTCCGATTCGCACACGGTTTCAAACAGACTCACCCGCTTTTCCGGCGCACTGGCGTCGGGTCGCGGGGCATGGGTCTCACTCGGTGAGGAATCAACGATTTTGATACAGGTAAGGATCTTTCGGACGTCCGCAGAATCACTGCCGATCTCCTTCCGCCGGGTCGGTACGGGAAGGCTGATACCGCCCGCGAAGGCCTGAATACTGGATCCGCTACAGCTTTCGGCGAGCCTGTACTGGCACCGGACCTGGCCTCCCGCGCGATCCGCGGCATCGTATTCCGCTGCCGCAGCCGAAGATACGGAGATCACGGTTCTGCGGCAAGTGTCCGTCGGATTCGCCGACAAGGATATCGCGAGAACGCTTGTCGGCACCGAGGCGACCGTGGAGACATCTCGTGCACATCTTCATCGAGCTCGACGTCGACAGCCGGTCTCTGGCCGTGCACCTCGCACAGGAAACAACCGTCAGCTGGACGCCGCATGGCGCCACCTGGAACACCCTCGAGAAACGAAAGGCCCCACTGTGAAGAAGCTCTACTACGCGTCCTTCGCCTACATGGTCGTCGGCGTCCTCGCCGGACTGTTCTACCGGGAGTTCACGAAGGCCGAGGATTTCCCTGCAGGCGAGTTCACCCAGCTGGGCGTCACCCACACCCATCTGCTGACCCTTGGCTTCATCGTCCTACTCATCGTGCTCGCTCTGGAAAAGCTGTTCACCATCTCGCGCAACAAGCGTCTGTTCGCCTGGTTCTTCTGGCTGTATAACGCCGGGGTCGTGCTCACCACCGCGATGATGATCTGGCACGGAAGCCTCACTGTCCTCGGCGAGGAGTCGACCAGCATGATCTCCGGTATCGCAGGGCTGGGCCACATCCTCATCACCGCAGGAATGATCGTCTTCTTCATCGCTCTCGGACGGGCAATTACCCAGGACGGCCCGGCTGAGAGGCCCGTTTACGAACCCGAAGGTGCCCGCGCATGACACCAAGCGATTTCGTCGGAAAGGACGCCTGATGCGTGCAATATTCGAGTCCATTTTCGACATCGGCTACCTAGTCACGATCTTCACCCTCGGAATACTGATCCTGCGCAGCGCTCCCGCGGTCCGCGGCGACACCACCGCGCAGATGGCGGGGTGGATCGCCATCACACTCGGCTTCGGGGACTCGTTCCATCTCATTGCGCGGATGTGGGCGCTGAACACCACCGGCATCGACGAACATTTTGTGTCGCTCGGCTACGGCAAACTGGTCACGGCGCTGACGATGACTGGTTTTTATGTGCTCGTCTACCTGCTCATCCTTCGGCGCTGGCCGAGCAGCCACGAGGTTCGAACACGGCCCACCCATCAACCGATCGGGCCCAACCCCGCCCTCAGCGCGATCGTCTACGCCGCGGCGATCGTGCACATCCTGCTGGCATTGCTGCCACAGAACGAGACCTTCACCCCTGATCCCCCGGTGATGTGGGGAATCATCCGCAACATCCCGTTTCTCGTCCTCGGTATCGTCGTCATCGCGATGTTGTGGAACCGTGCACGGCGCGACCCGTACTACCGGTTTGCGTGGCTGGCCGTCGTGCTCTCGTACGGCTTCTATATTCCAGTAGTGCTGTGGGCACAGGTCAACGAGGCGGTAGGCCTGCTCATGATCCCCAAGACGCTCGCCTACGTCTGGCTCGTCGTGATGGGGTACCGGGCGTTCGCCGGGCGGCGCACGGCGGTACCCGAAAACGAAAAGGATGACTTGTCTCGAATTCCTTAACGAGACGGGTCGTCACGGCAGACCATGATGACGAAACGGTCCCGACCGCTCACGGTGGGACGAACACAGCGGGTCCACGATCCCACCCTGCAATCTCATTTCCGAGAAGCATTCCTTGTGACCGATGAGTTTCGATTCGACCAATCGTCTACACGATGTACTCCGATGCCGGATGCCGCGACAAAGGAAATGTGAACACTATGCCTGCAAAGATCTCCGTGAGTTTCCCGACCGCCGACCTCGAACGCAGCAAGGCTTTCTACACCGCGATCGGTGCGGCGATCGATCCACTCCTCACCGACAGCAGAGTCGCCTGCCTCGTGTGGGACCACGATCTACAGTTCATGCTGTTGACCCGTGAGTTTTTCGCCGAGTTCACCGACGAACCCGTCGCAGACCCAGCCACGAGCGCGCAGGTCCAGATTGCGCTCGCCCTCGACTCGAGGGCCGCAGTCGACACTGTCGTCCAGGCGGGTCTGCGCGCCGGAGGTTCCGAGCCTCGGCCGGCCCAGGATCACGGTTTCATGTACGACCGTGACCTGGAAGATCCCGACGGCAACAACCTGGCCTTCGTATGCGTGGCACTCCCTGCCGTCGAACAGGGTGAGAAAGTCACCGCGCGTTAGTTGTATAACGTGTGTAGTGGCCGAGGCGATCCTCACATATTTGCTGCCACTCATCGTCGTCGATAGGAGGACGTGCATCGAACACTTCGACAGCAATAGGCATCTCGAAGTTGTTCTGATGCGGGTTCAGCACCACCATCGTGAGACCGTCACCCGAGTTCGGTTGCGCTGCAAGAGCGTATTCGAGGAGCGGGAACTCGTTCTCCTCGTCGCCCAAGCCTCCACGCAGATAGAACTGGCCGTGGTCCATCATCAACGTCACGTCCTGCGACGTCGTCGGCTGCGAAAGTGGTTCGGTCATGACTGCACAGTGCCACGGCATGGCGCTCCCCCGCAGCTTGCATAATGATCGAACGCGTCCCGACGAGAGGTGCCAGACCCTTCATGAACAGTGCAGACGACCAGCGACTTGCGACAGAGTCGATCAACCAAGGCGACCCGACGGGCTGGTTCGACAGGCTCTACCGCGAAGCGGCCGACGGTAACGCCGTCGTTCCATGGCATCGCGAGGAACCCAATCCGCTGGTCGTCCAGTGGGCGCAGAGCCGTGCCGGAGAGGGACGCACTGCCCTCGTGGTCGGATGTGGTTACGGGACGGATGCCGAATTCATCGCTTCCCTCGGTTACGAGACAACAGCATTCGATGTCTCGCCCACCGCCATCGACGCTGCGCGAACGCGTTTCCCTCGCTCGGCAGTGAACTACGAAGTGGCCGATGTTCTTGCGATGCCCACTCGGTGGCGGGGCGCATTCGACGTAGTGATCGAATCGATCACGGTTCAGTCGATGCCACTGTGGGTGCGATCCGAAGCCATCACCGCGATCGCCTCGACCGTGTCGGCCGGCGGAACATTGCTGGTCGTGTCCGGAATTCGTGAGGAAGGTGTCGATGTCGACGGACCTCCGTGGCCGTTGACCAGGACCGAGATCGAATCCTTCTCCTCGCACGGTCTGACCACTTCCGAGATCGAACAGGTGCCGGCCGAGAACCGTTGGCGAGCAACCTTCGTCAACCTTCAGGGTGATACGGCGCGCAAGTAAGACATGCGTTCACCAATGATTATCGGAACCCTCGTTGTCGCAGTGGCAGCGAGCGGATGCGGCAACGCCATCGACACGGACATCGTCGGTAGGACCGCACTGGCACGCGACGCGGACGGCTCCGTGCTGGTTCTGGTCGACGCATGCCGCGGCAGTGTCGATTCCATCGGCATCTACGCCGGTCGGGACGGACTGGCCGACAACGAGGTGAATCCGACCCTCGGCCAAATTCGAGCAGCGGGCCCCCAATCGGGGCGAATCGAAGTACCGCTGACTGCACCCGCCGACCCGTGGACTGCCGACGGTGCAGTCCAACTCTCGGAGGATCCCGACTCACTGTTCATCGTCATCGCATCTCTGAAAGACGAGAACGCCCAAGCGGCCCAGGTATCGGCAACACAGAGCGCGGTGGACTCTCTGCCGCCAGGTCATGTCCTTACCGCGTCGTCACAGGTGGTCTCCGAAGCAGAATTCCATGATGCGTGCTGAACCAAGTGACCCTCCGCACTGTTCGACGGCTCTACACGAGGGAGCTGTGCCCATCGATGCACGACCTGGAGACTGTTTTAGTGCAGTCTGTGGCGGACTCGAAAAAGTGACCAAGAGCAAATAGTGACAATGAGAGGCAGTCAATCCCTATTCCATCAGTGCGAACCGTCGAGCATAACGCCTTGCGTTAATGACGCCATCCGTTACATCATGGATGAGTGCTGCAGTCCTTCGCCAACAAAACCGCCGAACATGTCTGGAACCGCACCCGCACGAAACTCGCTCCCGAACTCCAACGCGCAGCATTGCGCAAACTGCTGATTCTCGACGCCGCGGACGACGTGAACGACCTCCGAGTCCCACCCGGCAACAGACTCGAAAAACTCAGCGGTGACCGCACCGGTCAACACAGCATCTGCATCAACCAGCAATGGCGCATCTACTTCATCTGGACACCCGCGGGACCCATCAACGTAGAAATCGTCGGCTACCACTAGAACGACAAGGAGCAACCACCATGCCAGACACCGACACCATCATGGAGCCCATCCATCCCGGCGAGATCCTCCTCGAGGACTACCTCAACCCACTCGGCATCACCCAACACAAACTTGCCGTTGCCATCGCCGTACCCCCGAGACGAATCAACGAAATAGTCCACGGAACCAGACGGATCTCCCCCGACACCGCACTACGCCTCGCCCGTTACTTCAGCACCACCGAACGCTTCTGGCTCAACCTCCAAAACCGGTACGACATCGAGACCCAACGCACCCAACTGACCCACACACTCGAACAGATCATTCCGCTCAAAACTGCGTGACCTTCTCCCTCCACCTCGGTCTGCATCGGTAACCGCGGTCGGATATGTCTCCGGGACAACGAGTTTCAACGTGCGAGATACGGCGACATCACCGAACCTCGTCAAGCAGTCAGCTGACCGCCGACACCGACTCGCGTCGACTGGAGCGTTGACGGTGACGCTGCGCATTCCTGATGGCAAGATCGTCGGCAGAACCTCAGTTGGCGACCACCGCTCCACGAACGCATTGACGAGTCCTGCAGAGCCACGTGCTCCTCGGGCAACCTCAGGCATCCCCGCTTCGCTGTGCACCCCACGGACCACACAACTGCTCGGACATCGCCCAAAGCTCGTCAGCAGCAATTGGGTCGGTAGCATGCGCCGCCGCCTGCACAACGACACAATCGGCAAGATACAACCCCCCTCGGTCAACAAGATCTGCGGTCGTGGCCGCCCACACCGATGTCCGTGCACCGTCACGCACACTGGCGTAGGCGATCGGCGGCGGTGTCGCTCCGATTTCTACACCAGCGCGCGCAGCCACGAGACTCTTGAGATGACGCATATCGTCTCTGCTCATGTAACGACCAAGCGAGGTGTTCACAGTTCCCGGATGTACGGCAAATGCATGCACCCCACGACCTGCGAATCGTTGCTCGAGACCCACGGTGAACAAGATGTTGGCTGTCTTTGCAGCCGCATAGGCCACGAACTTGTCGTAAGGGCGCCGCTCCCAGTTGGGATCGGCCAGGTCGATACCGTTCGCCCGATGTGCGTGGCTGGCCACGTTGACCACGCGAGCTCCATCGTCCGCAAGCAGGAGCGGCATCAACAGTTTGGTCCACTCGAAGTGGCCCAGACAATTCACTCCGAACTGAAGTTCGAATCCCTCCGCGGTTCGCTCCAGCGGGGTGTACATCACCCCCGCGTTGTTTACCAGAACCTCGATCGAGGTGTATCGCTCCCGGAGCTGTGCGGCTGCCGCTCGGACACTGTCCAGCGACGCGAGATCCACGGCGATTACGTCCAGTGAAGCTCCCGGACAACGCTCCAGAATCGAGGCCCTTGCCGCGGCGAGTCGCTCGGAACCTCTACCGGCGATCACGACGTGGAGGCCCTGCTCAGCGAGCCCGGCCGCGGTCTCTAGACCTAGGCCCGCCGTAGCACCCGTCACCACATGAACGCCGACACTCGGCCTATCGCTCACAGTATTCATACCCATCTTCACTCCTCCTTCTGTCGAGGCGGACATTCGTCCTTCTACCTCGAATAACTGCGCCAGCAACGGAATACGCGCGCTCTCTGATCATCTCTCAACTCAGTTCCGCAAAGAAACACCGTTCGGTGAGGGGAACAGCCGCACCTCGGTAGTCACCCGAACGTCGAGTCCATCCAACGCGGGACCGAAGACCGTCAGCAACTTGTCAGCGGACGACGGTACCTGAACCGACTCGATGAGGTTTCGACCGAAAACCATTTAGCTCCAGGGCAAATCCTTCCAATCCGAACCAACGCCGGCCACCCATTGAGGATCGCGATGTTCGAGAAATGCGCGCACTCCTTCACTCGCGTCGGCTGTACCCATGACGCGGTGGTGCAGTTCGGTCTCGTATGCGGCGACCTGCTGCGGCGTAAATCCATACCGGGCTGTGTCCCAGAGCAACCGCTTGCTCAGCGCCGCCGACATCGGTGCCACATTGGTCGCAATGTCGCGAGCCACCTCCAACGCGGCGGGCAGCACCTCCTCGGCCGGCAGGCTTCGGCTCGCCAGACCCGATCGCACCGCTTCGCGACCATCGAAGGCTCGCCCGGTCAGCAGAATTTCGGCTGCCGCGGCCATGCCCACGGCTCGGGGCACGGTCCGGTGCGACATCGCGTCAGGAACCACCCCGCGCCGCACCTGTGGGATCGCGTACTTGGCCTCGTTGGCGACGATTCGGATGTCTGCTGGATGCGATAACACGGCGACCCGATCGCAGTCGGCATCGAAGGCACCTCCTCCTACGGTGCCGGCATAGCACGGCACCTACTTTCTCCACGATATCGACGTCGTGGAAGTACCCCGACTGAATCGCAAGCCACACCGCAACGTCGGCAAAAGCGCCCCCATCGACGCCGAAGCAGCAGCCCGCGAGTCCTGGCCCGCAACCAACTCTCCGAGCCCAAACACGGGGACGGACCCATCGAAGCAATCCGAGCACTGCGCGTCGCCAGATCGAGCTCGGTGAAAGCGGCCACCGCATCGATGATCGTCACCGCACCAGAAACACTGGGCACCCAGCTCCGCGGACGCACCACAACCGCGCTGCTCTACGCGTGCATCGCCCTCGAACCCCACCTCCACGCACTGACCGATCCGACCAATGCCAGGATGTTCGCACTCCGCTCACTGGCGAGGAGATGCCGCAAGTTACGCAGGGACGCCGATGAATTCAAGAAACACATGCCCACGTTGGTCACTACCACAGCGCCGCAGACCTCTGGCCGTCCCGAAGGTCCTTGAGCTCGTTCGCGGCGTCGGTGTCCATAAGGCCATACTGGCGTCGCCAGTTGTACAACATCGCGGTCGACACCGCGAGTTCAGCTGCAATATCGTCGTTGGTCTTGCCCTCACTGCCGAGTTCGTCCGCTCGCCGCAGCTCGCGCACGATGTCCTCTGCAGGATTTCTCTTCCGTCCAGCCATGATCTCGATTGTTCTTCCTGCCCAGGTCAGGGCAACAACGACTCTAAAACGAATTGGCCCGGACCGCCGGGGACATGCCAGATCCTTGTCAGGATCGCCAGACGTAGCTGCTCCCGGGTGGACCAACGCTGACGGTCGAGAACGTTCTGGCGTGTCCCTGGTTCTCCGGGGCACGCCAAATGCACTTGGGCTGAAGACGACTACTTCTCGACTCCTTCTGAGAGACTGTCGCTGTGGCAGACGAGTGGACGGACAACGATCTTCAGCAGGACGTCTCGGAGAGCCGCTGGGTTTCCGACAACCTGAAATTCGCACCCACCACTACAGTGGGGTCCCTCGTCCCCTCCATGTTCGACGCCTACGCCCGAATCTTGTACCCGGTGCGTGCATCCGATCAGAACGGCAACACGAGCCTGGTTCGATGGTCCGACATTGCACGCCACACCGGGGCAATCGCCCACGCCGAGATGGAACTGCACGCAATCGAAGCGAAGGGAGAACGTGGTTTCCTCCAGTCGAACCCCCCGACCGCCGCCACACCTGTCCTCGACTGGACGAGCCAGCTTACGCAGGTGGTACAGGTTCTCGCCGAACACACCAGCACGCCCGACGATTGCCGGTTTGCCATCTGGGAAGGCAACACCTCACTCGACGACATACGCGCGACGACGCCGACCGCGGTCATCAACGGCGACAACTACTTTCTGCTTCGCGGCCCCGGCGCACGCGCCACGCTCTCCTACCGGGCCCTGTCACCGCACATCTGGTGGCCCGCCGACCATTCATGGTGCATGGTCGCCCACTTCGACTTTCCGTGCGTCTACCTCGGCGGCAGCAGAGAAACCGTCGACGCTGTCCTCGCGATCCCCGAAATCGAAGCCTGGCCAGCTCGAGTCGGTCAAGTCGTCACCGCAGATAACGACAAACTCAACAGATGAAAGGCCGGCGTCGTGACCAAGCGGAAGTGGTATGACAACCCCACCGTCGACCGATGGGGAACTGTTTATCTACTAGTGGTTTCGGTCGTGCTGGTCGGGCCGCAGATCGTCGGCAACGTCATCGACGAGCCCTCACCGTGGAACATCACATTCGCTGTTCTATATCTCCTGGCGTTTGCCATCATTGCCACGTCTTTCAAGCGGCAGTGTCGAAGACGCAATCGCGCCTCCTCGCCCGAGGTGACACGCGTCGAACCCAGCAGTGTTCCCACGCGCGAAGTCTCGAAAGCTAAGACCTCGTCGTCGTCACGAATATCCGCGATCAAAAAGCTGCGCGAAAGCTACCCCGGTCTTCGCCTTCGCGAAGCCGCGGATCTTGTAGACGACACAACCGACCCGCCGAACCTGTAAGGGAGTGTTCATACAGGTTTCTGGCCACTTGACCCCGGACGAGTTTTGGCAGCACGTCGACGAGACGGATGAGCAAGTACGTCTCGCCGAAGCAACGACCGACGATTGGGGATGCGTAGTTCGGGCGCGAACTCCCAATAAAGGGCATTGCTTGCACAACGGTGATCATCAGGCCGCGGACGGAGCCAAGAATTATCAGCAGCACCCGTAAATTCCACAGGAAGCCATGACCCCGTTCACGCTGGATAGTCAAAAACATCAAACGCCCTGGAGTGTGCACTTCGTTCACGCGAACGGCCCCATCCGAGGTCGGGCAGCGTGTCCCAGGAGGTCACGGTCGCGCTATGCCAAGAGGCATCAACCCCAGCAGTTCATGGTTGTGCGGCAACAGTGCGATATTGCCGATGGCTTGGGGCAGCAGGCGTTCGTCCACACCTCCGACGAATGTGACACCTACACTCAGCTCAGCGCACGCAAGGTAGACATTTTGACTGATATGGCCTGCCTCCAACCACGCGTACCGCTCGCCGCGGCGCCCATAGGGCCACTGTTCTGCGAACTCAGCATTGACCTTCTCGAAATCGGCCGACAGCATCACAATGGCAGCCGAATCCTTCACCCATTCCTCGTCGACTATGCACGCTGAGGCAAGCGTAGGGCGCAGGTCCTCATCGGTCACCATCGACAGCGAATGATCAGATGCGCCATATCGATACAGTCCACAATCGACATTGCCCACTCGACTTACCGCGACCGAGACAGACACCGCGTGAACAGCGTGAGCCGACGGTACCGTCCGTCGGGTCTCGGAACTGCTCCCCCGCGCCGCCCAAAGAATCTCGGAAAGATGGGATTTGGTTACCGGATGAGCTGTATAAGAGCGTGAACTGCGACGGTCCTTCAAAAGGCCGGCGAGTCGCGTTGCGGCAACATGAGAATCGAGCTTCACCGGTTCGATCACCACCCGACACTACCTGGCGATCTTGCACATCCATCGATTGAGTTTCTCGAAGCTACTTAACTGTGCACACTCCTGTTCATTCGGCATACTCTGCATCGTGACCCAGGCGCGTCGTCGACGGTCTGTTGGCTTGCCGGGTTGCTCACAGTAGGGCGTGCGGCAACCGTCATCAGAAGCCGAAAGGCATTGACGAGCCTGCGTTCCACGTCGTTGTACCGTCACTGCCGGATTTCGGCGATAGCTGCAAGACCGCCGTCACCGGGTTGGGCACCGAGAAGGTCGCGGCGGCTGGGTTACCGGCGCACGTTCTCGGCATCCACACAACGTTCGGGAGGCACCGCCCGGGTTGTCGGCCGACGGGCTGACGCAGGCCGAGCAGACGTGGGTGCAGAAAACTCGCGACTTCAAGCGTGACCACATCGCCAACGCCAAACAGCGGGCAACCGGGCCGCAGACCACCGGGTATTCGCTCGTCGACTCGCCTGTCGGGCTATTGGCCTGATCCTCGACAAGTTCGCGGAGTGGTCCGATACCCAGGACAGCCCGTTCGAGACAATGCCCAAAGACCGCATTCTCGACATCGTCAGCCTGTGTTGGCTGACACGGTGTGGCACATCGACTGCCCGCAACTACTACGAAAGCCACAACTCACCCGACCCCGAACTTCGGGTCGACGTCCCATCGGAAATCACTATGCATCCGACGACGCCGAAAAGGCTTCGCGCATCCGGGCGCAGAAGCGGTACCGACAGATGGGACTGCCCCGACACCTGCCGGCGCAACCGTGCCAGCTCTGTGCGTTCGGCGGCTGTGAGCGGCCGGTCACCGGATACTGCGGCGGCCTCGATCCGCCGGCGTTCGTCGGCAACCCAGCGTCCGAGCAGGGCTTCGTTGATGCCGAGCTCTCGGGCGACTTCGGCGATGGTGCGGCCGGAATCGATCACCCGTCGGGCGCCGTCGACCTTGTACTCGGTCGTGAACGACCTGCGTTTGCGGGACATGAGGACATCCCTCCATCGGAACCATCGGTCCAGCTATCTCGGTGTCCACCATCAGGGGGGAACCTCAGTTCGCTGACTGTGCCCCGCTCGTGTTCGTAGAGCAGGGCACAGTCGGCGGACCTTTCGGCGTATGGCAGGCCTGAGCTACCGACTGGCCTGATGTAGGGGCTCCTACTCGGCCCGCTGGGTAAGAGCTGCGATGAGGCTGTCTGTTGTGGCGCTGTATCCGCCGAACGAGAGACGTTTGCAGCCGTCGAGTTCGACTTGCATGTGCGTTCCTCCGGAGCCGTCGGGTCGTAGTAGCTCGATTACGGCATAGCGTTGGGCTGATTGTTCGCAGGGTGGCGCCAGAGGTAGTTGCACGACTGTCTGCATCAGGGTTCGACTTTGGTCGGCGGTGAGGCGATTCCGTGACTCTTCTACGGCCACATCTGCATTGGCGAATCGGCAAATTTGGAGTCTGCCGACATCGGCGATCGGCGTTGCTAGCTCGGTAGCTTCTCGATATTGCTGGCGCTCGTCCGGTGGGTTGCTCTCGATCGTGACGGAGAAAGTGGGCACGGTCTGGCGACACACTCCGGCGTTGTCAGCGGCCAGTCCGTCTACGACGTTCTGTTCCCGTTTCACTTCATGCAGTGTGGCCAGCGCGTCCAAGGGTGACAGGTCGTATCCGCATGGGGTGGTGGGCCATTGAGGGCGTATCGCGCGGTCATCTCGATTGACGAGCCAGAGTCCTACCGGGGGTCGACCGTCGACGGCACAGCTGGACCCGGATCCACTGCCTGCGAATCGCTGGGAGAGAGTTCTGAACGTTTCGTAGACGTCGTCGACCTGCCCTTCCATGTGTACTGCATCGATGGTCAGTTGCCCGTTCGGGTCTTCCCCGCGTTCGCAGCGGACTATCGCAACGGGTTCGAAGTCATCCGGGGGGTATCCCGGGGTGATTGTCGGCGGTGCGTCTGTCTGTGGCCATTGGACCGCACCGGCGAGCGGTGTCTGTATTTCGGGGAGAAGGCAGTCCGCCTTCTCTACGACCGAGGCCTCTGGGGGTGTGAATGTTTCGATGTTGTCGCCGCCACCGATGGGGGACCCGCATCCGGTGGCCAGGAGGAGCAATGCCACGCCGAAAACGGACACTTCCACTTTAGGTCCGATCGATGGCCGGTACATGGGTCGAGGGTACGGTCAGTTGAGGGTGTGGTCGGGATCGCTGCCGATGACCGCGCCGTCGCGGGGTGTGGCGTACGTGGATTCCGAACCCACGCGCTTTAGCCGTCTGCGTAGTTGTGATCGCCAGATCAACCCCGGCACCATCGCAGCCGAGGATCGGAATCGGAAATTTCTAGAACATCCGCTTCGTACAGCTGCGCGGGGACGCCTCGGTGCACTACAGCGGCTCACGACGCTAGGCATGCCCGCGCGTCCTTAGCGGCTGCGATTGCAGTTCGGCCGTAGACGAGGAATCAGGACGCGATGATGGTGTTCATCGCATCCATCAGCGCGGCGACTGCCGGAATTCGGGTGGAGCTCGCCGCCCGCAGGGAACGTGTCACGACCGGGCTGGTCGGCAGGTAACGGACGCCGGCCGTTCGCGCTCGCGCGGTGTCCGGGACGAGCGCGACGGCGAGGCCGGCTTCGACGAGGGCCAGTTGGGTCGAGTAGTCGGAAACCTCGTATCGGATTGTCGGTTCGACCCCGGCTTCACGCAATACGTGTACGAGCGCTGAGTGCGCATCCGATCCTGCTGGGCACACCGTCCAGATCGAGTTGGCTTCGTCACCGAGGCTGGCCATCTCACGGCTGTCGTCGGTGGGTACCACGAGGTGTACATCCTCGGTGTGGAGCGTGTGTACATCGATACCTGCCGGCACGGTCGCCGGCCGGTGGTCCCAGGACTCGAACACGACGACATCGAGGGTGCGGTGCTGGAGGCGGTCGAGCAGGTCGATTCCTTCCCCGTCGACGACTTCTGGGCGCAGCAGTGGATACGTACGAACAAGGTCGGCCAGTGCCGGAACCACCAGTCGACGCAGCGCGCTGGCGACCGCGCCCACTCTCAGAGCGCCGGCGACGGCGGTGTCGATAGCGGCGACATCGTCCTCGGCAGCGTCGGCGAGAGCGGACATGGCAGCCGCGCGCGTCGCCAACGCCCGACCGGCGGGGGTCAGCCGTATCGACCTCCCCTCTCGCTCGACGAGCGCGGTGCCGGCTTCCTTCTCCAACTTTCGGATATGTTGCGAGACTCCAGGTCCGGTGAGCCGCAGGGATTCTGCGGCCCGTGTGACCGAACCGTATTCGGCCACTGCGGCGAAAATCCTCAAACGATCCCACGAAAACATATAAGTAAGACTACTGCGTTAGTGGTAGAACTGACTAGTAGACTTATCGATTTGTAGCTGGTTGCCTTGAGCAGGTGACCAGGACCGCGATACCGAGAGCTGCCGCCACCGATCGGGGGGTGGGCGGGAATGCGGCGTTGGTGATCGCGGGTGCCGCCTCACTGTCTCTGTCCGCCACCTTCGTCAAGCTTGCCGATGTCACCTCGGGCACTGCGGCATTTCTGCGATGTCTGATCGCTCTCGCGGCTCTCGTTCCGATGGCGCTGTGGGAACTTCACCGGCGCGGGGCGATGCCGGTGAGGTTGTACCCCATGGCCATCGGTGCCGGCGTCTTCCTCGGGGCCGACTACGTCATGTGGACCGCGAGCATTCTCGACGTCGGTGCGTCGATCGCCACCGTGCTCATCAACGTTCAGGTGGTCGTCCTGCCGCTGATCGCGCTGGTCGTGGATCGAACCGCCATCCCCAGACGTTTCCTCATGGCAGTGCCCTGCATGCTGCTCGGCGTCGCCCTCGCCGGCGGACTCATCGGCAGAACAGGAGCCGACAACGCGCTGCGCGGTTCCATTCTGGGCATCACCGCCGGTGCCGCATACGCGGCCTACTTGTTCCTGAACCGCCGCTCCACCCAACACAGCCCCAGCCATTTGGTCACCCCGATCTGCGTGGCCACCGCATCGGCAACCGTGACCGCCGGAGTCGTCTCGGCTGGCCTCGGCGACCTCGATCTCGACATCTCCGCCTCTGCCTGGGGATGGATGATCGCACTCGCCCTGCTCGGGCAGGTTGCCGCATGGTTGTTCATCAGCTCGGGATCCCGATCGCTGGCGGCCAATACTGTCGCCTCCCTGCTGCTGCTACAGCCCGTGCTGGCCATCGCGTTCGGATTCGTCGTCCTCAGCGAGAGACCCACCTGGATTCAACTGGCCGGAGCCGCTGTCGTCGTCGGAGCCGTCTGGACCGCAACACGACACCCCCACCACCCTGACTCCACTTCAAGCCACGGAAGAGGCCTTCATGACCCCATCTCCGACGAGCATCGATCGAGTCGTCCTACCTACCGATGGCACCATCCCGATCACCCGAAGTGCCGAATACGACACCTATTTCAGAATCTCGCGCAGCGACGACGCGCACGCGTGGGCGGTCAGCGCACTGGCCGTCGTCACCGCCATCACCACAGACCTCCCACAATCCACTCTGGACAACGACTCACGGCTACGCCTGCTCGACGCACTGGCCGTAGTCGTCGGCGACGCCTCCGCCGCAGCAGCTGCACAGGAGGGACCTCCTTCGCCCTTGGCTGCGTCGCCCGACCACAGCGCGCCCGACCAGCATGAACGCACCCCGCCAGCTCCCAACGACGCTGCACGACAAGCGATCACCCGTTGGAAGAAAGGCCACCACCTGTTCCACCTTTGCTGTGGTCAGCTGTTGACGAGTTGGCTGGCTCGCTGAAAGTCACGCCGAGAAGCGATCCTATGTCCCGGACGGGTACCTGGGCGGTGGCGAGTCTCTTCGCGAATGCCTCGGTGCTGGCTTCGATGCGGGCTTCGTCCTCTGCCAGACGTGCTCGCTGTGTTGCGATCTCGGCGATGCAGACCGGGAGATCTTCTCCCCGGGTTCGAGTTCGATGTGCTGGTCGATCTCGACGTCGGCGAGAGCGACACCGGTTTCGAGTGCGATGGGTTGGGTGGCCGGACGGGATTTCGTCCGACACCCAACCGCGCAGCGTCAGGACGTACTTGGTCTCCGGGAGGCCATTCGCGACATCAGCAGGGTTACTGGAGCGAGCGTTTCGGGGGCTACATTCGCGCTCCACCACCCGCTCCGGATCGGAAAATAGAACGCAAGTACTGGCCCACCGCCCTGAGCACTGATCTCCAGCGATTCCTCCAGACCGAGAACTTCCTCGGCGTGGCCGAAGCCCTCCATGTTGTTCTGGAGGTATTCGTGGTGCTCGCTCAAATCCTCCGTCGGTGTCGCTGTCACCGTCGAGGGCCGATATAGTTCGAGTGCCTCGCTGTAACGGGTCACGAGCATAGCCGGGAGGTTCGAATTTCGAGCGGCCGCCAGCAGGTCTCGTCTCTCCAACGTGACAGTCTCCACTGGAGCGGCATACCCATCGAACAGACCATCGCGGTCTGCGCTGGCGATAAAGTCAGCAAAGTCCAGATTTGCGGTCGACAGATTGTTTTCGACTACTGCTAAGTACTCCGGTGTCACACGGAATCTGCAGATCGGTTCCTCGACAGCATCCTCAGACTCGTCGTCGACGTACACATCGCCGTCTTCATCGCGGACGTGAAGATCAACGACCAAAATCGGTCGCCTCGGGTCCGTGAATGTCCGGTGGTCGGCTACGAAAGCGTAGTCGAGCGAGCCGCCGGCTACCTCGACGAGTTCTTCGATCGATATCCCGTCGAATTCGGGATCGTCAACGATGGTAAAATCGGCTTGGGCCTCGACCTGCAATGTCTGCCATGCATTTTCGTCCTCGAATCCGGTTCGGATCAAGAGAAATTGGCCTTCGGGCAGAGTGCGTACCATCGCACCAGCTTACTGAGTCGCTACCCGAATCCGGGGCGTTCGAGACTCATCTTCCGGGACAACATGGTCATGCAACAAGAGGGACGCGCTCGACGACATTCAGACGCCCGAGCCGTGGCAGAGGCGCGCACGTAGAGCCTCCACACCGAGGGCCACAAGATCGTCGACGTGGTATGCGGGGCAGTCACGGTTGGCCAGTCGGTTCACAATCTCCGGATCGTCGTCGACGAAACCCCGTAGCCATGCCGGGTGCCGGTTGGTGACAGCGCGAGCACACCAGTAGCCACCAGAACCTGCTGCGAGCAACAGACTTAATGAGGATTCAGCGCGATCGCCCGGTATAATCGATTGGTGAATTCGAGCGGTCTGATCGGCCCAGGGATTTCGGACAGTGGACCCGCTTAGAATAGGGATCTACTGAAATGAGCCAGTCCAGCATGAGCAGATCGCGTCGATCGTTCAGTCCCG
>NZ_JBEPPH010000009.1:0-148394 GCF_040547235.1 Rhodococcus sp. UYP9
CGTTGACGAATGCGGCATCGACGACCCTGATCGAGTCGGGAGCGATTTTTCACTCCGATCGCGGCAGTGTCTACGCATCGCGGGCCTACCGGGCTCTGGTGAGCTCGCTGGGGATGCGGTCGTCGATGGGGCGAACCGGGGTGTGTTGGGACAACAGTATGGCGGAAAGTTTCTTCGCGGCCCTCAAGAACGAGTGCGTCTATCGGACGATCTATTCCACGAAAGACACAGCGTGACAGGACATCATCAGATACATCGAGGGGTTCTACAATTCGCGACGCCGGCATTCGGCAATCGGGTACCGATCCCCGAACGACGTCCACTACAGTTATCGGCAGCCCGCGATCGCGGCCTGAGAATAGTCATCTCCATTGTCCGAAATCCTCGCGGCAGATCAGAGCGGACATCGTCGGCCGCGTCGGAAGCGTGTTGCCAAGAGTCATCTGCTGGACTCTACTTGTGAGTACTGACCGAGTTGGTCATGCAGTTCCAGATCGCGGCGTCGAGCGCACCGGGGCTGAACCCCATCTCCGAAGCGGCAGCTTTCACGAGCGAACCGATTGAGTCGTAGTCCAGGCCGGGGACGCCGGCAGCGGCCACGAACGCGGCTACGTGTTGATCTACGGCTACATGCTGGTTCGACCGGGTGAGGATGGCGATGTAGTCCAGTGTCTTGGGGCCGACGTGCTTCACGCGTCGAAGCGCTACACGAGTGGCCCGTTCCAGTACTGGATCACTAAACTTCGTGGCCAGGTCGGCTACCGTCTCGACTTCAGGGCTACTGAGCGCCGTAGCCAGGTCGTGGATCTTCGTGACCTCATCGGACGCGCACAGAAGGTTGAGGTTTTCTCCAGATCGGACACCGGATCCATGGGGATCCGGGATGGAACATCCTGGTCCGAGTGGGTCTGATCAATTGTTCTCGTTGACACGAGAGTGACACAAGTCGGTACAGATCGGCATGGATTGGCATGTACCTGGATGTACGAAACTTGTTGTTGTGCAGAGAAATATGGATTCAGGGGAGTCCATCAGAATTCATCCTTCCGGACTTAATATCCGTACAGTGTCGGTTCGAGTCCGATCGGGGGCACAGGAGTCCATACGGATCCATGATCTTGGACCAGGACAGCGATTTTCGAGGCGTACAGTCGCCGCCCTTGCATCTATTTGATCGAGCGAGGCAAAGGACTCGGATCCGCTACACGGTCCATCGCCCTTCTTGTCGAGTTTTCATTTTGGAGCAGTTGAAGACCTGCCCTACAACGTCTCTCAGAGCCCCGCTCACCCTGCACCGCTGTCCGCTGCACCCAGGTCGTCGCCGCCTACGACACCGGGTCCTGTCGAATCGACAGCTTGCCTGCCGGGTGAATCCGTGGTGCCGCAAGGTCGTGAGCTCTCTCGCGGTTCGGAAGGTTGTTGAGCGGACAAAAGTCAAAACGTCGTACCCCGTGCAACCGGAAGACTCCGGGATCGGTCTTCACCCTTGTGAAGTATCACGGCTGCACCGCGCCTGCGCAGTCCGGCGGAGTGTGGAAGTTGCGGTCTCCCCGGGCGCGACCGAAACAGAACAAATCGGACTGTATTGCTCCGGCAACCTAGAACGTGTTCTAGACTCGGGTCACCCGCTTCGCGATCGCGGCGCTGTCGCTTGAGAGGAATGACGATGCAGTTCAACCTTGCCGACGTTTTCGAGACAGTCGCCGGTGCGGTGCCCGATAGGGTTGCCTTGACCTACGAGGGCGAGAACCTCAGCTACGCCCAGTTGGACGCGGAAGCTAACAGGACTGCCCGGCTGCTCACGCAGGCCGGCATCTCCCGAGGCGACCATGTCGCACTGTTCCTCAAGAACAGTGTCGAGCACGTGACTTCCATCCTGGGATTGATCAAGATCCGCGCGGTCCCGATCAACGTCAACTACCGGTACACGCCCGCTGAACTCGAGTACATCTTCGTCAACTCCGATTCGGCTGCGGTGATCGTCGAAATCCCCGAGCATCAGTGCGTCCTTGCTTCCCTCTTGGAGAAGTGCCCGACGATCCGGACGGTGATCGTGATCGGCGAGATCGCCGCCGATCTGCTGTCCGCCGCAAAGGAGCGCGGAGTTTCGGTGGTTTCATTCGCCGATGCTCATGATTTGTCGCCCACAACCGAGTTCGAGCCCCGCACGGGCGACGATCTGTACCTGCTGTACACGGGAGGGACCACTGGATACCCGAAGGGCGTCATGTGGCGGCAGGATGACTTTTTCCGCAAGCCACTTTCCGGCGGAAACCCATACGGTGAGGGGGCGCGAGAATCCCTCGCCGAGATCGCCAGTGGTGCAAAGGAATTTCCCGAACTCTCGTTCCTGATCGCTGCGCCCCTGATGCACGGTGCGGCGTTGTATTCGTTGTTCACCTTTTTCACCCTCGGCGCTCGTGTGGTCCTCAGGCGTGACTTCGATCCGCAGAAGGTCGTCGAATCGATCGAGAGAGATTCGGTGCAGGTGATCCTGATCGTCGGCGATGCTATGGGTCTTCCGCTGGTCGACGAGATGGAACGACGAAAGGGCGAGGTCGATCTCAGCTCCCTGTTCTCGATCACCTCAGGTGGCGCGATTTGGTCCACCAGCGTTCGGGAACGCATGCTGGCGGTCAAACCGGACCTGCTGTTGCGGGACAATTTCGGCGCCTCGGAGTCCGGGAACGACGGAGCCTTCAGCATCGACGAGGCCGGCACTCTGCGTATGCCCCCCTCGCCGAGCATGACCCTCGTCGACGAGCGTCTGAACGAGATTCCAGCCGGCTCCGAGGATGTGGGCTATATCGCCAGGATCGGCAACGTCCCCCTCGGCTACTACAAGGACGAGGAGAAGACTGCCAGGACGTTCCCGACACGCAGTGATGGCACCCGTCTGTCGGTGCTCGGCGACATGGGCAAGGTGGAGGCTGACGGCACGATAGTCTTCCTCGGACGCGGTTCGCAATGCATCAACACCGGCGGCGAAAAGGTCTTCGCCGAGGAGGTCGAGGCCGCCCTCCACGCGCACCCGTCGATCGCCGATGCGCTCGTCGTCGCGGCACCCGACCCGCGCATGGGCCAACAGGTTGCCGCGGTGATCGCAACCTATCCCGAGGCTCCTGAGCTAACCCTCGACGACATTCAGGAGCATTGCCGCAAGACGTTGGCCGGCTACAAGATCCCGCGTTCGGTCGTGCTGGTCGATGAGGTCAAGCGAACCCCTGCCGGCAAAGCGGACTACCGCTGGGCGACGGCAGTGGCGAGCTCCTGACATCCAGGCGGAGCAGCGGTTGCACGCTATGAATACAACGCCGGCCGGTCAGTGCATGACGGCCGCCCGCCCGTAACGATCTTGATCGGAGTCGGCCAAAACGGTACGAACCGCGGCAGTTGCCGTTGATACTGCTCCCGTGACTTCGACCGAACGAACTTGTTTGTCCGCGATATCTACGGCGTTACTTGTTTTGGCAGCCACACTGGTTGCAGGCCCGGGAAGCAGTGCTGCACAGCCTGCCTCGCGGTACACGATGGTGGCGTTCAGCAACGCCAGTGATCGCGATATGGATGTGTACGAGTCGGGGGACGCTACTTCGTTCCAAGCCGTCCAACATTCGGCGTATCGGCCACCGTCGGGGCTTGTGCGTGACCCGTCCATCTTCAAGAACACAGACGGGCTGTATTACGTCACCTACACAACGGCCAACGGGGCGAATATCGGCTTCGCGCGCAGCCCCGACCGCATCAACTGGACGTCCATGGGTACGTATCCGGTCCCGTTTTGCTGCGCCTTCATGCCAGGTACGGGCGACGGTGTCGGGTTCGTGAATCTACCCGGCACCGGATCGGCGGGGTCGTCGGACGGCCCGTCGTTGTCGCCGTTCGTCACCAAAGCGTGGGCGCCGGAATGGTTCGTCGACGGCGATCGCGTCAAGGTCATACTCTCGCTGTCGACCGGCGGAGGGTTCGTGCCGTACATGATGACCGCGCTCGATCCGTCGCTCAGGTTGTGGGGTCTGCCTGTTCCGCTCGCCGGGATCGGCGCGGACCACATCGACACCACTGTGGTGAAGGTGGGATCGACCTATCATGCGTTCACCAAGAACGAGACCAAGAAAATAATCGACCATGCGGTCGCGTCGTCGGCGGCGGGACCCTATTCCTTCGTCCCGTCCGGAGACTGGGGCACGATGCTGGAGGGGCCGGCCCTGACGCAGCTGCCGAACGGCGATTGGCGGATATATCTCGATGCGTACACCGAGAACAAGTATCTCTATTCCGACAGCACGGATGGCTTGCACACGTGGTCGCCCGCGCGAGAGCTCCCCGGACTTTCGGGGACGGTGCGACATCTGGGCGTGATGAGTGAGTAGTCCGATCGAGGCGACCCTTACAGCGTGAGCATCGCCGCCGCAACGTCGTCGACAGCGTTATCGGGGATCGCAGTCGCGGCGTGTTCGAGCACCAGAAATCGACTGTCGGGAATCTCCTGGGCGAGGGCCTCACCGTTGCCGATCGGGAAGAAGGGATCGCGCTTGCCGTGGATTACCAGCGTGAGGATCGCAATGTCGGGTAGGCGTTCCCGCCAGCGCGGCGTGCACTTCAAGTGCGCAAACACGATTCCCATCTGATTGGCCATCTGGACCGCAACGTCGGTACCTGGCGTGCGATCCCAGATGCGTTCGGCAGTAGCGCGCGCGACGGCGGGATCATCGCCGAGAACTTCGGCGCCTGCGGCGGCGAACTCACCCACGGCGCCGCGGTCGGTCCAATCAGGCATCGGGTGGCTGAAGAGTTGATTCATGGTCGCCCCGTCATGATCGGGCAGGTCGTCATCGACCGGCCCTGGGGCAACGGGTCTGGTTCCGACGAGGGTGAGCGCTCGAAACGCGGACGGATGGTCGAGTGCGGCAACCTGGGCGACCATGCCGCCCACTCCGATACCCGCTAGGTGAGCCGGACGAGAATCGAGTTCGTGGGCGAGCGCCGCGGCGTCGGCCGCCAGATCTCGCAGGGTGTACGAGGGTGCAGCCGGCTGGGCGGTGGTCGACGCCCCCGAATCGCGCAAGTCGTAGCGGACGACATGGCGTCCACCGCTTGCCAGCGCCGCACACAGTGCGTCCGGCCAGGAGAGCATGGTCGTTCCACCGACGAGCAAGATCAATGGCGCCGCAGGGTCGCCGAACTGCTCGACCCCCAGAGTGACGCCGTTCGCGTCAACCGTTGCGCTCATGTACTTCCCCTTGTCGATAGCGTTGGCCCGAGTGCTGCTTGTCGAATCCTGCGTGTACGAAACTGACCCGTCGCGAACTGCAAATTCATCGTTCACGAGCCTGATCACGCCGCCCCTGATGGGGGTGACGGCAGGCCACCGGTGAAGCCTGCCGTCACGCAAGTCGTTGTCTCGAGGTCTCCCGCGCTCCAGGTGTCAGGCAGGCGCCGGCGTCCGCAATTCCCGCCGGGCCGCGGCTTGGAGCGCAGTCAATGCTGCGACGGCGAGCGCCTGGGCCAGGACGAACAGCACACCCCAGCCGGTGAGGCCGCCCCAGCCGCCGATGGCGAACGTGATGCTCGCGGCAACCCAGACCAGGTTGAGGGCGACGACCTCGAGCATCATGGACGGACTCGGATGGGCTGAGACCCAGGTGAGAAAACCGGCCCATGCCAGTAGGCCGAGGCCGACCACGACGGACAAAGTCTCGTCCAGTCCCAGTGGGCCTTCCAGTGCTCCTGCGAGAGCAACAAGTAGAACTCCGAGGCCGCCGGAAGCCAGGGCGTCGAGTCGAAGGAGAGTGCGGATCTGGTTCATGGCTTGCTCCTAAGGAATGTCGGATCGACGGCATGTCCGTCGACCATGACGACAACGGTGCCTTCCGCACGGAGCAGAGTCGATTACCTACGAGGTCATGGTGATTACGTCGATCCGTTGTCAGACTGGTCCGATGACGACCACTACTGCTCCGGTCCCGTTCGGCGCTCTGCTGCGGCAGTGGCGATCTCATCGACGAGTGAGTCAGCTCGAGCTGTCGAGTAAGGCAGAGGTGTCGACCCGGCATCTGAGCTTCGTCGAAACCGGCCGATCCCAACCCAGCCGTGAGATGGTGTTGCGGATGTGTGTGCACCTCGATGTGCCTCTGCGCGAGCGCAACCGGCTTCTGCTCGCCGCCGGATTCGCGCCGGTGTATCCCGAGAACGACTTGGCCTCACCGCAGATGGAGCCTGCGCGTATCGCAGTACGCGAGGTTCTCGAGGCGCACCTGCCCTATCCCGCTGTGGCGGTGGACCGAACCTGGAACATCGTCGACGCGAATGCCGCGGTCGTTGTCCTCACCCAGGTCGTGTCACCTGCCCTGCTGGCACAGCAACCGCTCAACGCGCTGCGGCTCACCCTGCACCCTGACGGTATGGCACCGCACATCACCAACCTCGGCCAGTGGCGCGCCGCGGTACTCGCTGCGCTGCTGCGTAGTGCCCATGCCCGAGCCGACAACGAGATGCTCGCACTGCACGACGAACTCCTCGCTTACCCTGGGGATGAATCGGATAGCGATCAGGCGGTCACCGACCCGGGTGCCATATACGTGCCGCTGAAACTCCGTGTCGGAGACACCGATCTATCGTTTCTGGCGATCATCGCCACCTTCGGAACCGCATTGGACATCACCTTGTCCGAGCTTGCCATCGAGTCGTTCTTTCCTGCAGACACCGTCACCTCGGACTATCTACGCAGGTTCGACCAGCAGGACGACGGGACCCAGCCAGCGTTGTAGATAGCTGCGCAGGTCTTGCTCGCTGCGGGGTGGGTTTCCCGGGGAGATGAAGAACGACTGCATGGTTCGAAGTTGATGCTCGACGAGTCCGCGGAGAGCCTGCTCGTCGTAACCGTGATGTTCCCAGTCGACGTCGAAGCGTCTGATCATGGTCATTCCGAAAGCCATGGCCTCGTCCGAGGCGATGCCTTCGGTGTGGGAGTACGCACCCGAAAGCATGATGGCCAGGTGGGGGGTTCTGGGGACGTCGCTCAACGCATACAAGACCGCCTCGATGACGGCTTCGGCCGGATCGTGAAGGCCACGTACATGATCGGTGAGTCGATCGAGGAAGGCGTCGACCGAGGCGATAGCCGCTGCTCGCAGGAGAGCGTCGGCGCTGGGGAAGTACCGGTAGACGGTTTGTCGGATGACATTGAGGGACTCCGCAACGTCGGCGATGGTGACCTCACCGCCAGTGGCACTGATGAGTTCGACGGCAGCAGCGACGATCCGTCGCACAGCTTCGTCGTCGCTCTCGGGGGGTGTTCCAC
Organism: Rhodococcus sp. UYP9; assembly: GCF_040547235.1. Lineage (NCBI taxonomy): Bacteria > Bacillati > Actinomycetota > Actinomycetes > Mycobacteriales > Nocardiaceae > Rhodococcus > Rhodococcus sp. UYP9. The sequence goes on from NZ_JBEPPH010000009.1 coordinate 7,304, forward strand.
CCCACCCGCGCCTACGTGCCACTTCGGTTCGTCCTCGTTTCTCCGGTAGGGCCCGAACGAGGCCGGTTGGGCGAACACCGTTCGTTGCCGGATTGCCGAGCGTATCGCGAATGCCGCTGCAGCTGTGTCATCCCGCGCCAGGACTGACCGGCGGTTCGATGGACAACTAGAGCAATATCAACATACGTAGCGACACCTTGATGTATGTTCGTCGCAATATGTCAGCAATAGAGAGGTGTCGCACATGACCGATCTTCATCCCCGAAAGATGGACTTCGGATTCGAGGACGCGGACGTTCCATTCGTGTGGAACCCGGAGAACCCTGCGTGGTCGAGCATGTCGAACGCGGTGTCGTTCCTGGCAATTGGTTTCGAAAAGATGATCGTGAAAGCAATCATCCAGTCCAAGCCGTTGATGACCGACCCTGTGGTCGCAGAGGAGGCCATGGCGTTCATGCGTCAGGAAGGTCATCACTCGACCGCTCATCGGCAGCACGTGAAGGCCCTGATCAGGCGGTATCCCGGACTGCAGAACACGCTCGATGCAGTACTCGGTGAGTACGACGTACTCACTGAGGCGACCTCGTTGAACTATCGACTCGCCTACACCGCGGACCTCGAGGCGACGTTCACCCCGGTGTTCAAGCTGATGCTCGACAACGAAGCCACCTTGTTCGCGCCGGGCGACGACCGTGTTGCGTCACTGTTCCTGTGGCACTTCGTAGAGGAAGTCGAGCACCGCAGTTCTGCGCTCATCATCTTCGATGCCCTCGTGGGCAATGAGGGCTATCGCGTGCGGATGGCACCGTCGATTTTCGCCCACGTGATGAAGGTGATTCGGATTGCCTGCGCGGGGTTCAACCAGCATGTTCCGCTCAAGGATCGGCAGGTCGACTCGTTGTCGATGTTCGCCTCCCACCGCGCGAAGCAGAAAGTGCTCACCCTCTTCGTTCCCTACCTGAGCAAGGGGACGATGCCGCGAGCCTTCGACGGCCTGCCCCTCAAAGAACAGCTCACTGCCCTCGCAGGGGCCGCCCGGAGTCAAATGCCCCGGCACAAGCCTGAACACGAGAAGCTCCCGGCGCTTGCCGACGAATGGTTCAAACGCTACGACGAGGGTTACGACTGCACTCGCTGGTACAGCGCTACACCGTCCGATCAGTCGGTTGGATCGAGGTCCGACAGATGACAGATCTCTGTACGTCCACGTTCGATCAGCTTTCGACTGCGCTGGGATTCTCCTGCGAAGAAGCCGGCGGGTTGTTCGATCTCCGCAGTCCGTTCGGATTGGAGAACTGGACTCTTCCGGTGCTCGAGCTCATGATCGTGCTCGGATCTGTGATCGCGCTCGTGTACGCGGTCGTGCGCCTTCGTCGGCATGGGGATCCCACCAACTTGGTGCTGTGGTTCGGTGCGACGGCGTTCCTGTTCATCATCGAACCGCCGCTGTACTTCCCGGCCGCTTTCGGGATAGAAGAACAAGTCGACACGATGTTCGCGCACAATCTGTTCACCGTCGAGTTCATGTGGGGACGACTCCCGCTCTACATTGTCGCGATCTATCCGCTGATGGCGACGCTCGCCTTCGAGATCGTCCGGATGCTCGGCGTGTTCCGCAGGTACGGCGTTCTTCTCGGCGCTGTGTGTGTCGGATTCGTCCACCACGCGTTCTACGAGATATTCGATCAACTGGGCCCACAGCTGCGGTGGTGGGAATGGTCGACCGACAACCCGATCAACCAACCCATGTTCGATTCCGTCCCGATACCGAGTGTCGTCGTGTTCGCTGCGCTGTGGCCGATGTCGTTGGCGTTGTGTGTCCAGTTCTTCGTAGGCCGTCACGTCGATCAGGGCCGACACTTCACCGGTCTCGAACTTCTCTGGCGCACAGTGGTGATCGGATTGGCGGCGTCGGTCGGCACGTTCGTCCTACCACTTCCGGCGACGGTTTTCGGGATGGGTAGCGATACCGTCCGCGGTTTCCTTTACGCGGCCGAGCTTGTGGCTCTGACGCTCGTGGCGATCCCACTTCTCGTTCGCCAATGGCGCGCAGTGCGGGTTGGGCAAGCGCGCGAGCCGGTGTATTCGAACGACTTGGTCCGTATCTACAGCCTCGTCTACCTCGGCGTGATGGGGTTGCTGTGGGCGAGCGCGTTGCCGGACTACTTCTCGGCAGTCGACGGCGTCACCGACAACGGCGATCCGATCGGCAACCTCTGGTACACGCTCGCATGCTTCGCCGTCGTAATCGGTTGTATTGCCGCGATATTCACTATCCCACGCACGAGTTCAACCAGCCTACGCGCTGAACCGGACACCGCTACTCAACCGCATATCGACGCGCAGTAGGGCGGCCGGTCGAACGGTTCAGGTGCGGGCTGGGGGCTGCGAGATGTACGGGTACGGCAAGTCCGTGTCGACGTTGTCGTCGACGACCAGTGGGCGTCCCAACTGGGGGAACGCGCGTTGGGCACAGGAGGTACGTTCGCACACTTTGCAGCCCGGCCCGATCGGGGTCGACGCGCTGGGGGAGTCCAGTGGGAGACCGTCGGCATAGACGAGTTTGTTCGCGTAGGCGATATCGCATCCGAGGCCGATGGCGAAACTCTTTCGTGGTGATCGGTATCCGAGTCCACCGCTGTCGGTGGTCCGCGCTATCCAGAGGTAGGACCGGTCGTCGGGCATCGTCGCGATCTGGGTGAGAATGCGGCCCGACGCGGCGAAAGCGTCGTGCACCACCCACAGTGGACAGCTGCCGCCCACGCGCGAGAAGTGAAATGCGGTGGCGGACTGTCGTTTCGAGATGTTGCCCGCGCGATCGGTGCGGACGAAGAAGAAGGGGACACCTTTGGCGCCCGGCCGTTGCAGGGTGGAGAGTCGATGGCACACGGTTTCGAAACCGACCTCGAACGTCAACGACAGCATCTCGATGTCGTAGCGCAGTGATTCTGCAGCCGCCAGAAACTGTCGGTACGGCAGCAGTAGTGCGCCGGCGAAGTAGTTGGCCAGGCCCACGCGGGCCAACTCACGTGACTGGGTACTCATCGCGGTGTCGGAATCCACCACCGCGGCGATCGTCGACGAATGCGAGACGAATGCCAGCTGTGTAGCGATCTGATACGCACGCTGTCCCGCCGTCAACCGCCGCGCAAGTGTCAGCGTCCGCGTTGATTCGTCGAAGACTCGCTTGGGCCCCAAAGCGCCAGGGTCGTCGTCGCGGATAGCGACAGAAATGCCGTGATCCTCGTAAATGAGCTGCGCTAGTTGCAGATCCAGTGCGCCGATGGTCAATCGGCGACGGAAGAACAACTCTTCTGCGGCCACGTCGAGTTCGGGGATGTGGTTGCGGCGATCGTAGAAGAAGTCTCGGACCTCCTCGTAGGGCATCGGTGCTCGGCTGTCCAAAGCAATGTCGGGCCCGCGGCCATCGAGTCCCGCTGACAATCGCTCCACCTGGTCGGTCGCAGCATGCAGGCGCCGATGCAGCGCAACCAGGGTTCGGCCGACATCGGGCATACGCGAGACGAGTTCGTGTACCTCGGACATCGAGACTTCACCGCGATCGGAGGTCTCGGTGAGAACATCGTGAAGGTCCGCGACCAGTCGAGCATCGGTGTCGGTAGCGAAGAACGCTGGATCGAGCTCGAACATCGTGTTCAACTTCAGCAGTACCTGGACCGTGAGCGGACGCTGATCGTTCTCGAGCTGATTGAGATAGCTCGGCGATAGTTCGAGCGTCTTCGCCAATGCCAACTGTGTCAGATTTCGACTCTCTCGCAGGCGACGCAGACGACTGCCAGCGTAAATTTTCTGCACCTCGATCACTTCCTCTCGACGAGAGCACACTGTACTCGGACCGCATTCGCAAGATTCGCTGATTTGCAACAAAGGTCTCGCAAAAATAGGCAATTGCGAGACCTTCCGCAGCTCCGAGCGTGTACGTAAGGTTGCGAATCAAGCGTAGTCACCACCAGCACGGAGGATTTTGTGAAGACTCATCTCGTTCGTACCCATCGATCCGCCGAGGATTTTCCGCAGTCCGATCACCTCGCATGGAAGATCGCCGAGGTAGCTACCGATGCGGTCGAGGTCTCCGCCTCCACCTCCGAGATGATCGTCAACCGCATCATCGACAACGCCTCCGTCGCGGCCGCCTCACTGGTGCGACGCCCGGTGACGAGCGCCCGCGCACAGGCGATGTCGCATCCATACAGTCCCGGTGCGACGGTGTTCGGTGTCGATGGAAAGTACTCGCCGGAGTGGGCAGCGTGGGCCAACGGCGTGGCAGTGCGTGAACTCGACTTCCACGACACCTTCCTCGCTGCCGAATACTCCCACCCTGGCGACAACATTCCGCCGATCCTCGCTGTCGCGCAGCATGCGGGCCGTAGCGGGCGCGATCTGATTCGCGGCCTCGCCACCGGCTATGAAGTTCAGATCGATCTGGTACGCGCAATCTCGTTGCACGAGCACAAGATCGACCACGTGGCCCATCTGGGGCCGTCGGCGGCTGCCGGCATCGGAACACTCCTCGGTCTCGACACCGAGACCATCTACCAGGCGATCGGCCAAGCACTTCACACCACCACCGCTACACGCCAGTCACGCAAGGGGCAGATCTCGAGCTGGAAGGCCTATGCCCCAGCACTCGCAGGCAAAGTAGCAGTCGAAGCAGTCGACCGTGCCCTGCGCGGCGAAGGTGCACCGTCGCCGATCTGGGAAGGCGAGGATGGCGTCATCGCCTGGCTGCTCGGCGGGCCCGACGCGGAATACCGTGTGTCACTGCCCGGACCTGGCGAGTCCAAGCGCGCGATCCTCGACAGTTACACCAAAGAGCATTCCGCCGAGTACCAGAGTCAGGCGCCGATCGACCTCGCGCGCCGGATGCGCGAGAAGATCTCCGATTTCGAACAGATCGAGAAGATCGTCCTGCACACCAGCCACCACACGCACTACGTCATCGGCACGGGATCGAACGATCCGCAGAAGTTCGATCCGACGGCATCACGCGAGACTCTCGATCACTCGGTCATGTACATCTTCGCTGTCGCGCTCGAGGACGGAGATTGGCACCACGAGTATTCCTACGCCCCCGAGCGTGCGCAACGACCTGACACGATTGCACTGTGGAACAAAATCTCCACCGCCGAGGATCCCGAGTGGACTCGCCGCTACCACTCGGTCGATCCGGCGGAGAAGGCGTTCGGTGCCCGCGCCGAAATCACCTTGAAAGACGGCACCGTGATCGTCGACGAACTCGCTGTCGCCGACGCGCACCCGCTGGGAGCTCGACCCTTCGCTCGCGAGCAGTACATCGCGAAGTTCCGTTCCCTCGCAGACGGCGTCATCGCACCTGCCGAACAGGATCGCTTCCTCGCCGCCGCACAGAATGCTGCGAGCCTCGACGCTGGAGATCTCGATCAACTGACGTTCACCGTCGAAGCCGATGTACTCGCGCGCGCACCGAAGACGCCGAAGGGCATCTTCTGATGTCCGGCCTCATCACAGCGGTGACCTCTGCAGCAGCCAAGCGGGATGCTTTCCGTGCCGGACTGAACTCCGGAACCATCCAGCGAATGCCGGGAGCATTCTCTCCGCTGGTAGCAAAACTGGTGCAGGAGATCGGCTTCGAGGGCGTCTACATCTCAGGCGCGGTAGTCTCCGCTGATCTGGGTCTGCCCGACATCGGACTCACCACTTCGACCGAGGTCGCAGCCCGCGGCCAGCAGATTGCCCGGGTCACCGACGTGCCGGTATTGATCGACGCCGACACCGGTTTCGGTGAACCCATGAGCGCTGCCCGGACGGTGACGATGCTCGAGGATGCCGGTGTCGCCGGGTGCCACCTAGAAGATCAGGTCAACCCCAAGCGCTGCGGCCATCTCGACGGTAAGGCAGTGGTGGATACCTCGGTGATGGTGCAGCGCATCCACGCTGCGGTGTCGGCCCGGCGTGATCCGAACTTCGTCATCTGCGCTCGCACCGACGCCCGTGCCATCGAAGGAATCGATGCGGCAATCGATCGTGCAAAAGCCTACGCCGACGCGGGTGCCGATCTGATCTTCACCGAGGCACTCACCGACGAAGCAGAGTTCGCACAGTTCAGAGCAGCCGTCGACACTCCGTTGCTTGCCAATATGACCGAGTTCGGCAAGTCCGAGCTGATCTCCGCGCACACATTGGAAGACCTGGGCTACAACGCGATCATCTACCCGGTCACCACCCTGCGCTTGGCGATGTTCTCAGTAGAGCAGGGGCTGCGTGAGATCGATTCGACTGGAACACAATCGGCGATCGTAGACAGGATGCAGCACCGCAGCAGATTGTACGAGCTGCTCGACTACGAGAAGTACAACGAGTTCGACACCGGCATTTACAATTTCGGCCTAGGAGCACATCGATGAGTGAAGCGATTCCTACCATCTTCAAAGGCTTGGCCGGTGTCGTGGTGGATACAACGGCGATCTCCAAGGTTGTGCCGGAGACCAATTCGCTGACCTACCGTGGGTATGCAGTTCAGGATCTGGCCGCGCACTGCAGTTTCGAACAGGTGGCATACCTGTTGTGGAACGGAGAGATCCCCTCGGTGCAGCAACTCGAGTCGTTCACCCAACGTGAACGTGCGCTGCGCCGGGCGGACCGGTCTCTGTTGTCCCTGGTGACGAAGATGCCCGACAACTGCCATCCGATGGATGTGGTGCGCACCGCGATCAGTTACCTCGGTGCGGAGGATCCTGCCGAGGACGACAACAGTCCACAGGCGAACTTGCAGAAAGCGCTTCGGATGACGGCAGTGTTACCCACGATCGTGGCCGCTGACCATCGCCGACGTCGAGGCCTCGATCCGATCGCACCGCACCCGCATCTCGGGTTCGCCGAGAACTTCCTGAACATGTGTTTCGGGAAGGTGCCGGAGCCGGAGATCGTGAAAGCGTTCGAGGTGTCACTGATCTTGTACGCCGAGCACAGCTTCAACGCCTCGACGTTCGCTGCGAGAGTCGTGACGTCGACGCTGTCGGATATCTACAGTGCCGTCACCGCTGCCATCGGCGCCCTGAAGGGTCCGCTGCACGGCGGCGCGAACGAGGCCGTCATGCGGGACATGCTCGAGATCGGTGACCCCGATCTGGCCGAGCGATGGTTGAGGAACAAACTTGCGGCCAAGGACAAGGTCATGGGTTTCGGTCACCGGGTCTACAAGAACGGTGACTCGCGGGTGCCCACGATGAGCAAGGCCTTCCGGGAAGTTGCGGCAGTGAAGGACGGTCGGAAGTGGGTTCGGATGTACGACACACTCGAGAAGACAATGAACGAGGCCACCGGAATCGAGCCGAACCTCGACTTCCCGACCGGACCGGCCTACTACCTCATGGGCTTCGATATCGACGTGTTCACACCGATCTTCGTGATGAGCCGCATCACGGGGTGGACCGCGCACATCATCGAACAAGGCGCATCCAACGCACTCATCCGTCCGCTCAGCGAATACTCGGGAGTGCCGCAGCGCGCCGTCGTTGCATGACTCTCGGCGGGGCACGTGAAGGTCGACGGACGTCGTTGGCCCTCGTTGTGATCGAGAGTGATCACGCCGTGGTTAGGCTCTAGTGCGTGACGCCCCCCGCCGACGATCCCCCTGAGAAGCGTCGATGGTTCATAGACGCCGCGAAGTTGACTCCGGTTCGTTTCGTCTCTCTGGGATTTGCGGTTGCTATTGCGGTCGGAACGGGTCTTCTCAGCATCCCTTGGGCCAGCCAGCCAGGATCGGGCGCAAGTCCACTGCAGGCATTGTTCACCGCGACGTCGGCGATGTGCCTTACCGGTCTCGTCGTGGTGGATACGCCGACGCAGTGGTCGGGTTTCGGGCAGGGCATCATTCTGGCGCTGATCCAGCTCGGCGGGCTCGGCATCATGACCATGGCCTCGTTGGTGGGGTTGATCCTCGCCGATCGAATCGGTCTGCGGAGTCGGCTCAACACGGCCGTGGAATTGCGCGCAACGGGGCTGACCGATATTCGCAGTGTCGTGACCGGAGTCGTACGCACCAGTTTCGTCATCGAAGCCGTCATAGCATCAGGTCTCGCACTACGTTTCTGGTTGGGATACGACGAACCGCCGCTGCGAGCGGTGTGGCTCGGAGTTTTTCATTCGATCTCGGCGTTCAACAATGCTGGGTTCGTCCTCTTCGAGGGCAATATCATCGGCTTCGCCACCGACCCTTGGATTTGCATACCCCTGATAGTCGCCGTCGTGCTGGGAGGACTGGGCTTCCCGGTGCTGTTCGAGGTGATTCGGCAGGTTCGTCGCCGCCCGTCACAGTTGTCGCGTCGTTGGTCTCTACATTCTCGACTGACACTGTCGGTCACCGGAGTTCTTCTGATCGTCGGACCCGCGCTGGTATTGGTACTCGAATGGTCGCGGACCCTCGCACCCTTCGGAGTCGCTGACAAAGTACTGGTCGGCAGTTTTCAAGGAATCATGTCGAGATCCGCGGGCTTGAACAGCATCGACTGGGCAGAGGCCGACCAGGCGACTCTCCTTGTCACCGATGTGCTGATGTTCATCGGTGGGGGAAGCGGCGGCACGGCCGGCGGAATCAAGGTCACCACGTTCGCAGTGCTGTTGTTCGTCATCATCGCCGAAATCCGTGGAGATCGGACAGTGACGGTCTTCGACCGACAGATCAATGCACGCGTGCAGCGGCAGGCCTTGACCGTCGCATTGTTCGGTATCGCACTTGTGGTGATTCCGACCGTGGTCCTCTTGGCAGGCACACCTTTCGGCCTCGACGAGCTGTTGTTCGAGGTCGTATCGGCTTCAGCGACTGTCGGACTGTCGACCGGGATCACCGGCCAACTTCCACCTTGGGGGCAGTTGATCCTGATTCTGCTCATGTACGTCGGCCGAATCGGGTCGATCACCTTGGTCAGTGCACTTGCGGCGCGTGATCGTGGGCGCCGCTACACTCTCCCCGAAGAAAGGCCGTTCATTGGTTAAGAAACCTTCCTCCAACGTGGTCGTTGTCCTCGGGCTCGGTCGATTCGGCAATTCCCTTGCACTCGAGCTCATGTCGCAAGGTACCGAAGTTCTCGGAATCGACTCCGACGAAACGCTTGTCCAACGTATGTCGGATCGCCTGACTCACGCAGCCGTTGCCGATACCACCGACGAGGAAGCGCTTCGGCAGCTCTCGGTGCACGAGTTCGACCGTGCGGTGGTAGCCATCGGTTCGAAACTCGAAGCGAGTCTGCTCACCGCCTCGGCCCTGATCAATCTGTCGGTCACCAACATCTGGGCCAAAGCCACCAGCAATGCGCACGCAAAGATCTTGACGCAGATCGGTGTCCACCACGTGGTGCGACCCGAACACGACATGGGCAAGCGGGTAGCGCACCTCGTTCGTGGACGAATGATGGACTACATCGAGTTCGACGACGAATTTGCCATGGCCAAGACGTCGCCACCGAAATTCGTCATCGGAATTCAGTTGGGTGACAGTGCTGTTCGTACCAAGCACAAGGTGACGGTGGTGGCGATCAAACGGTCTGGCGAGGGTTTCACCTACGCTGCCGCTGACACGATCGTCGCCGCGGGGGATACCATCATCGTCTCGGGGAAGGTCCGGGATATCGAACGATTCAGCGAACTGCTCTGAGGTGTTCCGACATACTTTTGGACGGGTAGAGAGCTGAGCGTCGTGGATCGAAGGAGTTGCCCGTGAGTGTCCCTGGTCTTTCCGGTGCGAGCCCGTGGTGAGCGCTCTACGTGTCCGGCTCCTCCGGGCGCGTGAGTCGTTCTGGTTTCTTCCCGCGCTCCTCGGTATCGTGGCCATCGTTCTGGCGCAACTTCTGATCACGCTCGACCGCCGTCTCGACGGTACAGATTTCGGCGCCTGGGGATTTTTGTTCTACCGGGTCGGAGCCAGCGGAAGCCGGGACATCCTCGGTGCCATCGGTGGCTCGATGCTGGCGGTGGCTGCGACATCTTTTTCCATCACGATCTCGGTACTTGCGACCGCAAGTTCCACTTATGGTCCGCGGCTCGTGCGAAATTTCATGTCCGACCGAGGTAATCAGTTCGTACTCGGAATCTTCGGATCGACGTTCCTGTACGCACTGATGGTATTGCGTTCGATCCGCTCCGAATCGAACGACGGGATCTCCTTCGTTCCCGATATAGCCGTCAATGTTGCAGTCCTACTGGCGGTACTCGATGTCGCGGTATTGGTGTATTTCATTCACCACATTGCGAATTCGATCCAGGTCTCCACGCTCTCCGCACGGGTTCGAGGTGAGCTGGTCGCGGTAGTCGATTCGTTGTACCCGGAGACTTCGCCCGACAATGCGGTTGCTGCGCGTTCTGTACCTTCACCTTCGGCGGTTGTGCTTGCGCAATCGTCGGGGTTCGTCGTTGGTGTTGACGAGCAAGCACTGGTTTCAGCGGCTCGCGCCGGTGACTGCGTCATCGAACTGCGCATCGGGCCCGGTGACCACCTGATCGTGGGCGAGCCGATCGCTATCAAGAGTGGCGACGTGGATTCCGATGTCGACGAAGCAGTCAGGGGAGCACTCAATCTAGGGGACACCCGTACCCCGAACCAAGACATCCAGTTCGCAGTACAGCAGCTGACGGAGATGGCGGTGCGGGCAATGTCGCCGAGCACCAACGACCCCTATACGGCCCGAAACGCGCTCGCCGAACTGGCCGTCGGACTGGTGCCGCTCAGCACGCGACCGACACCGCTTCTCGGACGCGTCGACGGGGAGGGGAACTATCGGGCCACCCTGACTCGCCCGACAGTGACAGAGCTGGTCGATCAAGTCTTCGACGCCATGCGCCACTACGGTCTCGGGAATCCGCTTGCGGTGACCGCAGCAGCGGAGTTGGGTCAGCGGATCGGTACTGCCACAGTGTATTCCGAGATCCGAGTGGCGGTTCTGCGGCAGCTGGCGGCTCTGAATCGCGCCTATGGCGACAGCGACAACGATCCGATCGACATCGAATCCGGTCGAACGCGCATCGTCGCGGCAACCACCGCGATCACCGCCCAGCGTTGATCACTCTCGGTAGTAGCAAATTACGCTGGTGAAGAATTCGGCCACGAAAAGAAAGAAGTACATGTCGACACGCGCATTTGTCATAGCAGGGTCCGAAGCCACGGGTGGCGCGGGACTGCAGGCCGACCTCAAGACTTTCGAAAAGCTCGGTGTCTACGGCGTCGGGGCAATTACCTGCATAGTCTCGTTCGATCCCGCGTCGGGTTGGGGGCACCGATTCGTGCCGATTGCCGGCTCGGTCATTGCCGATCAGATCGAAGCAGCAACCTCGGCGCACGACCTCGACGTCGTCAAAATCGGCATGCTGGGCACACCGGAGACCGTTGCCACTGTGGCGGAATCCCTGGGCAGACAGCCTTGGCGTCACGTCGTCGTCGACCCGGTTCTGATCTGCAAGGGTCAGGAACCGGGTGCTGCCCTGGATACGGACACCGCGCTGCGTACCGACATACTGCCGCTGGCAACCGTCGTTACTCCCAATCTGTTCGAAGCTCGAACACTGGCAGGGATGGACGCCATCGAGACTGCCGAAGACCTGGCCGAGGCGGCAAGGAGAATTGCCGACCTAGGGCCTCGATATGTCGTTGTCAAAGGTGGCACCGGCCTGCCCGGTGACGATGCCGTCGACGTGCTCTACGACGGGCAGGACATCACCTTCTTTCGGGCGCCGAAGATCGGGAACGAACGGGTATCCGGTGCAGGATGCGTCTTCGCAGCCGCCATTACCGCTGAGCTTGCCAAAGGTGCGAGTGTCCTCGACGCAGTGTCTACGGCCAAGGATTTCGCGCACGCGGGCATCGTCGGCCGAATTACGACGAATGCTCCGTTCGCGGCTGTCGGGTGGCATGACTGAGGACGGGTGAATAGCTTCTTTCTGCAACTCGTGATTGCCGAGTCGACCGGATCGGGGTGGTTTTCGAAGTAGGGTCGGACACACGCCAGGCGGGTCAGGGCAAGTCAGCCGATGGGTGGGGACGATGAGTTTGGAGTCACCGGATCGGCGTCCGCTCGACGGGGCGCTGAGTCGAGAGATGTCGGACATGGCGCGCGTCTTTCAGCAGAATTATGCGAGTATCGAAGACACGCTGGCCTCCATCACAAGAATGGCAGTCGAGATGGTCCCAGGTACCGATCACGCCGGAATAACGCTGGTCACCGGACGCCGCACAGTCGAGTCGAGGGCAGCGACGGGCGAATTGCCACGTCGACTCGACTCCCTGCAAGAGCACTGCGGGCAGGGGCCATGCTTGGACGCAGTGTGGGAACAGCGCACGGTCTACGTGGAAGACATGAGATCGGAACATCGATGGCCGCAATTCGCCCCTGCTGCAGCGGGCTTGGGTGTGCACTCGATGCTGGCGTTCCAACTTTTCACTCGGCGTGACAATTTGGGAGCCCTCAATCTGTACTCCGAGAGGGCCGACGGGTTCGATTCTGCAAGTGAGGAACTCGGCTTGGTGTTGGCCACGCACGCTGCCGTTGCGCTGATCGCTGCTCAACACGAGGATCAGATGCAGTCCGCGCTCGCCTCGCGTGACCTCATCGGCCAGGCCAAAGGCATGATCATGGAAAGATACGGCATCGACGCGGTCCAAGCGTTCGACCTACTCAGCAGGCTTTCGCAGGACTGGAATATCGGCGTCGCCGAACTGGCGGGTCGAGTGACACTACGGCGGTGAACGGCGAGATTGCGCAGTGAACATTCGGTACTGGCCGCTCTGCTTCGCCCCTGAACCAGGGTGCGCCCGACGGCTCTGCGGCCCAGTGTCAGAATGTGCTGGTGAACGTGCGCGTGAAGAACAATGTGAGGATCGTCGGAGCTGCCGACGGTCCGGTAGTGATGCTCTCGCACGGCTTCGGTTGCGATCAAAGTTTGTGGAGTTCGGTCACCGAGCGCCTGGTGGCCTCCTTCAAGGTGGTCCTGTTCGATCATGTGGGTGCAGGCGGATCGAGCCCGGACGCTTGGGACGCCGGAAAGTACGCTGACCTCGAACAATATGCCCGCGACGTGCTCGACATCGTCGAGGAACTCGATCTACGCGACGTCGTGTTCGTCGGCCACTCGGTCGCGTCGATGATCGGGGTCCTCGCCGTGGCTGAGGCGCCCGAACGATTCGCGAAGTTGGTCTTGTTGACGCCGTCGCCGTGTTACATCGACGATGGCGATTACCGAGGTGGATTCACCAGGGCCGACATCGACGAGTTGCTCGATTCTCTCGACAGCAACTATCTGGGTTGGTCAGCAGTCATGGCTCCGACCATCATGGGCACACCGGATCGACCCGAACTTCAAGGGCAACTGACCGATAGCTTCTGCCGAACGGATCCGGCGGCTGCCAAAGTGTTCGCGATGGCGACGTTTCTTTCGGACAATCGTGCCGATCTCGAGCGCGTGACGGTCCCGACACTGGTGGTCGATTGTGCACGCGACACGCTCGCTCCGCCCGACGTCGGCCGATACGTGCACGACAACATCGCCGGGAGTGCGTTGCAGACGCTCGACGTGAGCGGACACTGCCCGCAGGTCAGTGCTCCCGAACTGACAGCTGCCGCCATAGCTGGGTTTGCGGCGCGGTCGTGAGTGCACCGAAGGAACCCGCTTCGGGCGATGCACTCGAAGAAAGCCTGCTCGATCTATACGAGAACGCGCCGTGCGGATATCTCTCGCTATGGCCGGATGGAACCATTGCGAAGCTGAATTCGACGATCGCCAGATGGCTTGGCCATCAACAGGACTCGTTGATCGGGACGTCATTCACGCGACTGCTCACTGCGGGCGGTCGCATTCACTACGAGACCCATTTCGCGCCGATTCTGCACATGAACGGGCACATCGACGGCGTCACGGTAGATCTCGTGACCGCGGACGGTGACCGCTTGCCGGTGTTCTTGACCGCGAACGTCAAGACCGACGATTGCGGTGAGCCAGTGTTGATCCGGATCACTGCTCTCGATGCTCGCCATCGGCGGGCTTATGAGCGTGAACTACTCGAGGCCCGTAGACGTGCAGACGACAGTCGAGCGCGAGTCGAAGTGTTGGCCAAGACATTACAGCGATCACTACTGCCATCTTCGCTGTCTCCACCCGCGGGAATGGATGCCAAGGCCTCCTATCACTACGCGTCGACGGAAGACGTAGGCGGTGACTTCTACGACCTCTTCCCGCTCGCGGCCGACCAATGGGGCTTCTTTCTCGGCGACGTCTGCGGCAAAGGTGCGAGCGCGGCGGCGGTGACGTCGTTGACGAGATATACGCTCCGTGCCGCTGCGGTGTACGACCGGGACCCAATTGCCGTGTTGCACAATCTCGATACCGTGCTCGAGCAAGAGTTCCACGCAACCGAACCGCAGTTCTGCACCGTGATCTTCGGCGTCCTGACAATCGTCGACGGCGGTTTCGAGGTGGAGTTGGCCGGTGGCGGGCATCCTCCGGCGCTCCTTCTTCGCGCCGACGGCAGTGCACGTTACATGGAGACGACAGGTGGCCAATTGGTCGGCATACTTCCCGATGCCAGGTTCGTCTCGACCCGACTGTTCCTTCGGCCGGGAGACACTCTCGTGCTCTACACCGATGGATTGACAGAAGCGCGAGTCGGTCCCGGCCGTGAACGTTACGACGACACCGGGGCACTACTCGACTTCGCGAGGTCACATTCTCCGACGACCGCCGAGGCAATCATCGATGACATCCGCGCACTACTGGACAGCTTCGGGTCGGGCCTCGAGGACGACGCCGCTGTACTGGCGCTCGGTGTGCCCGCCGGACCCGATGCTCAGCTCGGTGAGTCGATTGCTGCAAGCGCGGTCGGCAGATCTTCGTAGAGAGAGAAGACCTGATCCAGGCCCATCAGCCGGATCGGACGGCTGGTGGCCGGACCGTCGGCCACGACGGCGAACTTCAGTGTTTCGCCGAGCTTGTTCTGAGCAATTGTCAGCACGGTCATCGCGGCCGAGGCCACGAAAGTCACCTCGGACAAATCCACCACCAGGGCAGTCGGTGCCGTCAGTGCGCCTTCAGAGATTTCCTTGTCGAGGGCGGGCGAGGTCCGCATGTCCAGCTCGCCGGAAACCGTCAGCACAAGCGTCGACCCGTGGTGGTGACGCGCAATGTCGAACTGCGCTGCCTGGGTCTCGTCGACCGGCATGGGCACTCCTCGCTCAGAAGCGGTCCGAAGGTGGACGCTTACCGGTCGATTAAACCAGGCCCGCGTTGCTGCCCTGCGAGCACCGACGGCTGAGTGATTGGTCCGGTACTCGATCGCGGTCAGAGGCGTCCTTTCAAGATCGAATTCCAATAGACCCGAGGTAGTACGTACCGATCGAAAGCCCAAGCAATTCGGCGGGGAGTGAGCGGATCGAGAAACGATGGAAGTGACGAGGTCACCGCACCCGTCCGGTCGAATTCTCCCGCAATGAGCCGGTGTGCGTCGACCGTCACCGGGGCGACGGTGTACCCGTCGTACGAGGACAGCTCGGTGCCGGCGCGAGCCGCCAGCATGTTGTCGACCAATATCGAAACCTGTTGGCGTAGTGCGCCACCCGAAGGATCTGTGTGCACAGCAGCGCCGTCTCCGACTGCCCATACGCTCGGGTGCGTGCGATGCGCGAAGGTCAGCGGATCGATGTCCACCAATCCATGTTCGTTGTCGCCGGTCAAATCCGAGGAGTGCAACCACTGTGGGCCTCGGAAGGGCGGCACCAGGTGAAGGAAGTCGTACTGCAGTTTCTCGGCGTTGCCGTCGACATCCGTCACGGTGATTCGGCGTTCGTCCGGTTCCAGCGACGTGACCGTCGTGCTCGACAGTATCCGGACCCCGAGCTCTCGCAAGCGGCTCAGCAGCCGAGCGTCCAGGTCTGGAACCCCCAGGAGGCGGGGGCGGTCGACGACGAGAGTGATCTCGATGCTGTCCAACTGCCCGGTCCGTCGCCAGTGAGCGACCGCGAGGAACAAAGGTTTGAGCGTCGTACCGGTACAACTGACCGGAGCCCTGGGCACGGTGAATACTGCGTGACCGGCACTGGGCATCGCCTCTACCAGTACCCATGTCTTCTCAGCACGGTCGAGGTAGTTGCTGGCCACCTCAGGCGAGTCGAGCGCAGTGTAGATGCCCGGCAACGCATCGGCATCCGGAACCAAACCGGGACCCAGCACCAGGTCGCGGTATCGGTAGCGTCTCCCGGACGCGCACGTCACGGTGCGCTCCGCAGCGTCGACGACGGTGACCGAGTCCTCGATCCACGTGCATCCGCGCGGCGTCACCGATCGTTGGGTGCGTTGTGCGCTGCTCAACGAAGCCTGGCCGCCACCGACATAGGACAACAGCGGTCGGTAGGTGTGAACTTGCTGGGGTTCGATCACCGCGACGGAATCGATTCCCTTGCGCATGAGGCGTGCGGCCGCGCTGATACCGGCGTTTCCACCGCCGACGATCACAACGTCGAAGAAGGTAGCGGTGTGGTCCTTCACGTGGGGTCTTCGTGGGCCAAAGCGCGATAACCGTGGGCGCCTGCGCGATCGATAGCAGCTTTCACCAGCCCGAACACAGCGCCATGAACTGCCGCAGCGATCAACACCTCCCGCGCGGAGCGTCCGAGATCCTTCGGGTCCGGGGCTTTGTCGTCGTCGTCCCCGATACGCTTCCACACCTGTTTGAACACCATTCCGGCTACAACTCCGCCGAGCACGCTCATTGCCAACGACAGTGGCTTGTACATCGTCTTCGATACCGCGCTCATCGGAGGACTCCTCGTCTCGACCTGCGTCGCCGGACGACGACGTATGCAATGACTGCGCCGATCGCGGCTGCTGCCAGCGCAGCAACGATTCCCGGATTGGATTCCGCAGTGGTCTTGGCCTTCTCGACGCTTGCCGACGCGCTGTCGTGGACGCGGGCAGGGACATCGGCCTTTGCTGCGAGCGCTGCCACGGTTTCCGAGAGTTCGGCACGTAGTTCGTCGACGCTGGGTGTCTGCTCGTTCGATGGCTGGGCTTCGTTGGAGTGTTTTCCGGTCATCGGATGCCTTTCTTGATTGCGCTGATGTCTTTGTCGACGCTGGCCACAGTGTCTTCGGGAACGGGAGGGAGCGCGTTCTTCGCGCGCTTGGCTCCGAAGAGGGCAAGAATCGCACCGACAAGGGTCACCGCCGCCGCGATGATCAACGCGGCGAGCCAGGGATCCAGCACGGTCGACAGACCGAGAACAGCCGTTGCAATGAAGGTGGCAAGCCCGAAGAACAGCAGTAACGCGCCGGCGCCGGAAATCCCGATTCCGATTCCCAGGCGGGTGCCTTTGGTTTTCACCTCATCCAGACCGGCCGAGATTTCGGTGCGTACCAGGGTCGAGACTTGCTGGGTGAGCCGCTCGACGAGTTGGACGGTGGACAGATCTGCAACCTCGCTCCTACTTGCCTGCCGTAGGTGGTCGGGTCCGGTGTCGGGTCGGTCTGTCACGGTTGCTCCTTTCGTGCCGATGGGAGAGTCGGCGTCCTCAGACTGGTCGGGATTGTGTTGTGTGCGCAACAGGCGGCCTTGTTCGATCGCTTCGGCATCTTTTTCGGCGTTCTTGTCCGAGACTCGCGTATCGCGTGGCGGCAACTGAAGCTGCTCCTCGGCGATCATTCCTGCCTGTAGCTGACGGCCTCGCTCCAATTCGGAATCGAGTTCTGCTCCGAACAGCAACGCCAGGTTGGTGATCCACAGCCACAGCAGAAATATGATCGCGCCCGCGAGCGACCCGTAGGTTTTGTTGTAACTGCTGAAGTTGGCGACGTAGAACCCGAAACCTGCCGATGCCAGAATCCACGCGAGGATGCCGACGCCAGCGCCTGCGCTGATCCAGCGAAACTTGGGCTGCTGGACATTCGGGGTTGCGTAGTAGAGAACGGCTACGGCGAGAACGACAAGTACCAGGACGATCGGGAAACGGGCGATGTTCCAGACAGTCAACGCGGTTTCGCCGAGCCCCACGGTCTCGCCCACTGCTTTGGCGACCGGGCCGCTCAAAGCCAACATCACCGCAGCGCATGCCAACAGCGCGAGGGCAACCAACGTCACCACAAGCATGATCGGCCGCAGCTTCCAGACGGGCCGCCCCTCGTCGACCTCGTACATCCGATTCATCGCCCGCCCGAATGCTCCCACGTAGCCTGAGGCCGACCACAATGCGCCCAACAGGCCGGTGACAAGCGCAAACCCGGCAGCCGGCGCCTGAACCAATTGCTCGATAGGTCCGCGCAGCGTGTCCACCGCAGAGGACGGACCGAGATTGCCAACGACCTCGAGTACTCCGTCCACCGTTGCCTGGCCCTGGCCGAACACTCCCAGTAGCGACACGACAGCGAGCATCGCCGGAAACAGTGATAGCACAGCGTAATAGGTGAGCGCCGCGGCGAGGTCGGTACATTGATCGCGCGAAAACTCTCTTGCAGTCTTGCGAACGACGAACAACCATGAGGGCTTGGTCAGCTCGGCCGGTGACTCCGGCTTGCGAGGGTCGTCGGGGTCGGCGTCGACCGGGGCTGGTGAATCGTTACGTACGTGCACGGTTCGGACATACCCGTCCGTCGATTCTGGAAACCGTGTCGACTCACCAATGATGGAAGCCGGCCGAGCTGATCAGCTCGGGCCGGCTTCCATTATTCGAAACATCATCGATCAGGGCGTCGAGACAACTTCCTTGGCGATTGCAGCCAGCCGTGTCTGGGCCGCGGATACGACCCCGTGACGATTCTTGTGCGCTTCTTCGAAGGCGAGCACGACGCGAATATCCGACGGATCATCCAATTCCTTGATCGCAGAAACGGACTCGGAAACATTCAGATCCTCGTAGCCATCGATGGGAAGCTCCTCGGGATCGAGAATGCCACCCGCTGCCCGTGCAGAATGAATAGCGTCGGCTACCCCGTCAGCGCCCTCTTCGCGAGTGACACCCTCGGCAGCTTCCAGGGCTGCGTCGCGGCTGGCGGCGAGAGTCTTTGCTGCAACATCGCCCGCGTGTGCACCTCGACCGAGTAGCTCGCTCACCCGATTGGGTGTGCCGCGGGCCGCGTCGAGTGCTCGATCGAGACTGCGCGCGGACCACGTCGCGGGAGCATTGACCAACTTGACGGCGCCGCCCGCTGCAGCCTGCAGAGGTGACCGGCGCAAGGCTGCAGGGCCGCCCAGTGCGTCTTCGGCGAGGACGGTTTCGAGCCAATCCACAGTGGCACTGTGTGCGGTGATCAAGCGGTCGGCCAGAGCGACCACCTTGGGTTCGTGGGCGGCGGTCGCGAGAGCCTTGATGTACTTAGCGCGGCCGAGCAGCTGTTGTTCGAGTGCAAGGTCTCCGAGAAGCGCCTCGTCGAAGGGCTGGGCCTGCTCGCCGAGGGTCTTGAAGAGTGCGAGGGTGCGTCCGACCAGCGGTCCGACGACGTCAGGAAGGCCACCGAGATCACGAAGTGCGGATTCGATGGCGTCGGCGCGGTCACGGCCGTTCGACGCATTCTGTTCGAGCTCTGTCCGGACTGCTTCGGTGCGAGCTTGAGCGGTGCGGGTCTGAGCTGTCTGGATCTCGGTGTTGGTCAGTTGGAGAACGGCCCGCAACTGTGCGAGCAGGGTGGATGTAGCCATCGTGCGCTCCTTTTCGGTTGTGTGGGTCTCTCGTTTCTGGTGTGCCCCCCACGTAGTCAATGGCACTGCGTAGTGCGTTACCCGTCGATATTTACAACAAACACCCAGAGTGCGAGAGTGATGCGCATCACTGGGTGTTTGTTGGTGGGCTCACCGGAGCGCGTGTTCGCAGGGTGCTGTCGAAATGTCCCTTTTCGAAGTCGATGGCGGTGGGTGGTTTTCGCCTGGGATGGGGGTCGTTGATTCTGTGTATTTCCCTGCGCTGCAATGAAATACCGACCGTTCCGCGACGCCGTCGGTTCAGCCGATTCGCGAATCCAACACAAAACACGCGTGACCGAGGTTAACGTGTACATCGTGGCAGAGCGCGGGGCCAGACCCCAGGTTTCGATAGTTCGCAGGACGATGCTGAGAGCTGTCCGATTACTGTTCAATCCGCTGAGACCGGACGACTATCTCTCGATGATCAATCCGCTCTGGACCACCCGTGAGCTGCGTGGCAAGGTCGAGCGAGTCTCTCCGGAGGGGTCGGAGGCGGTGTCGGTCTACATTCGACCAGGCTTCGAATGGGCCGGCCACACCCCGGGGCAGTACGTACGGTTGGGAGTGCTCATCGACGGCCGGTACCACTGGCGAGCGTATTCGATCACCTCCGATCCCGACCCGGTCGACGGCCTGGTGAGTGTCAGTCCCAAGCTTGTCCCGGAAGGCACGGTGTCGCCCTACCTGGTCGGCACCATCAGGGCCGGCGACATAGTCCGGCTCAGTGAGGTCGAAGGGGAGTTCACGCTTCCCGATCCGTTACCGGTGAAGATGGTGTTCATCAGTGCGGGGAGTGGCATCACACCGATCATCAGCATGCTTCGAAGCCTGGACCACCACGATCACCTGAAAGACATCGTCGTAGTCCACTCGGTTCACAGCCGTGAGCAGTTGATGTTCACCGACACCCTTGCCCAACTGGAAGCGAAGCATCCTGGCTTTCGTTTCGAACTGCGCATCACCAGCGACGAAGGTCGAATGAAAGCTGCCGAGCTCGACGAACTCGTTCCGGACTGGCGTGAGCGTGAGGCGTTCTGTTCCGGTCCGGGGGAGCATCTGGACGACCTGCGGTCCTACTGGAAGGACGAAGGGGACTACGAACGGTTCCATCATGAAAGCTTTCAGCCAGTCATCGGTGGTAATTCCGAGGACGGCGAGGGCGGCACTATCCGGTTCGTCAACAGTGACAAGAACGTGGAGTGCGACGGCGGAACCACGATATTGGTAGCCGGTGAAGACGCAGGCCTCGACCTGACGTTCGGCTGCCGCATCGGGATCTGCCACACCTGCGTCGGAACGTTGAGGTCTGGGCGTTTACGCGACTTGCGCAATGGGGATGTGTCCGAACCAACGGGACAAGCCGTGCGAATTTGTGTGAACACGGCCGAGGGCGATATCGAAATCGAGCTATGAGATCTCCGGAGGGACTTTTATGACCATCGACCACTCGACCCGCACGGAGCCGGTCAATCCGCTGGCACATCTGAGCGAGGAGACCATCGCCGAGTTGGCCAAAGAGTTCGACGCCATTCACGACGAGGTGTACGCGAGCCTGGGTGCGAAGGATCGAAAATACATCACCTCGGTGATCGCGGCACAACGCCAACTTCTGGTCGCTGGGCGCGTACTTCTGCTCGGCTCGACGAGCAAGCCTGCTTGGCTGGCGGGCACGGCGTGCCTCGGAATTGCGAAGATCCTCGAGAATATGGAGATCGGCCACAACGTCATGCACGGGCAGTGGGACTGGATGAACGATCCGGAGATCCACTCTTCGGTGTGGGACTGGGACACCGCATCGACGGCGCAATCGTGGAAGCACTCACACAATTACGTGCACCACACTTATACGAACATTCGCGGCAAGGACAAAGACCTCGGGTACGAGATCATGCGTATCGACCCGCGGCAGAAGTGGCACCCGGTCTATCTGGCGCAGCCCTTCTACAACGTTCTCCTCATGGCGTTCTTCGAATGGGGGGTGGCCCTGCATGATCTGGACCTCGATGCGTTGCGACACGGCGATAAGTCGCCGAAGGAACTGCTGGCAGATCTCGCGGGGATTGCAGGCAAAGCACGTCGGCAGTTCGTCAAGGACTATGTTGGCTGGCCAATTATCAGTGCGGGCGCATTTGGCTTGGCGCAGCTGATATCCGGAGGGCATCTGCGCGAGAGCAAGAAGTCGAGAGTGGCTGCGCGGTTGCGTAAGTCGACACGATTCGGGAAGAACAACGCCGTAGCCAATGTGCTCGATGCTCGCTTCAGTGGCGTGGAAAGCACGTTCGTCGCAACGTTTGCCGCGAATTTCTTTGCGAACATCATTCGCAACGTTTGGTCACACGGCATCATCTTCTGCGGGCATTTCCCGGATCAGGCCTACACGTTCAGTGAAGAAGAAGTGGAGAACGAAACCCGCGGCGGCTGGTACGTTCGCCAACTCGTCGGGGCCGCCAACATCGATGGCGGTCCACTGTTCCATCTGATGAGCGGGAACTTGAGTTACCAAGTAGAGCACCATCTGTACCCGGATATGCCGAGTACGAGGTATTCCGAAGTGTCTCCGAAAATCAAGGACATCTGCGAGCGGTACCAGCTGCCGTACAACAGTGGACCGCTGATGCAGCAGTGGGGGATGGTGCACCGCACGATCGCCCGACTCGCTTTGCCCGGTGGCAAGGTTCGGCCGAAGCCCGGCCCCTACCGGCCCGAAGAATCCTGGCGTAGGAAGTTCAACGACAGCGAAGCCGCCAATTCGCGCAGCCGTGTTCCGGCGAACCATCCTGACGCGGGGCCCGAGCACCGGGGCGGAGGCGTGGATGTCGAGCCGCCTCCCCGCGGGGACGACTGATCTCGCTGACGGTGCGGTGCCCGATCCCGTAGAACGGGCACCGCACCGTTCGGCCTATCCCAGGTGAGAGTGCTTCGTGCGAGTCAGCTTTCGGCCACCCGATCGCTTTCCGACATACCTGTGGCAGAGAGGGCCGATTCGAGGTCGGTATGACGGAAGATCGACGTGACGTGGTCGTGCACGACTCGGAAGCTGGCGGCCTCAATGGTGGTTCCCGCCGACTCGTCACCACTGGTTGCTGATTCCTCGACCACAACGACGCCGTCCCGGTAGAACATCGCACCTGGAGTGAGCGTCACTCCCGGAGTGCGCACCCACTCCTGCAGGTGCTCGAGCCCCTGCGCGGCCCCATCGGCCGAGCCCACCTCGATATCGTCGCTCGACAGAGCCAATACCGTGTCCACGTCGTTCGCGTTGAGTGCGTCGTGCCAGGCCAATACGGTCGCGATCTCAGAAGTACTCACCGATCGAGTATAACGACGTCCTCGAGAGTTTTCGCTGATGCAGAAAGTCTTCGGTACCAGTCGCGAGTTCGTCGGGGACTGCGCGCTGCGACGTCCTCGACGAGCGCGTCCACAGTCAGTTCGGCGTCGACCTTGTTGTCGCCGATTCCGCCGGTGGCGCCACGCTTGGCCCAACCGACCACGTAACAACCGGCTACGAGTGTTCCATCGTGGTCGGACACTCGGCCGTCGATATTGTTGATCGTCCCAGAATGCTCGTCGAAAGGAACTCCCGCAGAAGGTGTTCCGCGATATCCGATCGCGAGTAGCACCAGCTCGGTGGGAATCGATCGTGCATCGTCTCCGGTTCCGACGAGGACCGACTCGACACGGTTGTCGCCGTGAACGGAGAGAGGTGCCCGTCCGAAAGCGAAGACGATCCGGCGCGAAGAATGCGGTGAACCCAGTTCGACGACGTTCGCGCCACGCAACGCCGACGCCGGAGCCGAGGCGGGAAGCGCGTCGATCATCGGCAAAGTCTCCGGCGATCCGGCTACCACCACATCGACGTGTGGGCGGTCGATCAGCGCCTGGCACTCGGAACGGGTGAATGCGGCGAACTCAGGACCGCGACGAGCGAGAACGACCACTTCCTCGACCCGGTGCGCTCGGAGCGCCGCGAGGGCATGGGGTGCGATGGAGGTGGATGCGAGATCGTCCGGGTCGGCGGTGAGGATGCGCGCCGCATCGAGGGCCACGTTGCCGTTGCCGAAAATCGTGACGCTCCGAACGCCGGTCAGGTCGACGGCATCGGCGGCGATGTCAGGATGGCCGTTGTACCAACCGACTACGGTGCGAGCGCTGATCGAACCGGGCAGGTCGAGGCCGGGAATGTCGAGGGGGCGATCGTTCTCCGCACCTACGGCGTACACGACGGCGTCGTAGCGTTCGGACAGCGCCTGCTGGTCGATGTCGACTCCGACCTCGACGCCGAGCTTCATGCTGACGCGGGGGTGCGCGAAGATGCTGCGGAAATGCTCGTTGATTCGGCGGGTTCCGAGATGGTCGGGTGCCACCCCGTAGCGAGCCAATCCACCTGCGCTCTGCAGGCGGTCGTAGAACGTCACCCGGCTGCTCGGAAGCCGCAGGAGTGCCTGCGCGGTGTAACAGGCAGCCGGGCCGGTTCCGATGATCGCGACATCGATTTTTCGAAGTTCGTTCACCGCCGGGGACGGAAACCGCGGAGGTGCCCATGCCGGATCGGTCGGTTTGTCCTTGTAGTAGTCCGCATTGATGTCGGCGTAGATCGACTGCTCCGGTGTCAGACGCGAAACGCGGGCAATCGCGTCGACCGGACATGCATCGGCGCATGCCCCACAGTCGATGCAGGAGCGTGGGTCGATGTACAGCAACTCGGTCTTGCCGAAATCCGGCTCATCAGGTGTCGGATGAATGCAGTTGACCGGGCAGACCGACAGGCAGGACGCGTCGTTGCAGCAGTTCTGGGTGATGGCGAAAGCCATATCGTCAGTCCTTCTTCACAGCATGTGCAGCCGACGATAAATAGCCTCCGCCGGCTTGGTGATCAGGCCGCAGTCCAGCAGGAAAGCCATCAGGTGTTCGCTGCTGGTTCGCATCATGGTGTGGTGATGGGCGTTGTTCTTGGCCTCCTTGATTGCACGATTCGCGTCGAGACCTGCAGCCTCGTACACCCCTTTGTTGACCATGTTCGAGACGATGATGCGAGCGGCGATGGCAACGACCAGCGCACTCGACTTACGCCGCGCGACGCTCTTGCCTTGAATCCGTTCACGCATCTGCGCACGGGCGAAGGTCATGTGTCGCGATTCTTCGACTACATGGATCTTGCTGGTGGTGCGCACCAGCGGGAGGACGTTCTCGCCGCGCATCCAATCGCGTTGCATCACGTCGAGAACTTCTTCGGCCACCAGTATTCCGCCGTAGGCGGCTTCGGCAGATGCAATAGCTTTGAAGCCGCGGCCGAGTTCGATGCTCATCCGGCGCGGTAGGTACGCCTTGATGCCCATGGTCGTGCACGCACGAGCGAACATGATGGAGTGTCGGCACTCGTCGGCGATCTCGGTCAACGCGAACTGGAAGTCGGAGTTCGACGAGTCCTTGCAATACTGGTCGCGAAGAACCATCTGTTGCAGGATCATCTCGAACCAGATTCCGGTGCTCATGATCGAGCACACCTCGTGGCGGGTGAGCAGGACGCGCTGTTCCTGCGTCATCTCCTCCCACATCGCGGTGCCGTAGAGAGTGCTCCATTCCGGATTGAGGCCGAAAAGGGCGGGGTCGAGGGGTTCGTCCCAGGCGACTTCCTCGGCCGGGTCGTACGACAATTGCGCGGCGGAATCGAGCAGCCGTGCTGAGACATCCTCGGCTTCGATGGTGTCGATCGAGCTGACGGTGCTGTTCATCGCGGGTGCATCCCTTCGTCGAGGTTCTACCAATGTAACTGTTACGGAGATTACCAGTTACTTAAAGAAACGGGTAGAGCTCAACAGGATCATCGACGGCTGCGGCCTCGCGGCCTTAGACTGCCCGACGTGACGACATCTCCCGCACGGCCATCCCATCTCGACTCACCGATCGTTCCCTCGGTGATGAAATACGGCGCCAAGGCTCAGGTCTGGTTGTACCGACGCACCGGTGGCCGGATCGGTGGGAAATGGCGTATCGGCAGCGGATTCCGCAAGCCGGTGCCAGTGCTCCTGCTGGGGCATCGAGGCCGAAAGTCGGCCACCGAGTACACCACTCCGCTGATCTATCTGCTCGATGGCGACAACGTGATCGTGGTGGCCTCGCAGGGCGGAATGCCCAAGAACCCGCAGTGGTATTCGAATCTGATGGCGAGCCCGGATACGTGGCTGCAAATCGGCTCCGAGCGACGTGACGTGCATGCACGCACAGCAGACTCCAGCGAGCGTGCGCGGCTGTGGCCGTTACTGGTGAATAGATATGCAGACTTTGCCAACTATCAGGCGTGGACCGACCGCGAGATCCCGGTGGTCGTTCTCTCACGCCGCTAACGCACGCGCGGTCTGGTGTTCGATAGATTTCTCGGTATGACATCGCGTCCCGACAAAGAAGACCCATCGACACTGGCGTTCCCCACGCAAGCGGTACATGCGGGCAATCGAACAGACGGTGGTTCGGGAGCGATCAGGCAACCCATCGTCATGGCCAACTCTTATGCACTACCCGAGGATCCGTCCTCGTTGAGTTGGTCGGCCACCGACGTGCCGCTCTACACGCGCAATTCCGGTGCGAATCAGATTGCGTTGCAGGAGAAGTTGGCGGCACTCGACAACGGTGAGGACGCCGTCGTTCTCGCATCCGGAGTGGCCGCGCTGCATGCGGTGTTCTTCACATTTCTCTCCTCCGGTGACCACGTGGTCGTCGGCGATGTCACGTACGAAGCGACCTTCCGGTTGTTCTCGGAGCTACTGCCGCAGAAGTATGGAATCGAAGCAACGTTCGTCGACAGTTCGGACGCCGCCGCGGTCGCGGCCGCTGTGCGCGAGAACACCGTTCTGGTGCATGTCGAGGCGATCGCGAATCCGACGACCAAGGTCACCGACATCGCGGCAATCGCACGGGTAGCCCACGACGCAGATGTCCTGTTGTCGGTGGACTCGACCTTCACCCCGCCTCCGATGTATCGACCGCTCGCCGATGGCGCAGATCTGGTCGTGCATTCGCTGACCAAGTACATCAACGGGCACGGTGACGCAATGGGTGGTGCGGTCATCGGATCGAGCGCGCTCATCGGTCGGATCAAGAACGACGCAATGGTCGATGTCGGCGGTGTCATCTCACCGTTCAATGCCTGGCTGATCAGTCGTGGCTCGATCACGCTTCCACTTCGAGTGAACCAGCAGACGAGCTCTGCCGCGACCATCGCCAGGTTTCTCGACAACGATCCGAGGGTGGCGTTCGTTGCCTATCCGGGATTGGAATCGCATCCTCAGCACGAGGTCGCCGCACGCCAGTTCGATGGTCGGTTCGGCGCGATGATGGCTTTTGCGATCGACGCCGACTCCGATACCCACAACGTGTTCGTCGCCAATCTTCGAGTGATCACCTCGGCGGTATCACTCGGCCACGACGAGTCGTTGATCGTGCATGTAGGAACCGAAGGTGCGCGGGTCGCCCGATATCCGGATTCCTTCCGGACCTTCGGACACTTGCGATTCTCCGTCGGGTTGGAGGATCCGGCCGATCTGATCGCCGATCTCTCGGCGGCTCTGGACCTCACATTTGCGTCGAGTTCTCCAGCGACGTCCGCTCCATCGGTGTCCGGGAGTAAGAACGACCGGGAGGCTGTGTGCTCAACCTGCCCGGACGCTCCGGCGGCGAAGTGAACCAACACGGCCCCGCCTGCGTATCGCACTACCCGTTCCGTCGGTAACTACAAACATCGAACTTTTCCGCCCACGCATGGTGTGGTCTTCGACCGTGGAATGAAAGAGAACGCGCCGACCGGTGCCGAAATGTTTCGAATGTGGCGGGGTCTGGGAACATGATGTTATGGATCGGATAGCTTGCGCGCCCCTCACCTCATCCACCGGCAGTGCCCGATGCTGACCGAGGAGGTCGTCCTCCTCGACGATGCCGGTCGGAAGTTGGGAACGCAGGCGAAGTCGACAGTGCATACGACGACGACTCCGCTGCATCTGGCGTTCTCGTGCTACGTGTTCAACGGCAAGGACGAGGTACTGGTTACCGAGCGTGCCCACCACAAGTCGACCTGGCCGGGGGTGACTACCAACAGTTGCTGCGGGCATCCGGGACCAGGGGAGAATCTGGGCGATGCGGTCCTGCGCAGGTTGAGTCAGGAGTTGGGAATCGAGGCAGGAGGCGTGCGGCTGCTGCTACCCGATTTCCGGTATCGAGCCGTCATGGCAAACGGAATCGTGGAAAACGAACTGTGTCCGGTGTTCGGCGTCGTCTACGACGGGCCCGCTCCGAAACCGAATCCCGAAGAGGTTTCACGCGCCGATTGGGTTCCCTGGCAACAGTTTTCGAGGTTCGTTGCCGAGGGGGGTGCGGTATCGCCTTGGTGTCGTGAGCAAATGGAACGCTTGCATGCGCTCGGTGAATCTCCAGCACGTTGGCCTGCAGGTGACCCGAACTCACTCCCGATCGTCGTGCGTGACCCACACCAATGGCAACCTACGCTGTCGTCGGAGTGAGTCGATAGCTATCTGAACGAGCCGGCTTGCCGTGGAAACTACGACGGCGGTGCGCCGACCATCCGAAGCGCCAGTTCCACATAACGCGAGGCCAGGATGTCCGGGTCCGAGAACGACTTACTAGGAAACCATCGGCTGACGTCGATTCCGAGCGAGGTGATCGCCAACGTGGCAGCGCCGGTATCGGCGACCGAAAAATCTCCGGAGCTCACGCCCGCGTCGATGATGTCGGTGAACACCTTGGAGGTGGCCCGTCGAACAGCGGCGATCGTGCGAAAGTGCTCGGGTGTGAGCGACCGCAGTTCGTATTGGATGACCCGTGCCAATGCGTGATGACGGGCATGGAACCGGACGTACGCGCGGACTGTGGATGCGAGTCGAGCCGGCGGCGGGTCGGTGTGGATATCGGCCTGTTTCGTTTCGGCGAGCGCACGTCGGTGTCCGTCGAGGCTCGCGTCGAACAGTAGCGACTCTTTGGTTTTGTAATGAGGGTACATAGCCCCGGGACTGAGATCGATGCTTGCGGCGATCTCGCGCGTCGACGTCGCGCCGTACCCCTTGGCAGCGAAAATCTCGACGGCAGCGCTTCTGATCCGGGCGGCGGCTTTGGAGGTGCTCACTTCGTCGACACTCATTTCTCGCGCGATCCCTCCTCTCCATGTCCAGGGTTGACACGATCGGGTGCCGGGTCGATTATAGGCAGGTGCATAGAAACTATGCACTTGCATAGTTCCCACTGCGACTTTCCGACACGAGGCATGACATGACCGACGTACTCTCTCGCCGCGATCTCGACTTTCTGCTCTACGAGTGGCTCGACGTCGTATCGCTGACGGACCGCGCGCGGTTCGCCGAACACTCGAAGGAGACGTTCGACGCGGTACTGGACCTATGTTCCGACATTGCGCACAAGCACTTCGAACCGCACAACAAGAAGTCCGATGCGCACGAGCCGACCATGCGTCCCGACGGCTCGGTGGACATGATCGACGAGGTCAAGGCCGCACTGGACGTATATTCCTCTGCCGGGCTCATTTCAAGTCAGTTCGACGAGAGCGTCGGCGGTATGCAACTGCCGACGACGGTCGCTCGCGCATCGATGGCGTACTTTCAGGCGGCCAATGCGTCGACGGCGTCGTACCCGTTCCTGACTGTCGCCAATGCCAATCTGATCTCGACGTACGGAACCGCCGAGCAGATCGACGAGTATGTGCGTCCGATGTTGGAGGGCAAGTACTTCGGCACGATGTGCCTGTCCGAGCCGCAGGCGGGTTCCTCGCTCGCCGACATCACGACCCGGGCCGAGAAGCAGGACGACGGCAGCTACCGGATCACCGGAACCAAGATGTGGATCTCGGCAGGCGACCACGAACTCACCGAGAACATCATCCACCTCGTGTTGGCCAAAATTCCAGGTGGGGGAGCGGGAGTCAAGGGCATCTCGCTGTTCATCGTCCCCAAGCTGCTGCCGAACGCGGACCGCAACGAGGTGACTCTCGTCGGTTTGAACCACAAGATGGGCAACCGAGGGACGACCAACACCCTTCTCGCTTTCGACGGATCGGTCGGCTACCTCGTCGGGGAGGAGCATCGCGGTCTCTCCTACATGTTCCACATGATGAACGAGGCGCGAATCGGGGTCGGGTTCCTGGCAATTGCGTTGGGTTACGTCGGATACCTGAAGTCGCTCGAGTATGCGAAGGTTCGCACTCAAGGTCGGCCGCTGGGGTCCAAGGATCCGTCCTCTCCTGCGGTACCGCTCGTCGAGCACGCCGACGTCAGGCGAATGTTGTTGGCACAGAAGTCATATGTGGAGGGAGCGCTTGCGCTCGGTCTCTATTGCTCCAGGCTCGTCGACGAGCAGGATTCGACGACCGATGACACCGTCAAGGCGGAGTCGACGCTACTGCTCGATGTGTTGACGCCGATCGCGAAGAGTTGGCCGTCGCAGTGGTGTCTCGAGGCCAACAGTCTGGCGATCCAGATTCACGGCGGGTACGGCTACACCCGTGACTACGACGTCGAGCAGTACTACCGCGACAATCGGCTCAATCCGATTCACGAGGGGACACACGGCATTCAGGGACTCGATCTGTTGGGCCGAAAGGTAACCA
This sequence comes from Rhodococcus sp. UYP9, assembly GCF_040547235.1. NCBI lineage: Bacteria > Bacillati > Actinomycetota > Actinomycetes > Mycobacteriales > Nocardiaceae > Rhodococcus > Rhodococcus sp. UYP9. The sequence continues at coordinate 37,632 of NZ_JBEPPH010000009.1, forward strand.
TGCAGGCGGGGGCAGGGGTGGCGCTCCTCGGTTCCAAAATTTTGGCTACCGTCGAACGGGCCCGGCCGCTGAGCCCCGACACCGCCCAATTCGCCGGTGAATTGGAAGCGGCATGGAACCGCACGGTCGAGGTCACCGCAGCACTGTGGTCGACGGGTGATCCTGCTGTGGCACTGGCGAATTCGACCGTGTATCTCGAAGCCGTCGGGCATGTGGTGATTGCCTGGATGTGGCTCGAGCAGCTCACCGCCGTTGAAGACAAGACCGGAGCCTTCTACGACGGCAAGCGTCAAGCCGCTCGGTACTTCTTCGGCTACGAGCTACCGAAGACAGGCCCGCAATTCGACCTCTTGGCGTCCCTGGACCGTACGACCCTGGATATGAATCCCGAGTGGTTCTAGGTCCCGCCTTCTAGTTTTCTGCTGCCAGGAGGGTGAACGAGTGCTCACGAATCAGAATTGTCGGGCCTTCGCTTTCGTAGGCCTGATCGGGGTCACTCGATAGACTCTGCGCCCACTTTCCCTCCGGCAGTGAGAAGTCCACTGGGCCGGAGGAAGAGTTGACGAGCCAGGCGAAGGTGGTGTCGTCCTCGGGCGCCGTCATGCGCACGAGCATCGACAGAGCGGTGCCGTCCTCCCAATCCTCCGCGCCGAGCTTGGCGCCGTCCGCCCGGTAGAAGTCCACAGAGTTTTCGGCATTGCTGTCGCTGTCGTGCCGGAACCACTTCGGACGCAGTGCCGGATGCTCACGGCGCATGCGTAGGAGCTCGCGGGTGAAGTTGCGGAGATCGAGATCGGCGCCCGCCCAGTCGAACCACGACAGCTCGTTGTCCTGACAGTAAGCGTTGTTGTTGCCCTGCTGCGATCTGCCGATTTCATCGCCACCGAGGATCATCGGCACACCGGCAGACAGCAACAACGTCGCCAGATGATTTCGTTGTTGCCGCGCGCGCAGGGCAAGGATGCCCTCGTCCTCGGTCGGGCCTTCCGCTCCGCAACCCCACGAACGATTGTCGGACTCGCCATCCTCGTTGTTTTCGCCGTTGGCCTCGTTGTGCTTGTCGTCGTAACTGTTGAGGTCGGCGAGGGTGAAGCCGTCGTGCGCGGTGATGAAGTTGACGCTCGCCAAGGTCGGCCGACGGCTGGCCTCGTAGACGTCGGGGCTACCGGTGATGCGTTGTGCGAAGGCGCCCAGCGATCCGGGTTCACCGCGCCAGAAGTCTCGAACGTCGTCGCGGAACTGGCCATTCCATTCGGACCAGCGAGCGGGAAATCCACCTACCTGATAACCGTGGGTGTCCCAAGGCTCGGCGATGAGCTTGACCGGCGCGAGTGTCGGGTCCTGGTGAACCAGATCGAGGAATGCGCTGTGCTTGTCCAGATCGGAGTCCTGGCGGGTAAGCGTGCTCGCAAGATCGAATCGGAATCCGTCGACGTGCATCTCGGTGACCCAATATCGCAAGGAGTCCATGATCAGAGCCAGTGCGGCTGGGTGGCCGACGTTGAGGCTGTTGCCCGTTCCCGTGGTGTCGAAGTACGACGCCCTGTCGTCCTCGACCAATCGGTAGTAGGACCTGTTGTCTATTCCCTTGAGCGACAACGTCGGTCCCAGGTGATTTCCCTCGGCTGTGTGGTTGTACACCACGTCGAGGATCACTTCGATTCCTGCGTCATGGAGAGCTTTCACCATGGTCTTGAACTCGTCCACCTGCCCTCCGGTGTCACCGGCACTGCTGTACTCGTTGTGCGGGGCGAAGAAGCCGATCGAGTTGTATCCCCAGTAGTTTCGACGGCCCGCTTCCAGAAGATGGGAGTCCTGGACGAATTGATGAACGGGAAGCAGTTCGACGGCAGTCACGCCCAGTTCGACAAGCTCGGCTATCGCTGCGGGATGGGCCAACCCTGCATAGGTTCCGCGGATGGACTCCTCCACGTCGGGATGTGTGGCAGTGAAACCCTTCACGTGAACTTCGTAGACGACCGTGCGGTCCAACGGAATTCGAGGTGCGGCATCGCTGCCCCAGTCGAACTCGGATGCCGAGACCACCGACAGCGGCATCGAGGCCGCGGAGTCGTCGTCGTTGCGAGTTTCGGGCTCGTCGTGGTGGTGGCCGAATACCGACTCGTTCCACTCGACTCCACCGGCTATTGCCCTCGCGTAGGGGTCGAGGAGGAGCTTGTGTGAATTGTGGCGTAGACCGGACTCGGGATCCCATGGTCCTTCTACCCGCAGTCCGTAGCGCGAACCCGCTGTCAGATCCTCGACGATCCCGTGAAATACATGGCCGGTTCGGCTATCGAGCGTGGTCGAGGAGACTTCGGCACCGTTCTCGTCGACGACAACGACAGCGATGGAGTCGGCGGTTTCGGAGTACACGGCCACGTCGGCCCCGCCCGTGGAGAGTAGAGATGCACCGAGTGGGTACGGCCTGCTGATGGTCGTGGGGCTGGCGTCGTTCATTGCTCTGATTTACCCCGGACCCCGGGTGACAAACCACGTTTGAATTCGAGCGAATCGCGGGTACATGCAGATATGGCAAATTACAGAGTTCTGGATCCCAAAGGCGAAGTCGTCGAAACCAAAGACATAGACAGTGCGGACGACGCACATGCCTGGTTCATCGACAAGAAGGCCGACAATTCCGAACTGGGTTGGCGCCTCGAGGTCGACCACGACGGGGAGTGGGCATTCGTCAGCGATACCGAAGGCAGCTGACACTCTCTGTCATATCCGTACGTGAATCGGGCCACTCACACATGTGGGAGGCCCGATTCACTGCTGTCGGTGGTCGACGATCACTGCGTACGATCCCACTCCGATCAGGGCGCGTCCCTCGATCTGCTCGGCGCCGACGATGAGCGAGGTGATCGCTCCCGTTTCAGGATCGAAATCGACGTCGTCGACTTTTCCGAGCTCGACACCACCGGTGCTGAGTACACGCTTTCCGAGAACGTCGTGGGTCTTTCCTTCCAGCGCCGAGAGCGACGCCTCGTCATGGGCATCGACGATCGAGTCCGAGGATTCGATGGTGACCGCATCGATTCCGAACGCGGAAATCCCCGACCACGCGAGCGCGTTCCCGGACTTGGCCTTCTTGAGATGAACCCCGGCAACTGCGCGGTTGTGTGGATCGACAAAGAACCCGGCGATGGTGCCTACCGTGTCGGCGGTGGTTGTGCTGACCACCTTGCGGCCGGTGGACTCGGAGAACAACATCAGTTCGTACCCCCCAATTGCGCGCGGAATGCGTCGACGGCGGCACCGAACCCGGCGAGATCATCACGCACGAAGTCGGTGGCGCTGGCGGGCACCATCAGATGCTCCCCGGATGCGGCGAGTGTGTCGGGCAACGGAATGAGCACCGTTGTGCCCTTGTTCTTCATCGCCTCCGAGGACTTGATTTCGTAGCCCACTACTTCGCACTTTCCGCCGTAGCGGCCACTGACCTCGATGATGACGTCGACAACGGTGCCCAATTCGATACCGGAGTCGGTGAGGACGTTGGAGCCGAGGATGTCGCCACGCCGCTCATGTGAGGGTTGTGGAGTGTCGTCGCCGGAGTCTGGAGCGGTGAACATCTCGCCTGCCGGGGAAAGCATGTCCTCGCGGAGAATCATCACTGCGTCGGGCCCCAGTGCTGCAACGGACCGCCACGGAAGAACCTCTTTCCGGGGACCGGAGAACAATCCGCGTCCGGCGAGAGTGAAACCGGCGACGGCTCCGCCGTCGGGGGCGTAGATGATGTCCTTGATCTGTGAGATATCTTCACCGGTGAAAGTCACAACCGGACGCTTGGCGATCTCACTGGACCGCATCAACTGTTCGATCATGGTTTTCTCGACCTTCCGGTCTTGCCTGGCCGGCCAGTGATGATCACACCGCCGGATCGGCGCTTGGCCTGAACGGCCAGCACGAGCGCCACGAGCGCCACGATCACGACCAGGGCCACGATAACCCATCCCCACCACTGCATGTTGTTCTCGACTCTCTCGCGACCAGATCCTTCAGGGGTACAGCATCAATATCGTCGGGAAGCGGGCTTCACCAGTTCGCTACTGCGCGTACGAGTCCAATCTACCCGGTCGAGCCGCGCCTGCTGGGCGTAGTTCGACCGAAACTTCCACATTCACTTGGATTCTCGCACCAATGGGATGACAGGAACTCCGTTGTCGAGGACCTCGTCCCCACACGGCACGAATCCGTGCCCGGAGTAGATGTCCACGAGGTAGCTCGGCGAATCGATTCGGCATCTGGCCGAACCGACATCGGCCAAGGCTGCCTGGAGCAGGCGGGTGGTATGGCCCTTCCCGCGTTCGGAGCGTCGGGTACACAAATGGCCGATGCGCAACACCCGATCAGGTCCGTTGCCCTCTTCGGTCAGTCGTAACGTGCACAGGACTTCATCGTCACGCTCGAGCCAGAAGTGCCTGGTCAGCAAGCGTAAGTCCTCACCGTCGAGCTCAGGGTAGAAGTAAGCCTGTTCCACCACGAACACCTCCACGCGCAGCTTGAGCAGCGCGTACAACCGCTGGGTACTGAGGTCTGCTGCCCATTCCCGCTTGGTTGTCACAGCTCGCGCCGCTGGTGCCGACGCGCCGATGTTGATTACTCGATTCATCGTACGGACCTCGCATCCTGTGTGGGCACCTGCGTTCAGTGCAGAGCACGTACGGCTTACCCCGTAGTCGAGTGGTTCATGCAATGCGATCGATGGATCCGTCGGGATTGCGCACGATGCGGCCATCACGCTCGAACTCGTCCAGCCACCCTGCCATCGGCCACCGGCTCCAACGGCGATGGAACAGAGCCGCATTGCGGACGATGTCGTCGAGGTGTTCGATCGGCGGTGAGGAGACGCGGTGATGTTGATGGTAAGCATGCGCGCCGCCGACCCAACGCAACCCGACTCCGATCGAGCGAGCTACAGCTGCGAAATCGGTGTCCTCGCCGCCGTATCCGACATACTCGTCGTGAAATCCGCCGATACGGTTCCAGGTATCGGTCGACAGAGCAAAGGACAGTGACCAGAAGAGATCGAAATTCTTGCCTGTCTCGACCACTCCAGCAACCGGATTCGGACGCGCCGGATGAGGGTCGGTGTGGGCTTGCAACTCCTCGATCGCCCACGCCGAGCTTCGAGCGGGTAAGTAAGTAACCGGTCCGCAGAGTAACGATGTGCGGTGATCAGGCTGTGTTGCGCAATCGTGATAGCGCGTAAGCAGTTCGGGTGACGGAATGCAGTCGACGTCGAGAAAGACGAGAAGATCGGCTCCGCCGTCCAATGCCACTCGGGCGCCCTCGTTTCGTGCCTGCCCGATCGGAAGCCTGCCTTGGGGTGCGGCGAGGTCGACAACCTGCGCCGTGCTTTCCGTGTCGGCGACGACACGAGCGATCTCGCCGTCGCCGATGGCGACGACGATGTGCTGTTCGGGTTCGAGCATCGACTGGGCGAGGCCACGCAGTTGTCCCCGAAGGTGCTCGTGCCGCCCTGACACGACGGTGATCACGGATGTCCTCATACTGCGGCCGTCTCGGACAGCAGTCGCGCTGCGCGGTAGGCGGCACCGGACGCTTCGACGCGATGCCAGCCCTCCGACCCCAGGCGTACCGCCTCCGCCAACAGGGCCCGCCAACGATCGGGGGAAGGCCACGACGGCGCGACTACGGCCACTCCCGCCCCTGCTAGTGCGTCGGCGGTCGCGTCCTGTTCACCGTAGGGCCGATCCTGGGGCACGACGACTGCAGGCACCGCCGCAGATGCCACGTCGGCGAGTGCATTCTGCCCAGCATGGGTGATCACCACCGATGCCGCACACAAGTGCGGCCAGACATCGTCTATCCATGTTCGTGCATCGAGTCCCGCTGCCGTCCAGGTGAATTCGGAGTTGAGTTCGGCCGCTTCGTCGATATCCTTCTTCGTCAGCGACGTCCCGCCCGCGCCACCGAGAACGAAGACATTCGGCTCGGTTGTCGTGTTCGGAGTGCGCGGTCGCCCAGCGAAACGACTGATCGACCCCACGTAGGTGGTCTTGGTGGAAAACGCATGAAGCGAGGCCGGGTCGTACACATTGTTGGACCACGGGGCGATGATTGCTGTTGCGATCCGATAAACCAACTGATGTTGCTCGTCCGTTCGATCACCGGGCATGGCGACAACGACAACAGGAATTCCGAGCAACCGGACGAACAGGGCTACCTCGACGGACACGTCGACGACGACGAGCCGTGGATGTGTTCGTGCGACCCACTCGGCAAGCATCGCCATGCGCTCGGTGAGGCCGCGGACACCGATCGGTGCCCAATGGAGCACCCCCGATGCAGTCGAGTCGAGATCGGACGCTCGATCGCCCATCGTCGAGTCCACGTCGAGAGGCAACGGCAACCAGTCGAGGTGAGCGTGTTCGGAAGATCGCGGGCGCGAAGACAGTACGGTCATCGGTTCTTCGAGCTCAGCGGCGATCGACGCCGCACGAGTCACATGTCCCGATCCATGATGATGCGCGTAGTACCCGATCATGCCGCACCTCGACGAACCGTCGTTTCGCGAACCATGTGCTCGTAGAGCTCCGAATAGTGGTCCACCATCACGGTTTCCGAGCATGCAGTTTCGGCACGGGCCCGGGCATCGCTCCGCGAGAGTGCTGCGGCGTCGACGAGCGCGATTGCCAGATCCTCCACCGAATCTGCGGTAGCGAGACGGCCACAGGCGGGGGTGAGAATTTCCGGAATCCCGCCACGGTCGAAAGCGGCGACGGGGGTTCCGCACGCCAAGGCTTCGGCGACGACCAGGCCGTAGGGCTCTTCCCAGACGGGCGTAACCAGAGCGACTGCGGCGCCACCGACGAGTGTCGCGAGCTCCCGCTGACGAAGATGACCGACGTAGGTCACCGAGTCGTCGAGGTGCGGCTCGATGTGGTCCCGAAAGTACTCGGTATTCGAGACAGGTCCGGCGAGACGAAGTGGAACTCCGGCCATACGCGCGGCATCGATCGCAAGATGGGGTGCCTTCTCCGGCACCATACGGCCGGACCAGACTGCATAGTCTCCGCCGGGTCCTTCCGGCCACCGCTGCGTCGAGATGCCGTTGGGAACGACATGAACCTCACCGAGCACGGGTGCCCACTGGCGAGCGGCATGCTCACTGACCGCGACGAACGACGACGCAGGACTCGCCGACACAGCGATGGCCGACTCCAGCCAGGCGAATGGGGGAGTGTGCAACGTGGTGAGCATCGGCGTCTGCACTGTCGGAGACATGGCAATGGGCAGGTAGTGAAGGCTGTGATTGTGGATGATGTCGAAGGAGTCTCGCAGGTCCGAAGCCAGATCCATCATCACCGACAGGTACGCGTGATGCTCGCTCACTGCCAGCGCTGGTGTGGTGATGTCCGCTTTGGAAATCGCACTCAGTTCCAGTCGTGCGACCCTGAGATTTCCGCCGGTGACCTCGACCGAAGACCCCTCTGCGGCGAAAAGCGTCACGATGTGGCCGCGTTCGGTCAGGGTGTGGGCGAGTTGCCAGATGTGCGCCTCCATACCCCCGGCAAACGGTTCGGCGATAGGGAAATTCGATGAACCGAGTAGCGCAATGCGTAATGGTCGCATCAGCGGGCCTCGGTCAGGACGCGGCTACCTCGCGACAGAGCACGTTCGTAGATTTCGTAGTGTTTTCGGGAGAGCATGGTGCGTTCGCGTTCCCGTTCGGCTCTGGATGCGGCCGGAGTCCGGTTACGGGAGGCGTGGACATCCCGCAGTGCCTGCGCAAGGCTATCGGGTTCGAATCGGTCTATCCCGAATTCATATGTAATACAGGGTTTCTGATCGCTGTAGTATCCGCAGTCCGGGGCGACGACGGCGGTTCCAAGGTCGTAGCATGCTTCGAGCCAGCCCGAGTGTGTGCCGAATCGATACGGTAGTACCGACACGTCGATTTCTCTCAGATAGCGCCACAATTCGGTGTCGTCGAAGCGGCGATGCACCCGAACGTCGACGCTGCGGAATCTGTTGTACGCAGTCAACGCTGCACCGACTGCTCCCCGCTGATCACGGTGGGCGAACACCTCCTCGTCGATGTCGAGTTGCACTCGTGTGTTTCCGAGTTCTGCTGCGGTGCAGACTACGACGTCCATGACCGCCAGCGGATCGAGATTTGCACGAAGGCTTTTCGCGTGAATCCCGATGACGAACTCCCGCTCGTGGTCCGCCCGCGCCTGCCCGATCAGGTCGAGCGGAGCGACATGGGGATGTGGCAGCACAGTGGCAGGGGTGTTCCATCGTGCAGTGATCTCCGCGGCAGCGGCGTCAGTGAGAGTGATGACGTCGTCCGCGGCAGTCACGAGAATGTCGAGTTGTGCCAGGTGCATGGAGTTGTCCGCGAAGTGTGGATTGTGCAGATCGTGCACGGTGAGCACGAAAAGCTTGTTGTGCGTGCGCAGAATCTCGACGATTGCGGCCAGCCTCGCAGGCTCGACCGCATCGAACCCGAAGTGAAGATGGAACACGTCGAAGGTATCGATGTGCTCGGTCAACCATCGAGGTTCGAGCCACCGAGGAGGCCACCACCGGGCGTCTGTCTCCTCGGCGTCGACCGGCCGTGGATCGGGTAGCCGGAGACAGGCCGGCTCACCCATGTCCACGGTGTCCGGTTCGAGATTGGTGATATATCGGTGGTTAGTGGGCACCGAGGCGATCGTGATCAAAATAAAGGGTTCCTCTGTCGGCAGAGTGGATATACGGGAGAGTGTCGAACCCGGCCCGGCTGCTCGAGAGGGAGTGTATTTGCGTGACAAACGAATACTACAGCGCGTGACCGCGGACGGCCGAACCCTGCATTACGGCAGCTTCTACGGCGTCGATGCAGACACCTCGGACGCCCGTCCGGTGCTGCTCGTCTGGGGAAACTGCCAGGCGGAAGCGCTGCGTATCGTGCTGGCTTCCTCGGCGAGCAGCCCATTCCGCACCGTCCGCGTGCCGCCCGTTCACGAGCTGACTGCCACTGACATTCCGCATGTCGAACGCCTTCTGCGGCAGACTCTTGCCGTGATCGCACAACCGGTCCGGGCCGGTTACCGAGGGCTGCCCATCGGTACCGCAGACCTCACGGACATGGCCCCGTCCATCACGACCAGGATCGTCTGGCCGGTCATCCGGTACGCCGGGTTGTACCCGTGGCAGATCATCGTTCGGCATCCCAGCGACCCCTCGGCCGTGCCTCCTGGTGTGCCGTACCACGACCTTCGGACCGTGCTGGCGGTCCGCGACGGGCGAATGCGGTTCGACGAGTGGGATCTCGAAATCTCATCGGCGGGAATTGTCGATGCCGCGCAGGCGAGCGTCGCCGAACTGGACCGACGCGAGCGGCGCGACTGCGACGTCGCGATCTCCGATGTTCTTCGCCCCCTCGGCGGTGCTGCCGCGCACACCATCAACCACCCGGGCAACGCGGTCCTGATCGAGCTCGGTAGTCGTATCCTCGACGCCCTCGGTCTGCCAGGTCCGTATTCGCTCGATCGCGAACTGCTCGGCGTCGTCCGAGCACCGCTGGAGCGACGGGTGATCGATGCGCTCGGTCTCGATGCGGTAGCCAGGTCCTCGTGGACTGTCGATGGAGAAATAGTGGAGGAGAAGACTATTCACGATCAGCAGATGTCCTGGTACGCACAGCACCCGGAGTTCGTGGACGCTGCGCTGAGCCGCTACAGCGGTCTGATCGACATTCTCGGCCTGCGGACATGATGGGCACTGTGTGTCATCTGGTCGTCGGTCCTGAAACGCACGGCGTCGTCCGGTACGGCTTTGCCGTGTACGACGCGGCGCGGGCCGAAGGTTTGGAACACCGCTTGATTCGGTCCTACATTCCAGAGACAATCGACGTACTCGAGTGCGTTCTGGTCCACATTCATGTCACCGACAGATTGTTCGGCAGTAGCCCTCGGCAAGCGCTGACCGATCTTCGAGCATTGATCGCAGCAATCGGAAGGCCCGTTTCGGTTACGTTGCACGACCTTCCGCAACCCTCGGATGGACCGTCGATGTCGGACCGGGTCGAATTCTATCGATCTGTTCTTGATCTCGTTGTGGGAGTGGTGGTGTCGAGCGAACACGAGGCCGAGCTGCTGCGCGAGTTCGTACATCCCGCTGCGGACTCACTCGTCGAGGTTGCGGTAGTGCCGTTGATGATTGCCGGCCCGATGGGACCGAAGCGAGTACCGCCGACGGTGGGACGGACTGTCGGAGTGCTCGGGTTCCTCTATCCGGGTAAGGGCCACATCGAGACCATGCGGGCAATGCAGACGCTGCCTGCTTCCGTGGGGTTCACGGCTCTGGGAATGCCGTCCCCCGGGCACGAGTATCTGGTCGATGAACTGCGTACCGAGGCGGCAGTATCGGGGCGGGAATGTCTCGTCACGGGATTCGTAGACGACGAAGAACTTTGGCAACGTATGTGGGAGGTCACGGTTCCAGTTGCCCATCATCGACACCTCTCGGCATCGGGTTCGATCAATACCTGGATCTCGGCAGGGCGGCGCCCACTCGTACCGCGGACCAGGTACATCGAAGAGATGGACCGTCGGTCACCGGGAGTGCTCACCGTGTACGAGAACGTCGACGGTGCACTCGATGCGGCGCTTGCGGCTGCTATGGAGAACCCTGCCGACTCGTGGACGGATCAGTCTGTCGTTCCATCACCGTCGCCCGCCGAGGTCGCGAACGCCTACGACGCGATCCTCCGACGTTGGTCCGCGTGACCGGCACGGTAGATATCGGTGATGGCCGGATACTGGTGCCCGACAACGAGTGGGACCGTGTGCACGGCCCGTCGCGATGTCCCGTCGTCAGCGTCATCATTCCCTACTACGACCAACCGAGTCAGTTGTCCCTCGTCCTGGCCGCGTTGGCCGAGCAGACCTACCCGGCAGATCGACTGGAAGTCGTCGTTGCCGACGATGGATCCTCGCAGCCGCCGCCCATCGATCGATGGTGCGCACGGCTCGACATCGTGACCATCCGACAGGAAGACAAGGGTTTTCGAGCGGCTGCTGCACGGAATCTCGGGGTGTCCGCCTCGCGCGGTTCGATTCTGTGTTTCCTGGACGCAGACACCGTGCCGACGCCCGACTACATACGCGCGGCAACACGCTTGCCCTCGCTTCTTCCTGATGCGCTGGTGGTCGGGAGGCGTAAACATTCCTCGGCCGCGGTGACCGAACCAGCCTGGCTGGTCGACGCTTACGAGCGGACGGGGGATCTCCTGCACCCAGGATGGGACGCGTACAAGTACATGATCAGCGCCGTGATGACCTGTGGACGTTCACTGTTCGATGCCGTCGGAGGATTCGACGAGTCTTTCGTGCAGTACGGAGGGGAGGACTGGGAGTTCGCCAACCGCGCCTTCATGGCCGGCGCCGTATTCGCCTACGAACGCACAGCCCTCGCCTGGCACGACGGTCCCGATTGGGCTGAGCGATCCGTGTCGGCACGAACGGACTCCAAGAATGCCGAGGCCTTGAAACTTGCGCCGCTGATCACCGATCCTGCGGCCAGAAGGTCGGGGCTTCGATACCGCGTTCCGGACTGTGTCGTGATCGTAGCGTCGGACTCGCACAGCGCGGCGTCGTTGTCGGTGACGATCGCGACTTCGGTCGGTGCAGCAGCGGACTGTGGTGTCTGGATCGTAGGAGCGAACGCCGCGAATCTCTATCACGAACTGGGACTGGATGATTCGAGGGTCCATCTCGATGAACCCGATGACTGGATACGTGCTCGGTGCCGATTCGTCGTCGAGGTGTCCGGTCGGGTGGTGTTCGGCGAGGACTCGTTGCAGAGGTTGTGTGCCGAGGTGGGGCCCGGCGCTGCAGGCGGTGTGAAAGTCGACTTCGCCGGCGATAGCAGTAGTAGTGAGAGTTGCGATGCAGCACTGACGGTGTGGACGTCGCGAGCTCTCCATCGAAGCCGCCGTTGGGTCGCCGAGTCCGGACGAAGTGAATCGGAGTTGATGAACGCGTTGTTCGGCGTGCGTAGAGCCTCCGCTGCGACCGTAGGTGTGCAGGTGGCACGGTCGGAGCCGTGGTTGTCCTGGTGAAGTTCAGTTCGGCTCGCAAACCCCAGCTGGCCCGTCGAATCTGTGCAGAATGGCCTTGGCGCAGCGAACCACCGTGCAGCGATCGTGTGAGATGACGTAGTCGAACTCCCGATCCGGTACCAAGTCTCCGGAGTTCATCTCTCGCGCGGACAATACACAGCAGAAGTGAACCCCCAGAACCACGACATTCCATTCCTCGGTCATGCAGTCGGCAGGGGCGAGGGGCGCTCGGTGGATATGGGTATCGGACGTATCGGCCATCCCGACGCCGCACACGCCGGTATAGGCACTGTGTTCGGCCATTGCCTGCCAGCGAGCCTTCGTGCTGCCTCGGAAATGTCGATCGTGTTGAAAAGTTCCGAGCACCAAGGTCTCCGGTCCGGCCACCGACGCCTGCCATTCGATGTGTGTGCTCATCTCCACGAGCAGGTTCTTGCGGCTTCGGGTCGCAACACGACCGGCAGATGCGATGGCGAACGGCGACGTCGAGTCGGCATCGGGGGTACTCCAGGTGCGCGATGCGAGGACTGCACGAGAAGTGCTCTCCGACAGCGACTTGGGTGAGGACATGGGTGGATACAACCGACCGATTCCGAAGGTTGCCCCCAGTTCTAGTGCTCTGACGCGGTGTGCTTCGGAATCGACGCCACTGGCGACTATGACTGCTCCGGTCCGTTCGGCTTGGACCGCGAGAACATGCGTGGCCCTGGCCACATACGGGTCGGGAACGGAAGCGCTCAGCTCGGGTGCCAGAACGATGATGTCGGGTTCGATCAGAGGCAGGATGCAGAAGGACGCGAGCTGTCCGCCGACGTCGTCGACTGCAATTATGCTGTTTCGTGCTCTGGCCTTCTCGACCGCGAGCAAGGTCTTCGCCGGGTTGTCGACCATCGAACTCTCGCGCACGACGAACGTCCCGCAAGCCTCTGACGCTATCCCGTTGCCGACCAGCAACGGCGTCATCCATCCGGTGCTGTCGAGCACCGCGCTCGATGCGCTGTGCAGAGCATCGTCGAACTCGTCCATTCCGTCGTTGCGCTCGTCCAGATCGATCTTCACACCGCCGATGGCGTCGTCGTCGAGTCTGCAGATGGGGGAGTAGTGAAGTGTCATGATGTGTCGCTCGCGGGTTCCGGGGAGATCAGAGGGTGGCGGCGAGGAGACCGACGATGCCGAGTACCAGAGCACCTATCATCAGTGTGATGGCGTGTCCGCCCACCGACAATGCGATCGCGGCGGCCACGATCGCTCCGAATGAGGAACCGAGGACAAGGCGATGATGCACCTGAGGGATCAGGGTCATGCTTTGGGAATCTTCGTCGAGCGTTGCGTAGTTCATGCCCACTCCTCGTTGCAGATCGTGCTGAGGTAAGCATGAAGCAAGGAAGTCGCCGTCCTGCAACCCATTGGATAACAGATTGATCACAAAAGTAACGAACGGGTAACGCGGCGCTGGAATTGAAAGTCGTAACATGCTGTCACACAAGCCCATTGCCGTCCAGATAGGCAGTCTTCTTGGGTCGAGCCCGATCTCATCGGTCGCCGGGTTTCGTCTGTGGGCACGCGCATCAGTAGGCACCGTGATCCCTGCCGAGATCATCCAGATCCCCATCGGTATGCCATGGCACACTAACCACCATGAACAATGTCGAGCTGCCAAGCGCCATAGTCACACTCGCGCGAAGTGCGTCTCGTGTGGCGGTACTGACGGGCGCTGGGATGTCGGCCGAATCCGGGATACCGACCTTCCGTGATGCGCAAACTGGGCTGTGGTCCAACTTCGAACCCGCTGCTCTGGCGAGCCCGGAGGGTTGGGCACGTGACAGCGATCTGGTGTGGGGTTGGTACCAGTGGCGCACAGAGCTGGTCCGCCGGGCGCAGCCGAATGCCGGTCATAGTGCACTGACTACCTGGCAACAGCGTGCGCATCTCGACATCGCTACCCAGAACGTCGACGATCTGCACGAGCGCGCAGGCTCGAAGGTCATATCGCACGTGCACGGTAGTTTGTTCGATCCACGTTGTTCCGAATGCGGGGTTCACTCCCAGCCTTCACCCGATCCGACTGATGAGCAGTCTGATCGGGTTCCACCGCCGCCGTGTCCCGAGTGCGGGGGGCCCATGCGGCCGGGCACAGTGTGGTTCGGCGAACCGCTGCCGGAGTCCGAGTGGACGTCGGCAGTGAACGCCGTCGAAAGCGCTGATCTCGTGTTGGTCGTCGGGACGTCCGGCGCAGTCTTCCCGTTCGCTGGGCTGCCGGCAATGGCACGCAGCTGCGGCGCAACCGTGGTCGAGATCAACCCCGTGGAGGCGGAGATTTCCGACATCGCCGATCACCGCTGGCGAACCACTGCGGCAGTAGGATTACCGGCATTGGTGCAAGCGCTCTAGCTGCAAGGGTGAGACTCTGCAATCGGGCCTCCACAGACCCGCGTTACGTTCGGAGTTGCGCGATGATAGCGGCGGCTGTGCGTTCGCCCATCCGGACCGCGCCGTCCACGTGCTGGTATCCCTCCGCTGCAATATCGGAGCAGGAGAACAAGATCGGCCCCACCTGTGTCCGCTGGTCCATACCGTATCTGTGTAACCCGCCGAGGTCGAAGCCGGCCGAGCCATTGCTCGAAAGAGACCGCGTCGAGCTCGCGTGCTTTGGCGTGCTCCCATGGCGCTTCGGCGCCGATTTCTGCCGCCAACGCGTCGAGCACCTCGATGAGTCGATCCATTTCGGTCGCCGTGGTGTGGTCGACGGGGAACGAAGTACCGCTGTAGCTCGTGGGTTTGCCATAAGGTGCGATGTACACCGAGTAATCGTCGCGATGACGCGGGACAGTGTACAGACCGAGCTCGTCGAGCAACGAAATCAGTGCCGTTCGATCGGGCGACACCCATTGCCCGCCGATTTCGACCGTCGCTCCGTCGATTGTCGAGGTCCACGTTCGATGATGGGCACACGTCCCCCTCTGCTCGCGGTTCTCACGACCATAGTGTCGTGCGGGTCAGTCCTGGACCTGTTAGGCCCCGAGCGCGGCGTTCGCCATCTCTCTGAGCACTTCGCGCGATCGGCGAGACATACTCCGGCCGATGCTGTGAGGGGTCGAATTCAACAGGCCGAACACGGCGTGCGCTTTGGTGCGGGCATCGTCTTCGTGAAGTTCCGGGTCGGATCCGCGGAGTGCGCCGACCCAGACCTCGACGTATTCGCGCTGCTTGCGCCGTACATCGCGTCGAGCGGACGTCGGCAGATTCGCCAGATCGCGGTCCTGAATCCGGATCAGCGCCGGCTTGCTCAGCGCGAAGTCGAGGTGGAAGTCGACCAGTTCGGAGATCGTGTCGGACGCGTCCGCGGTGTTCCGCACGACCCGTCGGCCACCGGCCAGTAGGTAGTCGGAAATGTCCACCAGTAACTCGACGAGGACTGCTTCCTTGTTGGGGAAGTGGCGATACACCGCAGGTCCACTGATGCCGACTGCGGCGCCGAGGTCCTCGAGCCGCACGGCTGCGTAGCCGCGCTCGGCGAAGAGTTCGGCTGCCGCATCGAGGAGCTCGATGCGTCGCGCGGCCTTGCGCTGCTCGCGAATGGTCGGTTTCGACTCGGCAGGCGGCGACACTGTGCTCATGGTGAAATCCACGCCTTCGGTTCGATACTGGACAACTCAGTTAATCAGAGTTTACTATTAATTTCGGTTAGTGATGATTAACCCAAGGTTCGGTCAGGGAGTGGCACCACTATGGCGATCGATATCGAAGCCAACAGGCTCGAACACAAGAGGCTCGTCGAACAACTGGGCGACAAGCTGGACCGCGCTGCATTCGGCGGCAGCGAGAAGTCCCGCGAGCGACATATAGCAAGAGGCAAGCTACTACCGCGCGATCGTGTGAACGAGTTGCTCGATCCAGGCAGTCCCTTTCTCGAGATTGCCGCGCTGGCAGCCGACGAAATCTACGAAAACGAGTGCCCCGGCGCCGGAATGATCGCGGGAATCGGCAGAGTGTCGGGGCGTGAGTGCGTGATCGTCGCCAACGATGCGACCGTCAAGGGCGGCACGTACTATCCGCTCACGGTGAAGAAGCACCTGCGCGCGCAGGAAATCGCAGCGCAGAATCGACTGCCCTGCATCTACCTCGTCGATTCAGGCGGCGCGTTCCTTCCGCGGCAGGATGAGGTGTTTCCCGACCGCGAGCACTTCGGCAGGATCTTCTTCAATCAGGCGACGATGAGCGCGGCAGGTATTGCGCAGATCGCGGCTGTCATGGGCTCGTGCACGGCAGGCGGCGCCTACGTTCCCGCGATGAGCGACGAAGCGATCATCGTCAGAGACCAGGGCACGATTTTTCTCGGGGGACCGCCGCTGGTCAAGGCAGCGACGGGTGAGGTTGTCACCGCCGAGGAGCTCGGTGGCGGTGACCTGCATTCGAAGGTATCCGGGGTGACCGACTACCTGGCCGACGACGACCGGGACGCGCTGCGCCGAGTGCGTCGAATCGTCGCAAATCTCGGGCCGATCCCTGCGGCACAGTGGCCGATACTGCAGGCCCGCGATGCCACCGTCGATCAGCAAGACCTCTACGACGTGGTGCCGATCGACTCGCGCATCCCGTACGACGTTCGCGAGGTCATCATCCGCATCGTCGACGGCGGTGAGTTCGACGAGTTCAAGTCCGAGTACGGCAAGACTCTGGTCACCGGGTTCGCGCACCTGCACGGACATCCGGTCGGCATCATCGCCAACAACGGCGTGCTGTTCGCAGAATCGGCGATGAAGGGCGCGCACTTCATCGAACTGTGCGACAAGCGCAGCATTCCACTCGTGTTCCTGCAGAACATCGCTGGTTTCATGGTCGGCAGAGACTACGAAGCAGGCGGCATCGCCAAGCACGGCGCCAAAATGGTGACTGCCGTCGCGTGCGCTCGGGTCCCGAAGTTTACCGTCGTCATCGGCGGTTCCTACGGCGCGGGCAACTATTCGATGTGTGGCCGCGCCTATTCACCGCGCTTTTTGTGGATGTGGCCGAACGCCCGCATCTCCGTCATGGGCGGCGAACAGGCAGCCTCGGTACTGTCCACGGTCCGCAGTGAACAACTCGATGCCGCCGGCAAGCCATGGTCCGGCGAAGAGCAGGAAACGTTCAAAGCGCCGATTCGAGAGCAATACGAATCGCAGGGCAACCCGTACTACTCGACCGCGCGATTGTGGGATGACGGAATCATCGACCCCGCGGACACCAGAACTGTTCTCGGACTTGCTCTGTCGGCGAGCGCTCACGCGCCGCTCGGGCCGGTCTCCTACGGCGTTTTTCGGATGTGAGTTGTGATGACGAGACAGATCGACACAGTGCTGGTAGCCAATCGCGGCGAGATCGCGGTTCGGGTCATTCGAACGTTGCGGCGCATGGGTATTCGATCCGTTGCGGTGTTCAGTGACGCCGACTTCGACGCACGGCACGTCCATGAAGCAGACACCGCTGTCCGCCTCGGCCCAGCCTCCGCGCGTGAGAGTTACCTCGCGATAGACAAGGTCGTCGAAGCCGCGCACCGCACCGGAGCACAGGGCGTCCATCCGGGCTACGGATTCCTCTCGGAGAACGCCGAATTCGCTGCAGCCTGCGAGGCTGCCGGATTGGCGTTCCTGGGCCCACCCGTTGCAGCAATCGAGGTGATGGGCGACAAGATCACGGCCAAGAACGCAGTGGCGGAGTTCGGTGTCCCGGTAGTGCCCGGTATCGCGCGCCCAGGACTTTCCGACGCGGACCTCCTCGATGCGGCCCAGGACATCGGCTATCCGATCCTGGTCAAGCCGTCGGCAGGCGGAGGCGGCAAGGGCATGCGACTGGTCGAGGAGCCGGGAGCGCTTGCCGGTGCGTTGGCGAGTGCACGACGCGAAGCGGCCTCCTCGTTCGGTGACGACACGCTGTTCCTCGAACGGTTCGTTCTGCGGCCTCGGCACATCGAAGTGCAGATACTCGCCGATCAGTACGGCAACGTCGTGCACCTCGGTGAGCGCGAATGCAGTCTGCAGCGCAGGCACCAGAAGGTCGTGGAGGAAGCGCCGTCGCCGCTTCTGGACGAGGAAACACGAGAACGGATAGGGAAGGCGGCGTGCGACACCGCCCGCAGCGTCGACTACACAGGCGCGGGCACCGTGGAGTTCATCGTCTCGGCGGATCGCCCCGAAGAATTCTTCTTCATGGAGATGAACACCCGACTTCAAGTCGAGCATCCGGTGACGGAAATGGTCACGGGGCTGGACCTGGTCGAGTGGCAGGTTCGAATCGCACGCGGTGAACCGCTTGCGATTAGGCAGGACGAGGTGACACTGACCGGTCATGCGATCGAAGCCCGCGTCTACGCCGAGGATCCCGGTCGGGGATTCCTGCCCACCGGAGGGACCGTCCTTTCGCTTCGGGAACCGTTACCCACTCCAGCAGTTCGCGTCGACTCCGGCCTCGAAGTCGGGTCCGTCGTCGGCAGCGACTACGACCCGATGCTGGCCAAGGTGATCGCACACGGCCCCGATCGAGCTTCGGCGCTCGCTACCCTCGATCGCGCGCTTGCCGACACCGCTGCATTGGGCGTTGTCACCAATATCGAATTCCTTCGGTTTCTGTTGGCGGACAATGATGTCGTCGCGGGAAGGCTCGATACCGGATTGCTCGATCGCAGGTTGGAGGACTACGAGGCAGTGCCCGCTCCGGACGACATTCTCGTGGTAGCGGGCGTCCATCTGTGGTCGTCACTATGGACGGCGTCGGACCCTGCCCAACCGTGGTCGGTCCCGAGCGGTTGGCGAATCGGCGGTCGGGTCCATCCAGTGACCTATCGCCTGTCATCGGGAACACGGACGGTGCATGTGCACGTGCGCGGCACTCTGTCGGAGGCATGGGTCGCGGTCGACGACGGAGAATTGCAGCCGATGTCGTTCGCTCGTGTCGAGGACGGTGACGTGGCCATGGTGCGCGCAGGCGTGCGATCGCGCTTTCGGCTTGCCGACGAAGACGCGACTGTCTGGGTGTCCTCACCGGCCGGTACGTGGGCTGTCACATCCGTCGAAGAGACCAGTGTTCGTGGTGAAGACAGCCACTCCGGAGATGCCGACATGACCAGCCCGATGCCGGGAACCGTTATTGCCGTAGGAGTATCGAGCGGCGACGCCGTGGAAGCAGGCTCGACGATCGTCGTCGTCGAGGCAATGAAAATGGAACATGCAATGACAACCCCGATCGATGGAACGGTGGAACTTCTCGTCGTAGTGGGAGAGCAGGTTCGTGTCGACCAACTTCTCGCCCGCGTGACCCCGAGAACCGAAGTGGAAGAAGGAAAGTCATGACCGATCATCTCGCCACCGGAAATCTACCCGACGAGTACCAGCAGCTGATCGAGAGTGTCGCCGACTTCGCCACGTCGGTGGTGGCGCCGGTATCGGCAAAACACGATGCCGAGCACTCGTTTCCGTACGAGGTCGTTGCCGGCATGGCCGAGATGGGCTTGTTCGGCCTGCCGTTCCCGGAGGAATACGGCGGAATGGGCGGCGACTACTTTGCGCTCTGTCTTGCCCTCGAGGAGTTGGGGAAGGTGGATCAAAGTGTCGCCATCACGCTCGAGGCGGGAGTCTCCCTCGGCGCGATGCCGATCTACCGCTTCGGTAACGACGAGCAGAAGCAGGAGTGGTTGCCCACCTTGACGAGCGGACGCTCCCTTGCCGCCTTCGGGCTGACCGAGCCAGGGGCAGGCAGTGACGCAGGGGGAACCCGGACCACCGCCACCCTCGTCGGCGGTGAATGGATAATCAACGGCAGCAAGCAGTTCATCACGAACTCGGGCACCGACATCACCGAACTGGTCACCGTCACCGCAGTAACCGGGGTCGACGAACTGACCGGTAAGAAACAGATTTCCTCGATCCTGGTCCCGACGTCGACTCCGGGCTTCGTAGCGGAGAAGGCCTACGACAAGGTGGGCTGGAACGCGTCGGACACACATCCGTTGTCCTTCACCGACGTCCGGGTTCCGTACGAAAATCTGCTGGGCCAACAGGGCCGCGGATACGCCAACTTTCTGCACATTCTCGACGAGGGACGCATAGCCATCGCCGCACTCTCGGTAGGCGTTGCGCAAGGGTGTGTGGACGAAAGTGTCAAGTACTCCAAGGAACGAGAAGCCTTCGGTGGACCGATCGGACGAAATCAGGCCATTGCATTCAAGATTGCTCGAATGGAAGTGCGAGCACATACAGCCCGCACAGCGTATTACGACGCGGCCGCGCTGATGTTGTCGGGAAAGCCATTCAAGAAGCAGGCCTCGATCGCGAAATTGGTCGCCTCCGAAGCAGCAATGGACAATGCGCGCGACGCAACGCAGATTCACGGGGGATACGGGTTCATGAACGAATACACCGTTGCCCGGCATTATCGGGACAGTAAGATTCTCGAGATCGGCGAAGGGACCACCGAAGTGCAGTTGATGCTCATCGCGCGAGGGCTCGGGTTATGACTTCGGACAAGCGTGTCCGTCAGCGCGGACTGTGGTTCGAGGAGATGGAGCTCGGCACCGTCTACGAACACCGGCCCGGCCGAACGGTCACCGAGGCCGACAACACCTTCTTCACGGCGCAAACGATGAATACCCAGGCGTTGCATCTCGACGCAGCCTTCAGTGAGGGCACTGCGTTCGGCGCACGCCTGGTCAACTCGATGTTCACCCTGTCGACAGTCGTCGGCCTCTCGGTAGCGCAATTGACGCAGGGCACGATCGTGGCCAACCTCGGTTTTTCCGAGGTGACGTTTCCGAAGCCGATGTTTCACGGGGACACGCTGTATGCGGAGACGCTCATCGTCGACAAGCGCGAATCGAAATCTCGCCCTGGGGAGGGCATCGTCACCTTCGCTCACACCGGACGCAACCAACACGGCGACGTCGTTGCGACGGCGGTCCGTAAGACTCTCGTCCGGCTCCGGCCTGCAGAGGACGCGTCGTGACGTGGGTGCCGCCTGGGCCTGGATGGTTGTTTTGTCCGGCGGATCGACCGGAACGCTACGAGAAGGCTGCACAGCGGGCCGACGTCGTCATCCTCGACCTGGAGGACGCGGTCGCTGCCGGGGACAAGCCGAAAGCCAGGCAGTCGTTGCTGGCCGCCCCACTCGACCCAGCGTTCACCGTCGTCCGAGTCAACGCGCACGGCACTTCCGACTTCGACCTGGACATGGCGGCACTCGCCCGGACGTCGTATCGCAGAGTAATGCTGCCCAAGTGTGAAAGTTCGGCTCAGATCGAGGCGGCCGCGCCGTACGAGGTGATCGCCCTCGTCGAATCACCGTTCGGTGCAGTCGCTGTGTTCGACAGCCTCGGTGCAGCCAATTCGATCGGGGTGATGTGGGGTGCCGAGGACCTGATCGCAGCACTGGGTGGTAGGTCGAGTCGATTCCCTGATGGTATGTACCGCGATGTGGCACAACATGTTCGGTCGACGACATTGCTCGCAGCCAAAGCGCGCGGCGTGTTCGCCCTCGATTCGGTGGTGCTCGATATCGGAGACGTCGCCACCTTGACGGCCGAATCCGAGGATGCCGTGGCCGTCGGATTCGACGGAAAGGTTGCTATTCATCCGTCGCAGTTACCGATAATTCGAGAAGCCTTTGCGCCTACTCAGGCAGAGATCGATTGGGCTGACCGGGTGGTTGCGGCTGCTGCCGAAGAGCGCGGAGTGTTTCGCTTCGAGGGGCAGATGGTCGATGCACCCGTGTTGCGGCAGGCCGAGCAGATATTACGTACTGGACGGTTGGTTCGCTGACGCGGAACCGGAAAGTTGGTGGGAAACGAACGAGGCCCCGCGCTGGTGCGCGGGGCCTCGTCTACGTGCAAGGGCAATACCTGGGGATCAATACCAGGTTTTGCGGCCGCCGATAGCGCGCCCGGTTGCACCGAGGATGGTGAGGACGGCACCGACGACGATCAGGATGATGCCGATCGTGGTGAGGATGCTGATCGACGTGAAAAAGCCGATGAGTGCGAGGATGATTCCCAGGACGATCACTGTTATTCCTTCTTTCGAATTGGATTCTGCATGCGGCATCAGATGATTGCGTTGATCGCCAACCACCTGAGAACTTACCCTGATGTCTCTTGAATCTACAGTGGCGGTAGATCTTTCGAACTTCTCACAAAGTCGAATTCCAGCCGACACCGCTCGGGCCCACGACGACATAGCCTTCTGAGTGCCATTGTTA
Source organism: Rhodococcus sp. UYP9 (assembly GCF_040547235.1). NCBI lineage: Bacteria > Bacillati > Actinomycetota > Actinomycetes > Mycobacteriales > Nocardiaceae > Rhodococcus > Rhodococcus sp. UYP9. Next base: position 59,935 of record NZ_JBEPPH010000009.1, read on the forward strand.
TGACACATGAAAGATGCCCGCGCAAGCGGTTCGCCACTGGCTGGACGAAAGACACAACTCTCCTCAGTGAAGAGTCGGGCAACTGATGTTACCCCGAAATATTTGGTCTCAAACGTGATCGGTGTTTCGAAATGAATTCTTTCAGCTCGCGTCGGCGGCAGCTTGCTTTTCGCTCGATGCGCCGCTAGTGGAAAGCTGTCCACCGGAGTTCTCCAGGTGCGCGCGAACGAACCAGTGGAAGAGCTCGAGTTGCCCGCTCTGGCCGATCAGCAGGTCCTCGGTGACCGGATCGACCTTGCCGATCTCTTCGATTGCCTTACGCGTGTCGGTGATGACGCCGGTGTACACGAGGTCGAGTGCGCCGAGATGCTCGATAGCCGTGGCTCGCCCGATCGAGTAGTCGTCCCATGACCGCTGCTCGACGATGGTGCCCGGCGTACCTTTTGCCGAGGATCCCAATGTCGCAATGCGCTCGGCGACGTCGTCGGCGAATCCGCGTACGGTTTCGACCTGCGGGTCGAGCATCTCGTGGACGGAGATGAAGTTGGGGCCCACGACATTCCAGTGAATGTGCTTGAGGGTCAAATGAAGATCGTTGTATGCGTTCAGGCGATCCTGAAGCAATGCCGCGACGCGTGCTCCCTCGTCGGTGCTCATGCCGGGAACTGTGTATGAGTTCGATGTCGTCATGAGGAACTAGTACCCAGGACGAACCGGGGTGAAACACAATTCCGAGAAGGTGGATACGAAAAAGGGGTAGCCGACCGGACCGGTCGGCTACCCCTTTTGTCCTGCCCGTGTTACTTCTCTTCGGAAGCCACCTCGGCAGGTTCCTCCTTTGCCGGGCGTACGAAGCTGAGGACGATCGAACCTGCCAACACGCCGATGATGACGGCGAGGCTGATGAACGATGGAATCTCGGGGATCGAGGTGCTGATGACCTTGTGGCTGGCCTGCAAGATCAACTTGACCCCGATGAAGCCGAGGATGATCGCCAACCCCTTCGACAGATAGTGGAACTTGTCCAACAATCCGGAGAGCAGGAAGTACAACGCGCGTAGTCCGAGAATGGCGAACGCATTCGACGAGTAGATGATGAACGGATCGTCACTGACGGCAAGAACTGCAGGGACGCTGTCGACTGCGAAAACAAGGTCGGCAGCTTCGATGGCGACAACGACGGCCAACAGGGGAGTGGCGATGCGCTTGCCCGCCTCCTTGACGAAGAACTTCGTGCCGGAGTACTCGTCCCGAACTGGGATAACCTTGCGCAACAAGCGAACTGCAAGTGAAGTGCTGGGATCGTACGAGTCGTCCTCGTCCTTCATCAGCTTCCACGCGCTGTAGAGCAGGATGGCTGCGAAAACGAACAATACGACGGTGAACTTGCTGACGATCGCGACGCCTGCGGCGAGGAAGATGCCGCGGAAGACCAATGCGCCGATGACACCGAAGAACAGGACTCGGTGCTGATATTCCTTCGGAACCTTGAAATAGCCGAAGATCAATGCGAAGACGAAGAGGTTGTCCACGGACAAGCTTTTCTCGAGCAGCCAGGCCGTCGTGTATTCCACACCTGCCGTCGTACCGAGAGTCGCGAAGACGACTCCGCCGAAGACGAGTGCGACGCCGACCCACAAGGCACTCCACCATGCGGCTTCTTTGAAGCCGATGACGTGTGCGCCGCGATGCGCAAGCAAATCGATGGCGAGCAGGGTGAGCACGACCGCGGCAAACGCCGCCCATGCCCAGAGCGGGACGTTCATCGGCGGTAGTCCTTACTGGTGAATAGAGATAGCTTCTGGGTCAGGGACGCCATGGAATGGGCTCCTCGTCGCTTCGATGTTCTCTGCGGCAACTGTGTTTACCGCGACTACTCAAGTGTGCCTGTCATGAAAGCGGCATGCACCGTGCGATCGCGGACATGTTTGTCCAGTTTCTATTGCCGTAATCCGGCAACTGAGGCGGTGAGGCGGTGCTGGTGGGCCAGTCCAGTAACTTCGCTCCGAACACTGCTGTCTGCAGTGCGAATCTCTCGCTCGGGTGGTTCACGTCGTGGCCGGTCAGCTCGGCAATACGCGCTAGTCGGTAGGTGACCGCGCGGACCGAGAGGTGCATCGACCTCGCCGTCATCGCGGAGTTACCCCCGGATTCGAAGTAGGCGAACAACGTGCGCAGAAGAGGTACGGCGCCGCCGCGGGCCGCGAGGAGCGGCGTCAATACTGTCTCGACGAGATCGGTGATCGCGGGTCGGTCATCGAGCAACACTCGATATACCAGCAGGTCGCGCGCGTCCAACACCGGTGTGTCGAGTCCGAGTTTGCCGGCCAGGTCGAGCGCGTCGAGTGCCTCGCGGTACGAGGATGCCACCCCGGCCGCGCTCTGACCAGGACGTCCCACTCCCAAACGTTGCGTCCACCCATCGGTGCCGTGAACTTGACCGACGGTGCTTCGGACACGTTCGGTCACCAGTTTCACCGCCTGATGGTCGGGAGCCGCGAACACGACGACGAGACGGCCCTCCTTGCTGGCAACCAACGTCTCGGTATCACCTTTGCTCCCGGCGATCGCGCGCTCGACGTCGGTGATCATCGAAGCATCGTCGGTGAACGGGGACATCGCCTCCACGACCACGACAGCGTGTGGTCCGGTCAAGTCCAGTCCGAACGACTCTGCGCGACCCAGCACCCCTGCGATATCGGCGCTGCCCGAGAGCAGATCGTCGACGAACTCGCGTCGAGCCGACACCTCGGCACGGACCAACGCTCTACGGGCGAGCTGGTAAGCCTCCGCGAGTTCTGCGACAGCGTCGTCGACGGCGTGCAGCATCACTTCACCGGCCGTCACGACGGCGCTGGGGTTCCGGGCGGCGTCCACCACCGCGGGGAGCTCGCGCCACAGGCGCCAGGCCGAGGACAAGTACAGATCGAGCAACGCCCGTAATGCGACGCCTTCCTTGGCTGCAGTATCCCCATGAACCCGCAATGTGCGCAGCTGTCGACGTGTCAATGGACGTCCAACAGCGACGGCGTCGGTGAGTACCTCGAGGAAATCTCCGAGAAGCTCGGTAGACAAGCCACCCGCGTCGGCTGCTGCGAGGTCGGCAACCTGCTGGTACTTGCCGTCCGGGTCAGGTGTGTCCGATCGGGTGGGCATCGGTCTCATCGTATGCGCCTGGGGAGGCACTATCGATTCAGTGCCAGAACGGACAACAGTTCGTAGGCGACGTGTGCTGCTGCGATACCGGTGATCTCGGCGTGGTCGTAGGCAGGGGCGACCTCCACGATGTCTGCACCCACCACGTTCAGTCCTACGAGTCCACGCAACGTGTTCAACAGTTCTCGTGAGGTCATGCCCCCGGCCTCCGGGGTACCAGTTCCCGGTGCATGAGCCGGATCGAGCACATCGATGTCCACCGAGACGTACACCGGGCCGCCGTCGAGTCGCTGCCGCATCCGCTCGACGATGCTCGCGACCCCATCGACCTCGTAGTCATCCGACCGGATCACCTGGAATCCGAGAACACGGTCGTCCTCGAGGTCTTGCTCGGTGTAGAGCGGCCCACGGATACCGATGTGCTGGGAGCGTTCGAGGTCGATGAGCCCTTCCTCGCTCGCGCGGCGAAACGGAGTTCCGTGGGTGTACGGGGCGCCGAAGTAGGTGTCCCACGTATCGAGGTGAGCATCGAAATGGAGCACGGCGACAGGTCCGTGATCGCGGGCGAGCGAACGCAGGATCGGCAGAGCGATCGTATGATCACCTCCGAGGGTCAGCACCGAAGAACCGTCCGCGCGGAGATCGGTCACCGCCGCCTCCACCGAATTCAGCGCCTCGGCGATATCGAACGGGTTGATGCCGATATCCCCGAAATCGGCGACCTGTTGTTCGGCGAACGGTGAGACTTTCAACGCTGGGTTGTACGGCCGAAGCAATTTCGATGCAGCGCGAATGTGACCGGGGCCGAAGCGCGCCCCCGGTCGATAACTGACCCCCGAATCGAACGGAACCCCGAGGATCGTGACGTCCGCTCGAGAGACTTCGTCGAGCCTGGGTAGCCGCGCGAACGTCGTCGGCTCTGCGAACCGCGGGACCTTTCTCGCGTCGACCGGTCCGATCGGTGGCGTTTCGCTGCTCATAGGAAGCGCTTTCTGATAGTCCTTCAGGTACATCCAGCGTCGTTGGTCGGATAATTGTCGATAGCGCTATGTTGCCCGGCCGTGCCTCGTTGGCGCACGATTATCGAACAAGCGCGCCTGCCGGCCGTACGCGAAACCTGCGGAAAGGACCAGCCGATGACTACCGCGGTACGAGTGTCGCTGTTTCAAGGCCCCGAACTGGCAGGCGACGTCGAGGCCAACCTCGCTGCCGTATCGCGCGCGGCCACTGCCGCGGCGGACGCAGGAGCGTCGATGCTCGTCACTCCCGAGATGTCGGCGACAGGCTACGACGTCGGACGTCTCGTAGAAGAACGTGCCGAGGCGCCGGACGGGCCGATCTTCGATGCCGTCGCCGAGATCGCCCGACGCTCCGGTCTCGTTGTGGTGTACGGGTATCCGGAGCGGAGCGCGGCAGGAATCTACGATTCGGTACAGGTAGTGGGTAGCGACGGATCAACCATGGCTCGGTATCGCAAGACGCATCTGTTCGGAGAGCTCGATCGTGGGCACTTCGTTCCAGGCGGCGAACTGGTCGTGCAGTTTCACTTCGGCGGGTTGACCTGCGGACTTCTGACCTGCTACGACGTCGAATTTCCTGAAGCAGTTCGTGCACACGCTGATGCAGGAACCGAATGGTTGATCGTCCCGACTGGGCTGATGCACCCGTTCGACATGGTTGCCACACATGTCGTACCTACTCGGGCCTATGAAAGTCAGCTGTTCCTCACCTACGTGAATCGGTGTGGAATCGAGGGCGATCTGCAGTACTGCGGTCTCACCTGTGCCATAGCGCCCGACGGATCCGAACTCGGCCGTGCCGGCCGCGGGGAGGCGCTTGTCACGGTCGATATCGATCCCGGTGTACGTGCCACGTCGCGGGAGATCAATACCCACCTGGGCGATCGGAGACACGACCTCTACCAGGATGGGAAGAGTGGCAGGTGAGCACCCCCGTCAGCCCGGACAGCACCGCCGAAGACGACCACGAGTTGCCGCTGACCATGTTCGGTCCGGACTTTCCGTTTGCGTACGACGACTATCTGTCCCACCCGCACGGACTCGGCTCGGTGCCCGAATCGGCATACGGAACCGAGGTAGCAGTGATCGGTGGCGGTCTCGCGGGCATGGTCGCCGCGTACGAACTGATGAGAATCGGACTGAAACCGATTGTCTACGAGTCGGATCAGATCGGCGGTCGTATGCGGTCGGTGAAGTTCGAAGGCCACCACGGAGTGGTGGCCGAAATGGGCGCAATGCGATTTCCTCCTTCGTCGACTGCGCTGTTCCACTATCTGGATGCAATGGGTCTGCACACCGAGCCGTTCCCCAATCCGCTTGCCGAGGTCACCCCGAGCACCGTGATCGACCTCAAGGGTGTCAGTTACTACGCGCGCAGTCTCGACGATCTGCCCTCGGTGTTCGGCGAGGTTGCGCGAGCCTGGCAGCGCACTCTGGAGCAGTATGCCGAACTGGTTCCCCTCCAGCGGGCGATTCGGGCGCGGGACACCCACGAGATCAAGCGGCTGTGGAACGAGATCGTAGTGCGGTTGGACGATCAGACATTCTACGGTTTTCTGGCCGAGTCCGAGCACTTCGGATCCTTCCGTCTGCGAGAACTGTTCGGGCAGGTCGGTTTCGGCACCGGCGGGTGGGACACCGACTACCCCAACTCCATCCTGGAAATCCTTCGGGTCGTGGTGACCGCAGCGGACGACCACCATCGCGGCATCGTCGGTGGCGCTCAACAATTACCCCAACGACTGTGGACAAACGCAGCACACTCAGCACACTGGTCGGTGGGCACCACGGTCGCGTCGCTGAACGGAGAGACGCCGAGTCCGCGGGTGACCGAATTACGACGCGTCGCCGGTGCGGTGGTGGTGCACGACAGCGAAGGGGGAGTCCGGGCCTACGAGTCGACAGTGGTGACCGCTCAGTCGTGGATGTTGCTGAGCAACATCGAATGTGACGACGATCTGCTTCCCATCGACCATTGGACGGCCGTCGAGCGGACGCACTACATGGGTTCGACCAAGGTGTTCGTGCTCGTGGACCGCCCGTTCTGGAAGGACAAGGACCCGCTCACCGGCCGCGACATCGTCAGTATGACGCTGACGGATCGGATGAGTCGGGGGACGTATCTGCTCGATCAGGGGGAGGGCAAACCGGGCTTGATCTGCCTCTCGTACACGTGGTCGGATGATTCCCTGAAGTTGTTGGCGCTGGGCCCGGTCGAGCGGATGAACATCATGCTTCGTTCCCTGGAGGGCATCTACCCGGGCGTCGACTTCCGAAGTCACATCATCGGAGATCCCGTCACTTTGTCGTGGGAGACCGAGCGGGACTTCATGGGAGCCTTCAAGGCCAATCTGCCTGGCCACTATCGCTATCAGGAGCGATTGTTCTCGCATTTCGTTCAGGACGATTTCGATGAGCGGCATCGTGGAATCTTTTTGGCCGGAGACGACATTTCGTGGACCGCGGGGTGGGCGGAAGGTGCGATCCAGACGGCACTCAATGCGGTGTGGGGAGTGGTGCATCATCTCGGCGGTGGAACAGCGAAAACAAATCCGGGCCCGGGAGATGTGTTCGGTAGTATTGCGCCACTTCGATTGGGGGACTGAGAGATAGGGGGAAGTGCTCAGCTGCGCGGCGTGGTGGCGGCGCGATTCAGTAGAGGCCGGGTGCGATACGGAATCAGTTCGCTCATTGCGATGGACATGTTGGTGCGTTCCACTCCCGGAATCTTCAGTATCAGTCCGGCGACGCGGTACAGATCATCGGCATCGACCGCGGCTATTCGAATGTGCATGTCCGAGGCGCCCGACAGTCCGAAGACCTCGAGTACCTCCTCGATGGTGCGGAGATGATCGGTGACCTCGGCGAGTTTGTGCTGATCGACACGGGTGGTCACGAAAGCCTGCAATGCGTACCCGAGACTTCTCGGACGCACCCGATGATCGATGGAGGTGAGAGCGTCCTTCTCTTCCCAGCGAGTCAACCGAGCTTGCACAGTGTTCCGTGAGATTCCTAGATCTCCCGCAAGTTCTACGCCTGTGGCGCGTGGACGATCGCACAACGCGAGCAACAAACGGGCATCCGTTCTGTCCAGATCGGTCATGCAGTCCACGATATGCGGAGTCCACGGCGTAGGCGCCGAAAGGAGCGCTCAGGCATCGATTGGGGCAGCGAAGTCGCGACCAGGGGCGAGATCCGCTGCGGCCAGACCGCGATCGACGACGTCGGACGGCAGATCCGCCCCTCTGACCAGTGCAGCTCCGACACGCGAGAGGGCCGAACACGTCTGGATGCCGTAACCGCCCTGTCCCGCACACCAGAAGAAACCGTCGACCCGCGGGTCGAATCCGACTACCGGCGTCCGATCCGAGACGAAGGTCCGAAGGCCGGCCCAGGACGATCGCACGTGGCGGGTCGTCAGCGTCGTCGTCTCGTGTATGGCGTCGAGGGCACGAGCGATTTCGAGATCGTCGGGCCGTGCATCGCTGGGTTCCACCGGTGTCTCATCGGCGGGCGAGCAGAGCAGTTGATCACCCTCGGGCTTGATATAGAAGGACTCGTCGATGTCGCTGAGCGTGGGGAGCGCGTTCGTATCCAGCTCTTCCGGGGCGCCGATCATGAAGATCGTTCGACGTAGCGGCCGTAGTCCCGATCGCTGCGCTCCGGCAAGAATGGCGACCGAATCTGCCCAGGCTCCAGCAGCATTCACGACGACCTCGGCCCGACGTACTGTCCCGTCGCGCGAAGTCACGTGCCAGATCCCTTCCCGGCGTTGCAGGTTCACGACGCCGCTGTCGGTCTCGACATGGCCACCGCGCTTGCGCAGTCCGCGGAGAAAACCCTGGTGCAGGGCGTGCACGTCGATCTCCATCGAACCAGGCTCGTGGAGTGCGAGATCGATGTGATCGGACCGTAGCGGTGGGAACAGATCATGGGCGTCACGAGAAGAAACGAGTTGCGCGTTCGGTGTCAGCGATCGGACTTGTTCGAACATGGACTCGAGGACCGCACCGCGCCCGCGGGCAGCGAACTGCAGTAACGAACGAGGAGAAAGCAGTTCACTTTCGAAATGCACCGGTGGTTCGAGGAGGAAAGCTCTGCTCGCACTCGTCAACGCTCGAATCGTCTTGTTGCCGTAGGTTTCGAGGAACAATGCGGCCGAACGTCCAGTGGTATGGAAAGCAAGCGTCGACTCCTGCTCGAGAAGGCACACCGTACGGTCGGACGCGAGTTCATAGCCGATCGATACGCCTCCGATACCGCCCCCGATGATGATTACCTCGTAGGTCCGGACTTCGAAGTTCGATGCCATACCTGCTGACGCTACCGCCCGACCGAGTTCCACGTCCGGACTGCGAGAATGTGACCGGTCCGAGGCATTGGTTATGGTCGTGGAATGCGAGAAGCGAGCACAAACGATCAGTTTCAGCTGTCGGGCGCATGGAACTTTCGGGACGTCGGCGGGGCACGGACAGCAGACGGCCTCGAAGTGCGTCGCGGATTGCTCTACCGGTCGTCGGAACTGACTCGGCTCGATGCTCGAGGACACGAAGAGCTGACCCGGCTCGGGGTAAGGCAGGTCTTCGACCTGCGGGGTGAGACGGAGATCGAGAGAAGCGGAACCGACCGCGTTCCAGGCAACGTTCGTGTGTACAACGTTCCCTACGACAACCACAAGGGCGAAAAGGCCCCACATGAGTCGAGAATCACTGCGAGCGAGGACGCCCAACTCGACTACATGATGCGCGCCTATACCTCCTATGCGTCACTCGAGGGCGCTCGTATCGCCATACGGAGCGTCGTCACGGCGCTGGGGACCGGCGAAGGACCGGTGTTGGTGCATTGTGCGGCAGGCAAGGATCGGGCTGGTTGGACTATTGCGACGGTGCTTCGCGCTGCCGGAGTCGAAGACACGCACATCGTTGCCGACTACCTACGCAGCAATGCCGCCGTCGATTCCCTACGTGCTCACGTGCTGGCGAGTGTGGCAGCTCACGAAGGCAGTGCGCCGATCGAACTGTCCGATGCTCTTCTCGGGGTGACAGAGCGGTACTACCGGCACGGACTGGAGGCCGTCGAGCAAGTGCACGGATCTTTCGATGGATACCTCGACGCGATCGGAATCGACGGAGACGACCTCCTCAGGCTCCGATCGACGTTGCTCGTCGGAGCTTGAAGGCAGTTTCAACGCGCTCGAATTGAAATTTGTACTGCTTCTCGACCGATGTGCAGGGAGGTCACGTAGCCTCGTTGTCATGCGTACTGGCGATATCGCGCCGGATTTTCGACTCCCCGACCATCTGGGGAACGTCCGGAGCCTGAGTAAACTGCTGGTCGACGGCCCGGTGGTGCTTTTCTTCTACCCGGCTGCCACCAGCCCCGTATGCACCGCAGAGGCGTGTCATTTCAGAGATCTCAGGGGTGCATTCGAGTCGTTCGGCGCTCAGCGAGTCGGAATCAGCACCGACACCACCGGTAAACAGTCGCACTTTGCGCTGCAACGCTCGTTCGACTATCCAATGCTCGCCGATACCGACGGCGCGGTGGCCGAGCAATTCGGGGTGCGTCGCGGAGGGCCACTCGCAAGGCTGAGACGAAGGAAGGACATCGGTCGGGGTAGGTCACACTCGGCGCGATTTTCGATGATCCGTCAGTTGCTGTCGGTCAAGCGGACAACATTTGTTATCGACACGAATCAGGTGGTCAGGCTGGTGGTCAGGAGCGAACGCTCACATGTCCACGCTGACAAGTCCTTGGACTATCTACGCTATTTGTCCTGACGGGGTCTCGCCGCTGAACAGGGTGGTGTAGACAGCAGGCTTCTTGTTTTCGGCAGGTGCATCATCCGACGCGTCTTCCACGTGGCTGAACAGCGCTTCGATCTTTTTCGGTTGTTCCATTCGACGAGCATGCTCCCGATCCGCCGAAAATGCCATTCGGGCGCGCTGATGACGTGTCGAAATTATTGACGTTCAACGTGTTTGGATATGCATTCCAGGGGTGAAACACTGGTCGGATGCACGAATTGGAATCCGTCCTCGCCGGACTACGGCGATTTCCCGACACCGAAGCGCCCAACCTCTTTGCCGTAGACCCCACCGATCGTCTGTTGCTCGACTCGGTACCTGCTGCGCTGCCGGTGGGCCCTGGCGTGCAGATTGCGGTTGTCGGTGACCGCTACGGCGCCCTGACTCTCGGCGCCGCTGTGCAGTTCGGGGCCACCGGAATTCGAGTACATCAGGACTCGTCGACCAGTGAGGCAGCCTTGGCACGTAATGCCGCAGCGGTAGGACTGTCGGAGGTGTACGGCAACTTCTCGCTGGGTGAGGACCTCCTGCAGACTGCTGACGTCGTCCTGTTGCAACTGCCCCGCAGCGTCGCCGAGCTGACCGAGGTGATCGAAGTCATCGCCGCATACGCGCCGAACGAGGTGCTGGTCCTTGCCGGTGGTCGCGACAAACACATGTTCCCGGCGATGAACGACATTCTGCGGAAGAATTTCGAGACATTCAGCGCGGGACGGGGTAGGCAGAAGTCGCGGGTGTTGTCCGCGGCGACACCGATTCGTTCGACGTCGCGTACGTACCCGGTCACTCAGACATTGGAAGACGTCGGCTTGACGGTGGTTGCCCACGGTGCTGTGTTCGCCGGGTCAACACTCGACATCGGAACACGTTTCCTTCTCGAGCACGAGAGAAAAATGAAACGCGATGCGCAAGTTGTCGTCGATCTCGGTTGTGGCACAGGAATTGTCGCGTGCATGCTCGCGCGTGAGCGCGAGGGAGTTCGCGTGCTGGCCACCGATCGCTCGACGGCGGCCGTCGATTCCGCCCGCGCGACGGCCGAGGCGAACGGCCTTGCCGTGGAGGTCCTTCGGGACGACGCCATGGCTACGCTGGAAGACGATTCGGTAGACCTCATCGTATGCAACCCGCCCTTTCACGAGGGCGCGGCAGTGCACACCGGTGGGGCCGAGAAGCTCTTCGCCGCAGCCGGTCGGGTTCTGCGGCCCGGCGGTGAATTGTGGACCGTATACAACTGGCACTTGAACTATCGGGCTGCGCTCGCGAAGGCTGTCGGGCCGACCGAGGTGAAGGGAAAGAACAAAAAGTTCACCGTCACACGGTCGACCGTCGCCTGATCGGCTAGGTGACGGGGCCGCCGTCTTCGGGGGTCCCGTCGATCTGTCCGCGATTACGCCCGAGATCCTCGATCAAGGTTCCTTCGACGATCTCGGCCTGTCGCTGACCGTCCGCGTAGTCGATATCGGGATCCTCGTCCGATTCGAGGATCACATGGTCGACCAGTTCCTCGGTCAACTCTGCGTCGGGAGTTTCGGCAACCGAACGTGCCTCGGATTCCAGTGCGATGTCCGGTTCTTCTTCGGACAACTTCTCCTCCAAGCTTTCACCTTCGAGAGCTTCTTCGGCGGTGGTCCCGAACTTGTCTGCCTCGCTCCAGTGGTCCGGTGCGTCCACGACCGTATCGCCGTCGTCGTTGCGCAGTTCGTCAGAGTCCAAGCTTTCGCTCTGATCGAGGGTCTGTCCGGGTCCGTCTTCGATGCTCATGCACTCCATACTGCACGGCTGAATTTGCCGCTTGTGCGAGCGGCCCACCGTGCGGGCCGGTAAAGTCCGAATTGTCCGAACGTATCGGGTCCGACTGGGAACTTTTGTCCGGATGTGGAACGTTCTTCATATAAGTGCCCGGGGATTTCCTCGCGGTCTGCTCGATACGACGAAGGGAAAGAGACACGGTGCGCACCTCCAGCAACCCGGTGTTCCGCAACCTGCCCAAGCAGGAGGGCGGCGGATACGCCACTTTCGGCACTGCGACGGCTGGTGCCTCGCAGGCCACACAGCAGTTCGGGCAGCCGGGTACGCAGCCTGAGCCGTACCGGACGGGTCCCACCACGCGGGCGATGACGATCGACGATGTCGTCACCAAGACGGGCATCACACTCGGTGTGCTGTCGATCACCGCGATCATCTCGTACCTGCTCGTCGACAGCAACACCGACCTGGCCGCACCGTTCGTCATCGGTGGCGGACTCGTCGGCCTCGGTCTCGTGTTGTTCGCGACGTTCGGCCGCAAAATGGACAACAAGGCGATAGTGCTGGCCTACGCGGTAGCCGAGGGTTTCTTCCTGGGTGCGTTGTCCTTCATGTTCACGAGCATCGAATTCGGGGGTGTGGGCGGTAGCACTCTCATCGCCCAGGCGGTCCTCGGCACGTTCGGCGTCTTCTTCGGCATGTTGGTGGTCTACAAGACCGGCGCTATCCGGGTCACCCCGCGATTGACGCGGATGATCGTCGGCGCTCTCATCGGCGTCGTAGTGCTGGCGCTGGGCAACCTGGTGGCGAGCTTCTTCACCGCAGGCGGACTGGGTCTGCGCGACGGTGGCACTGTTGCCATCATCTTCAGCCTCGTCTGCATCGGTATTGCGGCGTTCAGCTTCCTGCTCGATTTCGATCAGGCCGATCAGTTGATCCGCGCACAGGCTCCCGAGAAGGCAGCGTGGGGTGTTGCTCTCGGATTGACCATCACCTTGGTCTGGCTCTACGTCGAAATCTTGCGTCTGTTGAGCTACTTCAACAACGACTAGTGCTCATGAGAAAGGCCCCGCACTCCACTGGAGTGCGGGGCCTTTCTCATGTAAGTGGAAACCGGGACGTCTCGATCAGCTGAGGCGTTCGAGAACCATCGCCATTCCCATGCCGCCGCCGACACACATGGTCTCGACGCCGAATGTCTTGTCCTGCGTCTTCAGGTTGTTCAGCAGCGTCGTGGTGATGCGAGCACCGGTCATCCCGAAGGGGTGTCCGATGGCGATAGCGCCACCGGAGATGTTGAGCTTGTCGTGATCGATGCCGAGATCGCGCGCGGATCCGAGAACCTGGACCGCGAACGCCTCGTTGATCTCGAAGAGGTCGATGTCGGAGATCGACATTCCGGCGATCGAGAGCGCCTTGCGGGTGGCTTCGATCGGGCCGAGACCCATGATCTCGGGCGAGGTACCGGTGACACCCGTGGAAACGATGCGTGCGAGCGGCGTCAGGCCGAGCGCCTTTGCCTTCGTATCACTCATGATCACCAGTGCGGCCGCACCATCGTTGAGCGGGCAAGCATTGCCTGCGGTGATGGTTCCGTTCGGACGGAATACCGGCTTGAGCTGACTGATCTTCTCGTAGGTCGTACCTGCACGCGGGCCGTCGTCCGTCGAGACGACGGTGCCGTCGGGCAGCGTGACGGGGGTGATTTCACGCTCGAAGAAGCCGCTGGCGATGGCTTCCTCGGCACGATTCTGGCTTCGCACGCCCCAGTGATCCTGATCCTCGCGGCTGATGCCGGTGACGAGCGCAACGTTCTCGGCGGTCTGGCCCATCGCGATGTACGCGTCGGGGAGGTCGCCGTTCTCGCGGGGATCGGTCCAGCTGTCCGCGCCCTCTTCCTGCGCCTTCTTGGTGCGTGCCTCGGCATCGGCGAAGAGCGGGTTGTGGCTCTGCGGAAGAGAATCGGAGTTGCCGTGAACGAAGCTCGAAACACTCTCGACGCCTGCAGAGATGAAGACATCTCCTTCGCCGGCCTTGATCGCGTGCATGGCCATGCGAGTGGTCTGCAGCGAAGAAGAACAGTAGCGGGTGATGGTCGTACCGGGCAGCGAGTCGTAACCGAGAAGAACAGCGACGATCCGCGCGAGGTTGTTGCCCTGCATTCCGCCGGGAAGGCCACAGCCGAGGAGCAGGTCATCGATGTCGGTCGGGTCGAGCTCGGGAACCTTGGCGAGTGCTGCGGCCACCATCTGCACGGTCAAGTCATCGGAACGAATGTCCTTGAGCGAGCCCTTCATCGCGCGGCCGATAGGTGAACGAGCGGTACTGACGATTACTGCCTCTGGCATGAAATCTCCTTTGTTGGCTGCTGACTGCGAGAACTGCGCAAGCAGGCATTGGATGCTTCGAACATATCGCTAGCCGTTCTGTGCCTCTATTTCGGCACCTCGACGGCGCAGAAACCTTTCGATCGACGCGGTTGCCCGAGGCCCGAACCTGCGAGACTCTACTGCCGCGGATACCTCGGGGAGCTGGGGTAGTGGTCCGCCGTGCCATTCGCCGAGCGCGGCCGCCAGGACAGGAAGCAACTGACGTGCCGCGAGTTCGTAACCCGCCGCCGACGGGTGGAAACGATCGGCCGAGAACATGGTCTCCGGCGCGGCAAGAAACTCCGGCGCGAGCAGATCTGCCAAAGCGACGGGATGACCGCCGGCAGAGAGGGTAGCCGCGCTCTGTGCGCGAGCGAGTCGAAGGCCCCAGTTCCGCACGACGGTGCGCAGCGGTTGCGGAATGGCTGTGACGACTCCCAGGTCTGGACACGTCCCCACCACCACCACAGTTCCCTGCGCGGTCAGGCGTCCCACGGCGTCGCCGAGTCGCGTCGCCGAGGCGCTGATCGAGAACTTCTTGGTGACATCGTTGGCGCCGATGAGAATGACAACGGCGTCGGGCGCAGGACCGGCGACGAACATCGCGTCGACCTGACCTTCGAGGCCTTTCGATGTTGCACCCGCAAGTGCTTTGGTACTCAGTCTTATTCGTTTGTCCGTCTCCTCGGCCAAACCGCGGGCCACGAGGACACCGGGCACCTCCTCCGCGACGGCGCACCCGACGCCTGCAGCAGTGGAGTCGCCGAAGACCATCAGGTGAATATCGGCCGAAATTCCGGGCCGCCAGCGCTGCGGGGTCGGTGATGCTGCGGTGTAGACGCCGTCGGCCTCGGGAGGTTTGGTCATGGTTCTCCCGATGACGCCTCGCGCGGAACTCGCCTGGGACATCAGAGCTTTGTACGCAGCCCAGGATGCGGTGCCGGCGGAGGAGCCTGCCAATACGGTCGCGGCCCCTGCTTTGGCGGCGGTTTGCCATCGATTCACAGGCACTCGAGGTCCTTTTCTTTCTGCGCCATGCCGTCCATCGTATGCAACGAACCACACGTGCCTCGGTGGTACCGAGAAGCCGCCCGTGGTGGCGTCTGGGAAGATAGAGATATGCGCATTGCTCAGCACGTCACCGAACTGATCGGCAACACTCCGTTGGTCAAGCTCTCCTCCGTTGTCGGCGGCAACGCGGGGACGGTTGCAGCCAAGATCGAATACCTCAACCCCGGTGGTTCGTCGAAGGACCGCATCGCAGTCAAGATGATCGACGCGGCAGAAGCGTCAGGCGAATTGAAGCCGGGCGGCACCATCATCGAGCCCACGTCCGGCAACACCGGCATCGGCCTCGCTCTCGTTGCTCAGCAACGTGGATACAAGTGCGTGTTCGTCTGCCCGGACAAGGTCGGCGAAGAAAAACGCAACGTCCTGCGCGCCTACGGCGCCGAGGTCGTGGTCTGCCCGACCGCCGTCGCACCCGAGGACCCGAACAGCTACTACAGCGTCTCCGACCGTCTCGTGCAGGAAATCGACGGCGGCTGGAAGCCGAATCAGTACGCAAACCCTGCCGGCCCGCAGTCTCACTACGAGACCACCGGACCCGAGATCTGGGCCGATACAGACGGCAAGATCACTCACTTCGTTGCGGGAGTAGGTACCGGCGGCACCATCTCCGGAACAGGCAAGTACCTCAAGGAGATGTCCGGCGGCAAGGTCAAGGTCGTCGGCGTCGACCCTGAAGGGTCGGTCTACTCCGGCGGTACCGGCCGTCCGTACCTCGTCGAGGGCGTGGGCGAGGACTTCTGGCCGACCGCGTACGACCCGTCGATCCCCGACGAAATCATCGCGGTATCCGATGCGGACTCGTTCGACATGACACGACGGTTGGCTCGGGAAGAGGGCCTGCTGGTCGGCGGATCCTGCGGCATGGCAGTGGTAGCTGCGATCAAGGTTGCCGAGCGTGAAGGCCCCGATGCGCTCGTCGTCGTGCTGTTGCCCGATGGTGGCCGCGGTTACCTGGCAAAGATCTTCAACGACGACTGGATGTCTTCCTACGGGTTCCTGCGCTCACGTCTCGACGGCAAGACCGATGAACCGTCGGTCGGCGATGTCCTGCGCGGCAAGTCCGGTGCGCTACCGGCCCTGGTACACACGCATCCGTCCGAGACCGTCCGCGACGCCATCGAAATTCTCCGTGAATACGGTGTCTCGCAGATGCCCGTCGTCGGCGCCGAGCCGCCCGTCATGGCCGGCGAGGTTGCAGGCAGCGTCACCGAACGCGATCTGCTCAGTGCAGTTTTCGAAGGACGCGCGACACTCGCCGACCCGGTGGCCAAGCATATGAGCGAGCCGTTCCCGCTCATCGGAGCAGGCGAGCACGTATCCGACGCGACGAAGGCGTTGGGGGAGACCGATGCCCTCATGGTGGTCGAAGAAGGCAAGCCGGTCGGCGTCATCACCCGCCACGATCTTCTCGGATTCCTCAGCAAGGGTGCCTAGCCCCACGTGAGTGGAATTTCCCGACTAGGGCAGATTCCACTCACGTGTGCCCGAGCGCCTATCGGACCGCGCTCGACCCGGTCAGCGCCTGGCCCACCACCAACTGATGAACCTCGGAAGTGCCCTCGTAGGTGAGGACGGACTCGAGGTTGTTGGCGTGCCGTAGCACCGGGTACTCCAGCGTGATTCCGTTGGCGCCCAAAATCGTTCGACATTCGCGGGCGATCTTGATCGCCTCTCGCACGTTGTTGAGTTTACCGACCGATACTTGCTCACCGCGCAGTTCGCCCTTGTCCTTCAGGCGCCCGAGGTGGAGTGCGAGGAGCTGACCCTTGCCGAGCTCCAGGGCCATGTTCGCAAGCTTGGCCTGGGTCAGCTGGTAGGCGGCCAGGGGCTTGTCGAACACCTCTCGGGTTTGGGCATACTCGATCGCCGATTCCATGCAATCGCGCGCCGCTCCCATCGCGCCGAAAATGATGCCGAAGCGTGCCTCGTTGAGGCACCCGAGCGGGCCGCTGAGCCCGCGGGCCTCGGGGAGCATCGCGTCGTTGGGAAGCCTGACGTCCTCGAGCACGAGTTCACCGGTGATGGACGCGCGAAGCGACAATTTGTTCTTCACGGTGTTCGCGGTGAAGCCGGGAGTGTCCGTCGGTACGACGAAACCGCGAATCTTGTCATCGGTCTGTGCCCAGACGACTGCGACATCGGCGATCGGGCCGTTGGTGATCCACATCTTGCTGCCGTTGAGGATCCAGTCGTTACCGTCTTTTTTCGCTCTGGTCCTCATGCCGCTGGGGTTCGAGCCGAAGTCCGCCTCGGTCAACCCGAAGCAACCGATGCTCGACCCCTCGGCCATCGACGGGAGCCACTGCTGCTTCTGCTCCTCGGAGCCGAACTTCCAGATCGCGAACATCGCCAGCGAACCTTGCACAGAGACAAGGCTGCGAATCCCGGAGTCCATCGCTTCGAGTTCCATACAGGCCAATCCGTATGCAGTCGCTGAGGTTCCAGCGCAGCCGTAGCCCTCCAGGTGCATCCCGAGCAAGCCGAGTGCGCCCAGTTCCTTGGCAAGCTCGCGAGCGGGGACAGTGCCCGCCTCGTACCATTCCGCCAAGTGCGGGCGGATGCGCTCGTTGCCCAACTTGCGGACCGTCTCGCGAATCTGACGTTCTTCGGAGTCCAGGAGAGAATCGAGCGCGAACAGTTCTTCGACGCTCTGCGAGCTGTGGGGTGTCGAGTCGGCCACGATGTGCCTCGTTTCTTCCGGCGGTGTTCTCCGCTGGCTTGGATGAGTGTTGCCGCCGAAAATTTCGTGCGGCTGAGTCTCCCGCAGGCTACCCATTTCCTGCACCTATTAGTCTGGAAGCCATGAGTGAGCAGCGCAGCAAGGCAGACAGCACGTCCGGGAGTGGAGCCAGCGGAACGACCCAGGGTGATACACAGGGGTTTTCCACCAAGGCGGTGCACGCGGGGTACGAGCCCGATCCGTTGACCGGCGCGGTCAACGTGCCGATCTATGCAAGTTCGACGTTCGCTCAGGACGGCGTCGGCGGCATGCGCAGTGGGTTCGAGTACGCCCGTACCGGAAACCCGACGCGTCGTCCGCTCGAAGCCAACCTTGCCGCGATCGAATCCGGCACCTACGGCAGAGCGTTCTCGTCGGGCATGGCGGCCACGGACTGCCTCCTTCGTGCGACCCTGCGACCAGGTGACCACCTCGTCATCCCCAACGACGCTTACGGCGGCACCTTCCGCCTGATCGACAAGGTCTTCACTCAGTGGGGTATCGAGTACTCTGTCGCCGCGGTGTCCGATGTCGACGCCGTTCGTCAGGCGATCCGGCCGAACACCAAGCTGGTGTGGGTCGAGACGCCGACCAACCCGCTGCTCAACATCGGTGACATCGAGGCACTCGCAGAGGTCGCTCACGGCTCGAACGCGAAGTTGGTCGTGGACAATACTTTCGCCTCGCCCTACTTGCAGCAGCCGCTTGCGCTCGGTGCAGACGTCGTGCTGCATTCGACGACGAAGTACATCGGCGGACACTCCGACGTCGTCGGCGGGGCACTTATCACCGATGACGAAGAGCTCGACGCGGCCTTCGCGTTTCTGCAGAACGGGGCCGGTGGAGTGCCGGGACCGTTCGACGCGTTTCTGACTCTGCGCGGCATCAAGACGCTGGCGTTGCGAATGGAGCGTCACAGCGACAATGCCGAAACGCTCGTCGAGATGCTGAACAGTCACCCGGCGATCTCACAGGTCATTTACCCGGGACTGGCGGAACACCCTTCGCATCATGTTGCGGCAAAGCAGATGCGACGCTTCGGCGGCATGATTTCGGTGCTGCTCGGTGGCGGTCGGCAGGCGGCGCTCGACTTCTGTGCTCGCACCGAGATCTTCACCCTCGCGGAGTCCCTCGGTGGTGTCGAATCACTCATCGAACACCCCGGAGCGATGACTCACGCATCGACGGCAGGGTCGCTGCTCGAGGTTCCCGATAATCTCGTTCGCTTGTCGGTAGGTATCGAAGACGCCGCTGATCTCCTCGGCGATCTCGAGCAGGCGCTGGGCTGACACACACAGTGATAGTCGGACTGATCGACTCGGGGCTCGGCTTGCTGCCGACGGCTGCACGCTTGAGGGAGCTGCGTCCCGAGCTAGATCTGATTCTGCTGATGGATCCCGACGGGGCCCCGTGGGGCCCGAAGCCGGATGCGTGGGTGATCGATCGCGTGGTGACCGCTGCCGATCGCGCCGTGTCATCGGGAGCCGAGGTGATCGTATTGCCGTGCAACACCGCGAGCGTGACGGCCTTGGCGCATGTGCGACGCCACCTCGGTGACGCGATTCCGGTGATCGGCACTGTCCCAGCGATCAAACCCGCTGCGGCAACCAGCGATCGGATCGCGGTCTGGGCAACGGCTGCAACGACTGCCAGTCCGTATCAAGCGCGCTTGATAGCGGAGTTCGCGACAGGCCGGTCCGTCACTTCGGTCGCGTGTCACGGTCTCGCGGATTCCATCGACCGGGGCGACACGGAGGCGATCTCGGCGGCGATTCGAATTGCGGTCGCTGCCACGCCGGCAGATGTCGATGCCGTCGTTCTCGGTTGTACGCACTATCCGTTGGTATCGAACGAGATCACTGCTCTGTTGCCGGACAACGTGCTCCTGTTCGACAGCGCAGAAGCCGTTGCGCGGCAGACACTTCGGCGGATCGACGCGGCGGGCGAGATTTCTGCCGGATCGAGTGAGCTGACAGTGTTCCTCAGCGGCCGGGCAGGGGAGCTTCCGGCCAGTGCGCTTGCGCACCGCGAGGGCCGGTTATTGAGCGAACAGTCGGTCCACCAGTGAGCGAGCGGGCCGCACTTTCGGCACCGGAGACCAAGCAGGTATACCGTTAGTTAAAGCAATGATCATAGCTTTAGCGGAAGTAGGGACCTACGTGGTCAACGTCGAGTCGGACATCGCCCTTCCCCCTCGAGGACGGACACCGCGTCGACTGCCCCACGGTGTCGCGTTCTGGGTCGTAGGTCTGACCTACCTCGTAACCATGGCGACGTCGGCAGCACCGTCCCCGCTCTACCCGATCTATCAGAGCAACTGGGGCTTCTCCTCGACGACATTGACCATCGTTTTCGCGGTCTACGCGTTGGCGCTGCTCGCAGCTTTGCTCACCGTCGGGGGTCTGTCCGATCATGTAGGGCGGAAGCCGATCCTGGTGGGTTCGGTCGCTCTCCTGGTGGTCAGCCTGCTGCTCTTCATCGTGGCCGACGGCGTTGCAGGCCTGATCGCCGCGCGCATCGTGCAAGGACTCGCCGCGGGTGCCGCAATCGGCGCGATGAATGCAGCAGTAGTCGATCTCCAGCCGTCGAACACCGCTGGTCCGCTCGTGAACAGCGTCGCACCCTCACTGGGTTTGGCCTCGGGCGCGCTCGGCGCCGGATTGCTGGTGCAACTCGCCCCGGCCCCGACGGTCCTCGTGTACGCCATGCTCATCGGAGCGCTGGTAGTTCTCACTGTCGCCCTTGCGTTCCTACCCGAAACGTCCGCGCTTCGAGGAGTCGACTCGAAGCGGCATCTTGCACGTTTGGTGCTCCCGCGGATGGCGGTACCAGCCGACATCAGGACACCATTCTTGCTGATAGTCCCCGCCCTCGTCGCAACGTGGTCCTTGGGCGGATTTCATCTTTCCCTCGGTTCGTCGATCATCCGGTCGGTCTTCGGAATCGACAATCACATCATCGGCGGACTCGAAAGCTTCGCGCTCTTCTTTTCCGGATCCCTGGCCGCCGCGTTCGTGCGACATCGCACACCGCGCACCGTCATGATCGCCGGTGCCCTCGTCCTGGCAACCGGCGTGGCAATTTCTCTTGTCGCAGTGAGCACGTCGATAGTCGGGCTCTACTTCATCGGCACCGCCGTCGCAGGTGCAGGGTGGGGCAGCGCGTTTCTCGGAGCCATGCGCACGCTCGGCGCAATCGTCCCCGCAGCCGATCGTGGAAGCATGTTCGCCACGACCTTCGCCATCAGCTACTTGGCATTCAGTCTGCCCGCCGTCGTAGGAGGATTTGCCGTACACCTCTTCGGATTGGAGCAGACCGCCCTCGCGTACGGCGGATTCGTGATCCTGCTGGCCATGATCTCGGCCGTCGGATTCGGCATCACATCACGGCGCGAAAGCGGGCCTCGGTAGTTTCCCCAGCACTGACATTTCTACCGGCGTCAGAACTCGATTTTCAGGTTGTCGCTGACCGGGTGAGCTTGGCAGCCGAGGATCAAGCCCTCGGCTATGTCGTCGTCGTCGAGGACTTCGCAATTGTCCATCGTCACTTCGCCGACGGAGAGGGTGCACGCGCAGGATCCGCATTCGCCCTCTCTGCAGGAGTACGGGACGTCGAGTCCGCCGGCCAGCATCACGTCCACGAGTGTCTGTTTCCGTGGCCACGAGAGAGTGTGGGTCTCGCCGTCGAGTTCGACCTCGACGGTGGCAGCCGAAGCAGTGTCGTCGTCGGTCAGTTCGATCTCGGGGGCGTCGGTGAACGGGTCCCCGGCAAGGGAGAGGAACACCTCGCTGTGCACGTTCTCGCGGGGGAACCCGCCCGAGGAGAGTGCCTTGTGCACCGCGTCCATGAAGGGCGCGGGTCCACACATGAACGCGCGGTACTCGCGGAACGGTGCTGCGAATGTTGCGAGTTGATCGACCGTCGGAATGCCCTGCAGTGATTCGAGCCAGTGCAAGACGACGAGTCGGCGGGGATATTCGGTTGCGAGAGCGCGAAGTTCTTCGGCAAAGATGACCGAGTCCCCATCGCGATTGGCGTAGAAGAGGAACACCTTGCCGGTGCCCTCTCCCAGCGCGGACTTCAGAATCGAAATCACCGGCGTGATGCCCGATCCTGCGCCGAACAGTAGGAAGTCATCGTCCAGATCGGCCGGGGTGAACCGTCCCGACGGCGGGAGCACCTCGATGGTGTCGCCGGCCTTCACGTTGTCGCATACCCAGTTGGATCCGTAGCCGTCGGACGTGCGCTTGATCGTCACCTTGGGGCGAGCGTCGCGGTGCGGCGAGCTCGCCAAGGAGTAGCACCGGGCGACAGAGCCGGTCCGGTCGCTCGGAATACGCAGCGTGAGGAACTGCCCGGGCTTGTAGGTGAATTTGTCTTTGGCGTCTTCGGGGATATCGAAGACGATCGACCGGGCGTCGGCTGATTCTTCGATTACATCCGCCACCGTGAGCAGTACGGATCTGGAGCCGTGGGGCACATCGACTGTCGTCATTCGGTGGTGTCCTCTCGATCAATTGTAACGTGTTCTAGTTTAGCCATCTCGCTCCCTTGTGTCGATTTTCCACTCTCGCCTGATCGGCCATGCAGCACCCCTACCTGCCCGATCGGATAGTTCACAATCGGCGAAGGCAGGGTTCGCATCGGTATCTGTTCACAGAGTGCCTCCGAGCGGACAGAGTTGTCATCAGTGAGACGCCGATCACAGTCGGTGTCCACGCAATCCATACACACCGAGGAGATACCGATGGCAATCGAGCTCAACCAGATCTGGGAGTTTCCGATCAAGGAATTCCACCCACTGCCCCGCGCCAAGCTGGGAGTCGGTGCCCACGACATGCTCGGTGTCGAGGCCAAGGAACTCGGATTCAAGCGCGCATTGCTCGTCACCACCGGACTTCGCGGATCCGGAATCATCGAGGAACTGATCGGCAAGATCGAGTACCAGGGCGTCGAGGTTGTTCTCTACGACAAGATCGAGAGTAACCCCAAGGACTACAACGTCATGGACGGTGCCGCTCTCTACCAGAAGGAAAAATGCGACAGCGTCATCTCAGTAGGTGGCGGCTCCAGCCACGACGCGGCCAAGGGCATCCGCGTCGTCGTCGCTCATGACGGCCGAAACATCAACGAATTCGAGGGATTCTCCAAGTCCACAAATAAGCAGAATCCGCCGCATATCGCCGTATCCACCACGGCCGGAACCGGTTCGGAGACTTCCTGGGCCTACGTGATCACCGATACCTCCAACATGGACAAGCCGCACAAGTGGCTTGCCTTCGACGAGGCGTCGACTCCGACTTTGGCACTCGATGATCCGCTCCTGTACTACACCTGCCCGCAACAGTGGACGGCATTCTGCGGATTCGACGTCCTCGCCCACGGAGCCGAGCCGTACGTGTCGCGTCTGGACTTCGCGCCCTCGCTGGGTAATGCCATTTACTCGATCGGCTTGGTGTCCAAGCATCTTCGCGAGGCTGTGTACGACCCGGGCAACCTGAAGGCTCGCGAGGGCATGATGAACGCCCAGTACATTGCGACTCAGGCGTTCAACTCTGGCGGCCTCGGCGTCATCCACTCCATCTCGCATGCCATCAGCGCCTTCTACGACAGCGCACATGGACTGAACAACGCCATCGCCCTGCCTCGGGTGTGGGAGTACAACCTGCCCTCTCGCTACAAGCGCTACGCCGAAATTGCCGTAGCCATGGGCGTCGACACCAAGAACATGACCACGGTTCAGGCCGCCGATGCCGCTGTCGAGGCCGCGATTCGACTCGCCAAGGATGTCGGTATCCCCGACAACTTCGGCTCCATCAGATCGGCAACCTACGGCAAGAACCGGATGAACACCGGCAAATACGCAGGCAAGGGCGACGTGATCAAGGGCGACGAGAAGTCGGTACTCAAGATCTCCGAGCACGTCCAGGACGATTGGTGCACACCGGGCAATCCGCGGGAAGTGACCGTCGAGTCCATGCTCCCGGTGATCTCACACGCCATCAACGAGTCCTACTAGTCGGCAGTCACCAACGTGCTGTCGGCGTGGTCGGGTGCACCCACGCGCACCCGACCATGCCGACAGGAACACGGTCGCTCGGGCCACATCTACGAGAAGGACACCAATGACAAGGTTGTCGACAGTGCATAACGACGACGACGAGGGGACCGTCCGATTCGTCGACGCGACGGATCTACAACGAGCATTGGGCGAGCAGAACTACATCGCCGATGACGATCTCGCCACCGTAGTTCATCTGGCGACTGTCTTGGATCGTCCATTGCTGCTGGAAGGCCCAGCGGGCGTGGGAAAGACGGAATTGGCGAAGTCGCTCGCGGCGGCCAGCGGCCGCAAGCTCGTACGGCTTCAATGCTACGAGGGCCTCGATGACAACCGAGCCCTGTACGAATGGGATTATGCCAAGCAACTCTTGCACGTGCAGATGCTGCGGGAGCATATCGGCGCGCTGACCGAACACATCACCGACATCGATGAAGCATCGAAGTTGCTGGCGGCCAAAGACTTCGGTCTGTATTCCGAGGCGTTCCTCGCGGTTCGGCCGTTGCTCGAATCCGTGCTGTCCGAGGAACCGGTGGTACTCCTGGTCGACGAGGTCGACCGCACCGAGGAATCCATGGAAGCGTTGCTGCTCGAAGTTCTGGCCGAAAAACAGGTCACCATTCCCGAAGTGGGCACATTCACCGCCCGCAGTGACCCGTGGGTCATATTGACCTCCAACGATACTCGCGAACTATCCTCTGCACTCAAGCGCCGCTGCTTGCACTTTCATCTCGACTACCCGACGCCGCAGCGAGAACGGGAGATCGTCACGGCCCGTGCTCCCGAAGTGCCGGTGAAGGTTGCCGCCGACGTCGTGGCCTTGGCCGCCGAGCTGCGCGAACTCCCGTTGCGGAAGAGCCCCTCCATCTCGGAGGTCATCGACGCCGCTCGGATAGCAGCCGTTCTCGGTCATACCGAAGAAACCAAGAAGTACCTGCTCGCCGCTCTCGTCAAATATTCCTCCGATATGAAACTGGCGCTCGCAGGGGCTGTGCCGGACAAGCTCACGGCTGCTGAGAGCTCACTCGGAGCACCGATGAATACCACCGCCTCCGCTTTCCGTGGCCATGGTGGCCGCGAAAAGGGCGGCATCGGGATACGAAAATGACTGATGCACCGACGTTTTCACCGTCGATCGTGTTGGATGTGCTGTCGGCGGTGTTCGGACGTACGTTGCGAGTCCACGGTGTCGCCTCCTCTCCGGCCGAAGTGATCGAAGTTCGACGCGTTCTCGGTCTGATCGGAGCCCGCGACCTTACGGTTCTACGTGCGGCTCTTCGGGCTACGTGTGCAAAGTATGCGCACGAGCAGGATGGTTTCGATCGGGCGTTCGATTCGCTGTTCCTCGTTGCCCTTCAGTCCGCGACGGAGTCCGCCCGGCAAGCGTTGGGTGCGCAGGTGGCCGGCGGCTTGCCCAGTGATCTCGACGTCGGCGCGGATCAGGAAGCGGCGAAGTACGCGGAGTACAACGAGCGAGCAGTGGAAATCGGTGACCTCCTCGACGCCCCGGAAGCCGACAAGGGCTTCAACCCGCACAAGGACGATGACGACATCAGCCTGTCCTCCGAGGATCACGACCTTTCGGTCGACACCGACGGTGACATGGGCAGAAGAGGAGTGACGTACACCGTCGATCTCGAGCGCTCTGGATCGACTGCCGCGGGGGAGTTGGCGTCGAGTACGAGCGGTGCCGTGGCAGGGACGCTCAGTTGGGACGATCCGGCGAGCATTCTGGCGTGGTTCGACGCCTACGACCCGCGCAGCGTGTACGGCGACGGTACCGATTCGGGCCCGTTGTCGGCGGCTCAACTCGACCGAATCACCGACGCTGTCGAAGCATTCGTAGCTGCGCTTGCCGAGCTGACCGGGACCCTCTCCACACCGGACCCGTTGGACGTCGCTGATCGTGCCACCGAGCGTCACGCCGAGATCGATCGGGCAAGCCACGAAGTGTTGCGCCGGATGCGAGGCAAGCCACGTCCGAGGCCGCGGGAACACTCGCGTGGGCCCCTCGACATGCGTCGGACGGTTCGAGCGAGTCTGGGGACCGATGGCATTCCGTTTCACTTGGTGACCAGAACGCCGGTGGCGGACAAGGTCCGGCTGTTGGTTCTGGCAGATGTGTCGCTATCTGTCCGGCCGATCACGGCCTTTACGCTGCGGCTCGCGCAAGCCATGCACAGGAGGGCCCATCGGTGCACAGTGATGGGTTTCGTCGACTCGCCGGTAGATGTGACCACCACACTTCTCGGTAGCACCGGCGACGGTGCATTGGCAGCAGTGTTGGCCGACGAGCGTCTCGATCTCGAGGCGAGCAGCGATTACGGTAAGACGTTTGCAAATCTGCTCGACGAGTACGGCGATGTTCTGAACAAGCGCACCGCTGTCATCATCGTCGGAGACGGCCGGTGCAACGGTCGACCACCGGGGATCGACCAACTCGAGAAGATCCGTTCGAAGGTGCACCGGTTGGCGTGGATCACTCCGGAATCACGACGCTACTGGGATCAAGCGTCCTGCTCGATGGGAGAGTACGAGCGGATTTGCGATCACGTGGTCGTCGCCCGTGACGGTCAGCAGCTGACTGCTCAGGCTGCAGAGTTGGGACATGCGCTCTCCTGACCGGTGAAAGCCCGTGACCTACCCGATCGGGCAGGTCACGACCCCTCCTCGCGCCCGTGGGGATGATGCTCTCCGACTCGTATGGTTGTAACGTGCATCACATACGATCCGAACACGGCTACGACAGGCATTGCAGAGGCGAGAACCGATGATCGAAGTGGCAGCGACAGGCCAGGCGCTGCACGATCTGCATTCACATCGCAGTGCGGTGGAAACACCGAGAGTCCTCAAGTTTCATGCCCCCGAGATCGTGTTCGGTCAGGGTTCATTGGGTGAAGTTGCACATTCGGCACTCCGCTTGGGCGCAAGGCGGCCGATGGTGGTCACCGACGCCGGGCTCATCGAGACAGGCTGGGTTGCCCAGCTGATCCAATCACTCGAAGACCAGGGCCTCGAACCGACTACCTGGAGCGCTCTGACGCCGAATCCCAAGGACGTCGAGATCGAAGCAGGACACGCCTCGTATCAGGAGTCCGAATGTGACGTCCTGGTGGCCATCGGGGGTGGTTCGGTCATGGATGCGGCCAAAGGAATCGCAGTTCTCGCAGGTAACGGTGGATCGATACTCGATTACGAAGGAGTGGATCGAGCCACCCGCCCGATCCCGCCGCTCGTGATGGTCCCCACGACGTCGGGTACCGGGGCCGACGTCTCGCAGTTCTGCATCGTCACCGATACTGCACGGTCGAGAAAGATCACCATCCTCGGCCGCGGGTTGGTTCCGGACATCACCGTCATCGATCCTCGTCTGTTGACCACGATGCCCGAATGGCTCAACGCAGCAACAGGTTTGGATGCGTTGACGCACGGCATCGAGGCTTTCGTCTCGCTCGGTCACAATCAACTCACCGATCATCACGCGCTGCGGGCGGTCACCATGGTCACCTCGCATCTCGCTCGTACGATGGACGTTCCGTCGGACATCGTTGCCCGGACGTCGATGGCACAGGCGAGTCTCGAAGCGGGACTGGCGTTCACCAATGCCATTCTCGGCGCGACACATGCGATGAGTCATCAAGTCGGTGGGCTACTGGACCTCCCGCACGGGGTCATCAATGGAGTCCTTCTCCCGCACGTCATCAGGTTCAACGCCGAGGCGGATCCGCTTCCATATGTGGCGATCGCAACAAGCCTCGGACTCGAAGAGGCACGCGGTCCTGCGGAAGAGGCCGCCTTGGCGGTCGCAGCGCGAGTGGAGCGATTGGCGCGGCAAGTCGGGGTTCCCAAAGGCCTCGGCGACATCGGGGTGAGCGAGCACGATATCGACGTGCTCGCAACCAACGCCCTACGCGATGCATGTATGTCGACCAACCCGCGCCCGGCCACCCACCATGAGATGGCTGAACTGTTCAGGGCAGCGCTGTGACGGCCTCGCAGCCCGATCTCTCGCTACTGACAGGCCTGAGGTCAGGCAAGAACACGTTCTACCCGCAGTATCGCGGTGCGGCAGAGCGACTGGAGCGGGTGGTCCACGCCTTGGAACTGATCTCGCGCGCGCTCGTGCGCACCGTCGACGGCCCGGAAACTCTCATCTGCGCCGTCGCCGAGGCAGCCAGGGCGCATCTGAGCGCGCAATGGGTTGTCTTCGCACTCGCCGACGGAGCATTGGGCGACGCCGGCCCGCGTCGACTCGTTCTCGGCCCTGACGCCACCCCATTTCTCGTCGACAACGTAGAAGGCCCACCGCTGCCCGAGGACGTCGTCGAGTGCCTGGAGTCGATCAGGCTCGCGACGATCGGCGACGGGCGCGACCCCGTCATCGCGGCCCATCACGCATTCGTTCCCATCGCGCTCGACGGTGGCGTCGTCGGCGCTTTTGCGGCATGGACACCCGACCACCGTGTACTCGACGCGACCGACTCGGCCGTTTTGAGCATTCTGGCGAGTCAAACTGCTGTTGCACTGCAGAACTCGGCGCTCTACCAGAGCCGAAGAGTCCTCCTCGAGCGCGCCGAGAGCGCCTACGCCGAGGCGCACCGGACAGCAGCCGATCTCGCGATCCGCAACGCTGAACTCGAAGCGACGCAACGCCAACTGGGCGCAGCTCATCGCCATCAGGTTCTCGACGACGAGCGTCATCGTATCGCCCGAGAACTACATGACAGTGTGACGCAGGCGGTGCTGTCGGCCGGTATGCAAATCGAATTGTGCCGCAACGATATTCCAGCCGACGAGCGTAGAGAGCGACTCGACCTGGCGAAGGAGTTGACCAGACGGGCCGTCGAACAACTGCGTTCGGCGATCTATGCGCTCAACCACGCGCAGGACGCCGACCGCACCTCGCTGCCGGAGATGCTCGAACAACTCTCGATCGTGCGCATGCCGGACGAATTGCGGGTGTCGTTGCGGATAGAAGGTACCCCCATCGAACTCAGTAGCGAGTGCGAGCACGGACTGCTGCGCATCGCGGGAGAGGCGTTGTTCAACACAGCCGTCCACGCTGGTGCGACGCGGGCGACGCTGCGTTTGGCCTACCGTGAAGATCACGTGCAACTGTCCGTCGCAGATGACGGCCACGGCGATCCCGCGCACCTCCGTCTGATGCTTCGGATGGCGGAGAACAACGACGTCGACGGCAGACACCGTGGCCTGGCAAACATGGCCGCGCGGGCGCGTGAGCACGGTGGCGCACTCGAAATCCGTAGGGCCCGAATCGGCGGTGTGCGCGTATCTGCGCGGATCCCGTACGAGAGAGTGAGCAACCCGTGACCGTCCATACCGACGTCGTTCGTATCGTGCTGGTCGACGATCACGCCATTCTGCGCGACGGCCTCAGATCCGTGTTGGAACGCGAACCGGATCTGACCATCGTCGGAGAAGCGTCGTCGAGGGGTGAAGGTCTGGCGGTGGTGGATCGGGTCGAACCGGACATCGTGCTGATGGACCTGAAATTGTCGGCGAGTTCGGACTACGAGGGCCTTGCGCTGTGTGCGCAACTGTCGGGCGCGCACCCCGGCATCGGTCTCCTGGTGCTGACCACATTTCTCGACGACCGACTGGTCGTGGAGGCAGTGCACGCGGGCGCGCGTGGATATGTTGTCAAAGACGTCGACACCACCGAGCTAGTTCGTGCCATCCGCGCGGTGTCACGAGGTGAGAGTGCGTTCGATTCCCGGAGTGCGTCTGCAGTTGTTCGATCTCTCAACGGGCAAGGCTCGAGCGTCGAGAGACTGACCGATCGTGAACTGGAGGTGCTGCGTCTACTTGCAACTGGACTGTCCAACAACAGTATCGGCACAAAGCTGTTCATCTCGGCGACAACGGTCAAATTTCACGTCAGCAACCTGATGCGCAAACTCGGTGTCAGCCGTCGCGCCGAGGCGGTCTATGCCGCGAGCAAGCAAGGGCTGATCTGAGGTTTCGGTGCGGTGCTTCGGCTCATACCGGAAGCAAAACGGATGCTTTGTTCAGAACCAGCCACCCGCCGTGGAATTCGGCAACTTCGAAGTCGGTATGGGTAGATCGTCCCAGTTCGATCAAGGCTGCCTCATCGAAGGTGCGTACGTGGCCATGGCAGGCGGTGGCCTCGTCTTCGAAAGGTACCGCGATGACCACCTTGGTCCGTGCGATGCGTAAGGCCTCGTCGATGATTCGCGCACCGGCATCTGCGTCCACGTGCTCGAGGAGGTGCAAGGCCGTCACCGTGTCGACGCTGTTGTCCGCGAGCGGAACATCGGCAGCGTCACAGGTCAGCGTCTCGATGGTGACGCCAAGGTGGGGCGCGACGGTATCGAGTAGCCGCATGGTGCCGGCCGACAGATCGGTGGCGGTCACGGCATGTCCGCTCAATGCAAGGCGGAGTGGAAAGAATCCGAAACACGAACCCAGATCCAGAACCGAACCGATCACCAAGGATTCTGCGCGCTCGTGAATGGACGCGAAATCGGCAGCTCCCGATAGCAATTCGTCGAGCGAGTTTCGGTAATACGTGGCCCATGCTTGCACCGGATCGGCGATTGTCGATCGAACGAGGCCGACCATCACCAGTTCGAACTCCCGCTGAGACAGGTCGGCTTCGACTGCGTGTGCGGTGATCTCCCGGACGAGTCTTTCGCCGATATGCTTCGAGCTCAGTCCGTGGCGCACATCCACCGCGTCGCCGTGGCGCGTCACGCCTATGTGGCCGGGGGCTGCCTGCGGGGTGAACGAGACTGTCGTATTTTCATGTGTCCACGAACCTGGAACGCTGGGCGCGAGGGCGTCTAGTTCGGTCATGTCGATTCTTTCGCGTAAGTACTCGAAGCCGTCGGAGTGCTGGGAATGCCGGAATACAGCGTTCTGGTGCCGTCGGACAGAAGCTCGGCGAGGTCGAGTGTTTCATCGGTGAGCCACTGCTCGTATGCAGACATTGCCACACCGAGAACCAGCCAGCCAACCGTTCGGGGAAAGTGATCGCTCGGGTTCGAATCCGTTCGCGCCGCCACGTATTCGGTGATGACGCCCCGCCAGCCCTCGTACATGAGCATCGAGTAACCCTGGAGCGCAGGATTTCGCAGAATCAACTCCATGCGTTGGCGATGGACCGCGCGTTCGTCCTCGGGGAAAGTGTTGAAATGCAGAAGCGCCGAGCGGATCCCGTCGGCCAGCAAGATGTCATGGGGAAGTGCCGCAAGAAGGCTGCGAAGTGCACCGAGTTGTTCGTCGAAGTCTCCCCACGGAACGGCGTTCTTGGATGGGAAATATCGAAAGAACGTGCGACGCGCGATGCCGGCGGCTTCGGCGATCTCGTCCACGCTGGTCTCGTCGAATCCGTTCCGAGCGAAGAGCTCGATGCCGAGATCGCTGATCTCACCCCTCGTTGTGGATGGGCGTCGACCTACCCGGCTGGACAGTTTCGTACGGCTTTCCACTTTTTCTCTCCGATTGGTGTCATTCTGCACTCGATGCCATTATTGTAGTGAACCAAGTCACGTCCAGTACCGGATGTGGCGGATCCACATATTTTCACCTGGAGGTAAGCGATGTCCCAGAATTCGAAGACCGACGTTGTCAACGCTGCAGTGATCGAGACCGACCTCGTCGAAGAATCCCTCGTCGAAGAGGTTTCCATCGACGGTATGTGCGGCGTCTACTGACATGTCCGCACCCGTGAAGTCGTCCCAGGAAGCTGCATTGGACCTGGATGCTCGATGGGCTCTTCACCCGCAGGTGGCGCTGCGTCCCGAGTCGTTCGGGGCGCTGCTCTACCACTTCGGGACACGAAAACTCTCGTTTCTCAAGAACCGGACGATCGTGACGATCATCGAATCGTTACCCGATCATTCTGACCTGCGGTCCGCGATCACGGCTGCAGGAATCGCAGAGTCGGCGGTGCCCCAGTACACGCGCGCCCTCGCGACACTGGTCGGTTCGCACATGATCGTCCGCATCGACGCCTGATTCACCACAGCTCACCAGAGAACTCGAGCACCACGGAAGCAGCCCCTTCCATCGTCTCGCCACACCCATACCGAAGAGGACAACCCGATGACCTCCATGCTTGAAAGGCCT
The DNA here is from genome assembly GCF_040547235.1 of Rhodococcus sp. UYP9. Classification (NCBI taxonomy): domain Bacteria; kingdom Bacillati; phylum Actinomycetota; class Actinomycetes; order Mycobacteriales; family Nocardiaceae; genus Rhodococcus; species Rhodococcus sp. UYP9. Next base: position 91,995 of record NZ_JBEPPH010000009.1, read on the forward strand.
GCGCCGCCCCCTGCGGTCGGCAAACTGGTCGATCAGTTCGAACTCGGACTCGACGCACCCATCTGTCTGACGTGGGAACTGACCTACGCCTGCAACCTGTCTTGCGTTCACTGCCTGTCCTCATCGGGCCGGCGTGACCCCAACGAGCTCTCGACCGAGCAGTGCAAGTCGATCATCGACGAGTTGCAGAAGATGCAGGTCTTCTACGTCAATATCGGTGGCGGTGAGCCGACGGTTCGAAGCGATTTCTGGGAACTCGTGGACTACGCGACGGCCCATCAGGTCGGCGTGAAGTTCTCCACCAACGGCGTCAAGATCGACAAGAAGGTCGCTGCCCGCCTGGCCGCATCCGACTACGTCGATGTGCAGATTTCCATCGACGGCGCTACTGCAGAGGTCAACGATGCAGTGCGCGGACCCGGATCCTTCGACATGGCGATCCGCGCCCTCGAGAACCTGCAGGAGGCGGGGTTCAAGGACGCGAAGATCTCTGTAGTCGTCACCCGCCACAACGTGTCACAGCTCGATACTTTCAAGGCGCTGGCGGACAAATACGGTGCGACACTGAGGATCACGCGCCTACGCCCGTCGGGTCGTGGCGCCGATGTGTGGGACGATTTGCATCCCACGGCCGGCCAACAGCGAGAGTTGTACGACTGGCTGGTCGCGAACGGCGAGGGCGTCTTGACCGGAGACTCGTTCTTTCACCTCTCTGCCTTCGGGGACGCGCTACCAGGCTTGAACCTGTGCGGCGCTGGGCGAGTGGTGTGCTTGATCGATCCGATCGGCGACGTCTATGCCTGCCCGTTCGCTATCCACGAGAACTTCCTCGCCGGAAACATCGTCCGCGATGCGCGTCCCGCGACAGCGACATCTGCGGCTGTGGGCGGCTTCCAAACCGTCTGGCAGACGTCCGAATTGTTCCAGGAGTTGCGGTCCCCGCAGACCTCCGGCGCGTGTACCAAGTGCGCACATTTCGATTCGTGCCGCGGTGGCTGCATGGCAGCAAAGTTCTTCACCGGCCTCCCCATGGACGGCCCTGACCCCGAATGCGTAATCGGCAACGGAGAGATGGCGTTGGCGGCGGCGGGAGAAATCCCCAAGTCCAGCGTCGACCACTCCCGTACCGGGCAGCGTAAAACACCGAGAGCGTCGGTTCCGCTCACATTGATGATGCGGCCACCGGCCAAGATCTGCGACGAGAATCCTCTCGCAGGAATGGAATAGGAACATATAGCTATGGCCAAGAGTGCGTGGTTCGAGACCGCTGCCGAGGCGCAACGGCGTGCCAAGAAACGACTTCCGAAATCCGTGTACGCCGCACTGGTGGCGGGCTCGGAGCGGGGCATCACCGTCGACGACAATACGGCGGCATTCGGTGAGCTCGGCTTCGCGCCGCATGTTGCGGGGTTGTCGGACAAACGGGATCTGTCGACAACAGTCATGGGACAACCACTCTCGTTTCCGGTCATGATCTCGCCGACGGGTGTGCAGGCCGTGCACCCGGAAGGCGAGGTCGCTGTGGCCCGTGCCGCGGCCGCTCGCGGAATCCCGGTCGGGTTGTCCTCCTTTGCGAGCAAATCCATCGAAGAGGTCGCGGCCGTGAACCCGCAGACGTTCTTCCAGATGTATTGGGTCGGCTCGCGCGAGGTTCTGCTTCAGCGCATGGAGCGGGCACGTGCGGCCGGCGCGGTCGGATTGATCATGACGCTGGACTGGTCGTTCTCCAACGGACGCGACTGGGGCAGCCCGTCGATCCCGGAAAAGATGGACCTCAAGGCGATGTGGCAGTTCGCCCCCGAAGGCATCACGCGTCCGAAATGGTTGTGGGAGTTCGCGAAAACCGGAAAAATTCCCGATCTGTCGACGCCCAACCTGACTCCACCCGGGGGTACTGCGCCGACATTCTTCGGTGCATACGGCGAGTGGATGGGTACCCCGTTGCCGACCTGGGAGGACGTTGCCTGGCTGCGTGAGCAGTGGGGCGGGCCGTTCATGCTCAAGGGAGTCATGCGTGTCGATGACGCCAAGAAGGCAGTCGACGCCGGAGTCACCGCCATCTCGGTGTCCAACCACGGTGGCAACAACCTCGACGGCACTCCAGCTCCGATCCGCGCGCTGCCGGCGATCGCCGAGGCAGTGGGCGACCAGATCGAGATCACCCTCGACGGCGGCATCCGTCGAGGAAGCGACGTCGTCAAAGCACTCGCACTCGGTGCTCGTGCTGTCATGATCGGCCGGGCGTACCTGTGGGGTCTTTCAGCGAACGGTCAGGCCGGTGTGGAGAACGTTCTCGATATTTTGCGGGGCGGCGTCGACTCCGCTGTTCTCGGACTCGGACACTCCTCTGTCCACGACCTGACTGCGTCGGACGTCGTCATGCCGTTGGGATTCGACCGGAAGCTTGGTGCAGAGTAGCGAGGTGACTCTGCTGACGGAGCCGATCGTCCTCGGTGGACGGTCGGCTGCCAGTCGCGTGATGTTCGGCCCGCACGAAACCAATCTTGCTGATGGCCGGGCTTTCTCGCCGGCACTGGTGGAGTACTACCGCCGTCGGGCGGGCGTCGGGATCATCGTCACCGAGAATGCGTCGGTGCATCGGTCGGACTGGCCGTACGAGCGTGCGCCTCTGGCATCGGAGTGCGGGCCCGGTTGGCAGGCTGTGGTCGACGCGTGCAGGCCGAACGGAACGCTCGTTCTGGCAGGCCTGACTCACACCGGATCCCAAGGTTCGCCTGCGTACTCGCGGGAGGCACTGTGGGGGCCGTCGCACGTCGCAGACGTGGCTTCGCGTGAACTGCCGATGGCGATGGAACCGGAACACATCCGTGCCGCGGTGGACGGGTTCGCTGCCGCTGCTCGCGTTGCTGCCGCTGCCGACGTCGACGGCGTCGAACTCGATGCAGGCTCATCGAGCCTGATACGGCAGTTCCTCTCCGGCCTGACCAATCTGCGAGAAGACGAATATGGCACCGACCGAATGCTGTTCGTACGGAACGTGGTTACCGCGGTGCGGGCCGAGCTCGGCCCGGATCGAATCCTTGCGCTGCGGCTGAGCTGTGACGAGGGAGCGCCGTGGGCGGGGATCACTCCCGCAATCGGTGCCGACATCGCCCGCGAGATGGCGCCGGAACTCGATCTGCTTACCGTCGTTCGAGGTGGGGCGATGGCCATGTCCACCTATCGCCCGGACTTCCACACCGAGCCTGGGTTCAACCTCGACCTGTGTCGATCGGTATCGGGCTCTGTCGACGGCATGGTTCCTGTTGTGCTGCAGGGCAGCATCGTCGACACAGCGATGGCCGAAGCCGCACTCTCCGAGGGTGTTGCGGACATCATCGAGATGACACGAGCATTGATCGCCGATCCCGATCTGGTATCGAAGTCGCGAGCCGGTGCGAGCCCGCGGCCGTGCATTCTGTGCAATCAGACCTGTCTGGTTCGGGATCCGCGTAATCCGACCGTGGCGTGCATCGGACGAGCAGGCGATGACCCGGAGCCGGACGGTGCAGGCACTGTGCTGGTGGTGGGTGGTGGCCCCGCTGGTCTCGAGGCAGCGCGGGTGTTGGCCTTGCGGGGTCGGACGGTCACCTTGTACGAGCGTAAGCCCGTGCTAGGGGGCTTGTTTTCGCTCACGAGCACTGGAGAGGCGTTGACCGCATGGCTCGCCGCCGAGTGCGTCCATCTCGGGGTCGATATTGTGACCGGGGTCGAGATCGGACCCAGCGATCTCGAGGCGGGAAAGGACGTCGTCCTCGCGACCGGCAGTGTGCCGAGCCCGCGATCGTTCGAGGTGGCTACAGGCGTGCACTACCTCGATTCCGGAGCCGTTCTGGACGGTGCCGTGCTCGGCGAGGGGCCCGTTGTCGTATGGGATCCGGTCGGTGGTCCCGTGGCTGTCGCGCTTGCTGAGCGCTTTGCAAAGGCAGGTAGGGACGTTTCTGTGGTGACTGTCGATCAGACCATCGGTCGACACCTTTCCTTGTCCGGTGACCTGGCTCCGGCCAACGTTCGGTTGCAGCGCGCAGGCATCCAGCGTCATCTACTGTCAAAAATTCTGCGGGTCGGCGACGGCGGCGCCGAGCTCGAGGACGTACACACCGGGCAACGCCGCATGATCGAATGCGCAGTGGTAGTGGACTGCTCGCATCGCTCTGCTGACGATTCCTTGAACGGTCCGAGGCGGATGACGATTGGGGACTGCGTCGCGCCTCGTTCTGCCGCCGAGGCCATTCGAGACGGGTACGACGCCGGAGTGTACAAAGCCACAGGGTCTGTCCGATGAAGTATCCGCGGCTGTTCGCCCCTCTCGACATCGGTCGGTCGACGGTGCGGAACCGAGTTGTCTTCTCTGCGCATCTGACCAACTTCGCCGAGAACGGCCTCCCGACGGATCGCCACGCCGCCTATTACGCAGCTCGCGCCGCAGGCGGGGCCGGCTTGATCATCGTCGAGGAGCAGTCCACCCACCCGTCGGATCAACCGTACGAGAAGATGATTCAAGGGTATCGCCCAGCGGTGATACCTCGATATCGAGCGATCACCGACGCCGTACACGCACACGGAGCGCTCGTTCTGGCACAGGTCAACCACAATGGTGGACAGTCGTCAGGAATGTATTCGGGGCGTTCGGTCCTCGCACCCAGCGCCGTCCCCGATCCGCTCTTTCGAGAGGTACCTCGTTGCCTCGACCGGGTCGAGATCGGCGAGTTGGTGGACGGATATGTGCGCGTCGCCGAGCATTGCAGGGACGGCGGATTCGACGGCGTGGAGCTACAGTGTTCACAGTCCTCGTTGATCCGAATGTTCCTGGCGCGCACTACGAACCATCGCACCGACGAATACGGGGGTGACCTCGCCGGGCGAGCTCGATTCTTGGTGGAGGTTCTCTCGGCAGTCCGCACCGCTCTGGGGCCCGAAATGATCGTTGGAGTGAGGCTGAGCGGGCAGGAAAACATCGAGGGGGGTATCCGTCTGGACGAAGCCGTGGACACCGCTGTCCTCGTCGAACGAACCGGTTCGGTCGATTACATCAATACCGCAATCGGCGTGGCGACCTCGACGCTCCACCTGATCGAGGCATCGATGGCAACGCCCCATGGTTACGCGAACTTCGTTCCCAGTGCTATCCGAGAGCGGGTGTCGTTGCCGGTGATCGGGGTCGGACGCTTCACCACACCGGAGATGGCCGAGCAGGCTCTCGCCGACGGGGTGTGCGATCTGGTCGGCGTCGTTCGAGGCCAGATTGCAGACCCGGAGTTCGCGAACAAGGCCCGTGAAGGCCGTGCGCGAGAAGTCCACACCTGCCTGTCCTGCAATCAGGACTGCATCGGACGCGTCGGGATGAACGCCGCACTGGGATGTGTCGTAAACCCCAGCGCCGGAAAAGAATTCGTCGCCCTGCCGCAGTTGCCCGCTTCAAGACTGCGAGTCCTGATCGTTGGAGGCGGACCGGCAGGACTGCAAGCTGCATCGACTGCTGCACACGCAGGGCACGACGTCACGTTGTACGAACACGAGCCACAGACCGGGGGACAGGTCCGGACCGCTGGACGGGCACCGCATCGCGCCGAATTCGCTGGAATCGTCGATGTTCTCGAAGCGGAATGCCGCGCACGCGGTGTAAGAATCCGCACAGGCGTCGAGGTCGACAGAATGCTCGTCCTGACGCAAAAGCCCAACGTGGTGGTGATCGCGACCGGGGCAAACCCGGTGCGTCCGGAGTGGGCAAGTTCCCACGATCACGTCGTCGACGTCCGTGAGGTCCTCGACGGCACGGCGTCACTGTCAGGTCGCGTCCTGATCGTCGACGAACTGAGTTTCCACCACGCGACGTCGACGGCAGAGTTTCTGGCCGAACGCGGCTGTCAGGTGACGGTATGCACGCCGGGGATGGTCGTCGGGCAGGATCTCGGGCTCACCCTGGACATGGAAGGGTGGCGGCGGCGAGCGCACGGACAGTCGATCACCTGCCTGACCGATGTCGTCCCGGTCCAGCTACGCGACGGCCTCGATATTTCGCTGCTCCATCACCCCACAGGCGTGACGGCGAACCATCGGTTCGATTGGATCGTCTGCTCGCTCCACCAGAAGCCGGATGACGCATTGTGGAACGAGTTGAAGGACGAAGGGTTTTCGGTCGTACGTATCGGCGACGCCGTCACACCTCGCCGACTGGATTCGGCAATACGCGAGGGGGAGCAGGCGGCGAGGAGCATTGCAGGGACGTGACTGTAGAGCCCAGACGGTTTTGCAGAGGAGCAGGGTCATCGGGCAGTACCAATTTCACGAGCCGAGACCGTGAGCAGTTCGATCAATCCCGCATCGTCTGTATGCAGCCGTCCCGTCCTCCCGATAACAGCCAGAGCGCCGCGGACTCCATCGGCGTCGTCTCGGATGGGGACGGCGATAGCCGATCTGCCTACCTTGATCTCGTCGACCTCAATGGCGATGCCGCAACTTCGGATTCGGCTCAACTCGACAGCAAGATCAGCAAGATCGGTGATGGTGCGACTGGTGAACTTGCGCAGGTCCTTCAAGCTGACCCCGTCAGGCCTGTTGGCCAACAGCAGTTTCCCTATGGCCGATGCGTGTGGGTGCGTCGCAAGAGCGGATTCGCCGGGCAGTTCGTGGTCGGGGTCGCGATCGATAAGAGCGATCCGGTCGTGCTGATACGAAACGAGATAGACCCCGAATCTAGTGTGACTGCGGATTTCGTCGACGATTTGCCGATGGTCTACGACAGCAGTCTGCGGGGCAGCACCTGCCAGTTCCCGCGTTCGACGGCCGAGCGCGAAGCCGGACAGATCCTCGATCCGAACCAGATATCCGTCGGCGACCAGAAGGTTCAGCAGACGGTATGCGGTTGCCGGTGCAATGCCAGTGAAGTTGGCGACGTCCTTGGCGCGTGCTCCAGAGCCGATTTGCGCTACGGCTTCCAGTAGGGCAAGTGCCTTTTGGACCGCTCGTGGTTCGTGACCTCCAGTTTCTGGCACTCTCGTCGTCCGCGTCACCATCAGCGGGCGTCGTGTCGGGACAGTTTGACGAGTGCTACTGCGCCGCGGGAGTTCTTGCCGTAGGACGCGGCACCGGGGAGTACGTCGTTGGACTCGGCGCTGTCGAAGACTCCGATCGAATCGAGAACCTTCGGAGTGCGATGGCGTAGGTATCTGTGCCAAGCGAGCCCAGACCCCGCGAAAATTGTGAATACGGTCAGAGAGGTGAGGTTTTGTTCCCGGCAGACTGAGACCACCAGGCTGGTCAGAGTCGCGCAGCCCACTGCGCAACCGAGCACACCGGACACGATCACTGCTGGGGTGAGTTCACCGATCCGCTGGAGGAATCGAACAGCAGCGACTGCCACCACCGTATAGCCGAGGACGATGGAGGCTCGGGCGAGCAACTTGACGTCCTCGAACACCACTGAGCCGTCGATGAAAGCGAATATAGAACTGGCGGTGGCCAATCCGGCGATCACGACGGTCAGCGCGACGTGGGGTGTACGGAACGAACGATGGACTTGGCTGAAAACGCGGGGAAGTACCCTCTCGATCCCCATTGTGTAGACAAGACGAGAAGCCGCATTGGACGAAGCCATGGACGATGCGAGCCACGAACAACTCAACCCTACGTTCAGCGCAACGACGAGCCACGCGTCGATGCCGGTGGAGGTGCCATGAAGGTACGCGTTGATCAATACCCCGCCGCGACCGGACCACACCGCCCATGCCGCGAACGTAAAGAGGGCTCCGCAGATGACAGGCGTCAAGAGAACGGTTCGAGTGATCGCCACCAACGGACGCTTGGCCTCGGGTGCGAAAAACGTTGCGCTTTCGAATCCGGCGAGTGCGAACATCGCACCGAGCGCGACCAGGAGCAGTCCGTTCGATGCGCCGGATGGCTCGATTTGCACCACCTGGGGGGCCGGAAACATCATCAAACTCACGATGAACAGCAGCGAGCACAGTTCGACGACGAGAATGGCAGTGGCGGCGAATCGAACACCACGCAGCAGGCACGCGAGCATCAGTAGGCCGATAGTTGCGTAGATCAGCAGGGTCCACAGGACACCAGCAGCATTCAGGCCGGTCTCCCGCAGGACAGTACGCACGGCATGGCCACCGAAATACATCGTCATGGCTCCGCTCGCGCAGTACTTGCACAGCATCGCCGCACCGACTGTCAATGCGCCGCGGCTACCGACACCTTGAAACGCGAAGGTGTACAGACCACCCGATGCTGCGAAGCGGCGAGTGAACTGAGATCCGCAGAACGCGATCATCGACACGATGACAGTCGCGGCGACGACAGTGAGCAGCCCGCTGAGCATCGTCTCGTTGGTGAGCATCGTGATTGGAAGGATGACCATCGACGCTGCGGGTGCCGTCGTTGCAATTGCCTGCGCGAGAACCTCGATGCCGGACATCTGGCGACGGCCGAGCGCGCGGAGCGGCGAGAGCGCTGGCCGATCGGGTTCGCGCGCAGCGAAGGACGCAGTGATTGCGTGTTCGAGTGCAGACATGATTTCCGAAAATAGTTGCGACATGTTGCCCGCGGATTGCGGCGATGCTTCGGTCGGGTTCCTACGAATGAGAACGCCTGGACAACCGCCGCATGTTTTCTCACACGGAGTTCGGAGAAGGTATTGCCGCATTTCCATCTCCGACTCTTTCGAGTTCCACGATTGACCGGAATCGAAACCAGCTGGTCTGGCAGTAAGCGTGAAGAGGATCCGGCAGAAGGAGTGTAAGAACACATGGCAGTAACAAGGAGATCGTTCATGCGGGGACTCGGCGTCACCGGCGGTGCGGGCTTGGCCTACGGTGCGATGTCCACGCTCGGCCTTGCTCCTACCGCCGCAGCTGCGCCGTCGCGATTCCAGGCACCGGCGATGGCAGATCTGCTGGGTAGGGTCGAGGGGAGCCCGTCCGTGGTCGTGCTGGGTGGCGGGCCCGCCGGATTGTGCGCGGCGTACGAGTTACAGAAGGCCGGTTACTCGGTCACCATCGTCGAGGCGCGGGCGAGGCCAGGGGGTCGCGTGTGGTCGGCGCGCTCAGGCACCGAGGAAACGGATCTGAACGGGGAGACTCAGAAGTGCACGTTCTCAGAAGGGCATTTCTACAACGTAGGCGCGACCCGAATCCCGCAGAGTCACATCACTATGGACTACTGCAAGGAACTGGGCGTCGAACTGCAAACTTTCGGCAACCAGAATGCAAATACGCTGGTGAACTACAAGAGCGATACTGCGCTGTCGCGGCAGTCGGTGTCCTATCGCGCGGCCAAGGCCGACACCTACGGCTACATGTCGGAGTTGTTGCAGAAGGCCGCAAGTCGTGGAGCGCTCGACGACGTTCTGACCCCCGATGACAAGGACGCGCTGTCGGAGTTTCTGAGCAGCTTCGGTGACCTCTCGGACGACGGCCGTTATCTCGGTTCGACCCGTCGGGGGTACGACTCCGAGCCGGGTGGCGGTTTGAACTTCGGTGCCGAAACCAAGCCTCAGGGTATGTCGGACGTCATCCGAAGCGGCATCGGACGAAACTTCAGCTTCGAGTTCGGATACGACCAGGCCATGCTGATGTTCTCACCGGTAGGTGGCATGGATCAGATCTATTACGCGTTCGAAGACAGAATCGGGCTGGACAACATCGTCTACGGCGCGGAGGTGACCGCGATGAACAATACCTCCGACGGTGCCACGGTCGAGTACACGAAAGATGGAGTGAAAGAATCGATCTCGGCCGAGTACGTGATCTGCACAATCCCACCGGCTCTGGTTAAGCGTCTGGACAACAATCTCCCATCCGACGTACTCCTTGCGTTGAATGCGGCGAAGGCCACGCCGTCGGGCAAGCTCGGAATCGAGTACTCGAGGCGCTGGTGGGAGACCGACGAGCGCATCTATGGCGGCGCCAGCAATACGGACATGGACATCTCGCAGATCATGTTCCCGTACGACCATTACAACTCCGATCGCGGAGTTGTCGTCGGCTACTACAACACCGGCAGAAGACACCAAGCATTCGAGTCACTGACGCACAAGCAACGACTGGCCAAGGCCTTGGCAGAGGGCTCGATGATCCACGGTGACAAGTACACCAAGGACATAGCGTCGTCCTTCTCTGGTAGTTGGCGTCGAACAAAATTCTCGGAATCGGCCTGGGTTTCATGGGCCGGAGCGGGCGACTCGCATGGCGGGATGGCCACCCCTGAATACGAGAAGTTGCTCGAACCTGTCGACCGGATCTATTTCGCGGGCGACCACCTTTCCAATGCAATCGCTTGGCAGCATGGTGCATTCACCTCTGCTCGTGACGTCGTCACTGCCATTCATGCCCGCGTCACCGCGTCTTGACCCCGAATCTTTCTCGAAAGGAACAACACTCAATGTCCAATGCCACACGTTCGTTCACCGCAGCCCTTGCCGCCGGGGCAGTCCTCTTCGCTGCGGCGTGCTCGTCGGAAACCGATCCAGCAGTCGAGCCATCAGCGGCATCCGGCGCACGCTCGGTCATCGAACCCGGCGAAGCGACCCCGATGATTGCGCAGGGAGTCGAGATCGGCAGCGATGCAACGGTGTACAAAACCAGCGGGATCGGACCATCAGCGATGAACAAGGCAGCTCCGGAGGGTAGCGCAGAGTCCTATATCGACACTGATCAGTTTTCCGGCGGCACAATGCCTGCAGGCGTCAGCGTGACCGAGGCCCAAGGGATCGGTGTCCTGAAAAAGATCAGAAGCAATCTCGAAGCCGAGGGATACGCGCTCGAAGACGTCGTAACCATGCGGGTGTTCCTGGACAATGCTCCAGGTACCGAGCGGGCTGACTATTCTGGTTGGAATCGGGCGTATCGGCAATTCTTCGCCAACACCGATCTCGACAGCAACGAGACCGAACTCGTGCCGATGGGCACCGCTGAGCCTGCGGCGCCGATGGAACGAAATGCCGCACGACCGTCGCGCTTCGCGCTCGAGGTCGCATCACTCCCAGTTCCGGGATGGCTCGTCGAGGTCGAGGTCGACGCGGTGAAATAGGAGTCTGTGGACCAACGGCGCCGTTACGAATCCACGGTGTCGTTGGTTCCCCCATTCGGCTTGTCCGCGGTGAGAATCCACGAGATGCCGTATCCCCCCCGATGTCCGACCTTCGCGACCGAGTGGTAGCGGTTGTGGACCTTCCGCAGGAACGGAAGACGTTGACGCTCAGTGGTTGTGGCGCAGTCGTGGCGACACTTCGGTTCCGAAGATCGCCAACAGTCCGGCGTAGGGTTTGGGTGGCGGTGGTGCGAACTCGCCACTCTTGCTTGGCCTCAACCCCATGGCAACGAGTGATTGTACGAACAGCGTTGCGGCAGTGACACCATCAACGACGGGTACGCCGATCGCGTTCTGAATGTCTTCGCACAGGTCGGCCATACCGGCGCAGCCGAGGACGATGGCATCACTGCCGTCGCGTAGCAGTGCTTCGCGGCAAGTTTCGGTGATGACCTTGCGTGCATTTGCGTCGGTCTCCAGCTCCAGTACTGGTATTCGACAGGCATGGACACCTCTGCACCGACTCGACATCCCGTAGTGGGCGGCTAGGTCCAACGCTCGTCCAGTGGTTCGCTCCAGTGTGGTCACGACGGAGAATCCGCGACCGAGGAAGCTTGCTGTATGCATTGCCGCCTCGGCGATCCCGACGACAGGTCCCGATGCCACCTCACGGGCGGCATCCATCCCTGGATCACCGAAGCACGCGATGACATATCCGTCGACGCCCTGCGTCTCACCGAGGACTACCTGCTCGAGTATGCCTGGGATGCTGAGAGCCTCGTCGACGTGAGATTCGATGGAGGTAGGCCCCATCGATGGGCTGACTGCCTCGACGAATGTGTCCGGGCCTGCGACGGCCCGGGCACATTCTTCGATCTTGGCGGTCATCGAAGCGGTGGTGTTCGGGTTGATGACCTTGATGTACACGCGGCAGTTCCTATGCTTTGGTCGGCGCGTCGACGTTCATCACAGCGAGCTTCGTCTTGGTGGCGAGGAAGTAGTAGAGCACGAATCCGACTGCACAGCCGATGAACCAGCTGTACTTCGACGCGGTAGACATGCCACCGATCTCCATACCGTCGATGGCGCCGTTGAACAGCACGGTGAACATGGCCAGTAGAGCTCCCACGATGGTGGCGCACACAGCCGCGGGGTTGTATCCCTTCGAGTACCAGTACCGTCCTGCCGGTGACATCGTGAACAACTCGTCGACGACGACCTTCTGCTTGCGGACCAGATAGTAGTCGGCGATCAGGACGCCGAACAACGGTCCGATGAAAGCGCCGAGGGTCTCGAGGGTCAAGTGGATGACGTCCGGGTTGTTGTACAGGTTCCACGGTGTGATCAAGATCGAGCCCACGGCAGCGATCATTCCACCGGCACGCCAACTGATCCGCTGCGGGCTGACGTTGGAGAAGTCGAACGCGGGGGAGATGAAGTTTGCGACGATGTTGATGCCGATGGTGGCGATCGTGAACGTCAGTGCGCCCAGGACGATAGCGAAAGTGCTGTCGATACGGGCGACGGTTTGGACTGGGTCGGTGATCAATTCACCGAAGACCGGCAATGTCAGTGACGCTGTGACGACGACGAGGATCGAGAAGACCAGGAAGTTGACCGGTAGACCCAGGAAGTTTCCTTTCTTCACTGCCGCGTAGGATTTGGCGTAACGCGAGAAGTCACCGAAGTTGAGCATCGGACCCGAAAAATAGGAGACTACGAGCGCGACGGCTCCGAGCATGATCGGCATCGAACTCCACCCCGTGTGCTGAACCCCACCCAGATTGAGATCGATTGCGCGCCAGCCCGCTTTCCAGATGAGGTAGCCGCACAGCACGAACATGACGACGTAGACGGCGGGGCCGCAGAAATCGATGAACTTGCGGATGGACTCCATTCCTCGCCAGAAGACAGCGGCCTGGACGATCCACAGGAAAAGGAAGCTGATCCATCCGAGAGCGGATAGCCCCGCGAATCCGTAGTCGGTGGTGACTGCGTACGGCGCGAGTCCGGGAAAGAGCTTGATGAGCACGATATCGAGGGCAGCGGAGGCCAGGAATGTCTGAATCCCATACCAGGCGACGGCGATGAGGCCGCGGATGATCGCTGGAATGTTGGCACCGAGCACACCGAACGACGCTCGACAGATCACTGGGTATGGGACGCCTGTAGCTTGGCTCGGCTTGGCGACAAGATTGCAGAAGAAGTACACGAGCGTGATGCCGACCAGGAGGGAGATGAGCACCTGCCAGCTGGCCAGGCCCAACGCGAAGAGGCTACCAGCTGTAACGTATCCACCCACCGAGTGCACGTCCGACATCCAGAAAGCAAAAAGATTGTAGGAAGACCAAGACTGATTCTTCAGTGGCGCGAGGTCTTCGTTGGTGAGTCGAGGGTCGTAACCGTCCTTGATCATGCCGCCGCCGACCGAGTGGCCTGCGGCTTCGACCAGGTCGCCTGACGACGCGCCGGGTTGGTGGGATATATCGGTCATCGATGCTCCTGATGTGCGCGAGGTGCGAGTTTCTTCGACCGACACCGCATACGGGTTCGGTCGGTGAAACAAAAGGTAGCGACGAAGTGTTGCACCTGCGTGACGGCAGTGATATATCATTTCGCGCGTTCAGTCCCGAGGTGAGTGCGGCGATTCTGCAAGAAGTCCGGAATCGCTGGAAATCGATGAGATGACCGTATTGAGACGAATGTGGTGGAATTGTGCGATCTCAATCAGGGCCACCGAATCGCGATCGAGAAATGCTTCGAGCATTCTTCGATGGTCGGTGTGTAATTCTTCGCGAACGGATCCGGCTACGTGCACCATTGGCTGTATCGGCTCGGTGATATTCCATGCTGACTCGAGCATGTGGAGAAGTCGCATCATTCTCGACGGCCGGGTGAGAGACATGTGGAATTCGCGACTTTGACGGTGATACTCGCGTGAGTTGTTTACCGTTATACTCTGTTCCAGAAGATGATTGGCTTTGATGGCGCGAACTCGGTCGTCATCGTTCGCAAGTTCGACTGCTGTTACGAGTGCTGCTGATTCGAGCACTTCGCGGACAATGTACATTTCACGAAATTCGGAGGACGTCAATTGGGCGACGGTGTAACCGAGATTGGGGCGGTGGTCTACGAGACCCTCACCTATGAGCGTTTTCAGGGACTCTCGAACAGGGATTCTGCTCACCCCGAACGATTCGGCAACTTCATTCAACGGTATCGGTGTGTTCGGCGGTGCATCGCCGGACAATATTACTCTGCGTAGTTCTTCGAGTATCTTAGGTTGTCGCTCACCGAGGGTCGCAATACTCAGTTGCGCAAGAAGTACTGATCTCCGTCGTGGTGGCATGTAAGTTCCTTCCGGTATCACACCAGCGGCACATTAGTTCGACATTGTTTCGTATGTGTGAAGATTCGGTGGAGAGCGTGGGTCAAGCGTCCGATAGCATTATCGGAATGCTGCCGCCACCCGTCTCCGAGCCGTCGCGATTAGGCATCGGTGGGTGGCCGCGAGTGCAAGGCGCTCAGACCGTCGTTGTGCCCGTCGGATCGTTCGAGCAGCATGGACCGCACCTGCCGCTGGACACCGATACCCGCATCGCCGAGGCGCTCGCGATGCGGCTGCCCGGCACCGTTCTTGCTCCCGCTATCGCCTATGGAGCAAGCGGGGAGCATGAGGGCTTTCCCGGGACCGTATCCATCGGTTCGGACGCGTTGCACGCGGTTCTGGTCGAGTACGGACGCTCGGCGTGCCGTTGGGCCGAACGTGTCGTGTTCGTCAACGGTCACGGTGGAAACGTCTCGACGCTGATATCCGCCGTCGGACTGCTGCGTTACGAGGGCCGCGATGTCGCGTGGCTACCCTGTGCCGTTCCCGGCGCGGACGCGCACGCCGGCCGGACCGAAACTTCACTGCTGCTCTACCTTTCACCCGACGTCGTCGACATGTCCCGTGTGGAGGTAGGAAATACCGACACTATCGATTCTTTGCTTCCGCGCCTGCGTGCGGGGGGTACGAAGGCAGTATCGCCCAACGGGATTCTCGGTGACCCGCGACTGTCCAGCGGAGATGAGGGTGAGGTAGTGCTGCAGGACATGTGTGCACGGGGCAGCGCTGCAGTGAGTCGGTGGGCACCATCCGATACTGGAATGTTGACGTGATTCAGGTCCTCGATCCGTCCCGGCAAAACCGGCTTCGAGTATGTTCCTCGAAATTTAGGGCAGTGGATGACACATCGGCGCAATGTCCGCTTACGATCACCTGATGGGTCAAGGTCGGTTGCCTGATGGATTCGGGGTACGAGTCGATCCTCGTGTTCGCAAATACTCCGACGGTCGAGTGTTGATCGGTGGCTCACCCACCAGAATGTTGAAGCTTGCACCTACCGCTGCCGCCATGATCGGCGACGGGTTTCTCGAGGTCACCGACTCGCAGTCGGCGCTCGTTGCTCGCAAACTTCTGGACTCGGGGGTAGCCAATCCGCGGCCGATGTCCATCCCGTCTCCGCAGGATGTGACTGTCGTCGTTCCTATGAAGAACAATGCCTCCGGTCTCGGCAGGCTGCTTCCTGCGCTCCACGGTTTGAACGTCATCATCGTCGACGACGGATCCGACGAGCCGGTGACCGCGCCGCCGATGGCCTGGAGCGTCGGTGGGGTGACGGTCCTACGTCACGAGACCTCCAGAGGGCCGGCGGCCGCTCGAAACACGGGACTTCGTAGTGCAACAACGGATTTCGTCGCCTTTCTCGACTCGGATGTCGTTCCCCGCAAGGGATGGCTCGAGGTGATGCTGGGGCACTTCTCGGATCCGGCGGTGGCGCTCGTCGCTCCTCGTATCGTTGCCCTCGAACCCGAGGGCAACGCCTTGGCCAGGTATGAGCATGCTCGCTCCTCTCTCGATCTCGGTCGCAGGGAAGCGGCTGTTCGGGCGGGTAGTTCGGTCTCCTACGTCCCCAGCGCAGCCATGTTGATACGCAGGCACGTAGCCGAGGAATGCAATGGGTTCGACGAATCCATGCACGTCGCCGAGGACGTCGATCTGTGCTGGAGGTTGCAGGAAGCCGGCTGGCGATTGCGATACGAGCCCGTTGCACACGTTGCTCACGATCATCGAGTGACGTTCGGACGGTGGTTCGGCCGCAAACTGTTCTACGGCACCGGCGCCAGCCCTCTTGCCGAGCGTCACCCCGGAATGGTCCCGCCGATTTCGATGTCACCGTGGACCCTGATCGCTACCTTGTTGGCTATCAGTTTCACCAAGCTCGGGCTGCTGGGCGCACTGGCGACTCTCGCAGTGACCATCGGTCGACTACGTAAGATGTTCGTCGGTCTCGATCAGCCCACGCGCATCGCCGCGATACTCGCCGCCGAAGGATTCATTGCAGGGGTTTGGCAACTGGCATCAGCGATGTGTCGGCACTATTGGCCGATAACCCTGCTCGCAGTGTTGCTTTCGAGTCGAATCAGGAAGATTGCACTCGGACTTGCCGTTGCCGAAGCACTGGCCGACTGGTACAACCACCGCGAACTCGGCGGCTTGGATCCGATACGGTATGCCTTCTTCAAGCGGGTCGACGACATCGCGTACGGCACAGGCCTATGGCGAGGTGCCGCCGAGTCTCGTAGCTTGAAGGCGTTGACTCCGCGCATGGACACGTGAGCCCGCTCGAGACTTCGTACGCCGATGTGATCGTCGTAGGTGGCGGCTCTTGTGGCTCCATTGTGGCATCGCGAGCGAGCGCGAATCCGGAGTGTCGGGTAGTGCTCCTCGAAAGTGGGCCCGGGCTCTCGAGCGATGGGACGTATCCGCCGGAGATCCTGGACGCACATGTCCTACCGGTCGGGCCCTCGAGCCCTTGGATGTCGTCGTACCGTGCGGAACTGACGCCAGAGGTCACCCGCTGGATCTCACGGGGGCGAGTCCTCGGCGGCTCCGGAGCAGTCAACGGTGGGTATTTCGTGCGGGGTAGGCCGCAAGACTTCGATGCCTGGCCCGCTTCCTGGTCTTATGACGAGGTGTTGCCCTACTTCCTGAAGTCGGAAACCGATCTGGACTTCTCTGGCGAGTGGCATGGCCGAGGTGGTCCCATGCCGGTAGCTCGGACTCCTCGCGCGGCGCAGAACGAGATCACGAAACTGTTTCACGACGCGGCGATGGCGCTCGGTTATCCGGGAGATCCGGACATGAACGATCCGAGAACGTCCGGCGGAATCGGGTCGGTTCCACTCAATGTCGTCGATGGTCGCAGAGTTAATGCTGCTGCAGCATATCTGCTACCGGTTCTTCGCCGATCCAATCTGGATGTCCTCGCCGAATCCACAGTCGTAGCAGTGCTTTTCGATGGCACCCGTGCGACTGGTGTGGAAGTAGTTCGTAACGGAAGTGTTTCGCGGGTCATCGCTCCATCGGTGGTCCTCTGCGCAGGGGCGGTTCGCACCCCGCAGCTGCTCATGCTTTCCGGTGTAGGTCCGGCGGATCATATTGCAGAGCTTGGTGTTCCGGTTGTTCTGGATCACCCGTTCGTGGGTCGGGAGTTCAGCGATCACCCGGAAGTCGGCGTCTACTATCGAACACCGCTACCCTTCGAACCCGCATCGCCCCTCCAAGAGGTGCTGCATGTCGACGATCTGGAAATACGTCCTTACACAGCGGCATTCGATCGACTGATCCCCGGACTTCCGATCGGTGACCCGATGATCGGTGTCGGCCTGATGAGGTCCGACAGTCGCGGCGACATCACGTTGGCGTCAGCGGACCCCGCGGTTGCCCCACTCGTGAGATATCGATACTTGGAATCAGCGGGCGATCGACGCGCAGTCCAGGCGGGGCTCGATCGTGTTGCCGAATTGCTCGGACGGCTATCGAAGCGGCATCCGATCGAGGTGCTCGATGTCCTGGGCGACCCCCTGCTGAGTCGACTGGGTACTTCGCTTCACCTTTCGGGGAGTTGCGCGATGGGCAACGACAACGGCGTTCTCGACGATAGGTTGCAGGTGCAGGGGCTCGAGGGTCTGATGGTGGCCGACACGTCTGCCTTTCCTGTTGTTCCTACGCGTGGACCGCATGCGACTGCAGTCATGCTCGCCGAGCGTGCCGCGGACTTCCTTTCGGCGTCCGCCACGTAAGTCCTTTCTTCTCGAGGTTCGAGCTGTAAGACCCCACACTCCGAGGCTCTGCCCGGCAAAGGCTTAGCTGTACCCTGAACTATGTGAGCTGCGTTACAGTGACGTGAACATGCAGGAAGGCGTGCATCGGAATGACAGCCAGATTTCCAGGGCAGGGCAACCCCTGGATTGCCGTTCGCCCAGGTGAAGACGTCGATGTTCTCGCCCGGGAGATGTCCACCGCGCACCGACTCTTCGTCGACGACGAGCCGCCCTCGTCCGATTCCGTCAGATCGGTAGTCCTGGACTCCTGGCTGCGCAGCCGAACCAAGGGTGTGAATCCGGACGGTGGAAACGATTCGCTCGCCCTTTCCGGCGCCGAACTCGAGCGATATCGCGACGGTCATCCGATGTCGATCATCAGGCCGGTCATCCGAAAACTGCTCGTCGAGGACGCAGCCGACACCGGTCTGCTGGTCGCGATTTCCGATGCCGAGGGAAGGTTGTTGTGGGTGGAGGGGGATGCGACCGCCAAGGATCGCGCTCTCACCATGAACTTCGCCGAGGGCGCCGATTGGAGTGAAGAGTCCAAGGGAACGAATGCGCCGGGGACGGCGCTCGCCGTCGATCATTGCGTCCAGATCTTCGCGGCCGAGCATTTTTCTCGTTCGGTGCACGAGTGGAGCTGCTCGGCGGCTCCTGTGCATCATCCGACGAGTGGACATATTCTCGGCGCAATCGACATCACCGGTGGTCCGAGAGTTGCTGTGCCCGAGGTGCTCTCGCTGATCCGTGCCACCGTGGCTGCTGCCGAGTCCGAGCTTCGGGTGCATCTGATGAATTCACCGAAGTCACTGGGGGACACAGCACCTCGCCTCGAAGTGCTCGGGAGCGGGCGGCCAGGGTTGGTGCGCGGCAGCGGTCGGTTGGCGCTGTCGCAACGGCATGCGGAAATACTGTTGCTGCTGGGTGATCATCCCGAAGGTCTGAGTTCGGATCATCTCGCTGTGCTGCTCGATGAACACGAACTCGACTCCGTAACGATCCGAGCCGAGATGTCGCGTCTACGGAAGACCTTCGGCGCGTCCGGGCTCGCATCCCGACCGTACCGGTTGGTCGGTGAACTGGCCTCGGATGTAGGTGATATTCGCCGTGCGCTCGACCGTGGTGACGTCGAGGCCGCGATGCGGATCTATTCGGGGCCGGTGCTTCCGGGTTCGTCTGCACCCGGTATCGAGGAAATTCGCGAAGAACTGCGATCCAGGATGCAAGCAGCTCTGCTTCGTGTCGGCGACCCTGTCCTGCTCGCCCAGTGGACCTCCTCGATCCACGGTCGTACCGACGTCATTGCCTGGGAGGCGTATCGCGCCACCCTGAACGCAGATTCTGCGCTTTACGGCCAGGTCAACGCACGTATCGATCTACTCGACCGTCAGTTGGGTGTCTGATTCGATCCATGCGCGCGCAGCAACGTAGTTGCTGCGCTGCACAGCAACGTAGTTGCAACGTTGCAAACTCTAGTGTTCTGAATCACATCAGTTCGGTTGATCAGAAGGAGTCACTAGATGTCCGTCTATGCCCGCCCCGGTACGGCCGAAGCAGTCATGTCGTTCCAGCCACGCTACGAAAACTGGATCGGTGGAGAATGGGTGCCGCCGGTCAAGGGGCAGTACTTCGAGAACCCGACCCCCGTCACCGGTGAGAACTTTTGCGAGGTTGCTCGCTCGACCTCCGAGGACATCGAGCTGGCTCTCGATGCCGCGCATGCCGCCGCTCCCGCATGGGGTAAGACATCCGCTGCCGAGCGCGCCGTGATCCTCAACAAGATCGCTGACCGAATCGCCGAAAACCTCGAGTCCATTGCGCTCGCCGAGTCCTGGGACAACGGCAAGCCGATCCGTGAAACTCTCAACGCCGATATTCCTCTGGCAGTGGACCACTTTCGCTACTTCGCGGGTTGCATTCGTGCACAGGAAGGTTCGCTTTCCGAGATCGACAACGACACTGTCGCTTACCACTTTCACGAGCCACTCGGCGTGGTCGGCCAGATCATTCCGTGGAACTTCCCGATCCTCATGGCAGTCTGGAAGCTCGCGCCCGCACTTGCCGCCGGTAATGCCGTCGTGCTCAAGCCTGCCGAGCAGACGCCGGCCTCGATCCTCCATTTGATTTCGATCATCGGTGACCTCCTGCCGCCGGGAGTGCTCAACATCGTCAACGGTTTCGGTGTCGAAGCAGGCAAGCCTCTTGCCTCCAGCCCCCGGATCGCCAAGATCGCCTTCACCGGTGAGACCACCACTGGCCGCCTGATCATGCAGTACGCGTCGCAGAACCTGATTCCGGTCACCCTCGAGCTCGGTGGCAAGAGTCCCAACGTCTTCTTTTCCGACGTCCTTGCCCACAACGACGACTACCAGGACAAGGCACTCGAAGGCTTCACGATGTTCGCGCTCAATCAGGGTGAGGTGTGCACGTGCCCGTCGCGTTCGCTCATCCAGGCCGACATCTTCGACGAGTTCCTGGCCCTCGCTGCGATCCGCACGAAGGCTGTGCGTCAGGGTGATCCGCTGGACACCGAGACGATGATAGGTGCACAGGCCAGTAACGATCAGCTCGAAAAGATCCTGTCCTACATCGAAATCGGCAAGAGTGAAGGTGCACAGATCGTCACCGGCGGCGAGCGCGCCCAACTCGGTGGAGATCTCAACGGTGGCTACTACATGCAACCGACCATCTTCACCGGCAAGAACAACATGCGGATCTTCCAGGAGGAGATCTTCGGGCCAGTTGTTTCGGTGACGTCGTTCAAGGATTACGACGAGGCCATCGATATCGCGAACGACACGCTCTACGGACTCGGGGCCGGCGTCTGGTCGCGAGATGGAGGAGTCGCCTACCGAGCGGGCCGCGACATCAAGGCTGGTCGTGTGTGGACCAACACCTACCACCAGTACCCGGCACACTCCGCGTTCGGTGGGTACAAGCAGTCGGGCATCGGACGTGAGAATCACAAGATGATGCTCGATCACTACCAGCAGACGAAGAACCTTCTGGTGAGCTACGCCCAAAAGGCTCAGGGCTTCTTCTGATGGCCGGCAGGCCTGCGGCTCCGGCCCCGCCTGCGCGTCTGCGAGCAACCGCCGGGGCGATGGAGCTTCTCTGTCGCCTCGGCGGTATCCACGGAGAGCTGATGATGCATCAGTCCGGCGGGTGCTGTGACGGGTCGTCGCCGATGTGTTATCCCGCAGGGGAATTCATCGTCGGTGACCGGGATGTGTTGTTGGGTCTTCTGGACCTACGTCTCGGCGTGGGCGATATCCCGGACGACCTTCCCGAAGGCGGTGACGCCGTTCCGGTGTGGATATCCGGTTCTCAGTTCCAAGCGTGGAAGCACACTCAACTGGTACTGGACGTCGTGCCGGGACGCGGTGGAGGCTTTTCCTTGGAATCACCGGAGGGCGTACGTTTCCTCAGTCGAGGACGTGCGTACACGGCAGTGGAGAACGAACTTCTCGAGCACCATCCGCCGCTTATCGGCCTCGACTGGGAAGAGGGGCGCAGGCCCGAAGTTCCGGGCGAGCACCTGGTGGTCGCCGAAGCTGCGGACGCGTGCCCGGTGCCCGGGATGCTCCAGGGCTGACGCCGTGCCGAGGTCGGACCGATGAAGAGTTCTACGACCGCTCCAGTCACCGGTGGCGACAGCTTCCACACCGTCGTCATCGCCTTCGTGGCGAATTTCGGCGTCGCTGTCGCCACGACTGCAGCCGCAGTCATCGCCGGTTCCGCTTCGCTGGTTGCCGAGGCCGCGCACTCGTGGGCCGACACCGGCAACGAGATATTTCTGCTCGTCGCCCACAAGCGGGGCTCGCGCGGCCCGCACGACGAACGTCCGCTCGGACGCGGTCGAGAGACCTACTTCTGGTCGACGCTTGCAGACGTCGGACCCTACGCTTCGCGCGGTCTTCGCCGAGGACACCGCAGCACTGATCGGTGTCGTCATCGCGGGAATCGGGATCGGGCTGCACCAGATCACCGGCAACGCGGCGTGGGATGCGATGGGTTCCATTCTCGTCGGCATACTTCTGGCAATCGTCGCATTCGTTCCGATCGACCGGAACCGCCGTTTTCTCACCGGCGAACCCGGGTCGCGAGCACTATGGCAAGCAGTAGTCGACAGGATCGAAGAGTTACCGGGTGTAGCGTCGGTGAACTTCGTTCGTATCGAATTCGCCGGGCCCAAGCAGATCTATGTTGTGGCAAGTGTCGATCTCGTCGGTGATGCCGTCGAATCGTCGATCGCGCGCACGCTCCGGCGACTGGAGCGTGAGCTCGAGACCAACAAGGCTGTTGTGGACGCAGTGCTGACAGTCGCAGAACCGGACGAGGGCGACATCGGTGACGTCAACCAAGTGACGTAGGACGCCGTAATTCTCTCGTCATCGAAAGATGACATCTCGCTTACACAGCGGGCCTATTTTGAGCCGACTCGCGCAACCCGCGCGCGCGAACCTCCACTTGCACGAGAGGATTTTCATGTCTGTCAGCGATCCGACGGCATCACATCACGGCGGTGTCGATTCACACGTCGAAGGCGACGACTACCTCGCCAAACGAACGTTGAAGAAGGGCACGGCCGGTTGGGTCCTCCTCGCCGGACTCGGTGTCAGTTACGTTATCTCCGGGGACTATTCGGGGTGGAACTTCGGTCTCGAACAAGGTGGATTCGGTGGGCTTCTCATCGCGGGCGTACTGATCGCGGGAATGTATTTGGCGATGGTACTCGGGATGGCCGAAATGTCCTCGGCGCTACCGGCGGCGGGAGGCGGCTACACCTTCGCCAGGCGTGCACTCGGACCGTGGGGTGGGTTCGCCACCGGTACGGCAATTCTCATCGAGTACGCGATAGCCCCGGCCGCGATCGCCACCTTCATCGGGGCGTACGTCGAATCCCTCGGCCTTTTCGGAATCACCGATGGGTGGTGGGTATATCTGGCGGTGTACGCCATCTTCATCGGCATTCACCTCACCGGCGCCGGTGAGGCGCTGAAGATCATGTTCGTCATCACCGCCATCGCGTTGGTCGGATTGGTGATCTTCGTCCTCGCCGCACTGGGCAAGTTCGACGCGAGCAACCTCACCGACATCGCCCCGACGGATGCAGCGGGCGCGTCGAGTTTCCTGCCGTTCGGATACCTCGGAATCTGGTCAGCGGTCCCGTTCGCCATTTGGTTCTTCCTCGCAGTGGAAGGAGTGCCGCTCGCCGCGGAGGAGGCCAAGGACCCGACCAAGAACGTCCCGCGCGGCATCATCGCTGCGATGGGCATCCTGCTCGTCACCGGCGCATCGGTGCTCTTCCTCGTCACCGGCGCAGGCGGAGCCGAGGCGATGCAGTCATCCGGCAATCCACTCGTGGAGGCGCTCGGCGACAGTGGAGCCGCCAAGGTGGTGAACTACATCGGACTTGCCGGCCTCGTTGCCAGCTTCTTCTCGATCATGTACGCCTACTCGAGGCAGTTGTTCGCGCTCTCTCGTGCCGGGTACCTACCGAAGACGCTCTCTGTCACCAACTCTCGTAAAGCTCCCGTCCTTGCACTCATCGTGCCCGGCATCATCGGTTTCCTGCTCTCGCTCACGGGGCAAGGTGCGATGTTGCTCAACATGGCAGTCTTCGGCGCCGCGCTGAGTTACGTTCTGATGATGATCAGCCACATCGTGCTGCGTCGCAAGGAACCGGAGATGGAACGCCCGTACCGCACTCCCGGTGGAGTCGTCACTACCGGCTTCGCCCTGGTAGTCGCCGCGCTGGCCGTCGTCGCAACGTTCCTTGTCGACAGCACTGCAGCGCTCTGGTGCCTGGGCGTGTTCGCTGCGTTCATGCTGTATTTCGGTATCTACAGCCGCCATCACCTGGTCGCGAACTCGCCCGACGAAGAGTTCGCAGCGCTGGCGAAGGCAGAAGCTGAGCTCGAATGACCACCTACACGCAGCAGATATCGGGCACTACCTACCAGTTCGACTCTCTCGTGGAACTGATGGCCAAAGCGACGCCACTACGCTCGGGCGACGAATTAGCCGGGTGCGCAGCACAATCCGATGCAGAGCGTGCGGCAGCACAGTGGGCACTGTCGGAAGTCTCCCTCGGGGTATTTCTGCAGGACCTTCTGGTTCCCTACGAAACCGACGAAGTCACCAGACTCATCATCGACTCGCATGACCGCGTCGCGTTCGGCGCAGTCTCGCATCTCACGGTGGGAGGACTCCGAGACTGGCTTCTGCACACTGCCGCATCGACCTCGGCTGCAGCGACGCTACGTGCCGTTGCACCAGGCCTCACCCCGGAGATGGTGGCTGCAGTCAGCAAGATCATGCGGAACCAGGATCTGATCGCGGTGGCACGC
Source organism: Rhodococcus sp. UYP9 (assembly GCF_040547235.1). Taxonomy (NCBI): domain Bacteria; kingdom Bacillati; phylum Actinomycetota; class Actinomycetes; order Mycobacteriales; family Nocardiaceae; genus Rhodococcus; species Rhodococcus sp. UYP9. The sequence goes on from NZ_JBEPPH010000009.1 coordinate 116,537, forward strand.
GCTGCCGAGGTCACCGCAGCGTTTCGCACGACGATAGGCCTGCCGGGAACGCTCGCGACGAGGCTGCAACCCAATCATCCGACCGACGACCCACGCGGCATCGCGGCGGCAACGTTGGACGGGTTGCTGTTGGGGTCGGGGGACGCCGTCATCGGAATCAACCCGGCGACCGATTCACCTCATGCGACGTCGGATCTGCTACATCTCCTCGACGACATTCGTCAGCGTTTCGAGATCCCGACGCAGTCCTGCGTCCTTTCGCACGTCACGACGACGATGGAGCTGATCGAAAAAGGCGTTCCCGTCGACCTGGTTTTTCAGTCCGTCGCGGGAACCGAGGGCGCCAATTCTGGTTTCGGCGTCAATGTTTCGCTCCTCCGCGAAGCCAACGAAGCAGGTCGATCGCTGCACAGGGGAACCGTCGGCAACAACGTCATGTATCTCGAAACCGGCCAGGGTTCAGCGCTGAGCGCCGGCGCGCACCTTGGAATGGGAGGCAAACCAGTAGACCAGCAAACACTGGAGACGCGGGCGTATGCGGTATGCCGCGACCTCGAACCGTTGCTGGTCAACACCGTCGTCGGATTCATCGGACCCGAGTACCTCTACGACGGTAAGCAGATCATCAGAGCCGGGCTCGAGGACCACTTCTGTGGAAAGCTGCTCGGCCTACCGATGGGTGTCGACGTCTGTTACACCAACCACGCCGAGGCCGATCAGGACGATATGGACACGCTGTTGACGCTTCTCGGCGCCGCAGGAGTGGCCTTCGTCATCGCCGTTCCCGGTGCGGACGACGTCATGCTCGGCTATCAGAGTTCGAGTTTTCACGACGTCCTGTACGTGCGTCAGGTACTGGGCCTCGAACCTGCTCCCGAATTTGCGGCCTGGCTCGATCGCCTGGGCATGGTGGACTCCCATGGTCGGATACTCGACGTCGACGCAACGGGGTCCCCGTTACGAGCGCTGACGGGTACACGATGACCGAGATCGAACCCACCGACTTCTGGGCGGACCTGAGACTGAGTACGCAGGCTCGAATCGGACTGGGCCGCACCGGCGATTCACTGCCGACGCGACGTGTTCTCGAGCTCAGGTCCGCACACGCCGCGGCCCGTGACGCCGTACACACGCCACTGGAGGTGGACTCGTTCACAGTCGCCGTCGAGCGGGTAGGGATCGGTGCTCCTGCCGTCGTGACTTCGAAGGCGACATCGCGGGCGGAGTATCTCCGCAGACCGGACCTGGGCCGACAGCCCCAGGATCTGTCTTCGATCACGCCGGGGGAGTTCGATATCGGATTCGTGCTGAGCGACGGACTCTCGCCGCGCGCACTGACCGATCATGGAACCTCGATGTTGGAAGCGCTTGTCGAGGAATTGGCAGACCTGTACACGATGGCGCCGCCGGTCATCGCGACCGAGGCTCGGGTGGCACTGGGCGATCACATCGCAGAGGCGATGGGGGTGCGCACTGTCGTCGTGCTGATCGGTGAACGCCCCGGGCTGTCGGTGGCCGACAGTCTGGGCATCTATCTGACGCATCTGCCTGCGCCAGGCCGGTCGGACGCCGACCGCAACTGCATCTCGAACATTCACCCACCGGAAGGATTGGGCTATCGGCAATCCGCCAAGATCGTTGCCGGACTCGTGCGGGGCGCGCGCAGCCTGGGACGGTCGGGTGTGGCGCTGAAGGACACCTCTCGAGCGGATGTTCTCGAATCCTCGGAGACCATGACGCTCGACTGAGTACCCCTGTCCGGGGGTGGTCCTCGGTGACGCAGCTCACTATCGTGGGAGTCATGGAGACACTCAGCTATGCGTCAGGAGCGTCGCCTCAGCCGCTGCTCGCAGACACTATCGGAGCAAATCTGGATCGAACTGCATCGCTGTACGGCGGGCATGATGCGCTGATAGATGTCGTGTCCGACCGGCGGTGGACCTATTCGGAGTTCCTCGCGGACGTGGAATTGTTGGCCGCGGGCCTGCTGGTGCAAGGCGTCGTGAAGGGCGATCGCGTCGGCATCTGGGCCCCGAACTGCCCGGAGTGGGTACTGGCGCAGTACGCAAGCGCCAAAATCGGTGCCATTCTGGTCAATATCAACCCGGCCTACCGCACCCACGAGTTGCGGTTCGTACTGAAGCAATCAGGCGTGTCGGTCCTACTGTCGGCGCAGGAGTTCAAGGGCGCGGACTACGCGGCCATGATCGAGGAGGCTCGTCCGGAAGCTCCTGATCTGCGGGAAGTGGTATACATCGGCAGCTTCGGATGGGAATTGATGACCGACCGCGGGCACCGCGCGCTGGCCGATCGACCACGAATGGTCGCCGAGGTGCAGGACCGACTGCGGGTCGACGATCCGATCAATATCCAATACACCTCGGGTACAACAGGATTCCCCAAAGGCGCCACGCTCAGCCACAGCAACATCCTGAACAACGGGTTTTTCGTCGGCGAACTGTGCCACTACACCGCCGAGGACCGAGTGTGCATCCCGGTGCCGTTCTATCACTGCTTCGGCATGGTCATGGGCAACCTTGCCTGCACAAGCCACGGCAGTGCCATGGTGATCCCTGGACGAGCTTTCGAGCCTGCTGCAACGCTCGCCGCCGTCGAGAAGGAGAGGTGCACATCGCTGTACGGCGTCCCGACGATGTTCATCGCCGAACTTGCGCTGCCGGAGTTCGATTCGTTCGACCTGTCGAGTCTACGCACCGGAATCATGGCAGGGTCGCCGTGCCCGGCGGAGATCATGAAGCAGGTGATCGACAAAATGGGAATGAGCGAGGTGTCCATTTGCTATGGCATGACCGAGACTTCGCCAGTCTCGCTGCAAACTCGTAGCGAGGACACCATCGACCAACGAGTCTCGACGGTAGGTGCAGTAGGTCCGCATCTCGAGGTGAAGATCGTCGACCCGACGACCGCGGAGACCGTACCGCGCGGTGAGCCGGGGGAGCTGTGCACACGAGGCTATTCCGTCATGGCCGGGTACTGGCAGAACCCGGAAAAGACAGCCGAGGCCATCGATGCCGAGGCGTGGATGCACACCGGCGACATCGGAGTCATGGACGCCGACGGCTACGTCGCCATCACAGGGCGAATCAAGGACATGGTCATCAGAGGGGGAGAGAACATTTACCCCCGAGAGATCGAGGAGTTTCTGTACTCCCACCCCGATATCCTCGACGCTCAGGTGATCGGAGTTCCCGACGCGAAGTACGGCGAAGAACTGATGGTATGGATCAGAATGCGGGACAGTGCAGTACCGCTCGATGCCGCTGCGGTTCGAGCATTCAGTGAGGGAAAACTGGCAGGCTACAAGATCCCGCGATACGTCCACGTCGTCGATGAGTTCCCGACAACGGTCACCGGTAAGGTGCGGAAAGTCGAGATGCGTGAGAAGTCCATCGGAATGCTGGCAGTGGAGCCGCAGTGACCTACGACGCGGATCGGGCACCGTCGGGAATACTGAACAATATGACCGATACGCAGTGGACGCCGTCGACCGAGGACATCGAGAATGCGCGCATCATGGACTTTCAGCGCTACGTCCAACGGCGGCACGCTCTAGACCTGACCGACTATCGATCGCTGTGGACATGGTCTACCGAGAATCTCCCCGATTTCTGGCGCGCGGTGTGGGACTACTTCGACATCATCGCCGCCGATCGACCCACCTCGATTCTCGAATCGACCGATATGCCGGGGGCACAGTGGTTTACCGGCGCCGCGCTGAACTACGTCGACCAGGTCGAGCGACATATCCGAACCGATCGGCCCGCGATCGTCCACGCTCACGAGGACGGATCGATCACCAGACTGTCCTGGCACGAGTTGGCTAGGCAGGCAGCATCGCTGGCCGAGACGTTGAAGACTAGAGGCGTCGCGAAGGGAGACCGCGTCGTCGGCTATCTTCCCAACATTCCCGAGACGGTGATCGCGTTTCTGGCGGTGGCAAGCATCGGTGCGGTGTGGTCGGCCTGTGGACAGGACTATTCCGCGTCTGCCGCATCGGATCGGTTGGGACAACTGGATCCGAAGGTGCTGATCAGCGCCGACGGGTACTCCTACGGCGGCAAATTCCACGACAAGACTGCAGACGTCAGCGCGTTGCGTGAGAACTTGCCGACGGTCGATCTCGTCGTCCAGGTCGGCACGCATGTCACTGCAGGATCGATCACGTGGGACGAGGCCACTGCCGGCGAGCGCGTGTGGACCAGTGTTCCTGTTCCGTTCGACCATCCGCTGTGGATAGTGTTCTCCTCGGGTACCACGGGTTTGCCCAAGGGGATCGTGCACAGTCATGGTGGAGTTCTGCTCGAACATCTCAAGTCCGTTGGACTGCAATCGGATATCGGACCGAATGACACGTTCTTCTGGTACACGAGCCCCAGTTGGATGATGTGGAATTTTCAGGTGGCAGGTCTCCTCGTCGGCGCCACCATCGTGACTTCGTCCGGTAGCCCGGGCTTCCCGACGGCCGATGCGTTGTGGAAAATCGCTGCCGCACAGAAGGTCACCTTCCTTGGAACGAGCCCGGGCTACGTGCTGTCTTGCATCAAGGCGGGTTCACACCCAGGTGAAGATCACGACCTCGGTGCGCTGCGGGCGATCGGGATCACCGGGTCTTCGCTACCGGCCACATCGTCGATCTGGTTGGCGGACAACATCAGCCGTGACGTCCCGGTATTCTCGATCTCGGGTGGGACCGATGTGGTCTCGGCGTTCGCGGGTGGGGTGCGCACGGTGCCGGTATGGCCGGGCGAACTGTCGGCCCCCTACCTCGGCGTCGCGCTGGCCGCGTACGACGACCAGGGTCGTTCGGTAACCGGCGAGGTAGGCGAACTCGTCATCACCGAGCCGATGCCGTCGATGCCGACCCGGTTCTGGAACGACGAGGACGGATCGCGGTATCACGACGCGTACTTCGATACCTTCGAAGGGGTGTGGCGCCACGGAGACTGGATTACCGTCACCGATCATGGCAGCGTCATCGTTCACGGGCGTTCCGATTCGACATTGAACCGCAACGGTATTCGAATGGGTAGTGCCGACATCTACCAGGCAGTCGAATCCTTACCCGAGGTGGTCGAATCCCTCGTCCTCGGGATCGAATCCGGCGACGGTAGCTATTGGATGCCGCTGTTCGTAGTGCTGGCCGACGGTGCCGAACTCGATGAGCCGCTACGAGGACGGATCGAGGCGGTCATCAGGGAGCACGCATCACCGCGGCATGTACCCGATGAGATCATCGCAGCCCCCGGAATCCCACACACCAGGACGGGGAAGAAGCTCGAGGTTCCGCTCAAACGGATCTTTCAGGGTGATGACGCCGCTCGCATTCTCGACCGCTCGGCCGTCGATGCACCGGATCTGGTGGATTGGTTCGTCGAACGTGGACGAGACCACAGCCGCTGATGCTTCACCTTCGTCAGAGGTTCCCACTCGGCCGGCCCACGCTTTCAAGGCAAGAGTGTTCTAGAGTCCGGAGGTGCTGATCAGAAACGTGGTTCTCGCCGCGGGCGGCCCGACCTTCGAAGTGCAGACGGTCGGTGGTCGGATCGCCGAGGTGACCCCGTCCGGGAGTGCTTCGCGCGCCACCGAGGGGGAGATCCTCGACGGTCGGGGAGGGGCGCTGTTGCCCAGTTTCGTGGACAATCACGTGCATCTGACGCAGTGGGCCGCATCGTTGACGCGGATCGATGTCTCGGAATCAGACTCTGCCGCTGCCGTCGTGGACATCCTTGTGCACTCCGAGGAGCGGTACGGGCACGGGATACTGCGCGCCCAAGGTTTTCGGGACGCGCTGTGGCCCGACGCGCCACACAAGGATGTGTTGCAGAGGGCCCTACCGGACCGCCTCGTGGCGATCACGAGCATGGATCTGCACACACTGTGGCTCAGTCCGGCACTTCTGGCCGAACTGTCCATCGATCATCCGACGGGGATATTGCGCGATCACGACTGCATGGAAGGTCTCGGTGCTCTCGACCGGCGGGCCGATACCGAGCACGGTGATCGCAGTGTCCTCGACGCCACCGCCGAATTGGCTCGACGAGGCATCACCGCCGTGACCGATTTCGAGTACGCGGACAACAGAGCTGTCTGGCTGCGTCGTGCCGACGTCGGTCAGTCATTCGTCGACGTGTCCATCGCGGTGTGGCCGGAATGGCTCGAACACGAGTTGCACCTCGGCGCGAGGACCGGTGATCGCATCGGTGACGGGCGGCATCTTTCACTCGGCCCGCTGAAGGTGATGTTCGACGGTTCACTGAACACCCGAACCGCATGTTGTCACGACGCGTATCCCGATGGTTCCGGAACCGGCCTGCTTCTCGAGACGCCCGCAGACCTCCAGGCACTGATGCGCAAGGCATCCGAAGCCGGAATGCAGCCGGCTGTTCACGCGATCGGTGACCGCGCGAACTCACTCGCACTCGACGCGTTCGAGGCTATCGGGGCCGGCGGGCGGATCGAGCATGCTCAACAGGTCCTGCCTGTCGACGTGCAGCGGTTCGCCGCGGCAGGCGTCGCGGCCTCCATCCAGCCTCAGCACGCGATGAGCGACCGTGACGTCGCCGACGAACTGTGGAGTGGGCGAGCCTCGATCTCCTACCCGTACGCCTCGCTGCATCGCGCGGGCGTGGAGCTGCTGTTCGGCTCCGACGCCCCGGTCAGCTCGCCGTCGCCGCTCGATGCGGTCGCCGATGCCGTGTGGCGCACCGACGACGATCGCCGGCCGTGGCAGGTCGAGGAGGCGCTATCGCTGAATATCGCCTTGAGCGCGGCCTGTGGTGGCCGCCCATCGGTCGAAGTCGGGGATGCCGCGGATCTGGTGATTCTGGCCGAACACCCCGCGAACTTGGGAAACCGCGACCTGCGTTCGGATCCTATTCTGGCCACTGTTCGCGCAGGCAAGGTCACATTCGAGCAAGCTGGGACAACATGAGTGGAGATGCGGAGCGAGGTAGCTGGCGCTTCTACGAGGGCTCGGTGCTCTCCGCGCCGCTGGCTGCGGCCCTCGCAGCGTTCGTCGAGCAGGGCTACCACGGGGCTTCGGTGCGTGAGATCGCAGCTCGCGCCGGACTGTCGGTGCCAGGGCTGTATCACCATTTCCCGTCGAAGCAGGCCCTTCTGGTGGGTCTGATGAAGGCCGCTATGGCTGATTTGCTTCAACGGTCGAGGATCGCGGAATCAGAAGCTGGGTCCTCACCCAGCGCCCGGTTCGATGCCGTCGTCACCTCGTTACTCCTGTTCCACATGTATCGCCGGGATCAGGCGTTCATCGGATCGACCGAGATCCGCAGCCTCGAAGCCGACAACCGCAGTGAGTACATCGCCCAACGTGATGAGCAGCAGCGCATGCTCGACACGATCGTCCACGACGGCGTCGAGTCGGGTGACTTCGACACCGAGCATGCGGAGGATGCCTCTCGGGCGGTGACGACACTGTGCGTCGGAATCGCAGGATGGTATCGGCCCGACGGTCCACTCTCGGCGCCAGAACTTGCAGCGGTGTATCTGACGATCGCACGGAGAATTGTCGGTGGTAGTCGATAGGCTCGCGGCATTGCAACACTGGCGGATAGTGAGGTTCGTGAATTTCTCGGCTTCGGCACGAGAACAGGCAAGCTCGGCTACGTCGCGGCGGACGGGCGGCCGCTGGTGGTGCCAATATGGTTCGTTCTCGAAGACGAGACGATCGTGTTCAACACTGGTGCCGAGACCGCGAAGGGGCGCGCGATCGCACGTGACCCGCGCGTCGCGTTGTCGGTGGACCTGGAGGAGCCGCCCTACGGATTCGTGCAGATTCAAGGAATCGCCACGACGTCCGAGGAGCCGGCAGACCTGGTGCGTACTGCCACCGAGATCGGCGCCCGATATATGGGAGCCGAGCGTGCCGCAGAGTTCGGCAAGCGCAACGGGGTGCCCGGTGAGCTGGTGGTTCGTATTCATCCGACCAAGGTCATCGCGTCGCTGGACATGACCGCCTGAGCAGGCGCCTGCACAGGCCTCGCCGAGTTGGAGTCGATTGTCGGCAGCACTGTAGATTGGACCGGTGCCGAATTCAGGAAAGAAGAACGGTGGCGTGATCTCAGATCGCCGGCTCGTGCATACTGCCGAGCGTTCGGCCGACCGTATCGATGTCGCTGGCGGGGGCCCAGCGGATCAGTAAGCAGATGTAACGATCGCAACCGGATTCGGAGATGTACTGCAAGGTAACTTGGCTCTGATCGGTGTGCGTTCTTTTCGACTGCGCAGCGAAGAATGAGATTGTTGTATTCGGTGCTTGATCGACCTCTGCACTCAGAAGTCGATCAGGGGCGTGTGATTGTGGGAAAGAGAGGCTTCGATTGGACCCGCTAGGTTCGGCAGGATCAGGTCAGGATGCGCAGGGGGGCCGCGAGTCGTCGTTTCCGCTCTCTCCTGCTCAACTCGGGATGTGGTTCGCGCAACACGTCGATCCGTCCGTTCCCGCAAACATCGCGCAGTACGTCGAACTACGTGGTGTTCTCGACATCGACCTTCTGCAGCGAGTGTCGTCCGAAGCAGCGCTCGAGATGCAGTCCGGGTTCGTTCGTATCGTCGAAGTCGATGCTGAACCGCGCCAATACGTCGATCCCACCCTCGACGACGAACTCGGATACCTCGACCTACGCGGTGAGGACGACCCGCGAGCAGTAGCGCACGCGTGGATGCGAGCCGACTACAGCGCTCCGATAGACATGCTCACCGACCGGTTGATCGCCGCGACGGTGCTGCACCTCGAAGACGACCTCTTTTTCTGGTACGAGCGCGTCCATCACGTGGTGCTCGACGGATTCGGTGCGGTCACGTTCATGAATCGCGTCGCGGAGCTCTACACCGCCGCCGTGAACGGCACCGAGCCGAAGAAGAATCTGTCCTCGGACCTGACCAAGGTCTACGACCTCGACGTTGCATATCGGGACTCGACTCGCTTCGAGACCGACCGCGAGTACTGGGCGGATCGAGTGGCGGGAATCGACTCTGTGACGAGCCTGGCCGGGCGCAGTGCGGCTCCCGCACCCGTCAGTCAGATCGACACCACGGCGTTGTCGCCGCTCCAAGGCGCGCGGATCGAAGAGTTGACCACTGCGACGGGTGCAACGCTGGCAAGTGTCGTGATCAGCGCGTTCGCGGCCTACCTGGCACAGATGACCGGACGCGAGGACGTCGTCCTGAGCCTGCCGGTCACCGCTCGCACCACGGCAGTACTTCGCCGCTCGGGTGGCATGGTCTCCAATGTCGTCCCCCTGCGTCTCGACGTGTCGAGCGACACCACGATCGAAGAGCTTCTGGCACGCATCGGTACCGAAGTGACCGGTGCGCTTCGGCATCAGCGTTACCGCCACGAAGACATCCGCCGCGACGCCGGCGGTGCCGGCGGACAGGCGTCGTTTTTCGGACCGTGGGTCAACATCATGCTTTTCTTCAGCGAGTTGCGTTTCGGTTCGATGGTCGGCGGAATCAACATCCTCTCCACCGGTTTGATCGAGGATTTCGGGCTCAACCTCTATCAGAGCGTCGCAGGCAGCACGACTCACGTCGATTTCGAGTCGAACCCGAACCTGTACGGCTCCGAAGAATCGGCACGCAATCACGCACGCTTCACCGACTTCCTCGACCGGTTCATCGCGGCAGGGCCGAGCGCCCGAGTATGGGACCTGGAGCTGACCACTGCAGACGAGAAAGCCTCTGTACTGCAGATCTGGAACGAGACAGAACACGAGCTGGTCCAACGGACACTTCTGTCGGACTTCCATGCCCGCGTCGACCTCGATCCAGAGAGCACAGCGCTCGTCTACGAAGGCTTGTCGCTCACCTACGGCGAACTCGGTTCGCGCGTGAGCGGTCTTGCCAGGATGCTGATCGCCCAGGGTGTAGGGCCGGAGACACTGGTCGGATTGTCGATTCGTCGATCACTCGACCTGATCGTTGCGATGTATGCGATCGTCGAAGCCGGCGGCGCATGGGTACCGCTCGATCCGGATCATCCCGCCGATCGCACCGCCTACATTCTCGACTCTGCGCAACCACTCTGCGTTCTGGTCGTCTCGCGCGACGGCGTGGAACTGCCGGACGGCACCGACACGATTCAGGTCGACCTTCTCGACTACGCAGCGCTGAATTCGGCACGCGTCGAAGAGTGCGATCTCCTCTCCCCGTTGCGACTCGACAACACCGCATACGTGATCTACACCTCGGGTTCCACCGGCCGACCCAAGGGCGTCGCAGTCACTCACGCGGCGATCGACAACCAACTCCAGTGGATGCGCTCGGAGTACGAACTCGACTCCACCGACGTCTACCTGCAGAAGACGGCGACAACGTTCGACGTCTCACTGTGGGGCTTCTTCCTTCCCCTCCAGGTCGGCGCCACCATGGTGTTGGCCACTCCCGACGGACATCGGGACTCGGTCTACGTCGCGGACAAGATCGCCGAACACAGCGTGACCGTCACCGACTTCGTGCCGTCGATGCTCACGGTGTTCGTCGCGAACGCACCGATCGGAACATGCGGGTCGTTGCGGCATGTCTTCGTCATCGGTGAAGCGTTGCCGGTGGAAACAGCAGCAGCCTTTCGTGAGCTGACCGATGCCGGGCTGCACAACTTGTACGGCCCCACCGAAGCTGCGGTCTCGGTGACGTACTACGAAAGTGGTGTACAAGACGACAGAACTGTTCCCATCGGAGTTCCCGAATGGAACACCAGGGCTTTGGTACTCGACGGCCTGCTCCGGCCCAGCCCGGTCGGAGAAAGCGGCGAACTCTATCTGGCGGGCGTGCAGTTGGCTCGCGGATACGTGGGCCGACCAGATTTGAGCTCGGACCGTTTCGTCGCCAACCCGTTCGAGAGCGCGGGGGAACGGATGTACCGCACCGGCGATCTCGTGCGTTGGCGTGCGGACGGCACCATCGACTACATCGGGCGTACCGACTTCCAAGTCAAATTTCGTGGGCAGCGCATCGAACTCGGTGAAATCGAGACGGTTCTTCTTGCACACCAATCCATCTCGCAGGCCGTGGCACTCGTGGTTCCCACTGCGACCGGAGAGCAACTTGTCGCCTACGTAGTACCCGGTCCAGGCGCTGCGCTCGACGCTGCCGAGGGCACCGAGTTCGCGTCCCGATCGCTTCCGTCGTACATGGTGCCTTCCGCGATCGTCGTTCTCGATGCCCTGCCGCTGAACACGAGCGGCAAGCTCGATCGAAAAGCGTTGCCGGAGCCGGTGTTCAGCAGCGCCAGAAAATACCGAGCACCGCAGACACGTGTCGAGTACATGGTTGCAGGTGTCTTCGAAGACGTCCTGGGCGCATCGCACGTCGGTCTCGACGAGGACTTCTTCGAACTGGGCGGTAACTCGCTGATCGCAACGCAACTCGTCACCCGGGTGGGAACTGCCCTCGGCATCCGTCTCGGTGTCCGAGAGTTGTTCGAAGCACCGACGGTCGGTGCGCTCGCATCGCGTGCCGAGACTGCGATCGAACAAGGTTCCGCAGGCCCACCACTGACTGCCGGTACTCGGCCGGATGTTCTGCCCCTGTCCCTTGCCCAGCAACGTATGTGGTTCCTCAACCGGTTCGACCCGGATACCGCTGCCTACAATCTCCCGTTCATGGTGCGACTGACCGGCGACGTGAACGAAGTGGCGCTGTCCCAGGCATTTGCGGACGTGGTCGCTCGTCACGAAACGCTGAGGACGGTCTACCCGCAGGTCGACGATGCCCCACAACAATTGATCCTGCGGACCGAGGACGTCTTGTCGGATCTCTCGGCCGCAACCGTCGACGAGAATTCGTTGGCTACCGAATTGGTGGAGTTCGCTCGCGGTGGATTCGACGTGGCAGTCGCCGCACCGATCCGGATCGCGCTGTTCAAGATTTCCGATACCGAGTACGTGCTCGCCATGGTGCTGCATCACATCGCGGCGGACGGGTCTTCGTTCGGTCCACTCGCACGCGACATGATGGCCGCTTACGAGGCCCGGTCGAACGGACGGGTGCCCGCGTGGTCGCCGCTCCCGATCCAGTATGCGGACTACGCGCTGTGGCAACGTCGACTCCTCGGACTCGAGAGCGATAGCGCATCGCTGTCCGCTCAACAGATCGAATTCTGGGTCCAAGAATTGGACGAGCTTCCCGATCAGCTCGATCTGCCATCGGATCGCCCCCGTCCGTCGGTGGCGACCAACGGCGGAGCAAAGAGCCGCTTCACCATCGATGCTCGCATCCATCGCGGTCTCACCACCGTGGCACGCGCACACCAAGCGTCGCTCTTCATGGTCGTCCAGGCCGCGTACGCGGTGTTGCTGTCGAGGTTGAGCGGTACCACCGACATTTCGATCGGTGCGCCGATTGCAGGCAGAGCCCACGAGCAACTCGACGATATCATCGGCATGTTCGTCAATACGCTGGTTCTTCGTGCTCGGGTTGAGCCCCACGATTCGTTCGACGAACTACTCGATCAGGTACGCAACACCAACCTGTCGGCGTTCGCGCACGCAGACATCCCTTTCGAGCGACTCGTCGAGGTCCTCAATCCCGCTCGATCCACTGCCCGGCACCCACTGTTTCAGGTTGCGCTCTCCCTGGAAAAGGCACGTGTGAGCGAGCTCAGCTTCGCCGGTCTGCAAGTGACCGCACAGGAACTCGATGTTCCGATCGCAAAATTCGACCTTCAGCTCTGGCTCACCGAGCATCAGGACGATTCCGGGGAGCCGGGACGAATCGAAGCCACCTTCGAGTACGCCACAGATCTATTCGACGAGTCGACGATCGAGGGATTCGCAGACAGGTTCCTGCGCATTCTCGAGGCCATCGTTGCAGACGCGTCGGTTCCGTTGGGCGCCATCGATATTTTGGCTCCGGACGAGTCCGAGACGTTGACGACCATTCACGGTGGCCGCGTCGAATCGCGGCGACTTCTGCCAGAATTCTTGGCGGCCGGTGTGTCTGTCAACCCGGACGGCATCGCGGTGCACACGTCTATGGAGACGGTGACGTACCGAGAACTCGACGAGCTGACCGATCGATATGCTCGGTACCTGATCGATCGCGGCGTGGGACCGGAGTCCGTTGTCGCACTGGCATTTCCGCGCTCGCTCGAGATGGTCGTCTCGATGTGGGCAGTGGCGAAAGCTGGTGCCGCATGGGTTCCGGTCGACCCCGAATACCCCGTCGACCGGGTACGGCACATGCTGTCGGACTCAGGGGCCCTCGTAGGGATCACCTCGTCGGCTCGCGTCGACGAACTACCCGGTACGTGCGAGTGGTGGGCAATCGACGACGCCGAGTTCGAGGAGGCTGTCGCCGGCTATCCGGCTGTCGGCTTGTCCGACGAGGATCGGACCGCGCCACTGAGGCTGGACCACCCCGCGTACATCATCTACACCTCCGGCTCCACCGGCCTGCCCAAGGGCGTCAGTGTCACTCATCGAGGCCTGTCGGGCCTTATCGACCAGTCGGTCGACCTGTATCGGGTGACGCCTGCGTCGCGGTTCCTGCACGTGATCTCCCCGAGTTTCGACCCATCGGTTCTCGAATGGGCACTCACTGCCTCGGCTGGAGCAACTCTGGTCGTGGCTCCGCCGTCGATCATCGGTGGCCCCGAACTTCATCGACTTCTCGCCGATGTTGCTGTCACACATGCGATCATCACGCCGGCCGTGCTCGGCTCCGTCGACCCGGCCGGCCTCGACGACCTGGAATTGTTGTCCGTCGGCGGTGAGGCATCCGCGGCCGATCTGATCGCGCGTTGGGCGCCGGGCCGCCGCTTCTTCAACGCATACGGGCCTACCGAAACAACGATCGTATCGACGCGCGGTGAACTGTTCGTCGGCGAGCCGATCACGGTAGGTCGGCCTGTGCCTGGTGTCGGCGCTCTGATTCTGGACTCGCGCCTGCAGCCGGTCCCTGCCGGTGTCGCAGGTGAGCTCTATCTGTCGGGCGACGCTGTCGCACGTGGATATTACAAGCGTGCAGGGTTGACTTCGGATCGGTTCGTCGCCGACCCGTACAGCAACGCGGGGACGCGGATGTACCGCACCGGTGACATTGTTCGATGGACGAAAGACTTTGCCATCGAGTACGTGGGGCGCTCGGACTTCCAGGTGAAGGTTCGCGGCTTCCGTATCGAACTCGGGGAGATCGACGCAGCGCTCGAGACGTTCCCGGCGGTCACCTTCGCTGCGACACTCGGACGCGAAATGCAGTCCGGTCAAACGGCTCTCGTGTCGTACGTGCACGGTTCGGTGGGTATCGACAAGGACGAACTGTCGAAGCACGTTGCTCGTCTGCTGCCGAACTACATGGTGCCCTCGGTGATCGTCGTTCTCGACGAGGTTCCGTTGACACCGATCGGCAAACTGGATCGCCGGGCGCTTCCAGAACCGGAACTCGGAATCAGCTTTCGTCAGTTCCGTGCCCCGACGACTCCGATCGAGGAAACTGTTGCGACAGTGTTCAGTGATGTCCTCGGTGTCCCTGTCGTCGGCCTCGACGACGACTTCTTCGAACTCGGCGGCAACTCGCTACTGGCCACTCAGGTGGTCTCCAGGCTGGGTGTCGCGCTGGATGCAAGTGTTCCCGTACGCATGGTTTTCGAGGCATCCACGGTAGCGCTTCTTGCAGTACGGGTGGAGCAAGCAGCGGGCGAAGGCGGTCGCACCCCCTTGGTCGCCTCGACCCGTCCCGAACACGTGCCACTGTCGTTGGCGCAGCAACGGATGTGGTTTCTCAATCGATTCGACACCGATTCCACTGCTTACAACATTCCGTTCGCACTGAGACTGACCGGCGAGCTGGACGTGGCGGCACTCCAAGTCGCCATCATGGATGTCATCGATCGACACGAGTCGTTGCGGACCGTCTACCCGGACACCGCCGACGGCCCGCGGCAGTGCATCCTCGATGCGGCTCAGACCGTACCGAATCTCATGCCGATTCAGACGTCGGCAGCGGACATCCAGCGCCAGGTCTTCGCGCTCGCTTCGACCACGTTCGACGTGACGGTGAACGTCCCCATTCAAGCCCGACTGTTCGAGATCGGGCCACGCGAGCATGTGGTCGCGATGGTGGTGCACCACATATCGGCCGACGGCTGGTCGATGGGGCCCCTCGCTCGCGACATCATGATCGCCTATGCGGCTCGGACGGCGTGGGAGCATCCCGCATGGCTGCCCCTGGCCGTTCAGTACGCCGATTACAGTTTGTGGCAGCGATCGGTTCTCGGTTCGGAGAAGGACTCGACGTCGATTGTTTCGAGCCAGGTCCACTACTGGGCGGACATGCTTGCAGGGCTACCGGATCAGCTCGATCTGCCGACCGACCATCCGCGGCCGAATCGTCAGTCCTACAAGGGTTCCTCGGTTCGTTTCGAAATCTCTGCCCGCATGCATCGTGAATTGTCCGTTCTGGCGCATGCCCACAATGCTTCTCTGTTCATGGTTGTGCACGGCGCCCTTGCCGTTTTGCTCTCGAGACTGTCCGGGACGAACGACATTGCCATCGGGACGCCCGTGGCCGGTCGCGGGGACGCCGCGCTCGACGATTTGGTCGGGATGTTCGTCAACACCTTGGTGCTCCGCACCGACGTCGACGCGTCGCGATCGTTCTCGGAGCAGCTCGGTCGCGCGCGGGAAGTGGCGCTCGGCGCATTCGGTCACGCAGACCTGCCCTTCGAACGCCTCGTCGAGGTGCTCAATCCAACACGTTCACAGGCGCGGCACCCGCTTTTTCAGGTCATGCTTTCCTTCGAGAACCTCACTCGAAGCCACGTCGAACTGCCCGGTCTCTCCGTCGACAGCGTTGCTCTCGATACGGAGGTAGCAAAGTTCGATCTACAGCTCAACGTCGTCGAGTCGATCGGGGAGGACGGTCGCGGGCAGGGCATGTCCGCCGAATTGACCTACGCAATAGATCTTTTCGATGCTGAAACTGTGCGCAGTTTCGCGTCTCGATTCGTTCGCGTTCTCGAAGCGGTCGTCGCGGATTCATCGGTCGCGGTGGGTGACATCGATCTGCTGGATACCGGTGAACGCGAGCGAGTTCTATCGACGTGGAACAGCACACGGCACGATGTCGCATCCGGTCTGACACTGGTAGATCTGTTCGATCGCCAGGTCGAGGCCACACCTGACGCCACAGCGCTGGTGTACGAGGACGCGACCCTTACGTACTCGGAATTCGATTCTCGAGTCAATCGCCTTGCGCGGCACTTGATCTCGATCGGTGTCGGCCCGGACATGTTGGTGGGGCTTGCGATCGGCCGCAGTGTGGAACTGCTGGTCGGAATGTATGCCATCGTCAAAACAGGCGCCGGATACGTACCTGTCGATCCGACGCAGCCAATCGAGCGCAACGAGTACATCATTGCCACCGCGTCCCCTGTCTGTGTGTTGTCCACGACGCGGGATCATCTCGAACTCGGCGTCATCGGCGTCATCGACATCGATACGCTGGACGTCGACGGGTACTCGAACGCGCCGGTGTCGGACGATGACCGGGTCCGCCCGCTACGGGAATCGAATACGGCATACGCGATCTTCACCTCCGGTTCGACAGGTCGGCCCAAGGGTGTCGCAGTGGCGCATTCGGCCATCGTGAATCGTTTGCTGTGGATGCAGAACGAATACCCGATCGACGACGCCGACGTCGTTCTCCAGAAGACCCCGTCCACATTCGACGTCTCGGTGTGGGAATTCTTCTGGGCTCTGCAGAACGGTGCGTCGGTGGTTGTTGCTGCGCCCGACGGCCATCGAGATGCCGGCTATCTCCTTCAACTCGTTCAGCGCGAGCGGGTGTCCGTCGCACACTTCGTGCCGTCGATGCTGGCGGTGTTCGTTCCGGAGGTCGAGGTCCGCCGGGCCGCGGCTAGTTCGTTGCGTCTGGTGTTCGCCTCGGGTGAAGCGCTCGCTCCGACAACCGCACAGGCATTGCGTCGAACGTTGCCCCATGTCGCCTTGCACAATCTGTACGGTCCCACCGAGGCTGCCGTCGACGTCACATACCACCCGGTGAGCGACGTCGACACAGTTGTGATGCCGATCGGTATGCCCGTGTGGAACACCTCGGTGTTCGTGCTCGATGCGCGCCTGTTGCCGGTGCCGGTGGGTGTCGCGGGTGAGCTCTATCTCGCGGGTGCTCAGTTGGCGCGCGGATACGTCGGTCGTCCGGACCTCTCGGCCGACCGCTTCGTCGCAGATCCGTTCGCGCAGTACGGAAGTCGGATGTACCGAACCGGCGATGTCGTGCGGTGGAATCGCGGCGGTGAACTGGAGTACATCGGTCGCAGCGATTCGCAGGTCAAGCTCAGGGGTCTGCGCATCGAGCTCGGTGAGGTCGAAGCTGTGCTACTCGAAAACACCTCGATCCAGCAGGCGGCCGTCTCGGTGCGAGGCGAACAGTTGGTCGCCTATGTGGTCACTGCTCCCGATACCGATCTCCGTCCGGTACGAGAGATGCTGGCCTCACGACTGGCCGAGTACATGGTCCCGTCCGTTTTCGTGCCGTTGGCGCAATTCCCGCTGGGTGCCACGGGCAAGCTCGACCGTCGTGCACTTCCGGATCCGGTACATGTGCAGCGCGAGTACCGCGAACCCGTCTCGCCGACGGAGCAGGCGGTCGCGCGAGTCTTTGCAGAGGTACTCGACGCGAACGAGGTCGGACTCGACGACGATTTCTTCGAACTGGGCGGCAACTCGTTGATCGCGACGCGTGTCGTGACTCGACTGGGCGCAGCCCTCGATGCCGAGATCGGCGTCCGTACGTTGTTCGAGAATCCGTCTGTCGACGCTTTGGCTCGCGCACTCGCCGAGCGGGCAGGTGCCGGACGCCGTAAGCCTCTGGTGCCGCAGGCGCGCCCGGACCTCGTTCCCCTCTCTCTCGCCCAGCAGCGCATGTGGTTTCTCAACAGGTTCGACACTGCCTCCGGGGTCAACAATATTCCTGTGGCAGTGCGCTTGTCCGGTCTGCTCGACCGACAGGCACTCAATGTGGCCGTTGCCGACGTGTTGGATCGGCACGAGTCCCTTCGTACCATTTTCCCCGAGGTCGACGGGTCCGGCCATCAGTTGGTATTGCCCACCAGCCAGGTGATTCCTGATCTCGCGCCGATCGAGATCTCCGGGGACGACATTTTCTCGGTTCTGGAAGACGTTGCGACGACCGGCTTCGACGTCACCGTCGAACTTCCGTTACGTGCGCGTCTGTTCGAAATCAGCCCGACCGAACACCTTCTGGTGCTGGTCGTCCATCACATCTCCACCGATGGCTTCTCGATGGGCCCACTGACCCGGGACATCATGACGGCCTATATTGCCAGGTCCGAAGGCGTGCAACCGAATTGGTTGCCGCTACCGGTTCAGTACGCGGATTACAGTTTGTGGCAGCGTGACATGCTCGGGCACGAGAGTGACCCGGAATCGCTACTGGCGCGGCAACAGAACTATTGGAAGTCTGCGCTCGCAGGGATACCTGCCCAGTTGGATCTGCCGGTAGATCATCCGAGGCCAGCGGTCGCATCGAATCAGGGTGCGGGCGTGAGCTTCCTCGTCGATCAGGACACCGTGGACGTCCTGACCGATCTTGCACGTCGCCACACCTCTTCGCTGTTCATGGTGATGCATTCGGCTTTCGCTGTCCTGCTCGCGCGTCTCTCGGGGACCGAGGACATCGTGGTCGGAACTCCGGTTGCTGGACGAGGAGAGTCCGCTCTCGACGATCTGATCGGCATGTTCGTCAACACGCTCGTTCTCCGCACCCCGGTGGACAGGCGTGCACGGTTCGATGAGGTGCTCGCCGCTACGCGTACGACGGACTTGCAGGCTTTCGCCAACGCAGATGTCCCGTTCGAACGCCTCGTCGAGGTGCTCAACCCTGCCCGATCGCAAGCCAGACACCCACTGTTCCAGGTGATGCTCTCGTTCCAGAACATGGAGCTGACGAACCTCGAGCTGCCAGGACTGTCGGTCTCGATGGTCGACTTCGAAACCAAGGGTTCGAAGTTCGATCTCCAGCTGACCATGAGTCAGAAGACCGACGAGCACGGCACCGACGCCGGCTTGTCCTGCCTCTTCACCTACGCAACCGACCTGTTCGACGCGGCCACCGTCGAGGCGATGGCCGCTCGTTTCCAGCGGATCTTACGAGCGATCGAAGTCGATCCGGCAATCATTGTCGGCGACATCGACTTTCAGGAACCGGAGGAGTACAACCAGCTGGTCCGCACGGTCAACGATACCGAGCATGCGGTCGATAGCACCCAGACTCTCGCCTCCCTGTTCGACGCGCAGGTCGGTCGTACTCCGAATGCGACTGCGCTGGTGCTTGCATCGGAGACCGACGCCCCGTCGCCGGTCCTTACCTACGCGGAGTTCGATGCGCGAGCGAACGCCCTCGCTCGGTATCTGGTGGGCCGAGGTGTCGGCCCCGAGTCCACCGTGGCATTGGTGGCACGGCGTTCGTTCGAGCTGCTGATAGGCATGTACGCGATCATCAAATCCGGGGCAGCGTACGTGCCCCTCGATCCCGATCAGCCTGCCTCGCGTAACGAGCACATCCTGGCGACTGCTCGGCCAGTTCTGGTCCTTGCGACCGAGGACACCGCGAACTCGATCACTGCGGATGCGCCTGTCTGTGTATTCGACACGCTCGATCTGAGTGAAGTGTCGACGTCTGCGATCACCGACACGGACAGGACGCGTCCACTCCGACCGGACAATCCGGCCTACCTCATCTTCACTTCGGGATCGACAGGTCTGCCGAAGGGTGTCTCGATCAGTCACCGCGCGATCGTGAATCAGATGCTGTGGCGTCAGGAGATCTACCGGCTGACCGATGCCGACGTATTGATCCAGAAGACACCGGCGACGTTCGACGTGTCGGTGTGGGAGTTCTTCTGGGGGCTGGAAAACGGCGCCTCACTGGTCATCGCTCCACATGATGCGCATCGAGACCCAGGCCGGATCACCCGCATCATCGAGCGGGAACAGGTGACACTCGCGCACTTCGTTCCTTCCGTACTGTCCGTGTACGTCACCGATGTCGATACCGACGCGTGCCGGTCCCTTCGACTGCTGTTCGTCGGCGGCGAGGCATTCACGCCTTCGGCCGTGGCTCGGGTTCGAAAAGTCTTTCCTGGCGCCGAGTTGCACGACCTGTACGGACCTGCAGAGACTGCAGTCGACGTCACCTTTCATGAAGTCACCGACGTCGATACCGAGACCGTTCCCATCGGTGTGCCACTGTGGAACACGCGCGCATACGTGCTGGATCAACGGTTGCACTCGGTGCCCGCCGGAGTACTGGGGGAGCTGTATATCGGCGGCGTGCAGCTCGCCCGCGGATACGCGAGTCGGGCCGACCTGACAGCTGAGCGTTTTGTGGCAGACCCCTTCGGCGAGAACGGTTCTCGACTCTACCGAACCGGTGATGTCGTACGTTGGAATTCCGCCGGCGAACTCGAGTATGTGGGGCGGAGCGATTTTCAGGTCAAGCTTCGAGGCCAACGTGTAGAACTCGGTGAGATCGAGTCGAGCGTGCGCTCGGGCGCCGAGAACATCGACGACGCGGTCGTGGTCGTTCATTCCGATGCACGCGCAGGCGATCGACTCATCGCCTACGTGGTGCCCCGGCCTGGTCACCTCGTCGATACCGAGTCGCTTCGTGCGTCAGTGAAGATGTCACTGCCGTCGTACATGGTGCCGTCGGCGTTCGTAACGTTGGATGCATTCCCACTCAACGCGAGCGGGAAGTTGGACCGACGTGCCCTACCGGTGCCCAGTGCCGAGGTTGCGCAGTTCCGCGCACCCGTCACACCGATCGAGGAGATCGTCGCTCAGGTATTCACGAACGTCCTGGGCACGGCGAGGGTTGGTCTCGACGACGATTTCTTCGAGCTCGGTGGAAACTCACTGGTTGCCATGCAATTGGTTTCGAGGTTGGGTACCGCGCTGGACTCGAGTGTCGGAGTACGAGAGCTGTTCGAGAATTCGACGGTCGGCGCGCTGGCGGCCAGCGTCGAGCGCAAAGCCGGGACAGGTGGCCGCAAGGCGCTCGGTCCACAGAACCGCCCGGCATTGATCCCATTGTCCCTTGCACAGCAACGGATGTGGTTCCTCAACCGATTCGATCCGGAGTCGGCTGTCAACAATATTCCGGCGGCGATCAGGCTTACCGGAGCTTTGGATGTCGCGGCGCTGGCCGCGGCGGTAGGCGATCTGACGAGCCGTCACGAGTCGTTGCGCACCGTCTATCCGGACCACGAGGGATCGGGATACCAAAAGATCCTGCCCGTCGGTGACGTCACGCTCGATCTGACACCGGTAGACGTTTCGGCAGATGAACTGCCGGGGCGTATGTACGAGTTGGCTGCGACTGGCTTCGATGTCACCCTGCATGTTCCGTTCCGTACGCAGCTCTTCCGGATCGGTGCTCGCGAGCACGTGCTGATGTTCGTAGCCCACCACATTGCGGCCGATGGGTTTTCGATGTCTCCGCTGGCCCGCGATGTCATGACGGCATATGTGGCCCGATCGGAGGGGCATGACCCAGGCTGGCCGATGCTCGAGGTCCAGTATGCGGACTTCGCCATCTGGCAGCGCGAGGTGTTGGGGTCCGAATCCGACCCAGGCTCGCTGCTCGCTCAGCAGGAGACATTCTGGCGAGACGCGCTCGCCGGGCTGCCCGACGAGGTGACTTTGCCGACCGATCGTCCTCGCGGAGAGAAGGCTTCGGGTCACGGGGCCATGGTGTCTTTCGACGTCACCGCAGATGTACATGGTCGACTCTCAGCGCTCGCGCGAGAAAACAACGCGTCGTTGTTCATGGTCGTCCACAGTGCAGTTGCCGTGATGTTGGCCCGCATGTCGGCGACGGACGATATCGCGATAGGCACACCGATCGCGGGTCGCGGAGACGCTGCTCTCGACGATGTGATCGGGATGTTCGTCAACACCCTTGTCCTGCGCACCGATGTGGACGCAGCGACGACGTTCAGCGAATTGCTCGCGACAGCGCGTGAGGTCGACCTGGCTGCATTCGCGCATTCCGATATTCCGTTCGAGCGTCTGGTGGAGGTGCTCAATCCCGAGCGCTCACAAGCCCGTCATCCGCTGATTCAAGTATTGCTCGCGTTCCAGAACGTCCGACGGACTGGATTCGACCTCCCTGGGCTTACCGTCGCGCCGGTGGACGTCGACGCGGCGACCGCGCGTGCAGACCTGCAATTGACGGTCACCGAATCGACGGCTGTAGACGGCACCCCGGATGGTCTGCGAGTTTTCTGGACCTACGCAACAGATCTCTACGACCGAGGAACGGTCGAAGAGTTCGGCGCTAGGTTGCTGAGGGTGCTCGACGCGGTTGCCGAGGACGAACACATCGTGATCGGCGAGATCGATCTGCTCGGTGCCGAGGAACGAGTGCTTGTGACCTCGACCTGGGCAGGTGTCGACGGGATCGATCCCTCGGTATCGACATTGGCCGAGATGTTCGACCAACAGGTCCTGTGGGCTCCGCAGGCGACTGCGGTGGTGTTCGGTGATGAGCGGTTGAGTTATCGGGAGCTCGACGATCGCTCGAATCGCCTTGCACGTCACCTGATGTCGACTGGAGTCGGCCCGGAGTCGTTGGTCGCCGTGGCATTGCCACGATCGGTGGAGCTCGTTGTCACATTGTTGGCTGTGATCAAAGCCGGCGGTGGGTATGTGCCGGTGGATCCGACCAATCCGGCAGACCGCATCGCCTACGTCTTGGCAGATGCTGCACCGACTGCGTTGGTAACCTGGTCGGGACGCGAATTCTCAGTGCCTGCAGAGTTGGACTGCGTGGAGATCGACGCCGTCGATTTGTCGGTTTTCGGTTCCGCTGCGGTGAACGATGTCGAGCGTGCTCGTCCGCTCCGTCCCACGGATGTTGCCTACGTCATCTACACCTCAGGATCGACGGGGCGTCCGAAGGGCGTAGTGGTCCCGCATGTCGCGGTGGCGCGTTTGATGGCCAATACGGATGGGCTGTTCGAGTTCGACAGCAGTGATGTGTGGACGCTGTTCCACTCGTACGCATTCGACTTTTCGGTGTGGGAACTGTGGGGGCCCTTGCTTCACGGCGGCACGCTCGTGGTGGTGGACTACTTCACCTCACGGTCGCCGGAGTCGTTCCGTGAACTGCTGATTCGTGAAAATGTCACCGTCCTGAACCAGACCCCGTCGGCGTTCTATCAGCTGGCAGAGGTGGACCGAGTCGGCACTGTCGGTGAGGGAAGCTTGCAGCTCAGGTATGTGATCTTCGGTGGTGAGGCCCTCGAACTGCGTCGACTGTCGGATTGGTTCGATCGACACGGGGAGAACGGTCCCGAGCTGGTGAACATGTACGGGATCACCGAGACCACCGTGCATGTGTCGCATCGTCGGATCGACCGCGAACTGGTGTCGAGTGCTACGGGATCGGTAGTGGGCGGAGCTATCCCAGGGCTACGTGTCTATGTTCTCGATTCGCGTCTGGAGCCGGTTCCGGTGGGTGTTGCGGGCGAAATGTATGTTGCGGGTGGAACGCTCGCTCGTGGGTACCTCGGTCGAACGGACCTGACTGCAACGCGCTTCCTCGCCAACCCGTTCTCTGGTAGTGCGGCGCATGCTGCTGGTTCGTTGATGTACCGCACCGGTGATGTGGCGCGGTGGACCATCGATGGTGATCTCGAGTTCGTCGGTCGTGCTGATGATCAGGTCAAGATTCGTGGCTTCCGTATCGAGCTCGGTGAAATCGAATCCGGGCTGTCGAGTCAGGATTCGGTGGGCCAGGTGGCCGTCGTGGTTCGAACCGATCGGCACGACGCACAACAGTTGGTGGCGTACGTCGTACCGGTCGTGGGTTCGAGCGTCGATGTTCAGGCCCTTCGTGGTGCAGTGGCTGCGGTGTTGCCGGAGTACATGATTCCGTCAGCTTTTGTTGTGGTGTCCGAGATTCCGTTGACTGTGAACGGAAAGTTGGATCGTCGCGCGTTGCCGGAGCCGGTGTTCGAGGTTCGAGAGTTCCGGGCGCCGACTACGCCGATCGAGGAGATCGTCGCGGAGGTCTTCGCCGACTTGCTCGGTGTCGACAGGGTCGGTGTCGATGACGACTTCTTCGAACTCGGCGGCAACTCGCTGATTGCGACGCGAGTGGTGTCGAGGATCGGCGCAGCGGTCGATTCAGTTGTGCCGGTGCGTGCACTGTTCGAGTCACGAACAGTGGAGAGGCTCGCTGTCGAGGTCGAACGGTCCGGAACGTCCGGGAGAGTCGCGCTTGCCGCGCGCACGCGCCCGAACGAGATCCCACTGTCGTTGTCCCAGCGTCGTATGTGGTTCTTGAACAGGTTCGATCCCACCTCGACGGCGTACCTCGTTCCGTTTGCACTTCGCCTGTCAGGCGAGCTGGATGTAGCAGCCCTCGGAGCGGCCGTCGCCGATCTCATTTCTCGTCATGAGTCGCTTCGAACCATGTATCCGGAGTCCAAGAACGGCCCGGTGCAGAAGATTTTGCACCCGTCTCGGTCAATTCCGGAGCTGCCGGTATCAGATGTCGCCCCCGACGCTGTGGCTGAGCACATCGCTGTACTCGCGTCCACACAGTTCGATGTGACGACAGAGGTACCGATGCGAATCGAGCTCTACCGAATCAGTGCCACCGAGCACGTGCTCGCGATGGTTGCGCATCACATCAGCGTCGATGGGGTATCGGTCGGTCCGCTGGCTCGTGATCTGATGACCGCATACGCGGCGCGGGCGACGGGCACCGAGCCGGGTTGGATTCCGTTGCCGGTGCAGTACGCCGATTTCAGTCTTTGGCAGCGCGAAGCGCTCGGCTCCGAAGACGACGCGAACTCGACTGCGGCTCAGCAGATCAGCTACTGGACCGACGCACTCGCGGATCTTCCGGACGAGCTGACCCTCCCGTCCGATCGCGCGCGACCGGCAACGCAGTCTTTCGCCGGTGGCAGTGTCGAATTCGACATCGATGCAGAACTACACGGACGTTTGCGCGATCTGGCACGCAAGCGGGGTAGCACCTTGTTCATGGCGGTGCACGCGGCCTTCGCCGGGCTACTCTCGAGGCTCTCCGGCACAGAGGACATCGCTGTCGGTACACCGATCGCCGGTCGCGGTGATCGCGCACTCGACGATCTGATCGGCATGTTCGTCAACACACTGGTTCTACGCACACAGGTGGACGGCGCACTGTCGTTCGACGAACTCATCGACCGCGCCCGTGAGGTGGACCTCGGCGCCTTCGCCAACGCGGACGTGCCGTTCGAGAGGCTGGTGGAAGTCCTCAATCCTGTCCGTTCGACTGCACGGCACCCGCTGTTTCAGGTCGGGTTCTCCTTCCAGAACCAGGGAGTCACCGATGTGGCCCTTCCTGGTCTCGATATCGCAGCAGTGGATATCGAGTCCGGTGTGGCACAGTTCGATCTGCATCTGATCGTGGTGGACCGCTATTCCGAAAGCGGAGTGCCTGCAGGAATGTCGGCAGAGTTCACGTTCGCGAAGGATCTCTTCGACCACACAACGGTGAGCACGATCGCGACTCGGTTCGTCCGGCTACTCGAATCTGTGGTCGATCGACCCGAGATACTGCTCGGGGACATCGACTTGCTGGCTGCTTCCGAACGCGAACTCGTACTCGATTCGTGGAATTCGACCGACCATCCCGTTGACCGCGAAGCCACTCTGGTCTCGTTGTTCGACGAGCAGGTCGCGATCCATCCGGACTCGACTGCGGTGGTCGAGGGTGATCGCCGCTGGACCTTCCGTGAATTCGATTCGAAGGTCAACAGATTGGCCCGGTATCTGATCGCACGTGGGGTCGGACCGGAGACGCTGACGGCATTGGTGATACGCCGCAGTGCTGATCTGGTTGTCGCGATGTTCGCCGTCGCGAAAACAGGTGGCGCATATGTTCCACTCGATCCCGATCAGCCGCTGGAACGGATCGAGTACATACTCGACACTGCTGAGCCGATACTGCTGCTGTCCAAGTCGAGTGACGGTTCGCGACTGGCGAACCACTCCGTTCTGGACATACCGATGTCGGATATCGCAGGTCTGGAACTATCGGCATATTCGGACGCGCCGATCACCGATTCGGAGCGGCAGGCACCGTTGCGCGCGGGTAACTCCGCATATGTCATCTTCACCTCGGGATCGACCGGACGCCCCAAGGGTGTGGCCGTGACCCACGCTGCGATCGTCAATCAGCTCATGTGGAAGCGAGCGGAATTCGATCTCGATTCGCGGGATGCGATTCTGCTGAAGACTGCAGCGACGTTCGACCTGTCGGTGTGGGAGTTCTGGTCGGCCCCGACGTCAGGGGCGACCCTCGTCATCGCCGGACCGGACGAGCACCGCGACCCCGCACGAGTCAACGACATCATTCGGAAAGAGTCGATCACCACGCTCCATGTCGTGCCGTCGATGTTGACCGCGCTGATGGTCGACGGAGATGGCGCCCTTCCGTCTTCGTTGAAGCGCGTGCTCGCGATCGGTGAGGCACTGCCGGGAGATACCGCGCGGCGTTTCGTCGAACACAACGACGCTGGCCTGTTCAACCTGTACGGCCCCACCGAGGCTGCGGTGTCGGTGACCTCGCACCGCGTACGACCCGATGAGAGTGCGCGCGTCCCGATCGGTCGGCCGGAGTGGAATACACAGACGTACGTGCTCGATACCCGCCTACACCCTGTCCCGACGGGAACCATCGGGGAGTTGTATCTTGCGGGCGGGCAGCTGGCACGGGGGTACCTCGGCCGTCCCGATCTGAGCGCTGAGCGCTTCGTCGCCAGTCCTTTCGACCCCAGTGGCGGACGGCTGTATCGCTCGGGTGACCTGGCCTACTGGAATGCAGACGGCGAGCTCGTGTTCGCGGGCCGCTCCGACTTCCAGGTCAAGATCAGAGGCTTCCGGATCGAACTCGGCGAAATCGAGGCGGCAATGCGCGCTCTCGATACGCTCGCCGATTCGGCGGTGATCTCGCACTCCGACGCCCTCACCGGGGATCGACTCGTGGGGTATCTGGTTCCTTCCGAATCCCGGACGATCGACATCGACGAGATACGGACCGCGTTGGGTACGTCGTTGCCGTCGTACATGGTGCCGTCACACTTCGTCGTCCTGGGGTCGTTGCCGCTCAACGCCAACGGCAAGCTCGACAGGGCAGCGCTGCCTGCTCCGGTCTTCGAATCGACCGAGTTTCGCGCTCCGACCGATCCCATCGAGGAGATCGTGGCGCGTGTGTACTCCGAGCTTCTGGGAGTGGCTCGAGTGGGACTCGACGACGATTTCTTCGCACTGGGCGGCAATTCCCTGGTCGCAACCCAGCTCGTTGCCCGTCTCGGGGCGGCACTGAATGCGTCGATCTCGGTGCGCTCGGTGTTCGAGGCGCCGACGGTCGGTGCGTTGGCTGCGCGGGTGGAATCGCACGTCGGGCAGGGAGCTCGTGTGCCTCTGGTCGCACGCCCTCGTCCGGAGGCCGTGTCGCTGTCCTTGGCGCAGCAGCGCATGTGGACCCTCAATCAAGTGGATCGTGCATCGGACGCCTACAACATTCCAGTGGCCATCAGACTCTCCGGTTCATTGGACGTCGCGGCGCTGCGAGCCTCAGTGGGCGACCTGTTCCGTCGGCACGAGATACTGCGTACGCGGTATCCGGATTCCGATCACGGCCCCGTGCAATCCGTGGTTCCGGTGTCCGAAGTGCTACCAAGGCTCGAGATTCGTGAAATCTCGGCCGCCGACGTACCGGCAGTCGTCGGAGACGTCGTCACCGCCGGGTTCGATGTTGCGGCCGAGGTGCCCGTTCGCGCCGAGCTCTTTTCGATCAGCGAGACGAACGGTTCCGAGTTCGTGTTGGTCTTCGTCGCACATCACATCAGCGCCGACGGCTTCTCCATGCGGCCGTTGATCAGAGACGTCATGACTGCCTACGTCGCCCGGACGGCAGGCGACGCGCCGCAGTGGACGGAACTGCCTGTGCAGTACGCCGATTACGCGTTGTGGCAGCGCGAGGTCCTCGGATCCGAGGACGATCCGGACAGTGTGTTGTCCAAGCAGATCGGCTACTGGGCCGATGCTCTGGTCGGCGCGCCCGAGCAGATCGCGTTGCCGACCGACTTTCCGCGCCCTGCTCGAGCGTCCTTGCGCGGTGGCCGCTCCGAGTTCACGGTCCCGTCCGACATAGCAGCGCGTGTACAAAAAACTGCGCGTGAGCACAATGCGACAGTCTTCATGGTCGTGCACGGCGCGTTGGCGGTGCTGCTGTCGAAGCTGAGCGGTGATCAAGACATCACCGTAGGGACCCCGGTGGCGGGTCGTGGTGACGCCGCGCTCGACGACCTCGTCGGAATGTTCGTCAACACGTTGGTGCTCCGGACGAAAGTCTCGCCGAGCGCGACCTTTGCTGATCTGTTGATAGACGTACGGGAAACCGATCTGTCTGCGTTCGGTAACGCCGATGTCCCTTTCGAGCGGGTTGTCGAGGTGGCGGGTCACAAGCGCTCGGCCGCCTACAGTCCTCTGTTCCAGGTCATGCTGACCTTCCAGAACCTTGCCACCGGCACGTTCGCATTGCCTGGCCTGGAAGTGTCGGCTTTGGAAAGCGGACTGGAGCAGGCCAAAGTCGATCTGCAACTGACGGCGGTCGAACGTTTCGACGATTCCGGTGATCTTGTCGGAATCGATGCCGTGTTCAACTACGCCACGTCGTTGTTCGAGTCGAAGACGATCGAATTGTTCGCGCAGCGTTTCACCCGTGTGCTCGATCTCGTGACCTCAGACCCCAGCAGTGTCATTCGGGCGGTGGACATGCGGGCCGAGGCCGAACGTGCAGAGCCGGCACCGAAGCCGAAGACGATCGACGACCTGCCCGAACTGGTCTCGGCCGCGGCCGCAGTTGCCGCATCGTCCATTGCGGTGTCCCACGCCGGAACTTCCGTCACCTTCGGTCAGCTCGACGAGAAACTGTCGGCCGTCTCGAAATCGACCGGGGGCGCACTCAAACCAGAGGCGGTTCTGTCGGTGGCGCTGACAGGTCTTATACCAGGAATATTGCCTGCGCTGGGTGCCGATGGTTTCGCCGCGACAGTTGCGTCACTGATCAGTGACGCTCAGTCGTTCATCGCTGATCCGGGAGGACCCGGTGTCACCATGCAGTGACCTACCTGGGCCTGATCGTGAACTTGGAGTCGAAGCCGGTTTGTGTCGCAGCGTTTCGTAGGGTGTCTCGTGTATGCGATGCATCTCGGCGCGTCCCGCGGCGGTTAGTAGGAGGAACACTCAGATGTCGAATGGTCGGCCGAACACTCGAAGCCAGGACGCTGCCGGCAGCGTAACCGTGGACGAGCTTCCAGGAGTGATCTCTGCAGTTGTCGATGCTGCGCCCGATCGCATCGCGTTGACCCATGGTGGGACAACCGTGACCTACACGACGTTGCATGCCGAACTGACTGCGCTCGAGGCCGCCATGGGTGGCGCACTCGGCACCGAGGCCCTCGTCACCGTCGTGCTGTCCAACGTTCTTCCCGGCGCACTCGAGTCCCGCGGCCTCGCCGGCATCGTCGAGTCGATCATCGCCGACGCCTCCGAGGTGTTGGGGGATATGACGCCTGCAGGCCCGCCGACGCTCGTATCCCGGTTCGAGGAACAGGTCGCCCGTACCCCGGATGCAATCGCCGTCGAGTTCGAGGGCGCAAGCTTGACCTACGCGGAATTCGATTCTCGCGTGAATCGACTCGCCCGCCATCTCGTGTCGCTGGGAATCGGCCCGGAGTGCCTCGTCGGATTGGGGATAAAACGGTCGCTGGAGTTACTCGTCGGCATGTACGCGATCGTGAAATCGGGAGCAGCCTACGTTCCGCTCGATCCTGATCACCCGGCGGAGCGGCTGGCCTACGTGCTCGACGTCGCTCAGCCGGCAGCCGTACTCGGCCTGTCCACAGAACCCCTCGACCTGCCGACCGGGGTCGGTGTCATCGAGATCGACTTGTTGGAGCTGGACGGATTCGACGCGACCGCCCTCACCGACAGCGACCGGGTTCGGACGTTGTCGGACGACGCGTTGGCCTACGTGATTTTCACATCAGGATCCACCGGCCGCCCCAAGGGTGTGGCAGTTTCACATCGCGCGATCGTCAGCAATGTGCAATGGCGTCAAGATCACTACGTCTTGACACCGGACGATGTGGTGCTGCAAAAGACGCCGTTCACATTCGATGTGTCGGTGTGGGAATTCTTCTGGCCCTTGCAGATCGGTGCGCGTCTCATCGTCGCGACACACGATGGACACCGTGACCCCGCGTATCTTGCTCGTGTGATGATCGACCGCGGTGTCACTGTGGCGCACTTCGTGCCGTCGATGCTCGCGGTGTTCGTCGCAGAACCCTCGGTCCGCGGGATCGAGACTCTGCGATATGTATTTGCGTCCGGTGAGGCGCTCCCGGCTCAGACCACGACGCGCTTTCATACCGTCAGCTCGGCAGAACTGCACAACTTGTACGGGCCGACAGAGGCCGCAGTGGATGTCACGTACTACGAGACTGCCGATGTGGAATCGGGATCCGTCCCTATCGGCCGGGCCGTGCACGACACCTCGCTCTACGTGTTGGACGATGGCCTCCGACCGGTGTCGACCGGTGTCGAAGGTGAGCTCTATCTTGCGGGCGTCCAACTTGCACGTGGTTACGTAGCGCGACCGGATCTGACAGCCGATCGGTTCGTGGCTGATCCGTTCGAGAGCGGGCGCCAGATGTACCGGACCGGCGACCTGGTCCGGTGGGTACCTCGCGGTGAAGTCGACATGCTGGAATATGTGGGACGCACCGACTTCCAGGTGAAGCTACGTGGTCTTCGCATCGAGCTCGGTGAGATCGAAACTGCCGTTCTCGAGCATCCTTCGGTAGCACAAGCGGTCGCCCTAGTCCACACCGACGACTCGCTCGGTGATGTCCTTCTCGCGTATGTGGTGCCTGCGCAGGGCGAGGTCATCGACCAGGAGTCTCTGGCGCAGGCTGTCGCGTCCCGCTTGCCGGAATACATGGTCCCCGCGTTGTTCGTCGCAGTCGAGGAGTTCCCACTCGGTTCCAGCGGCAAACTCGACCGACGAGCTCTTCCCGCTCCCGACTTCTCCTCGCTGGCAAGCGAATACAGGGAGCCGTCCACCGAAACCGAGCTGGCGCTTGCAGCGGTGTTCGCCGAGGTACTCGGTTCCGAGACCATCGGTGCCGACGACGATTTCTTTGCGATCGGCGGTAACTCGTTGATCGCCACTCGGGTGATCTCGCGCATCAATGCGCGATTCGACATCCGTATCGACGTTCGCGACTTCTTCGACGCGCCGACGGTCGCGGGACTCGCGATACTCGTCGACGCCGCAGTTGCGCAGGGCGGCGGGGGACGAGCACCGCTCGTTCCGCAGGAGCGGCCGGATGTTGTTCCGTTGTCGTTGGCGCAGCAGCGGATGTGGTTCCTCAACCGATTCGATACCGCGTCTGCGGTGAACAATATTCCGGTGGCGATCAGGCTGACCGGTGATCTCGACGTCGCTGCGCTGGAGTCCGCTGTCCGCGATGTCCTGTCGCGTCACGAATCCGTGCGCACGATCTATCCCGAAATCGACGGTGTCGGATCACAGTTGGTGCTCGAGGTCGATGCGGTGGCTCCCACTTTGGCGGTAGAGCCGGTGGCGGAGGCGGACGTGCTCGACCGTGTGGTCGAGTTCGTCTCTGTTGGTTTCGATGTGACGGCGGAGGTGCCGTTTCGGGCTCGTTTGTTCGAGGTTGTGGGTTCGGGTGGTGTGGGTTCGGAGT
>NZ_JBEPPH010000010.1:0-100883 GCF_040547235.1 Rhodococcus sp. UYP9
AGTTTTCGGCACCCCGGCCTGCAACTCGACGAAGCTCACCTCGCCCACAGTAGCCCCGCGCACGGACATCGGTTGGGCTGGTTTCGCGAAACTTCAACTACGACGGAACCAAACCCGGCAGCAGTGCGTCGAAGTCAGTGTGGAAGACAGTGCGGAATACAGGCAAGCACTCATCGACGAAGGATACGACCCCGACGACCCACACTTGAGGAAAGCTATCGCCGGTGTCGTCGCCCTGCTGCGCAAGGTTGCAGCCGATGAACAGCGATTTGATGTCGAAAGATCAATCTGAGGGCGACCGACGAACGGCAAGAACCGAGCGACCTAGCAATCGAACATTTGTTCTAATATGCTGAACAGGTCTCATTCGCGCGGTGAAAGGTCGGATACCAATGACCACCACCGCCAGCACCACGACTGACCTCGCCGGCCTCGACCATCGAAACCACCATCCACGGCCGCGGAATTACCCAGCGCACCGGCCGCCACATCCTCGATGCCCCGACCTTTGGGGAGAGAGGTCTGCGCTGGTCGCCTGTCGACGAGGCCGGCGCGTTGGCGGATGGAGGAACCATGCGGGGATTGGCAGCGGCGCAGTGACCGAGCTGTACGGGAACTGGCCCACCACCTTCGAGCCGCCCACACGCCGCGTCGTCGACCCGGCGCTCCCGGTCGTGGTCTCCGTGTCGATGACAATCGCAGGAGCTGGCGGCACGTTCGGTGACGGTACTGCACTCAAGGTTCGTGCCGAAGGTCCCTAGCCAGTGAAATGTTGTTGTTGCGATCGGCTTGACCAATTCTGGGTCACCAGCGTGTTGCTTGTCGGTACCGAGTCGATGGTCGTGGCTACGACGTTGCGCCGAACGCGGCGAGGCCGGCGCTCAGTCGCGTGGAGTGCCCGGGGGACGGCGGCTCGGTCTACCGCGAGAGCCCGCTCAGAGAGCGGGGGCGAGCAGGTGTTGTTTGGTGCGGTCGATGATCCGTAGAAAGGTCGCGCAGTCGCCGTAGGCACGGGCCAGGATCAGCCCGCCCTGGATCGCCGCGACCGCGTCCAGGGCACGGTCTGCCGCCTCCTGGTTTGAGAGCCCGCCGCGTTGCAGTGCTTCGGCGAGGGCGTCGACCCAGTCCGTGAAGTAGCTCCGGACCGCTTCGGTGAACGTTTCCTTCTCTTGGCCCAGCGTGATTGCCGCGAACAGGCACACGCTTTCGCGGGACATGAAGTAGTCGGCTACCTCCCGCGACATCGCCTCGACCGCATTCGTGGCGTTCTCGCTGGTGCGGAGGGGCGCGAAGACCTGTTCCTCGAACCACTCACCCACCTGGTCGAGGACAGCGCGGGCCATGTCCGTCTTCCCCGCGGGAAAGAAGTGGTAGAGGCTGCCGCGGCCGAGTCCGGTCTCCTGCTGGATGACCGAAAGGGAGCTGCTTTCAAAACCTCGCTTGCGGAAGACGTTGGCGAGGGCGCGGACCGCATCCGAGCGCTCGAGGACAGTTCGGGCCATTACAGTCCGAGTTCACTCAGGCCGGAGTGGTCGGCCGGACGGGGACCGGATGCGTCCCAGAAGAACTTGCGGTCGGACTTCGTGATCGCGACGTCGTTGATGCTCGCGTGGCGATGGGTCATCAGGCCGTCCCTGTCGAAGTGCCAGTTCTCGTTGCCATAGGCGCGGAACCATTGGCCGGTGTCGTCACGGTACTCGTAGGCGAAGCGGACAGCGATGACGTCGCCTGTGTACGCCCACAGCTCTTTGATGAGCCGGTAGTCGAGCTCGCGGTCCCACTTGCTGGTGAGGAACTCGACGATCGCGGCGCGGCCCTCAAGGAAGGTCGAGCGGTTACGCCACCAGCTGTCCTCGCTGTACGCGAGGGAGATGCGCTCGGGCTCACGGGTGTTCCACGCGTCTTCGGCAGCGCGAACCTTCTGGATCGCGGTGGCCTCGGTGAACGGCGGAAGCGGAGGACGAGACACGAGGGGGCTCCTTCGAGAGCAAGCGAAAACCGGACGGTGCACGTTGTACTGATCAGTACGCACTGTACCAAAAGGTACAGACTAGACGGCTACCTGTCACCCTCACCCGACATAGGCCCGCTAAGCGCAGCCTCCTTTCGTTGACGCTGCGCTTGCTTGGGTGTCGACCAGGTCCGGTAGAACGACGGCTTCGTCCTGAGCGGCCACGCTCCGACAACAGTGACAGACCGGCGAGAGAACCGACGAGTGGGCGGCTGAGGGTGCACCGCGCGCACGGTGCGTGGGTGGCGCGCAGCGTCTGAAAGCACGGTGTGCAGATCGGTCCGATCGGCACAGTGATGCGGGTGACCCGCGATGCGCCGCAGCGCGCACATATCGGTTTCGGTGTGCAGTCAGCGTGGCAGGGCGCGCAGATCGGTCCGGTCGGTAATACCGCGAGGACTCGGCGGGTAACTCCGCATTCGGTGCATGGTTTGTGCGGGCGGGTGCGGGATGTGCACGTTGAGCAGATCGGTCGACCGAGGGTGTGGCCGCTGATGCACGGTTTGGTCTCACCGCAGACGCTGCATGTTGCCGTCGGTGGTATTCGGCACCTGCTGCAGATCCATTGATCACCGTCCCGCCGCACATATTCCGTGACGCGGTCGCACTGGTGGCATGGGTGTTGGCGGGAGCGGTGGTAACAGCTCGAACAGATCGGGCCGTGTTCGGTGACCGCTTTTGCGGGCTGGTCGAGGCGGCCGCATCCGGTGCAGGTGTGGCGCGGCTTCGGGCCGCAGTTCTGGCACAGTGGCTGGCCGTCGACGCGGTAGGCGACAGGCTTGACGTTCCCGCAGCTATTACATGGGCGGTGACGGGTCGGGTCTGCGTTGGCGCACCGGGCGCACACTGTGCCGTTGTTTTCCTTGAACGCGGGCGGACCGGATTGCCCGCAGCGCACACAGGTGATCCGGTGGGATCGGAAGTAGCAGCGGGCGCAGATCGAGCCGCCGTCGGCGCGGTAGGACAACGGTCGCTGCTCGCCGCAGCGGCGGCATTCGGCTCGCCGTACTTCGGAGTGGTCGACGGCGAGCACGTCGAGCAGGCGGCGCACGCCTGTGGGGCCAGCGGAGTCGCCGGAGGTCAATGCATCCGGATGCGCGTGCAAGTGTGCGAGAACCCGTGCAGTGTGCACGGGTGTCAACTTCAACGCGTCGAGTCCTCGCGTCACGGCGTCGAGATCGGCAGCGGGTACACGGACACAGATCCACGCGGTGATTGCTGCAGCGGCGTCGGTCTTCTCACGGCGGCGCTGCTCGCGGAAGTTCACAGTCCCTGCGGGCGACGGATCGTGGAGCGCCGCACCGTCGGGGCCGGTGTCGGTGCGAGGTGGCTGTTGACGGTTTTGGTGACCTGGTCGTGGGTGACGGTGATTTCGATGAGGTCGTCGACCCCGACGTCGAGAATGTCGCACAGTGCAGCGAGGGTGTCCATGCTCAGTCGTTGCGGGGGTTGGGTGACGAGCCGGAACACTTGTTCGCGGGAGAGGTGGATGCCGCGTTCGGCCAACAACGGCACCAGGTCCGAGGTGGCGTACAGGTCCCGCGTCGCCATGATCTTGCGTAGATGCCAGTGGTAGCTCATCTTTTTCGTCACGGCTTCTCCCACAGGTCGGAGTGTTTTGTCAGGGCCCGGTGTAGCAGCCGGTTGCGGTAGTCATCGGAGACTCCGGTGTAGAGGGCTGTCGTCGCTGCGTACGCGTGTCCGACCTGAGCGGAAACGAACTTCTCCGGATAGTCGAATTCGACGAGGTGGGTGACGTAGCTGTGGCGCAAGCAATGCAGATCGAGTTCTACCGGAAGGTTCGCGGCCGTGCGTGCGGTGGTGAACGCTTCGTTGATGCGACGCAATGACATGCGGTCGGCGCGTTCGGTCACCCACAACGCCGGATGCGCTCCGACACCGAATTGCGGCCGGACCTCATCGATCCAATGGTGTAGAACTGGGACGATCCAGTCCATCTCGGGGACGGTGAGGACAGTGCGACGTTTGGGCGGTCCACCGCGCGAGGATTTACCCCACCGCACGAACAAGCCGCCGCTGCGCCCGAACTCGGGGACCTTCGGATTGTGCCGCAGATCGGCCAGATCCAACCCCCACGCTTCGCGGCGACGAAGCCCGAACGCGTAGATCGTTTTCAGCAGCGCGGCGTCGCGTAGCGCGCCGAGTGCACCTTTGCGGTGACGAGCACGGATGTCCTCGACCCGTGTATCTGCGGCGTCGAACAAGAGTTGGACTTCGTCGTACGTCAACGGCCGCCGGTCCGGGTTGCCCTCGTATTCGCTGGTGTGGACGACGGTGTTGCCCGAGTGCAGCAATTGCGATGGTGCGACGTCGAAGCGCTGCATACATTCAGCGGACCATCCGTAGCGCGGATCGGTGACGAACTCGAGAAATGTTCTCAGGGTGTGTTCGTAGAGTCGTGCGGTTGCCACGGTGATGCGTCGTCCGCAGTGGCGGCGGGTGTCGATGAATTCCTCGACGTCGGCGCATCTCCACGACCACGGGTAGTCGTTGGTGAATTCGGTCATGCGCCGGATCTTCAACTCTCGGCCGGCGATCGTTTCGGGCTTGAGGAACCGTGCCCGTTGTTGACGTGCCCACCCGTCGAGCATCGCCTCGAAAACGGCCGTCTTCGGATCGAGATGCGCTACCCCGGGAGCGAGCACGAGATGGCTCGCTCCCGGTAGATCAGCCGCCGACACCATGTTGCAAACGATGCATCATTATTGCGTTGGTGGCAACCCCTGAGTTTTGCCTGTTCAGACCTCACGGCGCGTGCGACGATGAACCCGAGGCAACTGCTCCGGCGCGCATCGACGCGCGATACCGACGAACAGTCGAATGCAAAATCCGATGCAACTCCGCTCGGTTTCTGCCGTAGCCATCTGGATGACTCACCGACCCCCGCCACCAAAAATGGTCTGGACATTTGACGACCTTCGTCCAGAACCGCGCCACCGTCTTCGCGGTCAACGGCTCCTGCAACGGTCGCCACACCTGACGGACCGGATGAGGTGTTGCAGCGTCGGTGTCGTCGCCGAACAACGCTAGTTGCATCACCGCGGCCGTCACGGACTACTCCTGACCCGTGGCAGCGGCGGTGTCCGAGTCGCCGTTGTCGGTGGTGTTATCTCGGATCGTTGCGTCACCGCTCGACGCCGAGTCGGCGGTGTCGAGCGCGCCCGACTCGGCGGGCGGTCCTGTGGCCGAGACCGCACCCGAGACTGCGTCCGACCCATCGGTGTCGGTACTCGCCGACGTCGTCGTGTTCACGGTGAGTAGCGCCAGAAGTTTGCGTGCTTCCCCGGTCGTGATCCCGGCGAGTGTCGCGGCCGCGCTGAGGGTTCCTTCCCGGTTGCGGATGTCGTCGAGAGCGTGCGCCATCGCCAACTGGGCCGCGTCGATCTGCTCGGCGGCAGTGAAGAACGCGGTCAGCGAGGTCATGTTGGCGTCGTCGCGGCGCTTGCGGTCGACGAGAACTTTCTGCTGCGCCGCCCGCGCCCGAGCGCGCGCGTTCTGTCGTGCCTGAGTCGACGCCATGCCGCCACCCTAACCCCAAACCCCGACTTTTTCGCAGATCCTGACACAAGCTCTCCTGTATCGCCGATCCGCATCCGCCGATACAGCACCAACGTCACGCCTGGTTCGATGACGCTTTCGCGTCATCGAACCACCTTTCTAACCCACACACCTCATGCACTAAGGCTGCATCCCGCGTTTCCGCTGGTAGAGTTCGCGGCTGTGATGGGTCTGCACAAGCTGACCGCTGGGGATGGGTACGAGTACCTCACCCGGCAGGTTGCTGCTGCCGATACCACCGAAAGAGGGGCCTCGTCACTGGCCGATTACTACTCCGAAAAGGGGGAGTCTCCGGGCCGTTGGGCTGGGGCCGGTCTTGCCGGCCTGGGTTCGGTCGCACCGGGTCAGCAGGTGTCGGAAGCGCAGATGAAGGCGCTGTTCGGTGAGGGGTTGCACCCGAACGCGGATCTGATGTTCGAGTTGGCGATCGCCCAAGGAGCATCGAGAGAGGATGCTGCGCGGTCGGCGAAACTGGGTCGGGCGTTCAAGATCGACTCCGGTGCCACGGAGTACCGGGTGGCATGCGCGGAGGCTTTTGTCGCGCACAATCTCACCGTCGGCGAGAAGTGGAATGCGCCGATCGAGCCCGCCGAGCGTGCCCGGATTCGTACCGTCGTCGGGACAAAGACGTTCGCCGATGAGTACGGGCGCGCCCCGCTCGATGAACGTGAACTGTCCGGGTGGGTGGCGAAGATCGGACGCCAGAAGACCACTGCTGTTGCAGGTTTCGACTTGACGTTCACGCCCGTGAAAAGTGTGTCGGCGTTGTGGGCGGTCGCTCCGCGTGAGGTGTCGAAGCAGATCGAGGCTGCGCACGAGGCTGCAATTGCTGCTGCGGTGACGTACTTGGAGAAGCACGCGTGCTTCACCCGTGTCGGGACCGGGGGAGTCGCGCAGGTCGACGGCAACGGTTTGATCGCCGCTGCGTTCACGCACCGTGATTCGCGTGCAGGGGATCCGAACTTGCACACGCACGTCGCGATCAGCAACAAAGTCGCGACCACATTGCCGGACGGGACGACGAAGTGGCTCGCCCTCGACGGTGCCGCTCTGTACCGCAACAACGTGCCCGCTTCCGAGGTCTACAACACCGTCCTCGAAGCGCAACTACGGGACCGCATCGGTGTGCGGTTCACCGAGCGCCCGTCGCAGGATCGGTCCAAGCGGGCGGTCCGCGAAATCGACGGCATGGATGAGCGGCTTGCCGAGCGCTGGTCCTCACGTAGCGCCGCGATCAAAGCGCGCACCGCTGAACTGGCCCGCACTTTCCAAGCCGATCACGGCCGCGAACCGAGCGCGATCGAAGCGATCTCACTTGCGCAACAAGCAACGCTGGAAACTCGTGCAGCGAAGCACGAACCGGTCAGCCACGCTGAGCAACGCAGCGGGTGGCGGGGCGAGGCGATCGAGATCCTCGGCTCCGACAAAGCATTGTCGGAGTTGGTGTCCTCCATCACCGGGCGCACCGCCGAGGCGGCGACCGCGGCGTTCGATGCGCAGTGGATCGACGCTGTGGCGGGCGATGTCGTGCACGTCGTCTCACGCGGGCGTTCGAGGTTCCTGCGGCACAACATTCGCGCGGAAGCAGTACGTCAAGTACGCAAATACAACCCGTCGACGGAGCGGATCGACGCACTCGTCGAAGCGATCACCGACGCCGCCTGCGCGGAGGGATCTTCCATCGACCTCTCCGGCGCCGTCGATATCGACCCGGCCGCGGAGATCGCACCGCAGGTGATGCGCCGCCGTGACGGACTCGATGTGCATACCCGCCACGAATCTGCGTTGCTGACCACCGCTGCGGTGCTCGATGCGGAAGGCCGCATCGTCGCCCTCGCACAGCGCGGTGACGGTGTTGCAGTGGCCGAAAAGCACGTGGAGATGGCGTTGCTCGAGTCCACTGCGAACGGGCGCGACCTCAATGCCGGCCAACGCTCGCTGGTGCGCGCAATGGCCACCTCGGGGGCGAAGTTGCAGCTCGCTCTCGCGCCTGCGGGTACCGGCAAGACCACTGCAATGAAAGCGTTGACTCGGTCGTGGCAGAACGCGGGCGGGCGGGTTGTCGGGTTCGCGCCAACCGCTGCCGCCGCCACAGTCTTGCGTCAAGACATCTTGACGAATACCGATACGTTGTCGAAGTTCGTCGACATCGCTCGCCGGTTGCGTGGTGGTAAGTCGGTCGAGGTTCCCGAGTGGTATTCGGCGATCGGGGAGAACACTCTCGTCATCATCGACGAGGCCGGCATGACCGGCACTCTCGATCTGGACGAAGCTGTCTCTGCGCTCGCTGAGCGCGGTGCAACGATCCGGTTGATCGGCGACGATCAGCAGCTCGCTTCCGTCGCATCCGGTGGTGTGTTGCGCGATATCGCCGACCGTGTCGGCGCGCTCTCGCTCTCACAGGTGGTGCGGTTCAGCGACAGCGCCGAGGGCGCAGCCACGCTCGCGTTGCGTGAGGGTGACGATGCAGCACTGGGCTTCTACATCGACAACGGACGTGTCCACGTCGGGTCGATTGCTACCGCCACCGACGACGCCTACACCGCATGGACGCTCGACAAGGAGGCCGGCAAAGACGCGTTGATGCTCGCCCCCACCCGCGAGCTCGTCGCCGAACTCAACACCCGCGCCCGCACCGACCGACTCGCCGCCACCGACACCCCGGTCGGGCGTGAAGCTCTACTCGCCGACGGGCTCTACGCGAGCGTCGGGGACACCGTCCGCACCCGCTCGAACGATCGCCGCAACCCGCTCTCGCGTACCGACTGGGTCCGCAACGGAGACCGGTGGATCGTCGAAGATGTCGACGTCGACGGGTCACTGGTGGTGCGCCATCTCGAACTCGGCCGAACCGTCACCCTCGCCGCCGGTTATGTGCAATCAGCTACCGAACTCGGCTACGCCGGAACGGTGCACTCCGCGCAGGGGTCGACCGCCGATACCTGCCATGTCGTCGCCACCGGCGATGAGACCCGCCAGCTCGCCTATGTCGCGTTGACCCGTGGCCGGGAGAGCAACCACCTGTATCTTGCGACCGCGTCCGAGGGTGATCTGCACACCGCGATGACCGAACGTGGACTGCTGCCCCCGACCGCTGTCGATGATCTACGTGCCATCCTGCGCCGCGACGGAGCGCAGGTCTCCGCGCATTCGACGCTCACCGCCGCCGACGACCCGCACCTCAATCTCTCTCCCGCCGCACGGGCCTACGACTTCTCGGTGGCCACTGGCTCCGAAGTACATCTCGGACCGGAAGTAATGGCAGCCATCGACGTTGCCGCGGAAGAGGAAGCGCCCGGTCTGACCGACGAACCGGCGTGGCCGACACTGCGCGGGCATCTGGCGATCATCGGTGCACACGGACGCGACCCGGTCGAGGCATTGCGCAGCACGATCGGTTCGCGTGAACTCGATTCCGCTCTCGACAGGGCGGCCGTTCTCGACTGGCGGCTCGATCCCACCGGTAAGCATTCCGCCGGACGCGGACCGTTGCCGTGGCTTCCCGCCATCCCGGACGTGCTGCGCGGCAAGCCCGAGTGGGGTGACTACCTCGATGCCCGCGAAGAGCTGGTGACTGCGCATTGCGCACGTATCGGTGCCGACGCCGCGACGTGGACGCCGACGACTGCTCCGGTGTGGGCGCGCCCGCTGCTCACCGGAGAACCCGACATCGACCTGTTGACCGATCTTGCGGTCTTCCGTGCCGCGCATGATGTGGATCCGGCCGACCGCAGGCCGACAGGGCCCGAGCAGTATGCCGCTGCCTCGCTGAAGGTTCAGCGCACGCTCGATCGCCGCGCTGGCGCTGTCATCGGGTCGGGCAACGGCGCAGTGAGTCGGTGGCAGCCGTTCGTCGACGAACTCGACCGCCACATTGCCCGTGATCCGTACTTCCCGATCCTCGCCGACCGGCTCGCCGCCGCCGCGCGTGCGGGAATCGACGTGCACACCCTCGTCCGAGACGCTGTCGCTACGGCGCCGTTGCCGGACGAGCTTCCCGCTGCTGCCCTGTGGTGGCGACTGTCCGGTGAGTTGTCTGTCGCTGTGCTCGATGCCGACAGTGACAGCGGCGACCTCGCTCCGTCGTGGACGCCGGTGTTGACCGAGCTGCTCGGTGACACCGCTGCGGTGCGGGTGATGTCCGACCCGTCCTGGCCGGCGTTGGTGGCGACCATCGACGCCGCCGACCCGGCGGCATGGACGCCCGGGGAGTTGCTCGGGACTGCGTACGAGTTCCTGCACGGCGGCATCGACCCGGTCGATCACGGTGTCACCTTCCCTGCCCACGAACTCGCCACCGCGCTGACGTGGCGTGCAGAAATGTTGGTGCGCGAACACCATCTCGCCCGCACCTACACCGGCCCGGACGTCGAACCTCTCGCCGCCGAGGACGAAGCACTCGCCCCGATCGATGAGGTCGTCGGAGACGCTTCCGCCGACGTCTTCTCGGCCGAGTGGGCAGACCCGGCCAATCGGCCGCCGCCGGTCAACGCCCGCACAGCCGCTGCGCCCGGTGATGCAGCGTCACCGTCGATCCCAGTCGAGGCCGACGCCGACTATCTCGCATCTCTCGACGTACTCGATGCCCCGGTCGAGTACGACGACGCGCCGCCGCCACCGGACTTCGACGAGGCGTACCCGAGTGAGCCCTTCGTCGAGGCTGTCGACTCTGTCGAGGGTGCATCGTTCGATGCCGCCGAGGTGCCGGAGGATCCGTGGGAGAAGATCGCGGTAGCGGCCAGCGCGGTTCCGTTGCTGTACCCGACGGTCACTCGCGACGAACGTGTCCGCCTGCTCCGCAGAGACGTCGAGGAGGCCAAGGCCAAGCGCGCCGCGCTGCTTACGGCCATCGAGGACGACGCCAGCCCCGCCCTGCTGTACAGCGACCAGATGCTCCTGGACATGCAGTCCGCCGCCGACCGGCAGAAGCCGGCGCGGGTGGCGATGCTCGACGCGCGCCAGGACTGGATGGACGCCACGTTCGAGGCCGAAGCTCTGTGGCATCACATTGACACCGTTGTCCGTCCGGATGTCGCCGCCGCGGTCGCGGCCGCCGGTGACGACGAGGATGCACGTGTACTCGCCGGGCGCGGTCTCGAGTGGGAGATTTGGCGCGCCGGGTTCGCCGACGAGCACGCCGCCAAGGCTCGTGTTCTCGCTCAGGAGACCGCCGCCGACTACGACCGTGTCATCGCGGCCGACGGCGGAGAGGTCACCGCCGTCGACGTCATTACCGCTCGCAGCACCGTGACGAGCGTCGACCTCGGTGCACTCACCGAACTTCGAGCCGAAGTCGGCCGACTGGAGGCGGCCCTGTGGCGCGCCGAGCACGCGGTACGACGCGCCGCGATCACCGCGCCCACAGCACCGGCACCCTCTACCCGCAGTGTCAGCGCGGCCGCTGAGAACACGGAGACCGTATCGGTTGCCGATGCCCACCCCGAACGGTTGACTGCACAACAGTTCCCGGAGGTGCCCGTCGGCGAGGACGTGGCGCTACCCGCACCGGCATCGACACTGTCGGCGTTCGATGCTGCGCTGCGCGTAATGATGGAACAGAACCCGATCCAGCTCGTGTCTGATGCGGACTTGGCTGCCCTCATCGACCGTGTAGGCGCACGGACGTCGCCCACTGTCACGGCAGAGACCGAGAAGCTGTACTCCCACCTCACCGAGCAGGCATCCGCAATCGCCGCTGCGCGTGAACTCGCCGCCGAGCTGCGACGTAT
Source organism: Rhodococcus sp. UYP9 (assembly GCF_040547235.1). Classification (NCBI taxonomy): domain Bacteria; kingdom Bacillati; phylum Actinomycetota; class Actinomycetes; order Mycobacteriales; family Nocardiaceae; genus Rhodococcus; species Rhodococcus sp. UYP9. The sequence goes on from NZ_JBEPPH010000010.1 coordinate 11,320, forward strand.
CACCGCAGAACACGACACGGCGCGTGCCGAGCACGCCTCACTCGCCACCCGACTGTCCACAGCGAAGCGGCGCGATCGTAAGACACTCGAACCCGCCGTCGAGGACGCGCGACTACGGGAAGAGCGCCTCGCCCGCCAGGTCCGCGAGACGCAGCGCGCCGTCAGCGATGCTGCCGGGCGCGTGCAAGTCGAGTCGAGTGAGTGGCCCGCGATCGCGGAGCGTGCGACCGACCCACAGCGTCGATCCGGTGACCTCGCGGCCGCCGCGGTCTACGACTCTGCCATCACCGAACAGGGCCGACGTGTGCGCACGGTGACTATGGCAGGCGAGCGTCATGCCGCCGAGCAACGCATCCGCGCTGTCAGCACACCCTCCACTGCGGAGGCCCCCGCGATCGAGGGGATCACAGCGGATCGCACTTCGGGTGCCGGGACAGTAGATCCGTCCGCAAAGAAGAACATCGCGCGCCTGCTCGCAGACGCACCCGGTCCCGGACGAGCGCACCGCCCTCCGCAGGCTAGGCATCCGATGGGACAGTCCGATCTTGACGCACGCGAACGCCACCACGACAAGGACTACGGACTCTGAGTTTCACCCGACCTATCCCAACATGATGGGGTAAAGGAACTGATGGCGTCTAGGGTTCGAGCTCGTGACCACCAACGTCCCGACTGCCCCAGAAAATGAGCCCCCGGCAGATGTAGATGCCGCAGGGTCTAAGGGCACCACACCGCCGGACGATGATGCAGTGGACTCTCTTCGATGCTTGGAAAACGGCGGCGTCCACCTGAAATTGCACATGGTGTGGATCCTGTGTCTCGTTCTGACAGTCCTATTTGCCGGCACTTTCGTCCTGGGGCGGGCCTACGAGGTGCCGGGGCCACTGGAGTTCTGGAAGGTTGCCGCGCAACCCTTGGGCGTAGTGACAGCCGGCCTTCTGGCACTTGCCGCCGCTGGCATCACTTTCAGGGCGCACCGCCGGACCAGTGATTCCGCAACCGAATCTGCACGTCTACAACGCGAGAAAGAAATCCACACCGAATCGCTGGAGAGATGCTGGACGCGGTTTCTCTGGGTAGTCGGCGAAACAAGCACCGATGGGGACCCACTGAAGGGGTCCGTCTTTTCGCCAGACGTCGCAACACTGCTGATCGGAGCATTGCTCGAAGAAGCGGCCGCATTGAAGGATAGGGCGCTTATTCTGGTCATTGCTCAGTACTCCTCGGAGGCGTCGACCAGTTGGAGAATAGAACAATCAAGGCGGCCAACAACCCCACCGCCAGGGCAATGACGTGCATTGTCGCGATCCCAAGCGCACACTGAGTACTACGAGAGAGACCGGAAGGAGCTGGCGTCAGTGAGTAGTCTGCAAGAACGTCTACGCGATCTACCGCCGGAGCGGTATGCGCGCGGAGCGCACGCCGCTGCTGACCTGGCTATTCGAGCAGCTCAACTCGCGGGACGAGATGCCCCAGCCGATGCGCTCTGGCTCAGATCCCAGTCCGACAAACAATTGCGCACGCAACAAGAGCAACGTCTGCGTGACATCGCCGAGAGTCGTGAACGCGAAGAAGCCGACAAGCAGGCGGCGGCCGAGACAGAAGCCAAAGCTCAGTCGATAAGCAAACGTACTCACCCGGACGCCCGGCACAGCGTCCTATCCGCTCTCGCCGACTTGTCGAAGGAGCAGGGGGTGACTCTAGCCCCGACCGTTGCTGCAGCGTTCGACGTGCACAAGAACGATTTCGACAGTGTCATTATCACGGTCCTCGGCGGCGCCATGGAACCCAGCGGCCTGAGACCTGCCGATCCCTGGAGTAGCGAGGACATGTCTGCAGTGGCGGAAGTATCGAGGTCGGAACCTCCTTTTTAGGACGATCAGAGCACGAACGAGAGCAGTGCGACCCGTCAAGACCTCCTGACGGGTCGCACTGTTTTGTCGGCGATACCGACGCTGGACTCTCAGCTCGCAGGAGCGGTGGGATACACCACGCACAGAAACAACGGCGCGAAGAGGTGCCCTGTCCCGCCATCAAAGATTGATGCAGTCGACAACAGTGACACCCCGGTCCTGCCTCTGAGAGAGGTGATCCGCACTTCCCTTACGCGCAGTCTTGATTTCTACTCGCTCGGGCGGGCCAAGGGGCGTCAGTGTTTGTCTCATGTGTCCAGGTCGTAACCGTGCTCGGGTGGGTTGTTCACGTCGGGTGGCTCGATCCCGTCGTCGGTGCTTCGCCACGGTCTGGTTCCTTGGGCGTCGTGGTCGATGACGCCCAAGAATCGGCCGGGACGGGTGTCTGGTCCTCCTTCTGCTATCTCGTCTGACGCCGCGTGGCCTCGCTGCTCCCTCGCGGCTACGAATTCGTTGTCGCGCATCATGGCGCGCACATCGTCGGCGCTGCCCATACCCAGGTCTTCGACGAGGGCGGGTGTGGGGTTGAGCATCAGCGACCAGCGTTCTTCACGGCCTTTCACTGCGGCGCGTTCGGCGCGAGCGGCATCACGAGCGAGCGCTTCGGGACTGGTCTCGGCTTCTTTGATCTCCTTACGCAGCCGGAACACCTCGTCGGAGAGGTCTTTGAGCTGAACAGCTTTCGGGAAGTCCGATAGTTCAACTGTCTCGAGTACCTGCAAGCGCTGTTCGTCACGGTCGAGGGAGTACTCGGCTTTCCCCAGATCCGTGTCGACGGTGTACGCCATGTTCTCTACCCGCGTGAGTAGCCCCAGCGCGTGTTGAGCGGCGTCACCGTCGCCGATCTTCGGGTGAAGCGACGACGCGTCGAGCGGTTTGATCGAGGACCCGATATCGGCGAACGAAAGCCACAGGGTGCTCTCTATTGCCGGCCGCGCCGCTTCGATCGGGTAGCCGCTCATCTCTGCAATGACCACGGCTTTGGTCGCGCCTTCGCCTTTGAGGTTGTAGTAGGTGCTTTGCAGAGCTTTCGTCAGCGCGCGTGCGGCATCGCCCCGTTTGCTGTAGAACGTGCCGCGAACAGTTATACCGGGCCACTGCTGCACGTCACGCCGTGCTTTGAGGGTGGGTGCCGCAGCCGCTAGCCGTGCCACCCGTTCACGCATCCGCGGTATCTCGCGGCGCAAGCGATCACGATCTCGTTCGACGGAGCGTTGTTCGGCGAAATGCGAGTCGGCCTCGGACTGGAGCTCCTGGAGCTGAGAGTCGAGTTCGATCTGCTTGATGTACCGATCGTCCCCGGTTGCGAGGGCTTTGGTCATGGCCGAATTGTCGGCGAGTGAGTCCGAGTCCAGGTCGGCCACGCGCCGCATCGACCGATCGGCCTTCTTGAGTTGCTCGATGAAGTGCGCTTTGCGGTTGATGGTCTGCCACATCACGGTGTCGAAGGTCTTCTCGGCGACGTAGTTGAACACCTGGACGCGGGTGTTCTGGTTGCCCTGCCGGATGATGCGTCCCTCGCGTTGTTCGAGGTCGGCAGGGCGCCACGGAACGTCGACGTGGTGCAGCGCGATCGCCCTGTCTTGAATGTTGGTGCCTGTGCCCATCTTTTCGGTCGATCCGAAGATGACCGTGACCCTGCCGGTCCGGCACATCTCGAACAGGCGCGCCTTCTCGGACGGCTTGGAGTAGTCGTGGATGTAGGCGATCTGGGCGGGGTCCATTCCGCCGGCAATCAACTCCGACCGGATGCCGTCGTAGATCGACCACGAGCCGTCCGCTTTCGGGGTGGAGCGGTCACAGAACACGATCTGGAGCGCCCCTGGTGTCGGGTGCGGCGCACCTGCCGCGTCGAGGTAGGTGTTCTCTCGGGTTTCGTTGTGCACATCGAGAATTCGCGTGGCCACGATGTGAGCGCGGGAATTCTCGGCGGGGGCGGGATCGAGGTGTGCAGCTCGCGGGTCGAGGGTGACGTTGCGGCCGTCGTTGGCGATCTTGAGGGCGTTGTCGATGTCGGGGCGTTTGGCGTCGGCATTGTCTGCGCGGTAGCCGAGATCGGCGATGAAGTCCTGCACCTCGAGAGCGGGGGTGAACAGGACATCGGTGTTGCGGCCACCCTTTTTGACCGGGAGGTTCGCCGGAACCTGGTCTCGGGTGACAGCGTCGGTGAAGACGCTGGTCATGCCGATCAAATCGCCGACGTTGGTGAACTCACCGACCCGGGTCACTGCCCGCAGCCTTGATCCGGAGGAGTTCAGTTCGACACGTTCGACGGTGTCGGTGAAGGTCGCTCCCCAGTCACCGATTTGGGCAACCCCGGCGTCGTCGAGCAGGTCAGGGCGCAGGTAGTGCTGCATGACCCATAGTTCGGCGAGAGAGTTCGCGACCGGTGTGCCGGTCGCGAACGTGGCGACTCGTTCGATGTATTCCTCCGGCGCAATACCTTTGGTGACTGCTTCCTCGCGACGCATCGCCCGTAGGTGCCGCAGCTTCAGGTCCAGATCCGTGGCCCGTTTGCTGCCTTCGTTGGCCAGCTCGGTCACGTCCGAGGCGCGGTAAAGGTTCTTGAACTCGTGTGCTTCGTCGACGAACAGGTAGTCACAGCCTGATGCCTCGAACGTCAGCCCCGAATCCTTGCCTGCCTGGTCGAGGGCGGCTTCGAGCTGTTGTTCGAGACGCTCCTTCTGCTTTTCGAGCATCTTGACGGTAGTGCGGCTCTCCAGCTGCTCCATCTGCGCATCCAGGTCGGTCACTTGGTTGCGTATATATTCCGCTTTCGTGCCCGGGTCGACGCCGATGGCGGAGAACGCCGAGCGGGGAACGATGACCATGTCCCAGTCCTGTGAGGCCGATTGCGCGATCAGCAGGCGGCGTCCTTCGGCGTCGGTGGCTGCTGAGCCGGAAAGAATTCGTGCGGCGGGATACCACTGACCGGCTTCGCGGACAACTTGGTCGATGATGTGGTTGGGCACCACGATCCACGGCTTGTCCGCCAGCCCGAGACGTTTGAGCTCCATTGCACCCATCAGCATCACGCCGGTCTTTCCGGCGCCGACGACGTGGTCGAGCAGAACTGTCGGTTCGGCGACGATGCGAGCGACAGCATCGCGTTGATGCGGGTGCGGGTCGAACTTTTCTCCGAGTCCGGGAAGCGCCAGGTGCGCACCGGAATGAATAGGCGCGACAACGGAATTAAACCGTTCGTTGTAGATGTCGAGGAGCTGCTCGCGGCGCACGTCGTCGGTGTGCAGCGCCCATTGGCTGAACTCTTGTGAGAGTCGACGAGCCTTGGATTGCGCGGCGCGGGTGGCGGCATCGTGGACCGGGGGAGCGCCGGCCTTCTCCCTGAAGTCTTTGGAGGTGGTGATCTCGATGGATGAGCTGTTGAGCAGGTCTTCGAGTACCTCGCCCCAGGTGTAGTCGCCGGACCGGACGCCTGCGTTTGCGATACCGCGGTCCTCGGCGGGTCGATACTCGAAGTTGAACGAGGTCGCCCATGCCCCACGTTTGGGCACCAGACCCCACTTGAGATCGTGCTCATGCGCGCCGGAGTACGCGCCGGTGCTGACTGCCCACTTTGCCGCTGCGCGTTCGATGAGAACCTTGGTCTCTGGGGGTACCTCGAAGGTCTCGCGTACGAACTGGACGTAGGTCTCGATCGGCACCCAGGGTGCGCCGAGGGAGACATCGATGTCGGTCTTGCGCGGCGGGATCACCGCAGCGAGTGCGTCGGCGTTGGCTCGGTATCGCGGATCGAGTGCAGCGACTTCTTCGGCGTCGGCGAGTTTGCGGCGAACATTGCCCGAGAGATACGTCGAGGCGGGCACCCACCGCTGTGGGTCGGACAATGTCCGGAACGCTGTGCCTTCCATCTCGCTTTCGGCCTGCTCGGTGTCGACGCCGAGCAGCTCGGCAATCCGGTCGATGTCCAGGCGCGCGTGCTCGTCGAGACTGATGGCCATGGCCTCGTCGACAGACTCGGCGTAGGTCCGCACTTCGCGTGCGTGCAAAACATCGGCATGGAAGATCGCGGCTTTGCGCGCGGTCATGGCGGCCTCGTCGAAGTGCTCGAGTGCGAACACCGCAGCGAACGTTGGATCGTTGCGAATGGCTTTGCCGAGGTGGTTTTGCAGCTTCGTCGGCGATTTGGGATTGATCCACGCATCGTCGGACAAACGGAGGTAGACATCCTCGGGAATCTCGCCGGCATATGGGTCACCGGCGACGCCTTCGTCCGTGCGCCAGGTCGCGATCAGCTTGTCCAAAGCGGCCTCGTGCTGGGCATCGGTGAGGTCTTTGGGGATCGAGAGCTTGAACCGGTTGATCGGCCCGTAGCGGGCGACGTAGCCGTCGTACTGCTCGCTCAGGATCTCGCGTAGCGCCTGCCTCTCGCCGTGAGAAGTATTCGAGTTACGTTGGGACTCGATGAGGGCGTGTGTGGTGTCACGCAGTTCGAGCATGCGTCCCCATTCAGCGACTTGTTTGGATCCGCGCGTGGGCACCGTCTCCCACCCGGTGCGCATCCACCGCTCGATCACTCCGGCGTCGGCGTCGTGCCGCATCGTCCCGATCGCCACATCTTCCGAGGCGGCTGCGCTCTGCTGCGAGGACTGCAACCCGCGTTCGAAGTCCTCGCGGGTGGGGCCGAGGGTGTCCCTCCAGGAGGCGGTGTGGCCGAGACCGTCCGCTTTGGCGGTGTCGACAATGACGCTCAAGCGTTCCTCGACCACCATGGCCAGATCGTCCCCGCCGCGGGCGGCGACGCTGATCGAATCACCTGCGTACATCCCGTGCCCGACCCGCAGTTCGCCGAGCACCCATTCCGGGTGATCGGTGTAGACGGCGTTGATCGGCACGCCTTTGTCCTCGCCGGCGTCGTCGATGGCGGTGGCGTTCTCGAGCCCCAGGAACCGCTCGGTCAGTGGAGCCATCTTCTTCTTATCCTCGCGGCGACGCAGCACGAGAATGTCGGTAACGACGTCGGTTCCTGCCACCCGGCGAAATGCATTCGACGGCAACCTCACCGCCCCGACGAGATCACCGAGTGCTGCGATCTGTCGTCGCGCCCGTTGATTCTGGGCGTCGAGCGTGTAGCGCGAGGTCAACACCGTGACGTAACCGCCGGGGGCCGTCAATGCCAGCGCTTTGACGATGAAGTGATTGTGCATCGCATGCTTGGACTCGTTGTGGATTGGATCATAGAGCCGCACATCGGCGAACGGGACGTTGCCGATCGCTGCGGTGAAAGAACGCTCCGGAACCATCGTCTTTTCGAAACCTTCGGCGCGGATCTGCGCCGAAGGTGAGAGTGCGGCGGCGATCGCGGCGGATGTGGCGTCGAGCTCGACTCCGACCATCTGCGCCGACGGTGGCGCGTGGGTGATGAAAGTCCCCGAACCGCATCCGGGTTCGAGGACACGTCCTCCGGAGAACCCGGCTCGTACGGTCGCCTTCCACATTGCGTCGGCGATCGCCGGGTCGGTGTAATGGGCGTTGATTGTGGTGCGTTGCGCCTGTGCCCAGGCGGTGTCGTCGAGCAGACCACGGAGTTGTTCGCGCTCGGTGGCCCAGTCGTCGCGGCGAGGATCGAACACTTGCGGTGTTGCACCCCAGCTCGACCAACGGGCCAAGATCTGCTGCTCGCCCGGGGTCGCGTACCGCTGCTGTTCGGTGATGACCGCGAGGGTGCGTAGCGCCTCGATGTTGGCTCGGACACGCGATTTGGTGCCCGAGGGCACCAACACCTGCGGCCCCGATCGAAAGTCCACCGGTGAGGTCACCGGAACAATCGGTTCGGCCTCGGCGATACCTGCCTCGACAAGGACAGGTTCCGGTTCGATAGAAGCCTCTTCGGCAGCGGCCGCGTTCAACAGTGCTGGGTCGAGCGGGGTCGGCAGCGGTGTGCCTCCGACGTTGGTGGAGGCGGGGTCGAGCGGTGCAGCGTCGTCGGAATCGAACGCGAACAAGTCCAGTTGTGCGTCGGCTTCGCTGCGCCGGTTTACTTTCCGCGTGCCGAGTGCTCGGCCGTCCGATCGTCGAGCAGGTTCGTGAACGACGGATACAGAGGGTGAGCGATCGACGTCGGGTAGGGCTGACCGTCCTCGATCCTCGCCTGGATCAGATGCACCGCGTAGTACCCGAACCTCGGCGGCTTCTCCGCCCACAGCAGGTCCGTCAGCTGCTCCGCTTCCTTGCTCGGATCCTCGCAGTTCAGCGGGTTGCGCCACCTCTCCGGGTCGCCGCGATGCACCTGAATCCGCGCTCGATCGCGTTCCTCCATCGAGCTCCGACTCTCCAAGTCCTCCGGATACGCCTCCATGTCCTGTGGGAGTTCGTTGTAAATCTCCTCGTCGATCACGAACTTCGTCGCGTCCGCCCAGGCTTGTTCGATCAGCCCCACCTGCGTCAGGTACGGGGCCGGATGCCCGTTTTCCTTGACGTAACGGCTCAGTGCCTGGTCCTGCATATGGACCTTCATGTTGTCGATCCGCTCCGAGATCCTGCTGCTCTCGCGTTCGAGAAACTGCTGCTGCTCCTGAGGATTCAACTCCGGCGGCAACCCTACGTAGTCGAGGTAAAGCTTCATCACGTCCTGAGTCGTCGGGTCGATCATGGCTATCACTGTCCTCTGTGTCGGCGAACAAATCGAGTTGGTCTTCAGATTTTTTGGCCATGGGTATCGCGCTCCTTGATTCCGCGAGACGCTCGCGTGCACCCGCACCGCCCGAAATGGACGGGGGTCGCTAACGTCATCGACGGCTGGAGGCGTGATCTCCGGCCACATCGGCCCTGGTGGGTCTTGCCGGACCCACCAGGGCACCTTGGTTTCACATCAGGTTGTGTCAGGTTGTTGTTCGGTCAGCCGCTGAGTTCGTCGAACCATCCGGCAGGTGCGGGAGTGAGCTTGTTGCGCATCGGCGGTGTCGTTTGATGCCCGCCGCTTCCGCTGGTGCACCGATACATCGGCCCGTGCTCGGCGTCGAGCATGGTGCGCAGTTGCGGGTCGGCGTGGTGAACCCACCACCCCGACATCGCCGCGCCATCCTCTGATGCGGTCGCGCCCTCCCACGCAGTCCACAGTGAATGCAGCCGCACAACGACCTCGGAGTGCTCCCACCAACATGGGCAGAACACACGATTCTTGCCCTCCGTAGAGGACAGTTTCCGGGCGATGATCGCTGAGAACCACGAATCGAACCAGGCGTTGAACGTCGGGAACTTCGTCGACGGCGTCGCAGCATCGGAGTCGGTGCCGGCGGCGAGATCGCTTTCGTGCGTGGCGGTCACAGGAAAGGCTCCTCGTCGGAGATGGTGCCGGCAGCAGAAACTTCGGCAGGCACGTACCGCGCCTCCAAGTCCTCATCACTGTCGGAGGCGGTGGCGGTTTCCGGGATGCCGTAGCGGTCGAACGAGGCGGTGATGGCTTCGGCGTTCGGGCCATCGGACCAGTAGACCTTTTTCACCAGCACCGGCCGGTTTCCTGAAATCTGCACCAGTGCCCGGGTCTTCGGGATCGCGGCGAGGTCATCGACGGTGAGAATCGCCTCTTTCGACCAGGACTGCGACCGAGAGGACGAACCGCCGTCGAAGATGCCGCCGCTGCGGGAGTTCGACCAGCGTTCGACGTCGTGATCACCCACGAGTGCCGACAGCTCGGACAGGGTGGTCTTGTCCTTGAGTCCGCCTCCGTACCAGAGGAAGTTCGCGGCATCGAGGAGCTGCTTGACCCCGTCCTGTCCCCACACTCGTTGGGCTTGGGAGAGGTTCTGCACGATTGTCATCACGCAGATCCCTTGCGAACCGAGGTGGGAGTACCACGCCGGAAGCTCTGGGAGGCGGCAGACGTTCGCGGCCTCGTCGAGTACACAGAGCATCGGCACCGGCACCCGACCGCGAGGACTCGAACGGGCCTTGCGCTGCGCCGCGTCGATGATCGACCCGATCAAGGCCGTGGTCAACGCCGCCGAGGAATCGGGGCCTTCTTTCGACAGGGCGTAGAGAGTGTCGGTGCTCGTGACGAAATCGTCGACGACGAATTCGTTCATCGCGTGCGGATACTTCACACCGCGCCCGATCTTCGTGTCCGGCGTGTCCTCGGTGGAGAGATCGGTTCGGTTCGGCGGCACGATCGACATTGCGTACGACTTCTCCTCCAGCAGACCGATGAACCGGCGTGCCATGTCGTACAGACCATCTCGCTGACGCGGGTTGAGCTCGCGCACCGACTTGAGGCGCAGTGCCACGATGTGGTGGCCCCGGGCTTCGAGGAGATGTTGGGGGAGCTCGTTCTCTTCGTTGGAGAGCCAGCCGTAGACGTGCAGCAGATCCCCGCGCCCGCACGAGGCGGCGAACATCATCTGCGCGAGCAGTTCCTGCGCACCACCATCGAAGTAGGCATCGACTTTGGCCGAATCATCGCGAGATGCGGCAGCGAAGTACGAGGCGAGCTTGCGGGCAGCGACGATGGTGTCGACTCCGCGCAGCGGATTCCACCAAAACCCGTCGCCTGTGGTGAGCGGGCCTTCGGCGATGCCTTGCAGGTCGTAGCGCCACACCGTGCCGAGCTCCTCGCGGACACCGCGGGTGAAGTCGTGGCCATCGCGCTTGTTGGAGGTGAACAGTGCCGCCCCCGGTGCGGTGCACAAGGCGTCGATCGCCAGGGCTGCGGTCTTACCCATACGAGGTCCGGCGAGGGCGAAGAGCATGTCCTCCCAGGACATGAACACTTTCCGGTCACCTTGCACGGTGCGGCCGACGATCACACCGATATCGGCATCGTCGAGTGTTTCGATCCCCGCGAGATCGGGTCGTAGTGTTCTCGCACGCTCGGCTGCTTGCGAACCGGTCACCCCGGTCAGCTCCGAGGTGGATCCCATCAGCCGCGCCTTTGCATCGACCGCAGTGTGTCCGGTCCTGGACTGGAGCGCGGCCGCTCCGACTCCGATGAGGCCGCAAACGATGACGAACGCGATGACGAACACCCACGTCGAGGTCGCCGGCCAGGTCACTGTGCCGCCTGTGACGGAAAGCAATGCTGCGAGCGGGTTTACAGGAATGTGCTCGTTGGTGCCGGTGAGGGTGTGACCGGCCCAAAGTGAGACGTAGGCGAGCAGGATCAACACCACCATCGCGCCGATTACGAGCAGGGGGAACGCTGTGGATGAGGTGCCGGCGCCCTTGGAGGTCGGTTTCTTGATCACCATGTGTCCACACCGCCCTCGAAGGCTGCGTCGCGGCCGTGGTCGAGTTCGATGACCTGTGCGAGGTTGCCGGTGACGTCGATAGCCGAGTCGGAGGACTGGGTCTGCGATGGTGTCTCGAGCATGAGGTCGGACAATCGGATCGGTTCGACATCGGCTGCTGTGGAGGACACGTCGAGGGTGTGTTCGGCGATCTCGTCGAAGTCGAGGCCGTCGAGTTGCGCTGGTAGCTCGTCGAGTGCGTCGACAGACAATCCGGGTCGTAGGACTGCCTCGTCGATGCCGGCGTCGGTGAGCCGTTCGCGCCAGGCGTCTTCGTGGACGCCTGTCCGGTTGAGTGCGGCTGCGGACCAGTCCTGTGCCGCTTGTTCGTTCGGGATGGCTTCGGTGGGGATCATCTCGTGCGCGACTGTTGCTGCGGCCATGTATGCAGCGGCCCGCGCCAGCGCCAGGTCGGTGTCGATCATGTTGAATGCTCGGCTATCGCTGCGTGGTCGGTATTCGGCCGGTCGTGTCTGTACGACATCACGCCGCGTCTGAGCCCGTTGATGCAGACCCTTGCGGTGTATCGCGGCGAGGGCGGCGCGGCGGCCGCGTTCGTACGCGGCGGCCGCGATCTGCGACCGACGCTGGTGCTCGCCTGTGGATACGGAACCAGTGTTCATCGACGGTCACCACCGTCGGAAGCTGGCAAATCTTCGGAATTATTCGAAACGAACAGAAATGAAAATGGCATGAGGGCCTTCACTAGGAGCGTCGGCCAGCTCACAGATCGTGCACCGAGCCAAAGGGCTTGCAGTGCAGCGCTGTTGCTGGATGGACGCTCGACCGTGACCCTCATCGACGGTCGAACACTAGTTACCTTAACCCATCTGCTTAGGGCACAGCATCTGTCTTGGACTTCGTCAGCTATTCCGTAGATGGCGGCTCACCGGTCGAATGGTGCGCCAAGAACGCAATGTTGGATCACTGCGTCGGGTACCGGCTCGCAGGCGCTGCGTGGGAGTTGAGCTACCCAGGTCATCTTCGAGCGTGGGGATAGTGCTGCAACGCTGGGACGTGTTGAATAGTCGACTTGGAAATTGGGAATGAACCGAGCAGTTTTGATGGTGCCACGCATCGATATCAGCTACTCGCAAGCCTGTCCCCGTGGCGTAAAACCCTTGGCATGGTCGCAACATCTTCGCTTATCGAAGACCGCGCGGTCGTCCCTCATCATCACCGTGCTGGCCCGGTTGGCGGCGTTACTCGCGCCCACCTGACCAGACCAGCTGTCCCTTCGACCCGAAAGGCCTCGCCTCGAACCGTGGAACCTAGCGACCGCCGAACGGCATCGGCCGCGCAATCGGTAAGGCACGGGTGAAAACCACAATCTTGAACCGGTCAGGCCCGGCACCTAAACCTCGATCCACCGATGAATCTGGGAGGTAGTGGGGTGTCGAACTGAAGAAAGTGCCCTCCGACCTGGAATGATTTGAGTTCTCACACAAAAAATCGGACCAGACCAACAGGACACTTCCAGTGCGATCATCCCACACCTTCCACCCTGATTCCGCGAAGTTCGACGACGATCACCTCGTGTCCTGCGCGGGACTGCTGCCGATCATGGCCCTTGCCGACCAGACCGGATTGACCGAACTGCTGGCGGACAAGGTGTCGATCACCGCCCCGAAGATCACATCGGGTACCGCAAATCTGGCACCGAAGTTGACGACGTTGATCGCGGCGATGTGCGCGGGTGCTGACAGTATCGACGACATCGACCTCCTCCGGTCCGGCGGTACGAAACACCTCTTCGACTCCGTCTACGCACCCTCTACCGTCGGAACATTGTTGCGCGAGTTCACGTTCGGCCACAATCGGCAACTCGAATCGGTCCTGCGCGAACACCTCGTTGCTCTCGCTCACCGCACCGAGATCCTGCCCGGCATCGCGGACCGCGCATTCGTCGACATCGACTCGCTCCTGCGCCCGGTCTACGGTCACGCCAAACAAGGTGCCTCCTACGGTCACTCCAAAATCGCGGGCAAGCAGATCCTCCGCAAAGGACTTTCACCGCTCGCGACGATCATCAGTACCGCCGACTCGGCTCCGGTGATCACCGGCATGCGGCTGCGAGCAGGCAAAGCAGGGTCCGGTACCGGAGCCGCTCGGATGGTCGCCCACGCCATCGCCACCGCCCGGATGGCCGGCGCGACGGGAAAGATCATGGTCCGCGGCGACTCCGCCTACGGCAACAGCCGTGTCGTACGTGCCTGCGTCAACGCCTCCGTCGAGTTCTCGTTCGTCCTGATCAAGAACCGCCTCGTCCAACGAGCCATCGATTCCATCACCGACGATGCGTGGACGGCCGTGCGATATCCGGGCGCGGTCCGCGACCCCGACACCGGTGGCTGGATCTCCGACGCAGAGGTCGCTGAAACAGCTTTCACCGCTTTCTCTTCCACCGCTCATCCTGTCACCGCACGGTTGATCGTCCGGCGGGTCAAAGACGCCCGCTACCGCGATGCACTGTTCCCGGTGTGGCGGTATCACCCGTTTTTCACCAACAGCACCCTGCCGACGACGACCGCCGATGTCGTTCACCGGGCACACGCGATCATCGAAACCGTGTTCTCGGATCTGATCGACGGACCGCTCGCGCACATGCCCTCGGGATCGTTCGGCGCGAACTCCGCGTGGGTGCAGTGCGCAGCGATCGCGCACAACCTACTGCGCGCTGCCGGAACCGTGGCAGGCGGGCGGCACGCGAAGGCCCGCGGAATGACGCTACGGCGGAAGATCGTCAACATTCCCGCGCGTTTCGTGCGGCCGCAGCGCGCACCCACGCTGCACCTGCCGCGAAAGTGGCCATGGCTCGACGCATGGCTTCAACTATGGCGCAACATCATTGGGTTCAGTCCACCTTCGACTGCCTGATCCTGACCGACACGCCGACTCGGCCCGAACAACGACAATCGTGGAAACGCTGGGTAGACCAGCGGACGACACACGCCCAGAAGACCCCGACCCCACAATTCAGTCACCGACCACAATGCATCACCTCAGTCGGTGGATCGAGGCTAAACAACTAGATCGCGAAGGCAGTCGTCGCGGCGTGCGCCAGGTGGCCGACCATTACATCTGACTGTGGAAATAGAGAGTCGAGCAGGAAGAAGCCATGAATGGTGCCGTTGTATCGGCGTAACTGAACTGGACGGCGTACCGCTGCAAGCTGATGCGCATAGAGTTCGCCAGCGTCCCGCAGAATGTCGAACTCAGCGGTCGCTACGAAGTTGGCAGCCGCTGTGGTGGATATACCTACTGACGAGATGGGCGAGATTCTAGGATCAGTCCGATCTGTGCCTGGCAATAGGTATTGATTCCAATTCCATGACATCGTTGCCCGCGTGAGACCGAACCCGCTCTCGAATTCGGTGTACGAGAAAGTGCGTGAAGAGTGATCGACAACTGGGTAAATCAATGCTTGGAAAGCGATCTGCAGTTCTGGGTCTCGTTGGAGTATTAGGCAGGCTGCGGCCGCAAGCTGGCCGCCTGCGCTGTCTCCGATCACTCCGAGTCGCTGTCCGTCGATGTCGAGTGCGCTGGAGTTCGAATATACCCACCGAATCGCCGTCACGCAGTCGTTCAGTGGTGTCGGGAAACAATATTCTGGGGCAAGACGGTACTCGACCAGGACGACTGGACAGAGTATGGACTGAGCGAGTCTGCGTGTGGGCCGATCGTAAATTTGTAGGTCTCCCGCGACCCAGCCACCACCATGGAGGTGAATTACCGCAGGCCCGCCGCGCTCGGCGGTGGGGTAGAAAATTCGGACTCGAATGCGTCCATTTACTACGGGTACGTCGAAGTCGAGGATTCTGTGCATCGGGATCGGTGGATTCTGATAGTCGATGTATCGCTTTGTAGTCTCTCGAATCGTCTGCACATCACGTTTCGGTGATGTCTCCCGTCGCGGAGGGAAGAGGACGCCCTCGAGACTAGCGAGCACGTCGCTGACCTCATGGGCGCCTTTCGGTGTTGGCACAACGTTGAGCAATGTCATCGCGAGTTGTGTCTGCGCAGCAGCACGCCGCCGATAGTCGTGGCAATACCTGACAGAACCATCATCGCCATCATGGGGACCGGCGAACCATCTGTCTGACCGACAAGAGCGAGTGTCGGTAGTGGCAGGATCGCCCCGCCGATCAAAGCGCTGGCCGCAATCGTCACCGCAACGCCCATGTACCGCACCTTTGTCTCGAACAACTGTGACATCAGGGATGGTGCGACACCACCGAAGATGCCGTAGGACACCGAACCAACCGCCATTGCGATCCACAGTGCCCAACCAATTCCGGATCCGACCAGAAGGTAGGACGGCACCGCCCACACGATGGTGAGTATCCCGGAGACAATCACAACCTTTTCTCGGCCGAGGCGGTCTCCAAGCCGTGCAGTGCCGGCGACCAATCCGACAAGTGTGATGCCCGTGATGACCAGCCCGATCTGAACGGTCATCGGAGACAACTCTGGGTGGTAGTTCTTGACATAAGCCAGGAGGCTGGTCAAGAACGCGTAACCGAAGGTAACTGGACCTATCCACATCAAGATGCCGATCATCAAGGGCCGGCGCGATTCGGTGAAGAGCGTTTTCAGGCTCCCCGCTTCCTCGCGTTCGCCAGCCATCTTGTCTGCTACTTCGAGGAAAGCCGGCGTTTCGGCAAGACGGCGACGTAGCAAGAGCCCGAAGACGACCAGAACCCCACTGAACAGGAAAGGGATCCGCCAAGCCCAGTCGATCCACGCCGCCGGACTTACGACCGAATTGACGATCAGCAGCGACGTCCCTGCAAGCAGTATTCCAAGCATGTTGCCGATCTGGGGAAAAGCTCCGTAGAAAGTAGCCAGTCGCTTGGGTGCGTGTTCGACCGCTACGACCACTGCTCCCGGATACTCGCCACCGATTGCGACTCCTTGCACCAGCCGTAGCGAAACCAGTAGGAGCGGTGCAGCTATTCCAAGTGCGGTGTATGTGGGTAGCACCCCGATACCGACTGTTGCGATACCCATCAGGCTCAGAGACAGGAGCAGTGCGGGTTTGCGTCCCAGTCGGTCACCGATGCGTCCGAAGATGACTGCACCAAACGGACGGACCAGGAACGCAACTGCATGGCCTGACAGAGCTGCCAGAGTTCCGAGCCAGGGCTCGAAGTTGGGAAAGAACAGCGGGCCGAACACGGTTGCGGCGATGAAAGAGTACAGGATGAAGTCGTACAGCTCGATAGCGTTGCCCATCATTGCCGCCAGGCCAACCTGGCGAGGAGTCAACGGTTTTGACTGTTTTCCTCGCGATCGTTTGATCGTCGACTGCGGGCCGGCCTTTACCATGTCCGAGGTCATCTCTTGGGTCCGCTGTTCAGCGTGAGCGCCTCGTTGGCACTATTTTTCAGCTCCACGGTTATGAACGAGAGTGTGGTGGTTCCTGTGTTTTCGAGGTCGTGCAACAAGAATTCGCCGGACTCGAAAATATAGTTTCGGGTCTCCCCAGCGTTGTATCGGACGGCGCGTGTCGTCCCGTCGTGGGTGTGCTGAAGACTTGCGCCCGGAGTGAGCGCCGTCCACATGTAGTCGAGTACATGCCGGTGTGCGGGGAGGCGTTCGCCCGCACCCAAGGTGATCGCCCACACCCGCAATCGGTCTGTTTCGGAAAGCAATACACCGCCGACGTTGCCGTTCTGGGCGTTTGCCTCGAATTCCCTACGCAACAGATCAGTCCATCCGTCGAAAGCCAGTCCGACCACGTCGCCTGCAAGTGGCAGGTCGTCGAGGTAACTCTGATCGATTGTCATGCGTCCCCTTCTCTGCATCTGTGTCGCTGTGTTCCAAGTCTCAAATAGATGAAAGAATAAGTCCAAGACATTGGTTACATGCCACCGATAAGGATTGTTTATGTTCACGCTGCGGCAAATGGAGTACCTGGTACAGGTGATCGAGGACGGTTCCTTCACCCGGGCGGCCGAGGCTCTCCACGTCTCTCAGCCAGCGATGTCTCACCAGATTGCGGCGTTGGAAAAATCGATCGGGACCAGACTGATCGAGAGGTCGAGTAGGTGGATATTGCCTACCCCCGCGGGACGGGCGATGCTGCCGTTTGCGCAGGCCAGTCTGCAGAACGCGGATCAAGCGCGCTCAGCAGCCAGGGATGTGGATGCACTCGCTGCCGGGGAACTGAAGATCGCAACTGTCTATTCGATCAGCCTGGGCATCCTGCCCGCGGCGTTGACTCTGTGGAGTGGTGAGCATCCCGGTATCGACGTTCGGCTTTTCGAACACAGGCACGCAGGCGAACTGGTGACCGCGATGGAGGCAGGACAGGCCGATGTTGCGATCGGACCAACGCCGAACAATTGGGTCGGTGACGTTCATGAATTGGGATCTGAACGGTTCGTGGTCGTGGGTGCCCCATCCAACGAGACGCTGCAGAATGCGCTACAGGAGATCGATATAGGAGCACTTCGGGATGAGAGGTGGGTCCATTACGCTCCCGAAAATGGTTTGTCCGAGGTGGTGGACTCAGCGTGCAGAACAGCGGGGTTCCGCCCCAAGATAGCCGTGCGAACAGAGCAGTCGGCTTCGGCGCCGGTGTTGGCCGCGGCCGGTCTTGGGGTCGCACTGATCCCTGCATCTCTCATACCCCACGACTTCGCTGGTTCGGTCCGCAGTCCTGCACCGACGATCTCCAGGTCGCTGGCTGCGTACACCCGAGCCCTACCCGATCCGCTCGCCGAAGCGTTCATCGCACTGCTGCTTCGCACAGTTCGGCGAGAGTTCGACACCTCTGTTCGAAGTGCCGAGTTTTCGGCGGTCGTACGAGGGAGTGGTCGCGCTTGACATGGGGTCCGCGGTCGAGCTTGCAGACCAAACCGTTATCGCTGGGGCAGCCGCACGAGGTCCGGCGGCTGTGCTCACCGTGCGGCTGTCCCAAGCAGGGGATCAGGGAATAACTTTCCGTGCTTTCAGGTCGTCGAAGATCTGAACGAACATGGATTCGGTGTCTATATGGCGATTGAATCCGAGGCGACGCGCCTTGGATCCGTCTGCGATCACGTCGTAGTCCCAGGCAAACACGAAATCACCGAAACCCCAAGAAGATACCTCGGCATACGTGACGTCGGCTAGTCCGTTCTCGTTCACGATCGCATCCCACACCGGCTCTTTGTCTGCCATGACGGTATCGAGTGACATCGGCAGCGGAGTTGCAACGTCCAAAGCGAAGTACGTCGCGATCTTCGGCCACAAATCATTCCACCGGAAGAGATCACCGTTGTTGATGTTGAAAGCCTGATTGGCGCATTCGGACGTCGTCGCCGCCCACACGGTCGCTTCTGCCAATAAACCCGCGTCCGTCATCTCCAACAGAGAGTTGTACGCCCCTAGTTTGCCGGGGAACCTCATCGGAACCCCCAGCTTCGCGCACATCGTTGCGTACACGGCTATAACCAGCGCCAGATTCATGGGGTTCCCCAGTGCGAACCCGCATACCACCGAGGGGCGTATCGCCGACCACGTCCAGTTCTTGCCCTGCTGGCGCGTCTCCAAGAAGTTCTGTTGGTCGACGTTGAACTCGGGAGGCATGTGCGGTGGATCACTCTCACGGGCAGGCGTTTTGAATGGTCCCAGGTGCGCTCCATAGACCTTGTATCCCTGCATCAGGCTGACGTGCTCAAGCGCCGGCGAGCTATCTTCGATGACGCACACCACATTGACCAACATGGCAAGATTCGGCGGTACGAGCTCCGCCCAGGTAGGCCGGTCTTGATACGCGGCATAGAAAATGTGGGTCACCTCGGTAAGCCCGGCGAGTTTCCGGCGCGTGTCCTCGATGTCGAGCAGATCGACCGCGATGTGTCGTAGATTTTCGCCATCGTCGCCACCACGGCGTGAGAGGCCGACGATGTCCCAGTCTCCGCTCTGCTGTAGATGGTCGACGAGGTTGCCTCCGATCACCCCCCGAGCTCCAACTACGACCGCTTGGCGTCTTCTCTGGTTCATGTCCGCTCCTGTCATCGTATCGCGATATTGCGATATTGCGATTGAACCACACATATCGGGATATCGCGATATCGAGTACAGTGGCACGGGTGAGCAAGCAACTGGATGCGGTGGAACTAGCTGCGGTCTTCAGCGCGCTGGGGAATCCGGCACGGCTGGCTATTTTGCGATCCCTCAAGGATCCTGGCAGCTTCCCGCCTCAGTCGGAACCGGCGGAGGAAGTCGGAGTGTGTCTCAAGCACATACAGTCACGTGCGGGGGTTTCGCAGTCGACCGCGTCTCAATATATGGCAGTGTTGCAACGCGCAAATCTGGTGGTGAGCACGAAGATCGGGCCGTGGATTCATTACAAGCGAAACGCTGATTACCTCCAACGGCTTACGGAAACGATTCGTATCGATCTGTAAATGGTCACCGCATATGGAGTGCCAGGGCCTGAGCATGGCTGTGTCTGGCCAGTCTGAGTCAGAAGTCACGTCCCGGTTCGAGGCATTCGCTTCCCGCGCCGTGCGCTACTGACCATCCCAGAATTGCGTACAGGTGGATTCCAGATGGCACCGGCTGCTCATGAAGGAAGCTGGAGTGCTGCCCGAATTTCATAACTCGTACGAAGATTGCAGGTACCGAGGACAACCGGTTCTGCGTCATCGACAACGCAGGCGCGCCGGAAGGGTTCAGCCTGGACCTGCCCGGCGCTCTCTGACCTGACTGTCGGCCGGGTTCGGTATGGACGCGCACAGCGCCGGCCGGCCGGCCGGAATCAACGCTCGTGGTTCCCGGGTCCGAGACCGGTTCGATGTACGAACACATGCGGGCCGAGCAGGAACCGATGCCGTGGATTCTCAGACGCGGTCGCGTGGTGCCCGGCGAAAAGGGAGCACGGGGGAGTCGCTTCGATCCCATCATCAGCGCCCGTCGCCGTGCTCGGGTTTGCAAAGTTGATCGTTGACGGCGTTGACATAGAAACTCAGTTTGCCGATGTGTTCGGGTTCAGCCTGACCGACTTTGAGTTCGAAGACCACGAACCGGCGTAGTCCCAGGTGGAAGAACAGTAGGTCCAGAAAATGGTCCCGCTGACCTGTGGCGATCTTGTACTGGCGGCCTACGAAGGCGAACTCGGCACCGAGTTCGCTCAGGAAATGGGTGAGACGACCGATCAGTGCGTCTTCGAGTTCGTGTTCACTGTGCACGGAGTCGAGGTTGTACGGGTCCTGGAGAATGCTGTGGGCCAGATCCGACTCGTGTGCAGCTAACGTGGCAGGGAAGTTGTTCGGTGCACTCCCCACTCGGAGGTGTCGTCGGGAACTGATGTGATGGGTCAGCGTGGCGCGTGATCAGCCGTGATGTACGGCTTGTACGGCTCGTTCGGCGTTCCAGTTGCGTGTCGCAGCGTCCGGAACACGATCGAGTAAGACGGTGACATGGCCCCAGGGCAAGTGCGCAACAGCGTGTTGCGCACTTGGTTCGGGAAACTCACCAGCGAAGGTTCGCATGTACACCAGATTGCGCTGCGAGAGTCCCCGCATCTGGGGGAACTCGGTCCGCAGGTCGTCGGCGAGACGGGCGATGACCTTCGTACCCCACCCTTCGTGTTCCTGGCGCCGACGAATCGACATGCCGATCTGCCAGTACAGCTCGATGAGCTCGGTGTTGACTGCGCGTGCAACCTGTACGCGGGCGCGCCGCACCTGCGTCTTGATCTGTTCGAGCAAATCGCCGTATCCGGTCGGCTCGATCCGATCCTCGCGTGCACTCATCGGCTTCATCCTCGCACGGGGAGGGCGGTCGGTGCTGCGTCCGACGAGATGGTGCTGTGTCCGACGAGGCGGCGCGGCAGAAGGTCGGTCCATCGGCTCGACTGTCGTGCAACGCGCCGGTGCCGTCGCGCCGTCCGTGTTGCCCGAGAGGAAACCCGAACACCGATATGAAACCCTTATGTCAAGCCGACCAGGGGCCTATTCGCACGCTCGGCATCGGACGAATTGTTATG
The DNA here is from genome assembly GCF_040547235.1 of Rhodococcus sp. UYP9. Classification (NCBI taxonomy): domain Bacteria; kingdom Bacillati; phylum Actinomycetota; class Actinomycetes; order Mycobacteriales; family Nocardiaceae; genus Rhodococcus; species Rhodococcus sp. UYP9. The sequence goes on from NZ_JBEPPH010000010.1 coordinate 32,457, forward strand.
CAACAACAGGATTCGCCGGTGTTATCGCCGTCCAGCAGACCAGGTAGATGTCGTTGGAGTCGATCACCGGCAGCACAGGCGGCGCGGGAGGCGGAGTCAGCCCGCGAAGATCAGCCAAGTCCCGCAACGCAAGAACTCTGTCGCGGTCCGATACGCCTGCCATGGTCAGCTCGCGGCGAATCTCGCGTTGAATACGCAACGCATACGGTGCATTGAGCCTGGTCGCCAGCGAATCCTGCAGATCGCCGAGAAAGCTGCCGTGATCGCGAACCAGAGCTGCCGCATCGCGCATCACCCGCGGTACCTGAGCTGCGAGATTCGCAGGGTCGGTCTGATACATCCACTGCGTGTGGATGTGCTGCTGCGCTATCGCCCACGCGGCGAACGCTGCCTCGTACATGGTTTCGCCCAGGATCACCGGCGTCGTCTCGACCTGGGGGTCGGCGTGCGCCAGGCACGACAGAGTGTCCTCGACAACGACGGGATCGTCGCCGACAGTCTGCACGGTCAAGTCCGCATTCAGGGGGACATATCGATACCAGGGCTTCGCGTGGTCACCGATGCGCGCGCAGAACACGAAGCCAGGATCGGCTCCTGCTCGCGCGAAGCCGGTGCCCGAGCCCCACGGCAGGGCGAGGACGCGATGCTTGGTGTTCGTGTCGCGGAACGCATTGGCCAGTCGCCTGCGGTATTCCTCTCCGGAGAGCGTGGCGTTGCCGTCATCGTTGAACAGCGCCGCTTCTTCCCGCCGGATCTGCTCGATGCGCTCTCGTGTGTCGGTGATGCTGCGATCGACCGGGTCGACGCCGGGGAGGACTTCACCGACACCGATCGACGCCGCCGCCTGTTTGAGCTTGCGTTGCAACCGTTCTTCCAAGCGCAGCAGCCTGTCGAGGTCGACGTCAGGGAAGAAACACCGCATGAACACTTCCGTGTGCGGTGATCCGATGCGGTCGATGCGGCCATGGCGCTGCACCAGACGCATCGGGTTCCAGGGCAGGTCGTAGTTGATGATGTGCCGAGCCTGCTGCAGATTGACGCCTTCGGCGAGAACGTCGGTGGTCACGATGAGGTCGTACTTGTCTTCTTCCACGCCGGTTCCGGCGGTGAGCGGCGCGAAACCGATGATGACGTCGGACCGGTTGATCTTGTCCGGACCGCTCACGGTGACCGCGCGTCCCTGGTACACCGCAAGCCGCGGATCCGTTTGTATCGCACCCACCAAGGCAGCCTCGAGATATCGCGCGGTGTCCGCGAAGTACGTGAACACCAGAACCTTGCGCTTGTTGCAGGTGTCCTGCTCACCGATGCCCTCGGCAGTGGCGTCGTGGGCGATGGCGGCGAGCTCCTCGACGAGGGCCTTGATCTTGGGATCGGTGCCCGAATGGACCGTGCGTACCCGGAGCTCGAATGCTTCGAGCAGAGCGCGGTCCGCGCGCACGGCGTCGGTGAGCGCCACGACATCGTAGTCAGCGGCAGGAGCGACACCGTCCAGATCGTCCAATGAGTCCATCCACTCGTCGACGTCCTCGACGTTGGTCGTCGCCCACTCCCGCAGGGTGTCGCCGGTCAGGACGAGGCCAGCGTCCAGTGCGGCGAGAAACTGATCGTGGGAGCCGATCATCTTGCCGACGGTGCGTTCGAACGCAAACGACGACGACTCGAATCGCTTGAGCAGACCTGACCGGAGCAGACCCGCATTCTGAGCCTCGTACTGCTCGGTGTCGCCGTCCTTGCGAAAGCGGGAAGGCACGTACCGCGCCATAGTCAGCACCGCGCCGGGGTCGTCGAGGATCACACCGGCGGCGAGGGCATCGGAATCGGCGTCATCCTGCACGTTCGCGCCGAGCGCGATCGCGAGGTCGTCGAACACTCCGGGCAGTACCTCGTTGAGGTTGTAATCAACCTTGACCACCCGGCAGGTCGGGAACGTGATCTCCTTCTCGACACCGTTGATGATGATCTTGTCCCCGACGTAGTGGTTCTTGACGAACCGACGGGTGCGGCGAACGGCCACTTCGTCGAGAACGTCGAACAGATGCTCGGGGGAGAGATCATCGGGATTCATCGCGATTGCACGCTGAAAGTACGCGCGAAGCGAGGGGATACCGATATCGCCGAACGCAGCGTCGTTCGGCGCGAAATACGTGATCAAGTTGTACAGATCTCCGAGACTGTTGTTGACCGGCGTCGCAGTCAGTTCGACGAGATCCTTCGGATTGGGCCCGGACAGCAACTGCCGCATCGCATCTGCGCGCAGCGTCTTGTCGTTGCGGAGCGCGTGGGCCTCGTCGACGACCACCATGGCGTATTCGTCGAGCGCTTGCAGCCTCGCTGTTCGTGCACCTGCATCTTCGATGTCAGCGACCAGCTGCTCGAACGACAGAACGTCGGCGCGCAGATTCTTCTCCCGCAGGAACGGTGTCCACGTCGAATCACGCAAAGTTGCAGGGCAGATGATGAGTACCTTCTGGCGGCGATCGAAGACGGCCTCGTGGATCAGCTCGCCGGCAAGGAAGGTCTTGCCGAGTCCGACTTCGTCGGCGATGAGGACGCCTTTACGCCGTGCGAGAATGCGGCGGGCGCGCCAGACACCGTCTGCCTGGAAGGCCGTCAAACCCAGTCGGGAGGAGATGGCGGTCTCTTCGTCGAGGTCAGCTCCGTAGAGCTCGAACAGCATTCGGAGGAACACATCCCACGGTTGGTGCTGTGACCAGCGAGCCTCGAACAAGGCAGCCAGATCGTAGGGTGCCGACGCCTCCCACTGCTCGTTGAACCAGTCCAATACTTGGTTGACAGTGTGAGGGTCGTATTTGCCGAGGTTGAGTTCTTTGTTCTTGGCAAGGCCCGCGTAGGTGAAGTTCGACGATCCGGCGATGACGCCCGTCGCATCGGTCTCGACGATGAACGCTTTCCCATGCAAGAATCCGTCTTCGTAGCGTCGTACCTGCACAAAGGGGTTGTCTCTCAGCCATCGAACAAGGCGGCGGGCCTGGTTGTCAGCCTCTCGCGTAAAGCCGAGGAGGTCGCGATCCTCTTCGAGAGAACGACGGTGGCCCTCGAGCGCGCGTTGCACTTCCGGTGAGGGACCTCGGCGGCGGCGGCGTTCGGCCAGCGCGCGTACGCGGGGTCGGTCCTCGGCTTCGATTGGCTCGGCACCGAGTAGAAGCCTCACCCCTCCGGTTTGCTCGAGCTCATCGGCTAAGAGGTTGAACCCGCCTGGGTTGAAGTAGGCCGTAGCTATAGCGAGGGCCGGGGGAACGACGAGACGGGTGCGGAGGCCTCCCAGCAGGCCGTTTATCGCGTCCGCGACTCGTTCGATTCCTTCCTTGTTGGTGCTGAATTCCGCCCGATACGTTGCGGTGAGTTCGTCGTTGTTCACGTTGTTGCCTTGATCTTCCAAGAGTCGAAATGGCTCAGTACCGCGGTCAGACGTGGTTGGTAGTTCCACCCCCGGTGGAAGGTCTCGAAGACGTGCTCTACCTCTCCGCGGTCGAGGTCGTACAATAGGCTAACCAGTGCGTCGAGTTCGGCCACAAGATCAGATTTCATTCCTTCGTCGGTGACGGAACCGGTTTTGACACCGACCTCGTCTGCCCAATCGCTGTAGCGATCGTCTACAGCCGCCAGGCGGCCCGCAATCTCGACGACTCGAACGGCTACTGCACTGTCAGCTTCGGGTCGAGGTATTGGTAGGCCGTTCAAGATATGGAAGTTCATACTTATCTCGACCACTGTGCGGGCGATCCAGTCCAAGGGAATGCTGCACAAGATCCCCAGCAAATACGCCTCTTCGGCGCCGCTCCCGAACGGAAAGACGAAATATGGGGCCTTGTTGGTCGCCACTGTCCCAGGCGCGACCAAAGCTGCGCGCATTGTCCGCGTGTCGGTCGATCGCGTTATGTCTCTGAACATGATCCTCGGATGCAGGCAAGGAAGGGTGTCTATGTCGTGAATCACCGCTGGATCGAATTCAGAAAATGCAGATCGCGTGTACCGAAGGCCCCGCACCCGCCGAGCCTGCAGTTCGGCAATTACATGGTCAGGTTCGCCCCACCCATAATAAGTGCCGGTATCAGGTTCCCAAAGATCGAACGAAGCCCCCTTGTAGACCGGCCACCCCTCTGGGTTGCTCAAATCCAGTGAAAAATGCTTCTTGTCGCTCGTTGCGTGAAATTCAGTAACTGGCCGGGCGCGCCATCTGCCAAGTTTTGAGTCGAGCCGTGGTGCCTGACGCATTTTGACAAATATCTGTAGTGCAGTCACGTCCGGAATGGCTGGAAATGCAGCGCTTTCAGACCATGATATAAAGTCCTCTGCGAGGACGGTGGCTTTACCTATTTTAATTTTTTCTCGATACTCAGTTAACGACGCAAACGGGCCACGCAGTTGCAGGGCCCCCGAATGCTTACGGCCCTTACGGATCGCGACCAAACCAATAGTGTATTGGGGGTGAACTTCTTCAAAAACCCATTTCCCATGATTGACCAAAAGGGTGACGTCGGAGAAGGTTCCTCCAGTCAAAACTTCGTTTCGCCACTCTGCGCTTCCCGCCGCGCTTAGCGCACTGCGTGGCAACACTGTGCCGATAGCGCCGTCCTGGCGAGCTGTCTGCCAGAACCTCCAGGTGAAGGCCTTGTACAAGTCTGGGTCGCCTCTACCCATACCGGCAAATGGGCCGCTCAGGAGCGCTCGACGTAACAGGGCCGTTTCGACAACTTCAGCCTCATACTCAGATACAAGGTCGGCCCGAGTCGCCTCAAGCTCGGCAATCCGTTCTTTCTGCGCTTTCTGTGCCTGGCTCTTCAATCCTGGAAAACGCAGGGTCCACCAGCCCAATTTCTCAACTGTGGCTTCTTCCCATGGTGGGTTGCCGAGCAGAACATCGAAACCGGGATTCTGGCGGAGAAACACTTCAGGAAAGAGCACCGGAAAGTGCGCTGCCTTCAGGTGCTTTACCTGTTCGGCCACTTTGGGGTCCGCAGCAGCTCGAATAGCGACGTCTGGGGTCGCTACACGGCCTATCAAACCCAATCGTGTAGCGATGGCTGCGTCGAAGATTGCCGAGACGTCCTGCGCATCTCGCATAGCTTGGGCGTGTGCTTTGGCTGCTTCCCGCACTTCCTTCTTCGTCGCTTCGGAAGTACGGGCGACTCTTAATAGTCGCTCACGCGCAGTGTTCAACTCGTCGAGAATTTGATCCTCGAACATGCTGATGGTGCCGTCGCTCGTGTCGGGATCGAGGATGTCCAGTACCTCGTCGACGGTGGCGATTCCAGTCAAGCTGTTGCCGACGACAAGTCCGTGCGACAGTGAACTCATAGGGAGTCCGGGTACGAATGTGTGGATCCAAATCGCTAGGCGTGCCAGCTCCACGGCGATCAGATTCAAGTCCAGACCATATATACATCTGCGCGCGATCTGGCGCCGGAGCACCGCCCGGGATTCCAACTCGATGTCAAGTGATTCCGCACCTAGTGCTTCTTGGGCAGTAAGGGTCAACCGACGCAATTCCTCCGTCACCTCAGGGATCGGGCGGGTTGCCAGAAACGTTGCGAACCGATTCTCGATGCGATCGATTGCAGCGACGAGGAAGTGTCCGGATCCCATGGCGAGGTCGGCCACGCGAAAATCGAAGAACTTCTCAGCGGCCTGGGCGTCGTCACCTGACTCAAGCAATGTGGCGACGCCGGCAAGGTGTTCGGTCAGGGCTGGCTCAAGAGATGCGTCGAGCAGGTGCTCTACTGCGAACGCTTTCGTGAAGTAGGAGCCGGAGGCTTTACGTGATCCAGAGGCGTTGTGGAAGTAGACCTGGCCTGACGGGACTTCGATGGTCTCCGATGGCTTTGCAGGTAGATATGCTCCTGTCTTCTGATCGACTGTTAGGTCGTTGGGCGCGATACTGAGTGATGATTCGAGCAGGCCTTCGTAGATCGTGCCGAACTCGCGCACAGACAGAGATCGAAAGTCGACGGGACCAAACGTTCCATCCTCTCCGGTGTCGACGACAAGCGATCTCAGCGCTGGGCCGATCTCGGCGTTTGTCATCCGCATTGTGGCTATGGCTCTACCTGAAGGATGCACATCGTCACTGGCGAAAAGGCCACCGTTGTATGCCGGTACGCCCCATTCTTTGTTTCCGTCGTCGACTGCGCGCCAGATTGCTAGAAGGTCGTCCCACCGGTCGGTGGCGTCCGGATCGAAGATTATGTGAGGGTTTTCGGCCAGCTCGCGGGCTGTGGTCTTCAGTGCTTTCTTGGTGTAACGGGGGTTGCGTTGGTACGGAAGCAGACCCCTGTCCTCTGCGTATGAGACGAACAGCAATCGGAACAGGATGACCAGGGTCCGGTGGTATGCCTCGGCAAGATCGGCCTCCGAGGTTGCGCGCATCCGGTTGGCGACCGCAACGGCTAACTGTGGGACGACATCGACGTATACCCGGTCGCGGAGCCGCTTTCCCAGTGCGGCGGCGTGATCGGACGATGCGGCCAGTATTGCGGAAACACTGCCGTTGGAGCCCAGGGCGTCGGAGGAGAAGAGTAGTGGTAAGTACGCGGCGTCGTCGTCGGCCAACAATGCCAGGTCGAGTTCCGTGAACGTCTCTGCCTGGCCCTTGCGCCCGACGCCGACGTCAGGTTTTGCAGGGTAGAGCCGAATTTGGGTTCCTCTGGTCACCACGAGCCAAGGCAAACCCTGTTGCTGAGCGATCGCGAGACCCTGCGCGACCGGCGATACCGCGCCGAAGCGGGCGGTTGGGCGGTCGAACACCTCGTGGTCATCGAGCAGCACGGCAACCGCCCGGTGGGTATCGTTCGATGTCAGAATCAGCGCACTAGATCCGTGGGGAGTTACCTTGTACCCCAGACCACGGATCAAGTCGGTTCCGCGTTGCCGCAGCAGTGCACTTCCCTTTTCGCGTTCACTCTGCCAGTCCGGTCGCGTGGGAACGCCCGCCCTCAACTCGTGAGAGGCAAACAGCCCAGCATTGGTGAGGCCGGCCACCAACTGATCTTTCTGCCCGACAAGGAGTCGGTGAAAGGCGCGTTCGGCGTTAACCGGGTCTGGCGCAGCCAGCGCGGCCGTGCAAATCCGCTCGACCTGCGACAAGTCCAAGTCGGTTAGGACGACAGGGTCGTCCTTCGTCCCGCACACCGCGGCTTTATAGGCTCCGTCGACGATGTATGCGACTACAAGTACGACTGGTGCCGCCCGACGGCCCCATCTTGCAGCCCACAACCGACGGACCTCGTCGACCTTGGGTCGGGCTGCCGCAGAGGCCACTGCGATTTCGAGGGCGTCGATACCGTCCGCGATGAGCACCCTGTCGGTAGTAAGCGAAACTGGGGCACCGGATGGCTTTGCCCACGGGATTTCACGGACATCCGCGTCACCGAGGAATTGCTCGAAATCGCTCACTGAGCCTCCGTGTTTGGTACACCTACGACATGGTCAACGTTGATGACCCTAGTTTGCACATGATGAACGGAGGGGGATCGGCCTGCGTCCAGCGTGGCTCACGCACCGTGGTTTCGGGTTGGAAGCTGCTGCCCGCCCTCCTGACAAACCGGGCGTTCGGCCGAATCATCGAACCCTTGTTTTTCGGCGTGGGCTTGATCAAGGCACCATAGTGTCGCCACACCCCGATCGAGAGGCATGCCCTTGAAAGCCGACGCTTTGCCGCCGAAAGCCTTGTTCGATAGCGCGGTGCATTACGAAATACCGGTCTTTCAAAGACCGTACGTGTGGTCAGAAGTAGATCAGTGGGCACCGCTATGGGAGGACGTGCAGCGTGTCGTACTCAAAGTCCTCGACGCCGGTGAAGACCCGGACGCGCTCGAACGGGTGGGCGGACATTTCCTCGGAGCAATCGTCTTCAAATCCAAACCCGCGTCGTCCGGCGACGTCACGCGACACTCGGTCATCGATGGTCAGCAGCGCACTACGACGCTGCAACTGCTCCTCGACGCAGCACAGAAAGTGTTCGAGACGCTCGGGTATGTAGATGACGCAGAGGCTCTGAACGAGCTGACCTTCAACTCAGCAAACCGTTTCCGCAATAAACCAGACCGGCTCAAGCTCTGGCCGTCGCGCCTGGACAGAGATGCATTCGCTGCCGTCATGGACGCCGCTGACACGACTGCATTCGGCGATCATCGTGTGGTCCAAGCCCACAACTTCTTCAAGTCCGAGATCCATGCCTGGATCACTGATACGAACAGCGGTGCCGTCGGGGACGAGCTGCAACGGGTACGAGCTCTGACCGACGTGCTTCAATCTCGGCTGTACGTCGTGGCTATCAACTTGTCGGGCCACGACGACTCACAACTGATCTTTGAGACACTCAACGACCGCGGTACCCCCCTCTTGAAGGCAGATCTGGTCAAGAATTGGGTTTTTCAACAAGGTGAGCGGCTTCGAGCAGACATCGAGAACTGGCCAGAAAAGTTCTGGTCGGAGTTCGATGACGAGTGGTGGCGTGAGGAGGTTGCCCAAGGTCGTCACCTGCGGTCACGCATCGATACGTTTCTTCAGTACTGGCTCACTATGCGAACCCGCAATGAGGTCCTCACTGACGATACATTCAGAAGGTTTGTCGAGTATGCCGAAGCTTTGATGACCACGGTAACCGCGGCGGAAGGGTTGCTCAGCGAACTGCTGCTCGACGCTCGCAAGTACCGAGAGCTGGCCCAGAAGCCCTCGGATACTGCGGCCGGCAGGTTTCATCGCACGGTGGTGCAGGAGTTCGAGCTCGCTGCGACCACACCTCTGTTGCTGTGGATCATCTCCGACAACCACAAGATTCCCGAGGACCAGATTACGATCGCATTGTCGGCGCTCGAAAGTTGGGTGATACGCCGTACCTTGCTCCGATACACCATGAAAGACGTCAACAAGACAATGGTGTCGATACTGTCGATGTTCGACAAGGACGGTGCCGACAAGATCGGGACATTGGTGCGCGGGTTCCTGACGATTCAGACGGCCGACGCCAGACTGTGGCCGACGGATTCTGAACTGGTCGAACGCGTTCCGGAGCTAAGGATGTATGCGAACATTCGGCAGAACCGGTTGAGAGTGGTACTCGAACGCATTGAGCAGCTGCTCCGGACGAAACGGCACGAGAGCGTCACCATTGCCGAGCCGTTGCAGATTGAGCATGTGATGCCGCAGAAGTGGAGAAAGCACTGGGACGAAAACCCGTCACTCGACGACGCGGCCACGCGACGGCGGGATTCCGCGGTCAATACTTTGGGGAACTTGACCCTTGTGACGCAGGGCCTCAATGGATCGCTCTCGCATCGCCCGTGGACCGATAGCGAGGCCGTGAAAGTGGCTCCCACAGGTAAGGAAGCGGGGCGGGGCAAGCGATCGTTACTCAGCAAGTTCAGTGTGTTGGTGCTCAATAAGGAGATTATTGACCGTCACGCCGAGACGTGGACTGAGTCGGACATCAACAACCGGTCGGTCGAGCTGGCCAAGAGCATCTGCGAAGCATGGCCCGGTCCGAACCCGATTGCGAGCACAACACCATAGGCGTGGTTGTTAGAACCACGAGTGGGTCTCGGCTGCTGGTGGGCCTATTTTGCCTTCGTCGATCACGTACCCTCTGGATAAGGGTGGTTGCGTGCGGGGCGTTCACGCGGTGCAATCTCGACGAGGAAGTCGTTGCGACACGGGCGTGACGGTCTGTAGGTGCCGACGAAGGTGACCATGACGGCGCTGCCGCTGCCGGATGCACCACCGTCGAGTGATTCCCGTCCGATGTTGAAGGTCTCTGCAATGTCGCGGCCATCACTGCCCACCCTGACGCTGCCGTAGTGGACAAACTCTACGAATGTGCCGTTGTCGGCGGTCACAGTGGCGGCCACCGTCCGACCGAGCTGGGTTGAGGTTGATCGCATAGTCGGGCACCTCGGCGGCCCTCGCCTCGGTTCAACATCGAGCGCCCCGGCCAACAACGAGGATGACGTACTCACCCAGCGCCGTATGCCTGCCAGAGTCGACAATGTCCCACAAATGCGAACGTGACGCGACCTTCACTCGACCGTCGAAAAACAGGCTGACCCAGTCGACGCCGTTGCTGAGTACGTGCGCTCCGAAAGCGGGGCAGGGTTACGTGGTCGTCGATCGCACTAAGAACGGTGCCGGCAAGAGCAAGTAGAACTCCTGTCCTATAGACAACCCGCGTCTCGGAAGGGGCGCGGGTTGTCCGGCTGAATGAACGGACAAGGGCAAGGAGCTAAAACGAGTCGCCGCAGTCGTCGTCGCTTTCCGCCGGTTGGGGGAGGTTCCGAGGGTGTACGAGAACTCGCGAAATTGCCGGCCAGGCAACGCTCGATCCTTGAGGTGATTTTAGGCGCGTTTCCTCGCGCCTGGCAAAATGATCTTCATTGCCGATGATCGATGAGACCGGGGCCTCGATGGCACTGCTGGCCCATCGAGGCCCCGGTCTCATCATTTACTTAGGAACTACCGCCGTATCCGGTAGCTGCAAAGTTGAGTATCGCGATCCCCAACGTCACTACGGGCACTGGTCCTAGGATGGCCCATCCAATCAGAACGAACACGACGACCAGCAAAATCAAGGTCATCGGGTGAGCGTAGAACCACCAGAATGTCCCTTCTGGCTTACCGTCATTATTGCTACTATGGTTACTATTGTTTCTACCAATCATATTCTTTACCTTCACTTTTCATGTTATCAGCGTTGTGCAACGCCTCCTTGTTTTCGGATTGTTCAATGGACTATGAGCGCGCTCAAGTATACTGAATTTGATTGCTGGTCAAAGGATTTGACAGCATAGAGGTCTCCGATTTTGCCTCCGGTTACAGTCTAGTTGATCGTTGGCCAGGGTGAAATACGTTGTGACGGCGTGAAAAGAACGCTTCCGGGAGTGTTTTTCGGTGGTTTGCGTGTCATGTTGCGAGCCGCATTCGCGGGGCCGTATATCGAATACGGGAAAAGATCATCAGATCTCTGGGGGCGACCGTGGCTCGTCTAATTCCAAAAAACCTGAAGGGCTATCAGGATCTTTGTAACGTCTTTGTAACGATGTTTTGGTGCGTCATCCGACGCAGCAAAATCGGGGGGATCTCAGATCAGAGGTCCGACTGACGCGGCGAAGTTCGCTACGGTCCCGACCGCCAGCAAGACGACACCTGCCCAGCCGGCGCCACTCCCGGCTGTGCGCTGGAGTTGAAACTCTGGATCATAGACAGGACCCCACGCTGTGATCGCCCCAACTATGAGTTCCAGATCTTCGTCGAGTGACAGCCCTGGCTGCGAACGCTGCAGCTCCGCTTCCTGTTCGGCTTCCTTCGCTACCCGAATCCAACGTTCAAACTCTCTGTTGAGGCGACGGTCACGACGTATGTCCGCGACAACAAGGGCTATACCCAGAAGTTGGGTCAAGAGCCCTGTGCAGAGGAGAACGACAGTACATAGACCAGGCATGCATCAGTATCCAACGGCAGGGGCCTTCTCAGCGGGCCCGGCCCTGCTGGATCGTGTGGGTGGTGGCCGTGCCGCCAACAGCTGTTACCTCGCGTATTGCTCGAAACGTCACTGAACGCCGTACGGTACGCCGAGCTGATCGCGGTGTGCGTCCATCTTCGGATCGCCGCGTCAGCAGGGCACGAGCACGCGGTGTTCTCGATGCCCTGGGAAGGCGGTCCACGGGTGAATTTTCAAGAGGGCAGCGGCGGATCTGCCCAGCTTTACCAGGTGAAGCAGGTCGTCGCCGCACTGAAGAGGCCGGAAGAACAATCTACAGAGGAGGAACAGTGAATTAACCACAGGTCAGCCACCGATAAGGACGTCGCGAACATGGTCGACGCGCGTCACTACACCGCGTCGAGTGGTCAGCCGATGACGGCGAGTACGTGGCAATGGTGCTCGAAAGGTCGCGATCGAGCGACTGACCAAAGTCTGAAACCAGTGTGCCGTACTCCGGGAGCGCCCCGCCCTTCGCGGCGAAGCCTCACAGTGAGAATCCGGTGTCCGGGCGCGCTTCGTGAATCGGCGGTATTGGAGGTTGCGGCGCCGACTGGTGATTTGATTGCCGTGGCTGCGACGTCGATTGCCGCGGCTTGACAGCACGAAAGAGCATCCTCATCGATAGCGGAGGCCCTGCGCCCGTGTCGCCAGCAGTCCAGGTGAGAGAGCTCGGATCCCACCGCCCGTCGAGTACCTGTCCGGACATGATCGGGCCAAGCAGTTCGTTGGCGACGCCCAGTGCAGAACGCGCCTCGTGCAGTGAGGCAGGCAATCCGCTGCGTTCGACGCGGCGACGGTAGCTGCTCACCCACAATTCGTCAGGCAGAACAAGTGGGGATGGCACTGTGACACCGCGGCGTTGCTCTTCGCTGCGGATCGCGCCGAGCAAATCGATGGCATCGACGGTACTGCTGCGGGCGAGGATGACGATGTCGGCGAGGTCGTGCGGGCGCGTGGAAGGCGACGCCGAAGCGGCGCCGTGACGTTCGTACATCGCGGTCACCTTGTCCGCCAGATGCCGCGCGACGGGATAGACCTGCATTGGCGGCGGCGGTAGAAGGTCGGGCATCGACACGAACGGCGCCGGAGTGAGAGTGTCCGGCTCGAAATCGGTTGTACGAGTCGTATTCACGTCGAGAGTTGCACTGGCCAACCGCTGACCGTCGACCAGATAGGTGATGCGAGCTTTGTGCTGGCCCCGGTCAGCGGAGACACTCACGGCGAGGTCGAAAGTGCCGTACTCGCCCTCGCGCGGTGCAAGGGCGCTCATCAGAGTGCTGCGGAGCGCGCCAGTGTCGGCCGCGAACGCAAGGTCGGCGTCGGTGGTCGGACGGGCTTCGCTGCTGCGGTATTGCAGGGCGGTACCGCCAGTGAGCACCCAGCTCTGGGCGCTGGAAGATCGGAACAGTCGTGAGGTGAGCTGTTGCAGTGCGAAGGCGCGAGCGGCGTCCTGTGGACCCCATCCGGTGTCCGTGCCGAGCTGTCGAAGCCGCGTGATCAACGCTTTCCGAAAGTCGCCCTCGTCGGCGTAATGCGGCACTCAGGCCCCTACCGGCTCACGGCACGACCACAACAGCAGCTCGAGCAGACTCTTGCCGTCGAACGCCGGGAGATTCCACCGCGCGGCGTATGGGGCGAGAAGGTCGATGACTGTGTCGGCCGACAGGGTGCCGTAGTCGATGCAATCGCGTACGACAGTGCCCAGATCGCCGCCATCGACCCGCTTTTCGGCAAGATCGGTGATCACCCGCGTTTCGGTGGCCACCGGTAATCCCTCGTACAGATCCCAGTCGACGCCGCGCTCCCCGAGAGGCCGGCGGTAGGTGCGGGTATGCGGGTCACGGACGTTGATCCGCCTCGGCGATGTCAGGTCCACCCCGTACGAGGCGAGCGTTCCCATGCCCCTGATCGAGCCAGCGCTCTCATGGCTGACGATCACCTCCGGCGCGCCGCGGCGCGCATCGATGTCGGCTCCGGGGTCCAGCGCAAGCCACTGGGCGGCGACGTTCTCGAACGGACACCACCCTTCGGCGTCGACGAACCCGTAGACCCCGTGGTGGACCCGCACGAGTACGTTCCGATCCACTGCTCGGGCCAACTGGTACGTGCGAAACCCGCGATGGCGTGCCTGGGCGGCGGTGAACAACCAGAACTGATCACGCGAGACCGCCCGCAGTTCACTCCACTCGTCCGACATGCAGCAATAATAGCACTTGTAGATCCGAAGTACTGCTCGGGAATCTCATGCGCGAGCACGATCTACCGGTCGCTGTTCTGAAGAGAATAGTTCGCTACTTTCCAAGCACCGGAATCAGTTTCGAGTGTCACGCTGGCGGTGTAGGTGGTGAACGACGTCACGGAGCCGTCGGTGTGCTGCACTGTTTGACTGATCGTGACAGGCACGGTGGCGGTGTCTCCGTCGACGACGGTGTCGCCGTCCGGTTGCACGATCGCGGTGATGGTGTCCCGGCTTCGTGCCCATGCTGCCCATTCGGAAAGGGGGCGCGGTGCGGGTGTTGGTGGCTGCGCTGCGGCGGTGGCCATCGCGCCGCTGAGCTGGTCCTTCTGGTTGTGCAGTGCTTCCCATGAGGAGTCTTGAGCTGCCGGTTGCCAGGTGAAGACCCCTGACATCACCGCTACAGCGACGTCGGCAGGTTCGGTACCGATCGGGGACATGGCGTATCCCGCATCGGTGCCTGGCAGCTCAGGGGAGCTGGTGCCGCCGAAGATCAGCACGACGATGATCGCGACCCCAGCAGCGGCGAGAAGGCCGAGGCCGATCAACACGGCCAAGGTTCGCCGGGTCATAGTCCAGCTCCATTACGCGCTGGAGCTGGCTGGTCATCGGGTCGGAGCTGCCCGAGTGCGTGTGCTTTGGCGAGCATGAGCGTCCACTGTGCCACTGCATCGGTAGTGGCATCGGTAGTGACACTGTGGCGGTTCGTGGTGATCTGTCGTTCGATGAGAGTGCCTGTGCTGGCGGTCAGGAACGCGGCCCAGCCTTCCTCGTATTCGCGGTCCACGAAGCGCATGATCGCGCTGTCGTTGAGGTCGAATATCAGTTCGTCGCTGAAACCGCAGTCCAGAAGCCATCCGCGGGCTTCGAACAGTTGCGGCGGTGTCGGGTGATCGTCGGCGCAGTGAGGTGTTGTCATCGGGGTCTCCTGGTGGGTGCGGCTATCGGGCGAGGTCGTAGTTCGCGGCGTTAGCGGTGATGGTGGTGACGTAGTTCTGGGTTTCGGGGTAGGGCGGGATACCGCCGAACTGCTGCACGGCACCGGGGCCTGCGTTGTATCCGGCGAGCATCAGTTCGACGGGATCGCCGGTGATGGAGCCGGATTCGATACCGGGCCGCAGGGTGTCCGCGAGCGAGCAGTTGTAGCGCCCTTGTGCCATCACGGCGTCACCGATGTCGTTCGGGTCGCCTGCTCCTGCTGGGCCGGTGACGGTTCCGTTGTCATCGACGGGGAATCCGTATGCGGCCCAGGTTTCGGGCATGAACTGTCCGTACCCTTTGGCCCCTGCGGGGCTCTTCAGGCCGGGTGTGAAACCGGCTTCTTGTTTGAGCTGTGCGGCGAGGATCGCGGGGGACACCTCGCGGCATTGTGCGGCCGACCGCGTGAGCCAGGGCTGGAATTCAGGCGGGATTTGGCCGGCCGCCAGGTCGGCTCGGTCACCGAGCCCAGCGCCGGGGGCTGTGGTGCAGTTCCCTGCCGCTTTCGGTGCCGATCCGGTACCGCCGGGGATAGGTCCATAGGTCTGCCCTGGTACCGGCATTCCGTGGCCGACGGTGGTGACGTGGACATGATCGAAATGGTTCGCGGTAGGAGATCCCCTGTCCTCCATCGTGTTCGACTCACCCGTCGAGGGAATGTACTGCTGACGCCAGATCATGTACTCGATCTGCAAGTAGTCGCGGTTCGCCCACAGGAAGTCCTTGACCTGCTCACCGAGTGTTTTACCCTCTTCGGAGGACCAGTTCTCGATCATGATGTCCGCAGCGCGTCCGGACGGGTGATCGTCGTACCCGCCGCCGCCCGGCCGCCAGCCGCCGATACGTGAGATTTGCGGGAACTTGGCGTGCACGGCGCGGGCGACGCGGACGGTGTCGACCTGCCAGTGGTCTTCGGAGCCGACGGATCCGGACAAGGCCGCCATCTCTGCGGTTCCGCCGGCAGGCGACGGTGCGGACGGTGGGCTGGTGGAGGGTGCTGGGAGTGGGCTCTGGCCGCTCTGCCCGGTGCCGGGGTCGGCGGCGGCGTCGTAGAACGGTGTCGGGTCTATCGCGTTGCTGGAAGACCATGGCCCGGTGTGGTATTCGAAGTGCAGGTGCGCCCCGCTCGATTGTCCGTTGTTGCCGACGTCGGCGATGTGTTGACCGGCGGTGACGTGGTCTCCGGCCTTGACCAGGACCCCGTCGGGGAACATGTGGCCGTAGACGGTGGAGACGATCTGGCCGGCGATGTTGTGCTCGATGACGATCCACTGCCCGAATCCGGTCGCGGGTCCGGCCTGGGTGACCATGCCGTCGGCGTAGGCGTAGATGGGTGTGCCGACGGGGGCGGCGAGGTCCATGCCGTTGTGCATGGTGCCTTCTCGCTCACCGAACGGGCTCGAGAGGGTCGATTCGGTGGTCTTCGTCGGCTTCGCGAACGATCCGGCAGGCACCCCTCCCGCCGCCGTGGACGAGCCCCCGCCGCCGGAGGGCAGGCACTCGGCGGCGTCGTCGCGGACTCCGGTGGTGATGAACAGGATCACGAACAGTGACAACGCGAGTACGACGGTGAGGGTTATCGCGCCGCCTTTTTTCACAGCGCTGCCGCTCCGAGCGACTCGCCGGCGATCGAGCGCGGTACATATGCGGCGAGCCGTGCTGTGAGCGTAAGGTTTTCGTTGCGCAGGCGTTCGTTCTCGGCCTCCACTGCCCGCATCCGCACGACCGTCTCATCGGCGGCGGGTAACCGGGGTGGACCGTATTCGAGCTTGATCCATCGGGCCACAGTGTTCTCGTGGGCTCCGATCGCTACGGCGAGTGCTGCAACGCATTCGGCGCGGGAGCCGTAGTTGGGCCGGGACTTCTTGTATTCCTCGAGTGCCCAGGCGCGGGTCTGGGGGGTGTATCCGGCGCGCATCAGTACGCGCCGGCCATCTGGGAGGCATCATCGTCGAGGGCAGCGGATTCGACGTTGCGGCCGGAGAAGTATTCGGAGAAGCGGGCATTGGTGTCGTGGACGCCGGTCTCGATTTCGACGTCGGTGAGCACGGTTCGGATCGGGATGCCGGGTGTGTTGTCTTTGGCGACCTTGATGAGGAAATGTCCGCGTCCAACAGGGGCGCGAGCGGTGCGGCGTTCGGATCCGCGCAGTGCTGCCCCGCGTGACCAGGAGGTGACCATGTCGGCTTCGGCGGCGGTGAACTTCAGCTCCCCGGACAGGCGTTCGACCTCGCCGATCGGCAGCCCCCCGCACACGACCATGCCGGCGCGGTCGATGAATCCTTTCGCGGTCTTGATGTCGGCTTCGGTGGGCAAGGTTTCCAGGTCACGGCCGGTGTGAGTAATCATCAGAAGGCCGGTGGCGTCGGTGCGGTTGAGGCGGGTGATTTCGTTGACGCGGGCGACCATGCCCGGTCCTGCGCCGATGACCTGCCACAGCTCGTCGAGGGCCATCAGGAACAGGCGCTGGCGGTCCAGGCCCGCGTCGGCGAGCAGGTGTGCGGCCTCGACGGTGCCGTAGGCATCGGCCCAGCAGGAGAGCATCACGGCAGCTTTGAGGGTGGTATCTCCCCGGTCGAGGCTCGAGACGTCGATGCAGATCATCGGGGCATCGAGGTCGATCGGCTGCGTGGTGTGGTCGGCGAAGATGTCTCCGAGGGGGCCGGAGGTCAACGCGCCGAGGGCTTGCATGAGTTCGGTGATGGCCTCGCGGTAGCCCTTGCTCTCGGTCTTGTAGGCCGCTTGCCACATGGCCGGGGATCCTGTGTCGATGCGGTTGTAGAGATCCTTGAGCAGCGGCGGGTTCTCGTAGGAAAACCCGCCGGCCTCGGAGTAGAGCTCGCGCAGTGCGATGCCGATCAGGGAGTTCTCGAAGGCTTTCACCGAGTGGGTGTCGTAGCGGATCAGCTCGACCAGGGCGCAGACGGCGTTGATTTGGCGGGTGCGGATGCTGATTTTGGCTGTGGCGATCAGCTCGTCGAGCTCGACGATGCGGTCGGGGTCGGTTTCGATGTTGCGGGCGGCGATTGCGCGGACGACGGCTTGTCCGAGCGCCCCGCCGGCGAGGGGGTTGAGGTGACCGCCGCCGTGTCCGAGGGTGATGATCTGCCCGCCCATCAGACGTGTGAGCTTGATGTATTCGCCTTTGATGTCACCGGCGATGATCGGGGTCTGACCCCATCCGCACGCACCTATGAGGATTTTGCGGATCAGCGTCGACTTGCCAAGACCGGGTAGCGAGAGCACGAACATGCTGGGGTTGGCGATGTGGTTGTCGCGGAAGTAGGCGAACGGATCGCACGAGACCGCATCGTCGGTGACGGCGTGTTGGCCGACGATGGTTCCGGCCGAGGGGGCGGCCGCACCGATCGCCCAGGGGCTCAGCCCACACATCTGAACCGAAGTGGCTTCGTATTCGATCGGTGCCGGCACGGTCGACATGCGGCCACCGCCTGCACCTTTGAGGCCGCGGGCGCTGCTGCTCAGCGCTTCGCGCCACCAGGGGTCCCCGGTTGCCTCGGCGACGGCCCGGACGGTGTGGGGGTGATCGTTCCGCCACCGAGCCAGTCCGATGCCGCGCCGGGAGAGTTTGTAGGGGTCGTCCGCGTCACCGGTGGCGATGCGGGCGGCGAGGTCTGCGTAGTCGGTGTCGCCGATGATCCATCGCACGAACGCCGACGGCTGCACTGTGTCGGTCTCGAACAAGTAGGGATCGTCGTAGCCCAGTTCGGGGCGATCGTCGGTGAGGGTCATCGAGCGTCTCTCTCTTCGCAGTGAGCTGGATTGTGGTCGCAGGAGTTGGGGTTTGACGATGGGGTGGTCTAGCTGCGCCGGACCAGGATCGAGGTGGAGATCTGGTCGGGGAGGAGCACTCCGACGCCGAGACCGGCGGCGAACGCAGCATCTTGGAAAGCGAACGCGCGCCGCAACCGCAGGCGGGAACGCGCCGCGAGGGATTCGGTCACTGCGGCCGCGTTTGCGATTTCCTCCACCGAGCCGACGGTGATCGTCAGTAGAGCGGAGTAGCGCTCGTATCCGGCTCCGGAGACCATTTCTCGTCGTGCCTGTTCGGCGATCTCGTGGCGCTTCTCCGATCCTGCGGAGGTGATCTTGTTGCCGCGGGAATTGATGGCGTGCAGGGCGTCTCGGTGTTGCTTGTCGACCTTCTTCGCTGCGTCCCCGGCCGAGTAGGGGCGGTAGATGAGGGTCAGGCGTTTGCGCGGCAGGTCGTCGTGCGGTTGCAGGAGCGGTTTGAGGACGGTGTCGGTGAACACCGATTCCGGTGGCGCAGCCATTTCCCAGACCACCGAGACGCCGCCGTCGTGGCGGTAATGACCCCATTCGGTCTTGGCGCGGCCCGGGCCGGCGTCTTCCCAGTCGACGCCGTGGTCTTCACCGGAGATGTCGAGTTCTTCGAAGTCGTTCTCGGTCGAGGGGTTGTAACTGCGGTGCACTGCTGCGGTGATCTCGGCGGCAGTCATCGGTTGGGCGTCGATCCCGGCTCCGCTCAGTGATTCGTACAGGTCCGGCAGACGCCGAGCCAGTTCGGTGGCCATCTCTTCCGGATCTTTCTGCCGCTCCTTGGTGGTGGCTCTGAAGGTGATCGCGAGCCGGGCGAGGGTGCGGTGTCGACCCGAGGGCATCCGGACGGCGGACTGGCGAACGAACTCAGCCGCCATGGGCGGTGCGGAGTGAACGAGTTCTTGCCGGGCGCGACGGGCCAACCGCAGGCCCGTGGCCGGGATGTTCTCCACTACCACTACCGCGCCGACGATGTCACCGGGCAGGCCGAGATCGGCCAGGTAGACGCCCCAGTCGGCGGTGTAGAGGTCTTTGTCGCGTTGGATGATCGCTTCGTCACCGCCCGGGAGGGCATCGAAGACGACGGTGTAGCGGTGATCGTCGGGGTTGTGGATCATGCCGAATTCGTTGCCGTGCCGGTCGATTCCCACGTAGAGGTTGGTGCGAGAGAGGATGCCGGGAAGTCGGTAGCGACCGCCGGGGATCCGCGAGTGCGGTCCGGCGTGGTATTCGGTGGACTTCTCGATGTGCTTACGGAACTGCCATTGCATAGCTAATTGTCCTGTCTCGTAGAGGGTTCGGCCGTTCGGTGCGAACACCAGAGGGGTGAGAACGAGTGCGCCGATGCCCATCAGTGCCAGTCCGGCTACGACGTGCACGAAGATCAGGACGGCGAAGGAGATTGCGAAGAATCCCGCCCCGTAGCCGACGATCTTGGTTGGAAGCCCGAACGCGAAGGTGTTCTGCGGTCGGTTGCCTGCGGAGTAGATCGGAGGTTCGTACGGTGCTTCGAGTGAACTGCTCATCGTTGAATCCGTCCGTGGTAGTTGCCGACCGCGCCTTCAGCGGCTGAGCCGAGGGTGCTCGAGGCCGATCCTGCGGCGCGGCCGACGCTGCCCGCGGTTTTGAGTGCGCCCGCTGCGCCGCGCATTGCTGCTGAGGTGCCGGTACGTCCTGCCGATGCGGCTGCGGACCCGACACGGCGGGCTGCGCCCATCGGTCCGGATGATGCGCCGGCGTGCGTGGTGTTGCTGCTTCCCGGTCCGCCGCTGCTTCCCGATCCGCCGGTGTAGCGCCCTTGCAGACCTGTGGCGGGACGTGCACCTGTACCGCCGGCACCCGAGCCGCCTCCGCTGCGGCCGCCACCGGCAGGCCTGGACATTGTGCTTGCCATTCCGCCGAGGGCACGTGCGCCGCCTGCGGCTGCGCTACCCATCGCTGCTCCACCTGCGGCGCCGAGCATTCCGACTTCGCGGCCACCGGCGGAGATAGATTCTGCTGCGGGAGCGACGATGCGGATCAAGGTGGGCAGGGAGAAGCCGACCACGGCGAGGAGCATCGAGCCGATGATGACAGTGGCGATCTGATCGTCTGCCGACGCCGAGGCAGCCCAGAACGCGAACAGATACAGCAGTGTGGCAACCGGTTTGAACAACAGTGCGCCGAGGGTGAACGCGATCATCGACTTGTAGGAGGATCGGCCGGTGCCGGTCGCAGACGCCGCAGCGGCGATTGGGATGACGGCCACGACAACGCAGAGCATCGCTTCACGGATGAGCAGGGCGATCAGCTGGGCGACGGAGCCGAGGAAGGCGAATCCGGCGCAGGCGAGCGCGAGGATCGGGCCCAGGCCCGTCTTGTCGTCGAAGGCGGTGATGGCGGTGATCTTCTCGTTGAGATCCCCGCCGACGAACTTCTCCAGCGCGTACGCCGATGCGATGTCTCCACCCTGGTGAAACATCAGCACCAGAACCGGGAGCAAAGTGACGGTGATGACGGTGCGGACCAGCATGTTCGCCGTTTCTGCGGCTCCTTCCATCACTGCTTGTTTTCGGGCGAGGGCGAGTTTGGTCATGGCAATCACGATCGAGGCGAACAAGGCCACCACGGTGAATGCGGAGATGATGTTGCGGAGGCCCGACATGGCGTTCTCGGCTGCGAGACCGGGGATGCCCGAGGACATCCAGAACGTCATCACGGACCGGAAGGCTTGGGAGTTGCCTTCCATCACTGATTTGGTGAAGTCCCCGATAGGGTCGCCCCAGAACGCTGATGTTGCCGAGGAGACGGCGGTGGAGACTGCATCACCGGGGTTGCTTTCGAACGACTGGACCAAGCACGCTGCCTGTGGGACGGCGTTGCCGGTGATGTCGTTCATGAAGTTCTGGAATGCGTTACCGTCGGCGGTCTCGGCGAGGCATTCGCGCCGATCCTTCTGGAAGTCGTTACCTTCACTTGCGATGTCGGCGATTCCAGGGACCGCGGGCGGCGGGTTGTCTTGGGCGTAGGCGACGGCGTTGCTTCCGGCGACGATGCCGAGGGTGATGACCGCCAGCAGTAGTAGACGGGTGAGGGTGGTGCGGAGTCCGGCGATCGAGCGTAACGCGCTCATACGAAGCTCCAGCGCGTGAAGGAGCTGATGTCGGTGACGTTGGTGTCGGCGGCCACGGAACGTTGGTCCAATCGACTCTTCCAGGTACTGCCGTCGTAGAACATCGACGTGCGAAGCACCGTGTAGACCGGTGTGGTGCGGCGCTGACCGTTGTCGTCGATGGGAATTTCGATCGCGTACTCCACCGACGTGAAATCGGCGGTGCAGCTTGCGATCCGGAACGCCACCGGTGCGGGGTATCCAGTGCCGGCGTCCTGGCCGGGAGAGTCCCATGTCTCGGTGGATGCTTTCCGATCGAGTTCGTCGGTGTGCACCGTGAGGAGCTCATAGGCGTCTTTGGCGACCGGGCCGGGTCCGTAGGTCGTTGCAACCCAATTCCATCCGGCCAGAGCAGCCCCTTGCGGAGTTTGGGTGTAACCCGTGGGCACGTTGCCGGTCACAGCGACGGGGCCGTCCGTGGTCGAAACCAACAGCGGCAACGAGGCGGTTTGTTGGATCTGCACTCCGGACGGTGATGTGATCGGGGTGTTGGTCGGGGTGCATTCGATCCGCTGTTCCGGATTTCTCTGTGGCAGCGGCTGCCCGATGGGGTTGTTCGGGACGGTGACCTTGCGACCGAGGATGTCGACCACTGGTACGCCGAAACCGTTCTGCCCGTTGTTCCCCGATCCCGAAGATGCGGGCGGTGCTTGCTGGGTGGTCGGCGGTGCGGCTGTGGTCGGTGCAGCGTCGTCGTTGAGGTTGGGAACGATGAAGAAGATCCCGCCGACCACAGCGACCACGACGAGGGCCGCGGCCGCGATCAGGGTGTTGCGCAGGCGGCGGCTCATGAGTTCTGCTCCAAGGTGGTGTAGCCGTCGAGGGAGTCGAGCTCGACTGCGTCGATGTTCTCTTCGGCGGTCGGAAGGACGATCCGCCAGTCCTCGCCGATCCACTGCAATGCAACGGGATACGAGTAGAGCTGGTTGTCGTCGCCGATTGTTTGTGCCACCGACACCGCCGCCGAGAGCTGATCGGTCTGATAGTCGGTGATGTCGAAGCCGACGAACTTCGGTGCAGCGTCGGGGGGGACTGAGCCGGAGACGGTCACTGCGGTGCGCGCGGCCGCGAACTGGTCGCGTCCAGGTCCAGGCGCGGTGACGGTGTTGACCACGTCCGGCCATGTCCGGTCGTCGGCGACGGCGAGTGCGGTCTGACCGTTGATCGCGGCCAGCACAGCGCCCTGTGGTGTCTGGGTGTATCCGGTGCGGTTGACCGACGTGCCGGTGCGAGGGCCATCGATCCGTGATGTCGGTACTGAGACGCCGTTGATTTGACGCCAGGTCAGCTCGGCCGGAGCGGACCGAAGATCCGGTGCCGGGTCTGTGGTGGTGGCCGGTGCGTCGTCGGTGCCGGATCCGCACGCAGCGAGTACGAAGACGGTCGCCGCTGTCGCGGCGATCCGGAGTGTGCGCGAGGTGGTCATCAGGACAATGCCTTTCGGGTCGAATGAAGAACGGGTGCAGTGGGTTCAGGTACTCAGGCGAGAACGGCTTGAGCGATTCCGGATGCGGAGCCGATGAGTGCGGCGCAGATGAGGATCCGTGCCATGGTGGCGTCCTCGACCATTTGTGTGCCGGTAGATTTGCGCTGGTTCACGAATACCGCTCCGCACGCCATCAGCGCCGCGACGCAGGTGATGATGGCGAACCAAAGCAGCAATGACAGACCGGTCATGATCGGTTGCCACACCTCGGCGGGCCACTCCACAGGAGAGGTGGGCGGTTGAGCCCAGATGATGCCGGTCATAGGACGAGCATGTTGACGAGGCCGGCGGCCGAACCGATGAGGATTGAACCAGCCAAGCCCCACGCCAGGCCGGATCCGTTCTCGCCGCCTTGACCACCGATTTTGCTGACGGCGAGCTTCGCGCCGCAGACCATGAGACCGCCGACGGCCCCGATGATGCAGATCCACATCAGCCACGAGAGCAGCTCGAGGATTTTGGTGCCTGCGGCGCCAGTTGGCGCGGTGGGGCTGACATCGCCGATGTTCTGCGCGAGGAAGTCGGTGGCGGATGCTGCGAGAGTGGTGATCATGATGATGTTTCTTTCTGTTCGGGTGGGAGGGCGAACGTCAGCGGCCTGCCGCGATGCGGGCGGCGGTGAATATGTCCCGCCCGATCGCGGCAAGTTCGGGGTGTGGTGCTGTGGTCGAGGGGGCGAGTGCGCGCATCCGCGTAAGTGGGAGCGGGTCGGGTTCTTTCGGTGACCACACCGCGAGCTCGCTCTGGGCGTGGGTGCGTAGGTCGGGGATGTAGGGGACGCGCCATACCGCTGGGGCGGCGGAGGCGACGACGTCGGCGCGTCTGCGCAGTGTTTTCGGGAGTGGGCCGGGGGCATCGGGGACCAGTACCAGGCCCAGGAG
Source organism: Rhodococcus sp. UYP9 (assembly GCF_040547235.1). Taxonomy (NCBI): domain Bacteria; kingdom Bacillati; phylum Actinomycetota; class Actinomycetes; order Mycobacteriales; family Nocardiaceae; genus Rhodococcus; species Rhodococcus sp. UYP9. The sequence goes on from NZ_JBEPPH010000010.1 coordinate 56,487, forward strand.
GGTGCAGCCGCCGGTCAGGCCCCCTGCGGCTTGCAGGAGCACGTCATGGGCAGCATCGAGGCCGTCGCGGTCGGTGCGAGAGACAACCACGACGCCCCGATGACGGTCCGCTGCGGGCCAGCCGCGTCGGGCATCTCCTGCCGGTGCCCAGATTTGGGCGAGTGTGCCTGCGCCGGAGCGCCCGTGGGCGGCCAGAAGCCACACCACAGGCGGACGACCGTGTTCGGCGACCGGGTCCTGGTGGATCGGGGCGCACCGCGAAGATGGGGGCACCCGCAGTCCGGCAGGGGTGATGGGCGGCTGGTGGGCGGGGTAGAAATCACGGTGCTCTGCTGGTTGTGCGGCCATGTTGGGCGCACCTCCTTCTCCGGCGTTCTCGGTCACCGAGTGGGTGTGGTCGCGGTGGGGGTTGGTGTCGACGCAGCGGTGCGGGCTGCGGGTGTCGGTACTGCGGCGGTCGTAAGTGCAGTGGCGGCGCTCGTTGCCGGGGTCTGCGGCACACTTGTGGCGGTGGCGGTAGGTGTTGCTCCGGTGGTGGCGTGGGCGGTGAGGATGCTTCCGGCGCTGCGCACGGTCTCGTTGGTGGCGAACAGTGCCGCGCCCTGTGTGATCACTGCGCCGACTTTGTCGGCGAGAGCTTGATCGCCGGTGAGGTCGGCGGCGAGGGCGACGATCCACCGGACTGTCAGCTCGACGGGGGTTTCACCTTTGGATCCGACCGGGACACTGTCGTAGGAGCTGTGTTTGGTGGCGGTGTTCCAGTACGAGGTGTCGGTGACGAGCTGGGCGAGGCCGGCGTTTTCGTCGATGGTGTTCGATACTTCTTTGAAGGCGACGTCGACGGCGGAGTCGATGGTGGCTGGGGGTACGAGCTTGACTGTCGACGTCGCGACCTTGGCGGCGAGTAGGCCGAGTGCTGCTGGCGGGTTGGTCAGTCCGACGGTGGCGAGCTGGCCGATTGTCTCGGGGGTGATGACGTCTTTGGCGACGGTGATCGCAGCACCGATGGCCATGCCGGCGATCTTGGTTACCGCACCGATCGCTTCGTCGATCATCTCCTCGGTCGAGGTAGCGGACGGGTCGGAATATTTCGCCATCTTCGAGAGAACCGTTTCGGGTGCGGAGTTGACCTCGAACCGTCCAGCGGTGTCGTCGAATTCGATGTTGTCGTTGACTACCGATGCTCCGGTCATCAGGGCGGTGCGCCCGACTGCGGTCGAGACGTCGGTGAGGATTCGGACGGGGTCGCGGGTGTCCATCGAGGACTGACCGGCGATGGAGGCGACGAGCTTGGCGGCGGGGGCGTTGGCGGGGGTATCGCACGCGAGATCGCCTGCGGTGCAGTAGGAGGCGACACGATCCGACACTGCGCCGAAGCCGCTGATCTTCGGTGTCGGCGCGATACCGCCCCCGGCGGGGGCAGCTGCGGCGACGGCCGGGGCGAGGGTGACGGTATCCACGGCTGCGCCGTCGGTTCCCGGTGCCGGTGCCGGTGCAGACGCGCCGCTGGCGATGATGTCTTCGCCTTCGGCGCGGGTGGGATCGGAGAACAAGGCTCCCCCTGCTAGGTCCTCGGCGGGAATCGGACCGTCCCCGGCGCCGATGGAGCGCAGGACCTGTGATGCTGCTTCGCCGCCTTGGGAATATCCGGAGACGAAGAACTTCGTGCCGGGGCAGCGGGCGGCGATGTCGGAGATCATGTTCTGGGTGTTCTCGACCCCGATGTCGACCGACTGGGCGTACGGGACGGTCGAACGGTCACCGGGCTTGCCCCCGAAGCTGGCCGGGTACGGCACGTAACTGCGGCTCAGAGCAGGGCTGTCGCCGGAGTTCGCATCACGCATCGCCGGGACTGTCACGCGGGAAAAGAAGCCGGAATCGCTGTCTGGAGAGGAGTTCTCGTCGATTTCGGTGGTGCCCGGTACGACGACGAGATGCAGTACCGAGCAGTCACCACCGTCACCACGTGCAGGTGTGGGTGTGCTCGGCTGCGCCGCGGCGACACCGCTCGCGGAGACCACGATGGTCAGCGCTGCGGTGGCAGCAAGCAGGCGCGGGGTGAGGCGGCGGGCCTGGTCGATAGTTGTGTGCACAGCTTCTCTCTTCTCTGGTGGGTGTGCCTGGTCAGCGGGGGACGATCGCGGCAATGAGGGTCTGGCCATCCGGTGCCTTGGTGGTGGTGATCCGTTGACGGCTCAGTCGGCCGTCGATACCGGGTCCGCGTTCGAGCACGGTGACGTTGTAGATCCCGGCGTCGATCGCATCAGCGAGCACGCAGAACTCGATAGCGGCCTCCAACTGGTCGATGCCCTGTTGCAGGCGTTGCGCAGAGGCCATGACCGCATCGGGTGCGCCGGCCGCGCGTGCAGCTGCGCCGTCGCGGTCGAAGTAGAAGGCTTTCTCGAATCGCCAGATCGCGGCCGCGCCGGGGTCGTTACTGTCGCCGGTGACCGGGTCGCCGTCGGCTTGTCCTGCGCACCAGGTGACATCGGCGGCTGCTGCCCCGGCGGCTGCGGGCGCGGTGGAGGTGGGTGTTGCCGGTGTGGTGACGATTTCGTCGAGAGGTAGCGCGGCGGGGGGTTGTGGTTCATTGCCGACGCCGGTGAGTACGAGAGCTGCGCCCGCGACGCCGCCGATGACAACGGTGAGCGCGGTGGTGACCGCTACCGCTGCGCGGTGACGCCTCCACCACGACTGTGGGGGCGGGGTGGGTGAGTTGTAGGTGCGCTGGTTGCGTAGCACAGCGGTACGTGCGCCGAAGGATTCGTAGTGTTCGGAGTCGTGTGGGGCGGCGATGTCGGGGGCGCTGTCCCACTCCGCTGCGGATGCCGGGTCAGCGCCGCGATCGTCGATGAACCAGTCGTCGTCGGTATCACTGGTGATGGGGTCGTTTTGCTCGGTCAGGACAGTCAATCGCCGTCCCGGAGAGGTCTCGGAAGGGCCTGTGGTGGAGGTCGATTCGGCGACGGCGGGGTCTTCGAACCAATCGTCGCCGACGCCGTTGTGGGTGTCAGCGTCTGTGGTGTGGTCTCGAGGTGCCACAACATGCCTTTCCTAGGGTGGGATAGAGCGGGGTCGAACCTTCGGATACAGCCCGACCAGGGGGGCGGGCTGCACCCGGAGGTCAGACCGCGAAGTTCAGACCGGCCCCTGCGAGGGCGTTGTTCAGTGCCGTAGTGCCCTGATCGAGAGCGGGTGCCGCGGCCGCGTTCACAGCAGCGACCGTCTCTGCCACCGCGGGCTGTTCGAGCACGGTCGTGGTGAAGCCCTGTGCTGCCTCGTAGGCGGGTTCGATCCACGTCTGGGCTTCACTGACTGCCCAATCGGACTCGGCTGGTGCGGGATTGAGGTACTCCTCGACCTGGCCGACAGTGGTGTCGATGACGCTTTGGATGCCGGGAGCATCGAGGGTCAGTGGCGCGACCGGCGCGGGCGGGATGCTCTCCGGTGCCGGAAGTGGTGCCGGTAGTGGTGCGGGTTCTTCGATGATCTGCTGCTCGCCGCCCAGGAGGGTGCCGCCGAGGAGCGCTCCGATACCGGCGCCTGTGGCGGTCAAGCCCAAGACGATGGGAACCGAGAGCGCAGCGCCGATTCCTGCGCCAGCGAGAGCGGCAGCGCCGGGGATGAAGATCCATCCCGCTGGTCCTCCCCAGACAATGGCACCTGTGCCCGTGGTGGCCGCGATTCCCAACCCGGCCCCGATGGCGCCCCCGGTGCCGGTGATCACAGCGGCAGGGAGCAAGGAAGCTAAGAAACCGGTTGCGCCGCCGGCGATGAAGCCGGTCGCGGTGCCTGCCGCGATCCGGTCGGCTTGCGGGGCATCGGCGAATCCGTTGTCGACGAGGAAGTTACCGCCGTCTGCCTGCAAAGCCTGCGCGGTGTTGTTGAACTGCTCGACCAGGTTTGGGTCGAGCATGTTCTGGTCGTACGGCACGAGCTGACTACCGGCGAGGATGTAGCCGTCGGGTGCGTCGATCGGCGCGATGACAGTGCGCTGCACCGTAGGAATCGGCGGTGGGGGCGGTGGAGCTGCCTGCAATGCCGGTGGTGCCTCGGTGGGTGCGGCCTGCGGCGTGGGGGTCTGTTCGTAGTAAGTGGTCTGGTACGAGGACTGCTGGTTGCCGGACTGATAGTCGTCATAGCTGCGCCACTCGGACTGTTGCACTCGCGGTGAGGGCTGGTAACCAGGTAGGAACTGACGTTCCTGTGTCGGTGCCGGCGGTGGGACAACGGGGGTGGTATCCGTCGTTCCGGACTGTGCAGTGTCGGGTGCGGTCACGAAGTCCTGCGGAGCTGCGTGTCCGACACCGGATCCCCAGGCCAAAGCGATGATGATCGGGACGGCGGTAACCACTGCTGCACGCTCTCTGCGGCGGCGGTGGCGGCCACCGATTCCTTGCTGTGAAGACATTGGAGTTGAAACCCTTCGTTATGTGCTGTGCTACCAGCGAGATTCAGGTTCTGGGGAAGAAGTGTTTGGTGGTGGAACCACCACCGTCTGCGCTGAGAAACCGACCGAAAACGAGGGTCAGCCTTCGGGTGATCCCCTCAGCGCAGACAACGTGGTGATTTTTTGATCAGTGGATAGGCTGGCCAGAATCAGAGCTGCAACGAGGTCGAATAAATCAGTTGTATTCCTTTCTGCGAGAGCATTTTTGACCGGACGCTTTTGAAGGACCGGCAGATCGAGAAGAGAGTGTCAACCGGTGAACGGTGAGTTGGTCCATGAGACAAGTGGTGGATCGCGGCTTCAGGGCGGTGAGGCCGAGATCTCCCGCTCACGAATGCGCCTCGAACTCGAGCAGCCGAGACTGTGGGGTCAAGAAGCGTGGCCGAAGGTGTTGAGGCGCTGGTGTGATGGGTATCAAGAGCACGGAACGCGGGTCGGCGTCTGCCCTACGCTGATGACTTCACGGGTCTTTTGACACAGCGTCCGTGGGTGAGATAGGGAATCGACGTCAGTGAACATGGATTTGTCCGGGCGTGCGGTAGCTCGTCGTGGTTGGGTATGATTCGGCTGGTAGTCGCATAGATGTCGGCTGTAGCGAGTGCTTCTCGTGGCAGATGAGGTTGCATCTGTGTCTCCTGATCCGATTGCGGTTTTGCTGTATCCGCATAGGCTTGGAGAGCCACTGCGGATACAACTCTGCCCCTTTTTCGAAGGGTTGAGTTGTCGTAGCTGGAGGGACTCCGGATGCGGATCGGGACGCCAATCACGACGCATCTGGAGTCTGCTAATTGCGAGTCATCTGATCACGGCGGGGTTCTCGCTTTCTTTTACTTGCGCTGGGTTGTGCAGCGGGCCTCGGGTCGAGTGACTTTCTGTTCGCACGTTGATCGGACTGTCACGTCCGGTGAACAAAGGTCGTAGATGTAGTTGGACTCTCGTAGATCAGATGCAACGTCGACAGCGAATGTTCCCGAATACCTAGTCTGTTTCTAAACAACTAGATTCATACAATAGCATCCAAACATGCGTTATGTGCTACCGAATTGAGACAAGTGGCATCGTGTCTATTCGTGAGGTTCCATCAGTGAGGCGTCGATTGCGAGGCTTCGCGCCCGATAAGCTGCGCGCTCGACGCATCGCGCTGGGTCTTAGCGCCGCAGAGGTCGCTCGATTACTCGGAGTTGCGTCAACCACGTACTCACAGTGGGAACGTGGCCAATCGCATCCTCGGATCGACTCGCTCGCACGATGCGCTGAGGAATTTGGATGCCCGATAAGTGACTTTGTCTGGGTCTCGGAGAACGAGGAATATCTCGGTGATTTGCGCATCTCGCGTGGACTCACCCAGGGGATGCTGGCTAGCACGATTGGGGTCAGCAGTCAATACATCGGGTCACTAGAGCGCGGCCAAAGTAGCCTGACCCCACACGTTTCACGCCAGCTCGCGGGTGTACTGGAGTACCCCGAAGGGCGGATAAGCAATGCGTATAAACGAGTTCGAAGCCGCCCGCGCGGTGAACCGGCATGACCGAGAAATAGACTGAGGCACAGCAACATTCCACTCAAAACGCAAGTTTCTAGGCCGCGCACAGTGCTCTGCGCGGTGAAGAGGCTGCATCTGGAAGCCATGCGGCCCAAAGGTATCCACTGACTCGAAGAGTTTGAGGTGCCGGGGCCGAAGCTATCACGACCTGCTACGGCGGGCCTGGTTTCGGATGTGTCCTTTGATCCTATGATCGGCATCAGGGCGACACCTGGCGTCGACAATGGCTTCACGTTCGCTGACCGCGATTCGAGGTCTCTCCCAACTAATCAGCAAGTGTGCTCAACGAAGCCACAACTTTGAGCGAGCACGACGTACTGTGCCATCAATGAATTCGGCGGTCGAGGTGCATGATCGGCGATGTCGCCCTGTTCACCACTCGCGGTTTGCAACTGCACGGTGAACTGATCGATACGACCTCTGACTGTGTGCCATCCTGCGCCCGATTTCAGTCCGTTAGGGCTGTGAGGTCACATCGGTGCAATTTGTCGAGATTTTCTCGGCGTGTCAGGCTGCCTCAAAGGTGATTCTGCATCAGGATGGATATCGGTCCGGTTGGGACCGAAGATGCAGACTAAGGAGGCCACGCCATGCCGATGCCCAGCAAGGGTGAGCGGAAGCCGTTGACTGTCCGAATCCCGCTAGAGCTAATCAAGACGCTCGAACAACAGCAGAGTTCGGCAGGTGTGACGTCTCTAGGTCAGTACCTAGCAGACCTCATCGCGATCGTAAATGACCGCGAAGATCTAGCGCTTGAACTCAACCGACCGCATGACCAAGGGGTGCTGCCCCTGACTGCATAGCCGTTCGACCCGAATCGACATTCGGGTCCTGCGTCAACTAAATCTACGCATCACTGCAGACGACGAAAAACCCCCGGCGGGCGGGCCGAGGGTTTTCGAAGTCAGAGAAGCGAGTGACTAGCTCGCAACTCGTGTTGTGTTGCTCTTCCCCGAAGGGACTGTCTTGGGAGACATGTCTCAGGGTACATCGTGCCCTGAAGTAGGTACAAGATTGAACGTTCGTGTCGTCCACCCGGATGCGACTGCGGACCGGCTGTGGCATCGATTCGCGTCGGTCATTGCTGCGCGCCGATCGATGCGTCTCTACGACCCGACGACGCGTAAATACTCGTCCGCGGGGCCGTTGACGGTCAAAAGGCCGGTACTGCCAGCGGCTGTACCGCTGTTCTCACGCGGGCGCGCTGGCGTCGTTGCTCTGGATTTCGACACCAAACATCATTGCCACGCCTCCGTTGTCGCCGACGTGTCACGTCTGCTGGGGTGGTTGACCGAATGCGGTGGCCGCGCAGTAGTCGACGAATCGACCAGCGGTGGCCGACACGTGCTGGTACCGCTGGCACCGGGAAAAACGGTCACTGCCGACGAGATCCGGCCGCTGTTGCGTCTTCTTTCAGCGCGACTTCCCACGTTGGACATCACACCGATGACCAACGACGTCACCGGGTGCATCACCGTGCCGGGCTCGCAGTGCAAAGAAGGTGGCTACCGCACCCTCGTCGACCTTGACCCGGCGGCAGCGTCCGACATTCTGACCGTCGGGTCCGATGCCGGCACACTCCAGCGGCTCGAAGCTCTGCTCGGAGGAACGGGCCGAGCGATCACCAGCCCGATCGACGCCCACATCCGAGCTGAGACGTCGGCAGAACGCGTCCTCGGCATCAGCGATGACGCCCGGTTGCATCCGCGTTTCTGCCGCTCCACCCCGCCGCCGCGCTGCGTCCTCGACTTCGCCAGCACCGGCCGCATCGACACCCGCCGCTGGCCCTCACGCTCGGAAGCACGCCAGTCCGTCATCACCCACGCCATCCTCTCCGGTGCCAGCACCGCCAACATCCTCGCCCGCGTCACCGAACCTGCTTGGGCGGGTGTGCGTGCCGCGTACGCCCGCTATGCAGAACCTGAACGCGCCATCCGCCGCGACACTGCCCGCGCCCTCGACTGGGCCGCATCAACACTTTCCGACTCAGTTCGGGATATCGGGCACAAGCAAAAGCACACAGGGGGGACATACGACCCGGTACTTCGTTTATGGCTTACCCACGCTCAAACTTGGGTCGCTACTGAGTTCCTACATCGGCGAGATAGATGGACTACCCACGCAGTTGTTCAAGCACTGGCGTGGGCTGCGGCAGTGTCAGGCCAGATAGTCGAAGGCGTTCCCACTGTCGGTGTAGGTGGGCGGTCGCTGTCCATTGCCGCCGGCATGCTCCCTGAATCAACGGTGTGGTCAGTTTTGGAGCGGCTGCGAGACATGGAAGGCTCACCGTTGCTGCTGATCGAGCGTGGGGTGGGCCGGAACCCCGACCGGTACGCGCTGGTGCCTACACGCACGGGACGAGCGACGACAGTCGACACCTTGACAGGGCCAGCAGAGGTGGAGTCGGTACACCCGGCATGGAGCGTCATCGGATGGCGTCACCGCATCCTCTACGACGCAGTAGTCGCCGCAGCAGAGCCCCAGACCCCGGACGAGCTGTTCACCGCCATCGGGGTCGGACGTACCAGCGGGTACGAGGCTTTGCTGGATCTGCGCGTCGCCGGTCTGCTTACGGTCGAGAACGCGCAAATCGGTGTCGGGCCGGTCGAACTCGATGACATCGGCCATCGCCACGGTCTCACGTCGGCCGTCCGTGCCCGCATCGTGCGCCACCGCGCCGAACGCATTGTCTGGCGAGAATGGCTCGCAGCCCGCGACGAGGCACGCACCCCGAAGGAACCGGATAGTGCGTTGTTCGTGATCGCCGATGATCACCCGGCCGACCCGCCCGACCGCGAATACATCATGGCGGTGATGCACACCGGCCCACCTGACCTGTTCTAACGCGTTGTGTGCCGGGCACGTATCTCGGCCAGACACGAATGTGGTGCTCGTTCGCTTCTCAAGATCCGGTGACCGTCAACCTTTCTTGACGATGCGTTTGTGGTGCTGCTGCCTCCATGCGGGCTTGCGCGGACACTCAGGTGTGTCAAGGTGTCTCGCTATCGAGTAGGTCAAGTGTGCGCTGCAGGAGCACTTCGATACGGACCTCGACGTCGTCGAACATGTCGGGAACGCTGGCCAAAGCGGTATGTGCGCGGTGTCGTGCATCGACGCCTGAGCGGTAGTACCCGGAATCGAGTTCCAAAGAGCGCTCCAACTCGGTAGGGCCGAAGACCTGGAGCTGTTCGGTGTCCACGCGATTCTGCGAGGGGACGACGCGATGGCGGCGCGAGTTGTGTAGCGGTGTGTTCCCGGCGCGATGCATGGCAATTACCGATCCGATCTCGGCGGCAGTCATCGCGGCGACGGGTAGGGGCATGTGTCCCCACCGATCGATCGGGACCGCGATCGGGCCCGATCGGATCGGCCACCCATACATCTCGGGAAACGTGTTGTCCTGCAGATGCTCTGCGAGCAGAGTTGTCGATGGGTAGCGGTCGGAGAACTGCAGGATCGTATGCCACCGCTCCCACACCTCTACTGGCCTGAAGTCGGTGACGTCGTGGGGATCGATGCGAACACGGTGGTGGCCGCCGATCCAGACACTTTCACCGTCGATGGTGATGTCGCCGCGGTCGAGTGATGCAATCGCTCTGTGCGACAAACCCGCTCCGGCCAAGAGAAGAAGTACGGCGTCACGGCGTCCGAACAATGCAGCCGTCGATCCAACGGTCGGCAGTCCGGCCGCGATCGCCTGATACTGCACGGCACGTCGGATCGTTCTCGCGCTGCGGGCAGAGTTCAATGCCAACCGGAGCGAAGTCGCGCGCCCCGGCGCGGGGAGGCCGGCATCGAGGTGGACGTGGTTAATAGCAGAGACCCGCCGCAACTGCACCGTCTCGCCGGCAGGGTTCTCATCGAGAAACTCCGCCAACGTGATTAGCGTCGCGGGTAGTGGCTCGACGTCGCCGGCGGCGCACCAGTCGGCGAACAGCCCCCACTCGTAGCGATACCCGCTCACCGCGGTGCCCTGTCTTGCCATCTGTGCGACGGTACCGGCTTGGGCCGACAGCTCCGGATCGACTTCTCGAGGTGTCCGTCGAGAAGTCTTGACACCGTCCAATGATGTCGCCACTGGCCCCACCATGAGCCCTGCTGATCAGTTGACCGTCGCCGATGTTGATCGACGGCGAGAGCCACAGGACTTCGACGCACTACAACGCGACACCGGGCCGATGGGACAGTCGGTGGATCGAGGCTTGGAGCGCACACCGACGCGTCATTCGAATGGATTAACTCAGCGAGAACTTGCACGTCGCTGGGTTAATCACGTTGCAGCGCAGTAACGCGCGGGGCGGCACTGCAGATGCACGTCGCGGTGCCCACATCACCGCTTCCGGAACCGGTATATGAAAGTCTTCGCCGTGAGACCTCAGCAGCGCCGTTTAACTGACCGACTGCCGGTGGCTCGGGGTGCACAACCGCCCACGACGTACCGGAGACTGGTTCGGGCTTCTTGCTCGCCCCACCGAGCCAAAAGATTCACCTACGCAGCAAATAGTGCCTGATCGAACAGAATGGACAGATATGAACCGCTTGAAAGCCGCAGCTACTGTTACCGCAGTCGGTGTACTTCTCGTCGTGACGGGTTGTTCATCCGACTCATCCGAAGACAGCGTCGCATCTACGGTGACGGCAACTGCTACATCGACGGAGGCCTCGCAGCCGGTTCCGGCAGCAGCAGCCAGCACAGCTGAAAGCGTGTGTGCGCAGATCGAAGAAGCCGGGATCGGCGCGAACTGTGTTCGCGGTGAGGGAAATGGACTGGCTCTGGCGGCGACCGAGGTCTACGACTTCGATCTTCCATCCGTTCCCGGTGAAGGTGGTGCGGTCATGGCATTCGATGAAGTCGACCTATACCAAAAGACCGTGCAGAGCTACGAGGATGCCGCTTTCCTGGCCGGCCCTCACCGCTACGGATCGGAGCCAGCCTTGATCTTCGTGCAAATCAATGAGGGACTGTCACCGAGCGACGGACAGAAGGTGAAGGGAATCGTCGACGCGCTATAGTTTCCGGCGCGCCACCCCTGGGCCACTGGACGAAGCCAACCACGAACAGGCACCGCCGCGCGGTCAGTCAGGGCGGGATGACTGAACTAACCCGGTGCGGACCAAACTCCCGACCGGACTTCTTTCGCATCCGACCCAGTGGTCGTTCCTGCTGGTTTAGCCGGTAGTTGGCCCTGCTTCGGTCATCAATTACCAAAACACGAGTTACCGCACCGTCAAGGAATGTTGACGTTCTGGTCTGCTTCAATGCTCGTAAGCTCTGCGACTGCTCGCCGATGCTTTATCGTCTCGCGTTGTGACTGGTGATGCTTTTCGAGTTGAACGTGCCCATGCTGGTGCGGCTGATCTGTCTGTAGTGGCTCAGTGGTATCAGACGCTGCAGGTTAGACAGTGGATGAGTGAGTTTGAGTTCGCACGTTTCGCAGGAGGACTCGACACTGTCGGAAGTGCAAGCGACGGCGGCCACACTTTGCGATTGGGAAGCTACGCCTGGATTGGATACGACGGTCTCGACCCCGTCTCCTTCGTTGGCGGCGAAGTACGTCGGAGGTTGGCGGGGCGCACGCTGATGGTGGGTCGCACTGCACACATCCCAGATGTCGACGGCCCGGCCTCGTTGGGGGTGATCTGTGCAGTGGCACCTGGTCGTCGTGAAGAGGGGTTCGGACGCCGCACCATGCACGCTGTCCTCAGCGTTTTGCCCACCATGGATACCGATGCCTGCACGGTGGAATGCTCGGTCGATATCAACAACGATGCCAGTCTCGCGCTGTTCAGGTCGCTGAATGAATTCACCGAGGACGCAACGTCTTCGACGGACATCCGCTTCCGTCATCAGATCTGTTCAACCTCAACTTAGTGGGCTGGCAATGACCGTGGGTGCACCGTTCGCTACTCGCGTGAGGCGGGTTGTTCGTTTTAGCGCACGCCTGAGCGCGTCTTATGGTTGAGATCATGAGCTGGGACTGGGTGGCACCTCTGGGCGGCTTGATCGGCGCTACCGGGGGTCTCATCGGCGGCTCCCTGGGGATCTGGGGCGCATATCGAGCGCGCTCGGCTGACATCCGCGTGAAGGAAATCGATGCCCGTGATCGGGAGCGTCGTGACGTCGCGTGGTCTGGCGGTTGGGCGAGCAACGAGCCGGAGGAACCCACATGGAGGGTCAAGAACATCGGCATCGACGTTGCCCACAACGTGGAGGTCGTCCTACATGCTAACGATCCCGGCCGCGATCGGCCACATCGACAGACCGCTACCAGAATAGGACCCGGCGGAACCATCGATTTCGACTTGTCTGCCGAGTGGGCCGCAGACCAGGACCGGTATGCCCACGATGCGGAGATGATCGATCCGCCCATCATCTATGTGCCTCCCACGCCAAACGTCGAGGTGACATCACGGATCTTATGGAGCTCTGCACTCGGGACACCAGGCAGTCAGCGGGACCCGGCCACGTAGCCAACATCAAGGGAGCGAAACTCTTCAGGGGGTCCTCACCAGACTTTTCCAGAAACTGGCGCCTGTCCAGCTGCGTAACTCTCGTAGCAGCTGGTTGCTCGACTGAAACGCGCGAACCATGACCCACTGGCGCCCGTAAGAGCGAAGCGGGCTTACGGCCGGCCACGGCAGGTCGGGCATGCTGTGAGACGACCTCCTGGGAACATAACCATAATGCTGTTGCACTTATAAGTGAAAAGTAGTTATCATCAGGCGACGCCAAACGAAGTCGAAGAGAAACAGGAAGGACCGAGTCGAATGAGCACGTTACTGACCCGCGACGACCGGACGGTTCTCTCCCTCAATCAGCATGAAGTCGAACAAGCGCGGCAGTTCACTCAATCCGCGCCGACAATCCACGGCGCAATCGTCGTGGCAGGCGACAGTGACGGGAGCCAAGGAACGGCCATGCCGTCGGACCTGGTCGCGATCATGCGACAGGTGTTGGAAGTGGTCAGCCGCGGAGGAACCGTGACTGTTGGAACAGTCCCCGATGAGCTCACGACGACTGCGGCGGCCAAGTTGCTCGGTATCTCTCGCCCAACTTTGATGAAGCTCATAGCGCAGGGCGCGATCGAGGGCCACAAGGTGGGGTCCCACACACGCCTCAAGAGCGACGATGTCATGTCGTACAAGGAAGCGCAGCGCCGGTCCCGTCTCGCGGCGTTCGAAGCAGTACGGGATCTCGAAGACGAATTGGGTCTCGACGAAGACTGAGTTTGCGCGTTGAAAGGAACCCCGCTTCTCGACTTGTACGATTCCCGTCATGAGTATGAGCACAGGGGGGATGAGCGTCCTGGTGGACGCAAATATCCTGCTCTCTAGGACGCTTCGCGATTGGACTTTCCTTCTGTCGTGGCACCCTCGGGGCACGATGTACGACATCAAGTGGACCGAAGACGTCGTCACCGAATACGCCTACCACCGCAGGAAGAAAGTTCCTTTCGCCTCGGACGCGCAACTGACAGACGTACGACGCAAGCTGATCGACAACGTTCCAGAGGGCATGATCTCCGGCTTTGAAATCGACCCAACGCTCGAATACCGCGACAACGAAGACGCACACCTGCATGCGGCAGCTGTACACGGAGACGTCGACATCATTTTGAGTCAGAACGTCAAAGACGTCCGGTTCGCGGACGATCTTCCCTACGAGGTTTACACCGCCGACGAATTCTTCATCCTGGTAGACGACTCATCGCCCGCGATTGTGGCAGAAGTGCTCGAATACCAGTTCGCGCACTGGCTCAGACGCAAGAACGCAAGTCCGAACGACGAACACCCCACCCTTCCCAAACGTTTGGAAAAAGCTCAGGCTCCCCAGTTCGCTGAACGAGTCCTGCGTCACATCAGAGAGAGCGACTTGTCGTTCGCCGTGCAGTAGGTGCCAAAATTGGTGAACTCGGTACCGATCTCCGTCACCGAAGATTCCGAGGAGCACCAATTGAGCCGCAAGCCTGGTCGACGTAACCAGAACCGCCCTCCCCGACGTCGAAGTGCGATTCCGTCCCAGCGCAGCAATGACCTCCTGACTCCGCACGAACGCGCCTTCATGGAGCAGGAACTCCGGCTCCAAGTTCACCCAATCGTGTGCGCGCACGCAGGGATTGATGTCGTTGGAGAAGCAGAGCGCCGAACGACCCTCGGCAATTACGACGGAAGCGTGACAGTTGAGTTGCTCGCCTCGATCCAGTCACGCTTGGACGTGGCGACGACGACGGACTGGTCTCAAGGTGATATCGAACGTGCACTACTCCGTGAAGCCGAGCAACCATGGTCTGCAACGGTTTCGGCCAAAACCAGAACCAACGGCCGTTTGGTACCGCCCCGATCGCTGACACAGCTGATACGTGAGGCGCTCGAAAATTCCGTGTCCTATCCAGATGCTGACCCGATCCAACTCGAAACAGTCCTGCGGCTGATCATGTCAATCAACACCGAACACGATCGCAATGAGTTCAGCGAGGACGGGACGCTCACACCGGACGCCGAAGCGCGAATAGCTCGGAGAGTCCTGGGCATGAATCTTGAGCAGAGCATCGACCTGATGGCCCAGATTGCGCTCGATGAGATCGCTAACTTCCAGGGTAACGCCCCTCTGAAATTGGAAGTGCTGCAAGCTGATACGCAAAACATGTGGTTCTCGCCATGGCCTGAGCGCGTCACAGATCCACGACTCGGTGCATCGCCGGCAGACTGCTTTCGGGAAGCCAACGGGGTCGAACTCATCGACGTTCTCGTACTGGGCACCATCGTCGCCGACGGAGCGCGCCGAGGTCAGAACGAGTACACCAGAGAAGAGCTGGTGGCAGCCGGAGCGACTGAAGGCGCAGTCGATCTGCTGTTCGACGAAATGGCACTACCCCTAAAACAGTTCAAGAAACGTCTTGCTAAGGACCGTGCTCGAGGCGCGGTCGCAGATCAGCGGTACACACTCACAGAACGACCGTTCGTGGCGCTCGACAACGGAAACGTCCGCCTGCTCCGCTACCAATGGGCGATCGACCGCTTCTTCGGTGCCCAGCTGTACTGGCAAACCTTCTTCCGTCTGGGTGAGCCCTTACCTGGTTCTGTTGCAGAGTCGTTCAGCTTGGCAATGAACGACATGTTCGAAAGAGCAGTGGCAGACGTGCTCGAATCCATCATCGCTTCGAGCACGTCGATGCAGCGCATCGTTCACGAGAACGAGATGCAAGCAGCATGGATCGAGCGAGGTGAAAAACCGTCGGTGTGCGACTTCGTCGTGCCGTCGCGAGATGGATTGTATCTGGTGATGGACGCAACCAATCATCACTTGAACTTCAAATTCGCTCAGGGCCTGGGGACGATCGAGCAGTACGAGCAGGATGCGAAGGAGTCCCTACTCAAGAAGTGCGATCAGATCGCGAAGACGATCCGCCAACTCCGCTCCCGATCAGACTTTGGAGCCACAGAACGTACAGTGTTCGTGCCAATCGTGGTCGTGCCGGTCAACGGGGTTCCCAACCTCGGAATCACGGAAGGCGATCTGATCCAACGATCCAGAGGCATCTTCGAAGACCTAGCGCGTACGCAGAAAATTTACTCGCCAACCGTAATCCGGTTGCAGGATCTTGAGCTGTTGGAAGGGATAGCAGAGTGGAACAGTTCTGAGTCGCGAGATGTTCTGGAACTGATCTCACACTGGCGACGTGAGGCGATGACTCGCACCATTACGGGAAGACCGCCGTCCAGCCTGCAAGAGGTGTTGGACGCTGCGGGGATACAGCGACCCATCCCTAGCAGAATGTTTGCTGCGCGGTCGAAACTCACCACTGCTATTGCTGTTCGGCTGGCCGTCGGCAGGTCTCAATGAGCCGCAAACGCAGTACGCGCGATCGTCCCGCATCGAAGTTAGCCAGAGGACTGGCGGAGTGTCGATATCAAATGTGCGGTATCGGGAACCGTGGACACGTTCTCTCCGGTCTGGCCGTTGCAGCAGTATCCGCACCGCCGCACTCACCCCGAAGCCGGAAGGCGAGCCGCTCACCTGCGGCCGCATTGGTCTAACTGACGGGCGGCGCAACTATGGCTAAGTCTTCGGTGAGCCGGGCAGAGCCAGCAACGCCGGATTGACAGATGGATGTACCGGCTCGTAGAAATATCGAGCCCACCGTTTGATGGTCGGCCGAAGGCGATCCGGATACAACGGTTTTCGTTGTGTTCTGGGTGTTCGCTGCTGCGCGTGTACCTCGAATAAAGCGACGGCGCATTCTGCCATCCCGACAGCGACGCTGACCCCGTCCACGATCAGGCGCGACATGTCCAGTTCGCCGCTGGGCATGTAATCCAGCGGCCATTTGAGCCCGTGCATGACGGCAGAACTAGTCAAGTAGAACTCAGATGCCGTGTCTTCGAACCCGAACGCTTTGCGGCCGTACGGCTCGCCCTCGGCCGCGTGGGCGGGCGGATGGTTGTCCAACCACTTCGCCGCGAACCGCACGACCCCGTCGCTGGTTCGTACGGATGCTTTGGGTGTGATGTTCTCGCCCCGTCGCAGCATCGTCACACGGTTGTCGAACAGCCGAACGTGCTCCGCAAAGTCCTTGTACGGTTGCGTATCAGCATGATCGGGGTCGCTGTCGAACCTCTTGTTGGTCGATTTGTGATAAGAACGCTGAGCGTTCAACTCCGAGGTGGTGAACCGCACGCTTAAACCGCGGCGCATCTGACGATCACGGTCGGACAGTAGCCATATCGTCGTCGATGCCGACTCAATCGCGGTACGACACTGGGCAAGGATCGACGTTGCGTGACTGCTCCGCGACTTTGGTCGCCACTCGATCAATTCTGCTGTCGCGCAGAGGCAGTCGATAGCATTCATGATCGGAAACAGGGCTGTCGCACTAACCATATCGCCCGTGTACTCGTTCATGAACTCCCCGTCATCGGCTGCCAGGCTGCTATTCGGGTCCGCGTATTGAGGGTTGAGCGCCCACGTGTACAGCTCCTTGCCCCGCTGCGCCCGCTTGAGTGTCCGGTGCATCGCGTCGACTGTTGTCAACTTCTCGGACAAACGAGTAAACAACTCGGCAGGGTCCACATCGGCTAGCCTCGGGTCCATCGCGGCGCCCCTCTGTTCCATTCCATGATCCGTTCAGGCAAACACCAACTTTATCCGCGAGATCAGGCTGCGCCTGGGTGCTGGGGTGAATCTGCGGATAAGCCCCGAAAACCTTAGGACTAAGAGCGTCGTGCGAGGGCCACAGTTATCTACTAAAGCCCGATTTCAGTGACGGCGTTGCCGACGAGGGGCGCGTGTTCGCGGCGGTACACCTCGACGGAGTCGAGGCTGGCATGGCCGGTCTGCCGAGCGATGGCCGATCCGTCAGAGCCGTTGCGGGTGCCCTGGGTGACGAACCCAGCGCGCAGCGAGTGTCCGCCTAGCTTGTTTAGGGCGGTGGGGTCATAGCCAACCTGTTCGGCCCGCCGCCGGATGGTCTGGTGGATCGCGGCTCCGGATAGCGGCGTGGCACCGAGGTTGCCGTTCTTTGCGATTGCGCGGAGCAGCGGCGCCCGGGCGGCGGTGCGTGGTACTCCCCCGCGGCACACATGCGCTTCGAACGGTTCGCCCTTACGGAGCAGCCGGATCACCGACGGCCGGCCGCCGGCATCGAATGCGGCGACGACCTGTGCCCAGCGGACGTACGCGCAGGGAGGGCAGGTCTCGTGAGAGGCGGAGTACGGCAGAGCTTTCACCGCTCCCCTGCCCTCCTGGTCGGTCTTCGACTTCCGCAGCCGGATGTGCAGTCCGTCGAGCCGATGCACCGCAATGTCCCCGCACACCATCTCTGAAAGTTCGCTACGGCGGTACGCGCCGGCGAAGCCCAGCAGCAGGATCGCGGAGTCGCGGCGTTCGAGGACCTCGTCGGCCCAGCCTCGACAGCGTTGTCGTGCTGTTGACACGAGGAGTTTGATGTCGTCAACGAGCAGTGGGTCCCGCGATGTGCGGGGCCGGTCCCCCGCAGCGGCGTACTCCCGTCGGATCCCGGACAGGGTCGCGGCGACCAGCTCGTGTGCGGATGGCGACAGGTGGCCGGTGGTGCGGTGCTGGTGGTTGATCGCGGCGATCCAGGTACCGAAGGTGGCGACGGCATAGGCCCGCTCTCCTGTTTCGTTCCGGGTGTCGGCCGCGTCGACGAGGTAGGCGGCGACCGTGATCGGGTGCGCCGGCAACGTCACGTGACCATTCGTCTCGCACCACCTGGTGAACCGTCTCCATGCGGCCGCGTACGTCTTTCGAGTCCCCTCGGAGCGGGAGGATTGCACGGCGGCCGCTATCCGCTTTGCGACGGCAGGCGGGATCTCCGGCTCGATCGCCACCGATCTTCCGCCCTCGGAGGTGCCCGCGGCACTGCGCGCGGCAGGTACACGCCCTGGTCGAAAGTCCATAGGGGCAGCCTAACGCAGGTCACCGACAAGACTGCGGAGCAAAACTGTGCTGAGCTGCTGTTTTGTTGACGATGGTGCGGAAAATGCAATTTACGTTGGCGTAGTCCATAGAACTACGGGTGACAAGGAATGCGGTAAGTATTTCCCTGCTGCTCAACTTGAAAGAGCCGCCGTAGTAGACCCCCAGCTGATCTGGCCCGCGGCCGCACCAGGCAATCTTTGCGGTTGTTGCCTCCCCCGGTGGAACAATTACCGGGAGTTCCGCATCTGGATTAGCGGGCTCGGACGGTGGGATTTCCTTGTGGCCGTGGGGCTGACCGTTTACCTCGGTATTCCACCGAATGATTGGTTGCATTCGGGCGCAGTTGTGGTTCCGACAGTTCCTCCAACCTAGACAGGAACAGCGTCGCGGCGGCAGCGCTCGTGTCTTGGGTGTCGGCCTGACGCACGTCGCGCACCTTCAAAAATGGTGCCGAGGGCGCTTGTCTACACCGCCAACGTCAACTTCCCATCCTCGACGCTGAACTCGCCGCAGGCCGAGTCGGTTGCAGCCGACGAGTTGCACGACATCCCGTCAGTCATCATGGTGTGGGACGACCGATCGATTTGTCGTGTTGGATGCCAACGCTAGTGACAATAGCTATCCACGCTAGCAACGCTAGAGGCGTACTCGTCGGTCATGATTTCGCACGGGTTGAACAAGCATCCGATCCGTACGTGATCACCGCTTGCGATCATTGCTTGCCGGTGTTGCTGCCTGACGCAGTCCGTCGCAGGTGAGTCGCCTCTGAATCCAGTCCGCCGCCCCCGAGGGTCTGTCGACATTCGTCTGATGCACTGTGGGGCAAGGTGTTGCAAGGCTCTGCAACGCCAGCGCTCCACGGGCCCTTTTGGGTTTCGGTATAGCAATGCTAGGCAAGCTAGCATTGCTATTTACCCTGCTGAGGGCGGTTGCACGCGATGTGTACCTGCGTTCAGACGGGTGGTTAACCAGCCTCGCTCCGTGCGTGTTCTATTTGCCGTAAATAAGAGAAGTATGAGTGCAATGATAGCTAGCAGAGCTAGCGAATGACACGAAGCGAGCAGAGCAAAGCGAAGTAAGCTAACGTAGCTGACATAGCTAGCGGACCAAGGCTTGGTAGGCGTGTTGTGCTCGATGCGGGTGCTACACAAGCGTCGATAGCGAAGCAAGTGAGCGTTGCGCGTGTAGCACGCGTTTCTTGCTTAGCTAGTGACACTTGGCTAGATATGTTAGGTATCGCAGCGTGGCGTGCAAACAGTGCGAGATAAGCGAACCGAGCTACGCAAGCAAGCAGAGCGCTCGTCGCAAGCTTCGCTCCGCGTGTTAACGCAGCACACGAAGCAATTGGTTATAGCGTAGCGAGCCAGAAGGCTTGCAGGGCACAGGTCCAGGGTGCGAGCCAACGCAGTTTTCCTCGGAGAAGAGTTCGTTGGCCTTGATCCTCGAACAGAGAAAGGAACGCGAATTCCAATGTCGACGTCGTCGAAGCAACCCAGGAAGTTCGCAATATGCAACCAGAAGGGTGGGGTTGGGAAGACAGCGACAACACTCGGATTGGCGAGTGCTTTGGCCGACAAGGGCAAACACGTCCTTGTCATCGATATGGATCCTCAGGCCAACGCGACGACCGGTCTGGGAGTCGACGTTGATGACGACATGCGAACTACCTTCGACCTGATGTCGGTCACTGGCGAGGGTGCAGCAGCGGATGCGGTAGTAGCAACCGAATGGGATCGGGTCGACCTGATCGCGGCGACTCAGAGCCTCGCCAATCTTGAGGCTGACGGCGCAAACGACCTGATCTTTCGGTTGGATATCGCGCTTGAGGGTGTCGATCTGTCGCCTTACAGTGCAGTTTTCATCGACTGCCCGCCGTCGCTTGGGAAATTACTTTTCGCGGTCCTCTGCGCCTGCGACTCGGTCATTGCGGTCACCGAACCGACCATCGACAGCGTGCGAGCGATTACCAAGGTTGAGGAAACCATCACCAACGTCAAGCGGCGTGCGAACCCTCGTCTCGAGCTTGAGAAGATCGTCTTGTCGAAGAAACGAAGGACCTCGGAGCATCAGTATCGCGAGGACGAGTTGCGTGCTGCATACGGAGAATTGGTTGCAAGAGCGGGGATCCCAGAGCTGGCGGCGCGCCAAGACGCTCATAGCAGCCACACCCCCATCCATTCTTACAAGGGCGGCCGGGCGATCGATCTGCAAGTCGCCTACGACGCCCTGCTAAAAGAACTGTCTATCGACCTCCTAGGAGAGCCTGCCGCATGAACGCACAACGCGAACCCGCCATCCGCCGCCACCCGGCTGCAGACCTCCCTTCGCGACCGACCGTTTCACCCCGGCGCGTTGGGAACGAAGCACAGCAAGAATCAACCGCGTCGCCGAGCGTCGACGTTTCGACCAGTGCTGGCGGTATCAGACCGGCAAACGAGCCCACTCTTCCGGCGTCGAACGAACCATCGACTCCGCGCAATGCGCAGCCGGCGGCAGGACCAGGCGCGGAAAAATTCACTGAGCAGCACAATGTGCGGGTACGGAGTTCGACCAAGCTTCGTTTGAACAGAGCCGTCGACAGGCTGCGTTATGAAACAGGGGATCGATCAATCAGTATTGCTTCCTTGACCGACGCAGCGCTCTGTGAGTACCTCGACAAGCGGGGCATTTAGGACTACTGAATGAGGATGCCCGCTTGCTGTGCTAGCTAGCGTTGCTAGCACAGCCCTTTTGGGTCACCCGTCTGATCTACGGCGGCCAGGTCTACAGCCCCGGCGATCCGTCGAGCAAGATGTTCTTCACCGTCCTCGGCGCAATGGCCGAATTCGAAGCTGCTCTCACCCGCGCCCGCACGCGCGAGGGCGTCGCGATTGCCAAAGAGCAAGGCCGAATGACCGGACGCAAACCCAAACTCACCGCGCTGCAACATGAACGCATCCTGAAGGACTACGAATCAGGCGAGTTCGGTGCCGTGAAACTCATGGAGCTCTACGGATTGAGCCGATCCGCTGTCTATGCCGCACTCGTCCGAGCGCGCGAGCAACGAGACACCGCACCCACACCCCGTTCCACGACGACCAGGAGCTGAATTCTCGATGACTACACACACCGATCGCTACGCCACCGACCGGCTCGATAGAGCCCAGTTCGGCCTCTCCGCCGAGGCGACGTCATGACCGCCGAACGGGCAGTGATCCGGTGCGCCTGGTGCGACGGGTGGGTCTCCGATACCCCGGCGCATCTCGAGCCGTCGTGGCCGGTGTATCACGACGAGTGCCGCCCGGTGGGTGTGAACGGGTGGACCGCCGCGGCCGCCGACGCGGCTGGTCCTGCTCGGCCCCGCCAGTAGCGTTGCGGGGACGGGTCACCTGCAACGAACTCGGCGAACCCCCGGCCCGAGTGGTCGACAGGGCAGCATCTCGCGGTGGCTGTCCTGTTCCTGCGGAATGAGAAAGCTCATCGACCTCGATGACATCGAAAGCGATGCGCTGGAACGACTTCGGCACGACATCGAATCGCCCGAACTCGCAACAGCGGCGCAGTGATTCGCGGATCGTCGCGCCCGCTTGTGAACACACCAAGTACCCCATCCGACCACAAAGGCCCCGGCAGTGCTGACACACCGCCGGGGCCGGTCGATCACAGAACGGACCTGCGATCAATGAACAACGCTAATACCCCCGACCTCGACGCCACCAGCGAGGACACCCTCGACATCCACCCCCGCGTCCTGACCGGGGCACTGATCACCGGGTTGGCCATCGCCATCATCGTCGGTGCGGCCTCGTTCAAGCTCTCCTTCTCTACCTTGCTCGATCTCGCCGTCATGGCCGGCATCCACCCGGCCGACGCTTGGGTCATCCCCGTCGCCCTCGACGGCCCGATCCTCGCCGCCGCCGTCATCCGGATCGCCCTCTCCCAGCACACCGACCCCGGAACCCAACGTGGCAGGCGACTTGTCGTGGCCGTGCTGACAGTCTCGGCGATCCTGTCCATCGCAGGCAACGCCTACCATGCCGTGCTGACCGCTACGGTCCTCAACGCAGCCGTCGCAGCAGCAATAGCAGCATTAGCGCCCGCGATGGTCCTGACGATGAGCGAGATCGTCGCCGTCGTCCTACGCGCACCACGCCGCCGCCGGACCACGACAAGCATTGGGACGGCCGGTACTCCTGACGATGTCACCGCGCCAGCTGGGACCGAGGACCCGATCGACCGTGTCGAGGCGGAACAGCACAGCGGCACAGCAGTGTCAGGTCTTGCCGGGATAGACGAGGACCTCGACAACGGCCTGCTCAAGCCCGCCGTGTGGACCAGTGTCGACCTCTACCTCGCGCACCCCGAGTGGTCCCTGAGCGACATCGCTCGCCACCTCGAGCTCCACACCTCGACGGTGTCGCGGCACATCAAGACCTGGACTCAGGTACAGCAGAACATCGCCAGCGAACGCAGCACCACCGCCCCGCCGATAGCCGACCAGCAGCCCGCGACCGACCCCCGCAACGTCCAGAACACCGACGACGCGGAGATCGGCGGAGACTTCCGCGTCGAGGGTGACCACGCCCCGATAGGAACCGGTCGCGACTTCGTGGGTTCCAGTCGGTGACCTAGCAGCGAGCCGATACAACGCGCACACTCCTGCTGGCAGGAGCTGCAACTTGTTTCGCCTGACACGGTTACACCGCGTCCTCGGTACCCCAAGCCGCACTGCCGTTGTCGGTCGCTAAGCTCTTCGCGAGTCCGGTCACGTTCCGGCGTAAATCTGGGAGCTTAGGACATGACAACGGACACCGAAATCACGTATGAGACTAAGACGGTCCGCGCGGTTCGCGGCATGGAGTCGCGGACCATCGAAAAGTGGGAAGGTGAAGGCTGGGAGGTTGTCTCTCAGGTACCCGCGAAGATCCGGACGGAGATCACGTTCCGACGCCCAGTGCCCAGGTCTCGTCGACTTCTTTGGATTGTCGGTGGCAGCGTGTTGACGCTTGCGCTCGTGGTCATCTTCGCCATCGGGATTATTGGCGAAAGGGACACTGACCCTGCGGAAACCGCTGCTCCTGCGTCGAGTGAGGTAGCTGCCCCGAGCGAGCAACCTTCCCCGGAAGCGACAGGAACTGCGCCGGCCCCATCGCCGGCTCCTGATGACGTTGTTCTCACGCCTGAGAACAACCCGGAGTTCGCGGCCGTGCTCGCATTGACTGACACCTGCTCACCTGACATCGCAGCGTTCGCTGCGGCTCATCGTCGTCAGACGATCTCGTTCCCGGGCAACATCGTCGCGATGGGACCTCACGACGGCGCGAAAACCAGATACGACATCCTCATCAACGCGGGCGACTTCGACGGAACATTTGCGGTGCCCGGGCCGGATTTCCAGTTCCGTGATGAGAACACCGTGGGCGATCTGCACTTTGTCGGCTCGGTACCGGACACGATCGGCGTTGGGACGAACCTGGGCGTCACGGCCGAGGTCGATCGCTTCGAGGAGCGTTCGTGCCTTTTCCTCCTTGAGCCGGTTGCCACTGCCGTCCGTTAGCTCGAATTTAAACCGACATCAGAGAGTCTTGCGCACGCAGAACAGGACCCGAGCGCACCAGCGGAGAAGCGCTCATACGGGGGTTATTTGAACTCGTGCAGCCGTTCCTGAGTGAAGAGGGAGGCCGGTCGGCGGAGGGGAGAAGCGCGGTACAGCGTCGACCGGGAGACCCCATCACGTCCTGTATATCTTTCAGCAGCATCCCGCCAGGCCCCGCATCGTGGACTGCTTTGCTTTCGCGTCGGAACCTGTGCGGCGAGGCAGGCGAGACGTCCGCGCGGCTGCGGGGTATGAACGATGGCGTGGACACCATGACCGAGACAACCCGTACTGCGGGGTATCTATAGTTCAGGCGATACTTTCTCGACTAAACCCTGTTCAAGCTCCTAAAAGCATCTGCCATCGTTGATTATTTTGCTTCCGTGATACCGAGCGTGAGCAGGCTCCGTCGCTCCCGCACAACAATCACCCGCTGTAGTTGCCCGCCGGGAGGTGCCCACCCCGAACAGGCCGAACCGTGGCACTGCACCCCGCCTACTCGGCGGTGCGCCGGCCGCCTGACGGTGTCCACCAGAATCGAACTCCGCTGCGCTCCGTACCGTGAAAAGAATCGAATTTCTTTTCCACATCTAGCTTCTCCGAGCCTGCATCACCCGGTCCCGGCTTACCCACCCCTGACTCCGCGGCGCTCCGGCCCGATGGGCTCCGAAAACTTTATACAACGACTTCGGCTGAAAACTTTTCGTCCCGGGGGGCAGGACGCCGTTCCCGTGCGCGCACCGCAGTCGGAGTGTTCGTCGGCTGCGGCCGACTCCGCCGAGACCCCGTCACTAGGTAGGTGAGAGCTGTGTCAGCAGTCGTTGTCTCGCGCGGTTGATTCGGCTTTTCACCGTCTGAACAGGGATGTTCTGATGTGCGGCAATCTCGGTATAGGACATGTCGGCGAACTCGCGCAGGACGATCGCGACGCGAAAGTCTTCGGGGAGCGTAGCGAGGGCGCGGCGGACTGCGTCGATGTCCGCGACGCGGTCGGCCGACAACGGCGCTGCGTCGATGAGTTCGAGTTCGTCCGGCTCGGCGGTGACCGTCTCCTTGCGTCGGCGAATAACGGCCAGAGCTGAGTTAGCAGCTATCCGGTGCAGCCAGGTGCCGAATCGGGAGTCGCCTCGAAAGCGGTGCAGGTTGCGCCATGCCGCAAGGAGTGTGTCCTGCAATGCGTCTTCGGCGTCATGCCGATTGCCGGTGATCTGAAGGCAGACAGCCCAAACATGGCTGCGGTGGTGGGCAACGAGTGCAGCAAATGCGGCAGTGTCGCCTTCGCGGCACGACGCAAGCACTGCTGCATCGTCGATCATCGTGTCCCCCCGGATCACCCCAGCGGACTTTGTGGCCCACTCTTATCGCCCAGATCTTAACCGGCAGTGTGCCGGGTCAGTCATCCCAACCGCGTCAGAAGTCTGTGCTGTCGTCCACGGCGACCTCGGGGACATCATCGGCGGGGTCCTTTTCCAGCGTCGTTGCGTCGCTATCGCCGACAAGATGTGACAGGTAGAAGTCGTTGTCATCATCGTCGACGAACTCGACGAACTCGCTACCGGCACCACCGTCGTGAGGGACCAGGCCGTCCTCGGCATCGGGGGAGTCCGGATCGACCGCGTATGCGATCGCATCCTCCCAGATACTTTGGGGTGGAGGTTCGAGGAGTGAGTCGCGCGAGACTCCGAGCAGTTCGAACAGGGTTACTTCGTCACCGTCGCTCATTGCTGCCTCTCCTGTTCCGCCTTCGGTGTCGATGGTCCCACGTGTGCATCATCAGTCAGGTCAGGGTGATGATTGCCCAGGCTCGACCGACAAGGGCTGCGACCGAGGGATCCACCGAGTCATCTGCGAGGTCCGGGTCGGGTGCATCGGCGACGAGCATCTCGTACCCGGAGTCGGCCCAGGCATCGGCGAACTGCTCGATCGGTACTTCGAGCTGGTTGCCGTTCGGAGTACCGGGGTCCGACAGGATGACGACCCCACGTGTTTCGTCGATACCGGCGATCACGAGGGCGTGATCGGGCCGATCGTCCTCGACGACTTCTTCTCCTGGATACCAGATTTCACCGGAATCGACCATGGCGATGACACCGTAGCCATCGCCAAGCTTCACTTTCAGATCCTCGATCGAAGAGTACTCGAGGTGGCAGGGAACACCCTGATCCTCCATCAAAATCTCGATGGATTGGGAGGTCATGCCGGTACTTGGATCTCCGTCGACGAACAAGCCGAGTTCGAGGGCGCGGTCGATGAGCTGCGAAGGATCGGAAATGTCGAGGCCGGTGTATTCGGAAACGATCTGCGCTACCGAAGACGGTCCGCATGCCCCATCGAATTCCTGATAGAACCAGTCCGCCGTCCATGCCGCGGGTGTGCCCTGAGTGCCGTCTGCCGGGTCCGGGAGTGCTTCGGGTTCAGATGGGTCCAGGTCCAGGTCCAGGTCCAGGTCCGGTGTAGGTGGTGCTGGCGCGAGCTCCGGTGCCGGTGAGACCGGGACAGTGAGATATGGGTCGGGGGCGGTCATCGAAGGCATCAGTGGCATCGACACGTCGGTATCCGGCGCCGCGCCCGTCTCGATCATCAGCGGCATCGTGGGCATGGGTTCGAGCGCGATGGCATCGCCGAGCAGCTCCGACTCATCGTCGTATGCCGTGGGCTCGTCGATGACGTCGTAGTGAGCGGCTGAGAAGCTATCGTCCATCAGACCAAGTCACCGGGGTTGGGAGCGGAGTTCCAATCTCCGCTCTGGCCGGCGTCGATATACACCTCATCGGCGTACCCATCACCGTCGGTGTCGATGCCTTGGTAGTCCATGATGCCGTCGCCGTTGGTGTCGAGGAGCACGGTGTCGATCGCGCCATCGCCGTCGGTGTCGGCGTCGATTTCGTCCGGTCGACCATCGCCGTCGGTGTCGAAGACCGCGGTCTCGAAGTAGCCGTCACCGTTGATGTCGAGTTCGCTGACATCGGCGTCGCCGTCGCCGTCGGTGTCGGTGTCGATGATGTCGAAGGTCCCGTTGCCGGTGCTCGAGGTCTCCACCACGTCGGCGACACCGTCTGCGTCCGTGTCGTGCTGGATCTGATCGACCGTTCCATCTCCGTCGAGGTCGATATGGATCGTGTCGATCACCCCGTCACCATCGATGTCGCGCTCGGAGACGTACGGTGACGTCCCCACCGGTGCGCTCTGAGCATTCGGCGCCGGCGCTGCGCCGGATCCATCGAAGGTGGCGTCGTCAGGGTTGCCGACCACCTGGGAATTGTCGGTACTCCCGGTGTCGGGATCACTCGATGAGCCGGTGCTCGCATACGGGTCGTTCAGGCGGCGGTCGTTGGACGTTGTCACGGGATTCCTCTTTCACGGGTCATTGGGGTTACTGCACGCTCTCGGTGGTCAGTAGTGAGATGCACGAGAAGGACCGAATGTTCCCGCGGCGTACACCGATGCACCGAACCAGATCTATTGCGGACCAGATCTATTGCGGACCAGTTCTTCCCTGCCGGAGAGAGTCGACCTCCTCCGGTGTTTTCGCTCCGGCGGCGCGAAAACCCCGCTGCCGGCCAGTCTGATAGTTCTGTTCGATGTCGGCGGCGGTGCCGGTGAATTCGGCGAGGGTGAACGATCCATGTTCGGTGTCGGCGACGATTTGAAGAATTGCGTCGTCCTCGTCCCAGTCCCCGTGCCAGTCCTCGTTGCCGTCTGCGATGTAGACAAGCAGTCGATCGGCGATGAGTTCGTCGAGTTCGTCGAGACTGCGGCAGGTCATCCGGATTTGAGGGTCATGTAACCAGACGGTGGGAGCTGGACCCCAGCGAAGTTCGGCGGTGTAGATCGTCATGTGAAGTCTCCACTCACAGAAGGCCGGTCGCTTTGAGGAAGGTCAGCGCGTCCGCAGCGGTGCGCATGCCGTACAGGGTGAGCATCACCCCGGATTCCTTGTTGACGTAGTTGGCAGAGACATAGTTGTTGAGCTCGGAGATGTTCACCCCAGCGGTGCCGGCGGCATTAGCGGTGAAGGTGGTGTTCGGGATCTGGTAACTCTCGAATCCGATGAGGGCTTTCTTCGCATTCTTCGGGTCGATGGACACCGAGAAGTACTCCGAGTACTGCCCGAACAAATCGGCGAGGGAATTGTCCGGGTCGACAGTGCATTTGGCTTGCAGCACGTCCATCACGAAGGTCTGGCGTTCACACGAAGTGATGACCTCGGCCAGAGCGGCCGGTAGCCTCGCCTCGATGGCCTCCACAGAGTCTGCCGGCCCGCTCGGTGCAGTCGTCGCCGCGGGCGTCTCCGCGGCCACTGGTGACTGAGCTGCGGCGCTTTCTGCAGGTGTGGTGAACCCTCCGGTGAACCCGATCGCTGCGACTGCGGCCAGTAGGACGACAGTCGCAGCTGCTCCGGCGATCACCGATACGCGGCGAAACCCGGTGCGCGCGGTGGGATTGCTCGTGGAATCGTCGCGGAGTTGCTCGCGGGGTCGGATCTGGGGTGTGAACAATGGCCGGTCGGGCCAGGCCTGCGACTGTGGGTACTGCCCGGTCAATTGTGCGGTATATGCCGAAGGCGCCTGCACTGCTGGGTGACTAGCGGCGGCGGCCGCGATCAACGCTCCCTGGGCTACGACGGTCTTGGGGTCGTCGAGGGTCGCGATCGGCCCGAGCGGGGCAAGATGAGTGTGCACGAGCGGAATACGTGATGAGCCGCCGGTGAGATATAGCGCGGACAGCTCGTGCGGGGAGCGGATGCCGGCGTCGCGGAGGGTTTGGCCGGCCATATGCGTTGCTTGTTCGACGGTCGGAGCGATCAGGGCATCGAACTCGGTCCGGGTCACTGTCAACGTCTCCTGCTGGCCTTTGGCGACGACGGTGATCGTCGCGGACGGCGTCGAGGACAAGAGCTCTTTGGCGCGGCGAATGGAATCGTCGAGGTTGCGGTGCACGTGGGCCGGTGCCCCGCTGCGGATGAAGTCCAGCAAGGCGGGATTGCGGTCGCTGAGTTGGTCGTCGACCCAGCCCCGCAGAAGCGCGTCGAGGTTCTTCCCGCCCAGTGCGTTGTCACCGCGTGCGGCGATCACTTCGAATGTGCCGTGCTCGGTCGCGGTCAGAACTGCGATGTCGAGGGTGCCGCCGCCGAAATCGAAGACGGCGATCTTCGCCCCGGGAGCCATTGTTTCGGTGCGCGAGTAGTAGTGCGCTGCAGCGCGTGGTTCGGAAACCGTGGTGACATGGTGGTGGCCAAATCCGATACGGGCGGCGGCGTCGATGAGTACCCCGATCTCGCGGGGGGACCATCCTTCGGGGTGGGTCAGTACCAACCGGTGCGGGCGTTGGTCGCGGTGGGCGGCGTTGGCTCGGCTGAGCACCGAATGCAGTACCGCAGCCACAGCGAGGGCCGGGGGGATGTCGTAACCGTTGACGTGCATGATCGGGGAGCCGATCTGGCGTTTCGGGGCGGGGACGAATGCGGCCGGGTTGGTTTCGGCCTTGTTGAGAGCGACGTCGCCGACGTCTATCGAATCGGGGGATTCGACGAATACGGCCGAGGACATGAGATTGCCCTGATGTGTCAGTGGCAGCGTTTCGGCGGTACCGGTGCTGACTCCGGTATGGGCGGCGGCGGTGTTCGAGGTGCCGAAATCGATTCCGAGCATCCAACCTGACATAGCTACGTCGTTCTCCTCGATCAGAAAGTGTTCAGATGAAATCTATTGCGGTACAGATGGTGCGGACGTGATCTGTCGTTACTCGTCTTTGAGTTCACAGAAGCGCCAGTTGTCGTCGATACGCTGGTAGTCGATGACCACCACCGCCCCGTCGACGTCGGCGACGGGTGCGCCATCGGTGCCGGTGACCGAGAGACGAAGCCTCGAGGTGGCGATATCACCGGTGATGTTCAGTCCAACCCACTCATCGACGGTGATGGTGCGCGGCGGCGATGGTGGGGTGTCGTCGTTGGCAACGACGAAGGCTTTGTCTTCATCGCAGAGCAGTGGAGCGTACTCGGTGCGCTTCTGCTGTCCCAGTAGGTCGAGGTAGTGGGCGGTGAAATCTTTGACGGCAGCGATGTCCTCCGGGGCGCCGGGTGTGACGTTGCGGGCGGATGCGGCCGGGGATCCTGTGGTCCCGTTGTTGCCGTTCAGTGCCCATCCCGCTCCGCCTACAGCGGTGAGCACTACCGCAGCAGCCGCAAGTGCCGGGCCCTTGTAGGACCGACTGCGGGTAGCGGAAGGCAAGGAGGTTCGAGCGGGTACGAGCTCTGCTGCGCCGCCGATCGTGGGGTCGAGCGCGATGGCGCGTGATGTTCCAGGCGAGGACGACGCCGCGACCAATGCGCCCTGCACAACGACGGTCTTCGGATCGTCCAGGGTGGCAACAGGGCCCAGTTCCCGAGCACGGGCCTGAACCAAGGGGATTCGAGAGGATCCACCGGTCAGATACAACGCGGTGAGGTCTTCGGGTCCGAACAGCCCTGCATCGCGCAAGGTCGCGCGGGTGAGAGAGAGGGCTCGTTCGATTTCTGGGGCGATGATCTGTTCGAAGGTTGCGCGGTCGAGCAGCAGATTGTGCCGTCGATCGTTGCGACTGTCCGCAACAGTGATCGAGGCAGTCTCCGTTGTCGAGAGCAATTCCTTGGCCCGTTGAATCGAATCGTCGAGGGTACGTAGAACGTGTGGGGGAGCGCCTCCGCTGCGCAGAATTGCCAACAGATCCGGATCGAGATCGGCCAGGCGTTCATCGACCCATCGCCGGATCAGTGCGTCGATGTTCTTTCCGCCCAATGCATTGTCACCGCGCGCACCGATCACTTCGAACGTGCCGGTGCCGGTGGCGGTCAGGACCGCGACGTCGAGGGTGCCACCGCCGAAATCGAAGACGGCGATCTTCTGATGAGGCTTCAGATGTTCTGTGCGGGTGTAGAAGTGGGCGGCGGCTCTCGGCTCGGAGAGCAATGTCACCGATGCGGATGGATACCCCAGATGGGCGGCGGCATCGAGCAGTACCGCAGTCTCCCGAGGCGACCACCCTTCGGGGTGGGTGAGCACCAGCGCCGCGGGCCGCTGACCGCGGTGCACGCGGGTGGCGCGCTCGAGCACCACACGCAGGACCGCAGCGACAGGGACCCACGTTCCGATCTCATAGCCGTTGACCAGTACGAACGGTTGACCGATGATCCGTTTCGGGGAGGTCAGGAACGCGGCAGGGTTGGTTTCGGCCTTGTTGAGTGCGACGTCGCCGACGTCGATCGAGTCGGGGGATTCGACGAAAACGGCCGAGGACATGAGATTGCCCTCGTGGGTGAGTGGCAGAGTTTCGGCGCTCTGGCTACGCAACCCGATGTGGGCGGCGGCGGTGTTGGAGGTGCCGAAGTCCACGGCCAGAAGCCAAGGGGCAGCAGTTGCGGTGGTCATGGCTTGCTCCGGATCAGAGTGTAGGTACGCATCAGTTCGGCGAGGGCTGCGTCCTCTGCGGCGGTACGGGTCGAAATCGACTGTTGCGCTACCCACGTCAGATGCTCGGTGGCTCGCTCGTACACCATGTGCGGCGGCGATTGGGCTGCAAGGCCGACCCGTTCGGCGTTGCAGCGGCCGAGCAGGACCCGCCGTAGATGCTCGGCGGCGGCAGCGGATGGATCGGCCAGCAGCAGCGCACGCAGCGCACGGAAGGCCAACACCGACGACATCGAAGGGTCGTTGCGGATCCAGTCGAGAATCTCTCGGACTTGCTGGCGAGCCGGGTGCGCGTAGGCGAGGGTGTCGAGTTCGACGAGGATACGGCTCGCGCGATGCAGTGATGCGAAGTCGTGCAGTGTCGAACCGAGGAGTCTGCGCAACGGAGTGATGTTCGAGTGCTCGACGAGCCATGAATTCAGGACGTGGGCGCCGCGGCCGGCGAGGTGGCGTCCTTCGACGACACCGTATTCACCGAGCAGGTCGAGCAGCCGGTCACGAACCGGCCCGCTCAACGGTGCGGGGTTCTCCGACTCGAGGATCTCGATCAGGGTGAACGGATCGAGATCGGCGAGCGTGTGCAGTGCCGCAGCGTCGGCTTCGGTGAGAGCGCCGGTATGAGAGGTCTGCCCGATCAGGCCGGCGATCGGAACGACGGCGGCGACAGTGTCCGCCAACTGCGCAGAAAGTTTGTGTGCGTGCGCGCCGGCATGTTCGAGAGGACTGCGCCGCCCGAGTACTCCCTCACCGAAACTGTCCGCCCGCGAGAGCACACCGAGTGTGTTCAGTGGAGTGAAGCCAAGCCTGCGCAGAAACTCCATTTCATCGGCGCGGGGTACGGAGTCGAACAAAAACATGGCGGCGTCGGCATCGACGGAGGCGGTACGGGATTGTTCGAATCCATCGATCAACACGCGGCGAGTAGCGGTGTCGTTGTCCACGGTCAGGGTCGCAAGTCCCGGGGTGTCGATCAAGGTCAGCTCTTCGATGGCCTGAGATGGGAGATACCGATGCAGGTAGGCAACCTGCGAGGCGGCGATACCGAGATCGCCCACAGCGTCACCGGTGAGCGGGAGTGGCCGACGAATGCCGTCGAGCCCGACGACTTCGGCGCGCGAGGGTGCACCGTTCTGGTAGACGGTGACGACGTTCGTCGCTTCCAGTGCAGCGGTATCGGCGACGGGGGCACCGATGAGGGCGTTGACCAGTGTGGACTTTCCTGCTTTGAGGCGGCCGACGATCACCACACGCGGCGGTGACCACAGCACGTCCCCGATGCGGTTCGCGTGCTCGATCAGATCACCACCCAGGCCCGCGATCGCCCCGAGACCGTGGTGAATGGTGGTCCGGATCTGCTCGGATGCGTTGGGGGCCAGGGGAGGGGGGATGGTCATCTCAGCGTGCCGCCACGATGGGGGCGTAGACGGACACTTCGGGGAAGCGGATGACATCACCGTTCGGCCCCGACCAGCCGGGGCGAATCAGTGCGACCACCATCCCGACCTGATCGGCCGTGTCGGCGCCGACGCTCCCGACGGCCTTGTGGAACCGCGAGTCGAATCTCGACCCAGTGTCGGCTCCGATGAGATGGATACCGAGTGCAGCGAGATCCTCACGGATCTGCTCGCGGACCCCGTCACCGAGATCGTGGCATCGAATCATCGCTGCCAGCAGCGCTGCCTCGGTCACGGTGCGTGTGGTGGCGGCCGCGGGATGCTCGGTACGGGGGGTGAGGCGGCGCGGGGCGAACGGATCGAGCTTCGGCTCGCTCGCGTGGGTGCGTAGTACCCATCCGGCGGCGAACGCGGCCGCCAAGGATGCGGCGGCACCGATGATCAGCAGTGCGAGCATGTCAGGTCACTTTCACTGGTTGCGGCGGCACATTCAGGCGCGTGATGAGGTTGTCGAGTTCGGAGATCTTCGCCGTTGTCACGCGCAGATTGTTCTGCAGCCGCTTGAGTGTGGCGTCACGAGTGGCCTTTTCGAGAGTGGCGCTCTCGCGGGCATCGGTGATCTGTTGTTGGACAGTCTCTATCGAGGATCGAACGTGTTCGCGGTAGCGCAGCACGATTTCCGGACGCGAGAGCGCCAAGGCAGCCTCGAGCATTCTCGATGTGCTCGACTTCGCTGCGGCCAGTGTTTCGCGCAGCCACGACAGTAGGTTCGTCTTTCCTGCGCGCATCGCCTTGTAACCGAGATTCACCCCGACCCAGACGACGCCGGCGACAGCGCCGACCCCGATCAGCGCCCCGAGCATCGAGGTACCGATCATGCCCATCGTCAGCACACTCGGATCGAGCAGGCCCTGTCTCTTGCTGGCGACCTCCCCGGTGGCCAGCGGCGCGCTCTGCATGGAGGCAACGATGTCGGCCCGAATCTGATACCAGATCGCCTCGGACTCGAAGAGTGGCAGAACGATCGCGGCGAGCGCATCGAGGAACACTGTCACCGTGCTGGTCATCGCCGCGAGTAGATCAGCTTCTATCTGCGCGGTGAACACCTGCGGACTCTTACGCAGCACCGCCATTCCGGATGAATTGATACTGACCGTCCAACGGGTTTTGATCTCGTCGAGTTGTTCCTCGAGATGGGAGAGCGCTTGCTGGCGGGCAAGTGTCAGATCCCGGGCCAGGTAGTGCTCCCACTGCGCGCTCTGGTCCTTGAGTTGTTGTAGACGATCACGATGGGCGGTCAGTTCGGGAAGCACAGCGGCGCTGCCGGAGGTGACGTCGATGTCGACACCGATCTTGGCCTGTACTTTTCGTAAGCCTTCGATCGCCGTCCGCAGAGCGTCGACGGAGGGACCGTGCTGTCGGTCTGCGAGGCGCTCGGTAATCAGTGAGCGCAGTTCGAAGATTCCGCACTGCTGCTCGATCCGTGCTCGGCGCGGATCTGACACAGGAAGCTCGGCTGCAGCCGATGCCCGGACACTCGAGACGCCGACCACGGGAATCGTGCGCCGAAGATGCTGTTGGATAAGGTGCTGGTTCTCCTCGACGATCAGTTTCCAGCCCCGCAGATGCTTGTCGGTTTTACTCACCGCCACGATCACCGATTCCGTCGTCGCTGCGGCATCGCGCACGAACTCCATCTCCGGGGCAGTCAAAGGTGTCGAGGCATCGCAGACCACCACCAGAACCCCGGCCTCACGAGCAGAGACGAGAGCCAGTTGCCCATGCACGGCCTCGAGCCCGCCCGTGCCGGGTGTATCGACGACGACCGTGCCGCCGCGCAGAAAATCTGATTCGACCCCGACGATCGCCCGAGTGGGCAAGGCATCTCGCGCAGGATCCTGGACATGGCGACCGTCGGCGGTGACCCAGTCGGGGAGGCGCGCACCGAGGACCTTCTCGGTGTGACCAGGAAAGACCAGCTCGGCAGACCCAGGGGGGAAGCGTTCGGACTCCGCCACGAAACTGACCGTCGCCGACGTCGTGACATCGACACCGACCGGTGAGGCATCCCTGCACCCGAGGAGGGCGTTGACCAACGAACTTTTACCGCGCTTGACCTCACCGACCACAACAACGGTTCGGGGCTGGAGCGGAGCGTGGGCTTTCTGTGATGCCACCGCCGCAGCTGTGTCGAAACCGTAGGCAGTGAGAATTTTCGTAGCTCCCGCCAAAGCCTGTTCGACCTGCTGCACGGTACTGGGCATCTCGGCTGTCGCCGACTCCTCCGCACCGACTGACACCGCCGCCCCCTCTTTTGCGCGATCACCTGCAGCAACACCTGAATGTGTCACTGGCTCTTTGGTGAGATGCGAGGACGCGACGCTTTGTTCCCGTCACCTGGAAACTTTTTCGAAGTCCGTGCGGCGGGAACATTCACTGTCCTCGGCGCATCCGATACACGAGAGTCCAGCGCACTGCCTTCCACTGTGGCTGGATGCTGCTGCTGCCACTGGTGGCCGCGACATCGAAATTCGAGAGGACCACACGACGATGCACCCCCGTACACTCGCCGCAGCGAGCGCAATCGCGGCACTGATGCTGGTGACAGGCTGTTCCAGTACAACCTCAACGGGTGGTGATGCTGTCGCTACCGCAGATTCGGATACCGAGTTTCCGATCGCACCCGGTGACATCGACCCCGGCCCCTTCCCCACAACACCACAAGCGGAGTTCGGTGCCGTCGCCAACGACGGACGAGGCCGCATCGTCGAAGGTCAACGCCTCGCGGAGTATGTCGTACTCCCCACCGAGCTCGATCCCGAACTGACCAAGGGCGCTCAGATGTCGACCTATGTCATCAAAGAGGGGTCCGCGCTGGGAAACCTCCTCCCCGGCCGCCAACCACAGATCGCGCAAGATGCCGGAATGATCGTCGGTTTCTCCACCTCGCGTTCCTATCTGGACCGGGCGGCCGGAAAGTCTGTGGTCCACGCTGTCCTGCGATTCCCAGACAGTGCCTCGGCAGCGCGCGCTGCACGCGAAATGTCCACTGCAGGAACGGAGCCAGCAGCAGGAATCGATGGTTCACTACCGTCGAGCATCGCCGCACTCCCAGACACCTCGGTGACCACATACGAGAGCGGTGAGTCGTTTTCGTCCGAGGGCTACACCGCCCGCGGTGACTTCGTCATCTACACCTGGGTAGAAACACCAGTCGGAGAAAAGGATTGGGCGGCGCAGATCCTCGCCAAGGCCGTCGATCAGCAAGGCCCGATGATCGACGAATTCCCCGCCACACCAGTCGGTGAGATCGCCTCACTGCCGATGGACATCGACAAAGTGCTCGTGTTGACCATCCCCGCCGAGAAAGGCCGCTGGGCAACCGACCTCGCTGTCTACGGTCCCCGCGGCGCGACGCACTTCGCCACCAATCCGACCACCAACCTGGCCGCGATGAACGAAGCTGGATCGGACCGCCTCGCGCGAGATGACACCAGCGTCTACCGCGCCGACGATGCCGCCGGCGCCGAAAAGCTGCATACCCTTTTCGCAGAGGAAGCCGTCACCGATCAAGGAATGATCCCGGCCGCATCCCCACCGGGAGTTCCGGGCGCGAGCTGCTTCCTGTTCGAGACCGCTTCGGGCGACTACACCTACTGCCTCGTGCACAACGGCCGCTACCTCGGAGAGGTCAGCGGACTCGACGACGAAAAAGGCGTCCATCAAAAGGTAGCGGCGCAATACCTGATCCTCGACTCGGCTCGATAGATGTTCGACCGCCGCACCGACCGGTGCGGCGCTCGAACAGTGCACATCGAAGGAGCGAGAGAGGTGACTGGCCTCCCCCTCAGACGGCCAACCACCCCTCCCGCACAGAGTTAGACGCGGCCGGGGGCCGAATGGTTCCGTCGTTCGGGAAAACTTTCAGAACATCGCCAACTGCTCAGGGGCGACCCTGTTGCGCTTCGGTGAACGCGGTCGCGCTACAACCCCAGCCGCATGGGGGAGAGCTGCCGGCACAGGAGCCTGGGTGAGACCGATATTGGCTCTACTCGACAGCTCAGCCCGGATATACATCCGCTGAGCTTGCAATTGCTGGCCATCACGACTGCCACGGTCCGCCCATTGGGCCCGCCAAGCTTGCGAACCCGCCTGGGGTGCAGCCAAAGCCCGATCGGTCAGTCGATCGAGCAGGATGTCGATCTTGTCGAGCAACGTCTGTGCGAGCTCGTCGAGGACAGTTTTCGGCACCCCGGCCTGCAACTCGACGAAGCTCACCTCGCCCACAGTAGCCCCGCGCACGGACATCGGTTGGGCTGGTTTCGCGAAACTTCGATCAGATCGGAGAACACGGTTTTGATAATCGCGTGTGCCCGGTGAACGACATCGGCGGTCGTCGTCGGCAGGGTGCTGTTGGTGAAAAATGGGTGATACTGCCACACCGGAAACAATGCATCGCGGTAGCGCGCGTCTTTGACCCGCCGGACGATCAACCGTGCAGAAACAGGATGGGCGGTGGAAGAGAAAGCGGTGAAGGCTGTTTCGGCGACCTCGGCATCGGAGATCCAACCACGACGGACCGCTCGCGCACATGCCCTCGGGATCGTTCGGCGCGAACTCCACCTGGGTGCAGTGCGCAGCGATCGCGCACAACCTGCTGCGCGCGGCCGGAACCGTGGCAGGCGGCCGTCGCGCGAAAGCGCGCGGGATGACGCTACGGCGGAAATCGTCAACATTCCCGCCCGCTTCGTGCGGCCACAACGCGTACCCACACTGCGTCTACCGCGCAAGTGGCCGTGGCTCGATGCGTGGCTTCAACTATGACGCAACATTATTGGGATCAGTCCATCCAATCCTGCCTGAGCCAGACCGGCACGCAGACTCGGCCCATGCAACGACAATCGTGGAAACGCTGGGTAGACCAGCGGGCGACACACGCCCGAAGAACCCCGACCCCACAATTCGAACATCGACGACAGTGCATAACCTCAGTCGGTGGATCGAGGCCTAGTGGCGTCAGCACTCGGCGCCCAGAAGCGGCCAAACTTGAGTGATGAGAAGTGGGGCGTAGGCACACCATCGGACTGCGAGATGTGTGCTCTTTAACGCCCGGCTGTCTGACCCCCAGTTATCCCACGGCTGGCACGAGTGCTCCAACTTTGAAGAGTTGGAGCACTCCTCGGTGCACTTATTCAGGTGAACATTTTGTTCCGTTTTAAATTACCTGTCTTGGTATTCTTTTAGTCCATTACTATCCTTCCTGTCCATGGGCGCGAAGATGGAAAAATTCTGGTATTAATTAAACCCGGTATCCGAGGCTGGTTGCCCAGGGATCTCGCATAAAGTTCCTAAGTCTGTGAACTTTTAATTAAATTAAGACCGAGAGAAAGTGATGGTTCGGGGACATGGGTTCATCGTCAGACTTAGCTCTGCCTGGAGACCATTATTCGTCTCAGGCTCATTATGAACAAGAGTTGAAATCGATCCACCAGCGGAGCTGGTGGATCGTTGGGCATGCTTCCGAATGGGAACGAGCCGGCGACTTTAGAAGGTATGAGATCTTCGGCGAAAATATTATTGTCGTACGAAATCGGCGCGGGGAGTTTCACGCGATGGTGAATATCTGTCAGCACCGTGGAGCTGAGATTTGCACAACCCCTAGCGGCAACGCTGGAGCAGTCCTACGGTGTCCGTATCACGGGTGGAGTTACCGTCATGACGGTTCAGTATTAGGTGTCCCATCGCGGGAGGCCTTCGATGCGGACACTACAGGGCGTCGACTGCCGCGAGTATCTGTTGACGTAGCGTTGGGTTTCGTATGGGTTAATCTCGATCCTGAATGTGACTCGCTTGAGGTGCACCTTGACCTGATTTTTAAAATGCGGTTCGGTGACGCCTCGAACCCCTTTCGCGAGAACGGCATCGAGAAGTTAGGCCTGGCGCGCACCATTGATTATGGAACAATCGGAGCGAACTGGAAACTGCTATGGGAGAACTTCAGTGAGTGCTATCACTGCCCAACATTGCATGACAGTCTCTGCAATGCTGTGCCTCAGTTCGCTTCGGGTTACGGTACCGTTACCGGACCGCAGGGGCAGGGAGCGCGACTAGCGGACAGTTACGAAGGGTTCTCGATTACCGGGACAAGGGTTGGAACTGTTCTCCCCGGCCTTAGCTCATCCGACGAGAGAATGTTCTATGGTGCACTGCTTTGGCCTACCGGTCAAATAGTGTGCGTTTCTGATCACGCAACATTGCTTTGCATGATTCCAGAAGGACCCGACCGAACACGAGTGATTGGGTACTGGCTATTCCAGCCAAGTGATATCGAGGACCCCTTGTTCAATCCAGACCCCGCAGTCGAGTTATTCGACAAGACAAATCGCGAGGATTTTGATGCTTGTGCTCGGATGCAGAAGAACACGACTAGTTCGCACTGGAATTTATCGCACGTTTACGCACCTTTCGAATACAGGATCCGCAGTTTCCGTCAGTGGGTGGAAGCGGCGATGTCGGCGCCTTCCATCACAGACGCTTATTTGTCGGCTGCTGCACAGCCATCAGGCTGGGATGATATTCATCATTACATTGGAAGCGAACAGGGTTTGAAACCCGCTGGAATGGGAGAGACGTCGTGAATCGTTCTTCATCCCATGTTGCACCGCAACGCTCGGTAGCTATCTTACGCAACGTCACCCCCAATGACGCATCAGCAATCTTTCGGATCGCGCGGACCGTCGAACTTGACATGAACTCTCACTATATTTACACCTTGTGGTGCCGTGATTACAGCGAGTACACTGCCATCGCTCTCGATGACAACGGTGGAGTTCTGGGCTTCATCATGTGTTACCCGCGCCCCTCGGATCCTGACCATTTATTCATCTGGCAGGCCGGCATCATCCCCGAAGCGCGTGGACTTGGACTCGCTGTGGCGCTGCTGCACCATGTCTTCTCAGGAAAATTCTCATACGTCGAGTGCACCATCACGCCCAACAACAGCGCTTCGTTGAGGTTCTTGCAGAAGTTTGCTGACCAGGTCGGTGCGCCGTTGAAGATTTCGCTGTTCCTCTCAGAAGAGGATCTCGGTGGATCTGGGCACGAGAGAGAGGACTTGGTGTCTATCGGCGCGATCCCTGCGATGGCAAGTCAACCGGTCACGTCGTAACAGCCTGCGCGCCGATGGGGACTTATCGCGACGCACCGGGACAACGCCGGCGTGATCAAATTTGCGTCGCCAGTCGGCCGACAGAATTTGTCAATATAGAGTTATGTGCGCTATTTGTCGAAAGTTTTTAACCGCGATTGGGATGCGGTTGCGCTACGTTTCTCGACGGATGCGACTGAGGAGCAAGGGGATTTGCGAACATGAAGGTGAAGAAACTTCAGGATGTTGTAGGAACCGAACTTGAGGTAACGGCAGCAAATAACACGTGGACAAGTCGCCGGATCGTCGTTGCCGACGACAAGGTGGGGTTCTCTCTCCACGAAACCTTCGTGAAGAGAGGTAGCGTCAACAGATTTCACTACGCACACCATTCCGAAGCGGTACTAATTATCGAAGGGACAGGATCGGTGACCGATCTGGGTACGGGAGTAGTTCACCAAATCGGTCCAGGATCGATGTATCTGCTTGATCAGCACGACGAGCATATTCTGACGGCTGATAGTGAACTCAGGGCTATTTGTGTCTTCACACCTCCGGTGGTAGGTCCCGAACGTCATGATGCTTCCGGTGCATACCCAGTCAGCCTGTAGCTAGAACATTCGAATCGACTTCAGGTGATCGGACATCACACCCGATGAGTTCGATGTAGTTTTTTCCCCAATCGTTGAGCGCGGAGACGAACGCCCGCAGCGCTAAACCTTGGGAGGTCAGCGAATACTCGACACGGGGGGGAACTTCGGCATAGGCAGTGCGGGTGACGATGCCGTCGTTTTCAAGCTCT
Source organism: Rhodococcus sp. UYP9 (assembly GCF_040547235.1). Taxonomy (NCBI): domain Bacteria; kingdom Bacillati; phylum Actinomycetota; class Actinomycetes; order Mycobacteriales; family Nocardiaceae; genus Rhodococcus; species Rhodococcus sp. UYP9. The sequence continues at coordinate 97,288 of NZ_JBEPPH010000010.1, forward strand.
CGGAGCTGACGCGTGAGTACGCGAGGTGTCACCTGCCCCACCGAACGCCGAAGCTCACCGTATCGCTTCGGACCTTCGAGCAGATACTTTACGATTGTCATCTTCCATGCGCCACCGAGGACGGCAACGCTGACCTCGACGGGGCAGGCTTCCAACGCGCGACGCACAGGTTCGCGGATAACGACTGTTGCTTGCGGCATGAAGTTCTCCCCTTGAACAACTTTAAATGTGAAAGTCCAGCTCGTAGCTATGGACAATATTGTGCATACTACCTAACTCGTTCACAGTAGACTACTCATCTACTTATGGACATAAATGTAACAACTTCCAAGCAAAGTGACTCCGAAGGCGTAGTCGACCGCGGTCGCCGTTGGTTGCACCCGGCGTGGAAGATGGTCCTGATTGCAGGTGCGGCACTGCTCGCATCCGGGTCGTATACCACCGTTGCCGGCCTAATTACTGAACCACTTGTCATGAGCGAAGGCTGGAGCCGCAGCGACATCGGAGTCGCAGTAGCGATCAACATGGTGCTCTACGGGGCTGTTGCGCCCTTTAGTGCTGCGGCCATGGATCGATACGGACTGCGCAAGGTCACTACATCTGCTCTTACGTTGCTCGTCGCAAGCTCAGTGTTGTTGACAACCCTTAGCTCCAGCGTCGGAATGTTCATCTTGTGGTGGGGAGTTCTCGTCGGTATAGGGACTGGATCGATTACGATGGTTTTCGGTGCCACGGTCGCCAACCGATGGTTTGCTGATCATCTTGGATTGGCAACCGGGATTTTGACCGCGTCTAGTGTCGTTGGTCAATTTGCAATGTTGCCCGTGCTCTCGGTCGTGATGTCTCACTACGACTGGCGTGCGCCGGTTCTGGTGTGTGGAGCACTCGCCGCGATCGCAGCCATCCTTGTTGTCGTCTTCCTTCGCGGTGCGCCCTCGGAACTCGGCGTCGAGCGTTACGGGCTCAACTCCGCCATTGACACTCCCGACGTGACATGTGATCAAGAAGTTCTGACGCGGACCCTTTCGGTGCTTCTCGAATGTATTCGGTCGCCACGATTTTGGCTGCTCGCGTCAATGTTCTTCCTGTGTGGGGCCACGACCAACGGACTGATGTGGTCACACTTCACTCCGGCGGCCCATGACCACGGCATGATGCCCACTACTGCGTCCACTTTGCTGGCAATCATCGGCTTTGCCAACATCCTTGGCACAGTCTCCGCCGGATGGTTCACCGACCGTCTAGAACCCCGCTCACTGCTTGCTCTCTTCTTCCTGTCTCGCGGCATCACACTCGCGGTACTTCCGCTCATTTTTGGAAGACACATGGACCCCAGTCTCATAGCATTCGCCGTCGGGTTTGGAATTCTCGATGTGGCGACAGTTCCTCCCACGATCGCGCTATGTCGGCATTACTTCGGCGCGAATAGTGCGTTGGCATTCGGTTGGGTCAACGTATTTCATCAAATCGGAGCTGGCGCCATGGCGCTTACTGGGGGACTAATACGCGATGCAAATGGCACTTATACTCTGGTGTGGATAGTGGGCGCGATCCTATGTGTTGTTGCCGCCGGGCTAGGGGCAGTATCGGCAAAGATTCATGTTACCGGTGGCAGTAAGCTTGTACCTGGACCACGATCTGATGCTCGGTAACGTTCGTTGAGATGCTCGATGCGTCCGGATTCGAATCCGACCGCACCCGTCCTTGGCGGGATGCGGTTCTCGCAGTGAGCGCGGTGACTGTGCCGAAGTTCGAGATCTTGGGCCCGACCGTGAGCGGTGTCGGTGGCGAGTGCAGTCAATCGGACCGTCTGGGTCAGTGAACCTCAACTGCTCGTCAGGGGTGCAGGCGTTCCTTTCAGATGATCACGTGCGTCCCGGTCGGCTACCAGATGGGTCGAGGATGGCGGTGGTGTCGACAACCCCGGCGCCGTCGTCGACCTTCTCAGCGGTCGATGTTCCGACCCCGCGTTGCAGGGGACGTCGGCGAGTGCGATGAACATCGTGTCGTTGAGCCCGAACCCGATCGAATGCGACCACTACTCCTTCCACCGACAACGGCGGAGGCATTTTAGATGTATTGGCCGTCATCAGTGGTCCCACTACGATGCTGACCGAGCTCGCTAGTCAGTCACCCTGCCTATAGGAGAACCGCTGTGTCTGTTTCTGGCTTTCCGTCGCCTGCACCACCTGCATTGAAGGGGCGACGGAAGTGGCCGTGGGTCACCGGTGCAGTCGTGTCCGGCTTGCTGATCATCGGTGTGGTGGACCCGACCGGGTCGAGGGACACAGCCGCGCAGGAAGCAGCCGTAACGGCAGCATCCGCCACGACGACCAGCACCCCGAACGCTGCCATCGCTACAGCATTGCCAGTGGCTCCGGGCGCCGCCGCGACTACACCCGAGTCGACGCTCGCCCCCGCACCGGTGGCGTTGGCGGTCGACAACGCGGACGGTGGAAACGCTGCTTTGAGCATGCTGGCGACAGTGCCGATCAAAGGGCGTGCTCCGAAGACCGGGTACGACCGAGACGTGTTCGGGCAGGCGTGGACCGACGATGTCACCGTCGAAGGTGGGCACAATGGCTGCGACACCCGCAATGATATTTTGCATCGAGATCTCACCGCGATCACCGAGAAGCCCGGGTCCAACGGGTGCGCGGTACAGACCGGCACCCTGGCCGATGCATACACCGGCACCACCATCAGCTTCGTTCGCGGTACCGATACCTCGAGCGCTGTCCAGATCGACCACGTGGTCGCCCTCAGTAATGCCTGGCAGACAGGTGCTCAGCAACTTGATCCGGCCACGCGGCAGAACCTGGCGAACGACCCGCGCAACCTGCAGGCCGTCGATGGCCCGGCGAACCAGCAGAAGAGCGACGGCGATGCCGCGACATGGCTCCCCAGCAACAACGCATACCGGTGCACCTACGTTGCTCGGCAGGTCGAGGTGAAGGCCGTCTACGGACTGTGGGTGACCCAGCCCGAACACGATGCGATCACCCGTGTGCTCAGTGACTGCGGCGCCGCAGCCCCAGTCGCCGCACCCGCACCTGCTCCAGCAGCACCCGCACCCGTCGCACCTGCTTCTGCTCCCATAGCACCAGCACCAGCACCCGCTCCGGCGGCACCAGCCCCGCTGGTCGAGGCACCTGCACCTTCGAGCGTGTACTACACGAATTGCAGTGCAGTTCGTGCAGCCGGTGCCGCCCCCATCAGGGCCGGACAACCCGGATACAGCAGCAAGCTCGACGGTGATGGTGACGGCGTCGGTTGCGAGTAACGCCGTGGATGTGATCTGCAAGTGCAGTCGTCAACTTAGAGTCGGCGAGGGTGTCGGAAGTCCCACGGCGCAAGCCCCACGTCGAAGTACGCCTTATTCGGTTTTTCTCTGCCACAAACGAACGATGCTGGGACACCGAGTTTCGATCGGCTCATTGCACTAAGCGCTAGCAATGCGATGATCTGAACAGACCTCTGCGTTTTTTCGCAATTGGAACTGACCTCGCTGTCTACGGTCCCCGCGGCGCGACGCACTTCGCCACCAATCCGACCACCAACCTGGCCGCGATGAACGAAGCTGGATCGGACCGCCT
>NZ_JBEPPH010000011.1:0-59372 GCF_040547235.1 Rhodococcus sp. UYP9
ATGATCATCGACATCGGATGCTTTCACCAAATATAAAATTCGGCACTGACATTCATCGACACACTGTTGAGTTCTCAAAGAACACGCACACACCACACAACCACGAAAATAATGTTCTCGCAGCGCCTGGGGCAACTGTTCCAGCGTATCCCAGCTTGGTCTCGGATGCAAAGATCCAACTCTTGGGGGATATTCTGTTTACTACAAGCCATTGAGACGAACTTCGTACAACCTCGTTGTCCCTGTCCGTGAAGACCGGGTCGGTGTCCGTGTCGCTCTGACTCGACAAAAGTTACGCGAGAGTGCACCCCTACGCAAATCGCCTGGTCACGGCAGTCCAGTCTCATATCGCCCCAGCTCAGCGCTCGGTCAATGCCGCCACACTCCCCAAACCAGCGACATTTGCCGACTGTGACGCCGGACATAGTGTTCACCAAGGTCTTCGAGTCCAGTTGCGGACGTCCCCCGGCGCCTGGAATTCGGCATCGAGACGGCGGTGAACTGCGGCTCCTACAAACCTGCCGTCGGCACCTGATCTGCTTCGGCGGCTATCGCATCGTCGCCAGGCCTTGGACCGCCGGCGGTCATCACTCGCTAGCCGAGCGCACTCCTCGGCACCATCGCGTCAGGGATTGATGCACGGAAGGACCCCCGGCTGACGATCGCCGCAAAGTCCACTCTCGTCACACCGTTCGATACCGAAGACCGGTGGCGGAATGCCGAAACCGTGAGCGAGCACCGACTTCAGGCGAGGAGTGTTGTAGCCCGTGCCCTCGTCGAGCAAGGATTGGAGGCCCACACCGGAGACAATGGGACTCACCAGCCAGGCGAAGAAGGGGTCTCGTTCACCGGGCCTGAGCGCGGTCACCGCCCACACTCAACGGCAACCCGCTTCCGAACGGCGGGAGAGGGCAGTGCGCGGACGACTTCGTTCTTGTCGAGCACACCACGCGAACACACCGATGCAACCTCGAACGAGAAGGGACGCGTCGCAGAATGCCAGCGTTTGCGAAAGCCGTTCTGGCACAGCCGTATCCGGCAGACTCACCTGCTGACCGACCAACTGGCCGTGGTCGGATCATCCAGCACCCGCGTAGTTACGTCACACCTCGACCTGACCGTTGGCTCCTTACCTCAGACGGTCGCGACCCCACGCCTGGATCACGGACTACTTCACGGAAAGCAACACCACGTGCCCCAGTGCCTTGACCGCCTGGGGCACGATTGTCAACCCCGAGCTAGCGGTGCAGCGCCGTCACTGCAGAAGCTCTGTCACCAAGGGCGCAGCTTCTTCGCTCACGCGCTCGATGTTGCCACCGAGGTCGGTCAGGTTCTCGACGAACTTCGGATATCCACGGTCTATGTGGAAGACGTCGTGAACCTCGGTGACGCCATCGGCACACAAACCAGCCAGCACCAGGCCTGCTCCTGCCCTGATGTCCGAGGACCACACCGGAGCGCTGGACAGCTGAGGCACACCGCGAACGACCGCATGATGCCCATCCGTTCTGGCATCGGCCCCCAGCCGGATCATCTCTTCGACGAAGCGAAAACGCGCCTCGAACACGTTTTCGGTGATCATCGACGTGCCGTTCGCTACCGCGGCCAATCCGATCGCCATCGGCTGCAGATCAGTCGGGAAACCGGGGAAGGGCAACGTCGCGAAATTGACCGCTGTCGGACGCTGGTGTTGAACGACGCGGAATCCGTCGGCCTCCAGGCTTATCTCGGACCCGGCGGAGCGCAGCTTGTCGAGGACAAGGGAGAGGTGCTTGGGGTTGACACCGCGAACACGGACATCGCCTCGCGTCATGGCCGCAGCAATACCCCAGGTCGCCGCGACGATGCGATCACCGATAACCCGATGAGTCGTCGGCGTCAAGGACTCGACACCCTTGATTGTCAAAGTCGAAGTTCCAGCACCCGAGACCTGCGCCCCCATGTTGTTGAGCATGTTGCACACATCGACGATGTCCGGTTCGCGGGCAGCGTTGTCGATGACGGTCTCACCCTTTGCAAGTACCGCAGCCATCAGGATGTTCTCGGTGGCCCCGACCGAGGGAAAGGCGAGGCGAATGTTTGCCCCGCGTAGCTCGTCAGCCTCCGCCACCACACAACCGTGCTGGATTTCGCTGTGTGCGCCGAGCAAGCGGAGCCCGGATTGATGCATGTCGAGGGGCCGCGACCCGATTGCATCGCCACCGGGAAGAGCAACCACCGCTCGCTTGCACCTGGCAACAAGCGGCCCCAGCACGCAGACCGAAGCCCTGAATTGTTTGACTGCCGGAAAATCCGCGTGATACTTCGGCTCTGCCGGCGTGGTGATGTGCACGACCGAACCCTCGAGTACAACCTCGCAGCCCAGGCCTCGCAAGACCTCGGCCATCAGAGGAACATCGAGTATGTCCGGACAATTGGTAATGGTGCTCGTCCCCTCGGCCAACAAGGTTGCCGCCATCAACTTGAGCACGCTGTTCTTCGCACCGCCGACAGACACCTCGCCGACGAGTCGGTTTCCTCCGGATACCAAAAAGCGTTCGCTCACGGTTCAACAGCGTAGCCGGGTCCGACTTCCCTACTGGAGCGGTACCGTTGCTCCATGGCTGTGCACTTGACCCGTATCTACACTCGCACCGGTGACGACGGGACGACCGGACTGAGCGATTTTTCCCGTGTCACCAAGAACGACCCCCGTCTTGTCGCCTACGCCGACTGCGACGAAACCAACGCAAGTCTCGGAGTCGTTCTGGCGCTTGGAAATCCGCCGGAAAAGATCGTGAAGGTCATTCGGACGATTCAAAGCGATCTGTTCGACGCAGGCGCAGATCTGTCCACACCCGTCGTCGCAGAACCCAAGTACCCGCCGCTACGAATCGATCAGTCGTACGTCGACAGATTGGAACAATGGTGCGACGAATTCAACGAAGAGCTCGATCCGTTGACGTCGTTCATACTCCCGGGTGGAACACCACTCGGAGCGCTCCTCCACACGGCTCGGACGATCGCTCGACGCGCCGAAAGGGCTGCATGGGCCGCTGTCGACGCGAGTCCCGAGGACACCAGCACGTTGCCGTCCAAATACTTGAACAGGCTGTCCGATCTACTGTTCATCCTCAGTAGGTATGCCAATCCTGGCGGCGATGTTCAGTGGGTGCCGGGAGCGTCGCGCTCTAGCGGCGAGTGATCACGCTCGAACGCCCCACGCGATCAACCTGCCGGCCGTCCGCGCTGCGATCTGCCGGACGGACGTGACTCCAGCCATGACATGAAGGCGGTCCGTGCGCCTCGGTCGAGGGCGATCTCGAAATGGCGGCCGGCGTCGGTCAGCTCGAGCACCGCAATTTCGTCGCTCATGATGTCGAATTCGTTCTCGCGGGGTTTACGCCGCTCGCCTACCTCGATGCCCTGACGGGTCAGCTTGTGGTCCGGACCCGGACGTAAGCTCGAGAGTTTGAAGAAAACTACGGTGTTGTCGCCGTATCGGATGACGCCGTGGCGCCATCCACTTCCGCCCGAGGACGGCGTCACGCGCATGATCGCGGCGGTTCCACCTTGGCGAAGAATGGTCAGTCGATACAGAAAAGCCGCGACGATTGCTGCGAGCAGCACAACCAGAATGACCAGAACAATCATTCCGATGCGCATGTCGCAGACTCCGTCGCGGCTTCTCGTTGATCTAGGCGCGCTCAGCGGCGCGAACTCGGCCCTTCGCGATTGCGAGGGCTTCCTTGTCGTCGCCGCCTGCGTCGAGCACCGAGCGAGCTGCATCGACGTCTATGTCCTGAGCAAAGTCCGCAGACTCCGCCAGAACGGTGACGGTCTTTCCCGTGACCGACAAGAATCCGCCGTGCACAGCAGCGACGATCTTCTCTCCGTCGGTCGTGGTGATGGACACGGTCCCGGCCTCGACCAGCTGGCCCAACACGGGCTCGTGCCCCACCATGATGCCGATCTCGCCCTCCGTGGTCTGAGCACTCACCAGGGTCGCGTTACCGGACCACAGTTTCTGCTCGACCGCGACGAGTGAAACCTCCATGCCGTTCGTTTCCGAAGAAGTCACGTCGGGCTACTTTCCGGCCATCTTCTTGGCTGCTGCCTCGACGTCGTCGAGACCACCACAGCTGTTGAAGGCCTGCTCGGGAAGGTGGTCGTACTCGCCCTTGGTGACCTTGTCGAAGGCCTCGATCGTGTCGGTCAACGACACGACCGATCCGGCTTCACCGGTGAACTTCTCGGCAACAATGAAGTTCTGGCCGAGGAACTTCTGGATACGGCGCGCGCGGCCGACCAGAACCTTGTCCTCTTCCTGAAGCTCGTCCATACCGAGGATCGCGATGATGTCCTGCAGTTCCTTGTACTTCTGCAGGATCCGCTTGACCTCGTTGGCGACGCGGAAGTGCTCTGCGCCGACAATGCTGGGCTCGAGGATTCGCGATGTCGAGCTCAGCGGGTCCACAGCGGGGTAGATACCCATCTGCGAAATCGGACGCGAAAGCTCGGTCGTTGCGTCGAGGTGCGCGAACGTCGTGGCGGGCGCCGGGTCGGTGTAGTCGTCGGCGGGAACGTAGATCGCCTGCAGTGAGGTGATCGAGCGTCCACGGGTCGAGGTGATGCGCTCCTGGAGCTCACCCATCTCGTCCGCCAGCGTCGGCTGGTAACCCACGGCGGAAGGCATGCGGCCCAGGAGGGTCGACACCTCCGAACCTGCCTGTGTGAAACGGAAGATGTTGTCGATGAACAGCAGAACGTCCTGACCCTGGACATCGCGGAAGTACTCCGCCATGGTCAGCGCCGACAGAGCGACGCGCATACGCGTGCCCGGCGGCTCGTCCATCTGGCCGAAGACAAGGGCGGTGTCCTGAAGGACGCCCATCTCTTCCATTTCGAGGTAGAGGTCGGTTCCCTCACGGGTGCGCTCACCGACGCCTGCGAACACCGAGGTGCCCGAGAACTCGCGAGCAATACGGGTAATCATCTCCTGGATGAGAACCGTCTTGCCCACGCCGGCACCGCCGAAGAGGCCGATCTTGCCGCCCTTGACGTACGGGGTGAGAAGGTCGATGACCTTGATACCGGTCTCGAGGATCTCGGTCTTGCCTTCGAGCTGATCGAAGGCTGGTGGCTTGCGGTGGATGCCCCACTGCTCGCCGTCACGGCCGAGGCCGGGTGTGTCGAGGCAGTCACCGAGGGCGTTGAAGACGTGGCCCTTGACGACGTCGCCGACAGGAACCGAGATCGGCTTGCCCGTGTCGGTCACCGAGGTTCCACGAACCAGGCCGTCGGTCGGCTGCATCGAGATGGTGCGGACCAGGTTGTCACCGAGGTGCTGAGCAACCTCGAGTGTCAGGGTCTTGGCCACCGTGGGCAGAGTGATCTCTGCATGGAGAGCGTTGAACAGGGCGGGGATGGCGCCGCGCGGGAACTCGACGTCCACAACGGGGCCGATGACCCGAACGACACGGCCGGACTGTGTGTCCGCTCCGCTCGCGTTCTCTTGGGCTACTGCTGCGGTCATTGCTTAGTCACTTCCTGCGCTGTCAGCCAACGCGTTAGCGCCACCGACGATTTCGCTGATTTCCTGGGTGATCTGGGCTTGCCGAGCCTGGTTAGCCTGACGGCTGAGAGTCTCGACCAATTCGTTCGCGTTGTCCGTCGCGGCCTTCATGGCGGTACGGCGTGCAGCCGACTCGGACGCAGCCGCATCGAGCAGCGAGGAGTAGATCCTCGTGCTGATGTACTTCGGCAGCAGAGCCGACAGAAGCGTTCCTGCCTCTGGTTCGAAGTCGTACTGGGCTTGGACATCGGACGCAGACGGGGAATCGGTGAGTGCATCGGCACCCATTTCGATTTCTTCGTCCGTGTACGAGACCTCCAGCGGAGCCATCCGACGCACCTCGGGCTTTTGCGTCAGCATCGACACGAAACGTGTGTAGACGATGTGCAGTTCGTCGACACCTTCGATGGTGCCTTCACCGTTCGGCGCATCGACTTCGTTGCCGGAGCCTGCCATGAAGAGCTCGACCAGGTGCTTACTGGCCTTGGCTGCGTCGGAGTAACCGGGCTCCTGCGAGAAGCCCGTCCAAGCTGCCTTCACATCGCGCTCACGGAAGGTGTAGTAACCGAGCCCTTTCGCCCCGAGCACGTAGATGACTGGATCCTTGCCCTCTTTGCGAAGAAGCTGGAAAAGCTCTTCCGCCTCTTTGAGGACGTTGGAGTTGTAGCCACCGCACATTCCACGGTCGCTGGTGACTACCAGAACCGCGGCACGCTTGGGCTCAGGACGCTCGTTCAGTAGCGGGTGGTCCAGCGAACCGGACGCACTCGCCAAAGCCGAGAGCACATTGGTGATCTCCTCCGCGTACGGCTTCGACGCCGCAACGCGGGCCTGTGCCTTGATGATTCGCGATGTCGCGATCAATTCTTGCGCTTTGGTGATCTTCTTGGTCGAGTTGACCGACTTGATCCGGGAACGCAGCTCGAGAATGCTTGCCATCTAGCTGTTCACGCTCCCTTCTCTACTCGTGAGAACACTGATCATGTCGCTGACCTACTTGCTGACTGTCTTGCGAGTGACGTTGACCTGTTCCTGGTTAACCTCGTCGGCGTTCAGCGTGTCCGCTTCTGCCTCGTTGACTACCCGGTTGCCCTCGGAATCCAAGAAGCCGGACTTGAACTTCTCGGTGGCCTCGGTCAGCGCCTTCTGCGCGCCATCGTCGAGTGCCTTGCCGCCGGCAATGCTCTCGTAGACGCCGCTGGCGTTGCGATGCAGGTCTTCGAGCAGCTCGGTCTCGAACCGGCGCACGTCGGCAACCGGAACGGAGTCGAATGCACCCTGGCCAGCGAGCCAGATCGAGACGATCTGATCTTCGACGGCGACCGGGGAGTACTGATCCTGCTTGAGCAGCTCGACCAGACGAGCGCCGCGCTCGAGCTGTGCCTTGGAGGCGGAGTCTAGGTCGGAGGCGAAAGCGGAGAAGGCTTCGAGCTCACGGAACTGAGCGAGCTCGAGACGCAGCGAGCCGGAGACCTTCTTCATTCCCTTGGTCTGCGCAGCGCCACCGACACGGGAGACCGAGATGCCGACGTTGATTGCGGGACGAACACCCTTGTTGAAGAGGTCGGACTCGAGGAAGACCTGACCGTCGGTGATCGAAATGACGTTGGTCGGGATGTAGGCCGAGACGTCGTTGGCCTTGGTCTCGATGATCGGCAGTGCCGTCAGCGAGCCGCCACCCAGTTCGTCGGACAGCTTCGCCGAGCGCTCCAACAAACGGGAGTGCAAGTAGAAGACGTCACCGGGGTATGCCTCACGGCCCGGCGGGCGACGTAGCAGCAGCGAGATGGCACGGTATGCCTCGGCCTGCTTGGTCAGGTCGTCGAACACGATCAGAACGTGCTTACCCTGGTACATCCAGTGCTGGCCGATGGCCGAGCCGGTGTACGGAGCAAGCCACTTGAAGCCGGCCGAATCGGATGCGGGAGCCGCGACGATCGTCGTGTACTCGAGCGCACCGCGCTCCTCGAGAGCAGCCTTGACGCCTGCAATCGTGGAGCCCTTCTGACCGATGGCGACATAGATGCAGCGAACCTGCTTGTTCTCGTCGCCGCTCTCCCAGTTGGCCTTCTGGTTCAGGATCGCGTCGATGCAGACCGCGGTCTTACCGGTCTTGCGGTCACCGATGATGAGCTGGCGCTGTCCACGGCCGATCGGGGTCATCGCGTCGATGGCCTTGATACCGGTCTGGAGCGGCTCTTCGACGGGCTGGCGCTCGAGCACCGAGGCTGCCTGCAATTCGAGAGCGCGATTCTCGCTGGACTCGATGTCTCCGAGGCCGTCGATGGGCTGTCCGAGAGGGTTGACAACGCGACCGAGGTAGCCGTCACCGACGGGGACGGAAAGTACGTCACCGGTCCGCTTGACTTCCTGGCCCTCTTCGATGTGCTCGTAGTCACCGAGGATGACGGCACCGATTTCGGTGGCGTCGAGGTTGAGTGCAACACCGAGCACTCCACCGGGGAATTCGAGCAGCTCGTTGGACATAGCCGACGGCAGTCCCGACACATGGGCGATTCCGTCGCTCGTGTCAGTAACCGTGCCGACCTCCTCGCGGGAGGACTCCGGTGAGTAGCTCGCGGTGAAGTTCTCGATCGCGCTACGGATCTCGTCGGAGGAGATCGTCAGCTCCGCCATATTTTTTCCTGCTCTTCCTTAAATGATCGCGGTGTCCAAGGCTTCGAATTTTCGAAGCGCTTCTTATCGGACTGTGGTGTCCGTACTCGGACTACTTGAGTGTCTTTCGCAATGCAGCGAGGCGGCCTGCCCCACTACCGTCGATGACCTCGTCGCCTATCCGGACCACGAGTCCGCTGAGCAGTTCGGTATCGACCTCGACGTGAACGGTGACCGGCTTGCCGTACGTACGGGTCAGCGTCGCGGTCAGCTTTTCGAGCTGACTGTCACTGAGTGGAGCCGCACTGGAGACGTGCGCAACGATCTGATTGCGCACCTGCGCGGCAAGTCCTGCCAAATGGTCGAATGCGTCGGCAGGCGCCGCCTTGCGGAGTCGACCGACAGACTGGAGTGCCAACGCCTCGGTAACTGCTGTCACCTTGCCGTAGAGCAGGCGTCCGAGAAGTTCGCGTTTCGCGTGAACAGGCTTGCCGAGATCCGACAGGTTCTGTTCGAGCACGGGGTTGGCCGCCACGATCCGACCCAGCCGGAACAATTCGTCCTCGACCGTATCGAGCTGATCCTGATCTGCTGCGGCGCGAAGCAGAGCTTCACGTCCCAGTTCGACCAGAGAATTCAGCAGATCCGATGGCTTGGACCAGCTGTCCGAAACAGCACTCACGAGAATCTTCGTAGTGGTCTCGGACACCTTGCCTGCGAACAGTTGCTGAGCGAGCGCGCTGCGGCGTTCGGCCGAAACCGACGCATCCGCGAGCGCGGTACGCAACGTGCGCTGCCCGTCGAGCGTCTCCACGACTGCGAAGAGCTCGGCACCCGTCTGCGCGGCAGCAGCAGTTGCAACTCCTGCCGACGCAGAACCCAGTGCATCGTTCGCAACCGAACGCGTGCGGGCAAGAGCCTCACGAGAAGTTGCGTACATGGTTATCTCACTTTCCGGCTGCAGAGTCAGCGGTGACGGAGTCGAGCTCGCTCAGGAAACGGTCGATCGAGCCTGCTCGCTTCGCCTCGTCGGACAACTGCTCTCCGATGACCTTCTCAGCGAGCTCTACTGCTGTGCGTCCGAGATCGCTTCGAAGTTCCGTGACGATCTGCTGACGCTGAGCAACGAGCTGATTGTGGCCTGCGGCCACGATCCGGTCGCTCTCTTCCTGCGCCTTCGTCTTCATTTCAGCGAGGATCGCCTGACCCTGGGTGCGCGCTTCCTCACGGATTTGTGCAGCCTCGGAACGTGCCTCGGCGAGCTGTGCATTGTAATGCTCGAGTGCTGCCTTGGCCTCGGCCTGAGCTTCTTCGGCCTTCTTGATGCCGCCTTCGATCAGATCTCCGCGCTCGGTCAATACCTTCTGGAAACTCGGAAGAATGTACTTCCAGAAGATGAAGCCGATAATGGCGATGCAGATCGCAGACCAAACAATGTCGTATGTCGCGGGGAGCAGAGGATTGATGTCCTCTTCGGCCTCCGCGGCCAAGATTGCGATGTTGGTTGCCATGTGGGGATTAACCGAACAGGAAGCCGGCGACGATACCGATCAGCGCGAGCGCTTCGGTGAACGCGATGCCGAGGAACATGTTGGTACGGATGGTGCCCTGCAGTTCGGGCTGGCGAGCGATGCCCTCGATGGCCTTACCAACCACGATGCCGATACCGATACCAGGTCCGATCGCGGCGAGACCGTAACCGATTGCACCGTATCCAGCGCCGGTCACCGTGCTGGTCGTTTCCTGTGCCAGGTACGCGAGGCTCATTAGAATTCCGTTCCCTTTCTGTTGCCCACTCGCCGGACGGCGCGTGGGTCAGGTCTAGCTAGTGGTGGATCAGTGTGAATCTGCGTGCAGCGCAAGGTCGATGTACACGGCTGTCAGCAGCGCAAAAATGTACGCCTGCAAGCCGATGACCAAGAGTTCGAAGAGAGTGAAGCCGAAACCTGCGGTCAGCGAGAAAATACCGAAGATCTTCATTCCCGCCGCGGCCTGGAAGAAAAAGAACTGAGTCGCGCTGAAGAACAGCACGAGCATGAGGTGGCCGGCAAGCATATTGGCCATGAGACGAACAGTCAGCGTGAACGGCCGCAGGATGAAGGTGGAGATGAACTCGACCGGCACCAGAACGAAGTGCAGCGCGAGGGGCACATCCGGAACCACGATGCTGCTCTTGACGTACTTGAACAACCCGTACTTCTTGATACCGACGTAGTTGAACGCCACGTACGCAATCAAGGCCAGAACCAGTGGCATACCGATTCGAGCGTTGGGCGAGATGTTCAGGAACGGAATCACCGACGAGAGGTTCATGAACAGAACCGCAAAGAAGATGGTCATGATGATGGGCGCGAACCGTTTGCCCTGCTCTTTGCCGAGAATCTCGTCGCAGATCTGCTCTTTGACGAAACTGAGTCCGTACTCGACGACGTTCTGCAGCCCACGAGGAACGATCTTCGGGCTTCTCATGGCGACCGCGAACAACACTACGAGCACGAGGCTCATCAGGATGCGGATAAGCATCAGCCGGTCGAGTTCGAAAGGGGTCCCTTCGAACAACACGGCGGGAGGAAAGAAGTCGGATATAGACGGCGGATGGAACTCCGCAGCCAGGTTGGTGACGCTCAGCGGTCTCTCCCGTGTTCGGGCCGCAGACTGCTAAGACTGCGGTTCGATCGGACATTGACGATCTATCAAGTCGACGATATCGGCTCGAGGTCGTCAGCAGCTGAGGCCTTGTCTTCACCGGCCAGCGTCTGTCGGGTGTCGGCGACTCACGTCGACTCGGCAGCTTGTCGAGCGCGTCTCGAAACTACGCACGCGCTTTCGGCTACCTGTAAAGATTGTCGTGCTCGCGAAATGTCCTGTTCGCGGCAGTTCAACCCTCACTTGGTCGGAACTTTATCAACCCAACTACGACGTTGTGTAGGTGGGGCCTCTTCTTGACCGATTACGACACAGTGTCGTACTACGTTCAGTCGGACTCGTGCTTGTCGGGCTGTTCGTCCACGTACGGCGCTTTGGTACGGACGACACCGTAGACCTCCGCCCCCAAAACGAGCACCAACGCCGCCACCACGACGAGTGCCAGCGACTTCTCACTGTAGAAGTCCATATCCTTGAGCAGCCCGAGGACGACGATCGCCAGCAACATCTTGACGAGCCAGCCGCCCAGGAGAACCGCACCGACCATCGTCGGCGGGAACTTGGACGTCAAGGCAATGGATAGGGCCGTGGTCAGAATGAACCCCCCTCCGAGGGCAGCGCCGATGAGCGCACCCCACAATCCTGGCAGCCCCGCGAAGAGGGTAGCGATGATCGCGCCGAGAACAGTCAGCACAACCAAACCGATGACGCCGTAGCGAACGGCGGAACGCATCGCGTCGGATTGATCGGGCACGGGCGCAGGAGAGAAGCTCACAGACGCACAGACTACCCAGCACAATCACTCGTCAGGACCGACGGCCTCGTCGACTGCTGTTCCTCGCGCGTCTTCGCTCTCGTGCCATGTCGAGTCGGACGGTCGGTACGGCGGTCACCACCAGCGCGAATACCAAACCCGCTGCCACGAGCAGGACGACGATTCTCCGATCGATCAGTGACGATCCGACGGCGCCGAACGCCAGAACCCCGACCCACAGATAGATCACCAGCACCACGCGGCGATGGGAATGACCGATCTGCAGCAAACGGTGATGCAGGTGCATCTTGTCCGGGCTGAAAGGGCTGCGTCCGGCGCGTGTTCGTCGTACGACGGCAAGAAGCATGTCCAGCATCGGAATGAACATGACGGCACCGACGAGGAGGAGTGGCGTAAGAAGTCCGACCAGATCCCGGGGCCCGTAGGCGGTCAGCGGGATACGGCCGGAGGCGCTGGTCGATACCGTGGCCAGCATCAGCCCGATCAGCATCGAACCCGAGTCACCCATGAAGATCCGCGCCGGCTGAAAGTTGTGCGGCAGGAAACCGAGGCAGGCACCGGCCAATGCGGCAGCTATCACCGCCGGCGGGTAGACGCCGACGTCTCCCCCTTGCTCGTTGAGCAGACCGACGGAGAAGATACAAATTGCCACCGAGGCGATCAGCCCCAAGCCCGCAGCGAGGCCGTCGAGGCCGTCGACGAAGTTCATCGCGTTGACCATCACCACGGTGACGAGAACCGTGACCAGACCGGCTTGCAGTTGATCGAGCACGACCGTGAAGCCGCCGTCCGACCAGGGCACATAGATGATGTACCAGCTCACGCCCATCACGACGAGCACACCGGCCGCGGTGACCTGGCCAACGAATTTGGTGAGTGCGTCCAGGCCCCAACGATCGTCGATAACTCCGACGCCGACGATCACGAAGCCGGCGACGAGCGCAGCAGGGATGTCCTGGGTGTACCCGAAACCGCGTGCAAGCGCTGGGAGTTGGGATGCGAACAGCAATGCGACCAGCATTCCGAGATACATGCCGGTCCCACCGAGTCTCGGTGTCGGAACGACATGAACATCACGCTCACGTGGTGCTGCAACCGCGCCGAACTTGTTCGCCAGCACCCGGACGCCGCCGGTCGCAAGAAAAGTCACGACCGCAGCAGTCAGACACACCAACAACAATTCTCGAATGGGGACGCCGGCGCCCTGGTTCGCCTGGGCCAGCACGTCGTAGGGTGCACCCACGGCGACGACGTTCATGCGCGAGAATAGGCCGGCTTGCGTGAGACGAGGTCGCCGACCTCTGCCTTCACAGCGGCAATCTCACGATCACCGACGACCGTCCCCTGTTCTGCGCGAACCGCACGTGCGACGAGCTTTCCGACGACGGCCATCTCGGACGTGTCGAAACCCTGCGTCGTGACCGCGGCCGATCCGACCCGTATACCGGATGCCACCGCAGGCGGAGCGGGGTCGAAGGGAATCGTGTTCTTGTTGAGCGTTATCCCCGCTGCCTCACACCGCGATTCCGCGCTGCGGCCATCGATCGCGAGACCTTGCAGATCCAGTAGCGCGAGGTGGGTATCCGTTCCGCCGGACACCGTGCGCATTCCGGACTCGACGAGCGAGTTGGACAAGGCTTGGGCGTTGGCTACGACGTTCAGCGCATATTTGCGGTAGCTCGGCGTCGCAGCCTCGGCGAACGCCACAGCCTTTGCCGCGATGGTGTGCATGAGCGGTCCACCCTGGCTGAACGGGAAGACTGCTTTGTCGATGGCACGAGCGTGATCGGCACGGCACATCAGCATGCCGCCGCGAGGACCTCGCAGAACCTTGTGGGTGGTGGCGGACACGACATCGGCAAACGGGACCGGAGACGGAATAGCCTGGCCCGCAACGAGACCGATGAAGTGAGCCGCGTCGACCCATAGGATGGCGCCGACCTCGTCTGCGATCGAACGAAAGTTAGCGAAGTCGATGAGGCGTGAGTACGCCGTAGCTCCGGCAACGATGATCTTGGGACGATGCACCAACGCCAGATCTCGTACTTCGTCGTAATCGATCAGCTCGGTGTCTTTCCGAACATGATAGGGAACGGGGCTGAACCACTTGCCCGAGAAGCTGACTTTCGAACCGTGAGTGAGGTGTCCGCCATGAGGCAAGCTCATGGCCAGGACCGCGTCGCCCGGTTTTGCGAACGCAGCGTACACAGCAAGATTCGCGTTTGCGCCCGAGTGCGGCTGAACATTGACATGGTCGGCACCGAACAGTGCCTTTGCCCGATCGACAGCGAGGTTCTCAGCGCGATCGACCATCTCGCAACCGCCGTAATACCGATGTCCGGGATACCCCTCGGCGTACTTGTTGGTGAGGATGCTTCCCTGCGCAGCCATCACTGCCGGGCTGGTCAGATTTTCACTGGCGATGAGCTGCAGTCCACCGCGGACCCGCTCCAGCTCACCGAGCAGGACATCGGCGATCTCCGGATCCTCAGCGTGCAGTTCGGCGAAGTCCGGGCCGTAGAAAGGCGCTTCACTCATGCGCTGGCACTCCCCCGCAGCAGACTCTCGACAGGCACGCCGAGAACCTCCGCGACAGCCGCTGCAGAGATCGCGCCCTCCCTGAGGATCCGCGGTGTCTCGGAGGTCAAATCGACAATGGTGGAGGCGACAGCGTGCTCGGACGGACCACCATCGAGGTAGACCGCAGCCGCCCCACCGAGCTGATCACGTGCCTCACCGACGGTGGTGGCTGGGGGTTGGCCGGAGATGTTCGCACTCGAGACTGCCAGCGGTCCCACTTCGCGCAGCAATTCGAGGGCGACAGGGTGCAGCGGCATCCGAAGCATGACTGTTCCCTGCGCATCTCCCAGATCCCACGCCAACGAAGGAGCTTGCTGGACGACGAGACTCAGCGCCCCGGGCCAAAAGGCCTTGATCAGATCGCGCGTCCTCGGGCGTACACCGGTAACGAGTCCGTCGATGGTGCTCCAGGATCCGACGAGAACCGGAACGGGCATATCGCGTCCTCGCCCCTTGGCGCGCAACAGATCGGTGACAGCACTGCTGTCGAATGCATCGGCGCCGAGTCCGTACAGGGTGTCGGTGGGCATCACGACCAGACGACCTGACTTGAGGGCGCCTCTGGCTGCGGTCAATCCTGCCGCGCGGGAGTCGGCTTGCTGGCAGTCGTAGACAGTGCTCACCCCTCTATCCTGTCACTGCGTTCCGGCCACAGATTCCCGAGCCTCACCCTGCGCGCCTCACAGGTGAAGTTCAGGACTCCGGAGTGACAGCTCGAGATGCGACGACGAACCGTGGACGGCCGGTCAGGTCGGGGTGCGGAGCAACGTCGGTGAATACTCGCCTGCGCTCGAACAATTCTGCGACCCGTTCGCCGTGCGAGTCGTCGTGCTCGACACCGACTCCCCCGCCGACCCGAAGCCACCGCGCAATGTTGTCGATCATCGGCCCGATCACCGACAGTCCGTCCACGCCACCGAACAGCGCGATGTGGGGGTCGTGATCGGCTACCTCGGGTTCGAGAACGGCGTCCTCAGGGATGTACGGAGGGTTGGCGACGATGACATTTACCCGACCGTCCAGCTCTGCCAGTAGTGACCGATCGGTGACGTCGCCGTGGTGAAGGGTGATGGGGGTGTCCCCGAGCCCTGCGCGCAAGTCGGCATTGCGTCTCGCCCAGGCAAGTGCCGAAGGGTCGAGTTCGACAGCGTGGACCTGAGCGTCGGGTCTGGCGTTCGCCACGGCGAGGGCGAGTGCTCCCGACCCGGTGCACAGGTCGAGGACGACGGGAGGGCGATGATCGACGCCTTCGAGGAAGGCGAGCGCCCACCCGAGCAGCAACTCGGTCTCCGGACGCGGAACGAACACACCAGGGCCGACCTCGACGTCGACATTGCCCAGAGCTGTTGTGCCGGTGATGTATTGAAGAGGAATACGCTTTGCCCGTTGAGCGATCGTCTTCTGATAGGCGTCGATGACCTCCGGTTCCACGAGCGGCACGAGGCCCAGCCGACCACGCTCGACACCGAGGAGATGCGATGCCAGCAATTCGGCATCGACGCGGGGACTGGGAACTCCAGCAGCCTCGAGCGTCGACGTCGCTTCGAGAATTGCCAGGCGTAGTGGTTTACGGGTCACCGGTACAGCGTGCCATGACGCCGCGAGGTGAAGGAAAACGCCTGTTCAGAGCACAAGGGGACGAGGAAAACAGCCGAAACTACTCGGCCTGCATCCGTGCTTCACGGTCGGCCTTGCCCAGCGCATCGAGCAACGCGTCGAGTTCACCGTCGAGCACGGCATCCAAGTTGTGCGCCTTGAACCCGATGCGGTGATCGGTGATCCGGTTCTCGGGAAAGTTGTACGTGCGAATCCGCTCCGAACGGTCGACGGTACGAACCTGGCTCGCCCGTCCGGCCGCTGCCTCTTCGTCGGCAGCCTCCTCCGCTGCGGCTTGCATTCGCGCTGCGAGCACCTGCATGGCACGGGCCTTGTTCTGCAGCTGTGATCGCTCGTTCTGGCACGTGACCACGATTCCCGTGGGAAGGTGCGTGATTCGTACGGCGGAGTCGGTGGTGTTGACGCCCTGACCGCCCTTGCCCGACGAGCGATAGACATCGATGCGGAGATCGGTCTCGTCGATCTGGACTGCCTCCACCTCGTCGGGCTCCGGATAGACCAGAATTCCCGCCGCGGAGGTGTGCACTCGACCCTGAGATTCGGTGACGGGCACACGCTGCACGCGATGCACCCCGCCTTCGAACTTCAGCCGCGCCCACACGCCGTCGAGCGAACCGGACTTGGCCTTGATCGACAATGTGGCGTCCTTGTATCCGCCCAGGTCCGAGACGTTCGCGTCCAGTATCTCTACCCGCCATCCCCGACGTTCGGCGTACCGGAGATACATGCGCGCAAGATCAGCGGCGAACAGCGCCGATTCCTCGCCGCCCTCCCCTGACTTGACCTCCATGACGATGTCGTCGCCATCGTGCGGATCACGCGGGGCCAGAAGGTCTGCGAGTGTGTGTTCCAAGCGAACTACCGTCGCTTCGAGGTCCGGAATCTCCGCGGCGAACGAAGCATCGTCGGCCGCAAGTTCGCGGGCAGCTTCGAGATCGTCCTGTGCGGTCGTGAGCTTGCCGTACACCGACATGATGGGTGCCAGTTCGGCGAAACGTTTGCCTGCTCGACGCGCCGCCGAGGGATCGTTGTGCAGCGCGGGATCGGCCAGCTGCTGCTCGAGGCCCGAATGCTCGGCGAGAATATCGTCGATTGCCGAAGGCTTTGTCGTCCTCGCCATGATATTTCTCCGTCTTCAATAGATCCACAGTCGCTGCACGACACAGTCACCACATGAAAAAGCCGACGCCCGCCCTGCATACTTCGCAGGACGGGCGTCGGCGGAACAGCTATGCGTCGGCGTCGGCTTCGGTCTTCTTGCCGGCGCGCTTTCCGTAACGAGCCTCGAAACGTGCAACGCGACCACCGGTGTCGAGAATCTTCTGCTTGCCCGTGTAGAACGGGTGGCACTGCGAGCAGACCTCGACGCTGATGCGCTCTTTGTCGGTGGTGCTGTGGGTTTCGAAAGTATTGCCGCAACCGCACACAACAGTGGTGAGCGTGTAGTTGGGGTGGATTCCTGCCTTCATGGTGTCCCTTACCGTTCTTCTAGTGGTCGCCGGGTCGCCCTCGCCAATCGAGGACGTGAACCGGAACCGGACTCAGCCGTTCAGTATGCCAGACGAAATGTCTGACCCGATCACCGGATCTTTCGCCCGATGTCTCGATGCCGACAGGTGCAACAACACTCGCACCTGTCGGCTTGTTCCCTGCTAGTTGTCGTCGATTCCGCCGGGAGCGGTCTTGGACACCTGCATCAGGAATTCGAGGTTGCTCTTGCTCTTCTTCAGACGATCGACAAGCAGGTCGATTGCCTGATGCGAGTCCAGGCCGGACAGCACACGCCGCAGCTTGTGCAGCACTGCCGCCTCGTCAGGATTGAGCAGCAACTCGTCCTTACGCGTGCCGGACGGGTTGACGTCGACCGCCGGGAACACACGTCGCTCGGCGATCTTGCGATCGAGCTTGAGCTCCGCGTTGCCGGTGCCCTTGAACTCCTCGAAGATGACGGTGTCACCGGTGGAACCGGTTTCGACCATCGCCGTGGCGATGATCGTCAGCGATCCACCGTTCTCGATGTTTCGAGCCGCACCGAGGAAACGCTTGGGTGGATACAGCGCCGTCGAATCGACGCCGCCGGAGAGGATCCGGCCCGAGGCAGGCGAACTGTTGTTGTACGCGCGGCCGAGTCGAGTGATCGAGTCGAGGAGGACGACTACGTCCTGGCCTGCTTCTACCAATCGCTTCGCACGCTCGATCGCAAGTTCCGCCACCGCGGTGTGATCGCCCGGTGGGCGGTCGAAAGTCGAGGCGATGACCTCGCCTTTCACCGAACGCTGCATGTCGGTGACTTCCTCGGGACGCTCGTCCACCAGGACGACCATCAGGTAGCACTCGGGATTGTTGACCGAGATCGCGTTGGCGATCGCCTGCAGAACGCTGGTCTTACCGGCCTTCGGCGGACTCACGATCAACGCACGCTGACCCTTACCGATCGGCATCACCAAGTCGATGATTCGAGTGGTGAGAATGTTCGGCGTCGTTTCCAGGCGCAAACGCTGGTTGGGGTACAACGGGGTCAGCTTGCCGAACTCGGGGCGCTTACGTGCTGCCTCGACGTCGCCACCGTTGACCGTGTCCAGACGAACCAACGGATTGAACTTCTGCCGCTGACCGGACTGCTCGCCTTCGCGTGCAACGCGAACCGCGCCTGTCACGGCGTCACCACGACGAAGACCGTTCTTACGGACGAGGTTCATCGAGACATAGACGTCGTTGGGCCCGGCAAGATACCCGGAGGTACGAACGAACGCGTAGTTGTCGAGGACGTCGAGGATGCCGGCTACGGGTTGTAGGACATCGTCTTCACGAATCTCGGGCTCACGCTCGCGGCTTTCGCCACCCTCGCCACGATCGCGTCCACGACGACGTTCGCGGAACCGACGGCCTCTACGCCCCCGGCCGTCGCCCTCGTCGTCCTGGTTGTTGTTGTCCCGACTGTCGCGAGGACCGTTGTTGCCACCGTTGTTGCCACTGCTGTTGCTATTGCGGTCTTCGCCACGACCGTCGCTCTGGTTTCGACTTCGGTTGCGGTTGTTCTCGTTGCGACTGCCTTCGCCACGGTTGTTCTCGTTGCGATTGTCGTTGCGGTTGTTCTCACCACGGTTGTTGTCGGTGCGGCTGTTGCCGTCTTCGTCCGATGAATCGCCACGATTTCCACGCGAGTCACTGCCGCGGGATTCACTGCCACGGGTTTCACTGCCACGGGATTCACTGCCACGGGATTCACTACCACGGTCACCGCGTGAGTCGTTGCCGCGCTCTGAACGGGTCCTTCGTGGTCGCTCGTTGGACGAGGACTCCGACTGATCCGAACTGTTCGGGGTTGCGTTCACCGAGGACTGCTCGGTGTTGGCCTCGGGTGATTCAGCGGCGCCAGGCTGAGTGGCGGCGTTTGCCTGCGTAGCGGCGTTGGCCTGTGGCGTGGCGTCAGCCGGCGTAGCGGAATCGTCGAGCGGCAACTGGTCGGGCGCACCTGCGCGGCGACCTGCGGCTCTACGGCCTCGGGTACGGCGTGGGGCGTCGGTCGCGTCTTCGGCAGGAGCCTGTCCGGCCGACTGCGCAGCAGTCCGGTCAGGTGCATTCTCTGCACGCGCAGGGCTATCGACGACAGGCGTCGAGCTCACACCGACGGTGGCTGTACCTGGGCTCGACGGTGCCTTGTCTGCATCGGGCTCAGCGGCGCCGGACTTGGATGCGCCAGACTTGGAGCCGTCCGACTTTTGCGCACCGCTACCTGATTGACGCGCCGAAATGGCGGCGATCAGGTCGCCTTTGCGCATGCCGGAGACACTCTTGATTCCGAGTTCGCCAGCTAGGCTGCGTAGCTCGGTGAGCACCATTCCGGACAGCCCAGCTCCGCGGCGCGTCTTGTCAGGGGCGGAGATCAGTTCCGTATCGGTCACGGAGGTCCTTTCCTTCCCTCGCTCGCAGTGCGCAGCAGAGGGTTCGTTCCGGAGCACGAAGGTCGTATCGAACCCGGATATTTCCGTTCATGATCGACGCGATTCGGACAGACGACCGACCCGAGACCGCATGCAAACTACGGGAGGGGCCGAGCCAGGTACATCACGAAACTCGGACGTTGATTCCCCCGAATACTGTGACGTGATTGCCCTGGTGATAACCGGCGTCTGAAGCGCACGATGTACGGACTTTCCTCAGGATAGCCTCCGAGAGCGCAGTCGGCAACAACCGGTTACCAGCGAGTTTCAAGAAATGCAGACACCGTCTGCTACAGCGAGCTCGAGAACCCTTACACCTTCATCCTCGGCCAGCACTTTGAGGTCCTCGGGGAAGGGCACGGTGCACAGTGCCAGCACCGTCGGTCCAGCACCGGACAGCACCGCTGCGATACCCCTCGAGCGCAGCGTCTCTATCCACTTCGCGGACTCCGGTAGTGCGACCGACCGTTGCCCCTGATGCAGCAGATCTTCGGTGGCGGGCATCAGAAGATCCGGACGTTGGGTGAGCGCGACGACGGTCAGAGCTCCGCGGCTGACATTGAATGCAGCGTCGCGGTGCGGAACCAGTTCGGGCAAGAGCCCGCGAGTGTGCGACGTCGAGGACCGTTCGGCGGGAACCAACGCGACGACGTGGATGTCCGGATGAACCGCCAGCCGGACGGCCGAATACTTTCGTTGAGTGATGCTCGCGCTCGCCGGCTCGCTCCACGACACCACAGCACCGCCGAGGACGCTGGCAGATGCATTGTCAGGATGGCCCTCGAACTCCGACGCCAGCTGCACGAGCTGATCGAGGCTCAAAGTCAGGGCAGGATCGAGCTTGGCAGCGAGCCCGTTGGCCGCGGCCAAACCCCCGACGACGGCCGACGCCGAAGATCCCAATCCTCGCGAGTGCGGGATCACGTTGGTGCACACCACATCCAGACCATCTGCCCATACCCCGGCGGCTTCGAGTCCCCTCTCGATCGCTCGCACCACCAAATGGGTGGGACCCCAAGGCACGTCGTCCGCACCTTCACCTTGAACACGAATGCTCAGCCCGGACGCAGTCGTCGTCACCGAGATCTCGTCGTAGAGTCCCAGCGCGATTCCCAGGGTGTCGAAGCCGGGCCCGAGGTTCGCGCTGGACGCGGGAACCCGGGCCGTCACCGTCAAACCCTGCGGGAGTGTTGTCGTCATGGGCTGAGTCTTCGCCACTAGGCCAGCTCGAGGGCCGACGCGACAGCTACCGGATCGACCGGAATCGGCTCGACCACAGGCATTCCCGCCAGAGCAGTGTCGGGATCCTTCAGTCCGTTGCCGGTGACCGTGCAGACTACGGTCAGGCCACTGTCGAGCCAACCTTCCTTCCGCGCCGCAATCAGGCCGGCGATGCTCGCCGCGGACGCAGGCTCGACGAAGATGCCCTCGGTCTTGGCCACGAGACGGTACGCCTCGAGGATTTCCTCGTCGGTGGCGGCACGGAATGCACCGCCCGACTCCTCTTTGGCCGACACTGCACCGTTCCACGACGCCGGGGACCCGATACGAATTGCAGTTGCAATCGTTTCCGGCTCGGCAACGGGCGCGCCGTGTACGAGCGGTGCCGCACCTGCGGCCTGCACTCCGAGCATCCGCGGCTTGACCGTAGTAAGGCCGTCCCGAAAGTACTCCGAATAGCCGCGCCAATACGCAGTGATGTTGCCTGCGTTGCCTACCGGCAGCACATGGACGTCGGGAGCATTTCCCATTGCGTCACAGATCTCGAATGCCGCTGTCTTCTGGCCTTCGATACGAACGGGGTTCACCGAGTTGACGAGTCCGATCGTCGGGAACTCTGCGGTGGTCTTGCGTGCGAGTTCCAGGCAATCGTCGAAGTTGCCCTGCACCTGAATGATCTTCGCGCCGTGCATGACTGCCTGGGCAAGTTTGCCCATGGCGATCTTCCCCTGGGGGACGAGGACCGCGCAGCCCATGCCTGCCTTGGCCGCGTAGGCCGCCGCGGACGCCGAGGTGTTGCCGGTCGAGGCGCACAGAACAGCCTCCTGCCCGCGCGCAAGCGCGTCGGTGACTGCCATCGTCATACCGCGGTCCTTGAACGACCCGGTCGGGTTCAAGCCCTCGACCTTCAGATGGACCTCGCAACCGGTGAGCTCGGACAGTCGCTCTGCATGGATGAGCGGAGTTGCGCCCTCGAGCAGCGTCACGGTCTTCCAGTCGGGACCGATCGCGAGGCGAGAACGGTACGCCTCGATCAGGCCTGGCCAGGGGGTGTGGACGCTCATACGGTGGTGCCTTCCAATCGGAGAACGCTTGAAACGGAGGTGACGACGTCCATCTTTTCCAACGCCGACACGGTCTTGGACAACGCGGAATCCGACGCCAGATGAGTGACGACCACCAGGCAGGCGCCGTCGCCCGAACCCTGTTGACGCACGGTCGAGATGCTCACGTCGTGGTTGGCGAATTCAGCAGCGACGGTGGCCAGCACACCTGGGCGGTCGGCCACCTGCATGTTGACGTAGTACCTGGTGGTGATGTCGCCCATGGGAGCAATCTTCAGCTTTGCGTACTTGGATTCCAGCGGGCCACGGCCACCGTAGAACTTGTTTCGGGCGGCCATGACGAGGTCACCGAGAACGGCAGACGCAGTCGGAGCGCCGCCGGCACCTTGCCCGTAGAACATGAGACGTCCGGCAGCCTCGGCCTCGACGACGATGGCGTTGAACGCGCCGTTCACTGTGGCCAGCGGGTGGTCCAGCGGAACCAATGCCGGATACACACGCGCCGAGATTCGGTCCTGGCCATTGGGTGTGGTGATGCGCTCGCAGAGAGCGAGCAGCTTGATGGTGCAGTCGAGCGAGCGCGCCATCTCCAGGTCGGCCGAGGTGATCTTGCTGATGCCTTCACGGTAGACGTCGCCTGCCGTCACGCGAGTATGGAATGCGATCGACGCAAGGATGGCTGCTTTCGATGCCGCGTCGTAGCCTTCGACGTCGGCGGTGGGATCCGCCTCGGCGTAGCCCAATCGCCCTGCCTCGGCCAATGTCTCGGCGTAGTCCGCACCTGTCTCGTCCATCGCGGACAGGATGAAGTTGGTGGTGCCGTTGACGATTCCGGCCACTTTGTTGACACGGTCGCCTGCGAGGGACTGCATGAGCGGACGGACGACGGGAATGGCACCGGCGACCGCAGCCTCGAAGTACAGGTCGGCGCGCGACTTTTCGGCCGCGTCCGCCAACTCTCCGGTGTATTCCGCCAGCAGCGCCTTGTTGGCGGTCACCACCGACTTGCCCTTCTCCAGCGCGGCGAGGATCAGCTTGCGCGGTACCTCGATCCCACCGAGGACCTCGACCACGATGTCGACGTCGTCACGATCCACCAGCGCGGCCGGGTCATCGGTGAGCAACGCTGGGTCGACCCCGCGATCTCCGTCGACTCGACGTACGGCGATACCCCGGATCTCCAGGGGAACACCGACTCTCGCTTCGAAATCCGACGCGTTCTCGGTCAGTATGCGTACTACCTCGCTGCCGACGTTCCCGAGTCCGAGTACCGCGATGCCTATGGTCTTCTTCGATGTCATGGTTGCACCTCCAAGCTGAGCAGATCTTGCGATGTCTCCCGGCGCAGAACGAGGCGGGACTTTCCGTCTTTCACTGCCACCACGGCAGGTCGAGTAAGCAGGTTGTAGCGGCTCGACATCGAGTAGCAGTAAGCACCCGTCGCAGCTACCGCCAGCAGATCACCCGGACCGACATCACTCGGCATCCAAGTATTCTTGATCACCACATCGCCACTCTCGCAATGCTTTCCGACGACACGCGCCAGAACGCCCTCGGCCTCACTGTCTCGCGAGGCAAGCCGACAGTCGTACTCCGCCTGATACAGCGAGGTCCGGATGTTGTCACTCATTCCGCCGTCGACGCTGATGTAGCGCCTGCGCAACGCGGCATCGACGGTGACGTCCTTGATGGTTCCGACCTCATACAGAGTCACCGTGCCAGGACCTGCAATGGCGCGGCCAGGTTCGACATCGATCTTCGGAACAGGCAGACCGACCCGAGCGGATTCGGTCGCGACGATCGACTTCAACTTGGCGGCAAGCTCATCGATCGGTGGCGGATCGTCGCTCGGTATATAGGAAATACCCATGCCGCCGCCGAGGTCGATCGTCGAAATCTGTGACGTCTTGT
The DNA here is from genome assembly GCF_040547235.1 of Rhodococcus sp. UYP9. Lineage (NCBI taxonomy): Bacteria > Bacillati > Actinomycetota > Actinomycetes > Mycobacteriales > Nocardiaceae > Rhodococcus > Rhodococcus sp. UYP9. The sequence continues at coordinate 23,929 of NZ_JBEPPH010000011.1, forward strand.
CCACGCCGAATTCGGAGACCACCTCTGCCAGCATGCCGATCAGCTTGTGCGCAGCCAGTTCGAATCCGTCGACCTCGAAGATTTGCGACCCGATATGGCTGTGCAGTCCCACGAGCCGGAGGTTCCCTGCCGCGAACACTCGGCGGACGGCTTCGAGGGCAGAACCGTCGGCGAGCGAGAAGCCGAACTTCTGATCCTCGTGGGCAGTTGCAATGAATTCATGTGTATGTGCCTCGACTCCGACGGTCACGCGCACGAGGACGTCCTGTACGACGTCCATTCCACCGGCGATCGCGTCGAGCCGATCGATCTCGATCATCGAATCGAGGACCACGTGCTCGACACCGGCGGTGACGCCGGCAGTAAGTTCTGCGACGGACTTGTTGTTACCGTGCATGGCAATTCGGCCGGCCGGGAACCCCGCGGCAAGGGCGACACTCAGTTCGCCCCCGGAACACACGTCGAGCGAGAGCCCCTCGTCGGCGACCCAGCGCGCAATTTCCCCACACAGGAACGCTTTGGACGCGTAGTGAACGCGTGCGGGATCACCGAAAGCAACAGCCATTTCCCGTGCACGCGAACGGAAGTCGTCTTCGTCGATGACGAACAACGGTGTTCCGTACTCGGCTGCCAACTCAGTGACCGGCACTCCGGCCAGGGAGACAACGCCGTCGTCGGCGCGTTCGGCGTTGCGCGGATAGACATGCGCAGGAAGCATTGTCATGTCCGATGCAGTTGCCGGCTTTTCGGTCACGGTGTCCCCGATCGAGGTTGCGGCATGCTTCGGTCCTGCAGGATGTGCGCTCACATTCGCTCCGGTGCACTGACCCCGAGCAGCGCAAGGCCATTGGCCAGCACCTGCCTGGTTGCACTACCCAACGCCAAACGTGCGGTATTCACTGGGCCTGGCTCCTCGTCTCCTTGGGGAAGTACACGACATGCTCCATAGAAACGGTGGTAAGCGCCAGCCAATTCTTCCAGGTAGCGGGCGATGCGGTGCGGTTCACGCAAGTCTGCGGCACTGGCGACGACTCTCGGGTATTCGCCGATGGTCCTGATCAACTCGCCTTCCTGCTCGTGTGTGAGCAGGCTCAGATCCGGGTTTTCAGCGGTGACTCCCAGTTCGACGGCGCCGCGAGCGAGCGATGCGAGCCGGGCGTGCGCGTACTGGACGTAATAGACCGGGTTCTCGCTGCTCTCGCTGGCCCACAGTTCCAAGTCGATATCGATGCTCGAGTCGACGGAGGACCGGACCAGGGCGTACCGAGCCGCGTCGACGCCGATGGCATCGACGAGATCGTCCAACGTGATGACCGTGCCCGCGCGCTTGCTCATCTTGACGGCGACACCGTCACGCACCAGGTTGACCATTTGGCCGATCAGCACCTCGACGGTGTTCGGATCGTCACCGAAGGCAGCCGCAGCGGCCTTGAGTCGACCGATGTACCCGTGGTGATCGGCGCCGAGCATGTAGATGCACAGATCGAAGCCACGGCGGCGCTTGTCCTGGAAGTACGCGATGTCGCCGGCGATGTACGCGGCGTTGCCGTCACTCTTGATGACGACGCGATCTTTGTCGTCGCCGTAGTCGGTGCTCTTGAGCCACCATGCCCCATCGGCCTCGTACAGGCTGCCGGAATTCTTCAGGTACTCGACGCTGCGCTCGACGGCACCGGATTCGAACAGCGAGTTCTCGTGGAAGTAGACGTCGAAGTCGACGCCGAACTCGTGCAGGTTCTTCTTGATCTGTTCGAACATCAACTCGACGCCGATGGACCGAAATGTCTCGGCCGCGTCGTCCGGGGACAATGCGAGTGCTTGCGGGTTCTTGGCCAGTACCGCCGCTGCGATCTCACCTATATAGGCACCCGCGTATCCGTCTTCGGGTGCGGGTTCGCCTTTTGCCGCCGCGATGAGCGAGCGACTGAAGCGATCGATCTGCGCGCCGTGATCGTTGAAGTAGTACTCACGCACCACTTCGGCTCCCTGTGCCGAAAGAATCCGGCCGAGAGCGTCACCGACCGCGGCCCACCTGGTACCACCGAGGTGGATCGGACCCGTCGGGTTGGCGGAGACGAACTCGAGGTTGACCTTGACGTTGTCGAGCAACGTTCCGTTGCCGAACGCTGTGCCCTCTGCCAGAGCCTGCGCAACGATCGCGCCCTGAGCATCGGCGGCAAGCCGGATATTGAGGAACCCGGGCCCGGCGACCTCGGCGCTGGCGATCGCGGGCTCGGCGGCAAGTGCTTCGGCGAGCCACCCGGCGAAGTCACGCGGATTCGCGCCCGCCTTCTTGGCGACCTGAAGAGCAACATTGGTGGCGTAATCGCCGTGCTCAGGGTTCCGCGGACGCTCGACCGTCAGCGTTGGGGGCAGCACGGACACGTCGAGGCCGCGTTGGGCAAGCACCTTCGCGGCGGTCGCGCGTAGCAGTTCGGCAAGGTCGGCGGGAGTCACAGGTAACCATCTTATGGTCTGGAGCACGGCCGGTTCGCAGCCAGTACCTACACCAGACCCACTCGAGACCACCGTCACCGCTGCAGCTCCCTCGAAGGGTCCGCTCGGAGCGGAGAACGTACAGTGGTGGCGCTCTGCGATAACGGTCGCCATCTTGTCGCAGAGCCTGCCAGCTTTGTGTGCTCCGGCACACGCCCCACAACGGAAAGAGCGACGACAGCGATGCCCACGGGTGAAGAGAGCGGCGGTCAGGGCAAGAAGTCGGCCGCCAAAGCCAACAAGGCCATCAAAGGCGCAAAAAAGAAGAACAGAGGCATACCAGCCGTCAAAGGCGGATTGGCCAAGAGTGGACCGCAGGTTCCCTGGCTGACCATCGGTGCCGTGGTGGTCGTCGTCGGCCTGGTCGCAATCCTGGCCGTCAACCTCTTCCCCAAGTATCAGGACCAGGCCGAGGCGCAGAAGTTCGCGCCGAGCGAAAGCAACCAGGACCCTTCGTCGTCGATCGCCGATGTAGTGAAGATGGATTACCCCGCCGCGCTGCACGTCTCTCCCGAGCAACGCGTCGCGTACGACCAGCTGCCACCGTTCGGTGGTCCGCACGATGCGGTGTGGGCTACCTGCACCGGCGTCGTCTATCCGGAAGCCATCCGCACTGAAAACGCAGTGCACGGTCTCGAGCACGGTGCCGTCTGGGTCACATACAACCCCGACGAACTGAGCGAGGACGAAATCTCGAAGCTGGCCGACAAGGTCGACGGCGAGTCCTACATGATGATGTCGCCGTACCCAGGAATGGATACGCCGGTCTCTTTGCAGTCGTGGGGCCACCAGCTCAAGTTGGACAGTGTCGACGACGAGCGGATCGGCCAGTTCATCGCAGCGCTGCGTCTGAACCGTTACGCATACCCGGAGGTCGGCGCGAGCTGCGCGACCATTCCGGGTTCGTTCGATCCGGACAACCCACCGCCGTTCGATCCGTCGGCGCCCGGCGCTGAGGCTGTGCCCATGGATGGTGCAGGGATCACTCCGGACGCGAGTGAGATGTCGGGTGCCGGTGCTGGCACCGCGGGTCTACCGGCCGATCTGCAACTTCCGAGCGATCTGCAGTTGCCCCCCGAACTGCAGCAGCAGGCTCCGACACCATGACGTCGGTGGAGGAGCAGCCCCGGGCCGTACGGAGCCAGAAGACGGCGTTGCTGATTCTCGGCACCGTCGCCGCGATTGCGGTCGGTTTCGCACTCGGCTTCCTCGCGCGCACTACGTTTCTCGGCGGGGACGACTCGGTTCCTGCCGCAGACTCGGTCGATGTCGGTTTCGCGCAGGACATGTCGGTCCATCACAACCAAGCGATCGACATGTCCGCTGTCGCGTTGACCAACGCCGAGGATCAGCGCGTGAAGACTTTGGCGTTCGACATGCTGACTTCCCAGCAGAACCAGGTCGGTCAGATGCAGGGCTGGCTCGCGGTCTGGGATCGCTCTCCTGTGGGCCCGGACGGCTACATGGGCTGGATGTCCGGGGACGAGCACGGCCATTCGATGGCATCGATGACGCCGGCTGAATCAGGCTCGATGGCAGCCATGCCCGGTATGGCAACCAACGACGAGCTGGCCGCATTGCGGAAGGCAACCGGCCCTGCCGTCGACGTGATGTTCCTGCAGTTGATGCTGCGGCATCATGAGGGTGGGCTTGCGATGATGGAATACGCCGCAGATCACGCGGAGACGCCTGCGCTGGTTCGGCTCGCACAGTCGATGATCTCGACGCAGGAAGGTGAAGCCACGCTCATGAAGCAGATGCTCGCCGAGCGTGGCGCCGAACCACTTCCTTTCAATTAGGTCGAACCTTCGGCTCGCGTCAGCGCGCGGAATACGTCCAGTCGGTCACCTCGGGCATATCCTCGAGGTGCTCGACGATGTAGCTCGCATGCCGCACCAATTGCGCATTACAGAATTTCACGAGTTCACTGCCGTTTTCCGGTACTCGACGCGATCGCCGTAACGCCTCGAGCACGAGGTGATACCGACTCATCTTGTTGAGCACGACCATGTCGAACGGCGTTGTGGTGGTGCCCTGTTCGTTGAACCCGCGGACGTGGAAGCGACCCGCGCCGGTGCGGCCGTGCAGTAGTTCGTGGACTGCGCGTGGGTAGCCATGGAATGCGAACACGACGTCGGTGTCTGCGGTGAACAGACCCACGAACTTGTCCTCCGGGAAGCCGTGCGGATGCTCGTCCGGAGTCATCAACGCCATCAGATCGACGACGTTGACCATCCGAACCCGCAGGTACGGAACCCAATCGCGCAAGATCTCCGCCGCCGCAAGTACCTCCTGAGTGGGAACATCCCCCGCCGCGGCGAGGACGACGTCGGGCACGTTCGGAGCGCCGTCGGAGTCGGTCTCGGTCCCCGCCCACTCCCAGATCGACGCTCCCGCTGCGCAATGCGCGTTGGCCTGCTCGAGCGTCAGATACTGCAGGTGGGGCTGTTTGTCGACCACGATCAGATTGACGTGATCACGACTGCGCAGGCAGTGATCGGAGATCGACAGCAACGTGTTGGAGTCCGGCGGCAGCCAGATTCGAACGACCGCAGGTGAGAGCGGGATGACGGCGTCGATCATTCCTGGGCCCTGGTGCGAAAAGCCGTTGTGGTCATTTCGCCAGCACGTACTGGTCAGCAGGACGTTCAGTGACGCGACTGGTTCACGCCACGGCAGGTCGGCTGCATGTTGTAACCATTTCACGTGCTGGATCATCATCGACACGCTTACCATCGCGAACGCCTCGTAGCTGGCGAAGACGCCGTGCCCGCCTGCGAGAACGTATGCCTCCAACCATCCCTCGCACAGGTGTTCACTGAGCACCTCCATGACACGACCGTCCGCCGAAAGATGGTCGTCCCACTCCTCGGTCGGCAGCTGCCAGCATCGATCGGTTTCCTCGAACACCGCGGCCAGTCGATTGCTCGACGTCTCGTCCGGGCAGAACAGCCGGAAGTTGCCACCGCCGTCGGGGCGTTTGTTGTCGGCGTAGATGTCGCGCATGAGTTCGCCGAGGACCCGGGTCGTCTCGTGGAAGCCCCCTCCAGGTAATTCGATCGCGATCTCGTACTTCTCGAGCGGCGGAATCCGAAGAGGCTGAAGGAGTCTGCCACCGTTGGCGTACGGCGTCGATCCCATTCTCTTGTCCCCCGACGGTGCCAATGCAGCAAGTTCGGGAACGAGAGCGCCGTCGGCGTCGAACAGCGCCTCCGGCTCGTACGAGCGCATCCAGGATTCGAGCTGCGCAAGATGTGCGGGGTTGCTCCGCACTCCGGACAGCGGCACCTGGTGGGCCCGGAAGGTCCCCTCTACCAGGACCCCTTCGACGGTGTGCGGCCCTGTCCACCCCTTCGGGGTGCGCACGATGATGGCCGGCCATCGCACCTGGGCGGGGGCACTGCCTGATCGTGCTGCATCTTGAATGTCACGAATTTTGCTGTGCGAGTTTCGTATTGCTTCTTCGAGGGCTGGAAAAACGAGTCGAGGATCATCACCGGAAACGACGACCGGGTCCCAACCCTGCCCGTGCAGGAAGTCGACGATGTCCTCGTCTTTGCTGCGTCCGAATACCGTGGGCCCTGCAATTTTCGCTCCGTTGAGATTCAGAATCGGCAGCACGGCACCGTCGCGGCGCGGGTTGAGAAACGCCGGCAACTTCCACGAGCCTGCGAGAGGGCCGGTTTCGGCCTCACCGTCGCCGATCACACACGCCACCGTCAGATCCGGCCGGTCGAACGCTGCACCACCGGCATGTACGAGCGCATACCCGAGCTCGCCGCCCTCGTGGATGCTGCCCGGCGTCTGCACACTCACATGACTGGGAATGCCACCGGGCGAGGAGAACTGACGACACAGACGGTGTACACCCTCGGTGTCCCGCGAGATATGCGGATAGATCTCCGAGTACGTTCCCTCGAGATAGGTCGACGCGACGAGTGCCGGCCCGCCGTGGCCGGGGCCCGTCACGTACAGCCAGTCCGCGCCGGTGTTCTTGATGTTTCGGTTGAGCAAGGTGTAGATCATCGACAGGCACGGGCTGGTCCCCCAGTGCCCCAGCAAACGCGGCTTGATGTGCGCCGCGGTGAGGGGCTCACGCAGCAACGTGTTGTCCTTCAGGTAGATCTGGGCCACGGTCAGGTAGTTGGCAGCTGCCCACCACCTCAGATCGAGGTCCAGATCTTCGCTCGAATAGTTGTGATCGGTCACGTGTGTCCTTTCCTCTACGTAGATGCCCCCCGACTGTCCTCCTTCTAGGTCAACATGAGGGTGATTTCAGGTGACGGATGGGATGCGCTAGTCTTGGACCCGCCCACAGGCACGCCGGAATTTCAGTACGCACAACTCCGGCGCGCCCCCGTAGCTCAGGGGATAGAGCGTTCGCCTCCGGAGCGAAAGGTCGCAGGTTCGAATCCTGCCGGGGGCACACCTGCGTCACACGCTTTCCTAATGCCACCCTTGATGCAAACATGGGTCGTGGCCGATACCGAACTCGACAACACCGCATCCGAACTGTGTGCCGTCGATCCACAAGGCTTCGTCGCCGCGCGCACAGCCGCGGTTGCAGCGGCCAAGGAATCCGGCAACCGAAAACTCGCGGCCGCGATCGGCAAGCTCCGTAAACCCACGACTGTCGCATGGATGGTCAACCTCCTGGTACGCGAAGAACCCGAGGACATCGCAGAGCTGTTCGATATCGGCAACAGCCTGCGCGAGGCGCAGCGAAGATCATTGGCCGACGAACTCAAGGAACTCTCCGCCGCGCGCGCACAGTCGATTCGCGCGCTGACGCGTCGGGCCGTGGAGATTGCTCGCGAACACGGCCACCCGAGCACAGAGAATGCGGCACGAGAAGTCGGACAGACGCTGGGTGCCGCGCTCGCGGACCCCGAGATCGGCGCGCGGGTGCAGGCAGGCCGCGTCGTGACTGCGGAGTCCTACAGCGGTTTCGGGCCCGCAGTGCTCACCTTGGCGCCCGAGCCCGAGAACACCGCCGAGGAACCACCGGAGGAACCGAAAGCCGACACGCGCCTCGAGGAAGCCCGCGAACAGCTCACCGACGCCCAAGAGGACGAAGAGTCCGCCCGCGAGGCCGTCGACTCTGCAGACTCTGCGGCCGAAGCCGCTTCCACGGACCTTTCCGAGATCAAGGAGCGATTGGCCCGCCTACGTGCCGAACTCCACGACGCCGAGGTCGAGGAGGCTTCGGCCCGCACGACCGAGAAGTCGGCGGATCGCCAAGCGCGACGCCTGCGACGAGTTCTCACCGATGCCGAGGCCAGAACAGCCGAGTTGCGTAGCGCGGTGGAGGGCCTCGGCCGCTAACCTACCGGTTCGATGATCGCCGTGATGGCCACGATATCGCCTGCCGGAATGTCGAAATGCTCGGTCACTGCCACCGACATACCGCCGTCGAACTCGAGAGAGAAACGTGCCACGACGCTGTTGCCCCATTCGCGGATCGCTACCTCTCCGATGCCGCTGATCGGCGTGTACTGGGCGCCGTTCTCGAGTTCGTGCCTGATGAATGCTCCGGTGTCACCGGTTTGCTGTCCGTTCTCCACACGTCGACACCCGTCGGCGAGACGGACCTTGGTGGCATCGTGACTGAGCAGAGCCTTGATGTATTCACGTGCCATCGCGACGCGACCGGAATCCACCTCACGCGTGGCGTAGGTGGCAATTCCAGCCAGGAGTGGTTGCGCGAGCTCCGGCCTGCAGATCAGCAAGTCCGGCAGATAGGGATGGGACTGGTTGTACCGCAACGGTGTTCCGTCGATGCGCGAGCAATGCAAACCCGCGGCGAGTGCGACGCCGACGGGCGCTGCCGAGTCCCACTCCCACTGGCCACCGGAATGCACGTAGGCGTCGACCTCCCCGCGCACGACTGCCATGGCTTTGGCACCTGCCGAACCCATGGTCACGACGTCGGCATCGACCGCGCGCGCGAGATCGTTCATGTAGTAGGGCGGCCGAGAGTCGCTGACCACAAGCGTGGGCCTACCGGACTGCGGCGGCGGGCCGGTGACGTCGGCCGTCGAGTAGACGACGCCCAGCGCAGGCTGGGCGACTGCCGACGCCGTCATCCCCTTGTCTTTTTCCCACAGGCCCACGTGCACTGCCCAGTCGGTTCGCCCGTCGATGCCGTATTCGCGGGAACCGTCGAGGGGGTCGATGATCCAGACACGGGCCGCATCCAGCCTGCGGAGATCATCGGCCGACTCTTCGGAAAGCACTGCGTCGCCGGGGCGTTCACCTGCCAATCGGCCCAGGATCAGGGCATCGGCTTCGGTGTCGCCGAGCCTGCCGAGCTCCCGTCCCTGAGTCGTTCGTCCTTCGCGTTCGCGGATGTCGAGCAGCAATCGGCCTGCGGACTGGGCGAGGTCGGCGGCGAATCGGGCATCGTCTTCGGCCGAATGTAGGGCGCTCACGATCCCAACAATTCCACAATCCGAGCGGCCTGTGTTGCCGGATCACCGTCGGAGGCCGCCAACACCAATTCGGGGTGCTCGGGAGCTTCGTAAGGGTCGTCCACCCCGGTGAAACCGGTGATCTCACCAGCGATAGCTTTGGCGTACATACCTTTCGGGTCGCGCGCTGCGCAGACGTCGAACGGAGTGTCGACGAACACCTCGAAGAAGGGCAGTCCGGCCTTCTCGTGCACCTTCCGCACCTCGTCGCGGTCTTCGCGGTACGGGCTGATGAGACAGGCGATCGCGACCACTCCGGCGTCGGCAATCAGTTGGGCGACGGCCCCCACCCTCCGTACGTTCTCGGTGCGGTCGGCTGCATCGAACCCGAGATCGGAATTGAGCCCGTGACGCAGGTTGTCTCCGTCCAACCGATATGCCGGTCGCCCCGACGCCACCAGCAGACGTTCCAGTTCCGCTGCCACAGTCGACTTTCCCGAAGCCGACAAGCCGGTCAACCAGATCGTGGCGCCGAGCGTTGCACGTTCCTCGCGGGCGACACGGGACGAATGCCAGACGACTTTCGCTGCCGACAACGTGGGGCCGGTGATCATCCCGGCGGCGACGGTGGCTCCGGACGACTCGTCGACGAGCAGGAAGCTGCCGGTGACTCGGTTGCGTCGGTACGGATCGAACAGGATCGGATTGTGGGTGCGGATCTGCACTCGGCCGATGTCGTTGATACTCAACGATTGTGCAGCTTCGTCACGATGCAGAGTATTGACGTCGAGCCGGTAGTCCAGTTTTTCCACCCGCGCTGGTGTCGACGCCGTGGTGTGCATCAGCACGTACCGGTCGTCACTGCGCAACTGTGCGCCCTCTGCGAGCCAACAGACCATGGCATCGAGCTCTGTTCCGACGAGCGGACGATTGTTGGGACGGCACAGCATGTCCCCGCGCCCGACGTCGACCTTGTCCTCGAGTTCGATACATACCGCCGACGGCGCGAACCCCTCGTCGAGCGGCATTCCACCCGGTCCCCACACCGCTGCGATTCTGGTGACGAATCCGGAGGGGAGCGCTACGACTTCGTCCCCGGGTTTGAACACTCCGCTGGCGACGGTGCCTGCGTACCCCCGGAAGTCGGCATGCTCACCGGAGCTGTGTTTCGGCCGTACTACATATTGGACCGGGAATCGGGCGTCGATGAGGTTGCGGTCGGAAGCAACGTGGACGTCCTCGAGGTGGTGCAGAAGCGAGCTCCCCTCGTACCAGGGCATCTGCGCGGTGCGATGAACGACGTTGTCTCCGTCGATGGCCGACATCGGTACGAACGTGAGGTCGGGTACTTCGAGTTTCATCGCGAATTCGCGGAACTCCGCTTTGATCTCTTCGTACCGAGCGCACGAATAGTCGACGAGGTCCATCTTGTTGATGCACAACACGAGATGTCGGATACCGAGCAACGACGAGAGAAACGCATGTCGCTTCGTCTGTTCGAGGATCCCGTGACGCGCATCGACGAGTATCAGCGCAAGATCGGCGGTCGAAGCGCCGGTGACCATGTTTCTGGTGTACTGCTGGTGCCCCGGCGTATCGGCAATGATGAATTTTCTTCTCGGCGTGGAGAAGTAGCGATACGCGACGTCGATCGTGATGCCCTGTTCCCGCTCGGCGCGCAGTCCGTCGGTGAGCAGTGCGAGATCGACGGTGTCGCCGCCACGTTCACGACTGGTCTTCTCCACGGCCTCCAACTGATCCTCGAAGATCGCCTTCGAGTCGTAGAGGAGCCGACCGATGAGTGTCGATTTGCCGTCGTCGACGCTTCCCGCAGTAGCCACTCGAAGCAGTTGCGACATCAGAAGTACCCTTCCTTCTTGCGGTCTTCCATTCCGGCCTCCGATATGCGGTCGTCGGCCCGCGTCGCGCCACGCTCGGTCATTCTGCTGGCGGCTACTTCCAGTACGACGTCGTGCGCATCGGCGGCCGAGGACTGCACACACCCGGTGCAGGTCGCGTCGCCGACGGTACGAAAGCGGACCGTCTCCTCGAAGGGTTCTTCCCCTGGCAGCACCGGTACGAATCTCGAGACTGCCAGGAGCATTCCGGCTCGTGGCACGACCGTGCGATTGTGCGCGTAATAGATGTGTGGGAGTTCGATCTGCTCTGCCTCGATGTATTGCCAGATATCGAGTTCGGTCCAGTTCGACAGCGGAAACACCCGAAAGTGCTCGCCTCGCCGGTGACGGCCGTTGTACAACTGCCACAGTTCCGGGCGCTGGCGACGCGGATCCCACTGGCCGTGTTCGTCGCGAAAGCTGAAGACACGCTCTTTCGCACGCGCCTTCTCCTCGTCCCGACGGGCACCACCGAACACGGCGTCGAACGAGTTCTCGGCGATCGCGCGTAGCAGTGTCGCGGTCTGGAGTCGGTTACGACTGGCCCCCGGCCCGCTCTCCTCGATCGAGCGTCCCGAGTCGATGTCGTCCTGCACGCTGGCCACGGTCAGGTTGACGCCGAAATGCTCGACCGCACGGTCGCGGAAGGACAGGACCTCGTCGAAATTGTGGCCGGTGTCGATGTGCATGACGGCGAACGGGAGCCGGGCGGGCCAGAAGGCTTTGGCTGCCACATGAAGCATCACCACCGAGTCCTTGCCGCCGGAGAACAGCAGCACCGGACGTTCGGCGGTAGCGGCGACTTCACGGAAGATATGGACGGCTTCCGCTTCGAGCGCAGCAAGGTGCGTGAGTTCGTACGAGGTCGACATCGGTGAAGCCCTCCGATCACAACGCATCGGTCCATATTTGGACCGGTGCGGTTCAAATCCGTGATCGAAGAATAGAACGTGTTTCAGTATTGGTCAACGGGTCGGCGCAAGACCGCCTACTTCTGCCGTGATCGCACCGGCAGCCGCAGCGAGCGCTTGCCCACGCTCGGCAATGTCCTCGCCCGAGATCGACGCTCCGACATGCAGAGTCAGCACCAACGACTGATGACCCTGCGCGTCGTATGTCGGGGCCGCGATGACGCTGACCTCGTGCGTAGCTTCGGCACCAGCCTCCTCCGCGCCCAGGTACACCCGCTCACCCAGGCCGGACACCATCTCACCGAGGAGTTCGCGGACCTCCCCCGGAAGATCGTGTGCGGCAACACCCGCCATGACGGTATGCAACCTCTGCCCCACAGCCGTCAACGTCTCGACGAGATACCCGGTTCTGCGGCACTCGTCGACCACGCGGCGAAGATGAGCGACGTCCATCCGCACCGGCAGTGTCGGTTCACGACCCAGCCACGAATCGAGTCGCTCGTCGGTATCCCACAGCACGTACATGAGCCCTACCGGCGGCGCGAACGGATAGACCTGCCCCACCTTCACGGCAGCCTGCCGCCCGTCGGGGCAGGTCAACTCGAGGATGGTGATGCGATCGCCGACCACGCCCGAAGCCGTGCACGTCGTGTCGTATCGCGCACTGAGAGCTTCGAGGTGCGTGCGCGCGAGCGGGCCGACCGCGAACCCCTGCTGCGCCGCACGCCCGGCGGCGATCAGCGCGGGACCGAGGCCGTAGGTGACCGAAACAGGGTCGCGGACCAGGTATCCAGCGCCGACCAGTGAGGTCAGGATGCCCAGACAGGTGGGCTTGCTCAGACCGAGTTCACGTGCCAGCGCCGAGAGTCCGAAACGTCGGTCACTCCTGGCAACCATGAAGTCCAGCACCGCGACGACGCGGTCGGTGGGGGGCGAGTTGCGACTGGTCATTGACCCCTCCTAGAACACGTTCTATTGTCGATACAGAACCCGTTCTACCACATCGGTACATATTTGTACCACTAGGCACGAGGAGATGGGTGTGCTCACCGATTCACTCGCAGAAGCAATCACAGCGGCCGAGAAGATCATCGAAGACGCTCCGCACATACGAACAGAACAGGACCTGCTCGAGGGATACGACTACCTCGCCGGCAGCATCCGCGCATCCATACAGATGGCCTGGGCGTACGACAAGGACTTCCCGTTCTTCGCCAGCTCGACCGGCCCGTACACGAAGATGGGCCTCGACAACCCGGACACGCTCTACTTTCACGCCAACATTCGTGACGATGCGGAATACATCGTACGCGGAACACGGGGCACCACAACCGATCTCAGCTTTCAGATACTCAAGGGTGACTACTCCCCCGTCGATGTGCCGGACAGCTTGACCGCCTTCGACGATCGCTCGATCGACATCGCCGACGACGGCACATTCGAAGTGCACTTCGGTCGTCCTTCCGACCTGCCCAACCACTTCACCCTCGGCGAGGGTTCCTCGATGCTGGTTGTCCGCGAGGTCTACAACGACTGGTCCGCAGCGAGGGGCACGCTCACCATCCATCGGGCAGGCACATCAGGGGAATCCCCCGCGCCGCCCACGAAAGAATCTGTGGCGAAACGTTATGCCACCGCAGGCAAGATGCTCCTCGGCCGCATCCACACCTTTTTGCAGTTCCCACAGTGGTTCTACCTCAATCTCGACGTCAACACCCTCACCGAACCGCGGCTCACGCCAGGAGGATTGAGCACCCAGTATTCTTCGGCCGGTCACTACGAACTGCGCGAGGACCAGGCCATGATCATCACGGTGCCCGTGTCCGACGCACCGTATCAAGGGTTCCAGCTGGGCAGCATGTGGTACATCTCCCTCGACTACATCAACCACCAAACTTCGTTGACTGCAGAGCAGGCGCAGACCGATCCGGACGGCTACATCCGGCTGGTGGTCAGCGAACGAAACCCGCAGGTGACCAACTGGATCGAAACGACAGGTCATGCCCGCGGTTACGCGCAGTTCCGATGGCAACGAGTCGCCCGAGAGATGACCGCGGCAGACGGACCCACCGTAGAAGTAGTCGACTTCGACGACATTTCCTCGCATCTACCGCACTACGACGCGAACAAGATTTCACCGGCGGACTTCGCCCTGCGCATCGCAGCCCGTCGCGACGCTGTCGGACGAAGGATGCTCGGATGACAGGACAACTCGACGGCAAAGTTGTCGTCGTCTCCGGCGTCGGACCATCCCTCGGCCGGTCCATCGCACTACGCAGCGCCGCCGCGGGCGCCGATCTGGTGCTGGCCGCACGCACCGAAAGCTACCTTCTCGAAGTCGGCAAAGAAGTTGCCGAACTCGGCCGAACAGCGGTCACCGTCACGACCGACATCACCGACGAAGCTTCTTCCCAAGCGCTGGTCACCCGTGCAGTCGAGGAGTTCGGCCACGTCGACGTACTTGTCAACAATGCCTTCGCGATACCGTCGATGAAAGACCTCGCCCACACCGACCCTGCCGTCATCCGGCAGGGATTGGAACTGTCACTGTTCGGAACGCTGCGCCTCTCGCAGTTGTTCACCCCGGCGTTGGCGGAGTCCACCGGTTCGATCGTCATGATCAACTCGGCCGTCATCAGGCACTCGCAGCCCAAGTACGGCGGCTACAAGATCGCCAAAGCTGCATTGCTCGCCATGTCGCAAACCCTCGCCAGCGAGCTGGGCCCGCAGGGAATTCGGGTCAACACTGTTGCGCCCGGATACATCTGGGGCGAGTCACTGAAAGGCTACTTCGACCACATGGCGAAGAAGTACGGCATCACCAGCGAACAGATCTACGAGCAAACTGCCGCGACGATGGACTTGCGACGGCTGCCCGAACCCGACGAGATCGCCGACGCCGTCGTATTCCTCGCTTCCCCGTCGGCTCGCGCGATCACCGGCCAATGTCTCGACGTCAACTGCGGCGAATACCACCACTAGGAGCGCACATGACCAGCACGGAACGCACCGACGTCGGTACCGTCGAGGATCTACACAGATCGGCCACCAAGTTCACCGGCCTCGACGATTTCGGTTCCGACGACTATGTCGAAGCTCTCGGTGTCCTGCTCGACTCGTACAACCGTGATGCCCAACTTTCCGCACTCGGATCGAAGATGAGCCGGTACTTCCTGCGCGGCGCGCTGGTCGCGCGTTCACTCAGTGAGCTCGCGTGGAAGCAGAATCCGACACACGCCGACGTCACGATCGAGCGGCCGATCTTCGTGACCGGCCTTCCTCGCACCGGCACGACGGCGCTGCATCGGCTGCTCACCGCCGACCCGTCGCACCAGGGTTTGGAGATGTGGCTGACCGAGATGCCGCAACCTCGGCCGCCGCGTGAGACCTGGGAAACCAATCCTCTGTTCGCGCAGATCGAGAAAGGGTTTGCGCAACACCACGTCGAACACCCCGAGTTCATGGGGGTGCACTACATGTCCGCCGCCGAAGTCGAGGAATGCTGGCAGCTACTGCGACAATCGGGGCAGTCCATAGCCTACGAATGCCTTGCTTACCTACCGACCTATTCGGCGTGGCTGGCCGAACAGAGCTGGCTCTCGACCTACCAGCGACACCGGAAGAACCTCCAGCTCATCGGAATGAACGACACCGATCGCCGTTGGGTTCTGAAGAATCCGAGCCACCTGTTCGCACTCGACGAGTTGCTACAGGTCTACCCGGACGCGCTGGTCATCCAGTGCCACCGCGAACCCCGCACGATCATGCCGTCGATGTGCAGCCTCGCCGAACACGCCACCGAAGGCTGGTCGGACCTGTTCCGCGGCAACGTCATCGGGCGCACCCAGGTCGATCTGTGGGAGCGTGGGCTCAACAGTTTCTCCGCCGCACGGTCCGGTGCGAACTCGGCGCAGTTCTACGACGTCGACTACCACGACTTCGTCGCCGACCCCCTCCGCACAGTCGAGCAGGTGTACCAGAACTTCGGACTCGATCTCACCGAGAATGCACGCTCCGCCATGGACGCCATGCACACCGAAAGCAGAAGTGGGCAACGGCGGCCCGCTCACAAGTACACGCTCGAAGACTTCGGCCTCGACGGCGAAGACATCGACCGCCGGTTCGGGACGAGATAACTCCGCAGGTCGGTGATGCACGACCCCGGTGAACGCTAGGGTGGCGGGATGGCTCCGACACGCTGGCAGATCGACAACACCGAGGACCAGTCCAGAGAGTATGTCGAACGTTTCGCGCGACTTCGAGCGCGAGGCGTCGACCTACACGGCGAGGCGCGGATGGTCGACGCACTCCTGGCGCCGGGCAGTTCGGTCCTCGACGCAGGTTGTGGCACAGCCCGTCTCGGCGCCGAACTCGCCCGGCGCGGACATCGAGTCACCGCAGTGGATCTCGATCCGGTCTTCGTCGAAGCCGCACGAGAGCACACCGACCTGACAGTTCATCAGGCCGATCTGACCGAACTCGACCTCGGTGAGACATTCGATGCCGTCGTGGTCGCCGGCAACGTGATGGTCTTCATGACACCGGGCACCGAACGATCAGCTCTCGAGCGGATGGCGGCGCACCTGAAGCCCGGAGGAGTCTTCGTCGCCGGATTCGCCACCGACAGGGAGTACACCGTGGAGAAGTTCGACGCCGACCTGAAGTCGGCCGGCTTACTTCACGAGCACCGCTTCTCGACGTGGGATCTGCGACCGTGGCACGAGGGTGCGGACTGGGCTGTGACCGTAGCCAGAGCTCCTCAACTGCTTGCCTGACCTTTCGGGTCGAGGACACGATTGCAGCAGGCATCGTTCTACTGGGCAGAGACGGGCATCCTCCCCGCGTCCCATGGGAGGATGGAGGAATGCCAGCGCCACTTCCACTCGATCCCATAGCAGAGGCCCACCGTCAGTGGACCGCACATGGATGGGGTGACGTCGCCGACGGAATGGCCGCTGTCACTTCGTTGATGCGGGCTCAGCAGATCATGCTCGCGCGAGTAGAAGAGACGCTCAAGCCCACTGGATTGACGTTCTCCCGCTACGAACTTCTCACCCTGCTGACGTTCACCAAGAACGGTGCACTGCCGATGGCGAAGGCCAGTGCGCGACTGCAGGTACACCCCACTAGCGTCACCAACGCCGTCGACCGCCTCGAAGCGGCGGGCTACGTGCGCCGAATGCCTCACCCGAGTGATCGTCGAACTACGTTGGTGGAGATCACCGAAGCGGGTCGCACACTGGCCGTCGACGCCACCGAAAAACTCAACGAACAGGTATTCAGCAAGCCTGGTTTGCCGAAGGAACGCCTGACGTCGCTGGTGCGTATTCTTGCCGAACTGAGGCGCACAGCAGGTGACTTCGAGGACATCGGGTCCTCACCGGCCTGGTGAAGGGAGCACGCTCAGCTTCGCTGTGTCCGCGCACGAAGCAGCCCTGCTGTCACTGTCGGACAACAGGGCTGAACGCATCGGTCACCGATTGACGAATGTCGCCTTACGCTTGTCGATGAAGGCAGACATGCCTTCCTTCTGATCCTCGGTCGCGAAGGTCGAATGAAACAGCCGACGCTCGAAACGAATGCCCTCGGACAACGAGGATTCGAACGAACGGTTGACCGCGTCCTTGGCCATCATCGCAATCGGAAGCGACATCTCGGCGATGGTCGTCGCGGTGGCGATAGCGTCGTCGAGCAGGTCTGCGGCGGGCACGATTCGCGAGACGAGCCCCGCTCGCTCGGCCTCGTCGACCTTCATGTTTCGCCCGGTCAGGACCATCTCCATCGCCTTGGCCTTACCGACTGCGCGAGTGAGGCGCTGCGACCCACCGATTCCGGGGATGACCCCCAGCTTGATCTCCGGCTGACCGAATACCGCTGTGTCGGAAGCGATCAGAACATCGCACAGCATCGCCAGCTCGCAGCCGCCACCGAGCGCATATCCCGATACAGCCGCAATGATCGGTGTGCGCGCTGCCGACAGTCGATCCCAGGCACTGAACAGGTCCTCGACATAGACGTCCATGTAGGACTTCGGCTGCATTTCCTTGATATCGGCACCCGCAGCGAATGCCTTCTCCGAGCCGGTGATCAGGATGGCTCCGATACAGTGGTCGCCGTCGAGGTCTTCGACCGCGGACACCACCTCGTGCATCAGCTGAGAGTTCAACGCGTTGAGCGCCTTCGGCCGATTCAGCGTGATGATACCGACGCGACCTCGCCGCTCCAGCAGAATTGTTTCGTAGTCGCTCATGTACTCTCCCCTGTCGAACGTTCGCGAATGTCGTTGATGATGCCGGAGAAGTCCACGTCCGTTCCGCCACCGGATGTTTCCTTGAACTCGGAGTAGAGCTCAGCGGCCTTGAGTCCGAGGACGCCGTGAACACCGTTGTTGCGCAGCGCATTGGCAGCAAGACCGAGATCTTTGTCCATCAAGGCTGCCGCGAACCCTGGAGTGTAGTCGTTGTTGGCCGGGCTGGTCGGAACCGGTCCTGGCACAGGGCAATTGGTAGTCAGCGCCCAGCACTGCCCGGACGCGGTGGATGCGACGTCGAACAACGCTTGATTGCTGAGGCCGAGCTTCTCACCGAGCACGAAGGCCTCGCTGATCGCAATCATCGACACCCCGAGGATCATGTTGTTGCAGATCTTGGCGGCTTGGCCGTTGCCTGCTGCGCCACAATGCACCACTTTGCGACCCATGACATCGAGAACAGCTGCAGCCGAGGCGAAGTCCTCTTCGGACCCGCCGACCATGAACGTCAGCGTGCCCGCAGTCGCACCGCCGACACCACCCGATACCGGAGCGTCGAGACCGCGGTGGCCCGCGTCGTCGACAAGCTTGTGCGCCGCATGCGCGTCGGCGACATCGATGGTGGAGGAATCGATGAACAAGGTTCCAGGCGCGGCAACTGGAAGTAGATCCTTGTACAGATCGAGCACGAGCTTGCCGTTGGGCAGCATCGTGATCACGACATCCGCGTTCGACACTGCAGCCACGGCAGATTCGACGACGGTCACGCCGTCCTTCGTTGCCTGCGCCAGCGCTGCAGGGACGAGATCGAAGCCCTGAACCGTGTATCCGGCTTTCACCAGGTTCGCTGCCATCGGTCCGCCCATATGGCCGAGACCGACGAAACCGATCGTGTTCTCACTCATCGCTGCCCTCCAAGTTCGTTGCTCAATCCCAGTTCGGCGGCACCCAACGGGGCGAAATAGCGATCGACGTCCTCGCTGGTGACATCGGCGAGTGTCGGCGGAGACCACTTAGGGTTTCTGTCCTTCTCCACCACCTGTGCTCGGATTCCCTCGACGAGGTCATGTGAATCCAGACTGGCCGAGGACACCCGATATTCATCGTCGAGGACTTCCTCGAGCGAGGCGGCATCGGCGGCCCGCCGCAGCGATTTCAGCGTGACCTTCAGGGCGACCGGTGACTTCGATTCGATGTCGTCGGCAGCCATGTGTGCGTCGGGTACCTCACTGCGCCGCAAGCGGTCCACGATTTCTTCGACGGTATCGGCGCTGTACGCGGCGTCGATCCAGCTGCGTGCAGCGTCGAGACTCGATGTGGGTGCCGGTTCGGTGAACGAAGCCAACGCATCGGCGAGGGTTCCGGTTTCGAGTGCAGCGTAGAAGTCCGGCAACTTGTCGGAGGGGATGTAGTGGTCGGCGAACCCGGCCGCGATGGCGTCACCTGCACCCATGCGGGCGGTGGTGAGGCCGAGGTGCGTTCCCAATTCTCCGGGGGCACGGGAGAGCAGAAACGTCCCGCCGACGTCGGGGATGAAACCGATACCGACCTCGGGCATCGCGAGCTTCGAGCGGTCGGTCACGATTCGGGTGTTGGCGTGGGCGGACAGTCCGACACCGCCGCCCATCACCACTCCGTCCATGATTGCCACGTACGGCTTGGGGAATCGCGAGATAGCCGCATTGAGGATGTACTCGTCGCGCCAGAAGACCTTCGACCCGCTACCGCCCTCTTTTGCGTCGTGGTAGATCGAGACGATGTCACCACCGGCACACAAGCCACGTTCGCCTGCGCCGGTGAGGAGTACCAGTTCGACCTCATCGTCGACGGCCCACTTCTCGAGCTGCGGCGCGATGTCGAGCACCATCGCATGATTCAACGCGTTGATGGCTTTCGGACGGTTGAGCGTGATTCGGCCGACGCCACCGCGCAGGTCGAACAACACCTCGGGTTCGCTCATGCTGCTCCCACAATCGAGCGAGCCACGACGACTCGCATTATCTCGTTGGTCCCTTCGAGGATCTGATGGACACGAAGGTCTCGGACGATCTTCTCCACACCGTACTCCGCGAGATAGCCGTAGCCACCGAGTAACTGCAGTGCGGCGTTGGCGACGTCGAATCCGGTGTCGGTTCCGAATCTCTTTGCCATAGCGCAGAGTTCGACCTTGTCCTCGGCCCCGGTCTGCAACGCCTCCGCAGCGCGCCACAGCAGAGTTCGGGCGGCTTCGAGCTCGGTCTTCATATCTGCCAGTCGGAACTGCAGGGCCTGCGCGTCGAGCAATCGATTGCCGAAGGCCTTGCGCTCGGCGAGGTAGGACACCGCTTTGTCGAGAGCGCTCTGTGCGCCACCGATCGAGCAGGCGGCGATGTTGAGGCGTCCGCCGTTGAGGCCGTTCATCGCGATGCGGAAACCGTCGCCCTCGTTTCCGAGCACGTTGGCGGCCGGAACACGGACATCCTCGAAGACGACCTGCCGCGTCGGCTGGGCATTCCAGCCCATCTTCTTCTCGTTCGCTCCGAACGACAGGCCTGCGGAGTCCTTCGGTACGACGATTGCCGAAATGCCCTTGGGCCCAGCTTCGCCCGTTCGCGCCATCACGACGTAGATCTCGGATACCCCGGCCCCGGAGATGAACTGCTTCACTCCGTTGAGGATGTAGTCGTCGCCGTCGCGGACAGCCTTGGTCGTCAGTGCCGCGGCATCGGATCCGGCACCTGGTTCGGTGAGGCAGTAGCTTCCGAGCTGGTCCATCGCGCACAGCCCCGGCACCCACTGACGACGTTGCTCGTCGTTGCCATAGGTGTCGATCATCCACGTCACCATGTTGTGGATGGAGATGTACGCCGCGATCGACGGATCACCGGTGGCAAGTTGCTCGAAGATGCGCACCGCATCCACGCGCGTCAGATCCGACCCGCCGACGTCCTCACCGATGTAGATTCCGCCCATACCCAGGCCGGCAGCTTTGCGCAGTACGTCGACGGGAAAGTGCTTGTTCTGATCCCATTCGACTGCCTTCGGTGCCAGGAACTCGTCGGCGAAGTCGCGTGCTGTTTCGTTGATCGCCCGTTCGTCCTCGGTCAATGTGAACATCGGCGGTCAGTCCATGTTCGGGATGACGAAGTGGTTCGCAGTTTCTTCTTTTTTGCCCGAAGGCCAACGCTGCGTGACCGTCTTGGTCTTGGTGTAGAAGCGAATCGAATCGGGTCCGTGCTGGTTCAGATCGCCGAATCCCGAACGCTTCCAACCACCGAAGGTGTGGTACGCGATCGGCACCGGAATCGGGACGTTGACGCCGACCATGCCGACCTGAACGCGTGAGCAGAAGTCACGCGCGGTGTCACCGTCGCGAGTGAAGATCGAGACACCGTTGCCGTACTCGTGTTCGGACGGCAGACGCAGTGCATCCTCGTAATCCTCGGCGCGGACGACGATCAGGACGGGACCGAAGATCTCTTCCTTGTAGATGCGCATGTCCGTCGTCACCTTGTCGAACAGTGTTGCGCCGGCGAAGAATCCGTTCTCGTGGCCCTCGAGCTCGAAGCCGCGCCCGTCGACGACGAGTTCGGCACCCTCGTCGACGCCGATCTGGGTGTAGTCGTTGACTCGCTTCAGTGCATCGCTACCGACGAGTGGACCGAAGTCCGCGTTCTCGTCGTCACTGCGGCCGATCTTCAGGTTCTTGACACGCTCGGTCAACTTGGCCACCAGTGCGTCGGCCGTCTCTTCACCGACCGGAACAGCAACCGAAATCGCCATGCAACGCTCACCCGCAGAGCCGTACGCGGCACCGAGGAGTGCGTCGGCGACCTGGTCGAGATCGGCGTCGGGCATGATCAGGGCGTGGTTCTTGGCGCCGCCGAAGCACTGTGCACGCTTGCCGTTCTTGGCGGCGGTCTCGTAGATGTACTGCGCGATCGGCGTGGAGCCGACGAAGCCGATGGCCTTGACGCGATCGTCGTTCAGTAGAACGTCGACGGCGTTCTTGCCACCGTTGACGACGTTGAAGACGCCCGGCGGCAGACCTGCTTCGAGGAACAGTTCGGCCAGCTTGAGCGGCACCGAGGGGTCTCGCTCGGAAGGCTTGAGAATGAATGCGTTGCCGGTAGCGATGGCTGGGCCGGCCTTCCACAGCGGGATCATTGCGGGGAAGTTGAACGGGGTGATACCTGCAACGACGCCGAGCGGCTGACGCATGGAGTAGACGTCGATGCCTCCACCGGCGCCCTCGGTGTATTCGCCCTTGAGCAGGTGCGGAACACCGATCGCGAACTCGATGACCTCGAGCCCACGCTGGACGTCACCCTTGGCGTCTGCGACGGTTTTGCCGTGCTCGCTCGAGAGCAACCGGGCCAGCTCGTCCATGTCCCGGTTGATGAGCTCGACGAACTTCATCAGGATGCGGGCGCGACGCTGCGGGTTCCACTTGGCCCATTCGATCTGGGCTTTCTCTGCGTCCGCGATCACGGCCTCGACCTCGGCATCACTGGCCAGCGGCACGAGTGCCTGCACCTCGCCGGTGTTCGGATCGAAAACGTCACCGAAGTTGCCCGAGGTGCCGGAGACGTGCTTGCCGCCGATGAAGTGCGAGAGCTCGCGAGTCATGAGATCCGTCCTAACCGATACGAGAAGATGATGTGTTGTCATCCTATAGTCGGACATCCATGTATGTCTAGAGGCTTACTCGCCCAACCTCCGATAGAAGCCCACGAGATCGGCGACAGCGGAGCTGACCTCGAACTCCTCGTAGCCACCCGAGCGGAAGGCGCGGCGCAGGATCAGCGGGTCGAGATCGTCGATTGCCGGAGAAAACTCGACACGCGGCAACGACGGAAACGGCATCTCGTTGCCGAACCAGTCCTCGCGATCGAACTCGACCTCGGATTCCCCGACATCCTCGATCAACATTTCCAGATCGACGCCACGCAGCGTCAGAATCGTCGCTGCCGAAGCGTCGATATGCTCGGCCGCGATATACATCAGCGCGGCCGCATGCTTACACGGCCACCCGTCGTCCGGGCACGTGCAATCGAAATCGAGCTGACCCTTGTCGTGCGGCAGAAGCGTCGAGGCAAGCGCCTGCGGAATCGCGTTGGACGCCAGTTCGGCAAGCATCCCCGGATTGGAGCGCACCCTGCCCACCAGAGCCGAAACCTCACCCTGTGACAGCGGATCCACGGTCACCGATGCAGAGAACGGTTCGAGTTGACTTCCCTGAACTTCACCGTAGATCTGACCTCGTTCGACCCCGAGCGTCAGCACCTGACCACCTCGGGCATACGTACGCCCCCGCGCAATCCGACCCGGATCTGCCAGCTCTTCCATGGCGGTGACGAAGTGGCGGCCCCACCAGGTCTGCCCGAAAGCTCCACGCTTGTTCTGTGATTCGATGCCGCCCTTGACTTTACGACGTCTACCGTACTGCCCGAAGTCTGCCATCACTCCCCCACCGCATCTTCGCTGAGGCGGAACAACTCACGCAATTCGCCGGTGTCCATCTCGGTCACCCAGTTCTCACCCGTCCCGACGGCGAGGTCCGCAAGATCCTGTTTCGAATCCAGCATCCCATCGATACGTTCTTCGACGGTGCCCACGCACAACAACTTTCGCACGTGAACGTTCTTGCGTTGACCGATTCGAAACGCACGATCGGTAGCCTGATTCTCCACCGCCGGGTTCCACCACCGATCTAGGTGCACAACATGATTGGCCGCAGTCAAGTTCAGACCGGTGCCGCCTGCCTTGAGGGAGAGCATCATGATCGGCGGCCCGCCGTCCTCCTGAAATTTCTCGACCATCGCATCACGGTTCGTCTTGCTGACGCCACCGTGCAGGAACGGAACTTCGGTACCGAACCGCTCGGCGAAATACGGTCCGACGAGTTCCCCGAACTCGCGAAACTGCGTGAACAGCAGCACCTTTTCGTTGTCCCCGAGAACCGAATCGAGAATGTCCTCCACCAATCCGACCTTGCCGGACCGATGCTGACCACGCTTGATCACCGGCGAACCGTCGGACAGGAAATGCGCAGGATGATTGCAGACCTGCTTCAAGCGAGTGAGGGCAGAGAGCACTGCCCCCTTACGCTTCATGCCCTTCGCGTCCGCGATCTGAGCCATCATCTCGTCCACGACTGCCTTGTAGAGCCCCGCCTGCTCGGCCGTCAGATTCGCGCGAACCGTCATCTCGACCTTGTCCGGCAGGTCGGCAATGACCGTCGGATCGGTCTTGACGCGACGAAGAATGAACGGCGAGGTGATCGCGCGCAATCGTGTGACCGCACTCTCGTCCTGCTCACGCTCGATAGGCACCGAGAACCGCTTGCGGAAATCGGCAGGCGCACCGAGCATTCCCGGGTTCGCGAAATCGAGAATGGATCGAAGCTCGTCCAGCCTGTTCTCGACGGGCGTGCCGGTCAATGCCAATTTCAGATCGGCGGGAATCGCGCGAGCAGCCTTGGCTTGAACCGTCCCGGCGTTCTTGATGTGCTGAGCCTCATCGAGAACCACCCGACGCCACGTCCGTGCCGCGAACTGCGCTCGATCCTTGGCCATCAGGGCGTAAGTCGTGACAATGAGGTCGTGCTCGGTGATCGCCTGCTCGAGGGCGTCGTCCCGCAACCGCGCCGGACCGTGATGAACCAGGACCCGCAAGTCAGGAGTGAACTTCGCGGCTTCACGCTGCCAGTTGCCGACGACCGACATGGGTGCGACCAACAGCGTCGGCGTCGGGCTCTTCTCGTGCGCGAGCAGAGCCAGCACCTGCAGCGTCTTCCCCAAACCCATGTCGTCAGCCAGAATTGCGCCCAACCCCAACCGAGACATGAACGCCAACCAGTCCAGACCACGTTCCTGGTAGGGCCGCAGAACAGCATTCACCCCCGCTGGCAACGGAATCCGCTCCGGGACGGCGTCGGGCTGCAGCAGCGTCTTCGCCCACCCGGTAGCGGTGATCTCCTCGACGGGTGCAGGCGGCGGCGAGGAGATCGTCATTTCGCGCATCAACTTGCCCAGTTCGGTTCCGTCGCCATGATGCTGCGCAACGTATTTGGCGGCGGCGGCGAGCTGGCTTCCGTCGGCCAGCACCCACACCCCACGAAGACGAACCAGGTCGCCCTTGGACACTGCCAGCCGATTCAACTCGGCCTCCGTCAGCACCATGTCGCCGAGTTGCAGTTGCCAGTCGTACGAAACCAACTCATCCATCCCGACGGCGCGGTTCTCGGCGGCCTTCGTCACGGCAGGCGAATCGACCCGCAGTCGCATCGACGGGTCCAGTCGACTCCATGCCCTGGGCAGCAGGACGGTCGTCCCCGACTCCGAAAGTGCTTTCGCGCCGTGTTCGACCAGATCGATCACCACAGAGGTGGGCAGCAGAAGATCCAGGGTCCCAGGGTGGGACGGGAGGTCACGCAACCGCGGGTACGCCGCGACCGCCTCTCCGAGCTTGCGGACCGCCGTGCTCAACAGGCTCGCGTCGACCTTTCGGCTCATGGGCACCGGAATCGGAGCTTCCCCATCGGCCCGCAGGCACACCTGAAGCTTCCACAACGCCCCTTCGCTCTCGTCTGCCTCCGCGGCCTCGTCGTCCGGCTCCAGCAGACGCAACACGAGCGCGGGTTCGTCGACGGTGAGGCTTGCCCGCCACTTGTCCAACAACGTCGCGGTCTGCGTTGTACCGTCTTCGACGGAATCGTCGCGAACGAGGGCTGCCAACAACGGATGATCCGAATCAGGCCTTCCCAGTATCGATCTCACGATCGGGTCGGTGATCTCTTCGAGGAAGTCCTCCAGCAACTTCTTCGGCCTGTTGCCATGACACTGGACCGAAGGCATCGTCACAGCCAGTTCGCTGAGCCATGCGCGTTGACGTTCCCCACCGACGAGACGCCACCGGGGCCACCAGTGCCCCTCGATGAGGATCAGCGCGGGCACGACGCGCCCGGCCCGCACCCATCGCTCGACTCCTCGCGCAACATGCCCGAGATACCGAAGGTCCCCGGACATCGCCGCGTGCGAGGCCGGGGTGCGCAGTAGAAGCTCGGCAGCATCGACCGGCGCGAGCGCAAGAGCAGGCACACGTACCACCCGTGGGTCGCCCGCACCTGCAGGCGGGAACGCGACCTCGACCTTGTGACGGAAGGTCCGGGCCGCCGCCCGGGCGTGCGTGGCCGGAAGATCCGGTTCACTGCCGGACACCCCTTCCTGCCACAGCATCAGCCCCGAACCTGGAGACCAGAGACCATGCAGCATTGGTCCATCCAAGCAGGGCGGTATCAGCGCAGTTGGGTGTGGTGTTCCAGTTGCATCCATTTCCGACGGGATCCCGTCCGCTCGGTGCGTAATCGGAACACCATGCCCATTCGGAGACCGATAAATCGGCGAATCGAGGCGACTTCGGTAACGGAAGAACCGGACATTGAGGCACAGTATGTAGATGATCGCTTACGGATTCAGTGAGTACGGTGGCCCCGAAACCGAATACTTTCTCGACATTCCCATCGCCGATCCTGGGCCGGGACAACTACTCGTCGCCGTCCATGCCGCTGGGGTCAATCCGGCTGATTGGAAGGTAAGGGCAGGTAACCGCAAGGACACTGTTCGGACGCCTCTGCCTGCGGTTCTGGGACGAGAGGTGGCGGGGACCGTCGTTCGGATCGGCCCCCACGTCGACGGATTCTCGGTCGGCGATCACGTCTTCGGCGCGACGGCGTCCGGCCATGGCGGCTATGCGCAGTACACCGTGTTGAACGCTGCGAATGCAGCGCACAAGCCGGAGAGCGTTCCGTTCACCTCCGCCGCCACACTCGCAGTCGCGGCCGGCACGGCGTACGACGCACTCGATCAGCTGGGGCTGCGCAAGAAGGACACTCTGCTGGTGCTCGGTGCGGGCGGTGGCGTCGGATCCTCGGCGCTGCAGTTGGCTCACGCCGACGGAATCGCCGCGGTCGGAGTAGCGAGCGCGGCAAAGCGTGAGTGGGTGGAGAGTATGCGCGCGAAGTTCGTCGAGTCCGGCGACAGTTTCTCCGACGAGATCATGGTTGCCGTGCCGGAGGGAGTGGACGGCATTTTCGACCTGGTCGGGGGTGACACCTTGAGAGCCGCGGCAAAGCTGGCGAAATCAGGTGCCCCGATCATCAGCGTGGCCGACCCGACACTCGCGGGTTCGCTGGGCGGTACTTCGGTGGTCCGGGATCGCACTGCGGTCGCCTTCACGCGTCTGGCAGAACTGGTTGCCTCGGGAGTTCTACGTCCACGTATCGATCATGTTTTTCCTCTGGAGCAAGCAGGCACGGCATTGGCACTCGTAGAAGATGGGCACGTTGCGGGCAAGGTCGTCCTGGAAGTCGGCTGATTGCACCTTTGTCGGTGCCATACGGCACACTCTCGAGAGTCAACTGTGGTTCGAGGATTGGGTGTGTGTGAAGAAGCTGCGTATCGCGCTGCTGTTGGTGGCGGTCACTTTCGCGATGGCGGCGTTCGGTTCCTGCGATAGCGGGATACCCGGTTTCGCACCTCCGCCTCCTGCGCCGGGCAGCCCCACCCGCGTGCAGATCGAGGAACTTCTCGCCCAGGTGCCGGTCGTTGCCGCGAGGCCGGATGCCCTCGGTTACGAGCGTGGGTGCAAAAAGAGTGAAGGTTGCGTCTTCGGTCCAGCATGGACCGACGACTACGACGGACCCGGCGGTCACGACGGTTGCGACACCCGCAACAACGTCCTCGCTCGCAGTATGAGCGCGTTGGTGTTCCGGGAAGGCACCCACAACTGTGTCGTCCTCGAAGGCTCTCTTGCCGACCCGTACTCGGGTGAGGTCGTGAAGTTCAGCAAATCGGACGCAAGCGCGGTTCAGATCGATCACGTGTACGCGTTGTCCGCAGCCTGGGACATGGGCGCCAACGGGTGGCTACCGGACAAGCGAGTGCGATTCGCCAACGACCTCGATTTCAATCTTCTCGCTGTCAACGGACACGACAATCAGTCGAAGAGCGACGACACACCTTCGCACTGGCTGCCCCCGAACAAGGCATATCACTGCTTCTACGCAGGGAAATATCTCTCCGTGGCCGCGCAATACGGGCTACCCATCACGCAGGCGGATCAGCGCGCCCTGGCCACGGTGGCCGAGAACTGCTGATACTGCCTACGGCCGGCCGGAATAGACTTGGGGTCATGACTCGCTCGTTGACCAAGGACACCAGACTCTGCATGTCACTGTCCGGGCGTCCCAGCAACATCGGCACCAGATTCCACAACTACCTCTACCACGAGTTGGACCTGGATTACCTGTACAAGGCGTTCACCACCACCGACCTGCCCGCGGCCATCGGCGGTGTCCGCGCGCTCGGTATCCGTGGTTGCGCCGTGTCCATGCCGTTCAAGGAAGCTGCCATAGAGCTGGTCGACGTAGTGCACGATTCGGCGCGTGCCATCGAGTCGGTGAACACCATCGTCAACGAAGACGGCGTCCTGCACGCTTACAACACCGACTACCAGGCCGTCGCGGATCTCCTTGCTGCTTCGGGCTTTTCATCAGAGTTCACCGTCGCCGTCACCGGCAGCGGTGGGATGGCGAAAGCTGTCGTCGCGGCGCTTCGCGATTCTGGTTTCACCAAGGGAACAGTCGTTGCGCGCAACTCCACGACCGGAAATACGCTCGCGGAGGCCTACGCGTACGACTGGGCACCGGAGTCCGTGGCTGCGGACCTTCTGGTGAACGTCACTCCCATCGGCATGGAAGGCGGGCCCGATGCCGACGCGTCACCGTTCACCGACGCCCAGATCCATTCTGCGCAAGCAGTATTCGATGTCGTGGCGATGCCGTCGGAGACGCCGTTCGTTGCCGCAGCACGTGCCGCAGGCAAACCGGCAGTAACGGGCGCGCAGGTCATCGCATTGCAGGCGGCAGAGCAGTTCTTCCTCTACACCGGTGTTCGGCCTACAGGCGATCAAATCGCCCGTGCATCCGAGTTTTCACGACGCTAACGCTTTCTCCACTTCCGCGGCCATGGCGGCCTCTCCAGCAGCGTTGGGGTGCACCGGTACGAACTGATCCGAGAACAACAGCGGTTCGGCCCACCTCGTTCCGACAGCCTGACAACCATCGTGCCCCTCGGACACCACGGACATGTCGACGAACGTCGTGTCGGTCTCGGCGGCTGCGCTGGCGATGCTCGTGTTCAGCGTCCGCTGCAGACTGCGCAGGTAGGGGACGTCTCCCGGCGCGACCGGCATCTGCGGCGCGCACCCGATCGTGGGCGGGAGGAGCCACTGATAGCCGACGACGACCACGCGCGCCCGTGGAGCGCGCCGCTCGATGTCGCCGAGCGCCTGCCGAATGGCCGGGTAGGTCCGCGAGGTGATGGTGTCTTCGAAACTTGTCCCGTACTGATCTGCACACGGGCTGTACGCACCCGGCGATTGCAGTGCCGCACTGACGCACGAGGAGATCGCACGGGCGAAAACGTCGCTGTCGCCCCCCGATCATCAGGGTGACCAGGTCGGTCGAGTCCGACAGCGCATCGAATTGAGGCGGGGTGTCGGGGTGCTGACGGCCGTAGAAGTCCTCGGTCGACGCCCCGCCGCAGCTCACGTCTTCGAGCTGAAGACCGCGCTCTTCTGCAACGATCCGAGCGAAGTTTCTTTCCGACCTCAGGCACCCGAGTGGAGCGCCCGCGGCCAGTGGAAGCACACCGCTGCCCGCGCTGAAGCTGTCACCGAGGTTGACGTGCTCGACGATCGGACCAGCCTGCGCACTAGGGGCACAGAACGCACCGGCCATCAGCAGAACAACCACACTTGCCAGGTTTCGGACGAGCATGTGAAAAGTATGCGCCTCCGCGTGCCCTGTTTTCTCGAACTCGCTGATCGCGCGCCATCGCATGTCACAGGGCATCATCTACATTCGTGCCCGATCACCCAGCCACCACTACTGCGCCCGATGAGGGACGAGTGCAGCCGATCCTCGCAGGCATCGTCGCCGCGCTCGTCGGATTCACCAGTTCGTTCGCCGTCGTCCTCACCGGACTTCGTGCCGTCGGAGCAACGCCGACCGAAGCAGCCTCAGGACTCCTCGCCGTCATGATCACCCAAGGTGTCGGCATGGTGTATCTCTCGCGCCGCTATCGACAGCCCATCACGCTCGCCTGGTCGACTCCTGGCGCAGCGTTGCTGGCGGGCACCGGAACTGTCGTCGGCGGCTGGCCTGCAGCCGTCGGAGCCTTCGTCGTGGTGGGTGTCCTGATCGTCGCAACGGGGCTGTGGCCCCGACTGGGCAAG
Organism: Rhodococcus sp. UYP9; assembly: GCF_040547235.1. Lineage (NCBI taxonomy): Bacteria > Bacillati > Actinomycetota > Actinomycetes > Mycobacteriales > Nocardiaceae > Rhodococcus > Rhodococcus sp. UYP9. The sequence continues at coordinate 54,173 of NZ_JBEPPH010000011.1, forward strand.
TTGATCCAATCGATTCCGACATCACTCGCCCAAGCGATGCTCGCCGGGGTACTGCTGCCGTTGTGCCTGCAACCGGTCACAGCATTTGCTACTTCCCCGGCGGTGATCGCTCCAGTAATTCTGGTATGGCTTGTCCTGCAACGATTCTCCCAGCGTTGGGCGGTTCCTGCTGCCTTCGGCGCGGCTGCGATCGTCATCGCCATCGATGTGTCGAGTCAGGATCGAATTCCCCGCGCACTCGATCTGATTCCACGAATCGATCCGACGATGCCGCACTGGACATGGCAGGCAATCATCGGAATAGCGCTGCCGTTGTACATCGTGACCATGGCGTCGCAGAACATCCCGGGAGTGGCGGTGATGACCTCGTTCGGCTACGACGTCCCGTGGCGACCGGTCTCGAGTATCACCGGAATCGGCACTGTCCTCGGTGCCCCATTCGGCGGTCACGCAATCAACTTGGCCGCCATCAGCGCTGCGCTGGCAGCTGGACCCAGTGCGCATCCGGACACGAAACGACGCTGGATCGCAGCCTTTTCGGCAGGGTGGTTCTACCTTTTCCTCGCACTGTGCTCGGCAGCCGTGGCTACCCTCGTCGCGGTTGCTCCACCCGGCGTCGTCGAAACGGTTGCCGGTCTTGCACTTTTCGGAACACTCGGTGCATCGCTCGCCGGCGCACTGAAAGCAGTGACCGGTCGTGAGGCTGCAATCCTCACCTTCCTCATCGCCGCTTCGGGCGTGGTGGTCTTCGGTATCGGATCGGCATTCTGGGCTCTGGTTGTCGGCCTGCTCCTGCGCTGGGTTCTAGCGCGTAAGCCGATAGAGTAAGCATGCATGACTGCCTCCGCCGATCAGCGCGCCGAGCACAACCCGGCATCCGAATACCCCGCTCTGTGGCCCGTCGGGACGCGGTGGGACGACAACGACCACTATGGCCACGTCAACAATGTCACGTATTACTCGTATTTCGACACTGCGGTGAACGGGTGGCTGATGGCGACGACCGGCCTCGACATTCGGCTACTGTCCGCGATCGGCGTCGTCGCAGAAACTTCGTGCAATTACCACCGCGAGCTGTCGTTCCCCGATCGACTCCAAGTCGGGCTGTCGGTCGAAAAACTCGGAACACGCAGCATCGTCTACAAGCTCGCCCTCTTTCGTGAAGCCGTAGGCGAGGAGTTGCAGCTTGCTGCAACCGGCCGCTTCGTACACGTCTACGTCGACGCCCAGACCCGTCGACCTGTGCCGATTCCCACCGAAATCGAAGCAGCAGCACGCACTCTGGTGATACCGAACTAAATGCCGATATCGTCCGCGGTCGACACGGCCCGCCCCACGATGTCGTCGATCAACGAAGTCGTGGGAGATCCGGCGTCGGCGCGGTTACGGACATCGGCCTCGGCCCGACGCATGACACCCTCGGCGATAATCGAAAGCTTCCACAGCGCCAGCACCTGCCAAAATCCTGCCGACGTGACATCACGGCCCGTCTTGGCCGCATATTCGGCAGTCAGTTCATCGCGCGTCGGGAATCCTGCCGCAGTGGACGCCATGAAGGGGCCCGCGACGGCGTCCCCTGCCTCGGGCCAGTAGGCGAGAAGCCCGCCGAGGTCGGCGAGTGGATCACCGAGCGTACTGAGCTCCCAGTCGACCACGGCGAGAATCGAACCCCTGGTCGGTGACACGATCACGTTGTTGAGATGAAAATCGCCATGTACCAGCGAAAGCTCGTGTTGCTCGGGAATGTTTGCCGCCAATCGCTCGGCGAGGGAGTCGATTGCGGGCACCTCACGAGACTTGGACTGCTCCCATTGCTTTGTCCAGCGCTTGAGTTGACGGGCCGCGTACGAGCCGTGGCTTGCAAGGTCGAGAAGGCCGACGCTCTCGAGATCTACGCGATGGATGGCGGCCAAGGCCCCCACCATGTTGAGGCCGACTGCTCTACGGACCTCCGCTGGTAACCGTTCCGCAGTGTTCACCGAGTCTAGGACCACGCCGTCCACGAAGCTCATCAGTACGAGAGGTACTTCCGATATCCGGGGATCGTCCGACACAGCCAGCATCTTGGGTACCGGAACAGGTGTGTTCTGCAACGCGGACATGATTCGATGCTCACGCACGACGTCGTGTGCCGACGCCAGCAGGTGACCGAGCGGTGGCCGACGCATGATCCACCGACTCCCGCCCGCATCACTGACGGAGTAGGTCAAGTTGGACTGTCCGTTGCCGACGCGCTCGAAATTCAACGGCGACACCGCACCGATACCCAGACTTCCGATCCACTCGGCGACTGCGGGTTCGTCCACACCTGCTGTGGTCATTTGCTTCCTTCCCTCCAGCACTTACTCGATTGGGAGGATGGTAGCCAAGACCCCGACAGCGGGGGTGGGATCAGCTGGCGCGCATCAAATCTGTATCGGCATCGCTGGAGGTCACACTTTCTACCGTCGAACCCACCTCGCGGCGGGCAGCGATCTCATCGACGTCGCCCACCAGGAGAGACACGAGCGATTCGGGCTCACGGAGCCAGGCGTCTGCCATTGTGCGTAGTTCTGCTCCAGCGAACAGCCCGCTCATCTCGAGGGCGCCGACCCACTCGGCTACGACCTCGGGAGTGGCCTCGGGTAGCGAGGTGCGTTCGAGTCGAGCAACCTCGAATTCATAGCAAAAGAATGCACGCATCATGTCGAGCTGACTTCGAGAGAGGGTCTGCGCTTCACCGCTGGCAGTAGCGACAGCATCCGAACAACGAGCGTCTGCGAGCGTCATGATTTCTCCTTCGAGCGGCTCCGCCTCGTGATGCCGATGAGACCCAAGAGGCATTGACCTGGTCGAGACCGTTTCAGGATCGTTACGCTCCATCTGTAACGAATACCGCTCATGGCCGATGGGAAGAAACTACGCCCTCTCCCACTGGTGCCGCCAGACGAAATCACGCGTTGTGACCAGCGTCACAGCAGTGGCGCAATCCGCACCTGACTCAGCACCGAATACTTCTTCCGAACAGGCATGCAGTGCGCCAGGGCCCGACTCGACCGACAATCGCCAGGTAACGTTGGGCTTCGTGGTAGATGTTCCCGTTGGCGTACCGCCGCGCATGAAACGGGCACGCGTCGCAATTTTCACGATATTCGCCGTCAACGGGTTCCTCTTTGCCGTCTGGGTCGTGCACATTCCGATGGTCGAGCGCCGCACCGGCATCTCGCACGCCACGCTGGGATCGTTGCTGCTCCTTCTTGCGGTCGGCGCGATCTTCGGAATGCAGGCTTCTGGGCGCCTCTCCGATCGCTTCGGCAGTGATCGACTCGTTATGTTTTCGGCCTCGATGTTGGGCGTTGCATTGATGGGGCCGGCACTGTCGACCGGCGTCGTCACTCTCGGCGCGTCACTGTTCGTGGTGGGAATGTCCAACGGCGCTCTCGACGTGGCGATGAACGCTCAAGCAGTCGAGGTCGAGCGCATGTATCCGAGACCGATCATGGCGGCCTTTCACGCCTTGTTCTCTGTGGGCGGTGTACTCGGAGCACTGATAGGTGCCGCGACACTGGAAGCCGAACTTCCGATCGAGATGTCGATGGGCGGCGCCGCGCTACTCGGCCTGATCGCCATCGCATCGTGCCGGTCGTTTCTACTGCGCGCGACTCACACCTCGACATCACCGAATCGCTCCGACGCGCCCGCGCTCGGCTGGTTCTCTCCGCGGGTACTCGGCCTCGGTGCACTGGCGTTCGCGCTGTTTCTGTCCGAGGGCGTCGCCAACGACTGGAGCACGTTGCAGGTGAAGGAACATCTCGACACCTCGGACGGGATCGCGGCGCTCGCGTTCGGCTTCTTCGCATCGGCGATGACCGTCGGCCGCTTCTGCGCGGACCGCATCAGCGCGCAATTCGGCCCGGTCGCCGTCGTTCGCTACGGCAGCCTAGTGGCCGCAGCGGGGATGCTCCTTGTGCTCGTGTCCGAGTCCCTACCGCTCGCGTTGGCAGGCTGGGCGGCCTTCGGCCTCGGATTGTCCGGGAGCATCCCCCAGATATTCACCAGCGCAGGCAACCTCGGATCAGGCGCGCCGGCGACGAATATGTCGCGCGTCGTCGGCATGGGTTATGTGGGGTTCCTCGCCGGTCCTGCCGTCATCGGCTGGTTGTCGCACGTCGTTCCACTTACGGCCGCGATGGCAGTTCCCTTGGCTCTTACCTTGCTCGCAGCCGCAACCGCCGGAACCGTTCGTTCGCCACACGTCCGCATGGAGAGCACCTGAACGGAATTCACGGCCGATTCACATCGAGCGCTCAGGGTCATGATGCAGTGTCGTGGCCATGAATCGTGCAGACCAAGCGGTGCTGGGCCTATGACCACGAACACCGACAGCATGGAACTTGTCGAACTGAACGAAGAGGAACTGGACGCAGTCTTCCGCCGACGTGGCACGACTGTGCGAGCAATCGCGGCCGGAACAGCAGCTCTGACGTTGCTGACCATCCTGGTCGTATTACCGACACTAGGGTTCACCTACCCGCACTCACGCGTAGTCGTGACCGAACTTGTCGGCCTGTCGGAGAAAGTGCTCCAGGCCTTCGGCATCACACCGGTGCTGATTGCCGTCGCGGCACTGACGGTCGTAGCCCTGATTCGCAAACTTCACTACGGAATCGGCGCGGTGATCACTCTGACGATCGGTGCTTCGCTGACTACCGCTGCGGTTCGGACATGGGCGGCGGGCTGGGTTCCTGCCTCTGCGCTCCCCAACGGCTACGTGACAGCGTGCGCAGCACTGATGTGCGCTGCCACCCTCGTCGCCGCCACCCGGCATCTACCGATCGTGTGGGGCCTCGGAACTGTGGCAGTGATGGCGGTCGGCACCGCTGCAATCATCAGTGGAGCGGCGACGATCATCGGCGTCACCACAACCCTGCTGATCGTCGCCGGATGGTGGGCCGCGGCGTCCGCAGTGATGCTGTACTCACCCGTCGCCGCCCAGAGGGAAGCGCGCAACCCACTGGACACTGCAGCCATGGCAGTACAGCGGCGGCTGCGCTGAACCGAGAAAACGACCGAGCCTCACTTCGAGGCTCGGTCGTTTTCGGGCTCAGCTACCTGATTGCTACAGAGCCTTGAGTTCCTCGGTCACATCGGACACCGACTTCTTGGCGTCACCGAAGAGCATCGAAGTGCCCTCGGCGAAGAAGAGCGGATTCTCGATTCC
>NZ_JBEPPH010000012.1:0-22152 GCF_040547235.1 Rhodococcus sp. UYP9
CGGTCCCATTCCGAACCCGGAAGCTAAGCCCTCCAGCGCCGATGGTACTGCACTCGACAGGGTGTGGGAGAGTAGGACACCGCCGAACACAGTTTATGATCAAGGGGACCCACCCACGGTGGGTCCCCTTTTTCTGTTTTCACAACTACATCTGATTTCATGATGCAACGCGTACGACCGAGAGGAACCGCTGTGCCGGAAGACAGCAACGACCGCCGCTCGCAAGGACAGCCCCGCAATGGCGGATCCCAAGGCGCCGGACGATCCGATAACAGCGGACGGCCGGCGAGCGGCCGCAACGATAATCGTCGAAACGATGGCCCCCCGCGTCGTCGCGGAGGAGAAGGCGGATTCACCGCTGACCGCCGTTCCGGTGGCGGCTCTACCGACCGTCGTCCGCCTCGACCCGAAGAGCCGGACCTACCTGACGAGGTCGAGGCTGGACAGTTGGAGCCGGCAGTTCGTCGCGATCTCCTCAGCTTGGACAAGAGCAACGCAACTGCTGTCGCACGGCACCTTGTGATGGCGAGTCGCCTCGTAGACGACGATCCTCAACTTGCACTTTTGCACGCCCGCGCGGCTCGCCAGCGTGCCGGTCGCGTAGCGGTAGTGCGCGAAACAGCAGGTCTGACCGCTTATCACGCCGGTGAATGGGCCGAGGCACTTTCGGAGCTGCGCGCTGCTCGGAGAATGGCTGGCGGGCCAGGCCATGTGGCCGTCATGGCAGATTGTGAACGTGGTCTCGGAAGACCCGAACGCGCTATCGAACTCGGTCGCAGTGATGAGGCACGTCAGTTGACGGGTGACGAAGCGTCGGAGCTTCGGATCGTCGTGGCCGGTGCACGGATGGATTTGAGTCAGTTCGACCAGGCTGTCGTTACTCTGCAGACTCCGGACCTCGATGCTTCTAGATCGGGAACTGCAGCAGCTCGCCTGTTCTACGTCTACGCCGACGCGCTTGTTGCGGCAGGTCGTGTTGCCGAGGGTGTCACGTGGTTCCTGAATTCGGCGGCCGCCGACGTCGAGGGCGACACCGATGCAGAAGAGCGGGTGGCCGAGTTGTCCGGCGATGGGCAGTGAGGACCCTTCGACAAGATCACGACGTTCTTCTGCTCGATCTCGATGGCACCGTTTACCAAGGTAAGCACCCCATCGTGGGAGCTGTCGAGGCCCTCGGTCGAGGGACGGAGAAGCAGTTCTTCGTCACCAACAACGCGAGCCGCTCACCGTCCGACGTCGCTGTTCATCTCCGCGAATTGGGCTTCGAGACCTCTGAGGACTTCGTGGTGACCAGTGCGCAAGTGGCGGCCAGAATGTTGGCCGACCGAGTCGGGGCCGGTTCTTCGGTCGTCGTCGTCGGGACGGCTGCCCTCGAAGCAGAGATCACACAGGTTGGTCTTGTACCCGTTCGAACTGCTGATGCTTCGGTACGTGCTGTCGTCCAGGGACACAGCGTGACGACCGATTGGTCCAGCTTGGCCGAAGCGACCTTCGCCATACGCGCGGGCGCCCTGTGGGTGGCTACGAACGTCGATGCGACGCTGCCCACCGAGCGGGGGTTGGCGCCGGGGAACGGATCGATGGTCGCCGCAGTTCGCTGGGCGACAGGTGTCGAGCCTCTGGTTGCAGGTAAGCCTGCTGCCCCGATAATGCACGATGCGATTAGTTTGAGCTCCGCGGAGCGTCCCCTGGTGGTGGGGGATCGTCTCGATACCGACATCGCTGGTGCCAATGCGGCGGATATACCGTCGTTGCTCGTGCTGACCGGGGTCAGTACTGCCCTGGACGCTATTCGTGCGGTTCCGTCGGAGCGTCCGACACACATCGGATTCGACCTCGAAGCTCTCAACCGGCCGCCGGCCGAATCCGCGGTCGGGCCCAAGCCAGGCTGGTCGGTACACGTCGAACATGGGGTTCTGACGGTGACTCACGACGGCACATCCGAAGTGGATCCGCTGGACGGTCTTCTTGCCGTCGCGCACGCTGTGTGGGGATCGCCGAGTGAGGTAACGACGGACTGGGACACGATCTCGGTCGTCGGTCACGGGGTGGACAGCCTTCGAGAGCGACTGGCTGCCTGATCCTTCGTTCTCGATGCGGGCGGGCGGGTGTCGGGGCGATCCGATAGCGTTGACGACGATGAGCGCGTCGATTCCACTCCCAGGGCAACACCGTCAGCACGACGGTCGAGCCGATATGCCCGCAGTCGATCCGAGCGTCGTCGAAGCGGAGGTCGACGAGTTGTTGGCTGGACTACCTTCGACGGACGCGATATCCGGTGATTTGAATACGCATGCGCAGATTCTGGACCACGCACACGAAGTTCTGGTTCAGGCACTGTCTGCAGTGGACAAGAGCTGACGTGGCGCGGCGCGCACGCGTCGACGCCGAACTCGTACGTCGAGGATTGGCTCGCTCACGTGAACATGCAGTCGACCTCATCGAGGCCGGTCGGGTCAAGATTGCCGGCACCGTAGCCACCAAACCGGCAACGGCAATCGAGCCGGGCACACCATTGCTCGTCACCGTCGAGGACAACGAAACGAATTGGGCCTCGCGTGGTGCCCACAAGTTGTTGGGTGCGCTCGAGGTGTTCGAACAGTCAGGATTCTCCGTCGCAGGAAAACGCTGTCTCGACGCCGGGGCATCCACGGGTGGCTTCACCGATGTCCTGTTGAGTCGAGGTGCGCGTGAGGTCGTCGCGGTGGACGTCGGATACGGCCAGCTCGTGTGGCGGTTGCAGTCCGACGAACGTGTCCATGTAGTCGATCGAACCAACGTACGTTCCATCGACTCAGAGACGATCGGTGGTGCGGTGGAGGTCATCGTGGCCGACCTGTCGTTCATTTCGCTCAAGCTCGTTTTACCGGCGTTCGTCGCCTGCGCCGGCCCGGAAACCGACCTCGCGTTGATGGTCAAGCCTCAGTTCGAAGTCGGTAAGGACCGTGTCGGATCGGGAGGGGTCGTTCGTGATCCTGCACTGCGGGCCGAGACCGTCGTCGATGTCGCCGAAGCGGCGGCTGCGCTGGGTCTCCGCCTGCAAGGAGTGACGGCAAGTCCGCTTCCGGGGCCGTCGGGCAACGTCGAGTATTTTTTGTGGTTACGATCGCAGTCTGTCGTGCACCCGGGCGAGTCTGTGCGCGACGACACTGCAGCGCTGGTGCAGCGCGCAGTCGAAGAAGGGCCACAGTGACAGTGCGAAGCGCCGCCAGGGGACACTGGCACGGGCCCACGACAACAGAGGGACCACGGTGACGACGCCAGATCCGACAGTGCAGCCTGCGCCGGTTCGCGAGGTATTGCTGGTTGCCCACCCGGGCAGGCCCGATATCGCCGAGACCGCGCTTCGAGTCGCGAAGGTGTTCGGCGAAGCTGGTATCAGATTGCGGGTGCTCGTCGATGAGGTGCATTCGACGCGCATCGAGGCTTCCGGGGTACGTGAAGCCGAGGTTGCATTGGTGGAGGAGTTCGAGCTACAGGTAGTCGAGTTCGGCCCCGATGCTGCACTGGGTTGTGAATTGGTGCTGGTGCTTGGAGGCGACGGTACGTTTCTCCGTGCGGCCGAACTCGCTCGTGCGGCGTCCATCGCCGTACTCGGGATCAACCTCGGGCGTATCGGTTTTCTCGCCGAGGCAGAGGCGGACCATCTAGAGGACGCGCTGGCTCGCGTCGTGAGCGGTGACTATCGAATCGAGAATCGGATGACTCTCGATATAAACATTCGCGTCGGCGATCAGGTCGTCGAACGAGGATGGGCACTGAACGAAGCGAGCATCGAAAACGGTTCGCGGCTCGGTGTCCTCGAGGTGGTACTCGAGGTCGACGACCGTCCGGTATCGGCGTTCGGCTGTGACGGCGTACTGATCTCCACTCCGACAGGTTCCACTGCGTACGCATTTTCGGCAGGCGGGCCAGTTGTGTGGCCGGAACTGGAAGCAATTCTTGTGGTCCCCAGCAATGCACATGCGTTGTTTGCGCGGCCGTTGGTGACCAGTCCCAATTCCTTCATTGCCGTCGAGACGGACGTCGGCGGTCATGAAGCGCTGGTCTTCTGTGACGGCAGACGAACTCTGACGCTGCCGGCGGGTGGACGCGTCGAGGTGATCCGGGGCGCCGAGCCGATCAAATGGGTTCGACTCGATTCGGCACCTTTCGCGGATCGAATGGTTACGAAGTTTGCCTTGCCCGTCAAGGGATGGCGGGGGAGGGCGAGGTAGAGAATGCTCGAAGAGATTCGAATCGACAGTCTCGGTGTCATTTCTGCCGCAAGTGCACAATTCCATGAAGGACTGACCGTGCTCACCGGCGAAACGGGTGCCGGTAAGACGATGGTTGTCACCAGTTTGCATCTGTTGTCCGGCGCACGTGCTGATGCCGGGCGGGTGCGGATCGGTGCCGATCGGGCAGTCGTAGAAGGTCGGTTCAGTACCGAAACCGCCTCGGCGCAGGTTGTCGACGAGGTCGAGAAGGTCCTCGAGTCGGCTGGTGCTCAGCGCGACGAGGACCACTCGATCATCGCGTTGCGCACTGTGAACGCAGACGGCAGATCGCGTGCGCACCTGGGCGGACGGAGCGTTCCCGCCGCGGTGTTGTCCGGGTTCACCGATCCGTTGCTGACCGTGCACGGTCAGAACGATCAGCTACGGCTTCTGCGTGCCGATCGCCAACTCGAGGCTCTCGACCGTTTTGCGGGCGAGTCCGTCTCCGGTCTGCTCAAGAAGTACCGGTCTGCCCGCACCGCCTGGTTGGCTGCTCGGAACGAATTGATCGACCGGACCGAGCGGAGCCGAGAGCTCGCTCAGGAGGCGGATCGATTGCAGTTCGGCATCCAAGAGATCGACGGCGTGGCGCCGGAGCCACAAGAAGATCTGACCATCGCGGCCGATGTCCGCCGACTCGGCGACCTCGACTCGCTGCGTGAATCTGCCGAAGGCGCGGGTGTCGCGCTGGTCGGTGCTGTCGAGGACACGGGCGGGGCGATGTCGGCTCTCCATCTGCTCGGTGAGGCCCGCACGCAGCTCGAGGGTTCCGACGACGCTGCGTTGACCGATCTGCTTCCCCGGCTGAACGAAGCCATGGCTGTAGTCACCGACATCGGTGCGGATCTCACTGCATATCTGTCGGACTTGCCGTCCGATCCGAGCGCCCTGGAAACATTGCTCAACCGCCAATCCGAGCTCAAAGGGTTGACGCGGAAATACGCCGCCGACGTCGATGGCGTCATCGCATGGGCGAACGACGCACGGGAGCGACTGCTACACATCGACGTCTCCGCCACTACGTTGGCAGATCTGTCGGGACGAGTGGACGAGACAGCTGCCGAGGTGGCCGCAGCCGCAACCAAACTCACCTCTGCACGGAGCAAGGCCGCCGCAAAACTTGCGAAGGCAGTCAGCGTCGAGCTTGCCGGTCTGGCGATGGGTAAGGCGAAGCTGCAACTCGATCTGCGTGCTGCAGTCGCAGGTCCGCAAGACAACGCACCGCTGAACATCGCAGGCAAAGAGCTGCATGCCGGTCAGAATGGTGTGGACGAAGTCGAGTTCAAATTGTCCGCGCACGACGGTGCGCAAGCTCTACCCATCAGCAAGAGCGCATCGGGAGGTGAGCTTTCGCGCGTAATGTTGGCGTTGGAAGTCGTCCTCGCTGGATCGGACAAGGGCGCAACGATGGTCTTCGACGAGGTCGACGCAGGAGTCGGCGGTCGCGCAGCCGTCGAGGTAGGCCGACGGCTCGCAAGGTTGGCTCGCACACACCAGGTGATCGTGGTGACGCACTTGCCGCAGGTTGCAGCTTTCGCCGACACTCATCTCGTGGTGGACAAGGCCGATTCGCGTCGAGGCGCGGCCAACAGTGGAGTCAAATCACTGTCCGCTCCGGAGCGCGTTGTCGAACTGGCCCGAATGCTGGCCGGGTTGGACGACACCGAGACCGGTCGAGCTCATGCCGAAGAATTGTTGGCCACTGCGCGCGCCGAGCGTGCGGACTAGCCGGATGCGACGAGATCGATGAGGTCTCACCTTGCCCGAATTTACTTATTCTTGAGGGCGCAGGGGTTGAATATCGGCTCGAAACCGACCTGATCGCAGCTTCTGGACGTAAGATCAGCTGGTGCGTGTGTGAATCGTGTGGACGGTGTGGTATCTGTTTCGGCGCGCCTCCTTCATGGTGCCCATCGAAGCACCCATCATGGGACTCATGAAGATGCCGGCTCTGTTATCACGAACTCAGGACTCGCTGCCCGGAATAAGTGGTATCGCCCGGGTCGATCGCAACACGTCGAAACTGCTCAAGCGGGTGGGACCGGGGGACATCGTCGTCCTCGACGAACTCGACCTGGATCGACTTACTGCTGACGCCCTGGTTGCTGCGGGCGTCTTGGCGGTAGTCAACGCGTCGCCTTCCATTTCGGGTCGCTACCCGAACCTGGGCCCGGAGGTGATCGTCGCCAACGGAATTACCTTGATCGACTCCACCGGCACCGAGGTGTTCAAAAAGATCAAGGACGGCAGCAAGATTCGCCTGAACGAGGGCGGCGTGTACACCGGTGATCGTCGTCTCGCCAAAGGCGACGAGCAGAGTGAAGCAGAGATTTCCGATCGGATGATCGAGGCAAAGACCGGCTTGGTAGACCATCTCGAAGCGTTCTCCGGCAACACGATCGAGTTCATCCGAACCGAGAGCCCGTTGCTCATCGACGGCGTCGGTGTCCCGGACATCGAGCTCGACTTGCAGGACCGGCACGTCGTCGTGGTAGCAGACGGACCTGGTCATGCCGAAGACCTCAAGGCGCTCAAGCCGTTCATCAAAGAGTATTCGCCGATCATCATCGGTGTCGGCGCAGGCGCCGACACCGCGATGAAGGCTGGGCACAAGCCGGATCTCATCGTCGGCGATCCTGATGACATCAGTGCGCAGACGCTCAAATGCGGTGCAGAAGTGGTGCTTCCGGCTGACTCGGACGGGCATGCGAACGGACTCGAACGCATCCAGGATCTCGGCATCGGAGCCATGACGTTCCCCGCCACTGGTGCGCCTGCCGACTTGGCGTTGTTGCTGGCCGACCATCACGGCGCGTCGCTGATCGTGACCGTCGGAAGCCCTGCCAGCCTCGACGAATTCTTCGATCGTGGCCGGCGAAACACCAACCCGGCGGCGTTCATGACACGGTTGAAGGTCGGTGCCAAGCTCGTCGACTCGAAGGCTGTTGCGACGCTGTACCGCAGTCGCGTATCGGGTGGCGCTGTTGCGTTACTGATTCTCGCCGCGCTGGTTGCTGTCATCGTTGCTTTGGTCGTGTCGAATATGGGCAGTGAAGTCCTGGACTGGACTATCGACGTGTGGAACCGCTTCGCAACGTGGGTTCAGGGGTTGCTGGCGTGATTTCTATGCGCCAACATGCCATTTCGATCGCAGCGATTTTCATCGCGTTGGCTATCGGAGTGGTGCTCGGGTCGGGTTTGTTGTCCAGTGGTCTCGTGTCGGGACTTCGTGACGACAAGACCGACCTCGAGACCGAGGTGAATTCGCTACAAAGTACGAACAATCAGCTCGGCGAGCAGCTCAACTCGGCAGATGGATTCGATGCGGCGGTGTCGGGCCGCGTCGTACGCGACGCGTTAGCGAGTCGCAGCGTGGTGGTGATAACCACGCCAGACGCGGATCCAGGCGACGTCGACGGGGTTACTCGTTCGATAGAGGCGTCGGGAGCGGCTGTGACGGGCCGGGTGTCGTTGACGGATTCGTTCGTCACCGCAGCGAGCGGTGACGATCTTCGTACTCGACTGACCAATGTCGTGCCTGCCGGTACTCAGTTGCGCACCGGATCTGTCGACCAGGGCAGCATGGCGGGCGACCTGATGGGATCGGTACTGCTGCTCGATGCCCAGACCGCCGAGCCTCAGTCCACCCCGGAGGAACTTGCACTGGCACTCGAAACGCTGCGCAGTGGAGGTTTCATTGCATACGACAACGGTGCAGTGGCCCCCGCCCAGCTGGCGGTCGTCGTGACCGGAGCAGGCGATGCGGGTGCCGAGGACGGGAACCGCGGTGCGATCGTCGCGCGCTTTACCGGCGGGCTCGACGCCAGGGGTGCAGGTGTAGTACTGGCCGGCCGTTCCGGAGCAGCAGAGGGCAACGGGCCGGTAGCTGTGGTGCGCGCGGACTCGGCGTTGTCCGCAGCGGTGAGCACGGTGGACAACGTGGACAGGGAAGCCGGCCGAATCACCACGGCGCTGGCATTGCAGGAACAGCTGGATGGAGCCGCGGGCCGATACGGGACCGGCCCGAACTCGACGGCCGTCACCGTCGGTGCACCGGCTCGATGAAATTTCGGTACTGAGAATATGCGCGTCGTTCGCTCTCTGGGCAACATTGGTGTTACCGTGAAGTCCCGTGGGTAGCAGGCCCATGTTCTACGCATTACCTCTCTTGCCAGCTCACTGGTGGGAGCACGCCCTGCAGATACGTCACGGGAGCATCATTGTCACGCCTTCAGTCGCGTTCTGACACAAAGCACATCTTCGTCAGCGGAGGCGTCGCATCGTCTCTTGGCAAGGGCCTCACGGCATCGAGCCTGGGCCAGCTACTGACAGCTCGTGGCCTCCGAGTCACGATGCAGAAGCTCGATCCCTATCTGAACGTGGATCCAGGCACCATGAATCCGTTCCAGCACGGCGAGGTCTTCGTCACCGAGGACGGCGCCGAAACCGATCTGGACGTCGGACACTACGAGCGGTTCCTCGACCGCGATCTGTCTGGATTCGCAAACGTCACCACTGGTCAGGTCTACTCGACGGTTATCGCCAAGGAGCGTCGCGGTGAATACCTGGGCGACACCGTCCAGGTGATTCCGCACATCACCGACGAGATCAAGCGTCGAATCCTCGCCATGAACGGCCCTGATCTGCAGGGCCATCAGCCGGACGTGGTGATCACCGAGATCGGCGGCACCGTCGGCGATATCGAGTCGCAGCCGTTCCTCGAAGCGGCACGTCAGGTCCGTCATGACGTCGGTCGTGAGAACGTCTTCTTCTTGCATGTCTCCCTGGTGCCGTTCCTCGCGCCTTCAGGTGAGCTCAAGACCAAGCCGACTCAGCATTCGGTCGCAGCCCTGCGGAGCATCGGAATCCAACCCGATGCACTCATTCTGCGGTGCGATCGCGACGTTCCGCCTGGCCTGAAGAACAAGATCGCACTGATGTGTGACGTAGATGTCGAAGCCTGTATTTCCACTCCCGACGCACCGTCGATCTACGACATACCAAAGGTTCTGCACAAGGAGGGCCTGGACGCGTATGTCGTGCGCAAGCTCGGGCTGCCGTTCCGCGACGTCGACTGGACGGTGTGGGGCGGACTTCTCGAACGGGTCCACGAGCCACGCGAGACCGTGCGTGTTGCCCTTGTCGGCAAGTACGTTGATCTCCCCGACGCGTACCTCTCGGTCACCGAGGCGTTGCGTGCGGGCGGTTTCGCGCATCGTGCGAAGGTCGAGATCAAGTGGGTTCCGTCCGACGAGTGCGAGAGCCCCGCAGGCGCGCAAGCTGCGCTCGGTGATGTCGACGCAGTGCTGATTCCGGGTGGATTCGGTATTCGTGGCATCGAAGGCAAGCTGGGCGCGGTCCGCTTTGCCCGTACCCGCAAAGTGCCTCTGCTCGGACTGTGCCTCGGTTTGCAGTGCATGGTCATCGAAGCAGCACGCTCGGTCGGACTGACCGACGCCAACTCGGCGGAGTTCGAGCCGGACATCGAGTTCCCTGTCATCTCGACGATGGCCGATCAAGAAGATGCTGTCGCAGGCGAGGCCGACCTCGGTGGAACTATGCGACTGGGCGCGTACCCGGCGACCTTGTTGAAGGGTTCGGTCGTGGCAGGCGCCTACGGGTCGACCGAAGTTTCCGAGCGTCACCGTCACCGCTACGAGGTCAACAACACCTACCGTGACCGCATTTCGAAGAGTGGTCTGGTGTTCAGCGGAACTTCCCCTGACGGGCACCTCATCGAGTTCGTGGAACTTCCGACGTCGATGCATCCGTTCTTCGTCGGCACGCAGGCTCACCCGGAATACAAGAGCCGGCCTACGCGTCCGCACCCGCTTTTCGCGGCACTGATCAACGCGGCGTTGAAGTACAAGGCAGCCGAGCGGCTTCCGGTCGACATTCACGGTGACGATGCCGAGTCCGAAGCGTCGGTGCCGGAAGTGACCGTCGAAAGCAACGGATGAGCGAGCAGGACAGCCGGTTCGAGTTTCGGACTCTCGGTTCGACAACCGTCTACGAGGGGGCGATTCTCGCTTTGCGATTGGATCAGGTCGCGATGCCGGACGGCCGTCAGGCCGAGCGTGAAGTAGTGGAGCACCACGGCGCAGTAGCCGTCGTGGCGCTCGACAGTCAGGGTCGGATCGCGATGATCGAGCAGTACCGGCATCCGATCGGGCGACGTCTGTGGGAATTGCCCGCCGGTCTTCTCGACGAGACCGGTGAGCCGCCCGTCGACGCGGCGAAGCGCGAACTCGCCGAAGAGACAGGGCTTTCCGCCGGCCGCTGGTCGGTACTCGTCGATGTTTTGGCGTCCCCGGGCTTCACCGATGAGTGCGTTCGAGTGTTTCTGGCCGAGGACTTGACCGAGGTCGAGCGGCCCGATGCCCACGACGAAGAGGCCGACATCGTGTTGTCCTACGTGCCGGTTGACGACGCGGTTCGCCGGGCTTTGTCCGGTGAATTCGTGAATGCGAGTGCGGTGGCGGGCATTCTGGCGCTGGCCGCCTCGAGGGTAGCGTCGACAAGCCTGCGCCCCGCCGATGCTCCGTGGCCGGATCTGCCGACTACTTTCGAGCGTCGGAAGAATTCGCACGAGTAGTCGTCGTGCTGAGTGAACAGATTTCGACCTATCTCGATCACCTCGAGGTCGAGCGTGGGTCGGCGAAGAACACTCTGTCCTCGTATCGCCGAGACCTTCGGCGATACGAGGTGTTTCTCAGTGCCCACGGCATCGACGATTTGGCCAAGGTATCCGAATCGGATGTGACCGAATTCGTCTTGTATCTGCGGCGAGGTGGGGACGAGTTCCTACCGTTGGCTGCAAGTTCGGCAGCACGGACACTCATTGCGGTTCGTGGGTTTCATAAATTCGCGGCCGCGGAGGGCTTCACCATTTCGGACGTGGCCAGTGCCGTCAAGCCGCCGACCCCGAGTCGTCGGCTGCCGAAGTCGCTTCCACTCGACCAAGTGATCGCGATTCTCGAATCGGCCTCCGCCGAGGGTGCGGATGCCCCTCGTGGTTTGCGTGACAAGGCGATCCTCGAGTTGCTGTACTCGACCGGTGCCCGCATTTCCGAAGCGGTAGGTCTCGACGTCGACGATGTGGACACCGACACGCGATCGGTGCTGCTTCACGGCAAAGGTGACAAGCAGCGGCTGGTACCGGTAGGCCGACCCGCTATCGAGGCTGTGGACGCGTACCTTGTTCGAGGGCGGCCCGCTCTGGCGACGAAGTCGACTCCTGCGTTGTTCCTCAACGCTCGTGGTGGTCGGTTGTCGCGGCAGAGTGCCTGGCAGGTGTTACATACGGCAGCCGAGCGTGCAGGCATCGCGACAGCGGTCTCTCCGCACACCCTGAGACACTCCTTCGCAACGCATCTGCTCGACGGCGGGGCAGATGTCCGTGTGGTGCAGGAGCTTCTCGGTCATGCCTCGGTCACCACAACCCAGATCTACACGCTCGTGACGGTGAATACGCTGCGGGAAGTGTGGGCGGGAGCTCATCCCCGCGCGAGGTGAAGACATGTTTGTGCGTGTCCGGCGATACTGCTGTAGTGCCACGCGGTACGTTCTTGGGAGCGTATTTCATCTTTTGTGCCCTCAGGCACGAGGCGAATACATGATCAACGAACGGACAGGGGAGCGCTGGAACGTGTCGACACCGCAGCCGCCAGCGGCGGAGTCAGGTTTTGGACGGACCTGGGGCGAGCAGGCTCCGGTCGCTCCGCCGTCGACAGCGTCTTCGAACAGGTCCTACGAGGCAACGCCCGACGGGCTCACCCCGCTCCATTCATCAAGCGAAGGAGCTCTCTTTCATACCCGGCAGCCCGAGTCCGCTCGTGAGAGCAAGGACGTCATCCCTCCTGTCGACACTCTCGGCCCCACCGGTCGCAAGACCAGACCGGTTCCCGAACCGCAGCCACTGAGCAGTCACGGACCGGCGAAGATCATCGCGATGTGCAACCAGAAGGGTGGCGTCGGCAAAACGACGTCGACCATCAATCTGGGTGCCTCGCTGGCTGCTTACGGTCGTCGAGTGCTTCTGGTCGATCTGGACCCGCAGGGTGCACTGTCTGCAGGGTTGGGTGTTGCGCACCACGAGCTCGATCTCACGGTCTACAACCTCCTCGTCGAACCGAAAGTGTCCGCCGACGACGTCCTGATGCGCACACGCGTGGAGAATCTCGATCTGTTGCCGAGCAACATCGATCTGTCGGCGGCCGAGATTCAGTTGGTCACCGAGGTCGGTCGCGAACAGACTCTCGGACGGGTACTTCATCCGATTCTCGATCGCTACGATTACGTGTTGATCGACTGCCAGCCCTCGCTCGGTTTGCTCACCGTCAACGCATTGACGTGTGCCGACGAAGTTCTGATTCCGATGGAATGCGAGTACTTCAGCCTGCGCGGATTGGCACTGCTCAACGACACCGTCGAAAAGGTTCGTGATCGGCTCAATCCACGGCTCAAGCTCGCCGGCATCGTGGTCACCATGTTCGACGCCCGCACTCTGCACTCGCGAGAGGTGATGACGCGGGTGGTCGAGGTGTTCGGCGATGTCGTGTACGACACAGTGATCACCAGGACCGTGCGTTTCCCGGAGACGTCCGTCGCAGGCGAGCCGATCACCACGTGGGCACCGAAATCGGCAGGGGCCCAAGCCTATCGGGCTCTGGCCCGAGAGGTGATATATCGGTCCGGTCCCTGATCGTGTCTGCCGCCACCCCCGGCGACGCTCCGATCGAGGTTCCAGGTGGGGAGGATCCCTCGCGATTTCGTGTTCGGTTGCTCAACTTCGAAGGACCGTTCGATCTGCTGTTGACTCTGATCAGTCAGCATCGCCTCGATGTCACCGAGGTCGCGTTACACACCGTCACAGACGATTTCATCGCGTTCACCAAGTCGCTCGGCAAAGAGATGGACCTCGATCAGACGACGGAATTTCTCGTCGTCGCAGCCACGTTGCTCGACCTCAAGGCGGCGCGGCTGCTGCCGTCCGGTGATGTCGAGGATGCCGAGGACCTCGCCTTGCTCGAAGTTCGTGATCTGCTGTTCGCCCGGCTCCTGCAATATCGCGCGTACAAGCAGGTAGCAATGCTGTTCGCTGAGCTCGAAGCCGCCGCACTGCGTCGATATCCGCGGTCGGTGTCCGTCGAGGACCGTTTCGCGGATCTGATTCCGGAAGTTTTGCTCGGCGTCGATCCGGCTCGTTTCGCCGATATTGCGGCGACGGCGTTCCGGCCGAAGCCGATTCCGCAGGTAGGTCTCGATCACATTCATCAGCACGCGGTGTCGGTGCCGGAGCAGGCCACGTGGGTGATGAATCTTCTTCAGGGGAAGAGCCCGGGGCAGTGGGTGACGTTCGGCGAGATCATCGAGGGCTGCGAATACCCCGTCGAGATCATTGCGCGTTTTCTTGCGTTGCTCGAGCTGTTCCGTGAACAGGTCATCGTATTCGAGCAGCCCGAGCCGCTGGGGGAGTTGTCGGTGAGCTGGACCGGTACGGAGAAGGTGGACGGAGTGCTCGTGTCAGCGGTGGACTATGGATGAGAAAGAGCTTTCCGAGAGTGAACAGTCGACGGGCCTCGAGTCCGACGAAGAGCTGGACGACGCGACGCTCGAGGCCGCACTCGAAGCCGTCCTGTTGGTAGTCGACTCGCCGGCGTCGAACGAGCAGTTGGCGTCGGCCGTCGGGTGCGAAGCACGTCGGGTGAAGCTGATGGTGACGCGGATGGCCGAGAAACTGACCGAACGAGGCAGTGGAATCGATCTACGCTATGCAGGCGACGGATGGCGTTTCTACACCCGCACGGCTTACGCGCCGTATGTCGAACGGCTTCTTCTCGATGGCGCTCGGTCGAAACTCACACGCGCGGCATTGGAGACTCTGGCCGTTATCGCATATCGTCAACCGTTGACGCGCTCGCGAGTCAGTGCTGTGCGAGGAGTCAATGTAGACGGAGTGATGCGCACCTTGCTCGCGCGCGGACTGATTTCGGAAGCTGGAGTGGATCCGGAAACGAACGGCACCATGTATTCGACTACCGAGTTGTTCCTCGAACGGCTCGGGTTGGCATCGCTGACGGACCTCCCGCCGCTGGCACCGTTGCTGCCAGGTGTGGATCTGATCGACGAGATCAGCGACAGCATGGACACCGAACCGAGAGTTTTACGCTCCACCAAGAACCGCGGATCGAAACCCGATCCGGTATCCGAGCTCGACTCGGACGACTGATAGGTAACAAGAAGTGAACAAGCCCGCTCGCCGTGATGGCACACCGGACAGAAGTAAAAGACAAGATCCCCGTCGGAAGCCGGCCGCAGGTAGGTCGGAAAGCCCTCGGGATGGTCGCCGCACCGGCGACGCGCCCCGCGGTGCGGGACGCCGAGACGAAGCTCCACGCGGAGCCTCAGGACGTCGGGACGAAGCTCCACGCGGTGCTTCGGGACGTCGTGACGAGGGGCCACGCGGCGCTTCGAGTGGGCGCCGAGAGGATTCGCCTCGCGGTTCAGGGCGACCTACTGGGCAACGTAAGCCTGCTGAGCAGCGCAAACCGTATGTGAACAAGCCTTTCGTGGATCCCGCGTTCGAGGACAAGTCTGTCGAGACGGGCATCAACGATCGCAGTAACGATGCGGTTCCGCGTAAGAAGCCCTCGCGCCCCAAGCCGCCGAAGCCGCAGAAGAAGCAGACTCCGACGACGACGATCAGCAACGCGAAGCCCGCGAAGCATCAGTACATCGAACCTGACACCAAACGGCGCCATGTGCCCCGCGGTGAAGGCGTTCGTCTGCAGAAGGTTCTGGCTCAGGCCGGTGTGGCGTCACGCCGCGCAGCCGAAGAACTGATTGCCGACGGCCGTGTCGAGGTCGACGGACGCATCGTCACCGAGCAAGGGATCCGTATCGATCCGGACGTCGCTGTCGTCCGCGTCGACGGCACCCGAGTCGTCGTCAAGGAAGAGCTCGTCCACCTCGCGATGAACAAGCCGCGTGGATGGCAGTGCACGATGTCCGACGATCTGGGACGTCCGTGCGTCGGCGATATCGTCTCCGAACGCGTTCAGGCGGGGCAGCGACTGTTCCACGTCGGACGCCTCGATGCCGACACCGAGGGCCTTCTTCTCTTCACCAACGACGGTGATCTTGCTCACCGCCTGATGCACCCGTCGTACGAGGTATCGAAGACCTACCTCGCCACATTGTTCGGAACCATCCCGCGCGATGTAGGCAAGCAGCTGCGTTCGGGTGTCGTTCTCGACGACGGCCCCGTCAAGGTCGACGGTTACTCACTCCTCGACGTCAACGAAGGCAAGTCGCTCGTACGTGTCACCCTGCACGAGGGTCGCAAGCACATCGTGCGGCGCATGTTCGAGAAGGTCGGTTACCCCGTCGGACGTCTCGTGCGCACCGACGTCGGCAACATCGCCCTTGGTGATCAGCGCCCAGGAACGCTGCGGGTCCTCGGTCGTGGAGAGATCGGCAAGCTCTACGAGTCGGTCGGGCTGTGATGGACAGTCTCGTCATTGCGATGGACGGGCCGTCGGGAACCGGGAAGTCGACGGTCTCACGACGGTTGGCCTCTGCGCTCGACGCTCGATACCTCGACACCGGGGCGATGTACCGCGTAGCGACGGTGTGGGTGTTGCGGGCCGGTATCGATCCGTCCGATGCAGACAAGGTCGCCGACGTCGTCGAGACCCTGCCGTTGGACATCGGCACCGATCCGGCCGTCGAAGCAGTGACGTTGGCCGGCAAAGACGTCACCTCCGAGATTCGCGGAGCTGCTGTGACCCAAGCGGTCTCGGCTGTGTCCGCAGTTCCACGTGTGCGGGACATTCTCGTACGGATGCAACGTGAAATCTCTTCGGCCCAACCGCGAATCGTCGTGGAGGGCAGGGACATCGGGACAGTCGTGCTGACCGACGCGCACGTCAAGGTCTTTCTGACTGCCTCGCCCGAGGCCCGCGCCGATCGTCGAAACAAACAGAACACCACCGAAGGACGGGGCGACGACTATCAAGCAGTCCTCGCCGACGTCCAACGCCGTGATCATGCTGATTCCACCCGCGCCGTATCTCCTTTGCGGCCCGCCGAAGACTCCGTGATCGTGGATACGAGCGAACTGGACATGGACGGCGTTGTCGCCGCATTGCTCCAGGTCGTCAGCGAGAGAACTGGAGCAATGCAGTGACCGAAGAATCCTACGGCTCCGAAACAGCCGGCGACGGCGTCTGGAGCGACGAGGGCGAATGGGAGATGGTCGACCTCAGTGAAGGCGAGGATGGCGAAGTACAAGTCGCCGTTCCTACCCTCGCGGTGGTCGGACGTCCCAACGTGGGCAAGTCCACTCTCGTCAACCGCATCATCGGCCGTCGTGAAGCAGTGGTCGAGGACGTGCCAGGGGTGACGCGGGACCGCGTCTCCTACGAGGCGAACTGGGCCGGACGCCGTTTCCTGGTGCAGGACACCGGCGGTTGGGAACCCGACGCCAAGGGCCTGCAGCAATCCGTTGCCCGCCAAGCAGAACTGGCGATGAAGACTGCTGACGCGATCCTCCTGGTCGTCGATGCGCGTGTCGGATCCACCACAACCGACGAGGCTGTCGCCCGGGTGCTTCGGCGCTCGAAGACGCCGGTCTTGTTGATAGCCAACAAGGTCGACGACGGTCGCACCGAGTCCGAGGTCGCTGCCCTGTGGTCGCTGGGCCTCGGTGAGCCGCTGGCGGTTTCGGCTACTCACGGCCGCGGAACCGGAGACATGCTCGATCGTGTTCTCGACGCGTTGCCGGAGACTCCTCGCGAGGGAATCCCCGGTGGGGGACCGCGTCGCGTCGCACTTGTCGGTAAGCCGAACGTAGGCAAGTCCTCACTCATCAACAAGCTGTCCGGTGACGAGCGCTCCGTAGTCCACGAGGTGGCCGGAACTACTGTCGACCCGGTCGACTCGTTGGTCGAATTGGGCGGCAAAACTTGGCGATTCGTCGACACTGCAGGTCTGCGTAAGCGCGTCAGTCACGCCAGTGGTGCCGAGTTCTACGCGTCGTTGCGCACCAAGTCGGCCATCGAGGCCGCCGAGGTCGCAATCTTGCTCATCGACGCCTCCGAAGTGATCTCCGAGCAGGACCTTCGTGTCCTCAGCATGGTCGCCGACGCTGGTCGTGCGCTCGTGTTGGCGTTCAACAAGTGGGACCTCGTCGACGACGACCGTCGCCAGATGCTCGAGAAGGAGATCGATCGCGATCTCGCTCGTGTGCCGTGGGCACAGCGCGTCAACATTTCGGCTCAGACGGGCCGAGCAGTCCAGAAACTCGTTCCGGCGCTCGAGACTGCACTGGAGTCCTGGGACAAGCGGGTGCCGACCGGACGCCTCAACACCTGGCTCAAGGAAGTTGTGGCGGCCACCCCGCCGCCGATGCGTGGAGGCCGCATGCCGCGCATCATGTTCGCGACCCAGGCAACGACTCGTCCACCGACGTTCGTGCTCTTCACCACCGGCTTCCTCGAGGCCGGATACCGACGCTTCATCGAACGTCGCCTCCGTGAAGAGTTCAACTTCGACGGCAGCCCCGTCCGCGTCTCGGTCCGTATCCGCGAAAAGCGCGAACGGCCAGGCAAGGGTCACAAGCGCTGATCCCACCGGGCCCCGCCCCTGAGCAGGCGATTTCCGCTCAGAGGCGGGGCTGAGGTACTCTCATCAAGCGCCTTACGGGGCGCGGCGGGCTGTGGCGCAGCTTGGTAGCGCACTTGACTGGGGGTCAAGGGGTCGCAGGTTCAATTCCTGTCAGCCCGACAGTTTTTAGAGCAAAATGGCGGCTCCGGAGAAATCCGGGGCCGCTTTTTTTTAGCCGAAAATGGGCTCAGTGCCACGAGTGTCACAACTCCTTCGTAACTACGTTCCTGGATCCATGTGGACATCCGGTCACTTCGAGCTCCGAGACCACCTCTCTGGTGATGTTCTCGCGGCCGATGCGCTTGTCTTGGACGTGGATGTACGGCACTGTCAGGTTAATTGAAACCAAACAGGCTTCGCTGCTAGGTTTCAATTAACCTGACAGTGCCCCGACATCCCAATCGCGATTTACATCGGGTGCCGACGCCAGTGCCGAGCATCAGTTCTGCTGCAGTGGAGGTCACCGTAGTGTTGCCACCGATACGCTAGCTCCATGGCGAGAATGACATCGCTCGACAGATGGGTGCATCAGCAGCTGACGGGCGAGCAGACACGGTCGAAGCCACCCGGCCCAATACTCCTGACCTTCGTGACGGCCGCCGTTGCGGTGTGGGTCTGCGTCAAACGAAATTGGTGGCCTTCGCCGTTCGGCGCACACACCTGGGCCGACCCACTTCTGGCCCATCTGGCGGTACTTGTGGTTTTGGCCGTCACTGGCCTGGTGTGGGCGATCCGAACCCTCTACGTGCTCGGCCGCGACCGACGTTGGTCCTGGTGGATACTCCCTGCGCCCTTCCTCGTCTCTGCCGCCTTCGCATTCGTGGTGTGGGGGCCAGCTACGACATTCCTCGACAAGCGGAGCGAGTTCGAGGCCATCGCCGTCGACATCAGGGAAAACCCCGGCACGTCCCGCGAGGAGTTCGAGATCGGTCCTTTCGATATCAGTCGCGCGCGAGGCGGCCCGTCGGGAGAAGTCTATTTCGTCGACAATTCGACCATCTTCTTCAGCTTTACGAGCGGGTGGGTGTACTCACCTGATCATGAACCTGCTGGCCAGGGCAATGTCGATTCCTCCATTTCCCACCTCGATGGCCCTTGGTACCGATACGAATCGGTGTATCGAGACTGATCAACATTCGCAGTAGCAAGGGTTGGCGGTGCAGAACGAAATATGCTGCTGCACAACATATGCAAACGTTTGCTGGTATGCCTGCATATCAAGACTGGTCGTATGGCTAAGCTGCTCGCACAGCCAGCAGCAGTTCAACTGTCCCGTACTTCTAAGGCGGGTGGAGCTCGCCTGCGATAACTTGGTTTGAGGCTGCACGGTGATCGGGCCGATGGTGGAGGCGGATATGGAGTTCATAGAAGGCATCGATCCGAACGAGCCCGGAGTCCGGCGCGTCCCTGGGTCCAGCTTGCAATAAATCCAATTTATCTCTGGCTGGTCTTGGTCGGGATACCGTTATCGATGGGCGTAATATTCGCGTCCGCCACATACATCTGGCCGCCGACGCTGCCGGAATCGTTCCGCACTGCGAGCGATTCCGCGAACCCGTACGTGCAACTACCTTTCCGTTGGAATGTGGGAAATTTCTGGATATTCTCATGTTTCGGTGGAATCATTGTTGGTGCAGTCGCTGCCTTTGGTACCCAGCTAGCGGGGTTGAATTTAAGTAGGAAAACCAGGGCGTAACCGAACCTGCGATCAGTGCGTCAGGTCGTGCGACTTGTACTGTTGGCCCATGGAGTCCACGCTGACGGTACAGGCCGACCACCACCAGTTTCTGATCGGCGATGGTCTGAGCGAACTAGGTGAGCCAGACCACGAAGGTGGATTGTTCGACGTCACCGCGGCTGCGGCGACTGTAAAAACAGGTATCGCGTATGGGCCCGTCGAGGTGCGCCTGGACATACTCGCATCAGACCCCGATGGCAGCCTCCAGGGAGGATGGGATGTGATCGAAGAAGTGACTCTCGAGGTAAATGCGCGTCTGAATATTATGACGTTGGATGGGCACGTTGCCTATGGACCGCTGGCCGCACTGCCTTCATCAGGCTTGATCGCTATTCGCGGCCATGCGCGAGGGCGGGACGACCGGTGGGACATGCACGTCGAGGATGTGTCTGAGCGATACCTGTTCCAGCTGTGGGTAGTCAACAAACGGTATTCGTCTCGTTTGCTTCATAAGTCGGACCAGTCATGGGGGAGCACAGCACCACAGGCCGTGAACGCCCCCGCCGCGACGCACCTCGGTTACGTCGAGGAAGTGCAGCCGAATGGTAATAAACGTTTGGTACGCGAGGATCCGTCGCCGACGGGTGACACAGATGTGGGTTTGTTAAATTCCGTCCCTGCACGAAAGCTTGCAGCATTGGACGGGTCTTTGGTGAAAGACCTACTGTCTCTTGAACCTGATAAACAACGTGAAATTACTATGCGAGCCATACGGCAAATCTTCGATTACACTGGTTTAATTTTACTGCCGTTTTTCGAAGATGCGTTAGGAGCTGTCGAGTCGAGAGGGAAGCTAACCCGTGAGGCTCGCGGTCGGATAGCAGCTTTCGGTGTCGCAGGCGGTGAAGGTGTCGAAGATTCGTATATTATATCTGCATTCAATGGTCAAAGAATTTCACAACAACGGTTGGCGGCGTCGACTCTTGCGTCCGCTGAACATTCACAAGCTGGTATAAAAATGCTAGGCGTACTAGTCCATTCCGTTACGGTATACGGCGACAATTGCAATGAATTTCTTGCGTTATTGAGAACGTATATGCCTCGCAAATAACGCCGAGGCCGGCCCCGTATGAAACAACTCGGATCAATCGGGTCCGGTCTTCGGGGTCGGGTTATCCGGCTTTGACGTAGAACTCTTCGTCAAGCATCACGCGGCTTTTTGCAAAATAACCACGATGTAATGCCGCCTGTCCTCGAATTCTGCTTAAAACTGTCGCCAGCCAGCGCTCGAGTCGCGCCTGCAAGACAGCGGGATCGCTCCGGGACTCACCTGTTCGGGAGAGCTCGGTAAAGTCGGGATCTGCGTCCATGGATTCGGAAGTCATAACCACTCCCAACTTGGTCGCACCGCGAGAGCGGCAGCTATAGCCTGTTACTCTCGCGGTG
Organism: Rhodococcus sp. UYP9; assembly: GCF_040547235.1. Lineage (NCBI taxonomy): Bacteria > Bacillati > Actinomycetota > Actinomycetes > Mycobacteriales > Nocardiaceae > Rhodococcus > Rhodococcus sp. UYP9. Next base: position 21,052 of record NZ_JBEPPH010000012.1, read on the forward strand.
CGACCGAGAAACTCCCTTCAATGACTATTCGTTAGGCTTCTCCGATATGTCAGCGATGAACAACTCCATCATGAATGCAGATCTGTCTGAATCATTACTTGCACCAAATATGTGATTGAGTAGATCCGTGGCAGGAATGGGTTTGTAGATTTCTTCGTATGTGGTGGTTACATGTCCGAGTCGGAGAATTCCACTGGAGTTGACGCAATCAAGAATTTGCTTCACGTCATCTCTGTTGGCGTCCCATGAGCTTGATCCAAATAGCGTAAGCGCCTCCGCTACAGATATCCAATCATTTTGGGTAAGAATCTCATTGAGGAGCTGACTCGACATATCTTCACTGGGCAACATGTATTTCCAAATCTGTTTACCTTCTCCGCGGACATTGAAGTCGATAGTGTAGCCGCCGGATCGGCTTTCTAGGCGGACGTAGCAGATGCTGCCATCGTCGAGGTCATACCGGGGCCCAGTGACGATGGAGGTGGTCGTAGTGTTGTTCGTTGTGTATTGAATGCTGGCTTGACTTCTCGTTACCCGGCACCAGTCGTCCCACACAGCGCTGTCGTCAGCTACTTGCCAGACAAGTACGTTTCGAGGAAGTCGAGTATCCAGGTTTTCCTGGACATTTTCGAGATCTGCGTATCCGAAGTAGCCAGGTTCGCACCATTTCCCTCCGCCACCTCCGAACTCATCGTTGGTGAACCCCTCAACGTCTACTGAATCACCCTGGCAAGTCCGGAGACTTCGTTCTTTGGGAAGGATGGAGCCATGTTGTCGGGATCGCAGAAGAGGTACCCGCCGGAGCCCGTCCCCGCTCAACCCAGTTCGCCGTCCCGGGAGATTAGTTGGGCGGATACCGTCAGCGGTCTCGAAGCCGATTAACATTTCCGGGGTGTGGAGCGGTTGACGTTTTCCGAAGCCAAACAGATCGAGGAATCGATCTGTTTCAGTCACACTTGCCTCAACTGTGAACGTCATGCAGGTGCTGTAGACATGCGCACCGGTGTGGCGTGTCCCCGGCGAACGGGGCCATCATGTTTTAGAGTCTTGTTGCCCATGAGCTGGGCGGATAGGACTATGGAGAACATGGCTGGACGGAAG
>NZ_JBEPPH010000013.1:0-14880 GCF_040547235.1 Rhodococcus sp. UYP9
TCATCGGCATTCCTGTCGTCATCGACACCGTCGACGGCACTGCTTCGATGGCGCACCGACGCTATCTGATCGTATGAATGGACCATTGAAGCAATAAGCGGGGCTATATCTGGCCGGGAGATTCGGACGACTGGAGTAGATCGTCGTAGCGACCTGCGCTCGACTCGATGAACTCCCGTACGAACCAGCATGCCGGGATTACGGAGAACCCTCCTGCGCGGCTGTCTTCGAGGACGTGTTCTGTCAATATCGCCGCGAGCCCGTGGCCGCGATGTTCGGGGAGTGTCACGGTGTGGTTGAACGTTCGTATGCCGTCCGACTCCAGGTAGTCGGAGAATCCGGCGAGGGATTTGTCGAGATATATCTCGAATCGATGCTGCTCTGGTAGGTGTTCGATGCGGTGTTCCATAGTGATCGATTGTGCACGGGTTCCTGTCGGGGTGGTTGGGCGACTAGGCTGAGGTGGATATACGAGTCGTGCGCGCCACCCGTCGTAGGCACTTCTCATCATCTGCACGGGTAAGCAGACCAGAGGTGGCATAGGTGGAAGATGTATCGGAGCAGGGAATCAGGGCCTTCATCGGCGCTGTTGTATTGCGCGGCGGTCGGGCCGAACGGCTGACGACGTCGCGGCGTAATCCAGTTCAGGTTTGGGGTGTAGACGGTTCGAGCTGCGTGGTTCGGGTGCGGTCCAAGGCCGTAGGCGATTGGAAGGCTCGTCGTCAGGACGAGTCGTTGGCAAGTGACGACACCGGGTCGTCTTACTGGGTGTTCGTGGATCTGGGTGCTTCCGAGCCGTCGTTCTTCATGGTGTCTTCCGAAGAGATGGCGGCTGATATTCGCGGCGAAGTCGATTTGTGGGTACAGGATTCGCCGCTTCGCACTCGAACTGGTCACCACGCTATCGCGGTCGGGCGAGTCCAACACGGACGCAACAAGTGGTCGCTGTTGGGTCTGCATGCGGCTGCCGATCCAAAGCTGGAAGAGGAAGCTCGCGCTGCCGCTGTTCACCGGGCCAAGCCGGCCGTGCGTCGCGGCCCGTCGAAGAAAGCTGTTGCGGCTGAGGAAGAGATCCCAGATCTGCGGGTCCGGGTCGTCGCCGATTTCGACGGCTACCGTCTGAGTGCCCGATTCGACCCGTCCAACAAGCGCCTCGAGATCATGCAGGGGCCGATGGAGGGGCGACGGTTCGACGATCCTACGCAAGCTGCCAGCGCTGTAGCCACGCATATCAGCGGCGATATCGAGGTCAGGGATGGCTGGAAATTCTGGGAATTGGATACTCCAGAGCGACTTCCTCTAGGAACTCTGCAGTAACGTCCGCGAATCCGCTGATCTGGTTGTTGTGATCGCTCACAACGATCTCAATAACCGGCATCGGGTCGTGTTTAGGTCGCTATCGTTGGGCGCAGGTCAGGTTTTAGCATTCGAATCTCGACACCCCCACTCATGCGATCTTTCTGATGGCGGAGTTTCGTCAGCACTGTCGCCGGTCCGAGCCGGCAATATTTGTGGCGACCTTGGCGGGTTGTCGACCTGTAGGAGAGGTCAGCCCAGTGGAGCAGTCGTCCCTTCACGCATCACGTTTCGTGATTCTGGTAGCGCAGTTCGTCGACCATCGGATCACGGCCGACTACTTCTCTTCGCAATTCCGGAACCTGGAGCGATCGGATGGCGAACACCTCGATCGCGATATAGCGATCATTGTGGGCAAGCTGTCGGTGGACGTGGGCGCATATCGCGGAGACGTCAATCTTCTCGGTGTCGACTACATCGATGCACATCAACTGTGGCGAGCATCAGGGGAAGCGTTTCGTGATCTCTTGACATTGCAGTCGGAGCTGCTCGGACGCCAAGCCGGCTGACGCGACGCTAGGGTGTGAACTTCTCCCGATGCCGGATGAGGTCTTCCAGGCGAAAGCGTCGGTGGGTTCCACGCATTTCGATGGCCAGTGACCCTGCGTCTGCGAGTTTGCGAACATATGTGTCGGATACTCCGAGAAGGTCTGCCGCCTGTGAAGTGGTGAGCAACTCGTTGACCGGTCCGATCGTCACAGCGGTCCCTGACGCGAGTTGACGGAGTAGTTCCATCACTGCGCGCCGACCGGACTCGTCGATATCGAGATCGGCTCCGTCCAATGCCAGGTGCGGAGTTCGTCCGTCCGCATCGGAAATCGACGAAGTGACTCGACGCGCGTCCTGAGGTGAGAGCGCCGCTGCGATGTACCGGTGGTCCATGTCTGAACCCTACTGCGGCATATCCTGTTCGGTACCCCCTCGATCCCAGGAGTGCTTCATGCCGCAGTTGCTGCATCTCGATTCGTCCGCCGACCTGAGTAATTCCGTCTCACGCGCGGTCACGGCACATTTTTCGGATGTGTGGCATGAGCAGAGCCCGGACCACTCGGTGATCCATCGCGATTTGCACCGAGATCCGCTGCCGCATCTTCCGACGTCGGCGATGCATTGGGCCCCACATTTGCGGACGCCGGACGAGGCTGTGCCTCCCGAGGCAGAGGCATTGCAAAAAACGTTGATCGACGAGGTGATCTCGGCTGACGTCGTGGTGATCGGTGCTCCGATGTACAACTGGTCGGTTCCGTCGACACTGAAAGCATGGATCGACTATGTCCATGTTCCCGGTGTCACGGTTCCGTTCAACGGCCCGACTCGTCCACTCCAAGGCAAGCCGGTGGTAGTGGTGTCGAGTCGTGGCAACGAGTACGGGGCGGGGACACCTGACTTCGGTACCGATCACGCCGTTCCGCTGTTACAACAGGTTCTCGGTGCCGCGCTCGGAATGGATCTGTTCGTTGTCGTGGTCGATCTGACGTTGGCGACCCGTGTACCCGCGATGGCGACCCTGGTTCCTCGGTCCAGAGACAGCCTGGACACCGCGTGGGTTGCGGTCGCGGATCTTGCGGCACGGCTGGGCTGAGATCAGCGGCCGGGGTTGCCGATCAACACCTCCATCAGTTCGGCTTCCAGCGCAGCGAAGTGCGGTGTCGTGACGACGTCGAGCTTTCGTGGCCTCGGCAGCGATACCGTCACTTGCCGTCGTACATGTGCCGGCTTGTCCGATAGTACGATCACCCGATCCGAGAGATAGACAGCTTCCCGGATGTCGTGGGTGATCATCAGGACGGTCCATCGGTAGTCGAGCCAGACGTCCTGCAGCCACGCTTGCATGCTGGTGCGGGTCAGCGAGTCGAGGGCTCCGAACGGCTCGTCGAGCAGTAGTACCTCGCGTTCTTGAATCACCGTGCGCAGCATCGCTGCTCGCTGCCGCATCCCGCCGGACAATTCGGAGGGCCTCGCCTTCTGGTATCCCTCGAGCCCGAAGGCGGGAAAGAGTTTCTGCGCCTGGATCCGCGCTTGCTTCTTGCTCATCCCGCGAACCTCGAGGCCGAGTGTCGTGTTGTCGAGCACAGTGCGCCACGGAAACAGCAGGTCCTTCTGTGGCATATAAGCGCACGGGGGTGCCTCGACGACTCCGCTGTCCGGGGTATCGAGACCGGCAATCATATTGAATACTGTGCTCTTGCCCGAGCCGCTCGGACCGATGACGGAAACGAACTCTCCAGGCTCGACGTCGAAGCTGACCCCGTCGAGGATTGGCCGGTCGCCGTAGGACTTCGTGAGTCCGGACAGATGCACGGCCGTCATCGCGGCCGACTGTCCTGCGCCCAGGGGGCGACGACGCGTTCAACGGCGTAGGTCAGCAGGAAGAGCGTCACGCTGATAACGGCCGTGACGAGCACCGCAGCCAGGACGAGATCGGTGCGGAACGAGTTCTTCTGCTGGCTCATGTATATCCCGAGTCCGGCGCTGGCTCCTGCGTATTCGGCGAAGATGGCACCCACGACGGCGTACGTGATTCCGATACGAAGCGAGGTGAAGAAGCGGGGCATCGCAGAGGGCAGACGAATATATCGAAACTGCTGCCAGCGGGTTGCGCCCATGCTCGCCAGGAGTGCGCGCGCATCTCGATCGGCTGCCGCGAATCCTTCGATGAGGCCGATGGCCATGGGGAAGAACGTAGCGAGCGCGATCACGAGAATCTTGGGAAGTAGTCCGAACCCGAACCAGATGATCAGCAGTGGGGCAATAGCGATGATCGGAAGCGTCTGCGAGATCACGAACAGCGGCACCACTGCTCGTCGGAGCCATGGTGAGAAGTCGACGGCGACGGCAAGTATCCAGGCAACTACCAGGGATACTGCAAATCCGAGAACGGTGACTTGGAGAGTTGCTGCTGCATTCTCGGCGATGGCGTCGCGCTGCGCCCAACCCTGAGCCACGATTCTCGACGGCGAGGGCAGTACCTGTGGTCGGATCCCGCTGAGCTGGACATAGACCTGCCATCCGATGACGAGCACCACGACGATGGTGACCGACGGCAAGGCCCACCTGACCGCAGCCCCGATTCGCGGTCTACGCTTCGCCGGCCGTTCGACTGCGCCGAACGCCGCGCTACTGAGCGCCGAGGTAGTCATCGGTGAAGTAGGTGGACCAGTCGGGCTCGGCGTCGACGGCGTTGCCGCCTTGATCGACCAGGACACCGTTTTCGTACAGGAATTTCGAATATTCGGTCCATTTGTCGAGGTTCTGTCGCCCGACCGCGCCCGACTCGTCCAGCATGTAGCGGTCGGCGAGCATCTGCTGGCTTTCGAAGACCAATTGCTCGTCCGTGAAGACTCCCGGATTCGCATCGATGATGTCCTGCGCGGCGCGGACCGGATCGTCTGCCGCGAGTTGGTAGCCGCGTTGCAGCGCCTGGACGAATTTCTTGGCCTCGTCGGGATGGCTTGCCAGCCAGTTCTCGTTACCGTTGACCGTGAGTGCATAGGCGTCGGGGAAGCCGTAGTCGGTGTAGTCGAAGTACTTCATCGGAGTACCGCTGTGCTCGGCCTCGATACCCTCCCACGCCAGGTAGGACACGGTGAAGTCCGCTGTGCCCGAATACACGGCCTCGTAGGCCGAGGTTCCGAGTACGACGGTGTCGTACTCACCTTTGCCGCCGTCGTTCTGGATGACTTGGCGTAGTCCGGCCTTCTCGCCGGTATCACCGAAGCCTGCGTAGACTTTGCCGTCCAAGGCTTTCGGGCTCGGTATGTCTTCGCGGTCGGCTTTCACCCCGATTCCGGTGGCCCAGTGTTGCAGCGGGGCCAGTACCGAAATGATTTGAGCTCCAGCGGTTTTCGCGAATGTAGTTGAACTCTGCGTACTGATGCCGAACTCGGCGTTGCCCGCGTCGACCAGAGTGTCCGGGGAGGTGCTGTTGTACGGCAGGATTTCGACGTCGAGTCCGGCGTCGGCGAAGTATCCCTCCTGTAAAGCGACGTACAGCCCGGTGTGGTTGGTGTTCGGTGTCCAATCGAGTGCGAAGCGGATGGTATCGGAGTCGGTGGATTGTGCACACGAAGTCAGCGATGTGACGGTGACGACGGCTACCGCGAGGGCGCCGATTTTTCGGGAAAGTGTCACGGTGTTACCTCCGAAGCGGCAATCTCGGAAGAGGAAGTTGGCCACTGTGTGGGGTGAAGTGCGCTGTCCCAGAACATCGATTCGTACCGTGTCGCGATGACGAATGCGTCGATCATGGCGCTTCGTTGAGCATCGGTAGCGAGCCGAGCGGCGTCGTCTACCAGCAGGCGCGCGCAGTCGACGACATCACGGAATTCTTCCGAGTCGTACGTCGAAACCCATTGTGCGTAGGGGTGATCCGGATCATGGTGGAGAACCTGTGCGGCCGATACCGACAGGCGGACGGCCACGTCGGCGTAGATCCAGAAGCATGGCAGGATCGCCGCCGCCGCAACGGGATAGGGCTCGGTGGCGGCGGTTGCTACCAAGTACGAGACGTACCCGAGGCAGGTTGGTGAATGCATGGCCTGCGCATCCGTCGGGGGGAGCGCATCACCGACGAGAATTGACTCGTGAAGTGTCGCCTCCTCGACTGCGCTCGCCGCGGAGGTGGCCCAGAACGCGGCAGTCGCGGTGTCCGGAGCTTTCGATGCGAGAATAGCCAGCGCTTTCGCGTATCCCGCCAGGTACAGCCGATCCTGCTCGAGATATCTGCGGAACGCGTCGAGCGGCAGCGTGCCCTCGCCCAGCAGTGTCAGAAATTCGAGTTGGTCGATCGCGTGACGCAACGAAGATGTCGAGCCCCACATAAGATCCGTGTGGCGGACAGAGTCCACCGAGTTTAAAGGCGCAGTCATCGCCTTGACATCCCTTCGTCAGCATTACCTGCATCAGGTTCGACGGGTGTGATCTCAGCATCCGCATGTACGGACGCACCCCGTGTCAGAACATCGCCGACCCTAGCACCCTTGGTCGGCGATGCGGTGTCGAGCGGGCTGTCGCAGGGTCCTCGATGCCTGGTGGTGGCGCGCAACATTTCGTCTACCGAGGATTCCTAGCCGGTATCTGAGGTGGGGTCGCGCGCTGCCGAAACACTCTTTCGAAACTGCGTCTACTTCAGCTCGAATGCCTTGTCCGACACCGTGAAACCATGGCCGACCTGATCCAGGCAGGTGACCCCGGACGACTCCTCGACTCGGCATTCGAGCCCATTGGAACGCCCACTTCCGGGTACGGCGAGTGTGAGCCCGTACGGCAGTTCCTTCGCAGTCCCGTCGAACCGATGAAAGCGCGGATCGCCTGAGCTGAGAAACCTGGCAGGGGATCCTGCAGTGATCTCGACGGTGTTGGGAGCCACCGAAGACTCTGGAGCACCGCTTCCCGCCACTCGCGGGGCCGAGCGGGGGAACTCGCCGTGACACCCAGCGACCGAGGTCTCGGTCACGACGATCGCGCATTCGAACTTGCCACTCGGGCTGGTGAAGTAGAAGAACCCGGCAGTGCTCTTGTACTGGGACGGGTCGGCGGTCGGCGGGGGACTGCTCGTCGTCGGTTTGTCGGGAGTCGTCGAGGTGGTTGTTGTCGGGGCGGCCGATGTCGTCGGCGAGGGTGCAGTCGCGGGCGTCGTGCGGACCACCGACGGTGGGTCGGTGTCGACGGTCGCAAGCGGCGCCGTTGCGCTGCCGTCGACATCGGAACCGCATCCGGAAAGAACCAGGGCGGACGCTGCACCAACGGCTGCGCCGCATGCGCGTAGTCGGTTCATCTTGCCAGCTTAAAGTGGACGGATAGGTCCCGGGAATTGGTACCTTGACCAGTATCGGATGTGCCTACGTCGGATACGGAGGAATGCCATGACCGAAGTCGAGCAAGACGGCGTTTGGACATGTCAGGTGCACACTCCGGACGGCGACGTGATCGGGTACCGCGACGGCACGCACTTCGTGTGGAAGGGGATCCCATACGCGGCTGCGACCGCCGGCGAACATCGCTTCAGGTCTCCGCGGCCCGTGGAACCGTGGGCAGGAACCCGGGATTGTCGACGTTTCGGTGACGTGGCACCCCAGGGCAAAGCTAATCCGGTGCCGATCGATCCGACGATCCCGATGTCGGAGGACTGTCTGTCGGTCAATGTTTGGGCACCCGAGCCCGACGGTAGACCTCGGCCGGTGATGGTGTGGATTCACGGCGGTGCGTACTCGCTCGGTTCCTCTGCGCAGAGCGTTTACGATGGCAGGCGGCTGGCCGAACTCGGTGATCTGGTGCTCGTCACCGTCAACTATCGCGTCGGGGCTTTCGGATTCCTCGACTTGTCGTCGTTTTCTACAGCGGAGACGGTCTTCGAGACGAATCTCGGCTTGCGTGATCAGATCGCAGCACTCGAATGGGTGCAGCGTTGCGTGGAATCGTTCGGTGGTGATCCGTCGAACGTGACCGTGTTCGGCGAGTCCTCGGGTGGCGCGTCGGTCACGACACTGATGACCTCGCCGAAGGCCGATGGGCTGTTTCACCGCGCTATCGTGCAAAGTGCGCCCGCGACGTCGGTGTACGGACCGGAACGCGCGGCGGCCGTGGCCACGAGATTCCTCGAACTCGTCGATATCACTCCGGATCGAATCGGGGAGTTGAAAACCGTCGACTTCATGCGTCTCGTCGAGGCGGGCGACACCCTGTGTTACGACGTCCCGACGCGGGTGCCGGGCACGTTGGGGCTCGCGCCGGTAGTCGACGGAGATGTCGTCCCGCGGTATCCCGTTGCAGCGTTCCAGAAGGGATACTCGCACCGCATCCCGTTGATCATCGGAACGAATCACGACGAGGCATCGATCTTCCGCTTGATGAAGTCACCGTTGATGCCGGTCACGTCGGACACCGTCACGGAGATGTTTCGTGCGATCGCGAACGATCACTCGGATCTGCCGGCGTTCCGGATCGCGGAAATCATGTCGGCTTATCCGGATCGATCGAAATCGGCTGGTGCACTTGCGATGTCGAGGGATGCTGGATTTCGAATGCCGACGATGTGGATCGCGGACGCGCACAGTAGATTTGCGCCAGTCTGGATGTATCGATTCGATCATGCGACACCGATGCTGAAGGCTGCTCGTATAGGTGCGGGACACGCGACCGAGTTGCCTTATGTCTTCGGCAATTTCGGAACGTTGAATCGAGATCCGACATTCTGGCTCGGTGGCCGCAAGGCAGCGACGGCAGTATCGCTGCGTGTGATGAAGCGATGGGTCGCCTTCGCCCAGCACGGAGTCCCCGCCACCCTCGACGGTGCGAAGCATTGGGCGCCCTACGTCGAGCCGACGCGCTCCACGCTTGTCATCGACACCCAGGATTCTCTTGTCGAAGACCCGGACGCCGTTCTACGCGCGGCATGGGGAGATCAGGTGCTCGGCTTCACCTGACGTTGCCAGGGTCGGTGGATCGAGGTGGATTGAGCTGGTCCACTTCGGGATACTTACATCTGGTGCTGTTCATCCGAATCGTCGAGACCTCGTTGGCCGTGGGTGCCACTCGCTCCCGTAAGGCCAAGACCGAGGCGCTGCGGCTGTTGCTCACCGAGGTCGACCCATCGGAGACCGCCACCGTGGTGGCGTGGCTGTCCGGTGAATTGCCGCAGGGCCGAATCGGCGTGGGCTGGCGGACCTTGGCCGATATCGACGTCGATCCGTCCGCCGCGGGCACACTCACCGTCGCCGAGGTCGATACGAAGATCACGACGGTTGCCTCGACCTCCGGTCCGGGTTCGACCGCCCGACGTCGCGAGGTCCTGACGGATCTTCTTGGGCGGTCGACGGGTGACGAGCGCGTGTTTCTGGTTCGGTTGCTGACCGGCGAGTTGCGCCAGGGTGCACTCGAAGGCGTGATGACCGACGCGATTGCTGCTGCGGCGGGACTGAAAATCGACCCGGTCCGACGGGCTTTCATGCTCTCCGGGAATTTATCGGCAACGGCGTCCGCTGCGCTGGCCGGAGGCGAGACTGCACTGGCACTCTTCGAACTCGAGGTGGGTCGCCCGGTGCGTCCGATGTTGGCCTCGCCCGCGGAGTCGTCGGCCGCGGCGTGGATCGAATTCGCAGGCGAGGTGAGTTTGGAGTACAAACTGGACGGGGCTCGCATCCAGGTCCATCGATCGGGTGAAGATGTACATATCTACACCAGGACCCTGCGGGAGATCACCGACAGCGTGCCGGAGCTCGTCGAGTTGATCCGAGCGTTGCCGTGCACCAGCGTCGTACTCGATGGGGAAACCCTCGCACTCACCGACAGTGGCAGGCCGCGTCCTTTTCAGGAGACGATGAGTCGGTTCGGTGCCCAGAGTGCCCACGAGTTGCTTCTGCAGCCGTACTTCTTCGACTGCCTGCATCTCGACGGCGTGGATCTGCTGGACGAACCGCTCGAACGCCGGCTGGCAGCGCTGGAACAGGTTGCACCCATTCATCGGATTCCGTCAGTGGTACGCCCGGACGCCGACGCTGTAGCCGGGTACTTCGAGGAGGCGTTGGCCGCCGGGCACGAAGGTGTGATGGTCAAGTCGTTGTCGGCGCCTTACGCCGCGGGCCGACGCGGCCGCACGTGGCAGAAGGTCAAGCCCGAGCACACGTTGGATCTGGTGGTACTCGGTGCGGAATGGGGCTACGGCAGGCGGACGGGCCGGCTGTCCAATCTGCATCTCGGGGCGCGCGATCCAAGCGGTGGGGATCCGATCATGGTCGGCAAGACATTCAAGGGGCTCACCGATGTACTGCTGCAATGGCAGACCGAGGAGTTTCCGAAACACGAGAGTTCACGTGATGAGCACACTGTGTACGTGTATCCCGATCTTGTCGTCGAGATCGAACTCGACGGTGTGCAGAAGAGCACCCGCTATGCAGGCGGAGTTGCGCTTCGATTCGCCCGGGTGCTCCGATACCGGCCCGACAAGACACTGGCTGAAGCCGACACGATCGATGCCGTTCGCGCTCTCCTTCTGCCGTCCACCTGAGCGCATACCGCGCTGTGTCAGAGGATTGCGCCGGGATTGAGAATGCCGCTGGGGTCGAGGGCGGTCTTGATCCGCTGAGTGAGCTCCATGACGTCCGCTCCCACCTGGTCGGGTAGCCACGCTTTCTTCAGCCTGCCTACTCCGTGCTCGCCGGTGATGGTGCCGCCCAGGGTCAGTGCCAGGTCCATGATCGCTCCGAAAGCGATGTTGGCACGACGTGTCATATCGACATCGGCAGGATCGAACACGATGAGCGGGTGAGTGTTTCCGTCTCCGGCGTGGGCGATGACAGCGACTAGGACTGCGTACTTTTCGGAGATTCGTTCGATACCTTCGACGAGGTCGGGTAGCGCGGGGAGCGGCACACCGACGTCCTCGAGGAGCAGACTGCCGAGACGTTCCACAGCGGGAATCGCGAATCGCCTTGCAGCAGCGAAAGCCTCGCCCTCATCCGGATCGTCGGTTGTGAAGACTTCGGATGCACCAGCCTCGGTGCACGCGGCCGCCATGATCTCGATTTCATGCGCGCGGTCGTCACCGGGGGAGTCCGAACGGGCAATCAGCATCGCTGCGGCTCCGCGGTCCAGGCCCATCTTCATCGCGTCCTCGACTGCGCCGATCGACGCACGATCCATGAATTCGAGCATCGATGGCCGTAGCGAGCGGGTGATCGCGAGGATGGCGGTGGTCGCGTCACGAACCGAGGAGAACGACGCAACAACGGTGCTGGCCGGCGGTTGGGCCGGAATGAGACGCACGGTGATCTCGGTGATGATGCCGAGCGTCCCCTCGCTGCCGATGAATAGTTTGGTCAGTGACAGGCCCGCAACATCTTTCAGGCGCGGGCCACCGAGTCGTACCGCGGTGCCATCGGCGAGAACGACCTCGAGACCGAGCACATAATCTGCGGTCACCCCGTATTTGACGCAGCACAGACCGCCCGCATTGGTAGCGGCATTCCCGCCGATCGAACACATCTCGAACGACGACGGATCCGGCGGGTACCAGAGCCCGTGTTCGGCAGCAGCCTTCTTGACTTCGACGTTGAGTAGTCCGGGTTGGGTGACCGCGATGCGGGTGACCGGATCCACCGTGATGTCACGCATCAGTTCGGTGCTGAGCACGATTCCGCCGTCGACGGCCGTCGCGCCACCGGACAGTCCGGATCCAGCTCCGCGAGGAACTACCGAAACATTGTGTGTGCTGGCCCATTTCATGACATTTTGCACATCGACGGTGCAGGTGGTCCGAACTACCGCCAGCGGAGCTCCGGCATCCGGGTCCTTGGCCCAATCGTGGCGGTAGCCCTCCGTCAGATCAGGATCGGTGAGAACCGCGCCGTCGGGTAACGAGCGCTTCAACGCGAGTAGCCGCGGATCCAGTTCGATCGGTTCACTCATCGCTCATCCTCGTCTCGATCTCGGCTCTCGCTGTCGAGGGTATGGGTCGGACGGGGATCGCGAGTCGTTATTGATTGCGTTGCAGCGTCAGTTCGGCGAGCTTCGTCGCACCTACACAGGGGTCGACGGTCCCGCCGCGATACTGCACCCACCAGGTAATGGTGCCGGTGTACGCGGCGGTGATGCCACACGACGCGGGATCACCGGGTCGGCGTGAGAGAAAAGCGTTTGTACCGGCAACCGTGACGGGTTCGATTGCGTAGTTCAGCTGTTCGGCCAGTGCCCGCTCACGACCGAGAGAATTGTTTTCGAACCAGGCGAATGTGACGTCCACCGAGCCTGCGGCCCCGGTGCCCGTCCACATGCAGACTGCGCCGTAGAAGTACTGGTCCACGACATCCGCCTGGACGGATTCGGCGATCTTGTCGTTCGGGACGGCCGTGCATTCCTGCAGCAGTTTGTCGAACTGTGAATCGCCGCCCAATCCGGCAGGAGTGGGGGTTCCTTCGATGGTGGTACTGCAGCCGGCAAGTAGCAATGTTGCTGTCACCACGGCAACTCGCGTCCGAGTTCGGTTCATCGCTCTCACCTACTTCGCGTTCGCTACGGTTGCGCGGGCCAGGTCCTCGACAACCTCGCAGCTGTCGCGAGGAGGTACCGCAAATGCATAGTTCAGCGACCAATGCAGAAATCCGTCCCCGGATTCGACTGCCGCTTCACATGACGTATCGGCACCCTTGGCGGTGAAACCTGGGTGTCCGTCGACATCGATGTACGCGATCTCGCGACCGATCTGCGCGGCGACGGATCGTTCGCGGTCGATCGGGCTACCTCGATACCACGTGAACATGGCGTACGCACCGGAATTGGGTGCCTCCCACCTGCACCGGACACCATTCTTGGAGGAGGAGGCGATACCGGGGACTCCGGTGATAGAACCCAACTGCTCGTCTGTCATCGAACCGCACTCTCCGACGAAAAGCTCCTCCGTGGCCGGTGTCGGGGCCGCCGTAGAAGTGGCCGAATCGAGAGTGGATTCCGAGTTCTCCGCGGAACAGCCGGTGGCAGCAAGAACCAGCACTGCGACACCGAACGGAATTCCGCGCTTCCACACGTGCAGAACCATACCGAGGCGGCGGATTCGACGCGGAGAGGACCTGGCTATTGGAGTCACATCTGTCACATCAGCCACTCTGTTACCTGATTGATGCAGCGACGACACGAAATCGGGTGGCTGTTGAGGCTAGCGTCCACCACTAGTGGTAGCTGCTCGGCGACTCGGCCGGGTACCAAGGAGGGTGAGAAACATGATGGATTCCACCAGTAAGTCCTGGACATTCATCGCCGCGATCTTCTCGTACGAATTCCAAGGCGGCGGAGTCGATTACGACACCATCGAGATGATCCATCGTGGTGACGTTCACGAGTGGATCGTTGCGCTCGAGCTATCCGGCCTTTTCGATCGAGCGGTCGTCGAGCACGTGGAGATCACGTGGAAACGACAACCTCGGTTACTCCTGGACACTCTTCTCATCGACGCGGACGAGATGACCCGCAAAAGGTGCGATATGGCATGGGCGTCGCTCGACCGTCTCGCGCCCATTGCCCAGTCCGGTTAAAGGAAGATAGGTAGTTCGCCGTCGATCACGACTACCTGCTCGTCGGTCAGGGTCCGGTACGCAATGTTCTCTCGCTCGTACTGCGAGACCATCTTCGGTCCGGAACAGTTGTCGTCGAGGATCGATCCGAAATGTGGAACTAACGCGAAATCGATCAGACCCAGCCCGTTCCACACAACTTCGGTGCCGGTGGCCGGTAACACCTCGTCCGGATCGTCGGCCGCCTCGATTCCGCGCAAGGTGGTCGACACGACACACGCGCCGGCGCTGTAGCCGCCGTAGGTGAGGGTCCCCTCGCGCACTCGACGTGCTATCGCGAAGTCCGCCCCGCTGCGGCTCAATTGCGCACGTAGAACAAAGGTGTTGCCACCGCGGACCCAGACGGTGCCGTAGCGATCGAGCTCCTTCGCCAGTTGCTCAGGGCGGTCGATGAACGAACGGAGGTCGAGTTCGTATGGATCGAATCCGAGCGCCCGCAGGTCTCGTACTTCGGTGGTGACTGCCGACTGGCGGGCGGCGCTCGGCCATCCGTCGACAGCTGAGGCGATGACCGCAATGCGTCCCGGCGTTCCCGTCAACCCGAGGAACTTCTCGACGTGATCACCGAATCGATACGACGCCAAAAACATTTTCATGGTCGACCCTCTCGGGACAAGCGAACGATGCCCTCCCTGATCGCGTCCGCGGTCTCCTCCGGTTTGCGCAACCGTCGAAAGACGAACCCTCCCGCGAAGCGCAACTTGTCACCCGTCCACCTGGGAACGACATGAAGATGGGTGTGGAAGACAGTCTGGAAAGCGGCCCGCCCGTCGTTGACGACGAGATTGGCGCCGTCGGTACTCAGGTCCGATCGTCGAAGTGCGCGTGAAAGTCGATGACCGGCTGCGAATACTGCCGCGCCGAGTGCTGGATCCAACGAGTCGAGATCAGCTGCGTGCAATTTCGGGACAACCACGATGTGGCCCCTGGCTACAGGGCGAATATCCAGAAACGCCAATACGTCGTCGGTTTCGAACACGATCGTCGCCGGTAAGTCGCCTTCGACGATGCCGCAGAAAACGCACTCGATCATTGGGTCTACAGTAGGCGAGCCTCTACCTGCCGGTCACCTATGACGTCGATCACGTTGGGTGGCATACCCGCACGTCGCGATACATCGCGCTCGCTTCTGGGTGGAACTTACTGTGGCGTGGGTTACCTAAGATCTATCGACTCTGGCTATCATCAGAAACCTTGTGCCTTGTCGCATGGATTCGCCTCCTCGTCGCGCGGATGAAGTAACCATTCGACGAAACCGTAGGCGCCAATCAACTCACGAAAGTCGGAGATTTGGAAACATCGCAGAGCACTGAGAACAATCCGAGCACACCGGGCACCAGCGCTGAAGGAACGAGCACAGGTAAACCGGTGCGAGTGGGCGTAGTCCGCGAGTCCGGAGAGGGCGAGCGTCGCGTCGCGTTGGTTCCGAAAATCGTGGCGTCGCTGATCGGCAAAGGCGTCG
>NZ_JBEPPH010000014.1:0-14818 GCF_040547235.1 Rhodococcus sp. UYP9
CGATCCCCGAACGACGTCCACTACAGTTATCGGCAGCCCGCGATCGCGGCCTGAGAATAGTCATCTCCATTGTCCGAAATCCTCGCGGCAGATCAAAGCTCATCGGATGTGACCTGCGGTCCGCCACATACGCCTGATATACCGTCAGTCGATCATTCTCATCGGGTTGGCGGATTTCTGATCACGGTGCGTCTCTTGCCCTGTTAACTGCACCTT
Organism: Rhodococcus sp. UYP9; assembly: GCF_040547235.1. Lineage (NCBI taxonomy): Bacteria > Bacillati > Actinomycetota > Actinomycetes > Mycobacteriales > Nocardiaceae > Rhodococcus > Rhodococcus sp. UYP9. The sequence goes on from NZ_JBEPPH010000014.1 coordinate 217, forward strand.
TGGATGGATAGTCTGCAGATCGCGGCTGCTCCAGCCCGACACGACCACAGATCCGGACGTCATGACATCACAGACCGAACCGACACCTGACGACGTGGTGCATGCCGCGCAAGCTCTACACGCGCTCACTGCGATACCCGATATATCGATGCAGTGGTCGAACACTGCGGATCCAACGCAGTGGACTGCACTCCACACCATCGAGCACATCAGCGATGCGTTGCTCTTCTACAGCGGTCAGGTCGCGAGACGAGCGCAGGTCCGATTACCGGTCCTGCGTGACGGACGTGAAGCTCGCGCATCCGAACACCTAGACAACGTGCTCTCGGCTGCACACGTACTCGCGGCACTGCTCCGCGACCTTGGAGATCAACGTGCGTTCCACCCCAGCGGAACAGCCGACGCTGCGGGTTGGGCAGGCATGGCTGTTACAGAAATACTGGTTCACGGCACCGATGCGGCGCGCGCAGTGGGGATGCTCCTAAATTTTCCCGAAAATGGCTGTGCGAGAACAGTGTCACGTGTGTTTCCGTGGATCGATACGACTTTGGGCAGCCCGCCCGAGTTACTTCTGGCTGTCACTGGCAGAACGGTAGTCGCCGGCGTTCACTCGGATCCAGATTGGTGGTGGCAGTCGGCCCCACTCACAGAATGGAATGGACTTCCAGCGCGGCGCGACGTCAAGCCGGGTTGGAGCTGAGCGCGGTAGCTCGACCACAATCTCAATGTCGATTTGCGCCGAAGATTAGCCAGATGTGACGCCAGTTTAGCGAGGTTGGTGGCGGAGGATCCGCGTCTTACGCTAATCCGTTCAGCTCCGCTGTTCGGGATTTGACCGGACCACCCACACGGGAACGCCCGGTTCAGGGTCGGACGTCGTGCATCGGGGATGATTGACGACGTCCGACATACAGATCAGTGCGATACGGGATAACGATGCGGCCGAGTGGGCGAACCAGTTCAGCAACGTCGTTCAGTGCTGTTCGCCGTGCTGCTTCTGGGAGATTGGCAACCCAACTCCACGATGCCACCTGGACAAGGAAAGCATCGTGCCCGAGTGACTGTTCGTGCGTCGCGTTGGTGTGCTGGAGGGTCTCGAACAAGCGAGTGCTCTCGAGTGTCTTCTGCCAAGTGACGCCGGCCGGGTAGTCGCCTGCCGACTCCTTGTGGTGCGAAAGTATGCGCCGGAGGTCCTGCAGCCAGGACGTGGTGTCCACCGTCCAAATGGGTGTGTTCCACAGAAGCCCGAGACCTCCCGAGGGTTTGAGGACTCGGGCGATTTCGCTGGTAGCCGTTGCTGTTTCGAACCAGTGGAATGCTTCGCCGACAACGACTACATCGACGTCTGAGTCCGGCAGTGGAATGGACTCAGCGGTCCCGTCGAGCACCGTGATGCCAGGCATAGTTGTCTTGATTCGTTCGCGCATCCCATGCACGGGCTCGACCGCGACGACGCTGCCGACGCGGCTGTGGAACAACCGAGAGAGCTGTCCGGTTCCGGCGGCGAGGTCGAGGACTCGACTGCTGATACTGAGTTCTAGGTCAGTGAAAATTCGGTCGATCGACACATCGGCGTACGTCGGTCGTCCAGTCTCGTAGTCCTCTGCGACCGCGCGGAACCCGGAAGCCGCGCGGGAATCGACGCCCATACGGGGACGATAGCGCAGAGAAGACCGACGTTGTCGACTGTTCCGGTGGGAAATCCGGTTCACCAGCAGGCAATCCGTTTACGGGCGAAGCACCTACTTTGGTTGGTCTCCCCGGCTCACCCAACTTCTGCCAAAGTGCGATGGCGTGTCCCGTCGATCTTCGCTGCATCTCGACAGAAAGACCGCAATCGCGCCGACCCGCTCCATACCGCTGACATTGAGCGGCGTTGCGCCCAGTGAAAGGAACTGACGTTCGGTCTTTTCAGTTAGGGTCGGGTCACGCGGGTAGGTTCGGCCGGGTTTGGGTCGGTCGTCAACGACCTGCCTCCGGCCTTTCGTATCGGCAGCTCCACCGAGCTGTGGGGCGGCCAGGCCCCGCCTGGGCCCTGTCGAGGTCAGTCGGTCCGAGTTGACCGTCGTAGTGCGCTGAAGGCTTATTCACCCCGCCTTATCAGGGCCTCGCTCCGCGTCGTCCGCTCTACGTCCCATAGTCAGAACCGGAATCGGAATCGGGCCGCCCGAAAAGTTTGTGTCATGGAAGGTGGTCGCGACTGCCCGATATCCATGCAGGATCCGGCACGTCAGAATCGACGAAGTCGATGAGTTCCTGCAACAGTGCGTCCGCCTGGGTTTCGACGTGGTTTAGTGATTTCGGAGGTCAGCAACGGCGCGCGGGGGTTGCGTGGCCGCTCCCCCGCCGATACGTAATCCCTTCGGATACCGGCGAGGGTGGCGCGGACCATCTCGTGGCCGCACGGGTTGTCATGGCCGGTAGCGCGGTGGCGGTCCGCGATCGCCGCGATGCATCGGAACCGGCTGCCATGCCATCTCGATGGCACCACTTCGGGCTCGCAGAAACGCGTCGCAAGATACAAGATCCAGGGACGGACTCCCCCCGGGGCGTCGTTCTCGATAGATCTCGGTGCAAAATTGGAGTCCGAGAACTACACCCGCCGGCGTCGGCAGATTATCTGGAGTCGAGCCACCGAGCATTGTTCCCCGAAAAGATCCTCTGAGCGACGCGGTGTCCTTTCGAGGCACAGACTGCAGGTTTCTCACATATGCAGTGATGCCTCCGAATTGAAAAGCACGCAGATTCGGGTTCCACGTCGGCTGCCCCGGGAACGCTGTTGCGTTGGCACCGTCCGACAACGAGAAGTTCAACAACCATCTTGTGTAGTCGCCGACCGCTGGCGGCGGAACCGTGGAGTCTTCGATATCGAGTGCGTCCACTGCGACGGTGACGACGCTGAACTTCGAGTCAACGGGGTGGGCTCAGTGAAGTCATGTTGCATATTTCGCGCCCTCGGACGAGACGAAGCCGTTGGGCGCGGAGTTACCTGTGAGCGACCACGTTAGCTCGCACAAGCGTTTAGGTCGACGAGAGACCTGGCGAGACCGATAGCTGCCCTCACGAACGTTATTACCGTATTGTCCTGTTCGTGACTCGATCCTGGACTGTCCGAATCACCGTTGTCGGCGCTGCGCTCGCAGCAGCTCTCCTCGGCGTGCCCGGGGTGGCGTCAGCACACCACCAGGAGTTCACACCCTTCCCGTACAACATTTCCCTGGGACGAGAGTTGTCCCTTCCGTGCGCCGGTGAGGTGGGCGGTGACGTCTACACCGCACGACAGGCCGGGCATCGCTGTTGTCACGCTGACGTGGCGGACATTCTTCAACGCCGACTGCCCGCTAACGGTGTACGTGAACATGAACAACTTCGACGCACCATGGGTCGACCCGTACAGCGGCGCCAAGCCGACCGGTGGCACCTGGATGGTCCACCTGAACTCTGCCCCCAGATCGGGAACAATTCCCGCGCATGGCAGCGAGTGGACCAAACAAATCGCGATCGACATCGGTTCAGGCAATGCAGGACTGACCGTAACCACGGACTCCCCGCTCAACACCACACTGCTCGACCCGGCGGGCAACACCGTGCGCTTCACCGTCGCCTGACGGCTCGCTAGAAGATCGGCGTCTCGCCGTTGGCAACGGCTTCGATCCAGTCCACCGTCCTATCAGTCAGTTCGAACTCGCCCTCTTCCGACCCGCTCCCATCCCACGTCGAGCCGTCCGCCACGGCGGTGACCGACAAGATGTCGGCGCGCACGCTCGGTTCGACCGGTTCGCCGGCATGATCGAGCAGCCATTCCCGTGAATCCGCGGTCACCTTCGGCCACCATGTCTCGATGTTCATAGCTCAAGTCTGGACTCGCGTTCGGTCGAGCACATCAGGGAAAACCCTGACGCCTGCGGATCGAAGTCAGAAGTCCGCGCTGCGGGCCACTCGGCGCGTTCGGATCGCACTTTGTCGAAGCTTGGGACAAATGCGGATTCGGTGGCGGCCGCCGATCCAGAGGCTGTTACGGTCGGCGTTGATATTGCCGCTGTCGAGAGCTGCAATCGCGTTGTAGGAGAGGCCTGCGCCGGCCAAGTGGAAGAGTACGACGTCGCGGCCTCCGAACAATGCCGCCGTCGACCCGCCGGTCGGCAATGCGGCCGCGATCGCGTGACACTGCGCGGCACGTCGGATCGTTTTATCTGTGCGCAGAGTCCAATGCCAGCCGGAGCGAAGTCACCCGGGCGGGTAGCGGCGAGGTGTCGGCGGCGGCGCACCAGTCGACAACAGCGCCCACTGGTAGCAGTAGTCGCCCAACGCGCCTCCCTGTCTCGACGTCACCTGTGCGACGGTACCGGCCGAGCCGATAGATCCGGGTCGACGGCGCGAACGTTCCGCCACAGATCCCCCTGGCCCGCACAGGCGACGCCGAAGTCCCTCATGGCGAAACTGGTGGCCAGGCGACAGTCACCGATGCTGATCAACGAGAAGAGTCACATGGACAATGCGGTCCTGTGACTCTCGTCGACGCTGCGAGTAGGAACTACTCGGCGAGCTTGGCGATGGACTGCGCCCAGAGGAAGTATTTGTTGCGTCCGAGATCGCCGATGGTCTTGATATTGAACGCGGCCTTGAGGTGTTCGGCGTCGCCGGGGCTCACGCCCTGCAGTGTTTCGACGGGTGCGTCGACGACTTCGGGCAGGGGCTTGTCTTCGTTTGCCTTGTTGAGCTTGTCAGCGATTGCAGCCATGGGTATACCTCCTAGATCTCGTGTGCAGGCGCTCGGTTTCGGGCGCCGCCATCCGAAGGTACGTAATCGACCCCGAGAGCGGGGTGTGTTCATGTGCTCGTCACGATCGCCGGATTCACTGAGGCGGTGCTCTCCCCCGCTGGCTACAACTCCGCATTCCTACCCGCCATCGAACTTGATCCACCATCACGGCCAAATCTGGTTGTGTTGCCGTACACGCACTTCACTGTCCCCGATCGACCCGGAGCGCTGCCTGGCGGCGAGCACAGCGGTGAACATCGGCGGATCCCAGCTGCGCGATGTCGAACGCGGCGACGACTGGCGACTCGATCCGCGGCTGCCGGCCACGCAGCAGGCCGGCCCGCAGCTGTATGCCAGTAGCGATCTCTACCTCGGTCATCTGGTGCGGCGCCGCGACCCAGTCTGGGGCACCGCCGCGGTCGCCGAGCTGGCCAACGACGACACCTTCCACTACACGGTGTGCGGGCCGCAAACCGCGACCGCGACCTTGACCTTGAACCAGTCGAAAACCTTGCGGCTCGGGCTCGAGGACTACATACTCCGACACGCACGCCAGTACGGGCAGCTATTATCGGTGTTCTCCGGATGCATCTTCGCCGCCGACGATCCGGTGTACCGGGACGTCGCAATTCCACGACGGTTCTTCAAAATAGCCGCCGGGGAACAGGAGTCACAGTTGGCGGCGACGGATACATCCTTGACCAGACACCATCGCTGGGGCCGATCCTCGAACATCCCGCCCGCGCCGACTCCGCTATTCCCCCACTCGGGCCGTACCGGACCTTCCAGGTGCCCATCGAAGACATCGCCGCCATAACCGAACTGTCGATGAAACAACTCGTCGCGGCGGATCGGTACATCCTTCAACCGGCCGCACGACTCGAACAGCAACGGTGGAGCGAACTTGCCGCGTACGCCGACATCGTTCTCTGGCAGAGAGCTTCGGTGTCCGCCGTGACCCCGGCGGGTGAGTTGGCTACGTTACCGACTTCAGATGGGCGTCGGGTCATGGAGCGCGGCGATCGGCAGCACCGTGGGAGTACACCACGACCCCGTTCTCCTTCACCCACGTCTCGTCACCGCCGCCGAAGTGCTCGACGAGCAACTCGACTGTCGGAATTTCCGCAGCGAGTGCATGATCGAACGCTGTCCGGGCGTTGCGGGCGCATACCGTTACCTCGGTGTCGCCGGTGTAGAGGGCGTCGATGACGAAACCAGGGGTGAAGCGGCCACCGAATGGATCGCCGCCGTTGATCGCATCGAGGCGGCCGCGCCACCACCGGGTCAACGCTCGCGCACGGGTGATCTCCGCGGGGGCCTCGACGTCGAGGATCGTGAATTTCTCGTAATCCGCAGATGCGAGGTCGTTCAGCAGACGAGGAGCGAGACCGGGCCAACTGAACGTCCCCTCCAGAACAATGTTTTCCCTACGCGCCATACAGATCTCGGTGATCGCGTCGAGAAGGATCGTCGACTCCGAGTGCACCAGGGTCGCGAGTTCCCGCGGCATCACCGGCTGCCCGTCGGGCAACACCTGATCGAAGAGGTCGTCGTAGACGCCGCAGGCGACCGCGTCGCGGAGCAGGTAGTCCTTGACGACGTCGGCGTCGAGGATCCGCCACCCCTGTCCGGCTAGATGGCGGCGGTCGATACTCGACGACTTTCCGACCCCAGGAGGTCCCGCGGTCGCCAACGCAAGGAACTGACGTCCGACGGCTACATCGGTGTGTTCGGCGAGGAAGGCTTCGACGATGCCGTCGCGGGTTCGGCGCCGCGACACCGGGTCGAAGGAGTGATTCGAGGCTCGGGCACCGTTCTTGTCGAGTACCCCACCGGGTCTGCACCAGGCTTCGAGTTCGAAGGCAACCGCAACGGCAAGGTCAGAGTGCATTCGCCTGCGCACGCCGGTCGGCCGTGGCCGCGAGAAGCACTCGATAATCCTCGTCGACCAGGAGATCCCCAGCGCGTTCGATTTGATCCCACGTCCCCCGCACGTAGCTCTCCCCTGCCAGATCGCCGTCAGCGATGTGCCCGAATGTGTACGGCCACGAGGTCAGTTCGGCCACCATCGCGTCGTGGTCGAGGAGCTTGGCGGCATGCTCGAGCAACACCTCGCGCGGACTACGCTCACGTGCCGCCGGGTTGAGCCGCAACTTCTTGACTATGCGGCTCACCTCGGGCTGCGTGACCGCAAGGTTCTTCGCAATGACCCGTTGAGCGATGTCATTGTCGGTAGCGTGCGCAACCGCGCGCAGGAGTTTGAGTTGCAGGAGTTCTCGTTCTGCAGGTATCGCCCGAAGATCACGTTCCATGTCGTGAGCAAGTGACATCAGACCTCCTCAAATACAGTTATACCAAATTGTATCACCGCGCAGTTCGATTGCAGTGCTCTCCCGTCTCGTACGAGACACATGCTGGGTTGACCTACGGCGAACGAAGCGCGCCCTGCTCACCCCAGGCCGCAATCCGAACACCTGCACGACAACACGCTGGTCGTGCGCCGGTCGTTCATTCGAACGGTATACATCCAACCGTGACCTAGTCATTCAATTGAATGATTTCGCCACCGGTAAACAACAGTTTCACGACCTCAGCAACAGGCAGCGCTGCGTACCAGGGTTCTGCACATTGGCAGTTCTGAGATGATTGCCCGATGCATCGGATCCGGCTGATCTCCGCGCTCGCCGCGCTGACACTGCTCGCGGCAGGATGCGCCGACGACCCTCCACCCGAACCGACACCGGTAGTCGTGGCCTTCGACGACGGATGGGGCCAGCTGTTTTTCATGAACATCGACGGCTCCGGCTTGCGCCAGGTCACCCCGACCGTGGGCGAAGACAGCCGGGACCCGAACTACGCGTACGGCGCCGCCCTCTCCCCCGATGGCGAGCAACTCGCGTACGCCCGAGGCCGGTTCATCGAGATCATCGACCTCGAGTCGGGTGAATCGACGTCGGTGTACGAGGGTGGCTACCAACCGGCTTTCTCACCCGACGGATCCAAGATCGCGTTTACCGCAAACGGCAGCATCAACATCATGAACGTCGACGGATCCGACGCACATGTCATCGCGCAAGAAGAGTCGGCCTTCGGAGCGACATTCTCCCCGGATAGCTCACGGGTGGTCTACGTCACCGGCGGGTATCTGAACGAAGTGCCTGTCAACGGCGGAGAATCGACAGTGCTTCTGCGCGACCAGTTCTGGAACTCCGACCCGGCCTTTTCGCCCGATGGGTCGACGCTCGTCTTCTCCAGTAACCGAGGCGGCAACAACGGCTCCGAGATCTACACAATGCCCTCCGGCGGCGGGGAGATCACACCTCTCACCGATACCTACGCCGTACATCCGAAGTTCACGCCCGACGGCTCGCGCATACTGTACGACCGGGCGGTTACACAGATGGGTGAACTGGTGACCGACATCGCCACCGGCTCCCAGCCTGAGATTGCATCGATGAACCCCGACGGATCCGACCAGAAACGGCTGACTCCACGCTCCCTGAGCGGTCAGATGCCGACCGTGGGTGGCGGACGTTGACCCGCGAGCTACGTTGCACTTTTGGGTTCGCTCGCCTTCGCGACGCGTCCAATCCGCAAGATCGATTACGCCGAGTGGTCTGAGAACCGGGCCAGTCTATGCGCCGAGTTTTGCTATTGGCTATGTCGACCGCCGCGGGCGACAATCACGCGCGAGAATAGTCCGGCCAAGACGTGATCGATATAGGCCTGGGCGTCCGCGGTAGCGGTGACTGGACCGTGCTCGGTGAAGATAGCTAGCACGCAGTGACGACGGCGAAAATGCTGTTCGTGCAGCTGTCGGACTCGGTTGCCGCAGGAACAGACCTCGAACTTGCACTCGATCGCGACCCGGGCCTCGCTTGACCACCGAATCCGCAGCCGCCGTCTCCAAGAACGCGCCTCAACAGCCGATGATCAGGTCCTTACGTCAGTACGTCGCCGTCAGGACATCCTGACCCCGGCTGCGTCCCCTGCGTCGGCATCGGAGCACTGAGCACTGAGCACAGAGGAACTACGACCACTTTTGATTTGCAGGGTTTGCAACGGCCCGCCTGGAATACTCGAGCGCACCACTAGCGGCGACGCATCATGTGTGTCAGGCTGTTCCCATGACTACTGGAAAGGTTGACACAGCCTCCATCGCGTGAGCGCCGTGCAGATCCCCTCGACTTCTTCGTCGCACGGGACACTCATCGAAGACCCCCATTCAGAACTCATCCGCAGTGTCGTATCTATGCGCGACACCTATCTCGGTCACGGAATGCGCGCCGGACCATCGGATCGACACTCTGCCGAATCTGCTGTGGCTCAGCTGTATCGACATGCCGACCTCCCCGTTCCTCGCTTCGTATGGGAACCGTCTCCGGCAGCTGCAGCGGCCCGCATCGCCGGGGACAACCTGGCTTCCGCTGTAACCTTTGCCGTAGAAGGCCCCACCTGTGCATCGGCTCGCATCACAACACTGCTCTCCATTTCACGCTCCCGAATGGACGCATGCATCCAGCTGCCGGTGAGCGAACGGCCACCACCCCGATGGCCGATGACGATCCGGTCTCAGGCGCTCAGAGCAGCCCAAGGTCGCACAACGGCTGCAGTACGAAATCAGCCACCCGAAATGTCGGTCCGCGCGGGCATCGGACTCAACCCGATCATACGATCGACGGTGTGGGACTCGTTGCACACCAGCCTGTTCGACGGCGTCGCACCCGCCATCAGGATACTGATGCCGCCCCTCGTCGGCGAAATCCCGTGGTACGGCCAGCAGGAAGCACACCGCATGGCGTACTACGACATCTACCGCCGCCTCGGCCTCGCAACCTTCCAACCACAGGACAACGAACTGCTCGACGCACTTGTTGCCCTGACCGAATCGACGGGATGGTGGTGGGCGTTCGACGACGTCTGCGTAATGTCCGAACGACCGACCGTGCTGCACTCCGAACCCATTCCCGATCGAGTACACGGCGAAAGACGGCTGCACCACCACGACGAACCGGCGATCCAATTCGCTGACGGCAGTGCGACATACGTCCTGAACGGCACAATTGTGCCGGATTGGGTGGTGCTCGACCCGAGCGTCGAACGCATCACCGTCGAACGCAACGTCGAGATCCGCCGCTCCGCAATCGAACGCATCGGGTGGGACAACTACATCGACGCTGCAGGACTCACCCTGGTCGACAACGCCGACGATCCAGGCAACGATGGCTGCACTCTGCAGCTGTTCGCCACCCCTGCCGGCTGGGGCGGCGAAGGTCGCGTGCTTCTCGTTGTCAATGGGTCTCGCGAACGCGATGGCCAGCGCAGACGCTACGGGCTGCACGTTCCAGGTGAATTCTTCTCGGCCCTCGACGCCGCAGGCTGGACCTACGGCCTCAGCGGAGAAAACTACGCCCAATTGCTCCGCCGAACCTGAACCTACTCTTACACAAGGTGACTCAGATGAACCAGAACATGATCCTGTCCACATTGACAACGATGACCGGCCTCGACGTCTTCGACTATCTCGACAAGGAAATTTCGGTGCCGATCATCGACGGCATGCAAGCCCAAGGCGACCTCATCGTCGTTCCGTATGCCTGCTCGAAGGCGTCGTCTCCACCGGGGTGTGGACGCGAATCGACGACGTGCCCCTGTCCGGAATCGAGTTGCTGCGCAGCGCAGCGGGTGGAAATCCGCACAGCCTCGTAGCCGAGGGCGGCCGTTGCACGTGGTCGACACCGGTGAGCGATACGCGGCGTCTGGCGCTCGGAATTCTCGACAACACGGTGACCGCCTACCTGATCCACCCCGAGCACGGCGCCACCGGAATTGCCCCGGGCCGTTACGTCATCGGCAGGCAACGTGAGCGTGGTCGAGGTGGGTACTTCGAGTCGACGCAGTTGGTCGCCGACTGAGTGCGGCTCCGCCGCAGAGGTGTATCAGTTCGACTCCGCCGCAGTGGTGACTGAGTGGCTGCCACCGGCTGTGGCCGAACGAGAGACAACCCAAATGGTGGACGGTATCGACGGTCGGTCATCGACGACGAATCCGGCGAAATGATCGAATACGCGATCAACGGCGTCGAGTACTCGGTCGACCTGAAAGCGAAGAACGCGAACGATTTTACAAGAAGCTCCGCTACTACATCGGGCACGCGACACGAGGCTGTGGCCGCACAGCGTATGCCCTACCCCGCTGCCGCAACGACCGCGACAGCGGCCGGCGGATCGGGCAACCGTGTCGGAGCAGACACGGGCGATCCGGCAGTGGGCGTTCGACCAGGGCTACGAAATCAGCGAACGTTGCCTGATTCCCGTCAGTATCGAAGAGACATACACCGCCGCTCACTGACCGACGGAATCCGCCTTCTTGGACGTGAGGGGGTGCCGGTGGTGGCGCGTCGAGCAGGGAGCTCGGACGTGTCGAGCAACACAGGCAGCCCGGTGGGGGTGCACCTGGACTGGGCACATTCAGCGTGGGAAACCCTTCAACCGGCTCAAGCACTTGCCGCGGGTACCCACGGATACTCGCCGCGTGCGATTGTGAGGGCTGAAAAAGATGAGTAGGCCGTCGACCCTAAGTGGCTGTCCGATCCCATCACCGCTGCCAGAGCGATCGGGGCCGGACTTCGTTCCTTCCATGACGAGGTTCCGGCCGAAGGGTGCCCATTCGAGTGGTCGATCGCGTCGAGGATCGGCGGAGCGCACGCCCGAGGTCTCAAACCGGACATCGGTGCGTATCCGACGGAAAAAAACGGTCGTCTATCACGGCGATGCTTGCGCTCCGAACACGCTGATCGACGAGGCGGGCCCACCCTGCGCTCATGTCGACCTCGGTTCGATGGGAGTCGGCGACCGCTGGGCGGACCTGGCTCCAGCGATCATGAGCACCCAGGGGAACTACGGCGGGTTGCTTACCGCGGAGGTGCTCGACGGCTACGGCATCGAACTCGACCAAGATCGCCTGGACTTCTATTGTCGACTCTGGAACGCCACGCAAAACGCGGGATGAGTGATCGGAAACTAGGCCCCTCTTGGCCTGAGCATGCCGCCGCGCAATTCTCCACTCCGTTCGGGATGTCATGGTGACTCGATGGAGAAGGTATCGCCCACCTCGATCTAGGCCGACACCTGGAACCGGGAAGAATCCGGGGGATACCGCATGGTTCGATTACTGCACATCCGCCGGTCCAAAGCGAGATACGACCCCGATGCAACGTAGCTCGAAGGAATCATCCTCGACAACGTTCACCAACCGGGAGCGCAGCATCCGACCCACTCAGCAGTAATGTTTTGGGCATGCGCGTCTCAATGACCACGAGCGGACATCGAGCGACGTATGCGCTCCTGGCACTCGGAATAGCCTCGGTCGCTGGCTGTGGGACTCCCGAGGATTTCGCGATGGACTTCTCGATTGCTCGCGAAGGTAACGTGAGTGCGCTGCCTGAACCATTGACAGTGACCGGAGACGGCGTGCGCATCGTAGGACCTGATCTGCCCCCGGGCAGGTACGAGGTCTCGTTCCCTATGGTGTCGGACGCGGAAGGTCCAATATCTCGATGCGACTGGGCTCGTCTGTCCAGCACAGAAAACACTCCAGAACACGTTATCTCCGGTGGATCCTTCGAGTACTCGTTTCAAGTTCTGGAGGTTAAGGAGGGAGACACCGCCTTGTACACATCCGGGTGCGGCACGCTAAGTCGAGTGTCTTCGTAGTTGACCATCGCAGATCAACTACAGCCCAACACACTCGATCGTGTAAAGAGGACAAGGTATTACTGCACGTTTTGAATACTGCACATTCGCCGGTCGAGTACGCATCGTCGAATCAGTTGCAACTTCGCCCGTGACAGTCAGGCCGTCTGCCGCCTCGTGGACCGATCCTCGTGAGGTTCAAGCGTAATGGGTTGCAGGTAAGACCGGGTGAGATCTCCAGACGATGACCTGACGGATCTCTGAATTAGACCCCGCGCCCACCGTGATGGTGATTGATCTGACCCTTCTTTGTCAGGTGTGGATCCGCCCAGTACTCGACGCTCTCATCGTCTAGTCGACCCCAAGAGGCATCAAACAGGTCGTCGTCGACGAGAAACCGTAATGCTGCGACTGGACCTCTGGTCCTGGTGGCTCAGCGAACTGTAGGAACGTCCCGTCGCTCAGTTGGACGTTGAGAAATGGGCCCCACGAAGGAGCTTCTGGAAGATCAAAGAGACAACGGAAAAATGTCGCTGCGCTTTCACGGTCTTTGGTAACGATGATCATGTGATCGAAACGATCTGACATTGGTTCTGCTCCTAGGCAGTTCAACGCCTCCAGGTCTGGCGCAGTCCACCAGCAACTCGCGACACTGGTGAACGGCATGACAAGTTATTCACGATGTCGCAAAGCCTCCCACCGAGTTGAACTTGACGACCCTTCGCTGCTGAGGTGTAGAGTGGTGCTCTTCGTCTCCGGACGGAGTACGCAGGAGTGTGCCCGGTGCCGAAACTCAAGCAAAATCAAGATATGGATGGGACCGCGAGCCAGCGCAGATCCGGTGCGTGAGAACGTGACCGCAGATAAGACCTCCATTGAGATTGCGGAGTCGATTCGTAACAATGCTGGTATCGATCTAGCGCCCGTACGCGACTACCTGGCTACTGTCTACGGGACCGCGCGCAGACCATCAGTAGGCCGGGGTCCTTCGATCGTGGCGCCCAGCGTTGAACTCGACGACGTGACTGTTCGAGTATTCGTCGGGACCTCCGACCCGTCGTTTCTAGGGACGTTCGATCGCACAGCTGGTACACGAATGGTGACGGTTGCCGTACACGCACGACTGAACCGCACCGGTGAAGAACCCCAGGGTCACCCACCACCGGCAGTCGACCTGCCGGTCCGCGAGCGGATCGCATGGACACGTTCTGTCCTCGGAGAATTGGCCGATTACGCATATCGAATCCTCAATGACAGAGCGCAGTTACGGCCCCTGCCAGCGTTGTTCGTCGCGTTCACCGATGCCACAGCACCACGTCTGGCTCCCAGCGACTTCCGGTGGCTCTACCTCTGCGGAGGACGCCGCGCCTACCCGGAGAAAGTCGTTCCTGAAAGCCAAGAACTGCTCGCGCACCTTCGCCGACATGGGGACATCATCAACGCCGACCTCGTAGCGCGTCCGATAGCATCCGAACCCGCGGTATGGGCGCACGAGTTCGTCTCCACACTGACAGCCACTCTCGCGGACCAACTAGGACGGATGAGAAGCGGCAAGTGGTTCACAATCGAAGAAGTGACCCTCCACGGACTGTCGCGTGTGACTGTGCGTTACACCTGGCACCTCGTGGCTGGTGACAAAGCGTTTGCCTACGACATCGACCTCGCGGGAGTACGCGCAGAGCAGCTCCGAAAGTTCGATGACGGCCGAGCGCAAAGACCTGCCCGCATCATCGGTGCCACACCGTTCAGCCAACCCGTATTTCGGTCACCACAAGAGATCGACGGAGTGACCTGGGTAAAGTTCGGCCGGCACGAAGAAAACTGACAGCGGCATAGGCCGTCCGTGACGTCGGCACCGCATTCATCCGCTTCTTTTCCTCCGTTGAGACCTTGAACCGTTGACAATCCTTATTGAGATGCCGACATCTGTCTCAAGGAGAGAAGGCGGTGCACGGGACCGGTGTCCTGGCACTGGGACAAAAATTTTTCAGCCGGAGGCGCTATGAAAAGTTTTTGGAGCCCGTGGGCCGGAGCGCAGCGAAGGTGTGGCTAACGTGGCAGGTCCCCGATAGTCGGACCACCGCGTTCTAGAGCCACGGTGTGATTGTTGTCAGTCGATCTCGCAGCCCTCGGGTTGGTGCGTGTG
>NZ_JBEPPH010000015.1:0-8256 GCF_040547235.1 Rhodococcus sp. UYP9
TACCGCAGAAACCAAAATCTCCGGCAACAACCGACCCACCACCGACACACCACCACGCACCGGCACCAACAACTCACGCTCGGACACCGACAACAAATCGAGCTGTCCCATGAGTAGGTCCGGCATCGTTGCGAACGCCGTCAACACTCGAACGATGCGCTCGACGATCGATTCGACCTCCGTCGATCCGAACAGTTCGGGAAGGTATTTGGCTTCGATGTGCAGTTGTTCGTTCGCCATGGCGACCAGGGTCAACGGGTACTGAGCGGTATCGCTGCCGTCCAGGATGTTCGACACCCGCATGCCCGCGATGTCGGTGTCATCGGAAAGCCCTGCCCGATCGACCGGATAGGACTCGAACACGGTGAGCGTGTCGAATGCGACTGCCGGTCCGACCGCACGCTGGATCTCGGTCAAACCGAGATAGTGATGGTCCAACAGACCAGCCTGTTCCGACTGGAGTCGAGCGATGAACTCGCCCAGCGTCTCCCGTGGGTCGAGTGTGACGCGAACCGGCAACGTGTTGATGAACAACCCGATCATCGATTCGATGTCGTTGATCTCGGGCGGTCGACCGGACACCGTCGCACCGAACAATACGTCGTTGCGTCCAGTGAGCGTACCGAGGACTGTTCCCCATGCAGCCTGGACGAGCGTGTTGACCGTGACCCCGCGTTCGCGTGCCACCCCGCGCAGTCGATCGGTGTCCGCGGCCGACAGTGATGTCAGTACACGTGCTGCAAGCGTCGACTCCTGCCGACGGCTTTCGATCGGCGTCAGCAACGTAGGTTCGGACAGCCCGGACAATGCTTCGCTCCACGCAGACCGTGCGCTTGCTGCATCGCGGCGACTCATCCATTTCAGATAGTCGCGGTACGCAGGTACGCGGGGCAATATCGAGTCGTCGCCGTCCGTTGCGTACAACGTCAGCAGTTCGCGGATGAGCAGAGGCGTCGACCAACCGTCGATAAGGATGTGGTGATTGGTCATGACCACTCGCCACTCGCCCGGATGGACGTCGATGAGAGTGAACCGCAGGAGCGGTGCCTCGGCCATGTTGAAGCGCGTAGCGCGATCGGTGGCCATGATGCGTTCGAGTTCGATCTGCGCCGCAGACTCGTCCAGTCCGGTGAGGTCGAATTCGTTCCATGGCACCTCGACGTCACGTTCGACGATCTGTACGGAATCGCCTTCCATGTTGTGCACGAAGGCAGTCCGCAGGTTTGCATGCCGGTCGAGAAGTCGCTGAGCGGCCCTCCGGAAACGCGTCCGATCCAGTGTTCCACCCAGCTCCAATACCAACTGGACGATGTAGGCATCGACGGACTGGTCGGACAACTCGGCATGGAACAGCAGGCCGGATTGGAGCGGTGACATGGACCAGATGTCCACGAGCTTCGGATACCTGGACTCGATGTCGTCGATGGCAGCTTGATCGAGCTGCACCAAGTCGAGATCCGACGGGGTGAACCCACCGGCGTCGCCACTACGTGCGTGCTGTGCCAGACCGGTCAAAGCCCGCACCCATAGCGCGGTCAGTTCCTCGACATCGTCGGAATCGAGCACGCCCGACGGAAAAGCGAAGGTGGCTTCGAGAACTGCGCCTGCCTCACCCGTCGTGGTCACCGCGTTGATGTCCAGCACCGCTGCTACCGGCAGATCCGAGTTCTGGACGTCACCGATGTCCGCATCGTCGACAGGTAGCCAACCCACGTCACCGAGGTTGTCCGGGATTCCTGCGCTGTAGCGACCGAGATAGTTGAAGCTGATCTGCGGACTGGGGTGTGCGGCGAGCGCATCCCGTGACTGCTCGTCGAGGTAGCGAAGCATGCCGTAACCGATTCCGTGATCCGGTACCGCCAACAGGTGTTCCTTGACCGATTTGATCAAGCTTCCGGCGGATACCCCACCGTCCAGAGCATCGTCGATGTCTGTGCCCGACAGGTCGATTCGAACAGGGAAAATGGTGGTGAACCATCCGAGAGTACGCCCTAGATCGGCACCAGGCACCACGTGATCTTCACGTCCGTGGCCTTCGAGGCTGACGAAGACGTCGTCGTCCACTGCGTCGTCGTCCACTCCGCCTCGAGTACGGCGCCACGCTGCGATTGCCAGCGCGAGTCCGGCCATCAATCCGTCGTTGACACTGCCATGGAAGACATCGGGGATCGTAGTGAGTAGATCCTCGGTGACCGCTGCGGAGAGCTCGACGTCGATTCGCTGCACCGTGTCGTACACATCGACTGCCGGATCGAGTGGACGAGATCCGATCAACTGATCGGGACCGTCCAGCACCTTTTGCCACAATTCGAGCTCGCTGCGGCGATCTACAGCTTCGTCTCGGAGACCGTGGGCCCAACGTCGCATCGACGTTCCCACCGGCGCGAGTACGGGCTCTTGGCCGGCGACTATTTGTGACCAGGCAGATGCCAAGTCCGGCACTAGAATTCGCCACGATACACCGTCGACTACGAGGTGGTGGGCGACGATCAGCAACCGGGACGGCTCTGAGCCCGCATCGAACCACACCAACTGCAGCATCGACCCCGCGGCCGGATCCAACCGGCCTGCAGCTCGATCGAGCTCGGCCGACGCCAAAGTCGAGAATTCGCGACCCGAAGCCGAATCCACGCCTACGCGGCGGGTGATCTCGGCGGCAGCGACCGCCCCTGCCGGACGAACGTCCATTGCCCATTCGTCTTCTTCGTGCTGCAGACGAGCGCGAAGCATGTCGTGGTGGTCGAGGACGGATTGCACTGTGCGCTCGAGCACCGTTTGTTCGATCCCCGGTGGCAAGGTGAGCAGTGCGGTCTGCGTATGACGATCGAACAGTCGAGTCCGCTCGATCATCCAGGACACGATCGGCGTCAGCGGTACGTCGCCGACTCCGCCGCCTGGAAGTTCCTCCAAGATCGCGGCGTCCGCATCATCCACCGACAGTGCGACCTCGGCCAGCCCAGCGACGGTCTTACGTTCGAAGACATCACGTGGTGACAGAACGAAGCCCGCCGCTTTTGCGCGCGAGACCAGTTGAATCGACATGATGCTGTCGCCACCGAGGGCGAAGAACGAGTCGTCGACACCGACATGATCGAGCCGCAACACCTCCGCGAAAAGGCCGGCCAGCATCTTCTCGACCGGAGTATTCGCGTCGCGGCCGGATTCTGACCTGTTGTCGAACGTCGGGTCCGGTAGTGCTCGACGATCGAGCTTGCCGGCGGGGGTCAGCGGAATCGCATCGAGTTCGACGAATGCCGTCGGAACCATGTGAGCGGGCAACGATGCCGCAACATGCTCACGCAGCGCGCGTACATCGAACCTGCCATCGGCTGTCGGCAAGACATAAGCAACGAGAATGGTGTTTCCTGCAGGACCGGTAGTGCCGACGGTCGTCACGAAGTCCACGGATGGATGCGCAGAAAGCACACTGTCTATCTCGCCGAGTTCGATGCGGAAACCTCGGACCTTGACCTGTGAATCACTGCGTCCGACGAACTCCAATGCGCCCTCGCGGTTCCAGCGAACGATGTCACCGGTGCGATACATGCGTGACCCGACCCCATCGAACGGGTTCGCGACGAACCGCTCGGCGGTCAGCCCGAGACGTCCGTGATAACCGCGGGCAAGAGCCGGTCCCGCGAGGTAGAGCTCTCCCGGTACCCCGACCGGGACCGGATTCAACCGCTCGTCGAGTACGACCTCGACGAAACCTATTGTCGGCGAGCCGATGTCGACGGGTGACCCCGGGGACATGCTGGTGCTGATCGAGGAGAAAATAGTCGCCTCGGTGGGGCCGTAGGCATTGAACATCGACCGCCCCGGTGCCCACCGAGCAACCAATTCCGGAGGACAGCTGTCGCCGCCGGTAGCGATGACCTCGAGCCGGGTCAGACCGACCGGGTCCACGGATGCCAGAGCTGCGGGTGTAACGAACGCATGGGTGACCTGCTGCTCCGCGAGCAACCGGCTCAGATCGGGCCCGCCGTACATCGCCGGGGGTGCGATCACCATGGTGGCCGCGCCGCCGAAGGCCAACATGAACTCGAGAATCGAGGCATCGAAACTCGGGCTTGCGAACGCCAGGGTGCGCGAGGCCGGCGTCACCCGGAATCGGGTGCGTTCCTCCTCGGCGAGGTTGAACAGCCCCCGGTGAGTGACAACGACGCCCTTCGGAACACCCGTCGAACCCGAGGTGTAGATCAAATAGGCAGCGTCGTCGAGTCGCAGCGGCCGAATACGATCGACGTCGTGAACTGCCTCGCCCGAGTGTTCGGCGATGGCGATCGTCTCGTCGGCGTCGTCGAGTAGCACCCACTTCGTCGCCGAGAGTCCCTGCAGTTGCGGCGCGTCTGCCGACGTGGTGAGACCGATGACGGCTCCCGAATCGGTCAGCATGTGTTCGATACGGTCGGCTGGATACGTCGGATCGACGGGGAGGAACGCCGCACCAGCCTTGGTCACAGCCCACAGTGCAACGATGGTGTCCGCCGAACGCGGCATGGCCAGAGCAACTACCGTGCCGGGACCTGCACCGAAGCCGACCAACGCGCGCGCCAGCTGCGACGAGCGGGCATCGAGTTCTCCGTAGCTGATGACCGCGTCTTCGAACCACACGGCGTCTGCTGCAGCACCGGATGCAGTGACCGCTGCCGTCAAAATGTCCGGCAGCAGACGAGCGTCGCCAGCTCGCGCACCGCGAACAGGCGCCAGCGCACCTCGCTCGTCGACGGACAGCACATCTATGTCCCCGACAACGATGCTCGGTTGCGCAGTCACTGCCTCGAGGATCACCTGTAGACGCGTCGCGAACCCCGCCACCGTCGACTCGTCGAACAGATCGCTCGCGTAACGGAACGACGCTTCGATGCCCGACTGAAGACCGGAATCTTCGAACGTCTCCGAAATCGTCAACTGCAGGTCGAAGTTGGCTATGTCATTGGCAAGCTCGACGCCCTCGATCTCGAGGCCGGGCAATGTGATGTTCGGTCGATCGGTGTGCTGGAACTCGAGCATGACCTGAAAGAGAGGCGTGTACGAAGCCGATCGAACCGGTTCGAGCGCGTCGACGACACGCTCGAACGGTATGTCGGAGTGCGTAAAGGCGGCCAGGTCGGCGGTACGTACTGCGTTCAGCACGGTGTCGAAGGATGCCGATCGGTCGAGCTCGGTACGTAGCACGAGTGTGTTGACGAACATGCCGACCAGATCGTCCAGTGCAGCATCGCCACGTCCTGAGATCGGTGTACCGACCGAAATATCTGCGGAGGCAGACAGAGCCGACAGCAGTGCCACCAAGGATGCGTGAACGATCATGAAGACGCTGGAGTCACGGGAGGTGGCCAACTCGGCCATCCTGCGATGAAGCTCGCCGTCCAGCTCGAAACAGACTTCCGCCCCTCGGAACGATGCCTCGGCCGGGCGGGGCCGATCGTACGGGAGCGGGAGGATTTCAGGGGCCCCGGACAACGTGTCGACCCAGAAAGAGAGCTGAGTCGACATCAGTGACGCCGGATCTGACTCCGAACCCAGGAACTCGCGTTGCCACAACGAATAGTCCGCGTACTGAACGGGTAGCGGTGCCGGGGTGGGGGCATCACCGCCAGCCCGAGCGCTGTACGCGACGATGAGGTCACGGGCTAGAGGAGCCGTGGAGAAGCCGTCGGACGAGATGTGGTGGACGACGAAGGCGAGAACGTGCTCGTCCCTGCTGACTTCGATCAATCGGGCACGAATGGGAACGGATCTGGAGACGTCGAAACCGGTCGCTGCGATCTCGGCGACCAACTCGGCCACGTGCTCTGGCGCATGGGCGCGAACAGGAGTCAGGTCGGGTTGAGCCTGGCGAGATTCGAGAATCGATTGGACAGGCCCGTCGTCGGTCAAGGGAAAGACCGTCCGCAAGGACTCGTGCCGGTCGATCACATCACCGATCGCGCTGCGCAGCGCGCCGACATCGAGGGTGCCGGTCATCCGCATCGCGAAGGCGACGTTGTATGCGGCGGAGGACGTGTCGTATTGGTTGATGAACCACATGCGTTGTTGTGCGAGCGAAACCGGAATGGAATCGGGGCGCACGACAGAGGTCAATGCAGGGCGTGGATCGGTCCGGTAACCCTGAGACTCGACCGTCTCGGCAAGCGCCCGCACCGTAGGTGCGTCGAACAGGTCGCGGACTGTCAATTTCGAACCGAGGGTGGAATTGACGCGTGCCACGAGCCGCATCGCGACGAGCGAGTTCGCGCCCAGGTCGAAGAAATTCTGTGTGACGCTCAGTTGTGAAGCACCGAGCAGATCGGCGAATTCCGCTGCGATTATTTCTTCCACAGGGTTCTGTGGGGTGACGATTTCCAGGTCTGCCGTCCCGAACTCTGGCTCCGGCAGCATCTTTCGATCGAGCTTGCCGCTGGCATTCAGGGGAAACTCGTCGAGTTCGAGAAACAGAGACGGAACCATGTAACTGGGCAGCGACCCGGCCAGCGACGTGCTCAATTCGGCGTTATCGAGGGTATGCCCACGAGTAGAAACTACGTATGCAACCAGCACCTCACCGGTCGCTTCGTTGCTGTGGACGATGGCCACGGCCTGCGCGACCGCCTCGAGGCGAAGCAAAGCGGTTTCGACTTCTGCCAGTTCGATACGCAAGCCGCGAAGCTTCACCTGGAAATCTGTGCGTCCTAGGTATTCGAGGTTGCCGTCAGCGCGCCACCGCACCAGGTCCCCGGTGCGGTATATCCGAGCGCCTGGCTCACCGAAGGGATCGGCGATGAACCGATCCGCGGTGAGGTCACCTCGTCCGACATATCCTCGCGCCAACTGGATCCCGGCGAGGTAGAGCTCCCCCGGGGCCCCTATCGGCGCAGGCTTCAACGACGCATCGAGCACATAGACGCGAGTGTTCCACACCGGCGCTCCGATAGGAACAACGGTGAGATCTGTTGCGGAGCAGGAGTAGTACGTTACATCGACTGCAGCCTCGGTCGGTCCGTACAAGTTGTGCAGATCGGCATCGGAGAATTCGGTGAACACTGCGACGGTTGCCGGCGGCAGCGCCTCACCACTACAGAACACCAGCCGCAGCGACGCGCAGTCGTTCGAGTATGCGCCGTCGGTGAACACCGCCAACATCGATGGGACGAAGTGCACAGTGGTGATGTGCTCACGAAGAATCAAGCGCGACAGATACTCCGGATCGCGATGCCCGTCTGGTTCGGCGATGACAAGCTTTGCGCCGACATGAAGAGGCCAGAAGAATTCCCACACCGACACGTCGAACGTCGCGGGAGTCTTCTGCAAGACATTGTCCGAAGGTTCGAGGCTGTACTCGTTCTGCATCCACAGCAACCGGTTGACGATCGACTTGTGGCTGACGGCAACGCCTTTCGGACGTCCGGTCGAACCCGAGGTGTAGATGACATACGCGGTGTTGCGGCCGCTGAGGGAACCGTGCCGTTCGGTATCGGTCACGGTGGCGGTGCTGCGGTCGGACACATCGATCAGATCCACTGCGAGGACAGGATTCGCGACGGAAACGTTGATCCAGTCGCGGCTGGTTGTCAAGATGCAGACAGGTGCAGCGCTATCGATGACATACGCCGATCGATCGATCGGATGGTCCGGATCGATCGGGACATACGCGGCGCCGGCCTTCACAATCGCGTACATCGCCACCAGCAGATCCGTCGAGCGACGAATCGCGAGCCCGACATGGGTCTCCGGGCCTACTCCGAGTGAAATCAAATGACGAGCGAGCTGATTCGAACGTTCGTCGAACTCGCGATAGGTCACATGTTCATCCTCGAAGACCAAAGCAATCGAGTACGGACTTCTGGCCACCTGCAGATCGAACAGAGTATTGAGCGTCGGATCAACTCCGACAGTCTCCGGCAGCTCGTGATCGGTCGCATTCCACTCTTCGAGAACTCTCTCGCGCTCTCGGGTCGAAAGAATCTCGACATCGCGAAGCGTGGTGCCTGGGGAAACTGATATCGAGCGGAGCAGCCTGAGGAATCGGTCGACGAAGTTGTCGATCGTCGATCGATCG
Source organism: Rhodococcus sp. UYP9 (assembly GCF_040547235.1). Lineage (NCBI taxonomy): Bacteria > Bacillati > Actinomycetota > Actinomycetes > Mycobacteriales > Nocardiaceae > Rhodococcus > Rhodococcus sp. UYP9. The sequence continues at coordinate 8,042 of NZ_JBEPPH010000015.1, forward strand.
AACAGGGCGGTCGCATAGGTGAACGCCGCATTCAGGGTGCCGGATTCGGTTGCGGATTCATCGACCCTCAGTTGCAGATCGAACTTGGTGGTCCCAGTGGACAACTCCTCGAACGCAACGTCGAGGCCGGGTAGTTCGAGGTGTGCGCTCTGGTTGTTCTGGAATTCCAATAAGACCTGGAACAGTGGTGAGTGATCGGTGGAACGTGTCGGTGC
>NZ_JBEPPH010000016.1:0-3279 GCF_040547235.1 Rhodococcus sp. UYP9
TGTGTTCGGCGGTGTCCTACTCTCCCACACCCTGTCGAGTGCAGTACCATCGGCGCTGGAGGGCTTAGCTTCCGGGTTCGGAATGGGACCGGGCGTTTCCCCTCCGCTATGGCCGCCGTAACTCTATGAAACAGTTACACACGGAACACAACGAACCATTCACACATAACGGTGAATGAAGTTGGCTCATTCAATTTTGTAATACTGAAACGTGTGCTGTTTCAGATATTGCACAGTGGACGCGTAGCTTCTTTGTGGTAAGTCCTCGGCCTATTAGTACCAGTCACCTACATCGGTTACCCGACTTCCAGTTCTGGCCTATCAACCCGGTGGTCTGCCGGGGGCCTTACCCCCTCGAGGGGGTGAGAAACCTCATCTTGGAACAGGCTTCCCGCTTAGATGCTTTCAGCGGTTATCCCTTCCGAACGTAGCTAACCAGCGGTGCTCCTGGTGGAACAACTGGCACACCAGAGGTTCGTCCGTCCCGGTCCTCTCGTACTAGGGACAGCCTTCCTCAAGTTTCTTACGCGCGCGGCGGATAGAGACCGAACTGTCTCACGACGTTCTAAACCCAGCTCGCGTGCCGCTTTAATGGGCGAACAGCCCAACCCTTGGGACCTACTCCAGCCCCAGGATGCGACGAGCCGACATCGAGGTGCCAAACCATCCCGTCGATATGGACTCTTGGGGAAGATCAGCCTGTTATCCCCGGGGTACCTTTTATCCGTTGAGCGACACCGCTTCCACATGCCGGTGCCGGATCACTAGTCCCGACTTTCGTCCCTGCTCGACGTGTCAGTCTCACAGTCAAGCTCCCTTGTGCACTTGCACTCGACACCTGATTGCCAACCAGGCTGAGGGAACCTTTGGGCGCCTCCGTTACATTTTAGGAGGCAACCGCCCCAGTTAAACTACCCACCAGGCACTGTCCCTGAACCAGATCATGGTCCGAGGTTAAGGTATCCAATACGATCAGAGTGGTATTTCAACAACGACTCCACAGTAACTGGCGTCACCGCTTCACAGTCTCCCACCTATCCTACACAAACCGAACCGAACACCAATACCAAGCTATAGTGAAGGTCCCGGGGTCTTTTCGTCCTGCCGCGCGTAACGAGCATCTTTACTCGTAATGCAATTTCGCCGAGTCTATGGTTGAGACAGCTGAGAAGTCGTTACGCCATTCGTGCAGGTCGGAACTTACCCGACAAGGAATTTCGCTACCTTAGGATGGTTATAGTTACCACCGCCGTTTACTGGGGCTTAAATTCTCAGCTTCGCCACCGAAGTGACTAACCGGTCCTCTTAACCTTCCAGCACCGGGCAGGCGTCAGTCCGTATACATCGTCTTACGACTTCGCACGGACCTGTGTTTTTAGTAAACAGTCGCTTCTCACTGGTCTCTGCGACCCCACCCAGCTCAGAACGAAAAGTTCATCACCAGACAGGGTCCCCCTTCTCCCGAAGTTACGGGGGCATTTTGCCGAGTTCCTTAACCATAGTTATCTCGATCGCCTTAGTATTCTCTACCTGACCACCTGTGTCGGTTTGGGGTACGGGCCGTGTGAAAGCTCGCTAGAGGCTTTTCTCGGCAGCATAGGATCACTGAATTCGCCTCAATCGGCTACGCATCACCTCTCAGGCATCATGAACGGCGGATTTGCCTACCGTTCGCCCTACAGGCTTACACCAGTATTACCACTGACTGGCCCAGCTACCTTCCTGCGTCACCCCATCGCTTGGCTACTACCAGATCAGGTCCTGCGCATCCACCACACCCCTCACTCTCGAAAGAGATCAGTAACGTGGATTCAGGGCAGTTAGTATCACTGATTCACCATGGGCGCGTTCACACGGGTACGGGAATATCAACCCGTTGTCCATCGGCTACGCCTGTCGGCCTCGTCTTAGGTCCCGACTCACCCTGGGCGGATTAACCTGGCCCAGGAACCCTTGGTCATTCGGCGGACGAGTTTCTCACTCGTCTTTCGCTACTCATGCCTGCATTCTCACTCGCACAGCCTCCACACCTGGATCACTCCGATGCTTCCATGGCTGCACGACGCTCCCCTACCCACCCACACACCTGGCACACTCCTCGTAAGGAACATGCGGGCTATTGTATGAGTGCCGCAGCTTCGGTGGTGTACTTGAGCCCCGCTACATTGTCGGCGCAGGATCACTTGACCAGTGAGCTATTACGCACTCTTTCAAGGGTGGCTGCTTCTAAGCCAACCTCCTGGTTGTCTTCGCGACCCCACATCCTTTTCCACTTAGTACACGCTTAGGGACCTTAGCTGGCGATCTGGGCTGTTTCCCTCTCGACTACGAACCTTATCGCCCGCAGTCTCACTGCCACGCTCTCACTCATCGGCATTCGGAGTTTGGCTGATTTCGGTAAGCCGGTAAGCCCCCTAGACCATCCAGTAGCTCTACCTCCGATGAGAAACACGTGACGCTGCACCTAAATGCATTTCGGGGAGAACCAGCTATCACGGAGTTTGATTGGCCTTTCACCCCTACCCACAACTCATCCCCTCAGTTTTCAACCTAAGTGGGTTCGGTCCTCCACGACGTCTTACCGTCGCTTCAACCTGGCCATGGGTAGATCACTCCGCTTCGGGTCTAGAGCACGCCACTACACACCTCACGGTGATACGCCCTATTCGGACTCGCTTTCGCTACGGCTACCCCACACGGGTTAACCTCGCGACATGCCACTAACTCGCAGGCTCATTCTTCAAAAGGCACGCCATCACCAGCAACAGAACAAACTGTTCACCAGCTCTGACGGATTGTAAGCGCACGGTTTCAGGTACTATTTCACTCCCCTCCCGGGGTACTTTTCACCTTTCCCTCACGGTACTAGTCCGCTATCGGTCACCAGGGAGTATTCAGGCTTATCGGGTGGTCCCGACAGATTCACAGCAGATTTCACGGGCCCGCTGCTACTTGGGTATTCACTACGACAGTCACAGTATTTTCGTCTACGGGATTCTCACCCTCTACGACAGGCCGTTCCAGACCACTTCGACTAACACCATGATTTCTTACTGTCGGCCGATCCGGCAGAATCGACAAAGTAAACCCCACAACCCTCCATACGCAACCCCTGCCGGGTATCACACGCACAAAGTTTGGCCTCATCCGCTTTCGCTCGCCACTACTCACGGAATCACAATTGTTTTCTCTTCCTGTGGGTACTGAGATGTTTCACTTCCCCACGTTCCCTCCACACACCCTATATATTCAGGTGCAGGTAACACGACATCACTCGTG
>NZ_JBEPPH010000017.1:0-2714 GCF_040547235.1 Rhodococcus sp. UYP9
GTTGCGTGGGTCGAATGCGGCGTATGTGATTTTCACGTCGGGGTCGACGGGTCGGCCGAAGGGTGTGGCGGTTTCGCATGAGGCGATCGTCAACCGGCTTCTATGGATGCAGGACACCTATGGCCTGACCACGAGCGACGTTGTGTTGCAGAAAACTCCGTTCACCTTCGATGTATCGGTCTGGGAGTTCTTCTGGGCGCTTCAGGTGGGTGCCTCGATCGTGGTCGCGATTCCCGACGGACATCGCGATCCGAACTATCTCGCCCGGCTGATTGCCGACGAATCAGTGACCACCATGCACTTCGTTCCGTCGATGCTTGCGGTGTTCGTCTCCGAGCTCGAGGGGCGCGAGACTCGATTGCCAAGTCTGCGGATGATATTCGCCTCCGGCGAAGCTCTTCCCGCGGCCACAGCCCAGCGAGTGTTCTCGACCCTGCCGCACATTTCGCTACACAACCTGTACGGCCCGACGGAAGCCGCGGTCGACGTCACTTTCCATGAGGTGCGGCCGGGCGAGACGGTCATTCCTATCGGCGCGCCGGTGTGGAACACCCGTGTCTTCGTGTTGGACCGCCGGCTGTCCCCGGTCCCCGTCGGCGTCGAGGGCGAGCTCTATCTCGCGGGCGTGCAGTTGGCACGGGGATACGTCGGCCGTCCCGATTTGACGGCAGACAGATTCGTCGCGCATCCGGTACCGGAGGCCCGCGTTCGCGGTGAGCGGCTCTACCGAACGGGCGATGTCGTTCGTTGGAATGCTGACGGTGAGCTCGACTATGTGGGTCGCAGTGACTTCCAGGTCAAGCTCCGCGGTTTGCGCATCGAGCTCGGCGAGATCGAGACCATTCTGCTGGAACAGAATTCGATCTCGCAGGCCGCAGTACTGGTCCGAGACGAGCAACTGGTGGCCTACGTCGTCACGGACTCCGCGGATTTCGACAGCGCGGCGGTTCGGACCGCCCTCGGCTCCAAGTTGGCCGAGTACATGGTGCCGTCCGTCTTCGTCGAGCTCGAGGAGTTTCCACTCGGATCGAGCGGGAAACTCGATCGTAAGGCGTTGCCGGCCCCGGTCGTGGAGATCAAGGAGTTCCGCGCACCCACCACACCGGTGGAGGAAATCGTTGCCGACACCTTCGCAGGAGTTCTCGGTCTCGAGCGAGTAGGACTCGATGACGACTTCTTCGAACTCGGTGGCAATTCACTTATCGCCACACAGCTCGTCTCGAGGTTGGGGCAGGTTCTCAACACGAAGATCGGCGTACGCGAGCTGTTCGAGGCGTCCAACGTCGCCGACCTCGCCACGCGCATCGCCAGCCAGGTCGGTAGTGGCGGCGTGCGGGCGCTCATCGCGGTGGCAAGACCCGAGCGGATACCGCTGTCGCTTGCGCAGCAGCGCTACTGGTTCCTCAACCAGTACGACACCACCTCGGCAGTGGACAATATTCCGTTCGCAGTTCGATTGAGCGGTGAACTGAACGTCGCCGCACTCGAGGCAGCAATGATGGACCTCATTGCGCGCCACGAGTCTCTTCGTACGATCTATCCGGATTCGCTGGACGGTCCACGCCAGGAAATCCTGCACGTCGAAGAGTCGGATGCAGACTTGGCGATCATCGACGTCGAGGAGATCGATATCCGTCGGCGCGTCATCGATCTGATGATGACTGCTTTCGACGTTACAACCGAGATTCCCCGGGCCGCAAAACTGTTCAAAGTCGCAGACCGCGAATATGTCCTGGCGTTCGTCATTCATCACGTGTCTGCTGATGGTGCATCGATGGCGCCCCTCGTACGCGATGTGATGGTGGCGTATGCGGCGCGTTCTGCCGGTGAGGCTCCTGGTTGGGCTCCGTTGCCGGTGCAGTACGCCGACTACGCGTTGTGGCAGCGTGAGGTTCTCGGTAGTGAGGATGATCCGGATTCGATTGCCTCGCAGCAGGTTGCGTACTGGAAGTCGGCACTGTCGGGGCTGCCGGACCAGCTGGACCTGCCTTCGGATCGACGACGACCGACACACCAGAGCTTTCGTGGCGACGCCGTTCGCTTCACTCTGGACGCCACGTTGCATGGCGCGCTGCTCGAATTGTCCCGTAAGCACCACACAACCCTGTTCATGACGATGCACGCCGCGTTTGCAGTTCTGTTGGCGAGGCTGTCCAACGTGTCGGACATTGCCGTCGGGACGCCCGTCGCAGGTCGAGGCGACAAAGCTTTGGACGACATGATCGGAATGTTCGTCAATACGTTGGTTTTCCGTAGTCGGGTGGATTCTTCGATGACGTTCGAGGAGCTGTTGGCGCAGACACGAGAGACCGATCTGCAGGCGTTCGCGCATGCGGACGTGCCGTTCGAGCGGCTCGTCGAGGTGCTCAATCCGGTCCGTTCCACCGCGCGCAACCCACTGTTCCAGGTCGGTCTGTCCTTCCAGAACATGACGCGAGCGAGCCTCGAACTGCCCGGTCTGACTGTGTCTGCGGTTGATGTGAATTCACCGTTGGCCAAGACCGACCTTCAGCTGACCATCTTCGATGGTGCGATGGAAGGAGGCCGACCGGCAGAGATCCATGCGGAGTTCACGTTTGCGGCGGATTTGTTCGATGTGGTGACGGTGGATGGTTTTGTGGAGCGGTTTGTTCGGGTGTTGGAGGCGGTGGTGGCGGATTCGTCTGTGGTGGTGGGTGATATTGGTGTGTTGGGTGTTGCGGAGCGTGATGTTG
>NZ_JBEPPH010000018.1:0-2211 GCF_040547235.1 Rhodococcus sp. UYP9
AGCCCGGTAGGCCCGCGATGCGTAGACACTGCCGCGATCGGAGTGAAAAATCGCTCCCGACTCGATCAGGGTCGTCGATGCCGCATTCGTCAACGCCGCCGCCACCAGTTCGGTACGCATATGGTCTGCGATCGACCAGCCCACGACTTTGCGGGAGTAGCAGTCGATGACCGTCGCGAGATATACGAACCCCTGCCAGGTGTGGATGTAGGTGATGTCGCCGACGAACTTCGCTCCTGGGCGATCAGCGGAGAAGTCGCGCACGAGCAGATCCGGCACGACCGGCTCGCTGTTCGGGTCGGAGTCGGTAGTGACCCGGAACGGCCGCGGCTGGCACGGCGCGAGGTCCTCGTCGCGCATGATCGATCGGACCAGTTCCGGGGAGCATTCAATCTCGGCTGCTCGCAGATCTGCGTGGATGCGGCGGTATCCGTACGTGCCGTGCGAGAGCCCGAAGAACACCCGAATACGTTGTGCCAGAGTATCTCTGCGGATCGCGGTTGCTGATTGCGGCCGGCTTTTCCAGTGGTAGAACCCGGAGGTGGAGACCGCGAGCCAGCGGCAGCGGTCGGTGATCGGTACTACCGCGGAGTCGTCCGCGACATAGGAATCGATGAACTCGTACTTCGCCACTACCGTGGCTCCCGTGCAAAGTACGAGGCCTTAGAATCAAAGGGTCAGCGCAACAGTGCAGTTGAAGGAGGGTGTGGGTGTCGAAGATCGGCCGGCCGGGAATGTCGGATAGGGAGAAGGCGGAGTTGTGGAGGCGGTGGCGATCCGGCGAATCGATCAGCGTCATATCCCGCGGACTACGCAAGCCGCCGGGATCTGTCTTCACGGTTCTGAAGTATCACGGCGGTATCGCGCCGGCGGAGTCCACAGTGCGGGCCGGTTCATTGACTCTTGTTGAGCGTGAGGCTATCTCACGGGCAATCGCCGCAGGTGACACAGTTCGATCGATCGCCTCTGCACTCGACCGTGCGCCCTCGACGGTGAGCCGTGAAATCAAGAGAAATGGTGGGCGTGGCAGCTATCGTGCCGCCGCTGCGCATGACCGTGCTGGCGTGCAGGCGAAGCGACCCAAACTGTGCTTGCTGAAACGGAATCCGGCACTGCGCGACAAGGTCGTGTCGATGCTCGACGACGAGTGGTCGCCAGAGCAGATCGTCGGGCATCTGAGACTGCACCATGCGAATGAAACTGAGCTGGCGATCAGTCATGAGACGATCTATCGCTCGATATATACCACACGATGGGGCGTCATTCCGCAGAAGCTGTGCAAGAAGCTTCGGACCCGTCGACCGATCCGAAAGAACAAGTGGCACAGCGTTAAAGGTCAGTGGCGCTCCCAGATCGTCGATGCACGACCCATCGAGGACCGGCCCGCCGATGCGCAAGACCGCAGCATCAGCGGCCACTTGGAAGGCGACTTGGTCATTGGTTCGAGAAACAGTCAGGTAGCGACCCTGGTCGATCGTAAGTACCGCTATCTGACCATTGTGCAGACACCAACCCGGCATACGATGTCAGTTGTTCCTGCGCTGGTCAGGGAGTATGCACGGATGAATCCGGTGATGTGCCGGAGTTTGACGTGGGACCGAGGGATGGAACTTGCCGGCCACAAGCTGCTTACCGCCGCGACAGGCATCGAGATGTTCTTCGCTGCACCGCGCAGTCTCTGGCAGCGAGGAACGAACGAGAACACCAATAAGCTCTTGCGCCAATATCTTCCGAAGGGAACGTACTTAGGAGATTTGACTCAGCAAGACCTCGATTCTATTGCAGCCAAACTGAATAACCGTCCACGAAAGTGTCTTGGATTCAGGTCACCCGCAGAGTGCCTTGCCGGGGACCTTGTTGCGTTGACAGGTTGAATTTAAGGCTGCTTTTTTCAGGAAGGCTGCCTCGGCTCGAAGTTCTCGATTCTCCCGTTCGAGTTGGGCGAGGCGGGCTCGTTCGGTGAGGGTGAGTTCGGTGTCCGGGCCGCCGCCGTGAGTGTCCCGATACTTCACCAGCCACCGGCGCAGACTGTCGTCACCGACGTTGTAGGCCTTGGCGACTTCGCTGATCGGCTTGGAGGAGTCGATGACCTCTCGGCACAGTTCGTCCTTGAACTCGGGACTGAACGATCGACGCGATCTGCTCATGCTGGACTGGCTCATTTCAGTAGATCCCTATTCTAAGCGGGTCCACTGTCCGAAATCCCTGGGC
>NZ_JBEPPH010000020.1:0-1477 GCF_040547235.1 Rhodococcus sp. UYP9
CCACCGGAATATTGTTCACCGCAGACGCGGTATCGAATCGGTTGAGGAACCACATCCGCTGCTGCGCCAACGACAACGGAACAACATCCGGCCGCACCTGCGCCACCAACGCAACCCGTGCACCCGCACCCACCTGAGACTCCACCAACGAAGCCAGAGCACCAACCTTCGGCGCATCGAACAGAATCCGCACCGGAAGTCGGGTGTCGAGCACCGCACCCAAACGAGAGACCAACTGAGTCGCAATCAGCGAGTTACCACCGAGCTCGAAAAAGTCATCATCGAGACCCACACGCCCCAGACCGAGCACCCCCGCGAAAGTCTCCGCCACGATCTCTTCCACCGGCGTGGTGGGCACCCGAAACTCCTTGACCGCCACGACCGGATCCGGCAAAGCCGTACGATCGAGCTTCCCACTCGATCCCAATGGAAACTCTTCGAGCACAACGTAGTTCGACGGGACCATATAGGACGGCAAATGCACAGCGGCTGCTGCAGTCACCTCGTCCAGATCGATACCCGCCGAGGACTCACCGACAAGATAACCAACAAGCTGCTCGTTGCGCACCAGCACAACAGCACCCGCCACCGACGGCACCTCGGTCAGTACAGCCTCGATCTCGCCCAACTCGATACGCAAACCACGCAACTTCACCTGAAAATCGGTGCGCCCCACATACTCGATCTCACCGCCGCTCGTCCACCGCACCAAGTCCCCGGTCCGATACAGACGCGAACCCTGCGCTTCGGGGTCGGCGAACGGATCAGCAACAAAAGCACCACTAGTCAAATCCGGCCGGGCCACATATCCCCGAGCCACCTGAGGACCAGAGAGATAGAGTTCGCCCGCTACTCCCACCGGCACCGGATGCAAACGCTCGTCGAGAACCAACGCACGCGTATTCCACACCGGCCTACCGATGGTCACCGTCCCGAGAGCAGAATCCACCACACCCTCGGTCGCATGCACCGTGAACTCCGTCGGACCATACAAGTTGTGCAAAGCCACACCCGGCAAAGCACGCTCGAAAGACCGCACCACAGACATCGGCAACGCCTCACCGGCCGCGAGAACCACCCGCAACGAACCGAACGAATCGGACTCGAACCCAGCCGTCTCCGCCACGAACACCGACAACATCGACGGGACGAACGAGGTCATGGTGACCGCCTCATCAGCAATCACCTGCGCCAAATACCGAGAATCACGATGACCATCCGGTGCCGCCAACACCAAACGCCCACCGGAAAGCAAAGTACCGAACAACTCCCACAACGACACATCGAACGTCACCGGCGTCTTCTGCAACACCACATCCCCCGCACCCAACCCGAACCGCTCGGTAAGCCAAGAGATCTGGTTGACGATCGCCTCATGCGAAACCGCCACACCCTTCGGCCGACCCGTCGACCCCGACGTGAAAATCACATACGCCGCATTCGACCCACGCAACACCGACAACCGCTCACCATCACC
>NZ_JBEPPH010000021.1:0-1423 GCF_040547235.1 Rhodococcus sp. UYP9
GTGCCCAACACCTTGCACACCCCGCTCATGTCCGGTACCAACGCCATCCACGGCATCGTTGTGCTCGGCGCACTGGTGGTGCTGGGCAAGGTCGAGGATCCCTCGATCGGTCTGCAGATCATCCTGTTCGTCGCCTTGGTGTTCGGAACTGTCAATGTGATCGGTGGATTCGTCGTCACCGATCGCATGCTCAGCATGTTCAAGTCCAAGCCTGTGCCCGCCGCAGTTGCCCCTGGATCCGTCGAGAAGGGTGCTGACTCCTGATGGACAATCTCGTCAACATTCTCTACATCGTTGCCTTCGGCATGTTCATCTACGGTCTGATGGGTCTGACCGGTCCGAAGACGGCTGTTCGCGGTAACCAGATCGCCGCGGTCGGCATGTTCGTCGCAGTCGTCGCGACGCTGATCGCGATTCGGGACACCGAGAATTGGATTCTGATCATCGTCGGCCTCGTCGTCGGTGTCGCTCTGGGTATTCCGCCGGCACGCCGAGTGAAGATGACCGGTATGCCTCAGCTGGTGGCACTGTTCAACGGTGTCGGCGGCGGCACGGTCGCGTTGATCGCGTGGGCAGAGTTCCTCGACACCTCCGGGTTCTCGGACTTCAACCATGGCGAGTCGCCGACGGTGCACATTGTCATCGGTTCGCTCTTCGCGGCGATCATCGGTTCCATCTCGTTCTGGGGTTCGCTCATCGCGTTCCTCAAGCTCCAGGAAACATTGCCGGGCTCTCCGATCACGATCGGGAAGCTGCAGCAGCCGATGAACGCGCTTCTGCTCATCGGCGCCGTTGCCGCAGCGGTAGTGATCGGAATCAATGCCACCCCCGGCGCCGGTGTCTCGCAGTGGTGGATCGTCGCAGTCTTGGTGCTGGCAGGCATTCTCGGTTTGACGGTGGTGTTGCCGATCGGTGGCGCGGATATGCCGGTGGTCATCTCGCTGCTCAACGCGTTGACCGGTTTGTCGGCTGCGGCAGCAGGTCTGGCTCTGAACAACACGGCAATGATCGTGGCGGGCATGATCGTCGGCGCGTCGGGCACAATTTTGACGAACTTGATGGCCAAGGCCATGAACCGGTCGATTCCGGCGATCGTTGCCGGCGGGTTCGGTGGCGGCGATGCTGCAGCCGGACCGGCGGGGGCTGCTGGGGGCACCGCGAAGGCGACGTCGGCTGCCGATGCTGCTATTCAGATGGCATACGCAAACCAGGTCATCGTCGTTCCCGGTTACGGTCTCGCCGTGGCGCAGGCGCAGCATGCGGTCAAGGACATGGCCAAGTTGCTCGAAGCGAAGGGTGTCGAGGTCAAGTACGCGATTCACCCGGTCGCCGGCCGTATGCCGGGACACATGAACGTGTTGCTTGCCGAGGCCGACGTCGAGTACGACGCGATGAAGGAAATGGACGACATCAACGACGAGTT
>NZ_JBEPPH010000022.1:0-1375 GCF_040547235.1 Rhodococcus sp. UYP9
TCGGGGGATCGGGTTGCGTTGGTGGCGCGGGAGCGTCCGGGTGTGGTGCCGTTGTCGTTGGCGCAGCAGCGGATGTGGTTCCTGAACCGATTCGATGCCGGTTCGGCGGCGTACAACGTGCCCGTCGCCATCAGGCTGTCGGGTGAATTGGATGCCTCTGCCGTAGAGGCCGCGGTGCGAGATGTGATTGCACGGCACGAGTCTCTTCGTACGATGTACCCCGAGACCGAGGACGGCCCGATTCAGTTCGTCGTCCCGGCGGAACGGGTCCGGCCCGATATCCAGGTCGTCGACATCGATGCTTCGGACGTCGAGAGCCGGGTGCGTGCGCTGGCATCGACGACCTTCGATGTGACGACGGAGATACCGCTGCGGGTTCGGTTGTTCACCGTGTCTTCGACGGAACACGTACTTGCCCTTGTGGTGCACCATATTTCGGCCGACGGTTCCTCGATGGGTCCGTTGACGCGTGATGTGATGGTGGCGTATGCGGCGCGTTCTGCCGGTGAGGCTCCTGGTTGGGCTCCGTTGTCGGTGCAGTACGCCGATTTTGCGTTGTGGCAGCGTGAGGTTCTCGGTAGTGAGGATGATCCGGATTCGATTGCTGCGCAGCAGGTGTCGTATTGGAAGACCGCTTTGGCGGGCCTGCCGGATCAGCTCGATCTGCCGATGGATCGTCCGCGTCCTGCGGTGCAGTCGTATGCAGGAGATCGAGCCGACTTCGCGGTCGATGCGGATGTGCATGCTCAGCTCGTGCAGCTTGCGCGTCGGACCAACAGCACGTTGTTCATGGTGGTGCATTCTGCGATGGCAGTGTTGTTCGCTCGTTTGTCCGGTAGTGACGACATTGCTATCGGTACTCCGTTCGCCGGTCGCAGCGACAAAGCTTTGGACGACATCATCGGGATGTTCGTCAACACGTTGGTTTTCCGTAGTCGGGTGGATTCTTCGATGACGTTCGAGGAGTTGTTGGCGCAGACTCGGGCGAGTGATTTGCAGGCGTTCGCGCATGCGGATGTGCCGTTCGAGCGTTTGGTGGAGGTGCTCAATCCGGTTCGGTCGACGGCGCGGCATCCGTTGTTCCAGGTGGGGTTGTCTTTCCAGAATCTTGCGCAGAGTTCGTTGGAGTTGTCGGGATTGTCGGTGAGTGGTCTCGATGCTGATACGGGGATTTCGCAGTTCGATCTGCATTTGATCGTGACGGACCGTTACGACGAGGGTGGTCGTCCTTTGGGTGTGGGTGGGTATTTCACGTTTGCGACGGATTTGTTCGATCGGTCGACGGTGGATGGTTTTGTGGAGCGGTTTGTTCGGGTGTTGGAGGCGGTGGTGGCGGATTCGTCTGTGGTGGTGGGTGATATTGGTGTGTTGGGTG
>NZ_JBEPPH010000023.1:0-1151 GCF_040547235.1 Rhodococcus sp. UYP9
GGTGCGAGTGGGCGTAGTCCGCGAGTCCGGAGAGGGCGAGCGTCGCGTCGCGTTGGTTCCGAAAATCGTGGCGTCGCTGATCGGCAAAGGCGTCGAGGTGATCGTCGAGTCCGGCGCAGGCCTGGGCGCACTGATTCCGGACGAGCTGTATGTATCGGCCGGCGCGAGGATCGGGGACCCTTGGGGTGCCGATGTCGTCGTCAAGGTCGCACCGCCCACCGATGCCGAGGTCGCGAAGCTCTCTTCGGGTTCGACGCTGATCGGATTCCTGGCGCCGCGTAATGCGGAGAACAGTATCGGTGCGCTGAAGGCAGCGGGCGTGCAGGCGTTCGCCGTCGAGGCGATTCCCCGTATCTCTCGTGCGCAGGTCATGGACGCATTGTCTTCACAGGCGAATGTCGCGGGCTACAAGTCAGTGCTGCTAGCGGCGTCCGAGTCGACAAGATTCTTTCCGATGCTCACCACCGCCGCCGGCACGGTCAAGCCGGCAACAGTCCTGGTCCTCGGTGTCGGTGTCGCCGGATTGCAGGCTTTGGCGACAGCCAAGCGTCTCGGCAGTCGCCCGACCGGGTACGACGTGCGCCCCGAGGTTGCCGATCAGGTCCGCTCGGTCGGCGCTCAGTGGCTCGACCTCGGGATCGACGCAGCAGGTGAAGGTGGCTATGCCCGCGAACTGACCGAGGAGGAGCGTGCGCAGCAGCAAGACGCCCTCGAAGAAGCAATCAAGGGTTTCGACGTCGTCATCACGACCGCGTTGGTGCCCGGGCGTCCGGCGCCACGTCTGGTGACGGCCGCGGCCGTCGAGGGCATGAAGCCCGGAAGTGTCGTGGTCGACCTCGCCGGTGAGACCGGCGGTAACTGCGAGTTGACCGAGCCCGGTCGGACCGTCGTCAAGCACGCTGTCACCATCGCCTCGCCGTTGAATCTGCCTGCCACCATGCCCGAGCACGCAAGCGAGCTGTACTCGAAGAACATTTCGGCGTTGCTCGAACTCATGCTCGTCGACGGTGGCCTCGCTCCTGATTTTTCGGACGAAGTCCTCGCTGGTGCATGCGTGACACGTGAGAAGGAGAACTGATGTACACCCCGCTGTTGGCGAATATCGCGATCCTGGTGTTGTCGGGGTTCGTGGGCTTCGCGGTGATCTCCAA
>NZ_JBEPPH010000024.1:0-1125 GCF_040547235.1 Rhodococcus sp. UYP9
TCGGGTTTGAGCCAGGCGGGCGGTGGGGTGTCGTGGATCGTTCTGGACGATGAGTCGATCGTCGATGAGGTTGGTGAGTTTTCTGGTGGGCCGGTGTCCGATGGTGATCGGTTGGGTTCGGTTCGTCTCGATGATGCCGCTTACCTGATCTATACGTCGGGTTCGACGGGTGTTCCGAAGGGTGTGGTGGTGACGCATCGGGGTTTGGCGAATTTGGCTGAGGTGGAGCGTGTTCGGTTCGGGGTGACTGCTGGCTCGCGTACGTTGTCGTTTGCGTCGCCGAGTTTCGATGCGTCGGTGCTCGAGTTGTTGTTGGCGTTTTGTGGTGGTGCGGCGATGGTGATTGTGCCGACGGATGTGTTCGGTGGTGTCGAGCTTGCTCAGTTGCTGCGTGAGGAGGAGATTACGCATGCTTTTGTGACGCCGGCGGCGTTGGCGTCGGTGGATCCGGCCGGTCTCGATTCGCTCGCGGTGGTGGCGACCGGTGGTGATGCTTCGGGTTCTGATTTGGTTGAGCGTTGGGCGCCGGGCCGTTTGATGTTCAATGCGTATGGTCCGACGGAGGCGACGGTGTTTGCGTCGTTGAGTGCGCCGATGTCGCCGGGGGTTCCGGTCGATATCGGCTCTCCGGTGTTGGGTTTTGCTGTGGTGGTGTTGGATTCGCGTTTGCAGCCGGTTCCGGTGGGTGTTGTGGGTGAGTTGTATTTGGCTGGTCCTGGGTTGGCGCGCGGTTATCATGATCGGTTGGGTTTGACGGCGGAGCGGTTCGTGGCGGCGCCGTTTTCGGTTGTGGGGGAGAGGATGTATCGCACGGGTGATGTGGTGCGGTGGAATGGTTCTGGGGTTTTGGAGTATGTGGGGCGTAGCGATTTTCAGGTGAAGGTTCGTGGTTTTCGGATCGAGTTGGGTGAGATCGATGCGGTGATTGCTGCTTTGCCTGAGGTTGATTTCGTGGCGACTTTGGGTGTTGATGGGCCTGGTGGTGCGACGGTGTTGGTGTCGTATGTGTTCGGTGTCGGTGGTGGGTTGGTCGATGTCGATGCGGTGCGTGATCGGGTGGTGTCGTTGTTGCCGGCGCATATGGTTCCGTCGGCGTTTGTGGTGTTGGATTCGATTCCGTTGACT
>NZ_JBEPPH010000025.1:0-1035 GCF_040547235.1 Rhodococcus sp. UYP9
TGCGACGGCGCAGTGGTTCCGTCGGGGTAATGCGGGTGCGTTGTTCAATTTGTATGGTCCGACGGAGGCTGCGGTGTCGGTGACGGTGCATGAGGTGGGGGCGGGTGATGTTGCGGGTGTGCCTATTGGTGTGCCGGAGTGGAATACGGGTGTGTTGGTGCTCGATGAGCGGTTGCATCCGGTGCCGGTGGGTGTGTCGGGTGAGTTGTATTTGGCGGGTGTGCAGTTGGCGCGTGGGTATGTGGGTCGGGTGGATTTGACGGCGGAGCGGTTTGTGGCGAATCCGTTTGTCGGTGTTGCGGGTGTGGGTGTGGGTTCTCGGTTGTATCGGACGGGTGATGTGGTGCGGTGGGGTGGTTCTGGTGAGTTGGAGTATGTGGGGCGTAGTGATTTTCAGGTGAAGGTGCGTGGGTTCCGGATCGAGTTGGGGGAGATCGAGTCGGCGTTGCGTGGGGTCGATGGGGTGGTCGATGTTGCGGTGGTTGCTCGGGTGGATGAGTTTGCGGGGGATCAGTTGGTGGCGTATGTGGTTGGTGGTGTGGGTGTGTCTTTGGATGTGGGTGAGGTGAAGGTGGCGTTGGGTGCGGTGGTGCCGTCGTACATGGTGCCGTCGGCGTTTGTGGTGTTGGATGCGTTGCCGTTGACGGTGAATGGGAAGTTGGATCGTGCGGCGTTGCCGGCTCCGGTGTTCGAGGCTGTGGTGTTTCGGGCTCCGTCGACTCCGGTGGAGGAGGCGGTGGCGCGGGTGTTTTCTGAGGTGTTGGGTGTTGATCGTGTGGGTGTCGATGATGATTTCTTTGCGTTGGGTGGTAATTCGTTGATTGCGACGCAGGTGGTGTCGCGGTTGGGTGTGGCGTTGGATGCTGTGGTGCCGGTGCGGTTGGTGTTCGAGGCGCCGTCGGTGGGTGGTTTGGCGGTTCGGGTGGAGCAGTCGGTGGGGTCGGGGGATCGGGTTGCGTTGGTGGCGCGGGAGCGTCCGGGTGTGGTGCCGTTGTCGTTGGCGCAGCAGCGGATGTGGTTCCTGAACCGATTCGA